>NZ_JBIRPV010000002.1:0-1268999 GCF_044332865.1 Streptomyces sp. NPDC021225 | reverse complement strand
TGCGACATCGGCCTCGTGGGCTACGAGATGGCCCTGCTGGTCGACCGCGCGGGCACCGTCCTCACCCCGGACCTCCGCGCCGAACTGCAAGGCAGTCTTCTCAACTAGCAAACACAAAGATGCGTTTCGCGCCACCGCGCCGTTAGGGTGCGGTGGCGCGACCGGCAGACAGGCGAGTTGGAGGAGGACACGTGGCAACGCCCCCCGGTGGATATCCGTACGGCCATGGGCAACAGGCAGAGCCGCACGGCGACGCCCCGTTGAAGCGCTTCAACTTCCCCTCCACGCCAAGCCGTCAGGCCCGTACGGCCGGGCAGGCCCCTGCGGCGCCTCAGGAGCCCGTTCACCAGGCTCAGGAGGCACAACCCCTGACCCCGCATCCGCAGCCCGTCCAGCAGCCGTACGCGCCCTCCTACGCCCCGCCCGTCGGCTCGGCGGGCCTGTCCGGCGAACCTCAGCCGCACCAGTCGCATCAGCCGCGCAACCGGCCCGCGCCGCCCGTGCGACACCCGGAGCCGTCCTCCCCGGCCACCGGACACAACCCGCTGGTGCGCCCGTACGCCATGACCGGTGGCCGGACCCGGCCCCGGTACCAGCTCGCCATCGAGGCGCTCGTCTCCACCACGGCGGACCCCGCCCAGCTCCAGGGCCAGTTGCCCGAGCACCAGCGGATCTGCCACCTGTGCCGCGAGATCAAGTCGGTCGCCGAGATCTCCGCACTCCTGACCATTCCCCTCGGCGTCGCCCGGATCCTCGTAGCCGACCTGGCCGAGGCCGGGCTCGTCGCCATCCATCAGCCCGGCGGCGACGAGTCCGCCGGCGGCCAGCCTGACGTGACACTGCTCGAAAGGGTGCTCAGTGGACTTCGCAAGCTCTAGCGGTGCAGCCCGCTCCACCACCTCCGCGAAAATCGTGGTGGCGGGCGGCTTCGGCGTGGGCAAGACCACGTTTGTAGGCGCGGTCTCGGAGATCAACCCGCTGCGCACCGAAGCCGTGATGACCTCCGCCTCCGCGGGGATCGACGATCTCACCCACGCGCCGGACAAGACCACCACCACGGTGGCCATGGACTTCGGCCGTATCACGCTCGACCAGGACCTGATCCTGTACCTGTTCGGCACGCCCGGCCAGGACCGCTTCTGGTTCATGTGGGACGACCTGGTCCGCGGCGCCATCGGCGCCGTCGTCCTCGTCGACACCCGGCGCCTCGCCGACTGCTTCCCCGCCGTCGACTACTTCGAGAACTCCGGACTGCCCTTCGTCATCGCCCTCAACGGCTTCGACGGACACCAGCCCTACACCCCCGAAGAGGTGCGGGAAGCACTCCAGATCGGCCCGGACGCGCCGATCATCATCACCGACGCCCGCCACCGCAGCGAGGCCAAGAGCGCACTCATCACGCTCGTGGAGCACGCCCTGATGGCGCGTTTGCGATAGCGACGTACAGCGTCGGCGGCGCCCGCCGCCGAACGCACAAATCCCCCGCTCTCCGGGAGAGCGGGGGATTTGTGCGCTTCGGGCCGCGGTCGGGGCGGCGTTCGCCAGGGGCGTCTCGCCGGGTCGCTTCGCCGGGGGCTCAGCCCTGCCAGCTGTTCGGGGCGCGGAAGCCCCGCTGGCGCTCCAGTCGGCGCCAGCCCGCCGCGCTGCGGCCGGTGCGGCCCGGCGAGCGGCGGTGAACGGCGCCCGCGGCCGCGCGGGCCAGGAGCACCGCGGTGACGGCGGCGAGCTCCTCGGCGTCGGCGTGGCCCTTCTCGACGCGGACGAGAGTGGCGGTGCCGACGGCGGTATCGGCGGGGTTATCGGCGATGTCCTGTGAACTGCTCACGGTGGCTTCGTCTCCAATGCTCGCGCTACTGCGGCGGGTTGCCGTGCTTGCGGGACGGCAGGTCGGCGTGCTTGTTGCGCAGCATCGCCAGGGACCTGATGAGGACCTCGCGGGTCTCCACGGGGTCGATGACGTCGTCGACCAGGCCGCGCTCGGCGGCGTAGTACGGGTGCATCAGCTCGGACTTGTACTCCTTGACCATGCGGGCGCGCATGGCCTCGGGGTCGTCGGCCCCGGCGATCTGCCGGCGGAAGATCACGTTGGCGGCGCCCTCGGCGCCCATCACCGCGATCTCGTTCGTCGGCCAGGCGTAGGTCAGGTCGGCGCCGATGGACTGGGAGTCCATGACGATGTAGGCGCCGCCGTAGGCCTTGCGCAGGATGACCGAGATCCGCGGCACGGTGGCGTTGCAGTACGCGTACAGCATCTTGGCGCCGTGCCGGATGATCCCGCCGTGCTCCTGGTCCACGCCGGGCAGGAAGCCGGGCACGTCCAGCAGCGTGATCAGCGGGATGTTGAAGGCGTCGCACATCTGGATGAAGCGGGCGGACTTCTCCGACGCCTCGATGTCCAGCACACCGGCGAGCGACTGCGGCTGGTTGGCGATGATGCCCACCACCTGGCCGTCCAGCCGGGACAGGGCGCAGATGATGTTGGTCGCCCAGCGCTCGTGGACCTCCAGGTACTCGCCGTCGTCGACGATCTCCTCGATGACCTTGCGCATGTCGTACGGGCGGTTGCCGTCGGCCGGGACGAGGTCGAGCAGCGTCTCGCCGCGCCGGTCGGCCGGGTCGTCGGACTCGACGACCGGCGGGTTCTCGCGGTTGTTCTGCGGCAGCAGCGACAGGAGGTAGCGCACCTCCTCCAGGCAGCTCTCCTCGTCGTCGTACGCGAAGTGGCACACGCCCGAGGTCTCGGCGTGCACATCCGCGCCGCCCAGTCCGTTCTGGGTGACCTTCTCGCCGGTCACCGCCTGGACCACGTCCGGTCCTGTGATGAACATCTGCGAGGTCTCGCGGACCATGAAGACGAAGTCGGTGAGCGCCGGGGAGTAGGCCGCGCCGCCCGCGCACGGGCCGAGCATCACGCTGATCTGCGGGATGACGCCGGACGCCTTGGTGTTGCGCTGGAAGATGCCGCCGTAGCCGGCGAGCGCCGAGACGCCCTCCTGGATGCGGGCGCCGGCACCGTCGTTGAGGGACACCAGCGGCGCCCCGGCCGAGATGGCCATGTCCATGATCTTGTGGATCTTGGTGGCGTGGGCCTCCCCGAGGGCCCCGCCGAAGATCCGGAAGTCGTGTGCGTACACGAACACGGTCCGGCCGTGTACGGTCCCCCAGCCCGTGACGACACCGTCGGTGTAGGGCCGCTTCGCCTCGAGCCCGAACCCGCTCGCGCGGTGCCGCCGCAGCGGCTCGACCTCGTTGAAGGACCCCTCGTCCAGGAGCAGATCGATCCGTTCGCGGGCCGTCAGCTTCCCCTTGGCCTTCTGGGCCTCGGTCGCCCGCTCGCTCGGGCCGCGCCGAGCCTGCTCGCGGATCGCGTGCAGCTCGGCGACACGCCCGCGGACGTCGCTCGCCTCATCGGGCGCACCTTCGAGATTGGTCATGCAATGACGGTACGTTCCCGGGCCCCCCGAGACGCATGTCAATTCCATACAACGTCGGGCGCGTTTTGGTGGGTAGGCAGAACAGAACTGGACAGCGGATTTCCTGCCACTGTACGCGCCCCTGGGCAATCACCGCTGTCGGCACCCCACAAACCCCGATCGGGCACGCCCGGGGGCGGCGGACATGTCCACCCGGATGGGCGCGCCCGGCCGGGGCGCGGGTCAGCAGCCGCCGCAGTTGTAGTAGATGACGTCCCAGTGGTTGCCCTCGAGGGCGTAGATGTTGCCCGAGTTGGACTTGTACTGCTTGGCGCCGTCGCTGCGCAGGCCGATGTAGGCGAAGTTACCGGTGATGTAGTTGGTGACGCAGCTGTTGAGGGCGTAGTCGAGCTTGTAGCCGTTCCAGTGGCTGTAGGTGCCGCTCGCGTGCCCGGTCTCGGTGCCGCCGGTGATGTTCAGGGCGCAGCCGCTGGCGCTCTTGAGGGTCTGGGCCCCCTGCGCGGTCGGCAGGTTGAGCTGTTCGAAGGAGGTACAGGTGGCGTTGTTCCGGTCCGAGCAGCCTCCGGAGGAGGACCAGGTGATACCGCTGGAGCGGAACATCGAGGTGGCCTGGGAGTGGCTGATCTTGGTGACCGCGAACGCCTCCCCGGCGCTGCTGATCACACCGACTCCGGGGGCGAAGAGGACGCCGAGGACGAGGACGAGAGCCGTGACGGCGGAGCTGCCGACGGACCGGAGCTTCATGGGACCTCCTGCTGTGGGCCGTGCTGTGGACGGTGCGGCTGTGCAGGTGGAGCGTGCCGTGCGAGTGAGACAGCCTGCCGAACTTCTACGCGCGTCGCCAACCTTCTCCGGTGAACACTCGTGACGATTTTCGGAAGATTTTGTGTTCGTGGAGAATGGAGTTAGGCTAGTCCCGTTGAAGATTCAACATAACTTCAACGCAACGGCCCCGGCAGAGCTACACCCCCAAGGCTCTGCCGGGGCCGCGAATCTCCTGCCGCCCGGCTACTCCTGCGGCTCCACGCCGGCCTTCAGCAGCCCGTAGGCGTACGCGTCGTCGAGCGCCTGCCACGAGGCCGCGATCACGTTCTCCCCGACGCCCACCGTCGACCACTCGCCCTTGCCGTCCGTCGTCGAGACCAGCACCCGCGTCGTGGACTCCGTACCGCCCTTGCCCTCCAGGATGCGCACCTTGTAGTCCACCAGCTCCATCGTGGCCAGCTGCGGGTAGATGCGCTCCAGGCCCAGGCGCAGCGCCCGGTCCAGCGCGTTGACCGGGCCGTTGCCCTCGGCCGTGGAGACGATGCGCTCGCCCTTGGCCCGGAGCTTGACCGTCGCCTCGTTGGCGTGGGTGCCGTCGGGGCGGTCCTCGACGATGGCCCGCCAGGACTCGACGGTGAAGTAGCGGCGGGGCCGCCCCTCCACCTCCTCGTGCAGCAGCAGTTCGAAGGAGGCGTCGGCGGCCTCGTAGGTGTAGCCCGCGAGCTCGCGCTCCTTGACCCGCGCCACGACGCGGCCGACCAGCTCCCGGTCGCCGCCGAGGTCGATGCCCAGCTCCTTGCCCTTCAGCTCGACCGACGCCCGCCCCGCCATGTCCGACACCAGCATCCGCATGGTGTTGCCGACCAGCTCGGGGTCGATGTGCTGGTAGAGGTCCGGGTCCACCTTGATCGCGGAGGCGTGCAGCCCGGCCTTGTGCGCGAAGGCCGAGACGCCGACGTAGGGCTGGTGGGTCGAGGGGGTGAGATTGACCACCTCGGCGATGGCGTGCGAGATGCGGGTCATCTCGGCCAGCGCGCCGGCAGGCAGGACCGTGCGGCCGTACTTGAGCTCCAGGGCGGCCACCACCGGGAAGAGGTTGGCGTTGCCGACCCGCTCGCCGTAGCCGTTGGCGGTGCACTGGACATGGGTGGCGCCCGCGTCCACGGCGGCCAGGGTGTTGGCGACGGCGCAGCCGGTGTCGTCCTGGGCGTGGATGCCCAGCCGGGCTCCGGTGTCGGCCAGGACGGTACGGACCACGGCGTCGATCTGGGCCGGGAGCATGCCGCCGTTGGTGTCGCAGAGCACGACCACATCGGCGCCCGCCTCATGGGCGGCGCTGACGACCTGCTTGGCGTAGCCGGGGTTGGCGCGGTAGCCGTCGAAGAAGTGCTCGCAGTCGACGAACACCCGGCGGCCCTGGGCGCGCAGATGGGAGACGGTGTCCCGGACCATCTCCAGGTTCTCCTCCAGCGTGGTGCGCAGGGCGAGTTCCACATGGCGGTCGTGGGACTTGGCCACCAGCGTGATCACCTGGGCCTGGGAGTCGAGCAGCGCCTGGACCTGGGGGTCGTCCGCGGCCCGGACGCCCGCCTTGCGGGTGGCGCCGAACGCGACCAGCTGTGCGTGCCTGAAGTCGATCTCGGCGCGGGCCCGGGCGAAGAACTCCGTGTCGCGCGGGTTGGCGCCGGGCCAGCCGCCCTCGATGAAGCCCACACCGAAGTCGTCGAGGTGACGGGCGATGGTCAGCTTGTCCGCGACGGTGAGGTTGATGCCCTCGCGCTGCGCGCCGTCGCGCAGCGTGGTGTCGAAGACATGGAGGCTGTCGTCGGGCAGGTCCTTCATGGTGGTCTGGCTCCTGTGGGATCGATCTCGGTCTACCGGAATAACCGGTTCCGCGCCCTCCTATGATCCCTCGCGCTCCGCGTCCGGCGGGGTGGTCCGGAAAACGAAAAGACCCCTCGCGGGTGCGAGAGGTCTGCGCGCGGGTCTGGGGGCACGGTGGTCGCGCCGTACATGGTCGTACGGGGCGGTCACTGCGGACCGGCGCGCCTGCTGCCAATAATCATGGCGAACGTGAGCACGGGGGCAGTTTGGCACACTCCGCCCCCGCGCTCCCTTCCGTCTCAAAATGCGGGCCGGCGCGCGAACGCGCACCCGGGTCGGGATCGCGGCTCGGAATCGCGTTCGGAGGGGCCGACGCCGTACACGACGTCGACCCGTCTCACCCTTCCGGCGGGCCCTTCTGGCGGGCCCGGCGCCCGGCTCCCCGCGTCAGCCCAGGCGGTGCATCCAGCCATGGGTGTCCGGGGCGGCGCCGGTCTGGATGTCCAGCAGCGCCTTGCGCAGCTTCATCGTCACCTCGCCCGGCCGGCCGTCCGCCACCGTCCAGCTCGCGCGGGCGGACTTGACCGAGCCGACGGGGGTGATGACGGCGGCCGTGCCGCAGGCGAAGACCTCGGTGAGGCTGCCGTCCGCGTTGCCCTCCCGCCAGTCGTCGACGGAGATCCGGCCCTCGGAGACCTCGTATCCCAGGTCGGCGGCGATCCGCAGCAGCGAGGCGCGGGTGATGCCCGGCAGCAGCGAGCCGGACAGCTCGGGGGTCAGGATGCGGTCCCCGTACACGAAGTACAGGTTCATGCCGCCCATCTCCTCGATCCAGCGGCGCTCGATCGCGTCCAGCCAGACCACCTGGTCACAGCCCTGCTCGGCGGCCTGCGCCTGGGCGACCAGCGAAGCGGCGTAGTTGCCGCCCGTCTTGGCGGCGCCGGTGCCGCCGGGGGCGGCACGCACATACTCCTCGGAGAGCCACACGGAGACCGGCTTGACCCCGCCGGGGAAGTAGGCCCCGGCCGGGGAGGCGATGACCATGAAGAGGTACTCGTTCGCCGGCCGCACGCCGAGGCCCACCTCGGTCGCGAACATGAAGGGCCGCAGATAGAGCGACTCCTCGCCGCTGGCCGGCACCCACGCCCGGTCCTGGGTGACCAGCGCGTCGCAGGCCGCGATGAAGGTCTCGACGGGCAGCTCGGGCATGCCCATGCGGCGCGCGGAGGCGCGGAAGCGCTCGGCGTTCTCCTCGGGGCGGAAGGTGGCCACGCCGCCGTCGGGCTGGCGGTACGCCTTGAGCCCCTCGAAGATCGTCTGGGCGTAGTGGAGGGTCATGTTCGCCGGGTCGAGCGAGAGGGGCGCGTACGGCACGAGCTGGGCGTCGTGCCAGCCGCGCCCCTCGGTCCACTTGACGGTCACCATGTGGTCGGTGAAGTGGCGGCCGAAGCCGGGGTTGGCCAGGATCCGCTCCCGCTCATCGTCGGAGAGGGGGTGTGCGGAGGGCTTGAGCTCGATCGTGGGCGTCGTCATGAGTGGTAGTCCTTCACCGTTGGTTGTAGCGGACCGCGCCCGCGGCGCCCCGGTACCCGGAGGTACTAGGACGTCCGAGCTTCCTCTCACGCGACGGCCCCACGTCCGATTATCGCTCGGAGTGGGGCCGGGGAAGAGGTGCGTGCGTCAGCGCGGCCCAAGGTCGATGGTCGCACCCAGCCGCGCGTCGGCAGAGGCTGGGGTCAGCCCGATACTCGTGCGGCGAGCGCGTCGCCGATCTCGTCGGTGGTGCGCGGCGTGTCGCCACGCTCCGCGAGGTCCTGGGCGACGGCGGTCTCGATACGGGCCGCCTCGGCCTCGTATCCGAGGTGCTGGAGCAGCAGGGCCACCGACAGCACGGTCGCGGTCGGGTCGGCCTTGCCGGTGCCCGCGATGTCCGGCGCGGAGCCGTGGACCGGCTCGAACATCGACGGGAAGGTGCCGGAGGGGTTGATGTTGCCGCTCGCGGCGAGCCCGATGCCACCGGTGACGGCGGCGGCCAGGTCCGTGAGGATGTCACCGAAGAGGTTGTCGGTGACGATCACGTCGAACCGCTCGGGCTGGGTGACGAAGAAGATCGTCGCGGCGTCGACGTGCAGATAGTCGGTGGTGACCTCGGGGAACTCCGCGCCGACCTTGTCGAAGATGTTCTTCCACAGGTGGCCCGCGTGCGCCAGGACATTGGTCTTGTGCACGAGGGTGAGCTTCTTGCGCGGCCGGGCGGCGGCCCGGGCGTACGCGTCGCGCACCACGCGCTCGACGCCGTACGCCGTGTTCACGCTGACCTCGGTGGCCACCTCGGCCGGGGTGCCGGTGCGCAGCGACCCGCCGTTGCCCGTGTACGGACCCTCGGTGCCCTCGCGTACGACGACGAAGTCGATGTCGGGGCGGCCGGCCAGCGGGGTGGCGGTGTTCGGGAACAGCTTCGACGGACGCAGATTGACGTAGTGGTCGAAGACGAAGCGCAGCTTGAGCAGCAGCCCGCGCTCCAGTACGCCCGAGGGCACCGACGGGTCGCCGATGGCGCCGAGCAGGATCGCGTCGTGGTTCTTCAGCGACTCGAGCTCCGCGTCCGGCAGGGTCTCGCCGGTCGCGTGCCAGCGCCGGGCGCCGAGGTCGTACTCCTGGGTCTCGAGCTTCACGTCCTGCGGAAGGACGGCCGAGAGGACCTTGAGACCCTGCGGCACGACTTCCTGGCCGATACCGTCACCGGGGATCACTGCGAGGCGAATGCTACGAGACATACCGGGACCCTACCCCTCGTCCCAATCAATGACATTGAACGTCCGACATGTGGACGGATGCTCATCCGGATGGCTCACGTTCACCCTGTGTACCGCGTGAAGTCGCCTTTCAGGGGCAGATTCCGGCACATGGCTGACTTCTCCCGGGGCACGCCCCCCACCTCCTCCGATGTCCCGCGGGTCGGCATTCCCGAGCGCCTGGCGCGCCGGATGACGATGGCCGAGCAGCACGAGTATCTGCGGACCAGGCTCTCCCGGCGCGGGGCGCTGCGCGGCGGCATCGCGGCGGCGGGCACGGTGGCGGGGGCGGGGCTGCTCACCGGGTCGGCGAGCGCCGTGGAGAGGAGGCCGTCGCCGACCCTGCTCGCCGGCCCGGTGTCGCGGAAGGTGGACGGCTCGCTGGTCGCGCCCTTCGGCCGCCATCTCGCCTTCGGCGCCGACCCCAGGACACAGATGCGGATCTCCTGGCAGGTCCCCCTCGCCGTCAAGGCCCCGTATGTGCGGATCGGCCTCCAGCCCTGGGAGCTGAGCCAGAAGATCGAGGCCGAGGTGCGCCCGCTGCACACGCCCTCGCTCAGCGCCAAGCTCCCGGCCGTCGACCAGTACTACCTGCACGCCGCCCTGGACGGCCTGCGGCCCGGCGTCACCTACTACTACGGCGTCGGCCACGACGGCTTCGACCCGGCCGACCCGCGCCGCTTCTCGGCCCTCGGGACGTTCCGCACGGCCCCCGAGAAGGCCGAGTCCTTCGTCTTCACCGCCTTCGGCGACCAGGGCGTCAGCTATGACGCGCTCGCCAACGACCAGTTGCTGCTCGGCCAGGACCCCTCCTTCCATCTGCACGCCGGGGACCTGTGCTACGCGGACACCAGCGGCCACGGCTCGGCCTCGGACGTGTACGACGCCCGGGTGTGGGACTCCTTCCTCGCCCAGACCGACTCGGTCGCGGCGAGCGTGCCGTGGATGGTGACCACCGGCAACCACGACATGGAGGCCTGGTACTCCCCCGACGGCTACGGCGGCCAGCTGGCCCGCTGGACGCTCCCCGACAACGGCCCCGATCCGCGCAAGGCGCCCGGGGCCTACTCCTTCACCTACGCCAACGTGGGCGTCGTCGCGCTGGACGCCAACGACGTCAGCTACGAGATCACCCCCAACACCGGCTACACGGGCGGCGAGCAGACGCGCTGGCTGGACCGGATCCTCGGCGAGCTGCGCGCGCAGCCCGGCATCGACTTCGTCGTGGTCTTCTTCCACCACTGCGCCTTCTCGACCACCAGCGCCCACGCCTCGGACGGCGGGGTGCGCGACGCCTGGGTGCCGCTGTTCGAGAAGCACCAGGTGGACCTGGTCATCAACGGCCACAACCACGTCTACGAGCGCACCGACGCCATCCGCGGCGGCAAGGCCGCCAAGCAGGTCCCGATCGGCGGCAGCGCCGACGCGGTGCGCGACGGCATCGTCTACGCCACGGCCGGCGGGGCCGGGGCGCGGCTGTACGAGTTCCCGGTGCCCGACAGCTACGAGGGCCAGGTGAAGGACCTCGACGAGGTGAACAGCTACCACTGGGCGAAGGACGGGTCGAAGAGCAAGGAATCGGTGGAGTGGTCGCGGGTGCGCTACACCGGCTTCTCGTTCCTCGTGGTGAAGGTGGATCCGGGCCCCAACCCGAAGCTGGAGGTCACCACGCTCGCCGAGTCGGGCGAGCGCGTGGACCACTTCGAGGTGGTGCGCACGCCGGGGCGGTGACCGGCGTCAGTGCCCGGTGGCGCCGCCGTTGTCGCGGCGGTCGAGCGCGCGCTGGAGCGCGGCGGCGGCGTTCTTGCGGTCGGTGTTGTCGGTCTTGCGGCGGGTCCTGCGGCGGGCCGTCTCAGCCATGATCGCGTCTCCCTGTGTCCCAAGCAGGTGCTGCGGAAGATGCCGGAGGGGCGGGGGCCTTGAGTGCGGCAGGGGTCACCTGCGCATGCGCACCGGCCGCGGCCGCCATCGCTCGATGGAGCGAGACGTTCGGCTTCCACAAAAATAAGGCCTCGGGGCCGGACTGTCCCCACAATTACTCGGACGTCCTACTATCTGAGACGCAGACATGAGTCATGGGTGGTCGAGGCCAACCCCCGTTCGGCCTCGACCAACCAGTATTCGCGCCGTTCAGAAGGTGCTTACTCGTTGGTTAGCTTCGTAAACTGCCGTGAATAACGGCTACTTGGCTGTCAGACGCTAGCACCGCCGCGCCTCCCCCGTCCATGACTTTTCGGCTTGTCACACGGCGACGGCCGCCGTCCGCGCGGGGCGCGGAAGGCGGCCGTCGACCGGCTCGACCAGGGGTTTCGAGCAGCGGGTTCGACCGGGGCCGGCCGGGGCGGGTCAGCCCATGTGCGGGTAGCGGTAGTCGGTCGGCGGGACCAGGGTCTCCTTGATGGAGCGGGTGGAGGTCCAGCGCATCAGGTTCTGCTTGGCGCCCGCCTTGTCGTTGGTGCCGGAGGCCCGCCCGCCACCGAAGGGCTGCTGGCCGACGACGGCCCCGGTGGGCTTGTCGTTGATGTAGAAGTTGCCGGCCGCGAAGCGCAGCGCCTCACAGGTGGCGGCGGCCGCGGCGCGGTCCCGGGCGATGACGCAGCCGGTGAGGCCGTACGGCGACGCCGACTCCATCTGCGCCAGCATCGCGTCGTACTCGGCGTCCTCGTAGACGAACACCCCGAGGATCGGGCCGAAGTACTCGTCCCTGAAGATCTCGTTGTCCGGGTCGGTGGAGACGAGGACCGTCGGGCGGACGAAGTAACCCTCGCTGTCGTCGTAGCCGCCGCCCGCCACGACCTCGACGGTCGGGTCGGACTTCGCCCGGTCGATGGCCGCCTTGGACTTGGCGAAGGCGCGCTCGTCGATGACGGCGCCGATGAAGTTGCCGAGATCGGTCACATCGCCCATGGTCAGGCCCTCGACCTCGGCCGCGAACTCCTCCTTGAAGCCGCTCTCCCACAGCGAGCGCGGGACGTAGGCGCGCGAGGCGGCCGAGCACTTCTGGCCCTGGTACTCGAAGGCGCCGCGGGTCATCGCCGTCTTCAGCACCTTCGGGTCGGCCGACGGGTGGGCGACGATGAAGTCCTTGCCACCGGTCTCCCCGACCAGG
Source organism: Streptomyces sp. NPDC021225 (assembly GCF_044332865.1). Classification (NCBI taxonomy): domain Bacteria; kingdom Bacillati; phylum Actinomycetota; class Actinomycetes; order Kitasatosporales; family Streptomycetaceae; genus Streptomyces; species Streptomyces sp. NPDC021225. Next base: position 1,257,072 of record NZ_JBIRPV010000002.1, on the reverse strand, counting down.
CGCGGGTAGGTCTTGTACGCCTCGATGTTGGTGCCGACCGTCTTCCACAGGTACTGGAAGGTGCGCGTCGAGCCGGTGAAGTGGATGCCCGCGAGGTCCGGGTGGGCCAGGGCCACCTCGGAGACGTCCTTGCCGTCGCCGGTCACCAGGTTGATCACGCCCTTGGGCAGCCCCGCCTCCTCCAGCAGCTCCATCAGCAGCACGGCGGCGTGGGTCTGCGTCGGGGACGGCTTCCAGACCACCACATTGCCCATCAGGGCGGGGGCGGTGGGGAGGTTGCCCGCGATGGCGGTGAAGTTGAAGGGCGTGATCGCGTAGACGAACCCCTCCAGCGGCCGGTGGTCGCTGCGGTTCCAGACCCCCGGGGAGTTGGTCACCGGCTGCTCGGCCAGGATCTGGCGGGCGAAGTGGACGTTGAAGCGCCAGAAGTCGATCAGCTCACACGGAGTGTCGATCTCGGCCTGCTGGGCGGTCTTGGACTGGCCGAGCATGGTGGAGGCGGCCAGCGTCTCCCGCCAGGGGCCGGAGAGCAGGTCGGCGGCCTTGAGGATGATCGCGGCCCGGTCGTCGAAGTCGAGCGCGCGCCAGGCCGGGGCGGCGGCCAGGGCGGCGTCGATCGCGTCCTGCGCGTCGGCCTGGGTGGCGTTGGCGTAGGTGCCCAGGCGGGCCGCGTGGTTGTGCGGCTGTACGACGTCGAAGCGCGTGCCCCCGCCCATCCGCTTCTCGCCGCCGATGGTCATCGGCAGGTCGACGGGGTTCTGGGCCAGCTCCTTGAGCTTGGTCTCGAGGCGGGCGCGCTCCGGGGTGCCGGGGGCGTAGGTGTGCACCGGCTCGTTCACCGGCACGGGGACCTGGGTCACGGCGTCCATCATTTTCTCCTTCGCCTGAGTGGCGGTACTGCTACGCTGTGTGAGTGCCGCGAGGCACCGGGCAGGGCTTGTCCGTCATGCGGTTGTCTGGTTCGCCAAGTGAGAAGCTCCCGGCTTCGGTCGGGGGAGGAGTCACGTGGCCTTCGTCTCCTTATAGGCCACAAGGCCCAGAGGGCCGAGCGTTGACCAGCTGGACGACGATGTCGTTCAGCCGGTCAACGCTCAACTACGGCCGGCCAGCGAGCGCAGGAAGAACGCCAGATTCGCGGGGCGCTCCGCGAGGCGCCGCATGAAGTACCCGTACCAGTCTGTTCCATACGGGACGTAAACCCGCATACGGTGCCCCTCGGCAGCGAGCCGCTCCTGCTCGGCCGGGCGGATCCCGTACAGCATCTGGAACTCGTACTCGTCGAGCTTGCGGCCGAGGCGGCGCGCCAGCTCCTGGGTGATGGCGACCATGCGGGGGTCGTGGGAGCCGATCATCGGGTAGCCCTCGCCCGCCATGAGGATCTTCAGACAGCGCACATAGGCCAGGTCGACCTCGCGCTTGTCCTGGTGCGCGACGCTCGCCGGCTCCTTGTACGCGCCCTTCACCAGCCGCACCCGCGAGCCCTCCCCGGCCAGCGCCCGGCAGTCGTCCTCGGTGCGGAAGAGATACGACTGGAGGACCGCGCCGGTCTTCGGGAACCGCCGGCGCAGCTCGGCGAGGATCGCGAGAGTGGAGTCCACGGTGGTGTGGTCCTCCATGTCCAGGGTGACCGTGGTGCCCGCCGCGTCCGCGGCCTCCACCACCGGGGTCACATGGGCCAGGGCCAGATCGTGGCCGCCGGGCAGCGCCTGCCCGAAGGCGGACAGCTTCACCGACATCTCCGCCCGGCCGGCCAGGTCCTCGGCGGCCAGCGCCTCGGTGAGCGCGAGATAGGCGTCCCGGTTGCGCAGCGCTTCCGCCGGATCGGTGATGTCCTCGCCCAGGTGGTCGAGCGTCACCTCCAGGCCGCGGTCCGCCAGTGCGCGTACGACCGGGACGGCCTCGGCGAGGCGCTCGCCCGCGACGAACCGGTCCACCGTCGGGCGGGTGACCGGGGCGGCCGAGACGATGCGCCGGATGGCGGCGCTGCGGGAAGCGGCGAGCAGCACGGGACCCAGCACGGGGCACCTCCACGATGACGGCCGTCGGACGGCTTTGTTGACTCACCGTGAAACTTAAGGATCGCTCGGATCCCGGGCCATCGACAGCTGTCACGCATCCGTGTCCGGGATCTCAGACAGATGTATGAGAATGGGAGAGCGGCCGGAACCCGGAGCGGCGGGAGGAGGAGAGAGACCGGTGCTGGACGACTATCAGCAGCTCGTGGACGAGATCTCGGCGGCACTCGGAGCGCCCGCGACGCTCGAGAACCGCGACTTCGGGCTGATCGCCTTCGGCGCCCAGGACGGCGGCAGAGACCTCGACGAGAGTGACGAGGCCGACGGGGCCGACGAGCCGGCGCTGGATCCGGTGCGCACCCGCTCCATCCTGCGGCGCCGGTCCACCGCCGCGGTGCGCGCCTGGTTCGAGGGCTTCGGCATCGCGCGGGCCCAGGCGCCGCTGCGAATCCCGCCGGACCCGGGGGCGGGGGTCTTCATGGGCCGGATCTGTCTGCCGGTGCGCCACCGGGGCGTGGTGCACGGCTATGTGTGGCTGCTGGACGACGGCCATCTGTCCGACCTGGAGCTCGGCGGCCCGGCCGGCCCGCCGGACCCCCGGCTCGCCCGCGCCATGGAGACGGCGGCGCGGATCGGGGTGCTGCTGGCGGCGGAGGCCAGGGCGGACGAGGAGCTCGGCCGGATGCTGCGCGATCTGCTCACCGGGGAGCCGGGCGGCCGCGACACCGCGCGCACGGCCCTGCGCGCCGCGCTGCGCGGGGCGGCCGACGGGCCGCTGGCGCTCGTCGCGGTGACCCCGTGGGCCCCGGGGGACGGCGCGGACGCCGCGGATTACCGCTCCGCCCGGCTGCCCAGCCCGCCCGGGGTGGCCGCCGTCTGTGTACTCGCCGGGGCCGGTCCCGCTGTTCCGGCCGGGCCGATGGCGAGCCTGGCCGCGCTGGTCCGGCTGCGCGCCTCGACGGCCCTGGACCCGGCCCGTACCGCGGCCGAACACCTCCTCCGCTCCCCGGAAGCGGCCGCTCCGGCCGCCGCCCCCGGCTCCGGCGCGGGGACCGGGCGGGGCGGAGGGTTCGCGGGGGTCAGCGAGCCGCGTCGCGGCCTGGACGACCTGCCCGCCGCCTGGCCCGAGGCGCTGGCCGCCGCGCGGGCCGCGCGGGCGGACCCGCGGCTGGGCCCGGTCGCTGAGTGGTCCGCCATCGGCCCGTACCGGCTGCTGGCCGCGCTGCCCGCCCAGGCCGGCCCCGACCCCGCGGTACGAGCCCTGTTGGAGCCCTCGCACGCCGAACTCGCCCGTACCACGGAGGCGTTCCTGGACTGTGCGGGACAGGCGAGCCGCACCGCCCAGGCGCTCGGCATCCACCGGCAGACGCTCTACTACCGGCTCTCCCGCGTCGAGCAGCTGACCGGTCTCGACCTCGACGCGGGTGAGGACCGGCTTTTGCTGCACATGGCCCTGAAGTCCGCGCGCCTGTGACCGGCGGGCCGCGCCCGGGTGGCCCGGCCCGCTGTCGGTGGCGGGTGTCACAGTGGGGGGACGCGGGGGAAGCCCGTGCGACGAGGGCGATGGCGACGGGGCTGCCGATGGGTGACTACTTTCAGCGGATCGTCGATGTGGAGGCGGCCGGCGACGAGGCCGGGGCGCTCGCGGAGCGGATGGTCGGCTGGCTGGTCGCCGAGGGTGTGATCACCCGTGAGACGTCCGGCGAAGGGGTGTACAGCCAGACCGCGGACGAGGGTTATGTGCCCGGCCCCCGCTGGGACCGGGCCGTGGAGGGTTCCGCGGAGACGGGGTGGCAGCCGGGCCCGGTGGCGGTCATGACCGGGCGGGACTACTACGTCGGGGGCCAGGGGCAGGACGAGGCGGACTCCGCGGTCTGCCCGCGGTGCGACACGAAGACCGTGATCATCGACTATCCGGAGCAGTTCGAGGCGGACGACGAGGTCTGGCGGCCGTTCCGGGAGGCCATCGCCGCCTGGAAGGAGACCGGCGGGGAAAGCACGGCCTGCGCCGCGTGCGGTGCGGTCGTCCCGGTCACCGAGTGGCGGTTCGGCTCCGGCTTCGACCTCGGGGCGCTCGCGTTCGACTTCTGGGGGTGGCCACCGCTCGGCACCGCCTTCCTCGCCGAGTTCTCCAGGCGGTTGGGGCACCGCACGGAGGAGCAGGGCGGCAAGTTCTGAGATCCTCGGCGCCCGCAAGCGGGACGACCGCGCCGGGCCCGGCGCCCCGCCCAGGGGTGACGCGGGGTCAGCCGGCCGGGCCGAGGGGCGGGCCGGTGAGGATGCGGCGCATCGCCTCGGTCAGATCCCCGGCGAGGGGCGTGGCGTCGGGGTCGATGGCCATCTGCACGGCCATGCCGCCCACCAGCATCATGTAGAACGAGCCCAGGATCCGCGCGCTCTCCTCGTCGACCTCGTCCTCCGGGATCCCATGGAAGAGGGCCACCAGCCCCTTCCGCCCCTCCGGCTGCGCCTGACCGAACGCCGCGCGCAGCTCCGGGTCGCCCTCGACCCGCATGACCGCCTCGAGCTGCACCCGCCACAGCGCCTGGTGCTTGCCGAACAGTTCGAGCATCCGGGTCCACCCCGCCTCGAACCGCGCTGCCTGGCCCGCGCCGGAGTCCTCGGCGCCCGGGCCCTCGGCGCTGCGGGCCTCTTCCTTCAAGGACCGCTCCACGTCGTCCGCCCACTCGCCCATGGCCGCGAACAGGGCCTCCCTCATCAGGGCGTCCTTGGAGCCGTAGTGGTAGCCGATGGACGCCAGATTGGCGCCCGAGGCGGCCACGATGTCCCGCGCGGTGGTGCGTGACCAGCCCTTTTCCAGCAGGCAGCGCTTGGCCCCCGCCAGCAGATCCTCTCGGTGTCCCATGCCGTCCACCCTATCCCGAGACCCATACAACCGTCCAAGACATCCGTCTTATACAGCCGTACTAGACAAGCGTTTAAGACGTTCGTATAGTCCTCGGCATGACTTCGACTTCCGCCAATTCCCGGGCCGGTCGCAAGGAGTGGACCGCCTTCGCGGTGCTGATGCTCCCGCTGCTCCTGGTGTCCATGGACGTGTCGGTGCTGTACTTCGCGCTCCCCGAGATCAGCGCGCAGCTGCGCCCCAGTTCCACCCAGCAGCTGTGGATCTTCGACATCTACGGCTTCGCCCTCGCCGGGCTGCTCATCACCATGGGGTCGCTCGGCGACCGGATCGGGCGCCGGAAGCTGCTGATGATCGGCGCCACGGCCTTCGGCGCCGCCTCGGTGGCGGCCGCGTACGCGAACAGCGCCGAGATGCTGATCGCGGCCCGCGCGCTGCTCGGCATCGGCGGGGCGACCCTGATGCCCTCGACCATGGCGCTCAGCCGCAATCTCTTCCAGGACCCGAAGCAGCGCGCCACCGCGATCGGCATCTGGTCCGGCGCCATGGCCGGCGGGGTCGCGCTCGGCTCGGTGCTGGGCGGGGTCATGCTGTCCCACTTCTGGTGGGGCTCGGTCTTCCTCATCAACACCCCGGTGATGGCGCTGCTGCTGATCCTCGTCCCGGTCCTGGTGCCCGAGTTCAAGGACCCGGCCCCGGGGAAGTTCGACCTGCTGGGCGTTCCGCTGTCGATGGGCGCGGTGCTGCCGGTGATCTACGGTCTGAAGGAGTCGGCGGCCCACGGGTTCAGCGGGCCGCGGGCGCTGTGGATCGCGGCCGGGCTGCTGATCGGCCTCGTCTTCGTCCACTGCCAGCGCACCCACGCGCACCCCATGATCAGCCCCGAGCTGTTCCGCCGCCGCGGCTTCGGCTCCTCGATCGGGCTCAACCTCATGGCCTCGTTCGCGATGATGGGCTCCGCCCTCTTCACCACCCAGTACCTGCAGTCGGTGCTCGGCAAGGGCCCGCTGGAAGCCGCGCTGTGGAGCCTGCTCCCCTCGGTGCTGGTGGGCGCCGCCGGCCCGGCATCGGCCGCGCTCGCCCAGAAGGTGAACCGGGCGTACGTCATCAGCGGCGGATTCCTCGTCGCGGCCGCCGGCTTCGGGCTGCTGACCCTCGCCGGCACCGACTCGCTGTGGCTCGTGCTGATCGCGGCGGGCGTCCTCGCCTCGGGCATCGTCACCGTGATGTCGCTGATCACCGACATGGCGCTGGGCGCGGCCCCGGCGGAGAAGGCCGGTTCCGCCTCGTCCCTGCTGGAGACGGGCCAGGAGTTCGGCGGGGCGCTCGGGATGGCCCTGCTCGGCGTCGTCGGCAACGCCGTCTACCGCCACGACATGACGGACAAGCTGCCCGCCGACCTGCCGTCCGGCCTGCCGCCCGACGCGCTGGACGCGGCCCGCGAGACGCTGGGCGGCGCGGCGGCGGTGGCCGACCGGCTGACCGGTCCGGCCGGGGACGAGATGCTGAGCGCGGCGCGCGAGGCGTTCACCCACGGCTTGCGGGTGGCTTCGGTGGCTGGGGCGCTGGTCCTGGTCGCGGCCGCGGTCGTGGCGGCCTTCGCCCTGCGGCACATCCGGGCCGCGGCCCGCGACGCCGAGGACACCGCGAAGACCGCCGAGGAGAGCGCGCGGGAGCACGGGGAGCCGCTCGCGTCCGGTGCCGAGCGGGGGACGGCACCGGGCGAACTCCGGCCGGAGACGGTGGCGGGCCGCCGCTAGGCCGTGGCCCCGCGCCCCTCACCGACGCGACCCCGCCCGGGACCCCGGGCGGGGTCGCGTCATGCCGGGCGCCGCCAACGGCCGTAAGCCTCCTGGAGCTTGACTCGAATCCTCGTCGAATCCGATGGCAACCTTCCTGCGCGCGGCGGCAACCAGAGGCACGGAGAGCTACTCGTTTCTCTCTGCCAACTGACGTCACAGAAAACACCAAAGTCCCCTGAATCCCCCCGAGAGGACTGATGCACCGTGCGCCTCCCCCGAGCCTTAGTGACCGCCGCGCTCGCCACCGCATTCCTGGTGGGGGCGGGCCATGCGCCCCAAGCCGTCGCGGGTGAACTGCCCGCCGACACGAGCTTCTTCACCGACCCGGACTCCCAGGTCAACAAGTGGGTCGCCGCCAACCCCGGCGACTCCCGCCAGCCGCGCATAGCCTCGCGGATAGCCAGCCAGCCGCAGGCCGTCTGGTTCGCCCGCTACTCCCCCTCCACCGTCACCGCGGACGTCCGCAAGGTGACCTCCGCGGCCGCCTCCAAGAACCAGGTCCCCGTCCTCGTCGCGTACATGATCCCCAACCGCGACTGCGGCGGCGCCTCCGCCGGCGGCGCCCCCGACCTCACCGCCTACGACGCGTGGGCGCGCAACTTCGCCGCCGGACTGGGCAGCGGGTCCTCGATCGTCATCCTCGAACCGGACTCGATCGCGCTCATCAGCTGCCTGTCGTCGAGCGAGCTGAGCGCCCGCTACGCCTCGCTCGCCCGGGCCGCCTCCGCCATCCACGCCGCGAGCCCCAAGGCCCGGGTCTACTTCGACGCCGGGCACTCCGCGTGGAACAGCGCCTCCGTACAGGCCTCGCGGCTGCGCTCGGCGTCCGTGCTGACCAGCGGCGACGGCATCTACAGCAATGTCTCCAACTACAACCGCACCTCGAACGAGGTCGCCTTCGCCAAGAGCGTGCTCGGCCAGCTCGGCGGCTCGGGCCTGACCGCGGTCATCGACACCAGCCGCAACGGCAACGGCCCCGCCCCCGACAACGCCTGGTGCGACCCGCACGGCCGCAAGGTGGGCGAGAACCCGACCGCGAACACCGGCGACCCGGCCATCGACGCCTATCTGTGGATCAAGCTGCCGGGCGAGCTGGACGGCTGCGCGGGCGCCGCGGGCAGCTTCTCCCCCGACTACGCGTACGAGCTGGCGGGTTAGCCGTGCTCGGACGTACGTCGTACGCCCTGGCGGCCTCGCTGGTGTGCGGGCTTCTGGCCGCACCCGGCGGGGCCGCCGCCGCGCAGCGGGACCTGCCTCAAGACCGGCCCACCGGCTGGGCCACGGCGGGCCCGGGCACCACCGGGGGCGCGGGCGCCGCACCCGACAGCAGGCATACGGTGCGGAACCGGGCCGAGCTCAAGGCCGCCCTGGCCAACCACGGCGACCCCACCGCACCCAAGGTCATCACCATTCGCGGCACCGTCCACGGCAACCAGACCGACGACGGCCGCCTCCTCGGCGAACAGGACTACGCCCCCGGCTGGGACCTGCGCCGGTACATGGACTGCTTCGGCCCCGACGGCACATCCTGGAGCGACGACCGCTACGAGTGGTGCAAGCGGATGCGTACGCTGCGGATCACCGGCTCGAACGCCCAGAAGCAGCAGATCCAGCTGACCGTCCCCAGCAACACCACGATCCTCGGGGCGGGCGACGACGCGGCCCTCCTCGGCGTCGACCTCACCGTCAACACCGGCCAGAACATCATCGTCCGCGATCTCCGCTTCGAGGCGCCCATCGACCACTTCCCCAGCTGGGATCCCGGCGACGGCGACCAAGGCGCCTGGAACGCGCGCTTCGACGCCATGTCGGTGGTCACCGGCCGCAATCTCTGGATCGACCACTGCGCCTTCGGTGACGGCCGCTACCCCAACAGCCAGGCCCCGGCCGGCTTCCACGGCAAGCCCGTCGAGCGCCATGACGGGCTGCTCGACATGGAGGACGCCACCGACTTCGTCACCGTCTCCTACAGCCGCTTCACCGACCACGAGAAGACCGTCCTCATCGGCTCGGGCGACGGCAAGGGCGACCGCGACCGCGGCCATCTGCGGATCACCTTCCACCACAACCTCTTCGCCGACACCGCCCAGCGCTCCCCGCGCGTCCGCTTCGGCCAGGTCCACACGTACAACAACTACTTCCGCGGCTCCACCGTCGATCCCGACTACCCGATGCGCGGCGAACGGCTCGGCGGCAGCGCGTACTTTCTCGGCGTGGGGCTCGAATCCAAGCTCGTCTCCGAGTACAACGCCTTCGACCACACCGGCCCCGGCGCCTCCCCGGACATCGTGCTGGCCAACTTCCACGGCCACCAGTTCCATGACACCGGGTCCTGGTACCGCGGCCGCCCGCTCGACATCGACGCCGTCGCCCGGCGGAAGTTCGAGACCGCGGCGGCCAGGGCGCGCGCGGACGCGGAGGCGTCGGGTACCCAGCCCCCCGAGTGGGCGACCCGCACCTTCACCACGGACGTCGGCTGGTCCCCCGCCGACGTGTACCGCTACCGCCCGCAGCGCTCGGCGGCGGCCGTCCGGCACACGGTGCTCCGCGAGGCGGGCCCCAGGAAGGCCGTACGGCCGTCCCCGGCCGCCAAAAAGTCCCCTTCGGGATAATCCGCCACGGATCGACATTGTTACCCTGGCGGACATGACCGCCATGGCACCCTCACGCACCCAACCCGACCTGTCGTACCTGCTGGACCACACCAGCCATGTTCTGCGCACCCGCATGGCCGCGGCACTCTCCGAGATCGGGCTGACGGCGCGCATGCACTGTGTGCTGGTCCACGCCCTGGAGGAGGAGCGCACCCAGGCCCAGCTCGCCGAGCTCGGAGACATGGACAAGACCACGATGGTGGTGACGGTGGACGCCCTGGAGGCGGCCGGCCTCGCCGAGCGCCGCCCCTCCAGCAAGGACCGGCGGGCCCGGATCATCGCCGTCACCGAGGAGGGCGCACAGGTCGCCGAGCGGAGCCAGGAGCTCGTCGACCAGGTGCACCGGGATGCCCTGGGGGCGCTCCCCGAGCCCACCCGGACCGCCCTGCTCCAGGCCCTGAACCAGCTGACCGAAGGGCATCTGGCCACCCCGACGGAGAGCCCCCGGCCCGCCCGGCGGGCACGCCAGTGACACACATAGAACTGAAATAGATCGTCTGCAACGGAACTATCTGCTACGGTCTTTCCTGTCGCCATCACGCGACGGCATCGACAGGAGAGACGTTATGTCTGCTATTTCCGCTTCCCCTCCCGCCATTTCCCGCTCGCGCTGGCTGGCCCTCGGCGTGATCGCGACGGGGATGCTGATGGTCGTCCTCGACGGCTCCATCGTGACCGTGGCGATGCCGGCCATCCAGGACGACCTGGGCTTCTCCCCCGTCGGTCTGAGCTGGGTCGTCAACGCCTACCTGATCGCGTTCGGCAGCCTGCTCCTGCTCGCGGGACGGCTCGGCGACCTGATCGGCCGTAAGCGCATGTTCCTGGCCGGCGTCGGGGTCTTCACCGCGGCCTCCCTGCTGGCGGCCGCCGCCACCTCCCCCGCGATACTGATCGCCGCCCGGTTCCTCCAGGGGGTCGGCAGCGCGATGTCCTCCGCGGTCAGCCTGGGCATCCTGGTCACGCTGTTCACCGAGCCCAGGGAGCGCGCCAAGGCGATCGCCGTGTTCAGCTTCACCGGCGCGGCCGGCGCCTCGATCGGCCAGGTGCTCGGCGGGGTCCTCACCGACGCGCTCAACTGGCACTGGATCTTCCTCATCAACCTGCCGATCGGGCTGGTGGCCCTCGCGATCGCCGTCCCGGTCCTGCCCGCCGACCGCGGGCTCGGCCTGCGCGCCGGAGCCGATGTCATCGGCGCCATCCTCGTCACGGCGGGGCTGATGCTGGGCATCTACACCGTGGTCAAGGTCGAGGAACACGGCTGGACTTCGGCTCACACCCTCGGCTTGGGAGCCCTCTCGCTGCTTCTGCTCGCCGGGTTCGTCGCCCGCCAGGCCACCGCCCGCACCCCGCTCATGCCGCTGCGGATCCTCCGGTCGCGCAGCGTCGCGGGGGCCAATGTCATCCAGGTCCTGATGGTCGCCGCCCTGTTCTCCTTCCAGATCCTGGTCGCCCTCTATCTCCAGCGGGTGCTGGAGTACGGCGCCGCCGAGACCGGCCTGGCCATGCTCCCGGCCGCCGCCGTCATCGGCGCCGTCTCCCTGGGCGTCTCCGCCCGGCTCAACGCCCGCTTCGGCGAGCGCAAGGTGCTGCTGGCGGGGATCGTGCTCCTGATCGGGGTCCTCGGGCTGCTCACCCGCGTCCCCGTGCACGCGGACTACGTCACCGACCTCCTTCCCGTGATGCTGCTCGCCGCCGGCTTCGGCCTCGCGCTCCCGGCGCTGACCACCCTCGGCATGTCCGGCGCGAAGGAGGACGACGCCGGTCTCGCCTCCGGGCTGTTCAACACCACCCAGCAGATCGGGATGAGCCTGGGCGTCGCGGTCCTGTCCACCCTGGCGGCGTCCCGCAGCGACAGCCTGCTGGCCCAGGGCCGGAGCCGGGCCGAGGCGCTGACCGGCGGCTACCGGCTGGCCTTCACCGTCGGTGCCGGGCTGCTCGTCGCCGCCTTCGTCGTCGCGTTCACCGTGCTCGCCCAGCCCCGGCCGCGGCCCACCGCGGTGACCGAGGAGGCCGCCGACCCGGCCGCCGCCCCCGCCCCCGTCGCCTGACCCCCTCCCCCACCACCACCGAAAGGCCCGGCCCCATGAACACGAACGTGGTCGAGAACACCAGCCCGACGAACGAGGAAGAGCACAAGCCGGGTTCCGGACCCGAGCCCCGGCCGCTCACGGACGAGGAACTGTCCCGGGTGCTGCGGGAGGGGCAGTTCGCGGTGCTCGCCACGGTCAGGCGCAGCGGCCACCCCCACCTTTCGACCGTGATCTACCGCTGGAGCCCCGAGGAGCGCGTGATCCGGATCTCCACCACCGCCGACCGCCTCAAGGTGCGTCAGCTGCGCCGCGACCCGCACGCCGCCCTGCACGTGGGCCCGGATGTCTGGTCGTTCGCCGTCGCCGAGGGCGACGCGGAGATCTCCGAGGTGACGACCGTGCCCGGCGACGCGGTCGGGCGGGAACTGCTCTCCCTGACGCCCGGCTTCGACGACCCGCGGGACGAGGCGGCCTTCCTGGAGCAGGTGGTGGCGGACCGGCGCGTGGTGATCAGGATCCGGGTGTCCCGCCTGTACGGAACGGCCCTCGACATCCCCGCCGCCGACTGATCAGACAACTGCCAGCCGCCGCAGCGCCGGACCGATGTCCGGCGCTGCGATCGCGCCGTAGCCGAAGACGAGACCCGGGCGTACGGAAGGGCTCATGGCGACCTCGGACAGGGTGTGGAGCGCCACCCCCGAGGCGCGGGCCCGGCCCACCAGTTCGGCGAGGTCGCCCGTGGCGTAGGCGGTGACATGCAGACCGGCCGAGGACGGGACGACGTCGAGCCGATCCGGGAAGTCCTGGGCGAGCGCGGTCGTGATCCGCTGGTGCCGCGCCGCGTACTCCTGCCGCATCCGGCGGATGTGGCGGGCCAGCAGGCCGTCGTCGATGAACCGGGCCAGCGCCGCCTGAGTGGGCAGGGAGGTGCTCCAGTCGGTGACGTACTTCGCCGCGCGCAGCGCGTCCCGCAGCGGGGCCGGCGCGATCAGGAAGCCGAGCCTCAGCGAGGGCAGCATGACCTTCGAGAAGGAGCCCACGTAGATCACATGTCCGGCCCGGTCGACGCTCTGCAACGGGTCGATCGGCCGCCCGCCGAACCGGAACTCGCTGTCGTAGTCGTCCTCGATCACGACCGCGCCGTGTCGCTCGGCCCACTCGACGAGCGCCATCCGGCGCCGCAGCGACATCGGCATGCCCAGCGGGAACTGGTGGGAGGGCGTCACATAGACCACGCGCACCCCGTCCGGCAAGGCGTCGACGCACAGCCCCTCGGCGTCCACCGGGACCTCCACGACCGTGGCGCCCAGCGAGCGGAAGAGCATCCGGGCCGGCGGATAGCCGGGGTCCTCGACCGCGACGCCGTCGCCCGGCCCGACCATCACCCGGCAGATCAGGTCGAGGGCCTGCTGGATGCCGTTGGTCACCACCACATCGTCGGCAGACGCCCGCACCGCCCGGGAGAGGCCGATGTGGCGGGCGATCGCCGCGCGCAGCCCGCCGTGGCCCGCCGGATGTCCGAGGCCCCGCGCGGCCGAGGCCGACGGGCGCAGCTCGCGGGCCACCAGCCGCCGCCAGGTCTGATACGGGAACAGCCGGGCGTCCGGCAGCCCCACGCGCAGGTCGTACGCGACGGAGGCCGGCTCGTCGTCGGCCCGGGCCCGCCATAGCGACACCCCGTCCCAGACGGGGCGCGGCCGCAGGACGGACGGGGTGCTCCCGGCGCCCGACGTCCGGCCGACCGCCCGTACGAACGTCCCCGCGCCGACCCGGCTCTCCAGATAGCCCTCGCTCGCCAGGCGGTCGTAGGCGACGCCGACCGTGTTGCGGGCCACCGCGAGACGCCGGGCCATCTCCCGGGTGGGCGGCAGGGCGTCGCCCGGTCGCAGCCGCCCGTCGAGGATGGCGGCACGGACCTGTCGATAGATCTGGCCGGACAGGTCGCGATGCCCGTCCAGGCTGACGTGGACCTCCATATTGGCTCAATCGTATGAGGGTTTATTGGACCTGGTGTTGGTCCACTGCCATTTTTAGGCTCGGGCCATGGAAATTCACAAGGCGGACGTCCAAGAGCTCGACCGCCGCGCGCTGACGCTCCTGGGCGAGGTCGTGGGCAGGATGAAAGACGATCAGCTGCCGCTCCCGACGCCGTGCCCGGACTGGACCCTGCACGGCCTGATCCGCCATCTCGTCAGCCAGAACGAGGGTTTCGCCGCCGCGGCGCGCGGCGCGGGCGGAACGCTCTCCGTCTGGCGCGAGGGCGACCTCGGCGGCGACCCTCGCGCCGCGTTCGAGGCGTCGGCGGCGCTGGTCGGCGAGGCCTTCGCGGAAGACGGCGTGCTTGACCGGCCGTTCGTCCTGCCGGAGGTGCGGGAGGGCGGGGCCTTCCCCGGGCGGGTCGCGATCGGCTTCCACTTCCTCGACTGCGTCGTCCACGCCTGGGATGTCGCGGTGACGGTCGGCGTCCCGTGGGAGCCCGATGAGGAGCTGACCGCCGCCGCGCTGCGGATCGCCGAGAGGGTGCCGGAGGAGGGCCGCGGCCCCGGCGCCGCCTTCGACCGGCGCCTCCCGCACCCGGACGGCGCACCGCCGCGCCACCGGCTGCTCGGCCTGCTCGGCCGTACCCCGCGCGGGGCGGGCGGGTCATGCTGAGAACCGGCTGGCGCCCCGGGCCGGAGGCGGGCACGGACGGCCCGGTGCTGGTCAGCGTCACCGACTTCACCTTCGCCAGACGGCTGGACCTGCCCGGCATCGCCCGCGCGGCCGTCCGGCTGCGGCGCGGCTGGCCCACGCTCGACGGGGCGGTCGGCCTGCGGCTGTGGACGGCGCCGTGGGCCCGGCGCTGCGGCGCGGTGTCCGTGTGGACCGGCGATCAGGCCCTGTACGGATTCGTGGGTCTGCCGGACCACGTCGCGATCATGCGCAAGTACCGTACGCGCGGCGAGACCAGGGTGACGACCTGGATGTCTCCCGGGTTCGACGAGGCCCGCGTCTGGCGGGACGCCTATCGCGTGCTCATGGGATCCGAAGACGCCGGAGCCGCCCCTGACGGGGGTAGGGGCGGCCCCGGCGCGGATGTTTCCACCCCGGACGGGGCTATCCCAGGTGCGCCGGAAGCGGCGCCACCTGCTCCGCGTCGGGCTGACGGCTCGGCCGCGGGGTGTTCATCAGCAGGCCCACCACGACCGCCGACACCGCGAGGATGACCGAGGACCAGACGAAGGCCTGGGAGAACCCCTCGACCAGGCCTTCCTTGGCCATCTGCGGGCTGACCTCACCGGCGCGGACCGCCGGGGCCAGGTAGTCGTTGGTGGCGCTGGTGGCGATCGTGTTGAGCATCGCCGTGCCGATCGAGCCGCCGATCTGCTGGGCGGTGTTGACGGTGGCGGAGGCGATGCCCGCGTCCTGGGGCTGGACGCCGTGGGTGGAGTAGTTCATCGACGGCGCCATCGTCAGGCCCATGCCGAAGCCGACGAGAAGTTCGGCGGGCAGGATGCCCGCCGCGTACGAGCTGCCGGGCTCCAGGGGGACCAGCAGCGCGACGCCGAGGGCCGCGATGAGCATGCCCGGGACCATGAGGACGCGGGGCGCCACCTTGGGGAGCAGCCGGGACCCGACGCCGGCGGCCGAGACCAGCACGGCCGCGGTCATCGGCAGAAAGGCCACGCCGCTGACCAGCGCCGAGTAGCCCTTGACGCGCTGCATGTAGTACGTGAGGAAGAGGAACATCGCGAACATGCCGACGACCGCCATCCCGACCGCGAGATAGGCGCTGCCGCGCGTACGGTCCGTGATCACCCGCAGGGGCAGCAGCGGGCGCGGGACGACGCGCTCGGTCAGGACGAACGCCGTCAGCAGGACCACGCCCAGGGTGAGCAGCCCGGTCACGGTCAGCGAGCCCCAGCCCTCGGACTCCGCCTCGCTGCACCCGTACACCAGCGCGACAAGACCGGACACGGCCAGCAGCACGCCGGGCACGTCGAAGCGGGCGCGCTCGCCCTTGGCGGGCTCGTCGGCGGGCAGGACGTACCAGCTGAAGACGGCGACGGCGGCGACGGGCACGTTCACATACAGGCACCAGCGCCAGTTCAGATACTCGGTCAGCAGCCCGCCGAGCACCAGCCCGACCGCGCCGCCGCCCGCCGCAATGGCGCCGAAGACGCCGAAGGCCTTGGCGCGCTCGCGCGGTTCGGTGAAGTTCACCGAGATCAGGGACAGCACCGTGGGGGCAAGCAGGGCGGCGAACACGCCCTGGAGCGCGCGGGCGGCGAGGAGCATCCCGAACCCGGAGGCCGCGCCGCCGAGGGCGGAGGACGCGGCGAAGCCGATCAGACCGATGAGGAAGGTGCGCCGGCGGCCGGTGTAGTCGGCGATCCGTCCGCCGAGGAGCAGCAGGCTGCCGAACGCCAGGGTGTAGGCGGTGACCACCCACTGCCGGTCGCCGTCGGAGATCCCGAGGTCCTGCTGGGCCGAGGGCAGGGCGATGTTCACGACGGTGATATCGAGGACGATCATCAGCTGGGCCAGGCCGATGAAGAGCAGTGCCAGCCAGCGCCGGGGGTTGACCGCGGGCTGCGTGTCGAGGGGCTGGGCCATAGCGGTGCCTTTCTGGGGCGAATGCGAAGATTTCGGGCTTAGAGAGGCTTCCCCGGCGGGGTTTGCCCGGGCATGGGGGTCCTCCGGAAGCGACTGGACGGGTCAGTCCGACCCGCCGCCCATCACCCGTCCTCTGAGCCGCTTGAACGCGGCGGAGTCCAGCGCCGGACCGGACAGCGGGGTGTTGGGCCGGGGGCTGCCGGCGGGGCGCAGGCCGTCGAGATATACGTCCAGATGGCGGTGCGCGAGCGCCTCGTCCTCCGGGATGAGGCCGCCCGGCAGCGGGCGGGCCAGCCGGATGAGCAGCAGGGTTATGTCGCCGAAGACGACGTCGGAGCGGACCAGCCCGGCCTCGCGGGCCTGCCGGAGCAGCTCGTCCACGGGGTCGGCGGCGTCCTGGCTGACGGCGTCCACGAGCTCGTCGACCGTGACCCGGCCGAGGAGCGAGGGCACCACCGAGCCGATCTTGAGATCGAGGGCCGCGTGCATGAAGCGGCGCAGCGCGTCCAGCGGGTCGCACGCCTCCTCGGCCGCCCGGTGCGCGGTCTCGACCAGCGCGGTGAACACGTCTATCGCCACCGCGCGGATCAGATCGGCGCGCTCGGGAAACCGCCGGTAGAGCGTCGCGATGCCCACGCCGGCCCGGCGCGCGATCTCATCGAGGGGGGCGTCGGGGCCCTGTTCGGCGAAGACCGAGCGGGCGGCGCACAGGATCTGCTCGCGGTTGCGGCGGGCGTCGGCCCGCATCCGGGGCGGCCCGGGCCGGTCGGCGGCACCGGGCACTTCGGGGGCCTCGGCCGCGTCGGCGTCGGGGGTGGTGGACACGGCGGACCTCCCACGGGCAGCGCACATGGCGAGCTAGGTGGAGAATTTTTCTCCACTTAGCTGTTTCAGCGTAGCCTCTGAGCGCACGTCATTCAACACATGATGAAAAACCCCGGCGAGTCCCGAACACACCCACGAACGCACCCGCGGACGCACCCGCGGACGCACCCGCGGCCCCCGGGCACGACAAAGCCCGGCCCCCGCCGAAGCGGGGGCCGGGCCCTGTGCTGCTCTGTGCTGTCGGAGGCCGCCCTGCGGTCTCGCTCAGTCGACCAGGTTGACCGAACGGGCCGACGTGGCGCCGATCTCCTCGGCGATCTCGGTGAGGACCGTCTGCGGGATCGTGTCGTCCACGGTCAGCGCCACCAGCGCCGCGCCGCCCGCCGCCGAACGCGAGACCTGCATACCGGCGATGTTGATGCCCGCCTCGCCGAGGATCCGGCCGAGCGTGCCGACCACGCCCGGGCGGTCGGTGTAGCGCAGGAAGGCCATGTGATCGGCGAGCGCGAGGTCGACGTCGTACTCGCCGACCGCGACGATCTTCTGCTGGTGCTTGGGGCCGGCCAGGGTGCCGGAGATCGAGACCTCGTCGCCCCCGGAGAGGGTGCCGCGGACGGTCACCACATTGCGGTGCTCCGAGGACTCCGAGCTGGTGGTCAGACGCACCTCGACGCCGCGCTCCTGCGCGAACAGCGGGGCGTTCACATACGACACCGTCTCGTCGACGATGTCCTCGAACACGCCCTTGAGCGCGGAGAGCTCGAGCACCTTGACGTCGTGCTGGGTGATCTCGCCGTACACCTCGACGTCCAGCCGGACCGCGACCTCGCCCGCGAGCGCGGTGAAGATCCGCCCGAGCTTCTCGGCCAGCGGCAGCCCGGGGCGCACCTCCTCGGCGATGACACCGCCCTGGACGTTCACCGCGTCCGGGACCAGCTCGCCCGCAAGCGCCAGGCGCACCGAGCGGGCGACCGCGATGCCCGCCTTCTCCTGGGCCTCGCCGGTGGAGGCGCCCAGGTGCGGGGTGGCGACCACGTTGTCGAACTCGAAGAGCGGGGAGTCCGTGCACGGCTCCTTGGAGAAGACGTCCAGGCCGGCGGCCGCGACCCGGCCCTCCTTGAGGGCCGCCGCCAGCGCCTCCTCGTCGACGATCCCGCCGCGCGCGGCGTTGACGATCCGGACCTCGGGCTTGACCTTGTGGAGCGCCTCGTCGCCGATCAGGCCGACGGTCTCGGGGGTCTTGGGGAGGTGGACCGTGATGAAGTCGGAGACCTCGAGCAGCTCGTCGAGCGACAGCAGCTTGACGCCCATCTGGGCGGCGCGCGCGGGCTGGACGTAGGGGTCGTACGCGACGATCTTCATGCCGAAGGCGGACATCCGCTGGGCGACCAGCACGCCGATGCGGCCGAGGCCGACGACGCCGAGGGTCTTCTCGCTCAGCTCCACGCCGGTGTACTTGCTGCGCTTCCACTCGCCGTTCTTCAGCGCCGCGTTCGCCTGCGGGATGTTGCGGGCGGTGGCGACCAGCAGACCACAGGCCAGCTCGGCGGCGGTGACGATGTTGGACGTCGGGGCGTTGACGACCATCACGCCGGCCTTGGTGGCGGCGGAGACGTCCACATTGTCGAGACCGACGCCCGCGCGGGCGATCACCTTGAGCTTCTTCGCCGCGGCGATGGCCTCGGCATCGACCTTGGTGGCGCTGCGCACGAGGATCGCGTCCACGTCGGCGATGGCGGGCAGCAGCTCGGCCCGGTCCCCGCCGTTGCAGCTGCGGATCTCGAAGTCCGGGCCCAGGGCGTCCACCGTGGCAGGCGACAACTCTTCGGCGATGAGTACGACGGGTTTACCCGTGGAAGCAGTGCTCACGTGGTCTTCAGTCCTCACTAGTCCTATGCGGACGGCCGTCCCGACGGCCGCAGGCGTGAAGGGGGGCAGCCGCGTGAAAGACACACGACGCTGTGAGCCCTGACGCGCTTGTTCCCGTCAGTGTAGTGGCGTACCACAGGCGTTTTGCGCCATAGCGGCAGGATCACCCGCACGTGGTCTTGCATGATGGACAAGTCCGGGACCGGACCCCCGAGGTGCGGGCTCGCGGGTCCGGTCCCTGAGGGCTCAGGCCTCGTCGTCGACCCAGCTCATGAGCTTGCGCAGCTCCTTGCCGGTGGTCTCCAGCAGGTGGTCGCCGTCGGCCTTCTTGTACTCGTTGTACTTCGGCAGACCCGCGTGGTACTCGTCCATCCAGTTCTTGGCGAAGGTGCCGTCCTGGATCTCGGCGAGGACCTTCTTCATCTCGGCCTTGGTCTGGTCGTTGATGATCCGCGGGCCGGTGACGTAGTCGCCCCACTCCGCGGTCTCGGAGATCGACCAGCGCATCTTCTCCAGGCCGCCCTCATACATGAGGTCCACGATCAGCTTCAGCTCGTGGAGGCACTCGAAGTACGCGATCTCCGGCTGGTAGCCGGCCTCGACCAGGGTCTCGAATCCGGCCTTGACCAGCGCGGAGGTGCCACCGCACAGCACCGCCTGCTCGCCGAAGAGGTCGGTCTCGGTCTCCTCGGTGAAGGTGGTCTTGATGACGCCGGCGCGGGTGCCGCCGATGCCCTTGGCGTACGACAGGGCGAGCGCGAAGGCGTTGCCGGTGGCGTCCTGCTCGACGGCCGCGATACACGGCACGCCGCGGCCCTCCTCGTACTGGCGGCGGACCAGGTGGCCCGGGCCCTTGGGGGCGACCATGCAGACGTCGACGCCGGCCGGCGGCTGGATGAAGCCGAACCGGATGTTGAAGCCGTGGCCGAAGAACAGCGCGTCGCCGTCCTTCAGGTTGGCCTTCACCGACTCCTCGTACACCTTGGCCTGGATCGGGTCCGGGACCAGGATCATGATCACGTCGGCCTCGGCGGCGGCCTCGGCCGGGGTGACGACGCGCAGCCCCTGCTCCTCGGCCTTGGCCTTGGACTTCGAGCCCTCGTGCAGGCCGACCCGGACGTCGACGCCCGAGTCGCGCAGCGACAGCGCGTGGGCGTGGCCCTGGCTGCCGTAGCCGAGGACCGCGACCTTGCGGCCCTGGATGATGGACAGGTCGGCGTCGTCGTCGTAGAACAGCTCGGCCACTTCGGGATTCTCCTAGCGTTTTCGGGTTGTGCGTCCCACCGTATGACGGGCGGGCGGATGAAGGTTGCGGGGTCTCGCCATACGGGCCCCGGGTCGGCCATGATCGGCCGCCCGGCGCCCCAGGGCCCGTCAGGCGGTTCGGTCGAGCGCGCGCAGGCTCCGGTCGGTGATGGAGCGGGCGCCGCGCCCTATGGCGATGGTGCCGGACTGGACCAGTTCCTTGATGCCGTACGGTTCCAGCATCTTGAACATGGCCTCGAGCTTGTCGCTGCTGCCGGTGGCCTCGATGGTCACGGCCTCCGGGGAGACGTCCACGGTCTTGGCGCGGAACAGCTGGACGATCTCGACGATCTGGGAGCGGGTCTCGTTGTCGGCGCGGACCTTCACCAGGACGAGTTCCCGCTGGATCGCCTGGCTGCCCTCCAGCTCGACGATCTTCAGAACGTTGACCAGCTTGTTGAGCTGCTTGGTGACCTGCTCCAGCGGGAGCTCGTCGACATTGACCACGATGGTGATCCGGGAGATGTCGGGGTGCTCGGTGACGCCGACCGCGAGCGAGTCGATGTTGAAGCCGCGGCGGGAGAACAGCGCGGCGATCCGGGCCAGGATGCCGGGGGTGTTCTCCACCAGGACGGAGAGTGTGTGCTTGGTGGACATGGTCTCTCTTCTCTCTGCTGTCCTGGCCTCAGTCGTCTTCGCCGTCGCCGAAGTCCGGACGGACGCCGCGCGCCGCCTGGATCTCGTCGTTGGAGGTGCCGGCCGCGACCATCGGCCAGACCATGGCGTCCTCGTGGACGATGAAGTCCACGACCACCGGCCGGTCGTTGATCGAGTTGGCCTTCTCGATGACGGCGTCGAGGTCGGCCGGGTCCTCACAGCGGATCCCGATGCACCCCATGGCCTCGGCGAGCTTGACGAAGTCGGGGACGCGGGTGCCCGCGTTCTGCTGGGCGGGGGTGTCCGGGCCCGAGTGCAGCACGGTGTTGGAGTAGCGCTGGTTGTAGAAGAGCGTCTGCCACTGGCGGACCATGCCCAGCGCGCCGTTGTTGATGATCGCGACCTTGATCGGGATGTTGTTCAGCGCGCAGGTGACCAGCTCCTGGTTGGTCATCTGGAAGCAGCCGTCGCCGTCGATCGCCCAGACCGTGCGGTCCGGGGTGCCGGCCTTGGCGCCCATCGCGGCGGGGACCGCGTAGCCCATGGTCCCGGCGCCGCCGGAGTTCAGCCAGGTCGCCGGCTGCTCGTAGTCGATGAAGTGGGCGGCCCACATCTGGTGCTGTCCAACGCCCGCGGCGAAGATCGTGTCCTCCGGCGCCAGCTGTCCGATCCGCTGGATGACCTGCTGCGGGGACAGGCTGCCGTCCTCCGGCTGCTCGTAGCCCAGCGGGTAGGTCTCCCGCCACCGGTTCAGGTCCTCCCACCAGCCGGAGTAGTCGCCGACGTGGCCCGCGTCGTGCTCGGCCTGGACCGCGACGACCAGGTCCGCGATGACCTCGCGGGCGTCGCCGACGATCGGCACGTCGGCGGCGCGGTTCTTGCCGATCTCGGCCGGGTCGATATCGGCGTGGACCACCTTGGCGTTCGGGGCGAAGGAGTCGAGCTTGCCGGTGACCCGGTCGTCGAAGCGGGCGCCCAGGGTGATGAGCAGGTCGGCCTTCTGGAGGGCGGTGACGGCGGCGACGGTGCCGTGCATACCCGGCATGCCCAGGTGCTGGCGGTGGGTGTCGGGGAAGGCACCCAGCGCCATGAGGGTGGTGGTGACGGGCGCGCCGGTCAGCTCGGCCAGCACCCTCAGCTCAGCGGTGGCCTGGGCCTTGAGGACGCCGCCGCCCACGTACAGCACCGGGCGCTCGGCCTGGGTGATCAGGCGGGCGGCCTCGCGGATCTGCTTGGCGTGCGGCTTGGTGACCGGGCGGTAGCCGGGCAGATCGGTCTGCGGCGGCCAGGAGAAGGTGGTCCGCGCCTGGAGGGCGTCCTTGGCGATGTCGACCAGGACCGGGCCGGGGCGGCCGGTGGAGGCGATGTGGAACGCCTCGGCGATCGTCCGCGGGATGTCCTCGGCCTTGGTGACCAGGAAGTTGTGCTTGGTGATCGGCATGGTGATGCCGCAGATGTCCGCCTCCTGGAAGGCGTCCGTGCCGATGGCCTTGGAGGCGACCTGACCGGTGATCGCGACGATGGGGACCGAGTCCATGTGCGCGTCGGCGATCGGGGTGACCAGGTTGGTGGCGCCGGGGCCCGAGGTCGCCATGCAGACGCCGACCTTGCCGGTGGCCTGGGCGTAGCCGGTGGCGGCGTGGCCCGCACCCTGCTCATGGCGGACGAGCACATGCCGGACCTTCGAGGAGTCCATCATCGGGTCGTACGCGGGGAGGATCGCGCCGCCGGGGATACCGAAGACGGTGTCGGCGCCGACCTCCTCGAGCGAGCGGATGAGGGACTGCGCGCCCGTGACGTGCTCGACGGGGGCGGGGTGGGAACCGCCGTTTCGGGGCCGCGGCTGGGGATGGTGGGCCCCGGTGGCCTGCTCGGTCATCGGCATTCTCTTCTCGGATGAGGGTCTGTGCGGGGAGTGGGAGAGCGGTACGACTTGTGCCAGTGCAACAAAAAACCCCTCGTGCCGTGAGGCAAGCGAGGGGAGCGCGCCGGAGAGGTCCGCAGGGCTTTCGGGGTGGCCCTGCTCAGCCGACGCGCTGTCCAAGTACGAGAATTCGGGTGCGCATGGCTCCGACCCTCCCCCCGGCGCATATCGGGTGTCAAGTGGGTGGGACGGGCGTCTCAGTATTTGAACGGGACGGGGGGTGGGTGTGAGGCTCCGCCCGCCGCGGCCCGTGACCCGCGCCATGCCCGGCGGCGTGTCCCGCCGGGTGCCCGGCCCCATGGAGCGCGACATGGCCCAGGTGGCGCACCGGCAGCGCGCCGCCGACCAGCACGGGGCTGTCCGACCGCGACACAGGGTACGAGCCGCGGTTCAGGGCGCGCCGCAGCCGGTGCTCGTCCAGCGGCCCGGAGAAGGCCGCCCCCTGGGCATGGGAGCACCCCATGGCCCGCAGGGCGACGATCTGCTCGGGCAGGTCGACCCCCTCCGCGAGGGACTGCATGCCCAGGTCTCCGGCGATCCGCAGCAGCCCTGATGTGATCTTGTGCAGCCGGGAGGACTCGACGACGCCCTCCACCAGCCCCCGGTCCAGCTTGAGCACGTCGATGGGGAGCCTGCGCAGCGCCCGGATCGCGGCATAGCCGCTGCCGAAGCCGTCGAGGGCGACGCGCACGCCCAGCCGCCGCAGCGCGCTCAGCCGGTGCTCCAGCTCGTCCAGCGGCACCCGGGGGTCGCTGTCGGTCAGCTCCAGGATCAGCGCGCCGGAGGGCAGGCCGTGCCGGGCCAGCAGAGCCTCGACGCTCTTCGGCGGCATCGACCTGTCCACCAGGCGGCTCGCCGGGAGCCGTACGCACACCGGAACCGGGAATCCGTCACGGCGGCGCTCCGCGGCCTGCTCGACGGCCGCCTCCAGCGTCCAGCGGGCCAGCTCGGCGGTGCGGGCCGCGTCCTCGCCGCCGCGGCCGCCGCGCGCGGTGTCGTGCCCGCTGTCGGCGACCCGCAGGAACTCGGCCGGGGTGAACAGGATGCCCTGGGCGGAGCGCCAGCGGGGCTGGGCGGCGACGGCGGTGATCCGGCCGCCGGCGAGCTCGACGACGGGCTGGTTCAGCAGCACGAACTCGCCGTCGTTGAGCGCGGTCCGCAGCCGGGTGGCGAACTCGGCGCGGCGCGTCACATCGGCCTGCATCTGCGGCGCGTACAGCTCGACCCGGTTCTTGCCCGCGGCCTTGGCGCGGTACATCGCCAGGTCGGCGTTGCGCATCAGCTCTCCGGGGCTGGTGCCGGGCTCGGCGAAGGCGACGCCGATGCTGGCGGCCACCCGGACCTCGGTGCCGCCCACGACCTGGTAGGGCTGGGAGAGCCGGGCGCGCAGCCGGTCGGCGATCTCCAGGATGCGGCACTCGCGGGCGGCGGTGTCCCGGTCGCCGTCGCCGAGGATCAGCGCGGCGAACTCGTCGCCCCCGAGCCGGGCCGCGCAGTCGCCGGACCCGGACCGCACGGACTCCTGGAGCCGGCGGGCCGCCTGGACCAGCAGTTCGTCGCCCGCCTGGTGGCCGACGGTGTCGTTGACCGCCTTGAAGCCGTCGAGGTCGATGAAGAGCACGGCGGTGCCCGCGTCCGTGCGGCGCCGCCCGGCGAGCGCGTGGCTGACCCGCTTGGTGAACAGGGAGCGGTTGGGCAGGTCGGTGAGCGGGTCGTGCTCGGCGCTGTGCTGGAGCTGGGCCTGGAGCCGCACCCGCTCGGTGACGTCCCGGCTGTTGAAGATGAGGCCGCCGTGGTGGCGGTTGATCGTCGACTCCACGTTGAGCCAGTCGCCGGAGCCGGAGCGGAAGCGGCACTCGATGCGGGTGGTGGGCTCCTCCCCCGGCGAGGCGGCCAGGAAGCGCCGGACCTCGTGGACGACCGAGCCCAGGTCCTCGGGGTGGATGAGGGAGGCCAGCTCGGAGCCGACCAGATCGTCGGCGTCGCGCCCGTAGACCCCGGTGGCGGCCGGGCTCACATAGCGCAGGATCCCGGTGGGCGCGGCGATCATGATGACGTCGCTGGAGCTCTGCACCAGGGAGCGGAAGTGGTTCTCCTTCTCCGCCAGCTCCTGGGTGAGCGAGATGTTGTCGAGCAGCATGATGGCCTGGCGGACGACGAGGGCGAGCACGACCGCGCAGGCGGTGAAGAGCATCACCCCGTCGATCGGCCGGCCGTCCATCACGTTGTAGAGGATCCCCAGGGTGCAGACGGCGGCGGCGAAATACGGCGCCAGGGCGGCGAGGGAGCCCGCGCTGGCGCGGCTGGGCTGCGCGGGGCGCGCGGGGCGGCGGACCGTGGTGGGCGGGGCCTGAGCGGCTTCGCGCCGGGCCACCCAGGGGGCGTACGCGAGCAGTATGGAGCCCGCGAACCACCCGGCGTCAAGGATCTGTCCGGAGCGGTAGTGCTCGCGCAGCAGCGGCGAGGTGAACAGCGCGTCGCACAGCACGGTCACGGCGAAGGCGGCGATCGCGGTGTTGATCGCGGAGCGGTTGGTCGAGGAGCGCCGGAAGTGGACCGCGACGACCATGCTGACCAACACGATGTCCAGCAGCGGATAGGCGAGCGAGAAGGCCCTGCGCGCCACGGACTCGCCGCCCCCGCCGAACTGGGCGGTGTGCGCGAGCGCCAGGCTCCAGGACAGGGTCAGCAGCGAACCGGCGATCAGCCAGGCGTCCAGCGCCAGGCAGATCCAGCCGGCGCGGGTCACCGGGCGCTTGGCGAGCACCAGCATGCCGACGATCGCGGGCGGGGCGAAGAGCAGGAAGCAGAAGTCGGCGGGCGAGGGGCTGGGGACGGGGCGGCCGAGCACCACCTCGTACCAGCCCCAGACGCCGTTGCCCAGCGCGGCCATGAACGAGGACGCCGCGAACAGCAGCCAGGCGGGACGCAGCCGCCCGGAGCGCGTACGGCCGTACCACAGGCAGGAGACGGAGGCGGCCAGGGCGGCGGCGCTGAGCCCGAAGTCGCCCATGAACACGGCCAGTCCGGACGAGCCCCAGCCGAGCACCGCGCCCGCCGCGTATCCGCCGCACACCAGGGCCAGCATGACCTGAGGCAGCAGCCCCGCCCCGCCGCCGGAGACCGACGGCCGGGCGAGCACCGCTCCGGTGGCGCTCACCGGACGGCCTTCGAGTGCCGCGCGAGGGCGCGGGAAGCTAGCTGTCGACGCCTGAGTCGCGTCGGGTCGTCGGTCCATTGGCTCCACCGGCCATGCATCGCCCGTCGCCCCCCTTGAGTTCCGGTCCATCGCTGACGCCATTCGGTCAGTGGCGCCAGCCCCCGCTCGGGACGATACACCAGACCCGTCACTCAGGGACATAGGTCATCTACGCACCGTAACCGACAACGGCGTTGTTTATACGGAGTGCAGTCATACCGTGTCTGTATGTGGTGCCACGGGCATTTCATCCGGTCGTTGTGACGATATGACTCAGCGGTTCACCGGCCGCGAAACGGCGCAGCTGGTCACGCAGCAGCCGCTTCGCGCGGGGCAGGAAGGCCGACGAAGGACCCCCCACGTGCGGGGTGATGAGCACTCCTGGAGCGTGCCACAGCGGATGCCCGGCGGGCAGCGGTTCGGGGTCGGTCACATCCAGCGCGGCCCGCAGCCGGCCCTTCTCCAACTCGACGAGCAGCGCCTCGGTGTCCACCACCGGACCGCGCGCGACGTTCACCAGCAACGCGCCGTCCTTCATCCGGGCCAGGAAGTCTGCCCCGGCCAGGCCGCGGGTGGCAGGGGTGAGGGGCGTGACGAGCACCACCACATCGGCGTCCGGAAGCAGTCGGGGCAAGTCGTCGATCGGGTGCACCGGACCGCGCTCGGTCGTGCGCGGGGAGCGCGCGACGCGAAGGACCCGCTCGCACTCGAACGGCACAAGCCGGTCCTCGATCGCGGCGCCGATCGACCCGTAGCCCACGATCAGCACGGACTTGTCGGCGAGCGCGGGACGGAAGCCCTGGCTCCACCGCCCGGCGTCCTGCTCGCGCACAAAGCCGGGGATGCCGCGCAGCGAGGCGAGGATGAGGGTCAGGGCCAGCTCCGCGGTGCTCGCGTCGTGCACCCCGCGCGCATTGCACAGCCGCACGCCGGGCGGCAGGTCCGCGATGACCGACTGCACATGGTCTATGCCGGCGGTGAGGGTCTGCACGACGCTCAGATTGGTCATGGCGGGCAGCGGCCGCACACCCTCTTTGTTCTTCATGTACGGCAGGCAGTAGAACGCGCAGCGGGCGGGGTCGGTGGGGTAGTCGGACTCGCCGTCCCAGTAGGCGTATTCCAGGCCGTCGGGCAGCCCGTCGATCTCGTCCGCGGGGTAGGGCAGCCACGCGAGGGGGCGCGAGTCGTCGGGAACCGGGTTGTCGGGGACCGGGTTGTCGGGGTTGTCGCTGTGATCTGCGCTCATGCCTGGAGGCTATGCGATCACCGGGCGCACGCAGACGTTAGTTTGGTGCGGGAAACGGGAGGGGTCTGGCCAGGTGGAGCGCAGGAGAATCGGGGCGGCGACGCTCGAGGTGGGCGCGATAGGCCTCGGGTGCATGCCCATGAGCTGGGCGTACACCGCTTCGCAGCGGAGCGGTGAGGACTCGCTGCGCGCCATGCACGCCGCGCTCGACGCGGGCGCGAGCCTGCTGGACACCGCCGACATGTACGGGCCGTTCACGAATGAGCGGCTGGTGGGGCGGGTGCTCAAGGAGCGGCGCCGGGACGCCTTCGTGTCCACCAAGTGCGGGCTGCTGGTGGGCGAGACGCACATCGTGGCCAACGGCCGCCCCGGCTATGTGAAGCGGGCCTGCGACGCCTCGCTGCGCCGACTCCAGACCGACGTCATCGACCTCTACCAACTGCACCGGGCCGACCCGGAGGTGCCGATAGAGGAGACCTGGGGCGCGATGGCGGAGCTGGTCGCGGCCGGAAAGGTGCGGGCGCTGGGGCTGTGCGCGCTGGGGGTGCGGGCACAGCGGCGGGCCGGGGGCGGGATGCACGACGCCACGGTGCGGCAGCTGGAGCGGGTGCAGCAGGTCTTCCCGGTCAGCTGTGTGCAGGCGGAGCTGTCGGTCTGGTCGCCGGAGGCACTGGAGGCGCTGGTGCCGTGGTGCGCCTCACGGGGGGTCGGTTTCCTGGCCGCGATGCCGCTGGGGAACGGCTTCCTGAGCGGGACGCTGACACCGGGGCAGGGCTTCGAGCCGGACGATGTACGGGCCAGACATCCGCGCTTCACGGCGGAGATGATGGCGGCGAACCAGCCGATCGTGGCCGGGCTGCGCCGGGTGGCGCGGCGGCACGGGGAGTCGGTCACGGCGGCGCAGGTCGCGCTGGCGTGGCTGCTGGGGCAGGGGCGGCATGTGGTGCCGGTGCCGGGGACCAAGCGGGAGCGGTGGGCGACGGAGAACTGCGGCGCCGCCGGGCTCCGGCTGACGGACGCGGACTTCGCGGAGATAGCGGCGCTGCCACCGGCCCAGGGGTCATGGGACTAGAACTCGGGCGGCTCGGGTTCGGGGCCTCGCGCTCTTGGGGGCCGGGCTTGTGTGCGGGGGTTTCCGCGGTGGGAACCGGCGGCGGGGCTGCGGTGTATAAGAATCAGTGCCGTGCCGAGGCACATGTGCCCACGGAGAGGAACCGAAGGTGCGACGTCCTGGTGTGATCCCTGTGCTCGCCTCCGCTGCCGCGCTGCTGCTCGCGGCGGGCTGCTCGTCCGGTGACGGACAGGGCCCCTTCAACCGCCGCCCCAGCACGCCCGGCCCCGAGAAATCCGGGTCCGACGGCGATTCCCCACCCAAGGGGGGTCCTTCCTCCTCTCCCTCGTCCTCCGCCCCGGCAGCCCCGGCCAAGGGCTCGGTGAAGGTGGACCGCACGCTCACCACCAAGCTGGACTCTCCGTGGGGGATCGCCCCGCTGCCCGACGGAAATCTGCTGGTCTCCTCCCGGGACACCGGCAAGGTCTTCAAGGTCGACGCGGACAGCGGCAAGAAGACGGAGGTGGGCTCGGTCGCGGGTGTCTCCCCCGGCGGCGAGGGCGGTCTGCTGGGCCTGGCGATCTCCCCCGACTACGGCTCG
Organism: Streptomyces sp. NPDC021225; assembly: GCF_044332865.1. Classification (NCBI taxonomy): domain Bacteria; kingdom Bacillati; phylum Actinomycetota; class Actinomycetes; order Kitasatosporales; family Streptomycetaceae; genus Streptomyces; species Streptomyces sp. NPDC021225. The sequence continues at coordinate 1,228,492 of NZ_JBIRPV010000002.1, read as the reverse complement.
AACCCGATGGTGTACGCGTACTTCACCACCGCCTCGGACAACCGCATCGCCCGCATGTCGTACGACGAAAAGCGCCCCACCGGCTCCCAGCTCGGCGCCCCGGACACGGTCTTCAAGGGCATCCCCAAGGGCGCCATTCACAACGGCGGGCGGATCGCCTTCGGCCCCGACAAGATGCTCTATGTGGGCACGGGCGACAGCGGGGACCGAAGTCTCGCCCAGGACCAGGAGTCGCTCGGCGGCAAGATCCTGCGGATGACCCCGGAGGGCGAACCCGCCCATGGCAACCCCGAGGCCGACTCGGTGGTCTATTCCTACGGCCATCGCAATGTCCAGGGCCTGGCCTGGGACACGGACAAGCGGCTGTGGGCCTCCGAGTTCGGGCAGGACACCTGGGACGAGCTCAACCAGATCGAGCCGGGCAAGAACTACGGCTGGCCGGATGCCGAGGGCAAGGCCGGCAAGGAGGGGTTCGTCGACCCGGTCGAGCAGTGGAAGCCGGAGGACGCCTCGCCCAGCGGCATCGCCTACGCCAAGGGCTCGATCTGGATGGCGGGGCTGCGCGGGGAGCGGCTGTGGCGCATCCCCCTGGACGGCACCCGCTCGGCGGGGAAGCCTCAGTCGTTCCTCGATGGGAAGTACGGGCGGCTGCGGACGGTGGTGGCCACGGACGACGGCAGGCTGTGGGTGACGACGAGCAATACGGACGGGCGCAAGAAGCCGGGCGCGGAGGACGACCGGATCCTGCGGCTGGAGATCTCCTGACGGGAGGCCCTTGTGGCGGGCGGATCCCCTGGTGGGAAGGGTCTCCGCTACGCCAGGGGAGATCACCGGGGCAGCGCCTAGACTGGCAGAAGTCGCTTGCCCCTGGGGGTCACCGTGTTCAACATCATCGAGGAACTGTTCTCGCCGGGCCGAAAGCACACCGAGGAAGAGCGCAACCGCCTGGAGTTGACCGTGGACGACGTGGGCGATGGCGACAAGCCGTGGCGGGGGCCGATCGACCTGGACTCCGGCCGGGTGGTCGTCCGCCCTCGCGAGGGCTGAACCCGCGGCCTGGGCTCCGTCGGGCTGAACCACCGCCCGCCGATCGCAAGCCGCCGCGCGGGCGCTGAGTCCGCGCGGTCCGAAGACCGCCGTGCGGGCCGAACCGCTCAGGGGTCTCCGGCGGATCTTTCCTTCACCCGCACCTTCCCGGCTCCGGTCGGCCCCGCCGAAACGCGGCTCCGCCGTGTGGCCACCGCAGGCATCGGGATCCGCCGGGCACGCCCCTGCCCGGGCGCGCGGCGGCGGGCCGCGGCCTGCGGCCCGTCGGCTCAGCGCACCGCGGCCTCGTCCACCAGGCCGTCCACCAGCCGCAGTCGATGTGCCACCGCCGCCGCCTCACCACGGCCCGACACCTCCAGCTTGGCCAGGATGTTGGACACATGCACACTCGCCGTCTTCGGCGAGATACTGCAATCCCCCGGGGGATAACCCCCGTACCCCCAGCCAACGCCCTCAACGCGCCACCACCCCATCCCCCAAACCATCAACCAACCTCAACCGGTGTGCCACCGCCGCCGCCTCACCACGGCCCGACACCTCCAGCTTGGCCAGGATGTTGGACACATGCACACTCGCCGTCTTCGGCGAGATGAACAGCTCCTCGGCGATCTGACGGTTGCTGCGCCCCAGGGCCACCAGCCGCAGCACATCGCGCTCCCGGGGGGTGAGCCCGAGGGCCGCGGCGGGGTCGGCGGGCTCGGCGGCGGGGTCCGCGGGGGAGGCCGCGGGAAGGGCGGCGATCGGGGTGGTCGCGGCGGCCGCCGGGCCGGATGCCAGCGGCAGCCGGGCGCGGCGGGCCAGCAGCTCGATGCCCTCGCGTAGCGGGCGCGCCGCCAGCCGGACCGCTGTGGCGTGGGCCGCCGCCAGGGGCTCCGCGACCCGCTCGCGGGCCGCGCCCGAGGCCAGCAGCGCCTCCGCCCAGCGGAAGCGGGCCCGCGCCAGGGGGTCCGGGCGGTCCAGCCGCTGGAAGGCGGCCACCGCCTCCGCCCAGCGGTCGGCGTCGTCATGCCCCTCGGCGCGCGCCAGTTCGGCGTCCAGCAGCAGGCCGTAGGCCCGCCACACCGGCACCGGCTGCGCCACCTGCTTGGCCGTCGCCCGGATCCGGGCCAGGGCCTCGCCCCGGCCCGGCTCGGCGGCGGGCAGCCCACGGGCGTCCGCCTCGGCCGCGGCGGCGGCCGTCAGCAGCGGCCAGGTGTAGCGCTGCATGCCGACGCGGAGGCTGTCCTCCAGGGTCCGGCCGAGAAGCTCGCGGGCCTCCAGGATCCCGCCGCGGGCCGCCGCGAGTTCGAGGGAGAGGTGGGTCAGCGGAATGGAGAACTGCGGCTCGGGGATGAGGTTCTGCTGCTCCCGGGCCACCGACAGCTCGCGCTCCGCGGTGTCCCAGTCGCCCCGGGCCAGCGCCAGCCGGGCGAAGCGGTTCAGCGCGATACGACCCGTCTTGTTGCCGATCGCCATGCGCCGGGTGGTGGCCGCGGCCTCCTCCGCCTCGGCCCAGCGGCCCAGCGACAGCAGCGACTCGGCCATGTTCCCGAACACCCACGCCAGGGAGTCCGGCAGCCCGAAGCGGTCCAGTATCCGCACGCCCTTCTCGGCGACCTCGACCGCCTCGGCCGACCGGCCGAGCCCCTCGAGCCCGGAGACCAGATTGATGAAGCAGCGCCCCACGATGCTCACATCGCCCATCTCGATGGCGGCCTCGCAGACCTCCCGCATCTCGGCGAGGCCGCCCTCCACGTCCCCGGACTCGGCCTTGAAATAGCCCAGCGTCAGCCGGGCGTGGAGCTCGGTGCTCCGGGCGCCGACCAGCCGGGCCAGCTCCACGGCCCGCTCGGCCACCGCGAAGCCGTCCGGCCCGTGCTTGCGGACCATGCTCCAGCTCGCCGCCTCCGCCAGCACATCGGCGTGCACGGCGGACGGCGGCAGTCCGCGCACCAGCTCCTGGGCCCGGCCGAGCTCGGCCCAGCCGTCGCCCCGCCCCAAAGACCCCACCAGCTTGGATTTCTGGGTCCAGAACCACGCGGCCCGCAGCGGGTCCTCGCTCTCGTCCAGATTGCGCAGCGCCCGCTTGGTGACGGTCAGCGCCCGCTCCCGCTGCCCTGACCTGAGCGCGGCCACCACCACCTCGGCCAGCAGGTCCAGATGGCGCAGCGCCGTGTCGTCACAGCCGCACGCGGGATACGCCTCGGCGTAGTCGAGGGGGCGCTGCTCCTCGCGGATCCCCTCGGGGACGTCTTCCCACAGCTCCATGGCGCGCTCCAGCAGCCGCAGCTGCTCGGCGTGCGCATACCGCCGACGGGCCTCGACGGAGGCCCGCAACACGGCGGGCAGGGCCTTGGCCGGGTCGTGTGCGTGGTACCAGTAGCTGGCCAGGCGGGCCGCGCGCTCATCGGCCCGCACCAGCGCGGGCTCGTCCTCCAGCGTCTCCGCGTAGCGCCGGTTGATGCGGGAGCGCTCGCCCGGCAGCAGATCGTCGGCCACGGCCTCGCGGACGAGGGCGTGGCGGAAGCGGTAGCCGCTGTCATCGCCCGTGGGCCGCAGGATGTTGGCGCCGACGGCGGCGCGCAGCGCGTCGATCAGGTCGTCCTCGCCGAGCCCGGCGACCGCGCGCAGCAGTTCGTACTCCACGGTGGAGCCGCCCTCGGCGAGGAAGCGCACCACCCGCTGGGCCCCCTCGGGCAGCGCCTCGACCCGCACCAGCAGCAGATCGCGCAGCGATTCGCTGAGGCCCGTGGCGCAGCCCTCGCTGATGCTGCGGGCGATCTCCTCGACGAAGAAGGCGTTTCCGTCGCTGCGCTCGAAGATGCGGTCGACCAGTGCCCGGTCGGGCCGGGCGCCGTGGATCCCGGCTATCTGGGCGCGCACTTCGGAGCGGTTGAAGCGGGGCAGCTCGATACGGCGCACCGCCCGCATCCGGTCGATCTCGGCGAGGAAGGGGCGCAGCGGGTGGCGGCGGTGGATGTCGTCGGAGCGGTAGGTGGCGACGACCAGCAGCCGGGCGCCGATCAGGGAGCGGAAGAGATAGCCGAGCAGCTCGCGGGTGGAGCGGTCGGCCCAGTGCAGGTCCTCGATCACGACGACCAGCGTCCGGTCGGTGGCCAGCCGCTCCAGCAGCCGGACGGTGAGCTCGAAGAGCCGGGCGCGGCTGTCCTCGTCACGCGACTCGCGGGCGGTCTCGCCCAGCTCGGGCAGCAGCCGGGCCAGCTCGCCCTCCTGCCCGGCGGCGGCCCGGTCGAGTTCGTCCCCCAGCTTGCGGCGCAGCGCGCGCAGCACGGTGGACACGGGGGCGAACGGCAGGCCGTCGACCCCGATCTCCACACAGCCGCCGACCGCGGCGGCGGCCCCGGCGGCCGTGGCCCCGGTCAGGAACTCGTCCACGAGCCGGCTCTTGCCGACCCCCGCCTCTCCTCCGACGAGCACCACCTGCGGCTCGCCCCCGGCGGCGCAGGCGAGCGCGTCGGTGAGAACGGCGAGTTCCTGGGCGCGGCCGACGAACACCGGGCTGACTGACGTGTGCTGCACGACGTCGAGCATCGCACAGGGGTCCGACAGCCGGGGGGCGAGGGACCGGCCCCGGGACTGACCCCGGGACTGGCCCCGGGCGGCGCCCTGGGCGATGCCGGGGACCGGCGCGGTGCGCGGTACGGGCAGCACGGCGCGGCCCGGTCTCAGGCCACGGTGCCGTACGCGCGCGGCGTACGGCGGCCGCCGCCCCGCCGGTTCACGGCCTTCACCCGCCCTTCGGGTTCCTCGACACCGGACCGGCCGCCGCCCTCGCGCCGCGCCTGGCGGGCCACCCGGTACTCGGCGGCCTCGCGCAGCGCCTCGGCCTGGCGGATCTTGTACAGCTCGTGGTGGAACATCGTTTTCTCCTGGGTGGTCGTTCACGGATCCCCGTGGTGACGGGGTTCTCAACGTCCCTCCACTTTCGTCCGCTAGGGGGGTCCACCACATCGGGAGAGTGCCTGATCTCCGCCCGCGCCGGGGCCTTAGACCTCCTGAGCCCCACCCGGCACCGGGTCCTTAGGACGGCTCAGGGGCCTTAGGCCCGGGGCCAGGGCCAGGGTGACCGTGACGGATGCCGCCGCCATGAGGGCCATCGCGGTCGAGGGTGAGGTGTGCTGGGCGACGGCGCCCGCGAGGGCGGCCCCGACGCCCTGCATGGTGAGCATGCCCGAGGAGTGCAGCCCGAGCGCGTGCCCGCTCAGCTCGTCGGGCGTCAGGGCCATCAGCCGCTCCTGGAGCAGCAGGCTCGCCGCGAAGCCGACCGACGCGAGGGCGACCGCGGCCGCCGCGAGCGGCAGCGGCGGGTGCAGGGCGAAGACCAGGTACGGGGCGGCGAGCAGCAGCCGCAGCGGGGCGCCGAGCCGCTCGCGCCACCACGGCGGTACGAACCGGCCGGTCAGGGTGTCGCCGACGAGCATGCCGAGGGCCGCGCAGGCCAGCAGCAGCCCGGCGTGCCCGGGAGCGTAGGGGACGAAGAGGGATTCGCAGCCGACGATCAGCCCGTTGGGCACCCACAGCGCGAGATAGACATAGCGGCGTGGAACCGAGGACCACAGCCGGGCGTTGTTCCGCCAGGTCTCGGCGACCGACGGCCGCCCCGCGGCCCGCGCCGGCCGCCGGCTGAGCCCGAAAAGCGCGACGAACGCCCCGACGAGATACAGGGCGGCGGCGACGAGGAGGGTGCCGCGCGGCGACAGCGCGGTCACCAGGACGCCGCCGGCCGCGTAGCCGCAGATCTGCATGGTGCCCGTGGACATGTTGAGCACGGAGCGGCCGAGCAGATAGCCGTCCCGCACCAGGATCTCGTTGAGCAGCCCGTAGCTCACCCCGCCGCCCAGCGAGGCGGTCGTTCCCAGGAGCAGGAGGATCGCGAAGACGGCAGGCACCGGCAGGCCCGGGACGGCCTGGGCGGCGGTGCCCAGGGCGAACAGCAGCCCCAGGCCGCACAGGGCGGCGCGCGGCGGCAGCCGGTCGGCGGCCGACAGCAGCACGGTCGCGCCGATCACATGGGCCAGGGAGGGGCCGAACATGCTGAGGGCGGACAGCAGCGGTGAGCCGGTCGCCGCGTACACCAGCGTGCCCAGGGCCAGCCCGCTCATCGTCGAGGCGGCCGCCTTCAGGGTGCCGGTGAGGAAGAGCGGAGTGAACTCCGGTACGGCGAACAGCTCTCGGTAGGTGCGCATGGCCCGGAGTCTCGGCGGCCCCCGCCCGCCGGCGTTACAGTTTCGCGCGCACGCGAAACGATTGGGCTGAGCTGATGGGCTGGTGGCAGGTCAACGCGGACACCCTCGCCGGGAGCCGGTTCGTGGTCTCACCGCTCGCCGAGGCCGTCGCGGGCCTGATCTCCCTGCACCGGGGCGTGGCCGAACACGCGGGCCAGCGCGCCTGGCTCGACGCCCATCTGCCCGCCTACCGGACGCGGCTGGCCGGCGACCCGCTCACCGCGCTGACCGTACGGGCGGCGGTGGGCCACCGCTGGCTCGCCGACTTCCTCACCCCCACGCCCACCGGCGACGGCGAGCCGGGCTTCGCCGAGGAGCTGGCGTACGTCCGCGCGACCCCGCCCGAGGCCGCCCGCGCCGATCTGACCGTCTCGCTGCGCGGCCCGCTCCCCGACCCGCTGCGCCGCTGCGATCCGGCGGAGCGCGCCGCCGACATCCTGGAGTGGGTGTGGACGCGGACCGTGCTGCCCAGCTGGCCCCGTCGCCGGCGGATCATCGAGGCCGATGTGGTGGCGCGCACGGCGCAGCTGAGCCAGGGCGGCTGGGCCGCGGTGGTGGACGCCATGCGGCCGGGGATGCGGTGGCTCGGGGAGAGCCGGCTCCAGATCAACCCGTACGACTACCCGCCGCGGGAGATCTCCGGGGCGCGGCTGCTGTTCGTCCCGGTTACCCCGCACACCGGCTGGGTCTCCTGGGACGCTCCGCGCCGGTACGCCGTGGTCTACCCCTGCTCGGGCGCGCTGGCCGAGGCGGACCGGGCGTCGGTGCCCGAGTCCCTGGGCAGGCTGCTCGGGCCGGGCCGGGCGGCCGTCCTCGTGCTGCTCGACAGCCCGAAGAGCACCACGCAACTCGTCGCGCTGACCGGCCAGGGGCTGGGCTCGGTGGGCCGCCACCTCAAGGTTCTGCTGGACGCCGGCCTGGTGCGGCGGCGGCGCGCCGGGCGGTCCGTGCTCTACTACCGGACGGCCGCGGGCGAGGTGCTGGTGACGGCGCGGGAGACCGGCGAGTGACCCGAAGTCCCCCTCAGCGCACGCCTGCCCGTACGGCCCCCGCGTCTTCTTCCTCCTCGGGTGCGCGCTGTCCCGGCAGCAGGGACGGTCCGTCCGCCGCGCGCTCGCCCGGCCCCTCGATGCTGATCCTCGGCAGCCAGCGGTCCAGCCGGCGCGGCAGCCACCAGTTGGCCCCGCCCAGCAGATGCATGACGGCGGGCACCAGGAGCGTACGGAGGACGAAGGCGTCCAGGGCGACGGCGGCGGCCAGGCCGATGCCGAACATCGCGATGATGCGGTCGCCGCTGAGCACGAAGGCCGAGAAGACGGCGATCATGATGACGGCGGCGGAGTTGATGACCCGGCTGGTCTCGGCGAGCCCGACCCGCACCGCGACCCGGTTGTCCCGGGTCTGCCGCCACTCCTCGTACATCCGGCTGACCAGGAAGACCTGATAGTCCATGGACAGCCCGAAGAGCACCGACACCATGATCACCGGCAGGAACGGCTCGATCGGGCCGGCCCGGCCGAGCCCCAGCAGCTCGCTCCCCCACCCCCACTGGAAGATGGCGACGACGACCCCGAAGGACGCGGCGACGGCGGCCACGTTCATCACGGCCGCCTTGACCGGAATGCCGATGCTGCGGAACGCGAGCAGCAGCAGGACGCAGCCGAGGCCCACGACCACCCCCACGAACAGCGGCAGCTTTCCGACGATCACCATCGCGAAGTCGTCGTAGCCCGCGGTCAGCCCGCCGACGTACACCCGGAGCGAGGTGGCCTCGGCGGCCCTGGGCAGCACCTCGTGGCGCAGCCGGGACACCAGCTCGGAGGTGGCGCGCGACTGCGGGGCGGTCTCGGGGACGACCGTGATCACGGCCGTGTCGCCGCTGGTGCTCAGCTCGGCCCGGCTCACCGAGGCGACGCCCTCGGTGCCGCGCAGGGTCTCCGGGAGCTTGTCGAACGCGAGCCGGTCGGCGGCGCCGTCGATCCGGCCGACGAGCGTCAGCGGGCCGTTGAAGCCGGGCCCGAACCCCTCGGCGAGGAGGTCGTAGGCCTTCCGGGTCGTCGAGGAGGCCGGGTCGTTGCCCTGGTCGGAGGTACCCAGCCGGAGCGAGAGCGTAGGCAGCGCGAGGACCAGCATCAGCACGGCCGCGATGGCGCCGAGCAGCTTCGGGCGCCGCTCGACCAGGGCCGACCACCGGGCCGCGAACCCGCCACGCGCCTTGGTCCGCGGCCCGCGCTCGGCCAGCCGGCGCCGCTCGCGCCGGCTCAGGGCCCGGGTGCCGATCACCCCGAGCAGCGCGGGCAGCAGGGTGACCGACGCGGCGACGGTGAGCAGGACGGTCAGCGCCGCCGCGACCGCGACCCCGTTCAGAAAGCTCAGCCGCAGCACCAGCATGCCCAGCAGCGCCACACAGACGGTCGCCCCGGCGAAGATCACCGCGCGTCCCGAGGTGTGCACCGCGCGCCGGGCGGCCTCGTCGACCGGCAACCCCGCCTTCAGCCCCTGGCGGTGCCGGGTGACGATGAACAGCGCGTAGTCGATGCCGACGCCGAGCCCGATCAGCGTGCCGAGCATCGGCGCGAAGTCGGCGACGGTCATGGCGTGGCCGAGCAGCCCGACGCCCGCGTACGCGGTGCCCACGCCGACCACCGCGGTGGCGATCGGCAGGAACGCCGCCGCGAGCGAACCGAAGGCCAGGAAGAGGACGACGGCGGCCACGGCGACCCCGATGACCTCGCTGAGGTGGGCGGAGCCCATCCCTTGGGCCGCGCCGATGCCCGCGCCGCCCATCTCCACCTCGAGCCCGTCGGCCGCCGCGGCGCGGGCGGTGTCGACCACTTCGCGCACCTGAGCCTCGCCGAGTTCGGAGGCGGGCTTGTCGAAAGCGACGGTGGCGTAGGCGGTGTGCTCGTCGGCGCTGATCCGGGCCGCGTCCACAGCACTGTCGCCGTACGGCCCGGTGACGGAGACGACTCCGGGCAGCTTCTCGACCCGCTCCAGCGCCGCCGCCATGCGCTGCCGCACGTCCACCGCGCGCACGGTGCCCGCGTCGCGCGCCGTGTGCCAGACGATGGTGTCGCTGTCCCCGGCCTGCCCCGGGAACTCCCGCCCCATCAGCTCGGAGACCCGCGCCGAGTCCGTCCCCGGGATGCCGTAGTCGTTCGAGTACGCGGACCCCGTGACCGCGGCCGCCACCGACACCCCCGCGAAAGCGGCCAGCCACAGCGCGATGACGACGAAGCGGCGCCTGAGACACCACCGGGCGAGTGCGGCCATGGCCTGCTTTCCGGGTAACGCGCCGAACTCGCCGGGCCCGGGGGGAGACCGGCCGGACCCGTGGCGGCTAACGCACTGATGAACATGTGAAGGAACGCCGCACGTCCTGAAGCTGGACCGGCGGCGAACTCCCCTGCACTCTGACAGCCGGAAAAGATCCTTTGCCCCCTTTGTGGACTTTCCCACACCGCCCGCGGGAATGCGGTCCGCCACTGGTCCGCCACCCGTCAGCGGCCGTTCACCAGGGCGGCGGAGCACGGCTGGGGGCGCCGCTCCGTCAGGGCGCCGATGCCGCGTGGCGGGTGGCGCGGAGCCGTCGTCCGGGCATGAGCAGCCCGGCCCGCCCGCCATAGGCGGTCATTACCCCCACATCGACCGATACCCGCATAAGATCCGTGGTCACATGCCCGCCCGCCGCGCGAGCCGGGAAAGGATTCCGCATCCGCATGAGCACGCCGTTCCCCACCGGCCGCCGCCCGCGCATCGGCATCGGCGGTATGTCCGTCCGATCCGCCACCTTCAGCCCGCACCGCACCACGTACGACGACTTCCGCGTCACCCGCGGCGCCGAGCTGCTGGCCCGCGACGCCTGGACCCGCCCGGACGGCGACCTGAGCGGCCCGGTCGAGTGGGTTCCGCTGGTCCACGCCGTGGCGGTGCCGGGCGGGCCGGTCGAGCCGGAGGCGTACCGGCGCCTCAAGGGTGAACTGGTGGACCGCATACGGCAGATCGGCCCTCTCGACGGCCTCGTCCACGAACTCCACGGCGCGATGGGCGTCGTCGGCCTGGAGGACGCCGAAGCCGACCTGACCGAGGCCGTACGGGAGGCCCTCGGCCCTCGCGCGCTGATCTCCGCCGCCATGGACCCGCACGGCAATGTCTCGCGCCGGCTCGCCACCGCGCTGGACCTGGTCACCGCGCACCGCCCCGCCGCGGGCCAGGACGCAGCCCGGACCCGCGAGCGCGCCGCCCGCAAACTCGTCGAACGCCTCGCCGCCGGCAAGGGCCGCCCCCACCTGGCCTGGGTGCAGGTGCCGGTGCTGCTGCCCGGCGAACGGACCAGCCCGCGCCTGGAGCCCGCCAGATCCCTGTACGGGCGGCCGGCCTCCATCGAGGAGCTGGACGGCATCGTGGACGCGGCGGTCTGGGCCGGCTGGCCCTGGGCCGACGAGCCGCGCTGCAAGGCGGCCGTCGTCGTCACCGGCGACGACCCCGCACTCGCCGTCGAGCAGGCCCGCTCGCTGGCCACGGAGTACTGGAACCTGCGCCACGACTTCGTGTTCGCCGCCCCCGCAGGCGACGCCGACGAGTGCGTCGAGGCGGCCGTCGCCTCCCCCGCCCGCCCGTTCCTCATCAGCGACACCGGCGACAACCCGGCGGCGGGCGGCGCGGGCGACCTCCCGTACATGCTGGGGCGGCTGCTGGCCCACGAGGACCTGGCAGCCGGGCGCGTCACCGCCCTGCACGCCGGCATCACCGATCCGGCGGCGGTCGCGGAGTGCTTCGCCGCGGGGGTGGGGGCGGGGGTGCGGCTGTCGGTCGGCGGTACGCACGGGCCGTACGAGCCGTACGAGCTCGCCGGCGAGGTCGTGGCCCTCCGCGAGGCCGACGAGGTCGGCGGCGACGTGGCCGCCGTGCGGCGCGGCGGGGTGACCGCGGTCCTGGTCAGCCGCCGCAAACCGTTCCGCTCCCGCGCGGACTTCGGCGAGCTGGACCCGCGCGGATACGACCTGGTCGTCGTGAAGGCGGGCTGCCCGGCGCCGGAGTTGTCCGACCTGGCGGCCGACTGGCGCCTGGCCCTCACCCCGGGCGCCGTCGACCAGAACCTGCGGCGGCTGGGCCACCGCCGCGTGGAGCGCCCCCTGTTCCCCCTCGACCCGCACATGCCGGCCCCGGACCTCACACCGGAACTGCTGTAGCGGCGGCCGCGCGGCCCCGCCACGTGACGCAAAGGTCGGCGGCGGGGTGCGTCCAAGGACGCACCCCGCCGCCGTGCCGTGTCCGAGGGTCAGCCCTGGACGCCGAGCTTCTCCAGGATCAGCTCGCGCACGCGGGCCGCGTCGGCCTGGCCGCGCGTGGCCTTCATGACCGCGCCCACCAGCGCGCCCGCCGCCGCGACCTTGCCGCCGCGGATCTTGTCGGCGATCGCCGCGTTGCCCGCGATGGCCTCGTCGACGGCCGCGCCCAGCGCGCCCTCGTCCGAGACGACCTTCAGGCCGCGGGCCTGAACGACCGCGTCCGGGTCGCCCTCGCCCGCCAGCACGCCCTCGATCACCTGGCGCGCCAGCTTGTCGTTGAGCGAGCCCTCGGCGACCAGGGCGCACACGCGCGCGACCCGGGCCGGGGTGATCGGCAGGGACGTGAGGTCCACGCCGTCCTCGTTGGCCCGGCGGGCCAGCTCGCCCATCCACCACTTGCGCGCCGACGCCGCGTCGGCGCCCGCGTCGATGGTGGCGGTGATCAGCTCGATCGCGCCCGCGTTGAGGACGGACTGCATCTCGTGCGCCGAGATGCCCCACTCCTCGCGCAGCCGGGTGCGGCGCACCCGCGGCAGCTCCGGCAGTCCGGCCCGCAGCTGCTCCACCCACTCGCGCGCCGGGGCGACGGGCACCAGGTCCGGCTCCGGGAAGTAGCGGTAGTCCTCCGCCTCCTCCTTGATCCGGCCGGACGTCGTGGAGCCGTCCTCCTCGTGGAAGTGACGGGTCTCCTGGATGACCGTGCCGCCGTCCCCGAGCACGGCCGCCTGCCGCTGGATCTCGAAGCGGGCCGCGCGCTCGACGGAGCGCAGCGAGTTGACGTTCTTGGTCTCGGAGCGGGTGCCGAACTTGTCGGCGCCGTGCGGCCGCAGCGACAGGTTCACGTCGCAGCGCATCTGGCCCATCTCCATGCGCGCCTCGGAGACCCCGAGCGCCTTGATGAGCTCGCGCAACTCGGCCACGTACGCCCGGGCGACCTCCGGGGCCCGGTCCCCGGCCCCCTCGATCGGCTTGGTGACGATCTCGATGAGCGGGATACCGGCCCGGTTGTAGTCGAGGAGGGAGTGCTGGGCGCCGTGGATACGGCCCGTCGCGCCGCCCACGTGGGTGGACTTGCCGGTGTCCTCCTCCATGTGGGCGCGCTCGATCTCGACCCGGAAGACCTCGCCGCCGTCGATCTCGACGTCCAGATAGCCGTTGAAGGCGATCGGCTCGTCGTACTGCGAGGTCTGGAAGTTCTTCGGCATGTCCGGATAGAAGTAGTTCTTCCGGGCGAAGCGGCACCACTCGGCGATCTCGCAGTTCAGCGCGAGGCCGATCTTGATGGCGGACTCGATGCCGGTCTCGTTGACGACCGGGAGCGAGCCGGGCAGGCCGAGACAGGTGGGGCAGGTCTGCGCGTTGGCCTCGGCGCCGAGCGCCGTGGAACAGCCGCAGAACATCTTGGTCGCGGTGCCGAGCTCGACGTGGACCTCGAGCCCCATGACGGGGTCGTAGGCGGCGAGGGCGTCCTCGTACGACACCAGTTCAGTGACGGTCACGGAAAACTAACCTCTCAGTCCGCCAGGACGTCGTCGTCGCCCATGCGCTTGAGCTCGCGGACGAGCAGCGCGATGGTGGTGACGATCGCGGCGGCCGAGACCACCGCGTCGACCAGCTGGAGCTTGTCGTTCTCGGATCGTGCCTTCTTGACCTGCTTGGCCACGCTCACCGCGCCGAAGAGCGCGGAGCCGATGGACAGGTAGGTGCCGGGCTTGGACTTCTTGAAGCTCTTGGCCTTCTTCAACGCGCTCACAGTGTCTCTCCGTTCGCCCCGCCGCGGCAGCGGCTGATGTTACAGCCGCCCGCGCGGCGCAGAGGTGCGGCTTTCGAAGTCATCTGCGGCCCGGCGGCCGCGCGTGCGTCGCTCACAGTGACTGTGCCTCCTCGAGCAGCGGGTGCCCCCACTTGTCGACGAACGCGGCCTCGACCGCCGCGCCGACCTTGTAGAGCCGGTCGTCGGCCATGGCGGGAGCGATGATCTGAAGGCCCACCGGCAGACCGTCCTCCGGCGCCAGGCCGCAGGGCAGCGACATGGCCGCGTTCCCCGCGAGGTTCGCCGGGATGGTGCACAGGTCGGCCAGGTACATCGCCATCGGGTCGTCGACGCGCTCGCCGATCGGGAAGGCGGTGGTGGGGGTGGTCGGCGAGACCAGCACGTCCACCTGCTCGAAGGCGCGCTGGAAGTCCTGGGTGATCAGGGTGCGGACCTTCTGCGCGGAGCCGTAGTACGCGTCGTAGTAGCCGGAGCTGAGCGCGTAGGTGCCCAGCATGATCCGGCGCTTGACCTCGGGGCCGAAGCCCGCCGCGCGGGTGAGCGCGGTGACGTCCTCGGCGGAGCGCGAGCCGTCGTCGCCGGCCCGCAGGCCGTAGCGCAGGCCGTCGAAGCGGGCCAGGTTGGACGAGCACTCCGACGGCGCGATCAGGTAGTACGCGGCCAGAGCCTTGTCGAACGACGGGCAGGACAGCTCCACGACCTCGGCACCGAGCTCGCGCAGCAGCTCCACCGACTCGTTGAAGCGCTGTACGACGCCGGCCTGGTAGCCCTCGCCCCCGAACTCCTTGACCACGCCGATGCGCATGCCGCGCACGCTGCCGTTGCGGGCGGCCTCGACGACCGGCGGGACCGGGGCGTCGATGGAGGTGGAGTCGAGCGGGTCGTGCCCGGCGATGGCCTCGTGCAGCAGCGCCGCGTCCAGCACGGTCCTGGCACACGGGCCGCCCTGGTCCAGGGACGAGGAGAAGGCCACCATGCCGTACCGGGACACCGCGCCGTACGTCGGCTTGACGCCGACCGTGCCGGTCACGGCCGCGGGCTGGCGGATCGAGCCGCCGGTGTCGGTCCCGATCGCGAGCGGGGCCTGGAAGGACGCCAGCGAGGCGGAGGAGCCGCCGCCGGAGCCGCCCGGGATACGGGTGAGGTCCCAGGGGTTGTTGGTGGGCCCGAACGCGCTGTTCTCCGTCGACGACCCCATGGCGAACTCGTCCATGTTGGTCTTGCCGAGGATCACCACGTCCGCGTCCTTCAGGCGGGTGACCAGCGTCGCGTCGTACGGCGGGACCCACCCATCCAGGATCTTGGAACCGACGGTGGTCGGGATCCCCTTGGTGGTGAAGATGTCCTTCAGGGCGAGCGGAACGCCGGCCAGCGGGCCGAGCTCCTCGCCACGCGCGCGCTTCTCGTCCACGGCCCGGGCCTGGGCGAGCGCGCCCTCCCGGTCCACGTGCAGAAACGCGTGCACCTTCTCGTCGACGGCCTCGATACGGGCCAGGTGCGCCTCGGTCACCTCGACGGCGGTGACGTCGCCGGAGGCGATCTTCTCGGCGATGCCGGAAGCGGTGAGCTTGATCAGATCAGCCATGCGGGTCACTCCTCCCCCAGGATCTGCGGCACCTTGAACCGCTGCTGCTCCTGGGCGGGGGCGCCGGAGAGCGCCTCCTGCGGGGTCAGCGACGGACGGACCACGTCCGCGCGCATGACATTGGTCAGCGGCAGCGGGTGAGAGGTCGGCGGTACGTCTTGGTCGGCGACCTCGGAGACGCGGGCGACCGCGCCGATGATGTCGTCGAGCTGTCCGGCGAAGTGATCGAGCTCTTCGTCCTTCAGCTCCAGACGCGCCAGCCGTGCGAGGTGGGAGACCTCCTCGCGCGTGATGCCAGGCATGCAGCGATCCTCAGGGTGAGTGTGGTGAGTTTTCGCCCCAATCCTATGGCTCCGGCCACGCTGCGGGCGAAACGCTTACCCAGGCCGGCCTCCCGCCCGACGGGTCCGCGGAAGGATCCCCGGCAGGGGTGCGGGCGGGGTGAACCCCTAGGGGCGGTGTCTGGCGGATCTTTTCCCCACCCGGCCCCTTCCCTGACCAGGGGCTTTGCCCCCGGGGGCTGCGGCGGAGCCCCGCCTGACGGGGCCCGGGGGCCGGGGCAGGGACCCGGGTCGGGGAGGGGCGGGGTGGGGGAGAACCTTGGCTAGGTGACCGGCTGGTCCGCGTCTTCCTCGGCCGGGGCCGTGGCGGCCGTGGCAGCCGGGGCGACGGCAGGCGCAGAGGCTGGAGCAGGGGCAAGGGCAGGGGCAGGGGCCGGGGTGGCGGGCGTGACCGCGGTGGCCTCCTCGCGGTGCCACCCGCGCTCACCCCGGGCGCGCAGCCACGCCGTCATCTCGTCGGGCGGCATCGCCGCCGCGACCAGCCAGCCCTGCACCGCGTCGCACCCCAGATCCCGCAGCCGCTCCCAGGTCTCGTCGTCCTCGACGCCCTCCGCGACGACCAGCAGCCCGAGCGAATGCGCGAGGTCGACCGTGCAGCGGACGATCTCCGCGTCCTCGGTGTCCACGGCCAGCCGGGCCACGAACGACCGGTCGATCTTGAGCTCGCTCACCGGCAGCCGCCGCAGGTGGACCAGCGAGGAGTAGCCCGTGCCGAAGTCGTCGAGGGACATCCGCACGCCGTGTCCGGTGAGGCTGGCCAGCGTGTCGGCGGCCCGCTGCGGGTCCTCCAGCAGGACGTGCTCGGTGATCTCCAGCTGGAGCGCGCCCGCCGGGACCCCGTGGCGGGCCAGCCGCCCTGCGACCGCTCCGGCGAAGCCGGGGGTGTGCACATCGCGCGGCGAGACATTGACCGCGACGGGTACGTCGAGGCCGTCGGCGCGCCAGCGGGCGACCTGGCCGAGCGCCGTCTCCAGGACGTACTCGGTCAGCCGCGGCATCAGCCCGGAGGTCTCGGCCATGGAGATGAACTCGTCCGGCGGGACGCGCCCCCGGTCGGGGTGCACCCATCGGACGAGCGCCTCCAGGCCGGCGACATGGCCGTCGAAGCCGACCTTGGGCTGGTAGTGGAGCTCGACGTCGCCCGCGTCCAGCGCCCGCCGCAGATCGCCGAGGAGGCCGAGCCGATCGGGCGTGTTGCCGTCGCGCCGGGCCTCGTACAGCTCGACGCCGCTGCGGTCGCGCTTGGCCTGGTACATGGCGACGTCCGCGCGGCGCAGCAGCCCCTCGGCGTCGAGCGCGTGGTCGGGGTAGACGGCGACACCGGCGCTGGCTTCGAGGACGAGGGTGAGCCCGTCCAGGTCCAGCGGCGAGCCGAGGTCGCCGACCAGGCTGCGGGCCGCCCGCTGGGCGCTGGTCAGGGAGTCGGTGGTGGGCAGCAGCACCGCGAACTCGTCGCCGCCGAGCCGCGCCACCTCCGCCCCGCGCGGCAGCGCGACCCGCAGCCGGTCCGCGATCTGGAGCAGCAGCCGGTCGCCCGCGAGATGGCCCAGGGTGTCGTTGACCGAGCGGAAGCGGTCGAGGTCGAGCAGGACGAGCGCGGAGCGGGTGCCGCTCCGCTCGGACTCGTCCAGCGCGGTCCAGGTGCGTTCGAGCAGCCACTGGCGGTTGGGGAGTCCGGTGAGCGGGTCGCGCAGCTGCTCCTCGGCGCGCACCCGGGCGATCCACAGGGTGGAGTCGAGGGCGATCAGGGGCACCGCGAACAGCGGGAGCAGCAGGGGCATCTCGTCGGCGACGACGACGATCAGCGGGGCGATGCCGAGCAGCGCGATGCCGACGAGGGCCTGCCGGACCAGGGCCGTGCGGGCGAGGGTGGGCAGTCCGGCGCCGGGCGGGGCGAGGGAGTACCACAGGAGGGCGCGGGTGACCGCGAGATAGCCGAAGGCGGCCAGGGCCGTCTGGGGGATGGCGGACATCTCCCAGCTCGCCGGCCGCCAGGGGTGCTCGACGGTGGGGACGGTGCCGAAGGCGGCGAGGGTCAGGGCGGCCGCGCCGACGCCGAGGATGTCGACCGCGCCGTGCAGCGCCGCCTGCCGCCAGCGGTGCCGCCGGGCGGCGCCGACCAGGACGACGACGGCGAGGCTGACGAGCCCGGCGGGCAGCCAGCCGTACAGCAGCAGCGCGGCCAGGGTTAACGCGGAGCCGGATCCGGTGCCGCCCCACCAGCGGTCCCGGCCCATGGCGACCAGATGGCCGACGATGATTCCGGTGAGGACGGCGAGGGACCAGCCCACTGTGCCGTCGGGAAAGAGCGCATGGCCCGCGTCGAGCACCCGGAATACCCCGATGCCGAGTGCGAAAGCGGCCATCGCGACGGCCGCGGCGGGCAGCGCCGGCAGCACGAGCCGGTGCAGCCGTGACGCCGGGGCGGCGCTTTCGGTCGGTTTCATACCCGTCCCTCTCACAGCCGGCGGTGCCAGCGCCACGGCAGGCGCACACCATCAACAGTAGGCGGCAGATGGCTTTGACGGGCGGCGATCGGCGACGGTTGCCCGAATGCCGCCCGACGATCCATAACCATCTGGTATGCGCTGTAAGGGTGATGCCCGCTCGCGATGCCCGGGAAGTGCTCCCAGTCGTAATCCGGCCAGGTTGGACCGGAACCCACTTGGTACTCCACCGGACAGTTCGTCCGGACGGGTCATGCGGAGTCATCCGGAGTCGGGCGGAGCCCATCCGGATGACTCCTGACAGCTCGTTACTTGGTCCCGACTTGGCCCCGACTACTCCGCGGGCGTCACCGCGACCTCTCTCGCGGCCTCGGGCCCCTGTTCGAGCAGGACCGCAAATCCATCCTCATCGAGCACGGGAACCTTCAACTGCATGGCTTTGTCGTACTTCGATCCTGGATTGTCGCCGACAACAACAAAACCCGTCTTCTTCGAAACGGAACCCACGACTTTCGCGCCGCGGTTCTGAAGCGCCTCCTTCGCCCCGTCCCGGGTGTGCGATTGCAGGGTGCCGGTGACCACGACCGTGAGCCCTTCGAGCGGCCGCGGCCCCTCGTCCTCGGCGGCCTCCTCCTCGAACCGGACCCCGGCCCGGCGCCACTTCTCCACGATCTCGCGGTGCCAGTCCTCGGCGAACCACTGCTTGACCGAGGCCGCGATGGTGGGCCCCACGCCCTCCACGGCCGCCAGCTCCTCCTCGCCCGCCTCGGCGATCCGGTCCAGCGAGCGGAACTCGCGGGCCAGCGCGGCGGCCGCGACGGGCCCGACATGACGGATGGAAAGGCCGGTGAGGATACGGGCCAGCGGGCGCTCCTTGGCCGCCTCAATGTTGGCCAGCATCGCCAGGGTGTTCTTCTTCGGCTCGCCCTTCTGATTGGCGAAGAAGGTGACGACTTTCTCCTCCCCCGTCTTGGGGTCGCGCTTGGGCAGTCCGCTGTCCGGGTCCAACACATACGACCGGATGGGGAGGAGTTGTTCGACCATCAGGTCGAACAGATCGCCTTCGTCCTTCAGTGGCGGCTCGGCGGGCTCCAGCGGCTGGGTGAGCGCACCGGCGGCGACATAGCCGAAATTCTCGATGTCCAGACACTTGCGGCCCGCCAGGTAGTAGACGCGCTCGCGGACCTGGGCCCGGCAGTAGCGGGCGTTGGGGCAGCGCAGATCGACGTCGCCCTCCTTCATCGGCTGGAGCGGAGTGCCGCACTCCGGGCACTCGGCGGGCATCACGAACTCCCGCTCGGTGCCGTCCCGCAGATCGACGACCGGCCCCACAATTTCCGGAATGACATCGCCCGCTTTACGCAGCACCACGGTGTCGCCGATCAACACGCCTTTGGCCTTGACGACGTCCTGATTGTGCAGGGTCGCGAATTCGACTTCCGAGCCCGCCACCGTGACCGGCTCGACCACGGCGAACGGCGTAACGCGCCCGGTGCGCCCGACGCCGACCCGGATGTCGACCAGCTTGGTATTGACCTCCTCCGGCGGGAACTTCCAGGCGATGGCCCAGCGCGGCGCCCGCGAGGTGGAACCCAGCCGCCCCTGGAGCGGGATCTCGTCGAGCTTGACGACCACGCCGTCGATCTCGTGCTCCAGCGAATGCCGCCGCTTGGGGTCCCCGTAGTACGCGATGTACTCACGGACGCCGTCGAGCGAATCCACGACCTTGTAGTGCGCGGCCGTCGGCAGCCCCCACTCGTGCAGCAGCTCGTAGGCCTGCGACTGCCGGTCGATGGCGAAGCCGTCGCGCGCTCCGATGCCGTGGACCACCATGCGCAGCGGGCGGCTCGCGGTGACCTTGGGGTCCTTCTGGCGCAGCGAGCCCGCCGCCGCGTTCCTCGGGTTGGCGAACGGCGGCTTCCCCGCCTCCACCAGCCGCGCGTTCAGCTCCTCGAAGCGCTCCCCGGGGAAGTAGACCTCGCCGCGGACCTCCACCAGCTCCGGAACCCGGTCGCCCTTGAGCCGGTCGGGGATCGCGGAGATCGTCCGCACATTGGGCGTGATGTCCTCCCCGGTGCGGCCGTCGCCGCGCGTCGCGGCGCGGGTCAGCCGGCCGCGCTCGTACGTCAGGTTGACCGCGAGGCCGTCCACCTTGAGCTCGCACAGGAAGTGGTACGGGGTCTCCGCCAGCTCCCGGACGATGCGGTCGGCCCAGCCGGCCAGCTCGTCGTTGTCGAAGGCGTTGTCCAGGCTGAGCATGCGCTCGCGGTGCTCGACCTCCGTGAACTCCGTCTCGTACGCCCCCGCGACCTTCTGGGTCGGCGAGTCGGGCGTCCTGAGCTCCGCGTATTCCTCCTCCAGCGCCTCGAGCGCCCGCAGCAGCCGGTCGAACTCGGCGTCGCTGACGACCGGGGCGTCCTTGACGTAGTACCGGAAGCGGTGCTCCTCGACCTGCTCAGCGAGCTTGGCGTGCTTGTCCCGTGCCTCCGCGGGCACTGTCGACTGCTGTTCGCCGGCCACCGTGTCGTCCTCCCGTTACTCAGGGTTGTCCGCGAGCGATCTCGCCGCCTGGACGCAGTGGGCCAGCGCGGCGCGCGCGTACGCGGGCGAGGCGCCCGCGAGGCCGCACGCCGGGGTGACCACCACGGACTCCGCGAGAGTCCCAGGCGAGAGCCCCAGCCTGCGCCACAGCGTCCTGACACCCATGACGCTACCGGCAGGGTCCGACAATGGGGTGTCGGTCCCCGGCACCGCGCCGACGAACAGCGAGGTGCCGGCCTCGACGGCCTCCCCGATCGCCTCCTCCTCACGCTCCGTGAGCAGGGAGAAGTCGAAGGAGACCCCGGCGGCCCCCGCCCGCCGCAGCAGCCCGAAGGGCACGCCGGGCGCGCAGGAGTGGACGACCACCGGCCCGTCCGCCACCGCGATCACATCCCGCAGCGCGCCCTCCAGCACGCCCCGGTCCACTGCGGCGTAGGTGCGGTAGCCGCTGGCCGACCGGACCCGCCCGCGTGCCACCGCCGTCAGGGACGGCTCGTCGAGCTGGAGCACCACCTGGGCCCCGGGGACCCGGCGGCGCACCTCCGCCAGGTGGCCGCGCAGCCCCTCCGCGAGCGAGGCCACCAGGTCCCGGCAGGCGCCCGCGTCGTTCAGCGCGGCCTCCCCGCCCCGCAGTTCGAGCCCGGCGGCCAGGGTCCAGGGCCCGACGGCCGACACCTTGAGCGCGCCCTGATAGCCCTGGGTGAACTCCTCCAGGGCGTCCAGGTCCTCCCTCATCCAGGAGCGCGCCCGCCGGGTGTCGCGCCCGGGGCGGTCGCTGATCCGCCAGCCGCTGGGCTCCACGTGCGCGTACACCTCGACCAGCAGGCCGGCGGTCCGCCCGATCATGTCCGCGCCGGGACCCCGCGCGGGCAGCTCCGGCAGGTACGGCAGCGTCTCCAGCGACCCGGTGACGGTCTTGGCGGCCTCCCGCGCGTCACCGCCCGGCATCGACCCGACGCCGGTCGCGGCCCCCGCGCCCCAGCTCGGCCCCTTCGCGTTGTCCGCGCTGTTCGCGGTGCTCTTCTCGCTCACCCCGGAAGGGTACGAGCCCCGCGGCCGCTCGCGTGAACCGCTCGGTCGGCCCTCGGCGCCCGCAGGCCGAACCACGCCAGCAGCGCGGCGCCCGCGTACGCCGCGCCAGCCAGTCCGAAGGATGCCGCGGCGCCCGCGTACCAGCCGCCCGCGCCCGCGAGCACCGCGCCCATGACAGCGATGCCGACCAGCGTGCCGATCTGCCGGTTCGCGTTGAGCGTGGCCGAGGCGATGCTCGCGTGCTCGCGTCCGGCGGCGTCCATGAGTGCGCCGGTCATCGCCGGGGAGGCGACACCGAGGCCGGTGTTGAAGGCGCCCAGGATCACGGCGAGCGCCCAATAAGGCAGCCCCGGGGAGATGACGACCGCGAGGGCGGTCGTCCCGGCCGCCGCGTACAGCAGCGACCCGGCGAGCGCGGCCCGGTTGCCCACCCGGTGCCCCGCCTTGGCGTACAGGACATTGCCGAGCAGGAAGACCATCTGGGTGGGGAGCAGTTGCAGGCCCGCCTCCATGGGGCTCGCGCCGCGCGCGTTCTGCAGGAAGAGCCCGAGCATGAACATCCCGCCGTAGCAGCCGAGGTTGAAGAGGAAGCCGACGGCGTTGGCGGTCGAGAAGCGCGCGTTGGCGAAGAGTGCGCCGGGCAGCACCCGGGCCGTCGTCCCCGCGGCCCGCTCCCGTACCGCGAAGGCGGCCCCGGCCAGCAGCGCGACCGCGAACGCGGCGAGCACCGGCGCCGCGCCCCACCCCGTCTCCGGCCCCTGGATGAGGCCGTACGCGAGCGCCGCGAGCGCGACCAGACCGAGCGCGTGCCCGCCCGCGCCCAACGGCATGGCGCGGCCGGGAAGCGGCGCGACGTAACGGCGCGCGAGCACCAGGGCGGCGAGCCCGACGGGCAGGTTGACCAGGAAGATGCTGCGCCAGCCCAGGCCGCCGACCAGCAGCCCGCCGACCGCGGGCCCCACTCCGGCCGCCGTCGAGACGATCGCGGACCAGATGCCCAGGACCCGGGCGCGCTCCGGGCCGCCCGGGAAGGCGTTCATGAGGAGGGTGAGCGAGCTCGGCATGAAGAGCGCGGCCCCGGCCCCCTGCGCCAGCCGCCCGGCCACCAGCACCCCGGCGACCGGGGCCACCGCGCACACCAGCGAGGCCGCGGTGAACAGCCCGAGCCCGGCCAGATAGATCCGCCGCGCCCCGAAGCGGCCCGCCAGTGACCCGGCGAGCAGCAGCAGGGACGCGAAGACCAGGACGTAGCCGTCGACGACCCAGGTGAGGCCGGAGAGGGTCAGATCCAGGCCGGAGCGCAGCTGGGGCCCCGCGACGTTCATGATCGTCACGTCCAGGGTCGCCATCACGAAGCCGAGGGCCAGCGCGAGAAGTTGCACGCCCTGCCGCTTCTCTGTCGCCCGCCCCTCCCCCTCTGCCTTCCCGTTCGACTTCGCCTTCACGGAATGTCCGGGCTCGTCCGCCCTCTGCCGTGCCCTGTCCGTACGAGTGATCATGCACGAAAACTTATAGCTGTATCCATTACAGCTGCAATAGATACAGCTATAACTTTACTGGCGCCATACGAAAGCCCCTGGGACCCACGCCCTGGGCTCCCGGGGGCTCCCGCGATGCCTACCCCACCCGGTCGAGCGCCTTCAGCAGCTGCGCCCGCAGCTCATCGCGCCCCTCGTCGGTCAGGTGGTCCAGTGGCGAGTCCTTCCCCATCCGCCGCAGCAGATCCAGCCGCAGCTCCCGCCCCTCCTCGGTCAGGACCAGCTGCTTGGCCCTGCGGTCCGTGGGGTGCGGCTGCCGTACCACCAGCCCCTGCTTCTCCATCTTGTCCATCACATAGGTCACGTTCGGCGGCTCACAGCACAGCACCGCTGCCAGCTCCCGCGCCGTCTTCGGCTCCCCCAGCTCCTCCAGGGCCTTCGCCTGGGTGGGGGTGAGGCCGAGCTCGGCGATCCGGCTGCGCCGGTGCGCGTCCATCCGCCGGGACAGTTCGGTGACGAGCCCCCGGATCTCCCTGACCCCGCACCCCGCTTGCGCGTCGGTCGCTCTCGCTTCGGCTTCGCTGCTCACCTCGTCAGCGTACGTCGGCGGGCGCGGTTCGCCGCCGACGCGTCGGGACTCCGCCCCGCTCGGCCGTCAGGCGATCGGCCGCACCGACAGGTCCGTGATCTCCGCGTCGCGCGGCAGGTCGAGGGCCGCCAGGACCGTGGTCGCCACCGACCCGGCCGTCATCCAGCGCTCCGGGTCGTACTCCTTGCCCTCCTGCTGGTGCACCTTGACCTGCATGGGCGTGGCCGTACGCCCCGGATAGACGGTGGTCACCCGCACCCCGTGGCCGCTCTCCTCCCAGCGCAGCGCGTCGGCCAGCGCCTTGAGCCCGTGCTTGCTCGCCGCGTACGCGCCCCACTGGCTGCTGGCCCGCAGCCCGGCACCGGAGTTGACGAAGACCACATGCCCCTGGGCCACCCGCAGCTGTGGCAGCAGCAGCCGGGTCAGCTCGGCGGGCGAGACCAGATTGACGGCGAGCTGGCGGGTCCACACCTTGGGGGTCAGCTCGCCGACCTCGCCGAGGTCCACCACGCCGGCGATGTGCAGCAGCGAGTCCAGCCGCTCGGGCAGCGCCTGCTGCCCCAGCGCCCAGGACAGCCGGTCCGGGTCCGCCAGGTCACCGACGACCGTACGGGCGCCGGGAAAGCGCGCCGCCAGCTCCCGTGCCCGCCCGGCGTCGCGGGCCAGCAGCCACAGCTCCTCGCCCCGCTCGACGAGCCGCTCGGTGACCGCCTCGCCGATGCCCGAACCTGCTCCAGTGATCAGATGCGTTCCCATGCCCCCAGCTTGCCGCACCGGGCGGGGCCGCGGCGGCGCGGGTGCGCGGGCCGCCGTCGTCCGGAGGGCACCGAGAAGACGGTCATGGTCCGTCCAACTGTTCCTGGACGTGCCGGGCCTGCGCTGCGCGGCGCTGGGCGCGGAACAGCGCGAGGGCCCGCAGCCGGTTCTCCCGGGCCTCCTCGGGCCGCCCCAGGGCCTGCTGGGCGTCGGCGATGTTGGCGAGGGTGTCGGCCTCGTCATACGCGTTGCCCGCCTCCTGGAACAGCTCCAGAGCCTCGCTGTAGTGGACGAGCGCCCGGTCGTGGCGGCCGGTCCGGTGGGCGATGTAGCCGAGGCTGTCCAGCGTCGAGGCCTCGGCGCCCCGGCCGGCCTCGGCACGGAACAGCGCCAGGGCCCGCTCGCAGTGGTCGCGCGCCTCCTCGAAGCGGCCCAGCTGGGCATGGCACCAGCCGACCGCGTTGAGCTGGCCCGCCTGCCAGACGGGGTTGCCGAGCCCCTCGTACAGGCGCAGGGCCTGGCCCGCGTGGGTCAGCGCGGCCTCTTTGTCGCCCTGTTGCTCCCAAACCCATCCAAGGGTGCGATGTGTGTGGGCCTGGCCGGGGACGTCGCCTGCCTCCTCGTACACCGCCAGCGCCCGGCCGAGGTGGTCCAGGGCCTCGGCGCCCTGCCCCAGGTGCGAGGCGGCCTGGCCCAGGCGCCAGTGGGCGAGCGCCCGCGCGGGCGGATGGCCCTGGCGCTCGGCGGCGGTGAGCCCCGCCCGCCAGACCCTGAGGTGGTCCCGGAAGTGGGCGCCACGCCAGTGGTAGGAGATCAGCGTCCAGGCCAGCTGCCAGACCGGGGTGTGCCGTTCCTGCTTCAGGGCCAGCCGCTGGGCGGCGAGAACGCAGGCGTGTTCGGCGTCGAACCAGTCCAGGGCCGCGGCGGGGTCCTCGAGGCGGACCGGGACGCAGCCGGGCGCGGCCGGGTCGAGCTCGGGTCTGAACGGCGTGTTCGGCCCGTCCACCAGGCTGTTGGCGGCGAAGGCGGTGTGCAGATAGAAGTCGACCAGCCGACGCAACGCGTCCCGGCCACGCCCGCGCTCGTCCGCCTGACCGCGCTCGGCGGCGTACAGCCGGACGAGATCGTGCATCCGGTAACGGGCCGGGGCGTGCCGCTGGACCAGGTGCGCGGCCTCCAGCTCGCCGAGCAGTACGCGGGTGCGGGGCGCGTCGAGCCCGGCGAGGGAGGCCGCGGCGGGCAGGCCGATGTCGGGGCCCGGCGCCAGGCCCAGCAGTCCGAACAGCTCGGCCGCCGGGGCGGAGAGGGCGCGGTGCGAGGCGGCGAAGACGGCGCGCAGGTTCGCGGTCAGATCGCCGGTGTCCAGCGCGTCCAGCCGGGTCGCCGCCTCCCTCAGCTCCTCGGCGAGCGCGGCGAGGGGCAGGTCGGGGTGGGTGGCGGCGCGCGCGGCCACGATCCCCAGGGCCAGCGGAAGGCCCGCGCAGTGCTCCAACAGCACGTCCACCGCGTCCGGTTCGGCCTCGACCCGCGCGGCCCCCAGGTGCCGCACCAGCAGCTCGCGCGCCTCGGCCGCGCCGAAGACGTCGAGCGGCAGCGGCAGCGCGCCGTGCGTGGTGACCAGGGAGGTGAGCCTGGAACGGCTGGTCACCAGCACGGTGCAGCTGGGGCTGCCGGGCAGCAGCGGCCGCACCTGCCCGGCGTCGCGGGCGTCGTCCAGCACAACCAGCACGCGCCGGCCCGCCAGCAGGCTGCGGTACAGCGCGGTCTGCGCGTCCAGGTCCACCGGGATCGAGTCGGGCGCGACGCCGAGCGCGTCCAGGAACCCCCGCACCGCGACCGCTGTCGGCACCGGTTCCGCCGACGGGTCGAAGCCGCGCAGGTTGACGTACAGCTGCCCGTCGGGGAACCGCGCCGTGTTCTCGTGCGCCCAGCGGACCGCCAGCCAGGTCTTGCCGACCCCGCCGATCCCGCCGATCGCCGAGATCACGACCGTCTCGCCGCCGGCCTCGGCCCGTACGTCGCACACCTCGCTCAGCCGCAGCAGCTCCCGCGCGCGGCCGGTGAAGGCGGGCGGCGGGGCGGGCAGCTGACGCGGCACCGGGATGTGGGCCTCCGGGCCGAGGCTCGTGTCGCCCGCAGGCGGTTCCGCGAGCGCGGGGTCCCCCTCCAGGATCCGCTGATGCAGCTGGTCCACCGCCCGGCCCGGGCCGATGCCCAGCTCCGCAACCAGCAACTGCCGTGTGCGCCGATAGTGCTCCAGCGCCTCGGCCTGGCGGCCACAGCGATACAGCGCGAGCATCAGCTGCCCCGCCAGCCGCTCGTCCAGCGGGCGCTCCCCGGCCCGGGTGAACAGCCCGGCCAGCAGCTCCCCGTGGCGCCCGCGGCGCAGCCCGGCGTCATTACGGTCCAGCTCGGCCGCGAACCGCTCCTGGGCGAGGGCGTCGCGCAGCGCGTTGAACCAGGGCGTGTCGATCGCGCCGAACGCGTCGCCGCGCCACAGCCCGAGCGCCTGCTCCAGCAGCGCCTCGGCCCCCTCGTCGGCGGCGCTGCGGGCCTCGGCGACCAGCTCACGGAAGCGGTGCAGGTCGATGGCCGCCTTCTCGGCCGCCAGGACGTAGCCCCCCGCTTCCTTCCCGATCTCCACCCCGACAGCGGTCAGGACGGCCCTCAGCCGCGAGAGATAGCTGTAGAGCGCCGTACGGAACCGCTGCGGCGGCCGCTCACCCCAGATCCGGTCCGCGAGCTGATCGACGGAGACCGAACGGTTGGCATCGACGAGCAGCGCCGCCAGAACGGACCGCTGCCGCACATGCCCGACGTCCATCGGACGGCCGTCGGCCCACACCTCGATGCCGCCCAATAACCCGAACGTGACCGCCATTTCGCTCCCACGGTGGAAACAGCCTGCCCTGTGACAGCCCATCCGATCAGCCGATTCAAGGTCCGCACAAGGTCTCTGCAACACCGGCCCGAAAGGCTGTCCTATGCGGCGCCCGGCAGGGGGGCGGGCGCCGCCACTCCCCCGGCCCGAATACCGAATGGGGGATGCGTCTGTCATGGACGTCACACGCCGAACACTTCTCTGCGGCATCTCCGCCGCTCCGCTCGCCGCGGCCGCCGGCGGCCTGGTACTCCCGTCCACGGCGCACGCGGCTTCTTCCGAGGCAGCGTCCGAATTCCGCGTGAAGATGCGCGACCGCCCGAAGAGGCAGGTCGGCTACACCTACCCTGAGGCGATCGCCGGTCTCGCCCGTGCACTCCCGGCAGCGCCCCTGGTGGCAGAGGTGCTGCGGAACGCCGACCGCAAAGCGGTGGTGAACCACCGCTGGCCCGCGGGGGGCAAGCCGGACAGGCTCAAGTACTCCTTCGGCTGGGACCCTGACACCAGTGACGGCACCACTCCGGCGTGGTATCCGCAGGGCATCTCCACCAGCTACGACGCCTACCACGGACCGATTCCGGGCACGAACACGGAGCCGGAGAAGCGGGCGGTCCTGGTGTCCTGGTACGGAAAGGGCATGAACGCGTGGCGGGGCGCGCGTATCACCTTCGTCGATGTGACCCTCCCGAGCAGGCCGCGATACCGTCACGTGCTGCTCGTGGAGCCCCTGAAGCGTCTCGGCCAGCCCAATGACTTCCGGCCGGTCAAAGCCCACGCGGGAGGCCTCGCCTGGTACGGGGACAGGCTCTATCTCGCTGACAGCGCGAATGGCGGGTTGCGCGTATTCAACATCAACCAGATGTTCCGGGTTTCCGCCAGCGGGCTCGCGGCGGCGGGCTACTGCGGATACCACCGGGGAGACAAGAAGTACTACGCGTGGGGCTACCAGTACGTGCTTCCGCAGAGCCGTGCCTACGACAACGCGGGAGCGGACCTGAGGTATTCACAGGTCGCGGTGGACCATACGACCCCGCAGCCTTCCCTCCTTGTCAACGAGTACTTCGGCGGCGGCAGCACCCGGTGCATACGCTGGAACATGAACTCCAGCACGAGTTCCATCACCTCCGAAGAGGCCGTGGAGGAGCGGTCGTTCGAGCGGGCCAACGTCCAGGGGGTCGTCAGTGTGAACGGCTCCTACTACTTCTCGGTCAGCAAAGGTTCCAACCCCGGGCACCTGTACCGCTGCCCGCGCGGCAGCTTCGAGAAGCCCAAGAAGCACGGAAAGCTCTCGATCGGCCCCGAGGACCTCAGCTACGACGGTGACCGGAACGGCATCTGGAGTCTGGGCGAGCACCCGCGCAGGCGCGCCGTGTACGTGGTGGGCCGCTGAGCCTCGACATCACCAAGGCGTGGCTCCGCTCCGGCGGAGCCACGCTCACGGCTATCTCACTGCTCCAGGTGCGCCAGCGCGTCCGCGCCGCTCTCCGCGAAGAAGACCAGCTCGCTGAGGGGGAGCGGCAGAAAGCCCTCGTCCTCCATCCGCTGGAACTGCTGCTTCAGCCCGTCGTAGAAGCCCGCCGTGTTGAGCAGCACCACCGGCTTGATGTGCAGGCCGTGCTTCTTCAGCTCCAGGATCTCGGTGGCCTCGTCCAGCGTCCCCGTGCCGCCCACCATGACCACCACCGCGTCCGCCCGGGCGAGCAGCTGCGCCTTCCGCTCGGCGAGATCCTTGGCGATCACCATCTCGTCGGCGTTCTCCCTGGCCTTCGCGGACAGGAACTCCACCGATATCCCGACGAGCCGCCCGCCGTTCTCCTGCACCCCGTCCGCCATCACCTTCATCAGCCCGACGTCCGACCCGCCCCACACGAGAGTGTGCCCACGCTTGCCGATCAGCTCGGCGAACTCGCGGGCCGGGGCGGTGTAGCGGTCGTCCAGGTCGGCGGCGGAGCAGAAGACGCAGATATTCATGCTCGCCACTGTACGGCGCGGGTGCGACAGCGCCCCGGATCCGCGCGGCTGATTCAGGCGGCCAGCGCCGCCATGGGCGTCGGCGACGGCCCGCCCCAGGCCAGCTCGAACCACACCGTCTTCCCGCCGAGCCCGAACGGCTCCTCCCCGATGGCGCAGCCACCCCACCGGTCCGCGAGGACGTCGAGGATGAACAGCCCCCGGCCGCCGTCCACCTCCACGGACGGCTTGAACGGCTCAGGGAGCTCGGGGTTGGTGTCGGTGACGCTGACCCGCAGCACGGGGTGCCTCCACAGCAGACGAACGGACGCGCAGTCGTCTGAGTATCGGACGGAGTTGGTCGCCAGCTCGGAGGTGAGCAGCGACGCCAACTCGACCAGTTCACGCAGCCCGTGAGCCGTCAGCACGGCGCGCAGCGTGGCCCGGACGATGCCCGGACCGCGGGGGTCTCGGGGGAAGCGGAGTTCGTACTCCCAGGGCTCGGTGAACAGCAGCGGTGGCGGTTGCGGGGTCACGTGGCACCTCCGGTGGGCGTTGCGTTCGCGGTCACAAGCTAGAGCACTTTGAGTAACTTGTGAGTCACTCAGACACGAACGAGTGAAACAAAACTCGACTCAGTAGACCCTCACTTAGCCCCCTGCCAGACTGCCTGGACGGGCAGCGAGAGAGGACTCATGGCACCAAGAAGCGCCCCTACAGGCCGTCAGCGCCGCCTCGCCGTGGAACTACGGCGCATGCGCGAGCAAGCCGGGGTTTCCATCCAGCAGGCGGCCACGATGCTGGGCGCCGACCGGACGATGATCTCCAACGTCGAGGCCGCGCGCACGAGGCTGAGCGAAGAGCGCGTCCGTCAGCTCGCATGCAATTACGGATGCGCGGACGAGCCACTGATCAACGCGCTGGCCTCCATGACGGGCAGCCGTCGGAGCCGGGACTGGTGGGCGGAGTACAGAGGCAAGCTGCCGGACGGCTTCCTGGACATCTCCGAGATCGAGCACCACGCCACGCACATCCGCACCGCGCAGACGGTGCACCTGCCAGGCCTGCTGCAAACCGAGGAGCACGCCCGTGCACTCTTCGAGCTGGTGGTCCCGAAACTGCCGCGCCTGGAAGTCGAGCTGCGCGTGGCACACCGCCTGGAACGCCAGAACATCCTCGACCGGGAGCGGCCGACCCCCTACGTCGGCATCATTCACGAGGCCGCACTGCGCATGCAGTTCGGCGGGCGGGACGTGGCCAGGACACAGCTCGAATACCTGGCCGACGCAGCAGACCGCGACAACATCACCCTGCTCGTCATCCCGTTCAGCGCCGAAAGTTTCCACGGCGCCGGACAGTCGATCCTGTACGCAGAGGGACCCGTACCGCAGCTCGACACCGTGCAGTTGGACACCGCCTACGGCCCCCACTTCGCCGATGCCCCGACTCCGCTCGCCAACTATCGTGCCCTGCTGGACCTGATGGAAGACTCGGCGTTCCCATCCGATGAGTCTCAGAAGCTCATCCGGTCCATCGCCCGCGATATGTGAGAGGGGCCATCAGTGCACGAGTCCACCTGGCAGCGGTCATCGTTCTGCGGCGGCGGCGGCAACAACTGCATAGAGGTCGCCATTGATGGCAGCGCCATAGCCATACGCGAAAGCGCCGAGCCCGAAGCAGTCCTGATCACCGACCGCACCGCGCTGCGCGCGTTCGTCCTCGGCGTGAAGGACGGGCGCTTCGACCCCCTGCTGGACCGCCGGTAGCCGACGCGGCAATACGACCATGGGCCCCGGTGCGACACGCACCGGGGCCCCTCGCATGCTGCGACTCACGCCGATGGGTGACGCGCATCACCCAGATGAGCCAGCAAAGTGACCTTCCAGCCCCATAAGCTGCCCAATACGCGTACCGGAATAATTCAATCCGCTTCCCCCACACGCGGCAGCGGTCACGACGACCGTTCACGCCTGATCAGACAGCCGGAACGCCCGGACAACCGTGGGCTGGGAGAGAATGTTGAGAGCACGACGCATAAGGGGAGCGGCTGCCGCAGTGGCAGTCGGCGTGATGGGGGTGCTGGCCTTCGAAGGGCTGGCCGACGGCTCGGCCGACACCGGAAGGGCAGCGACCTCCGGGCCGGTCAAGGCCGCCGTCCACCGCATCGCATTGAAGCCCGGCACGGACGGGAACGTGGCGCTCGGGGATCGTTCCACCGAGCCCTTCAGTCTGCTCGGCGTGAGCTGGACCAACCCCAGGGCCAAGGCGCCCAAGAAGGTCGAAGCGCGCACCCGTGACGCGAAGACCGGTGCGTGGTCGCAGTGGTTCACCGTGGGAGAGAATGACGCCCGGGGGGACGTTCCGGTGAAGGGCGAGCGGGGAGCGACCGAGCCCTACTGGGTCGGGCCTTCCAACGGCGTCCAGTTGCGCGTCCTGGCGGGCAGCAAAACCTCGACCGCCCTACCGCACGGCCTGCGCCTCGACCTGGTGGATCCCGGAAAGGCCGCCACCGCCGACCCCGCCCCGGCCGCGTACACCCTCGATGATCCCAGTGCCTCCGCCTCCGCCTCGGACAGCGCGACGCCCGCCGATACGCCGACCGGCACGCCCACGGACGCGGCGACCGACACCCCCACTCCGGCCGACACTCCCACCACGGCGACGGACTCCCCCTCGCCGAGCGACACGCCGACCCGGGCCCCGACCAGCGATGCCCCGTCCGCCTCGCCGAGCGACACGGCGACGGCCTCGGCCTCACCTTCGCCGAGCGCCTCCGCCACCAGCGGGCCGCCCTCCACCGCACCCGAGCCGCCGATCGTCTCGCGCTCCACATGGGGCGCCGACACCACGGGCATCACACCGGAGGACCCTCCGACGTACAACACGGACGTGAAATCGGTCTTCGTCCACCACACGGACGGGACCAACGACTACAGCTGCGCAGATTCCGCCTCGATTGTGCGTGGTATTTACATCTATCACGTCAAGACCAACGGCTGGAACGACATCGGGTACAACTTCCTGGTCGACAAGTGCGGCACCATCTTCGAAGGCCGCGCAGGCGGCGTCGATATGCCGGTACTCGGCGCGCACACCTACGGCTGGAACCGCGAGAGCGCCGGCATCGCCGTCCTGGGCAACTACACCTCCACCGGCGCGTCCACGGACGCGCTGACGTCGATCGCCCGGCTGGCCGGATGGAAGCTCGGTCAGTACGGCGCCGACCCCGCCGGCACCGTCCAGCTCACCGCTGGAGCGACCCAGAAGAACTACTTCGGCACCAGCTACACGGCCGACACGAAGTACACCTTCAACCGGATCTCCGGACACCGCGATGGCTACAACACCGAGTGCCCCGGCAACTCGCTGTACGCCCAGCTGCCCACCATCCGCAGCTTGGCATCCGGCCCCGTCGCCGGTTTGAAGATCACCTCGGTATCCGGGGCCGGTCTGTACAACTCGGCCTACTACACCAAGTCCGGCATCACCGTTCGCTGGTCGGCCACCACTCCCGCAGTCCTGATCAAGAGGTACGAGCTGCTGGTCGACGGCAAGGTCGTCGCCACCACCTCCGGCACCAGCGCCTCCGCGTCGGCCACCCTGGCGCTGGGCACGCACAAGGTCGCGGTGCGGGCCGTGCACCAGTCGGGGAAGACGGCGACCACCGCCGCCACCACCGTCATCGCCGAGACCACCGCCCCGACCTTCACCACGACACCGAAGCTCACCCTGCGGACCGGCACGGTCAACACCACCGCCGTCCCGGTCCGCCTGGACTGGAAGGCAACCGACAACGCCGCCCTCCAGAACGTCAAGCTGCTGTCCCCGACCACCGCGACGTTCGGCCCGACGACCACCACTTCCAACCGCACGGTCGCGTCCGGCACCGCGTCCACCTGGTCCATGCGCGCCTACGACTACGCGGGCAACTACCGCACCTCCTCGCCCTCCTACACGCCCGTCATCCTCCAGGAGTCCTCGGCGGTGAAGTCCGGTAGCTGGACGACCAAATCCTCCTCCAGCTACCTGGGCGGCAAGTCGTACTCGAGCGGCAGCAAGGGCGCCAGCCTGACCTGGACCTTCACCGGCCGTTCCGCGGCCTGGGTGGTCTCCCGGGCATCGACCTCCGGCCAGGCGTACGTCTATGTGGACGGCACCAAGGCCGCCACCGTCGACCTGCGCTCCTCCTCGACGATGTACCGCAACGCCATCTGGACGAAGTCCTGGTCCACCAGCGCCAAGCACACCGTCAAGATCGTCGTCGTCGGCACCAGCGGCCGCCCGACCATCACCTCCGACGGCCTGGTCTACATCAAGTGACCAGCCGCGCCTGACCCACGAGAACGGGGCGCGGCCGGTGGCCGGCCGCGCCCCGCACACATCTCAAGCTCAGTGACCGGAGGGCGGCTCGAAGCAGCCGGTCTCCATGTACGGGCCATTCGTCCGCACCTCGTAGTTGGTCTTCTGCACAAAGGCCGTGACGCAGGCGTCGTCATGTACGCGAAGGCCGACCAGGGCTCCCTCAGGCGTCACGTAGTGGTCGGTCTCGAAGCGTGGTGACATCCCCTTCACGGTGAGCGTCCCGCCGAGCCGCTTGCCCCCGGCCCCGGTCCGCTCCTCCTCGTACCCGAGCTTCAGCATCGCCGCGCGCACGCTTTCGACGTCCCACTTCTTCTCTTTCCAGAGCCGCCTGAGCACGGGCTCGATGCGGTCGGCCTCCTTGCGCGCGGCCTCCGCGCTGTCGGCGGACATCGCACCGGGGCGGCGGAAAGCGTTGTTCTCGTTGTAGTGCGGGGCGCCGTCGCCCGCTCCGGGCTCCACATAGGGGGTGGCGCCGGGGGAACTCTGGCCGGAGCTCGGGGGCGGGTTCGGGACGCCGGCCGCCGAGTCCGTGACGCGCTGCTCACCGCAAGCGGTCAGGGATATGGCGGTCCCCAGGAGGAGAGCGACCGCGGCGAAGCGTCTTCGCCGCTCGCGCGTTGAGGTCAACATGGTCGTGACTCTGCCACGAATTGGGTAGCGGCGTGCCGGCCCGTGGCTGATCATCGAAGGATGCGTCCGCTGAAGCACGGCTACACCAACCGCACCATCGGCGACGGCGCTGTCGTGCGGAAGACCTACGCGGGTCCGGACGCCGAGCTCAGGCTCGACCGTGAGCGCACGCTGTTGACCCGGCTCCAGGGACGGCTCCCCGTGCCACCGGTGCATGAGGCCGACACCGGCACCCTCACGCTCGGCTTCATGACCGGCGTGCCCGGCCAGGAGCTGCTGGACGCCGGCCGCGCCGCGGAGGTCCTGGAGGCGTGCGGGGCGCTGCTGCGGCGCATCCACGGGACTGAGGCGAGCGTGCGGGGCGCGGTGTTGGTGCACGGCGATTACGGGCCCAACAACCTGCTGCTCGACCCCGTCACCTTCCGGGTCACCGCCGTGGTCGACTGGGAGTTCGCCCATCTCGGGGACCCGGTCGAGGACCTGGCCTGGTGCGAGTGGATCGTACGGATGCACCACCCCGAGCACCGCCACGCCCTCGACGCCTTCTTCCGCGCGTACGGCGAGGATGCGGTGCCGCCCTGGCCGGTCCGCCAGGCCGCCATGCTGGCCAGATGCGAGTCCCTGCGGGAGTTCTGCCACCGCTGGGAGCCGAACGGCGCGGGGGTGACCCTGTGGCGGGAGCGTGCGGCCGCGACGGCGGGTTGGCAGGAGTAACCGAGGAGACGAAGACGTGGTCAATGGTTCCGCGCACGACGGCGATACGGTGCTGACGGTGCGCCCCGAACTCGCGGACGAGGAGCTCAACGAGCTGTTCAGCGCCTCATGGCCGGATCACAGCCCGACCGCCTTCGCACCGCTGCTGGCCCGCAGTCTGTTGTGGATCGCCGCGCACCGGGACGACCGGCTCGTCGGATTCGTCAACGTCGTCGGCGACGGAGGTCTCCACGCCTTCATCCTGGACACCACCGTGCACCCCGACGAGCGTCGGCAGGGGCTCGGGGTGCGGTTGGTGCGTGTGGCGGCGGATGAGGCGAAGGCATATGGCGCGGAGTGGCTGCATGTCGACTACGAGCCGCACCTTGAGTCCTTCTACGGGCAGTGCGGATTCCGGCCCACCGCCGCGGGTCTGATGCGGCTCTGAGCGACGAGCTGCCCGATCATCACCCGCCCAGGGGAACCCGTCGCGCGAGCACCTTTCGGTGGCTGATCCGCCAGCCCTGGTCCATGCGCACGATGGTGTCCTCGTATGTCAGACTCCCGGTCGTACCGTCGGCGTAGACGCCGATTCCCTTGGAGCGCGCGTGCACCCGGCCGTCGGCCTGCTCGCTCAGGACGGTGTTCGTGACATGGTGTCCGACCGGGTTCAGCTCGCCCAGGGCGCGCCCGGCCTCGGCGCAGGCCGCCACTCCCCTCAAGACCTCGTGCCCGAAATCCGTGACGTCGTAGATGACGTCGGTGGTGAACACCTCGTCGAAGCGGTCGAGTTCTCCGCTGTCGCACAGATGCCCGTGCATCGCGATCAGCTCGGTGATGGCGCAGCGATCTTCGCAGGTGAGAGTCATTGGCGATCCTCAAGGCGGCAATACGGGGAGTTCCCCGGTTCATTGCGCGGTACTGTAAACAGGGACGTCCCCGTATCGCAACCAGGGAGCATGGCGATGACGCGTCCGGATCCGTTGATGGCCCCGCGACCACGCAGGGCGGACGCGGCAAGGAGCGTCCAGTCGCTACTCGCCGCGGCGAAAACGCTCTTCGACGAGCACGGCCCCGACGTCGCGCTGGACGAGGTGGCGCGCCGGGCGGGCGTCGGCAACGCGACGCTCTACCGCCACTTCCCCACCCGCCAGGACCTGATCGTGGCGGTGTACGCGGATGAGGTGACGCTCCTCTGCGAGCAGGGCGCCGACCTGCTTGCATCCGAGTCGGCGGCTGACGCGCTGTTCATCTGGCTGGACAGTTTCGTCGTCCACGTCGCCGCGAAACGCGCCTTGGCGTTGGCCGGGACCGCGGACAGCGCTCAGCGGCGCACCACATTGTTCGACCACTGGCACACGGCCATGCGATCCACCGCACAGAAACTGCTCACCAGAGCCCAACACGGCGGGGCAGTCGACACGGACCTGACGGTGGACGACATGCTCGCGCTGACGAACGCCGCAGCTCTCGCCGGCAGCAGCGCGGATCACGCACGGCAACTCCTGCGCCTCCAGTGGCGCGGCTTCGCGAGTGGTGCCCGAGCACTCCCGTAGCTACCGCCTCAGCTCGCCGACGCGGCCCGCTCCGCGCGCTCCGCCCGCTCCGTCGTCGCGATCGTCGCCGACCCCACGACCCGCGTCCCGTCGTACAGCACGATCGCCTGGCCCGGGGCCACGCCCCGGACCGGCTCGGTGAAAGTCACGCGCAGTTCGCCGGCGCCATCGACGGGCTCGGCCGTCACCTCGGTCTCGCCGCCGTGGGCGCGCAGTTGGGCGGTGTATGTGGCGGGGCCGGTGGGTGGGGTGCCGCACCAGCGGGGGGTGATGGCGGTGAGGGCCGTGACGTCGAGTGCCTCGACGGGGCCGACGGTGACGGTGTTGTTCACCGGGGAGATGTCCAGGACGTAGCGGGGCTTGCCGTCGGGGGCGGGGTGGCCGATGCGCAGGCCCTTGCGCTGGCCGATGGTGAAGCCGTACGCGCCGTCGTGGGTGCCGAGCCTGCGGCCGTCCTCGTCGACGATGTCGCCCTCGGCCGTGCCGAGGTGCTTGGCCAGGAAGCCCTGGGTGTCGCCGTCGGCGATGAAGCAGATGTCGTGGCTGTCCGGCTTCTTGGCGACGGCCAGGCCGCGCCGCTCGGCCTCCGCGCGGATCTCGTCCTTGGTGGTGAGGGTGTCGCCGAGCGGGAACATGGCGTGGGCCAGCTGGCGCTCGTCGAGGACGCCGAGGACGTACGACTGGTCCTTGGCCATGTCGGAGGCGCGGTGGAGCTCGCGGCTGCCGTCCTCGTGGTGGACGACGGTGGCGTAGTGACCGGTGCAGACCGCGTCGAAGCCGAGCGCCAGCGCCTTGTCGAGCAGCGCCGCGAACTTGATCTTCTCGTTGCAGCGCAGGCAGGGGTTGGGGGTGCGCCCGGCCTCGTACTCGGCGATGAAGTTGTCCACCACGTCCTCGCGGAAGCGCTCGGCGAGGTCCCACACGTAGAAGGGGATGCCGATGACGTCCGCGGCCCGGCGGGCGTCGCGCGAGTCCTCGATGGTGCAGCAGCCGCGGGCGCCGGTGCGGAAGGACTGCGGGTTGGCGGAGAGCGCGAGGTGGACGCCGGTCACGTCATGGCCCGCCTCGGCCGCGCGCGCGGCCGCCACCGCGGAGTCGACACCGCCGGACATGGCGGCGAGGACGCGCAGGCGACGGCCGTCGCGGGGACCTGTGGGCGCACCGGGGAAGTCATTCATAACCCCTCCAGGGTAGGCCCTGGGGAGTGGAGGCCCGGCGCCCCACCGGGTCGTTACGGAATGTTGCGGGACACCTGCCGTCAGTCGCCGTTCGCGCGGTCCAGGATGCGCTGTGCCAGGTCCAGGGCCTGGTCCACGTCCTTGGCCAGATAGATCAGATCCACGAAGGCGTGGCCCACCCCCGCCTCCGCCTCCGCCCTGGCCAGCACCGTCGCGATGTCCTCGACGGAGGCCTCGGCGTAGGGGTTGACCCGCAGGATCGCGTCGAGCGCGGCGGGGTCCCGGCCCTCGCGCCCGGCCGTCTCCCGGATGAGCTCCATGGGGCGGACGACGTCCGCCTCGGGGTCGAACGGGGCGGGCGGGACGGCGATCGGCAGCCAGCCGTCGGCGCGCCGGGCCACCCGGCGGAGGGCGGCGGGGGCGAAGGCCGCGAGGTAGACGGGCGGGTGGGGGCGGGAGGCGGGCTTGATGTCGACATACGAGGCGGGCACGGTCCAGTGCTCGCCGCGGTGTTCGACGGGGTTGGCCGTCCACCACGCGGTCAGGACGTCGAGGGTTTCGTCGAGGCGGCGGCCGCGCTCGGCCATCGGGACGTTCACGGCCTCGTACTCCTCGGGGGACCAGCCGGTGCCGAGCCCGACCAGCAGGCGTCCCCCGCTGAACGCGTCGATGGTGGTGAGGGCGCGGGCGAGCGTGCTCGGCGGGTACCAGGGGGCGTTGATGACGTTGCTGCCCAGCTGGACCCGCTCGGTGACGGCGGCCGCGGCGGCGAGGACGGCGAAGGGGTCCAGGGCGGCGCGGAATTCCGGCGGAATCGTGTCGGCTCCCGCGTATCCGACGGTCGGCTCGACCGGGTCGAGCAGCCGGTCGCCGACCCACAGACTCGCCGCGCCGAATTCCTCGGCCTGCCGCGCGAACCGCGCCACGTCCTCCGGGTGGTGCGCCAGAGCGCCGAACTGGGGAAGCGCGAACCCGATACGCATGCTGTTCACTCCTCATCGAATCGTTGAGTAGCCGGGCCTTAAAATGGTCCAACTTTCATCTACCCAGGGGTGGTGTGGTCGGCCCGTCGAACGCAGGGTTCACGCCATGATCGGACAGCGGCTGTGGAACCGGACGCGGCTCGCCGCCCGTTGAGAACTTCGTGAACGAGACCACGGACGCCGCGGAGCACGCGGGCTCCGGCAAGGACAGCGGCCAGGAGCCGCCCGGTGACGGGGCGCCCGGCGGCCGGCGCCGGCCCGGGCGGCGGACGCTGCTGTTCGGCGGGGTCGCCGCCGGTCTTGCCGCTGTCGGCTACGGAGCGCGGGACGAGCTGGAGCGGCTGTGGTGGCGGCTGCCCGGCGTCGACCAGCCGCGCGAGGAGGGCGCGGTCGACTACCCGGGCGCGCAGTGGGCCGCGGCCTCGCCGGAGAACTGGCGGCGGGCGGACCGGCCGTACGACTACACCGTCGACCGGGTGGTGATCCATGTCGTCCAGGGCAGCTTCAACGACGCGCTGGCGGCGTTCCGGAACCCGGAGCACGGCGCCGCGGCGCACTATGTGGTGCGCCGCGACGGACGTATCGCGCAGACGGTCCGCGAGTTGGACGTCGCGTTTCACGCGGGAAACCGCCCGTACAACGAGCGCAGCGTCGGCATCGAACACGAGGGGTTCGTGGACCGGCCGAGCTCCTTCACGGAAGCGATGTACCGCGCCTCGGCGCGGCTGACGGCCAGGATCTGCGAGCGGTACGGATTTCCGGCGGACCGCGAGCACATCGTCAACCACTCCGATGTGCCGGGCACCGACCACACCGACCCCGGGCGGCACTGGGACTGGGACCACTATCTGCGGCTGGTGCGTGCGGCCATGGCACCAGACCGGTGAGCTTCGGTTTTACGGGGTCGCGGGCTTGCGCGGTTTACGGGAGCCAGATGTGCCCGTTGTGCATGAAATCCAGCTCGCGCGGCGTCGTCACCGGCCGGCCGTTCGCGTCTTTCATCCCGGGAGCGAAGTAGGAGCCGTACGCGTTATAGACGGCGGAAGCGCGATTCCAGGGGCTGCGCACTTCATGCCATACGGAGTCCTTGGAGACGTCCACGGTCGCCACCGTGGGGTTTTGGTCCTCGCCGCCGGTGACGAAGGTCGAGATGTTCACCGGGGCCGGAGTTCCCTCTTCCCGGCGTATCCGGATAACCGAGGCGGCCTTGTACCCCTGGTCGTCCTTCGAGGTCGCGGCCTGCTACGACATCCGGTTCCTAGCTCAGGCCCGCGCCGCGCGCCCGCTCCACCACCGGGCCGATCGCGTCCGCCACCGCCTCCACATCCGCCTTGGTGGAGGTGTGGCCGAGCGAGAAGCGCAGCGTGCCGCGCGCCAGGTCGGGGTCCGTGCCGGTGGCCAGGACGACATGGCTGGGCTGGGCGACGCCCGCGGTGCAGGCCGAGCCGGTCGAGCACTCGATGCCCCGCGCGTCCAGCAACAGCAGCAGCGAGTCGCCCTCGCAGCCGGGGAAGGAGAAGTGCGCGTTGGCCGGGAGGCGGCCGGCCGGCTCCGGGTCGCCGCCCAGGATCGCGTCGGGGACGGCGGCCTGGACGGCGCCGATCAGCACGTCGCGCAGCGCGCCGATCTCGCGGGCGAACTCCTCGCGGTGCGCGGCGGCGTGGGCGGCCGCGACCGCGAAGGCCGCGACGGCCGGGGTGTCGAGCGTGCCGGAGCGCACCTGGCGCTCCTGGCCGCCGCCGTGCAGCAGCGGCGCCGGGGTCCACTCGCGGCCCAGCAGCAGCGCGCCGATGCCGTACGGCCCGCCTATCTTGTGGCCGCTGACCGTCATCGCGGCCAGGCCCGAGGCGGCGAAGTCGAGGTCGAGCTGGCCGAAGGCCTGGACCGCGTCGGCGTGCAGCGGGATGCCGAACTCACCCGCCACGGCGGCCAGTTCCGGCACCGGCATGACCGTGCCGATCTCGTTGTTGGCCCACATCACGGTCGCGAGGGCGACGTCCGAGGGGTCGCGGGCGATCGCCTCCCGCAGCGCGTCGGGGTGCACCCGCCCGTACGCGTCGACGGGCAGCCACTCGACCCGCGCGCCCTCGTGCTCGGCGAGCCAGTCGACGGCGTCGAGGACGGCGTGGTGCTCGACGGGGCTGGCGAGCAGTCGGGAGCGGGCGGGGTCGGCGTCCCTGCGGGACCAGTACAGTCCCTTCACCGCGAGGTTGTCGGCCTCGGTCCCGCCCGAGGTGAAGACGACTTCGCTCGGGCGCGCGCCCAGCGAGGCCGCGAGCGATTCGCGGGACTCCTCGACGGTACGGCGCGCCCGGCGGCCGGCGGCGTGCAGTGAGGAGGCGTTGCCGGTGACGGCGAGCTGGGCGGTCATCGCCTGCACCGCCTCCGGAAGCATCGGGGTGGTGGCGGCGTGGTCGAGGTAAACCATGGTGGACCCGATTCTACGAGCCTGACCGGGGGCGCGTACGGGGCGCACAGGGAGCGCACGCCACACCCGGACCGCTTGCCTTGGAGTGCGCTCCAACTCCTACGGTCTTCGACATGAGCAACGCGAACGACAAGATCAAGCGGGAGCGGTACGAGTACGGCATGGAGGTGCTGAGCCGGATCGACGGCGAGGTGGGGCAACGGGTGGTGGAGTCGCTGGCCGACATCTCCCCCGAGCTGGGCCACCAGGTCGCGGCCTGGGCCTTCGGCGACATGTACGCCCGCCCGGAGCTGGCCCCGCGGGACCGGCAGCTGGTCACCCTCGGCATCCTCACCGGCCTCGGCGGCTGCGAGCCGCAGCTGGAGGTGCACATCAACGCCTCCCTGAACGTGGGGCTCACCCCGACCGAGATCACCGAGGCGCTGCTGCACTCGGCGGTCTACTGCGGCATACCCAAGGCGCTCAACGCCACCTTGGTCGCCAAGAAGGTCTTCGCCGAGCGCGGCCTGCTGCCCGTCCCCGCCACCAACCGCTAGAGCTGAGCGAGGGCCCTGGCGCTCCCCGGCTCAGCCCCGCATGTGCAGCAGCTTCGTCGCCAGCAGCGTGATGTGCTTGCGCCACTCCGCCGACGCCGCGTCCCGCTCCTCGGTGGCCTCGGCCGGGCCGGTCTGGGTGAGGATCAGGCGGGCGCCGTGGCCGGTGCCGTCGGTCAGCCGCCAGCGGACCAGGCCGGCCGGACGGCCGCCGCGCAACCAGTCGTAGGTCAGCTCGCGGGGCGCGGCCACGTCCACGACCGGGCCGGGCGGGACCGCGTCCGTCCGGAAGCCGATCGGCACCGCGCCGCCCTCCACGGGCTCCTCGGCGCCGGAGGGGCCGGTCAGCGCCTGCCACACCGTCTCGGCCGGGCGGACCAGCTGCCGCTCGAACCGCAGCCGCCAGCCGTCCTCGGTGATCTCCACGACCCCCTCGGCCAGCCCGAACGCCTCGACATAGCGCTCGTGCAGCTCGGCCGTGTCCCCGGCGATCCCCGCCTCCCCGCCCTCCAGCAGGGTGGCAAGCGCCGAGACGCAGGTGTGCCAGCCGGAGGCGAAGCTGGCCGCGCCGAAGCGGTCACGGAAGGTGTGGGTGAGGGTCAGCGCACAGCCGTCGCCCTCGGGCCGCAGCTCCCAGCGGAGCAGGTCCTCGCCCCAGGTGAAGGCGAAGACGCGCGGCGGGTCGAGCTCCGTGACGGCGCCGTGGGTGTCCGGTACGTCATGCCCGGGGAAGACGAAGTCCACCCGCCCGCCGACCTGTGCATCCAGCCTGACCTCGGCGGGGAACCAGTGGGCCATCAGGGCGGGCTCGGTCAGGGCCCGCCAGACCTCCTCCGGCGGATGGGCGATCCGCCGCTCCAGGCGCAGGGCGGAACGGCCGCCCTCGGTCGAGCTCAGCGTGTCCTTCACGGCATTTCTCCCGGTTTCCACCATCAGACCCGCCCCTCGCCATCCAACCACGATGGTGCTCCGGGGCGGGAAGACGCCCCGCTCAGACCTCCTCGACCGCCGTGCTGCGCCGGTTCCACGCGCGCGGCGCGCGCCATCCGAACCGCATCGCCAGCAGCCGGACCGCGAACGCCACGGCGGCCGCGAGTGCGCTGGTGGCGCCCGTGAGCGCGTCGAAGTGGATGAGCAGCGCCGCGATCGTCGCGCCCACGATGGCCGGGACCGCGTACAGGTCGCGGTCCCAGCGCAGCACCGAGGGCACCTCGTGGGCGAGGAGGTCGCGCAGCACCCCGCCGCCGATCGCCGTGGTCATGCCGAGGACGGCGCAGAAGGTGAGGCCGAGCCCGTGGTCGTACGCCTTCATGGTGCCGGTGACGCAGAACAGCCCGAGCCCGGCCGCGTCGAAGACGCCCACCGCCACCGTGATCCGCTCCACCTCGGGGTGCAGAAAGATCACGATGACGGTGGCGACGAGCGGGGTGAGGAAGTAGCCGAGGTCGGTGAAGGCGGCCGGCGGCACGGCGCCGATGACCAGGTCCCGGAACACCCCGCCGCCCAGCGCGGTGACCTCGGCGAGCACCGCCATGCCGACGACGTCGAAGTTCTTGCGCACGGCGAGCAGGGCGCCGGATATCGCGAAGACGAAGATTCCGGCGAGGTCGAGCGAGTGCTGGACGGACGGGCTGAACAGATCGATGAACACCCGACATTTTTACTCATCTGTCGGGCATCCCCTTTTCTCGGGCCGCCCCCGGCCACCCCGGCGGCCCCGCCGCCCCGGTTACTCCGGCTTCTTCTCCACCTTGTTCTCCGGCTTCTGCTCCGTCTTCGCGGCCGCCTCGGGCTCGGATACGGATTCCGGGTGGTGGCAGGCCACCTGGTGGCCGGTCGCCAGCGCGATCAGCGGCGGCTCCTGCTGCTTGCACACCTCGGTCGCCTTCCAGCACCGGGTGTGGAACCGGCAGCCGGACGGCGGCGAGATCGGCGAGGGCACATCGCCCTTGAGCAGGATCCGCTCGCGCTTGGCGCGCCGCCTGGGGTCCGGCACCGGCACGGCCGAGAGCAGCGCCTTGGTGTACGGGTGCATGGGGCGCTCGTACAGGTCCTTGCGGTCCGCCAGCTCGACGATCTTGCCGAGGTACATCACCGCGATCCGGTCCGAGACATGCCGGATGACGGACAGGTCGTGCGCGATGATCACATACGTGAGGCCGAGCTCCTCCTGGAGGTCGTCCAGCAGGTTGACCACCTGAGCCTGGATCGAGACGTCCAGCGCCGAGACCGGCTCGTCGGCGACGACCAGCTTGGGCTTGAGCGCGAGCGCCCGGGCGATGCCGATGCGCTGGCGCTGGCCGCCGGAGAACTCGTGCGGGTAGCGGTTGTAGTGCTCGGGGTTGAGGCCGACCACCGACAGCAGCCGCTGCACCTCCGCCTTGACGCCGCCCTCGGGTTTGACTCCCTGGAGCCGGAAGGGCGCACTGACGATGGTGCCGATCGTGTGCCGGGGGTTCAGCGAGGAGTACGGGTCCTGGAAGATCATCTGCACATCGCGGCGCATCGGCCGCATCCCGGCGGTGCCGAGATGTGTGATGTCCTTGCCCTCGAACTCGATCTTCCCACGGGTGGGTTCCAGCAGCCGGGTGATCAGCCGTCCCATGGTGGACTTGCCGCAGCCCGACTCGCCCACCACGCCCAGGGTCTCCCCGGGCCGTACGTCGAAGTCCAGGCCGTCCACCGCCTGCACCGCGCCGGCCTGTCGCTGCAACAGCCCCTTCTTGATGGGGAAATGCTTGACCAGGCCGGACACCTTGAGCAGGGGTTCGGGGGTCGTGGTCGCCTGCTCCGGGACCGTCATCTTCGGATCCTTCGTGTCCGTCACAGCTTCGGCGCAATCTCTTCGGTCCAGATCCGCGTGCGCTCCTCCTGCGTCATATGGCACGCGGAGAAGTGCCCGCCGTCCGCATCCTTCCCGCGCAGCTCACGCAGATCCGGCCGCTCCGTGCGCGTGATGTTGTCCTTGGGCACATCGGCGTACGGGCAGCGCGGGTGGAAGGCGCAGCCGGACGGCACATTGATCAGGCTGGGCGGGGAGCCCTTGACCGGGATGAGGCGCTCGGTCTGGTCGCGGTCGATGCGCGGCATCGAGCCGAGCAGGCCCCAGGTGTAGGGGTGCTGGGGCTCGTAGAAGACCTTCTCGGCCGGGCCGCGCTCGATGCAGCGGCCGCCGTACATCACCAGCAGGTCGTCGGCGAGCTCGGCGACGACGCCCAGGTCGTGGGTGATGATGATGACGGCGGAGCCGAACTCCTTCTGGAGATCCCGGATGAGGTCGAGGATCTGCGCCTGCACGGTGACGTCCAGGGCGGTGGTCGGCTCGTCGGCGATCAGCAGCTCGGGGTTGTTGACCAGCGCCATCGCGATCATCGCGCGCTGCCGCATACCGCCGGAGAACTCGTGCGGGTAGCTGTCCACCCGCTTGTCCGGCTGGGGGATGCCGACGCGGTCCAGGAGCTCGATGGCGCGCTTGCGGGCCACGTCCTTGGAGACCTCGTTGTGGACCCGGTACGCCTCGGCGATCTGACGGCCGATGGTGTAGTAGGGGTGCAGCGCGGACAGCGGATCCTGGAAGATCATCGCCATGTCGCGGCCGCGGAGCTTGCGCACCTCGTCCGGGTCGGCGCCCAGCAGCTCCCGCCCGTTCAGCCAG
Source organism: Streptomyces sp. NPDC021225 (assembly GCF_044332865.1). NCBI lineage: Bacteria > Bacillati > Actinomycetota > Actinomycetes > Kitasatosporales > Streptomycetaceae > Streptomyces > Streptomyces sp. NPDC021225. The sequence continues at coordinate 1,183,537 of NZ_JBIRPV010000002.1, read as the reverse complement.
ATCTCGCCGGAGATCCGCGCCTTGCGCCGGCCGTACTGCCCGGCGGTGTGCAGGCCCATGATGCCCAGCGAGGTGACGGACTTGCCGGAGCCGGACTCGCCGACGATGCCGAGCGTCTTGCCCTTCTCCAGCCGGAAGCTGAGCCCGTCCACGGACTTGACCAGGCCGTCGTCCGTCGGGAAGTGCACCTGGAGGTCACGCACCTCCAGGAAGGCGGTGGGGGCGGGGGAACCGGCCGCGGCCACCTCCCCGAGCGCGGTGCCGGTGGCCGGCAGCTCGCCGCCGGGCGTCTCAGGCGTCTCAGGCTTCTCGGACTTCTCGATTTCGGTCATCCGAGCCTCACTCGCGGGTCGACGACGGCGTACAGGAGGTCCACGATGAGGTTGGCCACCACGATGAACAGGGCCGCCATCAAGGTGACGCCGAGGATGACCGGAAGGTCCTTGTTGCTGATCGCGGTCACCGCGAGCCGGCCGAGGCCCGGCAGGTTGTACGTGGTCTCGGTCAGCACCGCGCCGCCCAGCAGGGCGCCGAGGTCCAGGCCGAGCAGGGTGAGGATCGGGGTCCAGGTGGAGCGCATGGCGTGCCGTCCGATCACGACCCGCTCCCGCAGGCCCTTGGCGCGGGCCGTGCGGATGTAGTCCTCGCCCATGATCTCCAGCATGGTGGCGCGGGTGAGCCGGGCGTAGGTCGCGGCGTAGAGGAAGGCCAGCGTGATCCAGGGGAGGATCAGGCTCTGGAACCACATGGCCGGGTCGTCGCTGATGCTCGTGTAGTCCGCGTCGATCCAGTTCAGTTGGTAGCTGAAGATGGCCAGGGAGAGCAGACCGGTGAAGTAGATGGGCAGCGAGACACCGGCGAGGGCGACGCCCATCGCGGCGCGGTCCCACAGGGTGCCCCGGCGCAGCGCGGAGACGACACCGGCGGCGACACCGCCGACCAGCCACAGCACACAGGCGCCCGCGGCGAGCGAGAGGGTGACCGGCATGGCGTCGGTCAGCTGCGGCCACACCGCCTGCTCGGTGCGGAAGGAGTAGCCGAAGCAGGGCGCGGGGCAGTGGGTGACGTCGTTGCCGTTGGCGTAGTCACGGCCGGCGAACAGACCCTCGACAAAGTGCCAGAACTGCACCAGCAGCGGATCGTCGAGGCTCAGCTTCTGTCTGATGCCCTCGATGGCCTCCGGGTCGGACTGTTTGCCGACGAAGAGGAGCGCGGGATCGGAACCGGCCCACTTCGGGATCATGAAGAAGATGGCGAAGGTCGTGAGCGTGACGACCAACAGCATCATGATGACGGCGAACAAGCGCCGGATGACATAAGCAAGCACTGTGCGCGGCCCGGCGGCGGTCCGGGGCCCCCGATCGGGGAGCGCCCGGACCACCGCCCGCGGCCATCACCTGCCCTTCGGGCCTATCGAGATCGGCGATGGTGGGGTGTGACGGTCGCTTGGCGAACCATCACTTGACGACGCCGAGCTGGGAGTAGTCGTAACGGCCGTTGTAGGCCCCCGACGAGAAGGCGTTCGTCAGCCGCGAGCTGCGCCAGGTGATGTTCTTCTCGTAGAGGAAGGGCATCTGCACGGCCTTGTCGGCGATGGCGTGGTTGATCTTCTTGTAGATCTCGCCCGCCGCGGCCGGGTCGGTCTCCTTCAGCGCCTCGTCGAAGTACCCGTTGATCTTCGGGTCGTTGGTCTCGGAGACGTTGTAGTTACCGGTCTGCTGGATGAAGCGGCCGTCGATCAGCGGCTGCTCGAAGCCCTGGCCGGTCGGGAAGTCGGGGCCCCAGCCCGTCATGGACAGACCGTAGCCGCGCTTCTTCATCACCTCGGGGGAGCCGGTGATGCTCGCCGAGGAGGCGCCGTCGATGTTGTTGACCTCGATGTCGATGCCGACCTTGGCCAGCGACTCCTGAAGCGTCTCGGCGGCCTCGACCTCGTTCGGCTGGTCCGTACGGGCGACGATGTTGGTCTTGAAGCCGCCCGGCTTACCGCACTGCTTCAGCTCGTCCTTGGCCTTGGCCGCGTCCGGCGCGCCCTTGCGCTCGAGGACGCCGTACGGATCGTAGTCGTCCGCGCCCGCGATGCTCTTGGGGAGCATGGTGGTGGCGATGTCACCGGCGGCCTGCGGGCCACCGCGGGTGGTCTGAAGCGCCTCGAAGTCGGTGGCGTAGAAGACCGCCTTGCGGCAGTGGACGTTGTCGAACGGCTTGACCTTGGTGGCGAAGTCGACGTAGCGGACGAAGCTCGTCGGGATGTTGTCGACGTTGCCCTTGTGCTGCTTGATCGCTTCGCTGCGGCCAGCCTGGCTCATGCCGGTGGCGCTGAGGAAGACGTCGTAGTCGCCCTTGATCAGCCGCTGGTCGATGGCGTCCAGGTTGGAGTTGAAGTCCACCGTGATCTTGTCCGGCAGGGCCGGGCGGATCGGGTCGGAGGACTTCTTCCACTTGTCGTTGCGGACCAGCACCGCGCCCTTGCCCGGCTTGTACGACTCGACCTTGTACGGGCCGGAGGAGAAGGGCTGGTTGGTGTACTTGGCGGCGGTGTCCTTGTCGGCCTTCACCGGGGAACCGGTGGGCATGGCCAGCATCTGCTCGAAGTCACCGTTGGGCTTGGGCAGACGGAAGATGATGGTCTTCGCGTCCGGCGTCTCGATCGCCTTCAGGCCCAGCTTGTCCTTGGAGGTGTCCTTGTACGGGCCTTTGTACTCGCCCTTCGGGTCCAGGACCTGGCGCAGATAGGCCGGGCCGCCGGAGATGACGTCCTTGGCCCAGATGCGCTCGATGCCGTACTTGACGTCCTGGGCGGTGATCGGCGAGCCGTCCTCCCAGGTGATCCCGTCGCGCAGGGTGTAGGTGTAGGTCTTGCCGTCGTCGGTGATCTTGGCGTTGGAGGTGGCCAGGTCGGGGACGAGGGTGTTGCTCTCCTTGCCCGGCTTGGGCGCGTAGGTGATCAGTTGTCGCGTGTAGAACCGCGAGAAGTCCCAGGCGAAGCCGTAGTACTGGCGCTGCGGGTCGAGCGAGTCGAAGTCCTGCTTGTTGACGAACTTGAGCGTGCCGCCCGTCTTGGTCGACTTGCTGGCGATGCCCGTCACCGCGGCGTTGAAACCGGCGCCCTCGCCCTTGTCGTCTTTGGAGCCGCCGCCGCACGCCGCGGTGGCCATCAGGGCACCGACGGTGAGCGCCGCACCGGCGATCCGCCTACTTCTCGACGAACGTAGGGGTTTCATTGTTTCTTGCAACCTCCGGGATATGGGTCCTTGGCATGGCGCCGGGGAACCTTCGGGTGACCGCCGCCTGACAGGTGCGGCAGGGGCAGATTCGTATCGGTGCGGCTGGGCCGCGGCCGCGCGGGTCGCCGTCAACGCGTCCCCTTCGGGTCGAGGGCGTCGCGGACGCCGTCACCGAAGAGGTTGAACGCCAGCACGGTGATGAAGATCGCCAGACCCGGGATGATCATGAACATGGGGTCGTCCTGATAGGTGCCGACGGCCTTGGAGAGCATCTGACCCCAGGAGGCGGTGGGCGGCCTCACGCCCGCGCCCAGGAAGCTGAGCGCCGCCTCGGTGAGGATGTTGGTGGGGATCATCAGCGTGGCGTAGACGGTGATGGGCGCGACCAGGTTGGGCAGCAGCTCCCGGAAGAGGATGTAGCGCCGGCCCGCGCCCAGGCTGCGCGCCGCCTCGACGTACTCCTTCTCGCGCAGCGACAGCGTCTGGCCGCGCACGATGCGGCCGACGTACGGCCAGCCGAAGAAGCCGATCACCGAGACCAGGATGGCGATGCGCACCCCGCTGCCGGTCAGCCCCAGCAGTTCGTTCGGGAGCACGGAGACCAGGGAGATGATGAACAGCAGCTGCGGGAAGGCCAGCAGCATGTCCATCACGCGGCTGATAACGGTGTCAATCCAGCCGCCGAAATACCCCGCGATGATGCCGAAGACGGTCCCCAGCACCACGGCGACGACCGCCGCGAGGAAGGCCACCAGCAGCGAGATCCGCGCGCCGTAGACGATCCGGCTGAACACGTCGCGGCCGTTCGACGGTTCGACGCCGAAGATAAAGTCGGAGCTGATGCCGCCCATCGAACCCTTCGGGGTGCCGAACAGCGGGTCGATCTCCTCCTGGTGGAACTCGTTGGGCGGGTGCCCCAGCAGGCTCACGATCAGCGGCGCGAAGATGGCCACCAGCACCAGGAAGACGACCACGGCCCCACCGGCCAGCGCGAGCTTGTCCCGCTTGAGGCGCGTCCAGGCGATCTGACGCAGCGACCGCCCTTCGACCGAGGCCTTGACTACATCCGCTGCGACATCGACGGATGCGTCCGGCTCCGCATCCGTGCCTGTGCTGTGCAATGGTGCCGTCATGGTGGTGGGGACCCCTCTCGACCGGTGGTGACCGGCCCACGACCTGCCGCTGTAGCGGCGTGGTTCACAAACGCAGGTGAAAGTTGTGCTCGTGGTGCGGAAGTTTTATGGAGGAGAGGCACACGCTACCCACAGGTACGGACACCTCCTGTTGCGGGAGTCTTCATCGCGCTTGTGATCACCCGCCAGCCCATCACGGCAATGGATGCCTAACCGTGATGTGGTGAGGAGTGTTCCGTTATCCGGAACACAACTCCGCTGAGCGGTGCGGAATGTCCCGTTAACAGGACTGTCAAACGGGAGTGTTAGGGCGCGAAGGGGCGCGGAGCGCAGCGCGTGAGCGCGCGCGGACGTCCCGGGGCGCGCCGAACAAGGCGGTTACCAGGCGCTCGGCGCGGGCCCCGACCGCTGGCCGCCGTGCGGCGGCGGGTATCCGTAGCCATGGGCGGGGGCGGGCTGGGCCGACCCGAACGCGTCCCGGTCGAAGAACGGACGCGCGCTGGCCCGCATCCACATCGCCACCGGGTCGTACTCGTCGGACATCGCGACGGTGGACACCGGCAACCCCTCGGGCACCGCGCCCACCGACTGGCGCATCATCACCCGGGCCGACTCCACGGCCGCGGCGCCGCCGTCGTACAGATCCAGCCCGATGGCCAGATACGGCGCGCCGAGCGCGGGCTGCACCCAGGCGCGGCGCAGCGACCGCACCGCGGGCGTGCGATGCGCGTTCTGTCCCAACAGGGCGTAGAACTGCGGGAGTTCGAGGGAGGGCTCGCTGAGCCGCAGCGGCCCCGCGGGCAGCCGGTCCAGGCCGCAGGCGATTCTGCGCAGATCGAGCCAGGGGATGCCGACGCCGCCGCCGGGGGCGTGCGGATTGAGCCACAGGCCGTACCGGTCGGGGAAGAGGGATGCCGCGATCTGGCGCCCGCTCACCACCTCGTGGGCGCGGCTCCAGCCGCTGGCGGCGAGCTCCTGAGCGGAGGTCACACAGGGGGCGTAGCCGAGCCCGCCCACGTCCATGTTGCCGTACTGCGCGTCGGGCGAGCCGGGCGCGCCCTGCCACAGCAGCATCCACACCTGGCCTTCGGCGAGGGCGTACAGCAGCGACTCATAGGCGTCATACCGTCCCGGAGCGACCTGCTGAAGCATCCGCTCGACGTGGCCGCCTCCCGCGCTCACCTGGGTCCGCCCCTCTCTCGGCCTGTCCACACCGCTACCAAGGGCGCACGGACGCGCCCCGCCACCGGTCATCCAACCAGCTTACGGGCCCCTACAGTGGTCTCCTGGGCGACTCAGCGGTCACGGTCGTAGAACGGTCGCACCCGCTCGCGCATCCAATCGGCCACCGGATCCTGCGCGATGTCCAGCAGAACCAGCTGAACCGTCCACGGCAGCGGCACCGTGCCGAGCGCCCGTCCGAGCGCGTCCACCGCGCCGGCCTGGCCCTCCGGGCCGGGGAGGTCCAGCTCGACGCCGACGAACAGCGCGGGCGGCTCCCCCTCGACGCTGGCCAGGGCGCGCCGGGCGGACCGCAACCCGGCCACCTTGCCGAACTCGAGCCCGGCGGCCGCCAGGAAGTCGACCGGCTCCTCCTGCCAGTCCGGCTCGAACAGGCGCACCCGGCCGCCGGTGACCGGGCCGTCCAGCTCGGAGCGCCCGGTGCGGCACAGCTCGGCCACGGCGGGCGGCGGAAGCGGAACGCCGACGGCGCCGCCGGGGTTCACGGCGATGCCGAGCTGGGGCGGCAGGCCGCGGGCGAACTCGACGGCCGGGGCGACGGTGAACGTCATATGGGCGCCGACGACCTGAAGGAACTGCTGCTCGGAGCTGAACACCGGCACATACGCGGCGCCTTCGATCTCCATGGTGGGCAGGTCCAGGTCACTGTTGTCCGGGCCGCCGCCGTTGGGCAGCGGGACCCAGACGTGGCTGCGGGCCAGGGTCTCGACGATCCGGGCGCCGGCGCCGGGGACGTCGACCGAGGCCGCGAGCACTTCCTCGAGCTCGTTGCCCGGGAACCCGGGAGCCTCGGAAAACGCAGGGAACGCACCGTCAGGGAACCCTCCGTGAGCCGGTGCTGGACCGTGCTGCTCCGGGATGCTCATTTCCGCCTCAACCGCCATCTCGTCCGACCTGCACAGGAACCCTAACGGCTGTATGGACTTGCGGCATCGGCGGCCGGTGATCTCCACAGCAAATCCCCAGGCCGAAGGGGAGGCAACGCCCGATCCCGGACAGCTTTTGACAGTCTTTTGACCATTTCTGAACGTAATCGTCAAGTTGCGCTCGGTTTGCGCCCCTCGCACCGTGGTGCCGAGTACGCCCATACGTCACCACAGCGAAGGAAGGTCTCATGATCCGCGCGTCTCGCAAGGCCGAAGTCCTCGTCACCTCTGTCATGGCCGGCTCCCTGCTGTTCGGCACCGCCGGTCTGTCCGCCGCCACGGTCGGCGGAAACGGGGGCACGGCCGGCGCCAAGGCCCCCGCCCCCACGGCGCTCGCCAAGGAGCCGCTGACCGCGGCCCAGACCCAGGCGATGCGCGATCTGCGCGTCCTCCTCGATCGGGTCGCCGACCTGGCCATGGCGGTGGAGGAGGCCCCCGGCGGGATGCTCTCCGAGGCCGAGCTGGTCAAGCACGCGACGGCGATCGACAGCGCGGTGAAGACCGCCCGCAAGTCCGCCGAGGCGGCCCAGGGCCCGAACGCCACCACGCAGGGCCGGGAGCGCCGCGACGACACGCCGCCCGGGCAGGAGCAGGGACAGGACCAGGGCCAGGGGCAGCAGCAGGGCCAGGGGCAGAACGCGGGCCAGGGCCAGGGCCAGGTCACCGTGCCGCCGCAGGCCGCCGACCAGGGCAACCAGAACAACCAGGGCATGAAGCCGCCCCAGGCCGCCGGGCAGGGAGAGACCGCGACCCCGCCGTACGCCCAGACCATGCCGACGGACGTCTCGACGGACCCGCTGGACGAGCTCCAGCGGGCGATCGACGACCTGCTGGACGCCGTCGCCGCGGGCGACGCGGACGCGGCCGCCGCGGCGCTCCCCCGTATCGGCGACGCCATCCTGGAGCTGCTCAACGCCCTCATCGGCCCGCTCCCCGGGATGGACCTCCCGATGACGCCCCCGATGCTGCCGCTCCCGGACGAGGCGTCGACCGTCGCCGTGGAGGCGTCCGCCCTCGCCGCCCGGACGCCCGCCCCGAAGCCGAACCCGGAGAAGCCCGGTACCGAGAAGCCCGGCGCCGCGGAGAAGCCCGGTACCGAGAAGCCGGGAGCCGCCGAGAAGCCGGGCACCGAGAAGCCGGGCGCCCAGGACCAGCAGGGTGCCCAGAAGCCCGGTGCCCAGAAGCCGAGCGCGAAGCCCAGCGCCCCGAACCAGAACGCCAACCAGCCCGGCGCCATGAGGCCCGGTCAGAAGCCCGCGGCGAAGCCCGCCGCGCCGAAGCCCTTCACCACCGCCGCCACCCCGCTGTCCGCCGCCGAGGCGACCGACGACGCCGTCGCCCCCATGCCGCTGCCGCGCCCGGTGGACGCAGCCTCCGACCAGGGTTGATGAAGGCCGTCTCCCCCTGCCCCGCCGCGCGTCACTCGAAGCCGATCCGGCGCAGTGCGCTCGCGGCCGTGCGGTCCAGCACCGCCACCGACGCGCAGCCTTCGGGCGGCCGCCCGCCCTCGGCGGCGACGACCAGCCGGCCCACCGCGCGGCGGTGCCGTCCGAAGGCGTAGCGAGAGACCGCACGGCCGCGCGCGGCCTGCCCCTCCAGGGCCACCGCGGCATCCACGTCCAGCAGCACCATGTGCAGCCGGCGGCCGGTGCGCCGGGCGTCGCGGGCCAGCCAGCGGCGCACCCAGGAGAGGGTGCCGCAGTCGTGCACCACGACGCTGGCGCCCGAGCGCAGCGCCCGGCGCAGCCCGGCGTAGTGGGCGCAGCGCACCAGCGGGCGGTAGAGGGCGTACGGCAGCCAGCGGGGCAGCCGCCGCTCCCAGCGCTCGCGGGCGTCCTGTGAGTCCACCCGCAGCACCGGGCCGCCGGACTGGTCGAGGCCGGGCACGGCCTGGCCGATCATGGTGCTCTTGCCGCTGCCGGGCAGGCCGGAGGCGACCACCATGTCCCCGGTGCGGTAGCGCAGCTCGCGCGCGCCGAGTCCGGGTCTGGACCCGCGGCCGGGTCCGGGCCCGGGCCCGGCCGCGCCGCCGCCGTCGCCGTCACCGCCGCCGCCGTCGCCGTCGCTGCCGCCGCCGCGCAGGTCGTGCACCGCCGCCCGGCGCCCCGGTCTGATCACGCCCCCGGTTGGCGCCGCGCCCTGCGTCACCGGCAGGGGCCCACATGTCGTCCCGTACGTACCCTGCCCCTGCACCGTGATCGTCCTCCTAGGTCGGTCACTGCGGCTCGTCACCGAAGAGTGTCAAGAAAAGGTAATGTCCTTCAAGGTGGTCTTCCTGTGGGCCGGACTTTCATGCCTTGTGAATCGGGGTGAGCGGCGGCGCGGGGCGAGCGGGTCTTCCCTTCTCGGGCGTACGTGCGATGATGTTGCGCGCAACTCCATACCGGCCGCTTGAATCCGCGCGGGAGAGTCCTCGGCCACCGGCAGCAGTGCCGGCCGTCCGGGGCGCCGAAGGAGCAAGTCCTCCCTTGAATCTCTCAGGCCCCGATACCGCGCGGGCGAGGCAGATCTGAAAAGCGAGCCGCTGGCGTGGCTCCACCCACGGTGCAAGCCGGACCGCTCTCCGCGACGACGTCTCCGACGCCGGCCGGGAGAAGGGGTCACGGCGAACCTCTCAGGTTCCGATGACAGATGGGGAGGACTCGTCCTCGTCGTCCTCGTCGCCGTCCCGCCCTGGAGCCAGCCCCATGACCGACGCCCCGTCCCCCTCGTCTCCCCCGTCCGCCTCGTCCGGCCCCCGCCGTACCGCGCTGGACGCGACGCACCGCGCGCTCGGCGCCACCATGACCGACTTCGCCGGCTGGGAGATGCCGCTGCGCTACGGAAGCGAGCGCGACGAGCACACCGCGGTGCGCACCCGCGCCGGACTCTTCGACCTCTCCCATATGGGCGAGATCACACTCACCGGGCCACAGGCCGCCGCCGCCCTGGACCGGGCGCTGGTGGGCCATCTGTCGGCGCTCGCCATCGGCCGGGCCCGCTACACCATGATCTGCGACGCCGAGGGCGGCATCCTGGACGACCTGATCGTCTACCGCCTCGGTGACCAGGAGTTCCTGGTGGTCGCCAACGCCTCGAACGCCCAGGTGGTGCTGGACGCGCTGACCGAGCGCGCCGCGGGCCTGGACGCGGCCGTGCGGGACGACCGTGACGCCTATGCGCTGATCGCCGTCCAGGGGCCGGCCTCGGCCACGATCCTGAGCGGCCTGACCGACGCCGACCTGGACGGCCTCAAGTACTACGCGGGCCTGCCGGGCACGGTCGCGGGCGTCCCGGCGCTGATCGCCCGCACCGGCTACACCGGCGAGGACGGCTTCGAGCTGTTCGTCTCGCCGAAGGACGCCGAGCGGCTGTGGCAGGCGCTGACCGAGGCGGGCGCCCCGGCCGGGCTGATCCCGTGCGGTCTTTCCTGCCGGGACACGCTGCGCCTGGAGGCCGGGATGCCGCTGTACGGGCATGAGCTGACCCGCGGGACCACGCCGTTCGACGCGGGGCTCGGCCGGGTGGTGAAGTTCGGCAAGCCCGGTGACTTCACCGGGCGCGCGGCCCTGGAGACGGCGGCGCGGCAGGCCGAGACCGCCCCGCCGCGGGCGCTGGTCGGCCTGGTCGCGGCGGGCCGCCGGGTCCCGCGCGCGGGGTACGCGGTCGTCGGCGCGGACGGCACGGTGATCGGCGAGGTCACCTCGGGCGCGCCCTCGCCCACCCTCGGGAAGCCGATCGCGATGGCGTATGTGGACGCCGGGCACGCCGCGCCGGGCACGGCGGGGGTGTCGGTGGACATCCGGGGCACCCATGAGCCGTACGAGGTCGTGGCCCTCCCCTTCTACAAGCGGCGCTGAGCGCCCGTCGCGGCCGCCGCCGCTCCTACCGCCTGTCCCACCAGGCAAGACCCGTTTCCCAAGCACTCCCCCGTATCCAGGAGAATCGGACTATGAACAACCCCCAGCAGCTGCGTTACAGCAAGGAGCACGAGTGGCTGTCGGCCGCCGACGCGGACGGTGTGTCGACGGTCGGCATCACCGAGTTCGCGGCCAACTCGCTCGGCGACGTCGTCTTCGTCCAGCTCCCTGAGGTCGGCACGACGGTCACCGCGGGCGAGACCTGCGGCGAGCTGGAGTCCACGAAATCCGTCAGCGATCTCTACGCGCCGGTCTCCGGCGAGGTCACCGAGGTCAACGAGGACGTGGTGAACGACCCGGCGCTGGTGAATTCCGCCCCCTTCGAGGGCGGCTGGCTGTTCAAGGTGAAGGTGACGGACGAGCCGGACGAGCTGCTCTCCGCCGACGCTTACTCCTCCTTCACCGAAAACTGACCCCCTCCTTCGATCGGGACCCTGATGTCGCTTCTCAACAGCTCCCTGCACGAGCTCGACCCGGACGTAGCCGCCGCGGTCGACGCCGAACTCCACCGCCAGCAGTCCACCCTGGAGATGATCGCCTCGGAGAACTTCGCTCCGGTCGCGGTCATGGAGGCCCAGGGCTCGGTCCTGACCAACAAGTACGCCGAGGGCTACCCGGGCCGCCGCTACTACGGCGGCTGTGAGCACGTCGACGTGGTCGAGCAGATCGCCATCGACCGCGTCAAGGCGCTGTTCGGCGCCGAGCACGCCAACGTGCAGCCGCACTCCGGCGCGCAGGCCAACGCGGCCGCGATGTTCGCACTGCTCTCCCCCGGTGACACCATCCTGGGCCTGAACCTGGCGCACGGTGGTCACCTCACCCACGGGATGAAGATCAACTTCTCCGGCAAGCTCTACAACGTGGTGCCCTACCACGTGGACGCCGAGACCGGCCTGGTCGACATGGACGAGGTCGAGCGGCTGGCCAAGGAGCACCGCCCCAAGCTGGTGATCGCGGGCTGGTCCGCGTACCCGCGCCAGCTGGACTTCGCCGCCTTCCGCCGGATCGCGGACGAGGTCGGCGCGTACCTGATGGTGGACATGGCCCACTTCGCGGGCCTGGTGGCGGCCGGACTGCACCCCTCCCCGGTGCCGCACGCCCATGTGGTGACCACCACCACCCACAAGACCCTCGGCGGCCCGCGCGGCGGGGTGATCCTGTCCACCGCCGAGCTGGCCAAGAAGATCAACTCCGCGGTCTTCCCCGGTCAGCAGGGCGGCCCGCTCGAGCATGTGGTCGCGGCGAAGGCCGTGGCCTTCAAGATCGCGGCGGGCGAGGAGTTCAAGGAGCGCCAGCAGCGCACCCTCGAAGGCGCGCGGCTCCTGGCCGAGCGGCTCACCCAGCCCGACGTGGCCAAGGCCGGGGTCTCCGTGCTGTCCGGCGGCACCGAGGTCCACCTCGTCCTGGTCGACCTGCGCGACTCGGAGCTGGACGGCCGGCAGGCCGAGGACCGGCTGCACGAGATCGGCATCACGGTCAACCGGAACGCCATCCCGAACGACCCGCGCCCCCCGATGGTCACCTCCGGCCTGCGCATCGGCACCCCGGCGCTGGCCACCCGCGGCTTCACCGCCGACGACTTCCGCGAGGTCGCCGACATCATCGCCGCGGCGCTCCAGCCGTCCTACGACGCGGAGGGGCTGAAGGCGCGCGTCACCGCGCTCGCCGACAAGCACCCTCTGTACCCGGACCTGAAGAAGTAATCGGGCCCGCAAGGTGTGTGGGGGCGCACCACCCCCGCGCCCCCACACACCCCGCACCACCACGCACGCACCCGCCGTGCAGACGCAAGGAGTTCACCGGTGGCCATCTCCGTCTTCGACCTCTTCTCGATCGGCATCGGCCCGTCCAGTTCCCACACGGTCGGCCCCATGCGCGCCGCGAGGATGTTCGTCCGCCGGCTGAAGAACGACGGCCTGCTGGCCCACACCGTCGCCGTACGCGCCGAACTCTTCGGCTCCCTCGGCGCCACCGGCCACGGCCACGGCACGCCCAAGGCCGTCCTCCTCGGCCTGGAGGGCCACTCCCCGCGCACCGTGGACGTCGAGACCGCCGACGACGAGGTGGACCGCATCCGCACCACCAAGCGGCTGCGGCTGCTCGACGCGGAGATCGGCACCGAGCACGAGATCGACTTCGACGAGTCCGCCGAGCTGGTGCTGCACCGCCGCCGCTCGCTGCCGTACCACGCCAACGGCATGACCCTGTTCGCGTACGACGCCGACGGCCGACCCCTCCTGGAGAAGACCTACTACTCCGTCGGCGGCGGCTTCGTCGTGGACGAGGACGCGGTCGGCGCGGACCGCATCAAGCTCGACGACACCGCGCTGAAGTACCCCTTCCGCACCGGCGACGAGCTGCTGCGCCTGTCCCGCGAGACCGGCCTGTCCATCTCCGCCCTGATGCTGGAGAACGAGAAGGCCTGGCGCACCGAGGCGGAGATCCGCGCGGGCCTGCTGGAGATCTGGCGCGTCATGCGAAGCTGCGTCGAGCGGGGCCTGTCCCGCGAGGGCATCCTCCCCGGCGGCCTCAAGGTCCGCCGCCGCGCCGCCACCGCCGCCCGCGCGCTGCGCGCCGAGGGCGACCCGGCGACCCACGCCATGGAGTGGGTGACCCTCTACGCCATGGCCGTCAACGAGGAGAACGCCGCGGGCGGCCGCGTGGTCACCGCCCCCACCAACGGCGCGGCCGGCATCATCCCCGCCGTCCTCCACTACTACGCCAACTTCGTCCCCGGCTCGAACCCTGACTCCCACGACGACGGCATCGTCCGCTTCCTCCTCGCCGCGGGCGCCATCGGCATGCTCTTCAAGGAGAACGCCTCCATCTCCGGCGCCGAGGTCGGCTGCCAGGGCGAGGTCGGCTCCGCCTGCTCCATGGCCGCCGGCGGCCTGGCCGAGGTCCTCGGCGGCACCCCCGAGCAGGTCGAGAACGCCGCCGAGATCGGCATGGAACACAACCTCGGCCTCACCTGCGACCCCGTGGGCGGCCTCGTCCAGATCCCCTGCATCGAGCGCAACGGCATGGCCTCGGTGAAGGCCGTCACGGCGGCCCGCATGGCGCTGCGCGGCGACGGACGGCACCACGTCTCCCTCGACAAGGTCATCAAGACCATGAAGGAGACGGGCGCCGATATGAAGGTCAAGTACAAGGAGACGGCGCGGGGCGGGCTCGCGGTGAACGTCATCGAGTGCTAGGGAAATAGGCCCTGACCAGCGCGTTGGTTTCTTTCAGCGCTGTCAGGGCCTTCCCTGCTTACTCGGCGGAACGTCCCGGGAACCTCCCTGGGACAGGCATGAAAGTCCCTGAAAAGTCCCTGGGATATCCCCTCAAGAGGGGCGTCTGACATGGAGCTTCGTGGCATTCACGTGGGCAGCCCGTATTGGTAGTTGCCCGCGCCGACCGCGGCTTCGCGAGTCCGGACCACGAACCCTCGAGACGATCAGAAGCGCGACCCTGCTGCCCAGGCGCGAGACCTTCCTACAGGTTCTCCGGGCCGCGCAGAGTACCGGCCAGGTCCCCGAGGACGCCATCTGGAGCAGGCGGTGAGCGCTGTCGGAGGGCGTACTACGCCGACCACCTCGCCGGTCGGCCCATGGACGCCGAATGGGCAGCCCACGTGATCGACTCCGTTCTCCAGGGAATCGCGGACCAGCCCCACGGCGACAGCGCAGCCGGCCGTGGCGCCTCGCCGAAAAGCTGATCACGAAGTCGGCGCGGGCCTCCTACGACACCGGGCGGCCTGGCCACCGCGCCGCCGACGGGTACCGGAGTACCCTGGGGTACTGGAGGTTCGGACATGACGACGCAGTCTGCGGAATCGAAGCCACGCACGGCAGCTCCCCTGAAGGTGGATCTCGAGACCGACCAGCTGATCACCGAGGGCGCGCACTTCCTCGGGGTGACAAAGAAAGACCTGGTGGCGGACGCGGTGCGCATGTACATAGAGCACCGCCGCGAGGAGATCCGACGAGGCATGGCCGAGTCCATGCGCGTACTGGACGGGACCACGAAGTCCCGCGTCGCGCTGCTGACGGGCATCTCCGCCGAGGACATCGACCGGCTCGGTGGGATCGGCGAGGAGAGGTAACACCCCGGTGGATCGAACGCGCCCCACTCTGCGCTGCCTGACCGAGGACCTGTGCTTACCCGTCCCGCCCATCACGACACCACTGGACGAGGTCGATCACCCTGCGCTGAACAAAGCCCAGGAGCATTTCAACGGCACCGAAGAGCGACCGCACGAACGCATCGGCGCCATCGACGACCAGGTCCTGTTCAAGGTCAAAGTCCAACGATGGCGGGGCGCGGTCTGGAAGTCCGAACCATGTCCGTGGCTCGTGGCCGCCGGCATCCGCGAGGACGGCTCAGCCGACGACTTCTACGCAGCCCTCGCCACCGATGCGAAGGCCGCCCGCAGTGCCTACAACGCGCAGCACTCCCGCCCACTGTCCACGCAGACGTACGTCGGCGGCCTGCTCCCGGACCGGGATGACCACTTGCGCTACCGCCTGGAGGAAGGCACCCGTTTCGTACGCCGACTGGAGAGCGCCATCCCCCAACTCGCCAGCGCCTCACTCCAGGACGACACCGAGCACACCATCGCGTACGACACCTTCACACTGGGCATCCAGATCCGCGCCCAGGAAGGACATGAGGCGTACGTCGCAGTACGGATCACCGGCTCGGTCCCCGGTGACCTCGTCCGCATCGTGCTGGACATCGTCCCCGGCTGCGATCGCGAAGGCTGGTTCCCCGAATCACGCCTCCCCGACCGGGACCTGCTCCCCGCGGAACAGGCATGGTCGAACGTGATGGACCCTGCCGAGGCCAGGAAGCTCCTCGGGGATTGACGGACCGGAATCGCCGAAAGATCTGACATCGCATCAGGGTCATGGCAGAAACGCCCAGGCCGATCCTATGCGGGCCCCCTTGATCCCAGCGGCCTCGTCCCAAAGCTGCCCCAACATGAGGACTCGCGGGGCTCTTCGTGATCACCCACAGAGGGCCCAGCGTCACCCAGAGTCTCCTGCGCAAGCGGGTCTTGCTTTCCTCCTGGCGACGGCCAAGGTCAGCTCGATCTCGAGCAGTCCCCTGCTCGGCAGGCTGGAGACGCCGACCGCGGTGCGGGCGTGCCGGCCGCGCTCGCCGAAGACATCGTGTAGCAGCCGGGACACGGTGTCGAGGACGCGGCTGTGCTCTTCGAAGGCGGGCTCGGCGTTGACGAACCCCCGCAGGTGCAGGACCCGTTCGACAGCGTGAAGGCCGCCCAGTTCATGCCGCAGGGCGCTCAGGGCGCGCAACGTGCAGGCCCGACCGGCACGGGCGAGGGTCTCCGGCGCGGTTGCGGGGCCGACGGGGCCACGCACCACGCCGTCGCCCTCCCGGGAGAGTTGCCCGCTGACCAGGGCGATGCCCCCGTGCACGGCGACGGGCTGGTAGTCGCCGTGGGGGCGGGGTGGTTCGGGCAGCGTCAGGCCGAGGGCCGCGAGCCGTGCCTCGGGGGTCAACGGGTGCTCCTCTCAGCGCCGTCAGCGAGGGCCACGGCGCCGCCCAGCCGCAGGCCGGTGACCGCGTCACCGTCGCGCGCGAAGCGCACGTCAATGCGGGAGGGGCGGCCCATGGCCCGGCCCTGGCGAACATGCACCGCCCCGGCGTTCGGGGCGACGCGGTCGGCGGCGAGCAGGCCGGTGACGAGCGCGGTGGCGGCGATGCCGGTGGCGGCGTCCTCGGGGTAGCCGGAGGACCGGGGGAACTGGCGGGCGTCGAAGACCGGGCGGCCTGGATCACTCACCGCGTAGGGGTAGAGGCCAGTGGAGTCCACCAGGGTGCAGGCCTCCTCGACGCGGTCGAAGTCGGGCCGTAGGGCGTCCAGAAGAGCGGGGGAGGCGAGCGGCAGCAGGGTCTTGACCCGGCTGGTGCTGGCGTTTTGCACCGGCGCCGGGGCGAGGTCGTCCCGCGTGATGCCGAGCACATCGAGCAGGAACTCGACCCGGTCGTCCGCCAGGGGCTCGACGGCGCCGAGAGGCTGACTGATCTCCACGGTGCGCCGCCCGACCGGGCCGCCGAGCCAGCCGAGGACGATGCCGCTGGGGGTGAACACGCGGACCTCGTCGCCGGGTAGGCGACCGAGCCGATCCAGCAGCCACAGGGCGCCGACGGTGACGTGGCCGCACATCGACATCTCATGGTTCGGCACCCAAAAGCGCAGGGCGAGGTCGCAGCCGGAGCCGACCGGCGCGGGCAGGACGAAGCCGCTCTCGTGGCCGGAGCGGCGGGCGACGTCCCGCATCTCCTCGTCGGTCATCGTGGCCGCGTCGACCACGATCGGCGCCGGGTTGCCGCCGCCGGGTCCGTCGGCGAAGACGGTGACGAAGTGAACTTCGGGAAACATCGGTGATCGACTTCCTTTCGGGTGTCCGGCTTTGCCAGGGTGCGGTCAGGGGGCGACGGACGTGTCGGCGGGTTCGGGAACGAGGCTGATGGCCGCGCGGCGGCGTTTCGCGGTCACCCACAGCACGACCGCGACGACCAGAGTGGCCAGTGCCTGCATCACGGGCTGGAGCAGCAGCGGGGTGTCCGGCTGCACAAAGCCCTTGGCGATCATGATGACGGAGACGACGATCGCGGCCGGAGCGGCGAAGAGCAGTTCGCGGCGCTCGACGAGGGCCTGCGCCCACTGCGGGCGGAGGGCCGCCGGGCGCAGCCTCAGGCCGAGCCAGCCGACACCCACGACGGCGATCACCAGCATGAACGTCACCGAACGCAAGGCGATGCCGATCTGGAAGCCGGCGGTGGCCTCCTCCACGAGGAAGGTCAGGCCCAGCACAGCCGTGACCAGGACGGGAACGACGGGGACCTGCCGACGGGTGGTGCGGGCGCAGGCGGCGGGCAGCAGTCCGTCCTGGCTCCACGCGTACATCACACGGGAGCAGTCGACCATCAGCGGCGCGACGGTCTTGCCTGCCACCACGACGACGAAAAGGTCGAAGACGACTGTGACGGCGCGCGGGGCGAGCACGGCGATGATGCCGGGGATGGAGGCAGCGTCCTGGTGGCCGGCCTCCGCCAGCGGGTGCACGGCGTACCAGGGAACGGCGTGGAAGACGGAAGTGGCCACGACACCGTACAGCACAATGGCCACGGCCCAGCCACGCACCAGTCCGCGGGCCAGGGTGCCGCCGTCACGCGTCTCGCCGCCGAGGGAGGGCGCGGCGCTCACGCCGCCGTAGGAGTAGATGAAGAGCACCAGGACGCCGAGGAACGCGCTGAGGCTGGGGGTGTCGTCGGCGGGGCGGTGCACGGGGTGGCCGAGGAGGGTCGCGGCGTGTGCGGCGAAGGCGTGCGGGTCACCGGCCAGGCAGACCGCGACGGTCAGCACGACGACGCCGAGCACCATGGCGAGCATGACGGCCATGACGCGCCCAAAGGAGCGGATACCGCCGAGCTGAAGCAGGGTGAAGACGAGTAGGAGGCCGGCGCCGAGCACGATGTGGCCGCCGGGGCTCTGGGCGAGATCGGCGCCGGATGTCCAGCCGACGGCCTTCAGCAGGCTGCCGAGGAAGACGGCGAAGCCGTAGCTCTGGAATCCGATCGAACCGACGACTCCGACCACGTAGAGGGCGCTGGCGGCGAAGCCGGTGCGGAGTCCGACGGTGCGAGTCATCCAGACGTAGACCGACCCAGCGCGGGGCAGTGCCTGAGCGAACCGGGCGAAGAGCCACACAGCGGGGCCGAGCAGGAAGCCGGCGGCGACGAGGGCGACCGGCACGAGGTAGGTCACGCCCGGCTGGGCGCCCAGGGCGTTGACGAGGACGAGGTTGACGCCGCTGCCGTACTCGGCGGCCAGGGTGGCAGCGGCGACGGCAAGAGTGCCCACGACGCGGGCAAGGGGGGATACGGCGGGCAGGGTTGACGCTGTCTTCTCGGGCATGGAAGACCTTCCATGGACGTACGGAACGGGAGGGAGCGCCCGGGGAGGGGCGCGCGGAGCGGGAGTCCCGGGACTGGACGAGCGGGACGGCAGGCGTGCGGAAGGGGCCGCGCGCCGCGGGCTGCGGCGCTGACGGATGGCCGACCGGGCGGAGACGAGGTCCGCCGTACGGAGCGGTGCGCGCGAGGTTGAGCGCGCGGAAGGGGGCCCGCGGGCGTGGGGCACCGGAGCACGGTGGAGCCCGCACCGGCCAGCCGATCACCTGGACCGGGTCGAACGGTGATGGATGGCGCCCGTCACTGGGTGGGAACGGGCGCGTCGGAGGAGGACAGAGTCAGACGCTCACTCCGGCAGCGGTCAGAGCCTCGCGGCCGAGGGCGGTCAGGTCGAGGCGGCGGCTGCCGTGCCGGGGCCGGATCCACTGCCGCGCGAGGAATCCCTGGGCGACGGCGGCGCCGAGTGCGCCCCCGAGGTGAGGGGCCTTCTCGGTCCAGTCAGGGCAGCCGTACGCGAAACGGCGGCGAGCGCCGAGCAGCGGTTCCCACTCCGCGACGCCGAAGTCGGGGAGCACGTCGCCCGCGGCAGGGCCGACGGCGAGGTCCCCGTCGTCGAGCGGATCGCCGACGAGGGCGCCGCGGTCGATCAGGGTGCGCAGTACACCGACCCCAAGGTGGCCGCCAACGTGGTCGTAGCAGCCGCGAGCCTCGCCACGCCCGGGCAGGTCCGGCGTGTCGGCGCAGGTGACTCCGGCGGCGGCGCGCAGGTTGGCGAGCACCTCCGCCAGGTAGGCGTTGGGCAGCCGGTAGAGGCTCTGCCGGCCCTGGCGCTCGGTGACCAGCAGCCCGGCCTTGCGCAGCACGGCGAGGTGATTGCTGACCTGGGCCTGCGACTGTCCGGTCACCTCGACCAGTTCGCTGAACGGGCAGGGCCCGTGCTGCGAGACGTGGGTGAGCGCCAAGACCCGCAGCGGGTGCGCCAACTGACGGCTCAGCTCGGCGACCGCAAGGGCCGCGTCGCCCGCCGTTGCGGAACCGTCGACCATCTCCCCTTCACCACCATGTTCCATGACTTCATGCAACATGGCGGAAGGGGGATGTGTCAATGGTTCGACTCTGTCTCACTTTCGGGATGCCGTTGATGATCTTCACTCGGTGGGGTGAAGTCTGCGGACCTCGACGGTGGTGATGTCTTCGTGGTGTTGCGCTGGTGCAGCGGGTTGGACTCGGCGGTCGGAGGGGTGGCCGCAGTGGCAATGGGTTCGGTTTCGGGGCGAGTGATTCCGCCGTTGACGGTGCGGATGGCACGGGCGAGCAATCCACGTGGCACGGCTGCGATGACCCTCAGGGTTTCTGGCGCATCACACTCGCGCGGGCGACACCAGCTTCCAGTCGATTGGACCAGGTGCCCGAGTCGGAGCGCTGGGACGGGCGGCGCCCGGACATGCCGGGGCGGGCCGCACCTGGTTCCAGATGGCGCGGGCGTTCGACGACCTGGCCGTCGACATCCGCGCGGGCGCGTTGCCGGTGCCCCGCACCCACGGCGAGGACCCGGCACTCATGATCGTCTGTCACCGCGCCGCAGACCGGGCCGAGTCGGCGCAGGCCATGGCCGAGGACCTCTTCGACGACGATTTGCACAAGCAGACCAGGAACCCTGCCCTTGCCGGAAATCTCATCCACCCTGGCGAGGACCGCTTCTTCGGGCTCCCGAAACCTTGGCCTCGGTCGCTTGAGCCGACACTCTCGCACATCTGCTGTCAGCGGGTCATGATGATCGATCGTGCTGCCGCGACTGGCTTATCTCGGTGTGAGGAACGTTCCATGGCCAAGGAAAAGAAAAACCGCAGATCAGAGGCTACGGCGGTCCACGGAAGCAGTCGAACTTGCTCCGTCGGATACCTTGTAGGCAGGCAACGGCAAAAAGTCCCCGGCCATGCCGCAAGTCAGGCTCGTCAAGCCAAATCCGCAGGTCACGCCCGTGATCAAAAGCGGCCGACATGTCGGTCAAGTACAAGGAGACGGCGCAGGGCGGGCTCGCGGTGAACGTCATCGAGTGCTGAGGGGATGGGCCCTGACCAGCGCTTTCGTGTCTTTCAGCGCTGTCGGGGCCTTCCCTGCTGACGCGGCGGAACGTCCCCGGAACCTCCCTGCGACAGGCATGAAAGCCCCTGAAGAGTTCCTGGGGAAATCCTCTCGAGACGGGTGCCTGACCTGGAGGTTCGTGGCACTCACCACACGCCGGACCACCGCCGTCCGAGCGGCGTCAAAGGGCACGCGCCGTCACCCCGACGTCACCGCGCCGACAGGCTGTATCAAATCGATCCCCTCCGAGGGATTTGTGGGTACCATTTGATACATGAATGCCGTGGAAAGCTCGCGCCTGGAGCAACGGCTGGCCGGACTCTCCGCCACCTTCACCACAGCACAGGCGCGTCAGGCTTTGCTGTCACCCCGCGACCTGGCGTCCCTGGTTGCGACGGGGGAAATAGACGAACTGTCCCGTGGCGTGTATCGGCGGGCCGACGCACCGGAGACCGCGTATGCGGACCTCTTGGCCGTGTGCGCACGAGCCCCTCGCGCGGTCGTGTGCGGTGAGTCAGCCCTGGCCCTGCACGAACTGATCGACGACATCCCCTCAGCAGTGCACATCGCCGTGCCACGGGGTTCACGCCGCCCCACGATCTCCTATCCGCCGACCGTAGTGGCCCAGTACGCCGCCAAGACCTTCAGCCTCGGCATCGAACAGTTCGAAGCAGCGCCGGGAGAGACGATCCCCATGTACAGCCCCGCCCGCAGCGTCGTCGACGCGATGCGACATCGCAGCCGCATCGGCGAGACCCTCGCCCTGTCCGCGCTCGGCCGCTACCTACGCCGCAACGGGCGTGGCGGAGTCAGTGAACTCCAGGACATCGCCCGCGAATTGGGCGCGCTGTCCGTCGTCCGCCCCGCCGTAGAGGCGGTGCTCGCCTGATGGTCAACCCGACTCGCGACACCACCGCCGGCCGGGTCTACAACGACCTGCGCAACCTGGCCCGCCGCAGCGGCCGGTCCACCGACGAGACCATGGTCGAGTACGTACTCGAACGCTTCCTCTACCGCTTGTCCGCATCGCCCCTCGGCCAGGAACACTTCGTCCTCAAGGGCGGCCTATTGCTCGCCCAGTTCGGCGCCCGCCGGATGACCCGTGACATCGACATCCTCGGCCGCGCGTTTCCCGCCGACGAAGCCGAGATCATCCGCAGGATCGCCACGATCTCCGGCACCGAGGTCGACGACGGAGTCACATTCGACCCCACGACGCTCAAGACCGTTCCCATCCGCGAGGAAGACGAGTACCACGGTCTGCGCCTGTCCATGGCCGCGTCCATCGCCCGCGCACGGCTGAAGCTCCAACTGGATGTCAGCTTCGGCGACCCCATCACTCCTGCACCACAGACCATTGACTACCCGCAACAGCTCACGTCGGAGAGCTTTGAGATCCTCGGCTACCCGATCGCCACCGTCATCGCCGAGAAACTCTCCACCGCGGTCTCGCTCGGCGACCTCAACACCCGCGACCGGGACTACGCCGACCTGTACCGCCTGATCGCCCTCAACAACCTCGACGGCGAAGAACTCACCATGGCGCTGGCCGCCACCGCCGCCCACCGCAGCATCACTCTGAAGCCTCTCAGCACGGCAATCACAGACCTCGCCGAGCGCCGCCAAACCTCCTACACCGCCTGGCGCCGCCGACAGGGCCCCACCATGGTCGGCCTCCCGGAGCTCTTCACGGAGGTGGTCCGGCAGGTCACCGCCTTCGCGGAACCCTTGCTGACAGGGGATGCCGCTACCCGCACTTGGGATGCGACAGTCCGCACTTGGGCCTGAATCAACAACGGCGCAAGGCCTCGGCAGACCGCACACGCGTATCCATGAGCCCAGCGTGCCCATCAACGCGGCGCTCCCATGACGGCGGAATGCCTGAGCCGAAGATTGGCACCTCCCGACAAGAGCGGGCATCTGTCACCAGCATGTCCGAGGCCGCCACAGTAGCGATTTCTCGGTTCATAAACCCCGTTCCGGATGCTCCACGGCCGCCCGCGTTGCACCATCGCTGCGCCAATCGCCTCCCTTCAGCCCCCTGCTGCCTGAGGGCCGGTCCCAGATCGCCCAGTACCGGCAGGTCGGCGGGCTGAGTAAGGTCACGCCCGTGATCAAAAGCGGCCGATATCTCGGTCAAGTACAAGGAGGCGGCGCGGGGCGGGCTCGCGGTGAACGTCATCGAGTGCTGAGGGGATGGGCCCTGACCAGTGCGTTCGTGTCTTTCAGCGCTGTCAGGGCCTTCCCTGCTGACGCGGCGGAACGTCCCCGGAAAGCCCCCGGGGAATCCCCTCGAGACGGGCGTGGGCGAAGGTCCGATCCGCCCGGTCCGCCGTCAAGGGCAGCGCTCAGTCCGCCCCGTCGGCGATGCCACCGCGTTCGACCGCCAGCCGGGTCAGTTCGACTCGCGTGTTGATGCCGAGCTTGGCGAAGATGTGCCTCATGTGTGTGTTGACGGTGTGTACAGACACGTAGAGCCGATCGGCGATGGCCCGGTTGGTCAGGCCGTCCACGACGAGCGGAATCAGTTTCCGCTCGGACTCGGTCAGGTTTCCCCACTCCGCGAGGCTCGTCGTGTGCTGTTGTACGGCGCCGGTGCGCACGCCGATTCGCCGCAGGCGCCGCCTGATCCGTTCGTGATCGCGTAGGGCGTCCGAGGCCGACGCAAGCTGACTTGCTTCTTCGAAGTACGGGATGGCCGACGTCGTATCAGCAGACGCGGCCATGAGCTCGCCGAGGTCCTCGCAGGCCGCGGCCAGGGCCAGCGGCCTGCCGGTGCTCCGGTAGGCGGTGATGGCGGACGCGAGTGCGCGTTGGTCGCCGTGGATCAGACCGTCCACATGGGCGCGGGCCGCACTGATGATCTGTTGGCTGTCGTCCTGTGCGGTCAGCCTGCGCAGCGCGCCGGACACGGTCCGCGCGACCGATGGGTCCCCGCCGCGCAGCGCGATACGTACGATCGCGGGCCAGTGGGACGGAGGTACCGCAAGCAACCGCGCCGGCTCACGGTCGCCGAAGCTGCCCGCGAGTGCCGCTGCCGCCGCGGCTCCCCGGCCCTCCGCGTCCGCGAGACAGGCACGCGCGAGCGACACCCAGAGGCCGTAGCGCTGCGTCTTCGTGCCGGGATCCGCTTCGACGGCGCGGAGATGACCCCTGGCCCTGGCGAGGTCACCACGTCTGACCTCCACCAACGCCAGTACGGAGCGGGCCCGCGGATTCGGCTGAGTGATCTCGAGTTCGGCCGCCACCGCCAGACTGGTTTCGGCCTCCACCGCCGCGTCGTCCAGCGCTCCCTGTTCGAGCAGCGAGCAGGCACGGCTGAGATGCCAGTGGGGAAGTGACCATCCGAGGCCCAGCGCCTCCGCCTCGCGCTGTCCCTCCCGCAGGATCCGCCCGGTGTCCGCGAGCCGGTCGGTGGCGGTCAGCACCGTCGCAAGCCACAGCGCCGGGATCCGCGGGGGCCGCAGATAGAGCACGGCGGACTCCGCGCCGGCGCGAGCGGCCGCCGCCTCGGCCAGCTCGAGGGCGCGGGCAAGACGCCCGCGGTAGAAGAACGTCTGCGACTGGAACACCATGGCACTGACGACGAGGGCCGGATCATGGCTGCGGTAGGCGGCCTCGACGAGCCCGGTGTCGGTCTGCTCGGCGGCGGTGATGTCCCCGAGGTATATGTGGCTCGTCGCCTTGGTCTTCAGCAGCCGGATGCGCAGATCGGGCGGAAGCGCGGGAAGGTCCAGGCCCTGCTGGAGGTGTGTCATCGCGGCGGCGTCGTCGCCCACGGCCTGGTGGATCTCGGCGGCCACCAGGCGTAGGCGCGCCTCCTGCAACGGCTCGAGACCGTCCGAAAGGGTGGCGTCGACCAGGGCGAGCGCCTCGTGAACCCGGCGAGTCCGGCCGAGATACTCGGCGGCGTCGGTGAGCAGGGCGATTCGACGCCGGTCGTGCGGGGGCAGCAGGCCGGCGATTCGCTGAGCGAAGTCGGCAGCCGCGTCGGGGGCCGTCGACGACAGTTCCCGTACGGCGGTGTGCACCGTGGTCACGGAGTCCTCGTCGACCGGGCCGCCCGACATCACCACGTGCCAGGCCACTTCCGCCGACCTTGCCCCGGTGACGCGCAGGAGGTCAGCCGCCTCCCGGTGCAGCGCGGTGCGTACGGCCAAAGGCAGGTTCTCGTGGACAGCCTGCCGTATGAGGTCGTGGCGGAACGCGAGTCGCGGGCCGTCGGCCAGGAGCGCGCCGGCGGTCCGGGCGGCCTCGACACCCGACAGCAGGCTGCCGACCGGCCTGCCGAGCATCCGGGCGGCCGTGCCGAGGTCGAATTCGTGGCCGAGAACGGACCCGATCTGGAGCAGTCGCACGGCATCCTCCGGGAGCCGGGCCAGACGCGAGGCGACAGTCAGCCGGAAACCGGCGGGGATGCCCTCGTGCAGGAGTGTCGCCACTCCCCCCTCCACTTTGATCGCATCCGTGTCGGCAAAAGCGCGTACCAGTTCGGTCGCCAGGAACGGGTTGCCCGCGACGCCGCGCAGCGCCTTGGCCAGACCGGGTGACGGCTTCGCCCCGAGCATGTCGGCGGCGATGCGCTCCAACTCCTGAAGCGGCAGGGGGCCGAGGGCCAGCCAACGGGCTCCGAGGTGTTCGAACTCCTCCCGCACCCTGGCGACGGTCGGCCGCTCGGTCTCCGGCCGCACCGCCAGCACCCACAGGATCCGTGAGGCGGCCAGCCGTCCAGGCAGGGTACGCAGCACGAAGAGCGTAGCCGGATCGGCCCACTGCGCGTCGTCCACGAGCACGGCCAGCGGCCCGCGGCGGGCCCGGTCCTCCAGGGCGTCCGCGATGCTGTCCAGCAACCAGAGCCGCTGGTCGTCGGCGGACGGGGCGGCATGGTCGAAATCGTCGGAGGACAGCAGCGCGGACCGCAAGGCGGCTCCTGCGGCGTACTGGTCGAGCTCGTCGGCCCGTAGAGACACCACATCGAAGCCGAGCCGCCGCGCCAGTGCGTCCAGCTCCGCGAGCAGGCGGCTCTTGCCGACACCACGCGCGCCTTCTACGACGACACAGGCACCCCACCCGTCACGCACCGAGCCCAGGGTCTCACGGAGAGCGGTAACCTCGCGGCCTCGGCCCCTCAGGCGCAGCCCGGTCACGGCCCGGTTCTCGCGCCCGCGGACCCGGCCACCCGCGGGGTCTGTGCTGCGCATGGGTCAAGCATGCCGCACAGCCATATGCCCCCTCAACGCCGGTACCTCTGGCATCGCCCGTGATTGCCCCTTTCACCCGGCGCTTCTCGGCCCCCGCGCCGCCCTCTCACCCTGCCGCGGACGGCCTGCGCAAGCGAGGCCGGGTCAGTCGGTGGGCCTCGGGGCGCGCAGGTGGGCCCGCTCCTCCAGTTCCTCGTCGTCGACCAGCGTGAGCATCGGCTGGCCCGGCGCGCACATCATGAACACGATGTACTTGGCCGGCGCGTCCGACGACGCGTTGCCGTTCTGATAGTGGATCACGTCGCCGCCAGGCTCCCAGAATGTCTCCCCAGCCTTGATCACGTGCTCCGCCTCGCCCTCGAGCTCCCACCGGACCGCGCCCTCGATCACGTAGCCGAAACAGGGCCCCGAGTGACGGTGTGGAGGAGTCCCGGGGTCACCGGGGGGCCACTCGACAAGGACGGTCATCCCCGAAGCGCCCTCGGGAATGAAGGGCGGCTTGACGTCCGCCAGCATCTTGGGTCCAAGCCCGCTCACTGATTCCATCCCGTGCTCGTGCACTGTGCTGTACCTCCGTAGGCTTGCCCGGAACGGACGATCTCGCGTCGCCGATTCCGGGCTCGGGCAACTTGCCTCACCATGGAGACAGAGCACGGCCCGCATCTGTGACACGCCGACGGCTGAAGCGTT
Source organism: Streptomyces sp. NPDC021225 (assembly GCF_044332865.1). Classification (NCBI taxonomy): domain Bacteria; kingdom Bacillati; phylum Actinomycetota; class Actinomycetes; order Kitasatosporales; family Streptomycetaceae; genus Streptomyces; species Streptomyces sp. NPDC021225. The sequence continues at coordinate 1,157,205 of NZ_JBIRPV010000002.1, read as the reverse complement.
CGGGGCGTACCGCGTACGCCTGGGCCAAGGATGACGGCCCGCTGCCGGCGCACCAGGGCAGCAATACCGAGACGCCGGAAGCCCGCCTCCCCGCTCGAGGTCGGGGCGACGGGGAGACGGGGAGACGGACGTACACATCCGGCCGGGCCGGACGTCCTGACTCAGCCGAACTGGCCGACCTTGTAGCCGCCGGCCGGCTGCCGGTTGATGATGTTGATGCGGTTGTAGCTGTTGATGACAGCGATGAGGGAGATCAGCGCGACGAGCTGGTCCTCGTCGTAGTGCTTGGCGGCGTTCGCCCAGGCCTCGTCCGTGACCCCACCGGCAGCGTCCGTGATTCGGGTGCCCTGCTCGGCCAGTTCCAGCGCGGCGCGTTCGGCCTCGGTGAAGACCGTCGCCTCCCGCCAGGCGGCGATCAGGTTGAGCCGCACCGAGGTCTCCCCGGCGTGGGCGGCCTCTGTGGTGTGCATGTCGGTGCAGAAGCCGCAGCCGTTGATCTGGCTGGCCCGGATCTCCACCAGATGCCGAGTGGCGACCGGCAGCGCGGAGTCCGACAACACCTTGCTGGCCGAGTTGATGTGCTTCAGCACCTTGGCGGCGACGGCATTGCCGTAGTAGTTGAGACGCGATTCCATGGGATCTCCTTGGCTGAGTTGCGCATACGCATGGTTCGGATGCAGATACACACCACTGACCGCACAACCCGGCAGGGCGTGACACCGAAGGTTTGTGATTCGGGTCTCCGCGGCCCTGCCCCGGTCACAGATCATCCGGTGGGGGCCCCGACGTGGGGCAGTGCGCGGGAGGCGTAGCGGAAACGCGTGCCAAGGAACGCGGCGATCTTGCTCTGGCTGAACACCCACATCACTCGGTGGATGCCTTCCCTGGACGCGGCCAGCGCCAAGATCGCAGAGGGCTCGCCGTCCCGGTAGATCATCACGCCCGTACAGCCGTTGGCATCGACCAGCCGCACATCCGCGTCCCGCCAAAACCGTGGATGGGCGGTCGCCAGGTTGGCGACACGCGCAGGACCCAGCACGGGTACCCGAGCGGCGCCCCGGATCCCGTTGCCGTCGGACAGACTGACGACATCCGGGGTCAGGAGGGCTTCCAGAGCGGCCACATCCCCCGTTCGCGCCGCCGAGACGAACGCGTTCAGAAGGCGTCGGTGCTCCGCCGCGTCCACGCTCCCCCGCTGTTCCTCCGACAGGCGCCTGCGAGCACGGCTCACGATCTTCCGCACATTGACGACACTGCGCCGAAGGATCTCAGCGATCTCGGGATATCCGTAATCGAACGCCTCACGCAATATGTACGCGGCCCGCTCAGCGGGGCTCAGCTTCTCCAACACCAGCAGCAGGGCCAGCTCCAGGACCTCACCACGCTGTGCACCCACCTCCGGATCCGCACTCGTGTCAACGGGCTCCGGCAACCACGGCCCGATATAGGTCTCCCGACGCACACGCGCCGACTGCGCAACATTGATGGCCAAACGGGTCGTCGCGCTCGAAAGAAAGGCCACCGGGCTCACCACCGCACAACGGTCGGTCTTCTGCCAGCGCAGCCACACCTCCTGCACCACGTCCTCGGCCTCGGCCACACTGCCGAGCACACGGTAGGCAATCCCGAAAAGACGCGGCCGACACTGCACAAACACAGAGACAGCCTTTTCAAGATCACTCGGTTTGGGGGACGGTTCGAGGTGCATGGTCCTGTGGTCTTCGCTGCGATCCGTGGCGGGCACTTCGTGGGCTCACAGCCCGACTATCGGTTCAAAACGTCCCTCAATACAAAGAGTGCATTCGCTTTCCCTGAATGGGAAGCATTTCTCGGTCACCCGACCAGAGTGGATCGGGCGCCATCGAAGCGCATCGCATAATCGAGTGATTTGAGCGGAGTCGCGCGACACTGGGGCGCATCGCATAAATGGGTGATTTGGGACTGCCGCCGGACTGACTCCGAGGTCACGGCGTGGATGTTGCTCCTATATCATGCAATCAGCGGACGAAACACCATGCTCCGGTCCAAGACCTCGTGGGCCGTCACGCTACGAGGACATCCACATGGCCGGTGACGGACGATGCCACCCGGCCCAGGAGCGCCGACACCGAAAGGTGTCACAGTTCCCCGGACGGTCTGGTCGTAGTGAGTGACAAACCCCGGCGATCGGAGTAGACCGTGGCTATCACGGAACAGCGTATTTCCACCATGGTGTTGGTGATCGGCACCGGAGGTGCGGGGCTACGGGCAGCAATCGAACTGGCCGAGATCGGCGTTGACGTCGTCGCGGTCGGCAAGCGCCCCAAGGCCGACGCTCATACGGCACTTGCTGCCGGAGGAATCAATGCGGCCTTGGGCACCATGGATCCCGAGGACAGCTGGCAGCAGCACGCCGCCGATACTCTCAAGGAGAGTTATCTGCTGGCCGATCCCCGCACCGTGCAGATCGTCACCCAGGGCGCCGCCCGAGGCATCGACGACCTGGAACGCTACGGCATGGCCTTCGCCAGGGAAGACGACGACCGCATCTCCCAGCGATTCTTCGGCGCACACAAGTTCCGGCGTACCGCCTTCTCCGGCGACTACACCGGTCTGGAAATCCAGCGGACGCTGATCAGACGCGCGGACCAGCTCAACATACCGGTGCTCGACGGCGTCTACATCACCCGGCTTCTGGTCCACGACGGGGCCGTTTTCGGCGCTTACGGCTTCGACCTCACCCGTGGAACGCGCTACCTGATCCATGCCGACGCCGTCATTCTCGCGGCGGGTGGCCACACCCGAATCTGGCGGCGCACGTCCTCGCGGCGCGACGAGAACACGGGCGACTCGTTCCGCCTGGCCGTGGATGCCGGAGCCCGGCTGCGCGACCCCGAGCTGGTTCAGTTCCACCCCTCCGGGCTCATCGAGCCGGAGAACGCGGCCGGCACCCTGGTCAGCGAGGCCGCCCGGGGTGAGGGCGGCATCCTGCGGAACGCGCTTGGGGAGCGGTTCATGAGCCGCTACGACCCAGCGCGCATGGAGCTGTCCACCCGCGACCGCGTGGCCCTGGCCTCCTACACCGAGATCAAGGAAGGGCGTGGGACGCCCAAGGGCGGAGTGTGGCTCGATGTCTCGCACCTGCCACGGCAGACGATCATGAACCGGCTTCCTCGGGTCTACCAGACGCTCATGGACCTTCAGATGCTGGATATCACCCGCGAACCGATCGAGATCGCGCCCACTGCGCACTACTCGATGGGTGGGGTATGGGTACGTCCCGCGGACCACAGCACCGACGTCCGTGGCCTGTACGCCATCGGTGAGGCGTCGAGTGGACTGCACGGCGCCAATCGCCTCGGGGGAAACAGCCTCATCGAGCTGCTGGTCTTCGGCCGCATCACGGGCCAGGCGGCCGCTGCCTACTCGGAGTCCCTGACCGCCCAGCCGCGGTCGGCGTCTGCCATCGCGCAGGCCCGCGCGGAGATCGACGATCTTCTCGCGGCCGACGGACGGGAGAACGTCCGCGCCCTGCAGCGCGCCATACGCAACACCATGACCGAGCATGCGGGAGTCGTACGCGACGAAGAAGGCCTGCGCGCCGGGCTGACGGAGCTCGCGGCGATCGAGAAGAGGATGGAGGACGTCGGCGTGCACCCGGACATCGCCGGCTTCCAGGATCTCGCACACGCCTTTGATCTCAAGTCCGCCGCCCTGTCAGCCAGGGCCACCCTCGAAGCGGCACTGGAGCGCCGCGAGACTCGCGGCTGCCACAACCGCAGCGACTACCCCGCCCTGGATCCCGCTCAGCAGGTCAATCTCGTCTGGTCCCCCACGACTGGTATCACCCGCGAGAGCATTCCGCCCATCCCGGACGAGATCTCCTCACTGATGGAAGAGGTCTCGACCGACGGAAAGCTTGCCGAATGACCTCGTACGGTATGAAGGGATACGCCATGGCGGCACGCCGGTCCGCTCACCTTCAGGCGCGTCAGGTGACCGCCTCCGGGGTCGCCACCTGAGCGAATGCAACAGCCGCACGGCCTCGCGGGGCCATATTCCCGGGCCCCGCGAAAGCCGGACGCCGCAGGCGGGTCGAGGTGACCCGCCCCGAAGCACCGCGCATGGTTCAGCGGCCGATCGACACGTGTACAGGGCGATCAGCGTCGGTGATTGCCGGTGATCTCCTTGTACTCCTGCGCGGTCGGCTTGGGGATCTGTGCGCCTTCGCCGTAGAAGCTCCGACTGAGCCTGGCACGCAGGCGTTGAGCAAGACGGGGTCCGGCACCCGGGTCTCCCGCGCCACCCGCAGCGCTGGAACCGATCGGCTTGTATTGCTCATGCTGTGTGAGAACGTGGAGTTGTTCTTGACTGAGCGGCTCGCGCACCTCGATGAATTCACCGTGTGGCAACCGCTTGATGATGCCGGTCTCGCGACCGTGCAGCACCTTGTCGCGATCTCTGCGCTGAAGACCGAGTGCCCACCGCTTCGTTACGGAATAGGCCAGAAACGGCACGATGACGAGGCCGACGCGAACTGCCCACGTCACTGATTCGACCGAGACATGGAAGCGAATGGCGATGATATCGTTCGCGGCACCGACCAGAGCCACCAGATAAAGGCTCAGCCATGCTACGCCGAGCGCCGTTCGCACAGGACGGTTGCGCGGTCTGTCGAGAAGATTCTGCTCACGGTCGTCACCGGTCACCCAGGACTCGATGAACGGGTATGCACCCATGGCAACGAAGAGGCCGGCGCCCGCCGCCAGTGGGATCAGGTTGTCCAGAGCCAGGGGGTGACCCCAGAAACCCACTTCCCATCCAGGCATGACCCGCAACAGCCCGTCCATTACGCCCATATACCAGTCGGGCTGCGAACCGGCCGAAACCTGGTCGGCACGGTAGGGACCGTACAGCCAGATCGGGTTGATCTGTGCCACCGCAGCGATGACGACGATGACACCGGCGACCAGAAAGAAAACTCCCGCGGACTTTACGGCGCGCACCTTGAACGGCAGCCCCACTACGTTCTTGTTACTCCGTCCCGCACCTGGATACTGCGCTTGCCTGTGGTAAAGAACCAGGAGCAGGTGAACTACGAGCAGCCCCACCATGAACGCAGGGATGAGCAGAACATGGATTGTGTTGAAGCGTGCCACCAGATCGGTTCCCGGGAACTCGCCTCCGAAGAGGAACATCGAGAGGTAGGTTCCGACCACCGGAATGGACAGGATTACCCCGTTGATGACCGCGATTCCGGTCCCAGAAAGAAGGTCACCCGGAAGGTCGTATCCGGTCAACCCCTCGAACATTCCAAGCACCAGCAGCAGGAATCCGAACAGCCAAGTGAATTCGCGAGGCTTGCGGAAAGCGCCCGTAAAGAATACACGCATCATATGGATGAGCATGGTGGCGAGAAATACCAGCGCCGCCCAGTGGTGGGCCTGCCGGATCAACAGACCGCCGCGAACGTCGAAGGAGATGTGCATAGTCGAATCGAATGCCTCAGAAACGATCCGCCCCTTCAGCGGCGCATAGCTTCCGTTGTACTCTATTTCATTCATTGACGGATGGAAGTACAGCGCCAGATACACGCCGGTAACAATGACGATGAAGAAGCTGTAGAGACAGATCTCTCCCAGTACGAACGACCAGTGATCCGGGAACGCCCTTCGCAGACCGGCCCTGAGGGGGCTGCGCACACCCCGTCGTCTGCCAGCCCATTCAGCGACCTTTTCCCCCTTGCCGCCTTTCTGTACTTCGCCCCCCGAACCTCCACCACTCATACCCTTACCACCATCCACGAACCACATGCTCATACGCTCGGGTAGTCGCTCGCCCGACTCTCGTCGGAGCGGTGCGGATCGGCGGCCGTGACGAACGCGTCCCGTGGATTCTCAACGGCGGCGAGGGAGACGAGATCCCTACCCCACAGTGCGGCAGTGAGCCATACCGCGAGAACACGGATCTTGCGCTCCCAGCTGGGCACAGCCAGGACGTGATAGCCCCGGTGCATCAGCCAGGCGGGAAATCCCCTGATGACGATGCGCTTGTACTGGAAAATGCCTCGTCCGAGGCCAAGCGTCGCTACCACTCCCAGACTGCTGTGGCGGTAGTTTCGGGTTCTGCCACCCTGGAGGCTTGCCGCGATGTTTTTCGCAAGTTGCTTGCCCTGCCGCACGGCGTGCTGGGCGTTCGGCACCGTGTGCGCCCCCGGTATGGGCGAAGCCAAGTCGGGAACAGCCGCATCGTCTCCGGCCGCCCACACATCCGGCACGGGTTCGCTGTCGGTACCCACACGGAGATCGGGCCGGACCACGAGCAGTCCCCGCCCGTCGACAGGCAGATCCGTGTGGTTGTGCACGACCGGATTCGAGGCGTTGCCGGCGGTCCAGACAATCAGCGCGGAATCGAATTCCTCTCCGCTGGAAAGCACGACATGGCCGTCTTCTACGGAGAGCAGCTGAGTGTTCAGGTGAACGTGCGCGCCACGGCGTTCCAAAGAGCGCACCACCCAGGCACCGGGCCCGTCTCCCACCTCGGGAAGGATTCGACCGCGGGCCTCAACCAGATGGAACGACAAATCGTCGAAGCTGAGTTCCGGGTAGAACTTGACCATCGCAGTCGCGAGCGACAGCAGTTCACCGAAGCCCTCGACGCCGGAAAACCCGCCGCCCACGAACGTGACGGTGAGCAGCTTTCGCCGCTCGGCACCAGGCGGCAGTGACGCGGCCTGGTCGAGCGCCGTCATGAGCCGGTCGCGTATGGCCACCGCCTCTTCCACGTGCTTCAGGCCTATCGCCTGCTGGGCCAGCCCGGGTATGGGGAAGGTGCGGGTCACGGCACCGGCAGTAACCACAAGGGTGTCGTATTGAAGTTCGTATTCCGCTCCGCTCACAGGCCGGACGGCCACCGTCCGGTCTGCGTGACGGACCTCGGTCACGGTCCCCGCAATCAGCCGGGTATTGCGCAGGTGTCGCCGCAACGACACGGCAGCGTGACGAGCCTCGACCGACCCAGCGGTCACCTCCGGCAGGAAGGGCTGGTACGTCATATAGGGACGCGGGTCGACAACTGTGACCCGTGCCTCACCCCTACGCAGCTTCTTCTCAAGGCCCCATGCGGCGTAGAAGCCCGCGTAGCCGCCACCGACAATCAAAATCTCACGCATTGGTCCCTCTGTTTGTTGTTCGACAACAGAAAGACCATGCGGGGCAGGACTGTGTGACACAGCCGTGGCGGTGGAGCCCCTCACCGGGTCGCCCGCGGGTGCGGCGCCGCTCAGCCGACGGGGCGGCGGCATGGGGTGCCGCCCTCGACCACTACGCTCATTTCGTGCCCGGGACTCGCTGCGTGACGTCCGCGCCGAACTGCCGGCCCGGCACGCGACCAGCCGCGCGATGACCGGGCACGCGTATCACCGCCCCGTACCGCCCCCGCCCCGCACCGACTCCAGCATGCCGTCGCAGTCGCGCCAGACGACGAACAGCGCGCAGCCCGGCACCACGGCGAGACCGAGCAGTGGGGCCTGGTTGACGAGCGCCAGGGACACGCCCAGCAGGCCGAGGTTCAGCAGCGCGAGCGGCCAGCGGCGCACCGACGCGTAGCAGGCCGCAAGCAGGGTGCGCCGGGAGACGGCCGGGTTTTCGGCCGGGTCCTGGGCCAGGCCGGCCATCGCGACGACTCCGGAGCTCAGGGCGAGGAGGATCACCACGGTCAGCAGCGGTGCCAGGGCCGACCCGAGGGCGGATCCCCAGAGGGCGGCCAGGTCGGCGGCCGCCACGGCGACCAGCAGCACGAAGGGGGTCCAGCCGAGGAGCGCCCGGGTGAACAGGCGCCGGTAGCCGCGGAACAGGTCGGCCACCGGCGCCCGCTCGTCGTCGGCGGCGCGCCTCAGGTAGGCGAACACCGCGGCGAGCGAGGGACCGGCCCCGAGCGAGAGCAGACCGAAGAAGACCGGGTACCGCCAGGGCTGGTGCTCGGCGGCCAGGGCCAGCAGCAGCGGCAGGTTGGTGACCGCCACGCCGAGGTTGACCACCAGGACCCGGTGGACATGGGACCAGATGAGATCCCAGGAGTCGTGGCCGACGTTCAGCCGGAGCCTGCGGCCGGTCGCTGGTGTCGGTGTGCTCATGCCCGCCACCTCACTTCATCCCGCTGGTGGAGATGCCCTGGACGAAGTACCGCTGGCCGAGCAGGAAGACCACCAGGATCGGCAGGACGGACAGCACCGAGCCGGTCATGATCATCGCGTACTCGGAGCTGTACATGCCCACGAACGACCGCAGGCCGAGCTGCACCGTCCACAGGTTGTTGTCCGTCAGATAGATGAACGGACCCATGTAGTCGTTCCAGGTGTTGACGAAGGTCAGCAGCGCCAGGCTGGCCAGCGCGGGCTTGGACAGCGGCAGCACGATCCGCGCCCAGATGCCGTACTCGCTCAGCCCGTCCAGCCGCGCGGCCTCGCTCATCTCGTCCGGGATGGTCAGGTAGTACTGGCGCATCAGGAAGACGCCGAACGCGCCGAACGCCTGGAGCAGGATCAGCGACAGGTGCGTGTTCACCAGGCCCAGCTTCTGCATGATGATGTACTGCGGCACCATGTACGCCTGCCACGGCACCGCGATGGTGGCGATGTAGGCGAGGAAGACGGCGTCGCGCCCGGGGAAGCGGACCTTGGCGAAGCCGTAGGCCGCGAAGCTCCCGGTCAGCACCTGGAGAGCGGTGATGACGACGCTGAGGAACAGCGAGTTCCCCATGTAGGTCCACAGCGGGATCTCGGTCCAGATGTCGGAGAAGTTCTCCCAGCGGAAGGACTCCGGGATCCACTGGATCGGGACCGTGAAGACCTCGTTGTCCGCCTTCAGCGAGGACACCAGCATCCATATGAACGGCACCAGGACCGCGGCCGAGAGCACCGTCAGCACCACGTACAGCAGGGCCCGGCCGAGGATCCGCCCCGGCCCGCCCGACCCGCCCGGCCCGGCCGGGCCCCGGCGGCGGGGCCCGGCGGGAGCGATGCCGCCGCGGCCACCCGGCCGCGACGGCTCGGCCGTCTTGCCGTCCTTCGGCAGCACGGTCGTCTTCATCGCTCGTTCCTCCGCTGGAATCGGAACTGGGTCACGGTGATGATCAGGACGATGAGGAACAACACCAGGGAGATGGCCGAGGAGTAGCCGAACCGGCCCTGGGTGATGCCCTCCCTGAAGATGAGCTGGGACAGCACCAGCGTGGAGCGGCCGGGGCCGCCCTCGGTCATGACCTGGACCAGGTCGAAGACCTTGAAGCTGGAGACGGTCAGCATGACCAGGACGAAGAAGGTCGTCGGCCGCAGGGACGGCACCGTGACATGCCAGAACCGCTTCCAGGCGCCCGCGCCGTCGACCCGTGCGGCCTCGTACAGCTCCGCCGGGATGGCCTGGAGCCCCGCCAGGTACAGCACCATGTAGTAGCCCATGTCCCGCCACACGCTGGTGATGATCACCGCGGGCAGCGCCCAGTCGGTGTCGGTGGTCCACCCCGGCGGATGGGCCATCCCCACGGCCTTCAGCAGCTGGTTCACCGGACCGGCGTCCGGGCTGAACAGCATGTTCCACACCACGGCCACCGCGACCAGCGAGGTGATGTAGGGGAAGAAGAAGGCCGTACGGAAGAAGGCGACACCGCGCAGCTTCTGGTTGAGCAGCACCGCGAGGCCCAGGGAGGCCGCCATGGTGAGCGGGATGTGCCCGGCCGCGTACCAGGAGGTGTTGGTCAGCGCCGTCCAGAAGTTGTCGTTGTCCCACATCCGGCGGAAGTTGTCGAACCCGATCCACTGGGGAGTGTTGTACGAGTTCCAGTCGGTGAACGCCAGCAGCAGCGTGGCGACCACCGGGACCAGGGTCAGGGCGGCGAAGCCCAGAAGGTTGGGGAGGATGAAGCTCCAGCCCACCAGCGCGGTGCGCCGCCGTCGCCGCTTGAGCGCCGTAGCGCCGGAGACCTCGCTCATTCGACTTCGGACTTCACACGGGACTCCATCTCCTGGATCCCCTTGTCGATGGACTTCTCACCGGACATCACCAGCTCGTGCTCCTCTTTGAGGATCTGGTCGATGTCCGAGGACTTCGGGCTGACCGGCATCTCCAGCTTGACCTCGTCCGGGCTCATGGCCTTCTTGGACAGGGCGTCGCTCGGCATGCCCTTGACGCCGAAGAAGTTCTTCATGACCGCGGCATCCGTGTAGGACGGAACGACGCCGACCTTGGCGATCGCGGCCGCTCCCTTGGGGCCGGAGGCCCACAGCACGAACTTCTTGGCCGCCTCGGAGTTCCTGGCCTTCTTGTTCACGGCGAAGGCGGTCGGGGAGCCGAAGCTGACCGTCTTACCGTTCGCGCTGGTCTGCGGCAGCGGTGCCATGCCCCAGTCGACGTCGTTCTTGCCCTCGGCCTTCAGCTGGAGCAGACGGGCCGCGAGCCAGGTGCCCATGGGCACCATCGCGGTCTTGCGGGTGGAGAACATCGCGTCGTAGGTGGTCTGCTGGGTCTTGGCCGTGGCGAACGGCATGACGGCTCCGGACTTCTGGAGGTCCAGGGCCACCTCGTACTGCTTCTTGAAGAACCCGTAGTCGCCGCTCAGCTGGTCCCCGCCGGTCTGCGCGGCGGCGATCGCCTGCACCACCGAGCGCCAGGTCTGGTGGTAGGTGCCGTAGACCTTGGAGGAGCCCGAACCGGTGGTGAGCTCCTTGGCCAGGTCGGCGTAGTCGGACCAGGTGAGCTTGGACAGGTCCGCGTCGCTCTTCTTGAGAAGGTCCTTGTTGTAGAAGAGGACCCAGAAGTCCTGCCGGTACGGCAGGGCGTAGTAGTCACCCTTGAGGTCGAAGGCGTCGAGGCCGGAGTACTTGGCCTTGTCGAGCTTGTTGGCGTCGGTGGTGAGCGACTGGAGCTGGCCGCGCGTGCCGTAGCGGGCGTAGTCGGTGACGTTCTTCATGGTCAGCACGTCGGTGCTGTCACCGCCGGAGAGCATGGTGGTGATCTTGTTGGAGTAGTCGGCGGAGAGGATGTCGACCGGCTGCACGTCGATGTCCTTGTTCTCGGCCTCGAAGCCGTCGATCAGCGCCTTGAACTCGGGGGTCTTCTCGTAGTCCCATACCGCGACCTTGACGATGGTCTTGCCGTCGGCGGTCTTGCCGCTGCCGCCGCTGCCGCCGCAGCCGACGGCGAACAGGGACAGCGCGACGGCCGCGGTCAGGCTTCTCACGGCACCTTTGCGGTTGCTTATCACGGGAGCGGCTCCTTGTGATGAGGGGTGTGTTGCGGGGGGCGTTGCGGGGGGGGTGGGTGTTGCGAGGTGTTCTGGTGGGAGGGCGGGGCTCAGGCGCTGAAGCGTTCAGGCGCTCAGGCCGAGCGCCAGCGCCTCCGCCGTGATCTCGGACTGGAGGGGCTGTCGCGCGATCCACCGGGCCAGCTCGTCCATGGCGTGGTCGGTGAGTCGCCCGATCTCCGTGCCGAGCGAGCCTGCGATATGCGGGGTGACCATCACGCTGGCCTGGCGCCTCAGCGGCGAGTCGAGGGGCAGGGGCTCGGGGTCGGTGACGTCGAGGATGGCGAAGAGGCGTCCGGAGGCGCACTCGGCGGCGAGCGCCTCGGAGTCGATGAGGCTGCCCCGCGCCGTGTTGATCACCGTCGCGTGATCGGGGAGCAGACCGAGCTGGTCGGCGCCGATCAGATGGTGGGTCTCCCGCAGTTCGGGAGCGTGCAGGGACAGTACGTCGACGCGCGGAAGCATCTCCTCCAGCGGGACCAGCGTGGCGCCCGCCCGCTTCACCTCCTCCGCGTCCGCGTAAGGGTCCGCGACCAGGCAGGTGGTGTCCCCGAGGATCTTGAGCAGGTCGACGACCTTGCGGCCGATCCGCGAGAAGCCCACGATCCCCACGGTCCGGCCGAAGTTCGACAGGTCGCCGTACCCCGTCACCGTGCCCCAGCCCTGGTAGGCGCGGTCCTCGTCGGCGGCGAGGAACGGGGCCTTCTTGCCGGCGAAGATGATGGCCGCCAGCGTGTACTCCGCGACCGGGATCGCGTTGGAGTCCGCGCCGCTGGTCACCCGGATCCCGCGGCGCCACACCTCCTCGCCGACCAGGCCCCGTACGCTCCCGGCGCAGTGCAGCACCGCCCGCAGCGCGGGGGCCGCGGCGACCCGCTCCGGCGTCAGCGTCGGCGCGCCCCAGGACGTCAGCATGACCTCCACCTCCGCCAGTCGCGCCCGCACCGCCGGCTGGTCGAGGTCGTCGGCCCAGACCGGGTCGCCCAGGGTCACCAGCTCCGCGAGGCGCGCGAGGCGGGCGGAGTCGAAGTGCGCGTCGAAGCTCTGCCTGTCCATGACGACCAGCGCTTGGGGTTTCGCCTGCACGGGCGTCGAGTCCTTCCCTAGGCCGGTCTGGACCGGCATCGTTCGCCATCTGGCGCGAAGTTGTTATGTCCTGCTAAATCCCGTGTTGCGTGGAACACATTGGAACCCGCTGAACACGTTGGAACAGGGATAGTGGGCAGCAGCACAGATTCGCTATAGAGCGAACACAATCGAAGCGATTCGTTCAGACTCGAACAGGCCATCAGGCCGTCGACCGAGGGGGCCCGATGAGCGCAGACCGACCTTTCGCCCTTCAGCGCAGGGAACGGCTGATGGACGAGTTGCGCCGGCACGGCACCGTGCGCGTGCGTGACCTCGCCCACATGCTCGACGTCAGCGAACTGACCGTACGGCGCGACATCACCGCCCTGGCCGCCCGCGGCCTGCTCACCAAGGTGCACGGCGGCGCCACCCTGCCGACCGACCTCGACCAGGCCCCGGCCCGCCGGCCCCGCCCCACCTCCACGCCCTTCACCATCGGCATGGTCGTGCCCTCCCTGGACTTCTACTGGCCGTCGATCGTCAGCGGCGCACGCGCGGCGGCCGCCGGGCTCGGCGTCCAGCTCCAACTGCGCGGGTCCAGTTACGACCAGGCCGAGGACCGCCGCCAGATCAGCCGGCTGATCGAGGCCAAGCAGGTGCAGGGGCTGCTGCTGGCCCCCAACCTCGAGGGCAACGGCGTCGACGAGTTGCTCGACTGGATCGGCAATCTGCCGGTGCCGACCATCCTCGTGGAGCGGCAGACCTCACAGTGGACGCCGACCCCGCGCCAGCTGGAGTGGGTGCGCAGCGACCACGCGCTCGGCATGGAGATGGCCGTACGCCACCTCCACGAGCACGGCCACCGCCGGATCGGTCTGGTGCTGTCCAAGGGCAGCCCGCACTCGACCCACCTCGCCCAGGGCTGGCTGAAGGCGTGCACGGAGCTCGATCTGCCCAGCGAGTTGGTGGTGCGCGAGAGCGTGGCCCTCGACCAGCCCGGCCACCGGCAGATCATCGAGGGCATCCTCGACCGGTGTCGCGGGTCCCGGATCACCGCGCTGATCGTGCACAGCGACCCCGACGCGATGTCGGTCGCCCAGTACCTCGCCGAGCGGGGGGTCTCGATCCCGGACGACATGGCTCTGGTCAGCTACGACGACGAGGTGGCCCATCTCGCGGAGCCCGCGATGACGGCCGTCCGCCCGCCCAAGGCCCGGGTCGGCCGGGTCGCGGTCGAGATGATGGTGTCCCGGCTCATGGAGGGCAGACGCCGCCCGGCGCAGCGCGTCGCCATCCTGCCGGAGCTGATCCTCCGCGACTCCTCGGTCAAGCGGGCGCGAGCCGTGTGACAGGCGCGCTACGGGCCGGGCGGCAGATCGACCTCGGTGGTGAGGCCGTCCGGCCAGATCAGCCGCGCCCGGTCGGCGCCGTCGGGCCCCGGGAGGACGGAGACGACGGGATCGGCGCTGTTCTGGTTGCCGCTTCCGCCGCGTTCGAGGGTCACCGCGGCCGCGAGCACCTCGCCGTACCGGACGCCGTCCGTGGCCAGCCACGGCGTCGCGGTCCGGGCGCCGAGAGGGCTGTCGTCCTTCCCGATGGCGACTCCGCCGAGCCGTAGGCCGAGCAGTCCGCGCAGCGACGAGCGCAGGGAAGCGGTGCGCGCTTCCGCGCAGGGCGCATCGGCGTACGACACCGCGTCCGCCGGGCCGGTGCCCACCCGGGTCCCGGGCGGGGCGTCGGCGGCGACCGGCCAGCCGCCCACCCGTACGCAGTCCCACGCCGGATCCGGGTCCGGCGCCGGGCCGTCCCCCGACGCCGGGGCGTCCACTCGGACGAGCCGGACCTCAACCCCCGCGCGCAGCACCGAGGCCACGGTGACCACGGGCCCGGGCGTCGTCGGACCGGTCCGGCCGGAGCCGTGGTCGGGCGAGTCGTCGGCGCCGCTGTCGACCCAACGCACCGGCCCCCGGGAGGCGGCGGCCAGCACACCGCCGGGGAGCTCGCGGGCGAACAGCGTCTCGAACCCGGTGCGGTGGCTGGCCCGGCCGGTGTCGTCGAGCAGCACGACCGCGTTGTCGACCGGGTCCGCCGCCGACGCGGCGGTCAGCGGGGGCACCGTGGCGGTGGAGTAGCCGAGCCGCGCGTACAGCGGCGAGTCCGCGCTGGTGTCGCCGGGACGCGCGTGGTCGGTGCCGTGGTTGAGCACCACCGCGATCCCGTCGCGGCGCCGCGCGGAGACCAGCCAGCCGGGGGCCGCCACCACCCGCGCTACGTCCCCGGTCTCCACCGGAAGCGGGAGTTCCGGCTCCGTCCACACCGGGTGGTCCGCGGGCAGCATCAGGCCGAGCAGACCCTTGGCCGCCCAGTACGGGGAGCCGGGCCCGGAGTAGGACTGCCGCATCGTCGGCCAGGCGGCGTGCCAGCCGAGGTTGAGCAGCCCGTCCGGGTCGGGGGCTCCCCGGTCGGTGAAGTGCCGGACGATGCCGGACGCCGCCCGGCGCACCAGTCCGGGCGGCTGCCCGCCCGCCCCCGTCACCGCGCCGACCCAGAAGGGCGCGGCGGCGGCGAAGCGGTAGCTGAGGCTGCGTCCTTGCAGCAGCGGGGAGCCATCCGCGCCGACCAGGCGCACCGCGTCATCGAGGTAGCGCGCGAGGTCGGCGCCCCAGGTCTCGCGGAGGGCCGGCGGGCACAGGGTGCCGGTGACGTCGAACAGGTGGGTCCACAGCAGCGGGTACAGGTGCAGCGCCCAGCCCGTGTAGTGGTCGAAGGCCCGCTCCTGCCCGTCGCTGAGCCAGCCGCCCGGCCGGCGCAGCGAGGCGTGGACGGCCAGGTCCTCCTCGATGTCGGCGGCCGACCACGGCCCGCCCACCTCCCGCAGGAACGACTCGACGACGATCCTGAACCAGACCCAGTTGATGGGTGGATAGGGCTGCCCGACGACGGTCCCCAGCCAGGCGATGACCCGCTCGCGCACCCCGTCGTCCAGTTGGTCCCACAGCCAGGGCTTGGTCAGCTGGAGCACCAGGGCGAGGGAGGCGGCCTCGACCTTGGCCTGCCCGAGCTGGTCGGGGCGGGGCCAGGCCTCGGGCGAGTGCGGGTCGGTGCCCGCCGCCAGGCCGCGCGCGTACCGCTCCAGCAGCCCGCCGGGGTCCGCGCCCCGCTCCCCCGCGACGCGGAAACCGGCGATCAGGAAGGTGCGGGCGAAGCCCTCCAGGCCGTCGGAGGTCGCGCCGTTGCGGCTCGCCGGGCCGGGCAGGTCGATCCGGGCCCCCTCCGGGGAGGCGTACGGGTGGGTGGCGGCGAGCATCCGGTCGGCGAGCGCGGTCCAGTGCGCCCTGGTCCAACCGGTGTACGGGGCAAGGTCCCGGTCCTCGTCAGGCGACACTGCTTCCTCCGGAAGTGGGGTTGGTGGGTGGTGGATGGATGGCGTTGCCACCTCACCCCGTGACATAGTCCCGAGTCAACGAATCCGAACAGAACCGATCAGGAGAGATAATGGGCCTGGTAGAGCCGGAGCCGGTTTCCCCCGCGTACCGCTCCCTCCGGAACCGGCTGGCCCCCGCCCTGAGCTCCACTTCCGGCCCCGATTCACTGGTCGAGCACCTGCGGAACGCCCCCGCGCGGCTGCCCGTCCCCGACGTCACCGCGCGCCCGGTGTGGGAGGCGGTGGACGCCGCCACGCGCGAGGCGCTGCTGGACGAGGCCGCGGCCGAACTCCGCCGGACCGCACCGGTCCTGACCGCCTCCGCCTGGGCGCGGACGTTCCGCGACGGCGTACGGACCGCGTACGAGGACTCCGCCCGACGGCTGCGCGAGCGGGCCACGCTGCTCGTGCTCGCCGCCACGCTGACCGGCGAGGTGGCCCCGGCCGACGCCCCGCCCGGGGCCGCGCCATACCTGGACGCCGCGGCCGACGCGCTGATGGCCCTGGCCGAGGCCAGCACCTGGTGCTGGGCGCCGCACGACCGCTTCGCCACTGCCCGCGGCGAGGTGCTGCCGGACCCGGACGAGCCGTTCCTCGACCTGGGGGCCGCCGAGGTGGTGTCCCTGCTGGCCTGGGCCGATCACGTACTGGGCCCGCATCTGGACACCCGGATCCCCGGGCTGCGCAGGCGACTTCGGCGCGAGGCGGACCTGCGGGTGCTGACGCCGTTCGAGCGCACCCGGGACTGGCACTGGATCGGCCTCGACGGGGACGCCCACAACTGGAACCCCTGGATCCATGGGGCGGTGCTCGCCGCGGCCCTCCTGCTGACCGAGGACGAGGAGCGGCGGGCGCGGCTCGTCCGGCTCGTCGTCGAGGGCCTGGACCACTACCTCGCGGTGCTCCCCGACGACGGCGGGATCGACGAGGGCGTCGCCTACTGGTGGCAGGGCGCCGGCCGGCTGCTGGAGGCCCTCGACCTCCTCGCCGACGCCGGCGGCGCCGCGCTCGACGCCCGCGACCTGCCGGTGTTCGGCCCGCTCGGCAAGTTCCCGCACCGCATGCACCTCGCCGGCGACTGGTACGTCAACGCCGGTGACGCCCCCGCCCGCCTGTGGGCCGACCAGCCCTGGCACGTGCTCTTCCAATGGGGCGAGCGGCTGGCCGACCCCGAGATCCGCGCCCACGCCCTGGCCTGCGCACGCGGCGGCCCGGCGGTACGGCCCCGGGCGGGCCTCGGCCGAGCCCTGGCCGGACTCCGCGACCCCCGCTGGCGCGATGCCCTGGCCACTACCGACACGGATGGCGACCCCGTCCCCTGGGCGGCACGGGAGACCTGGCTGCCCCGGGTCCAGGTGCTCGTCGCCAGGGAGGCCGCGGGCACCGCCGCCGGGCTGACCCTGGCGGCGAAGGCGGGACACAACGGCGAGCGCCACAACCACCTCGACGTGGGCTCGTACTGGGTCGCCCTCGACGGCCGCCCGCTGGTCGTCGACATCGGCCAACCCACGTACACCGCGGCCAGCTTCGGCCCCGACCGCTACCAGGCGTGGCCCCTCCAGAGCGCCTGGCACAACGTCCCCGAGCCCGGCGCCCCCCAACAGCCGGGCCCCGCCCACGCAGCGCACGACGTACGGGTCGCCCTCACCCCCGCCGCTGCCGCCCTGCACGCCGAGCTCGCCGGGGCGTACCCGGCGGGCCTGTTGCGCACCTGGCACCGGTCCCTGCGGCTGATACGCGCCACGCCGGACACCCCGGCCCACATCCTGATCGAAGACCACTGGACCCCGCACCCCGCCGCCCCGGTACTGCTCCGGCACGTCCTGGCCGGAGACGTCGAACTGGCGGAGGGACGGGCGCAGATCACGGCCGGAGCGAGCTCCCTGCGCCTCACCTGGGACCCGAACCGCGCCACGGCACAGCTCGAACACCGCGACCTCGACGACCCATTGCTGCGCGAGTCGTGGGGAGAGCGGCTGACGAGGCTCACCCTGACCGTCGCGGCTCCCTCCGCTGGAGAGCCGTTCACCGTCCGGATGGAGCGGTCTCGGTGAGGTTGTCGAACGGTCTTTTCAGGGTGCCCGCCAGGAGCAGGTCATGAGTGACGCGTAGTCCCCCGTCCCGGAGCGAGGGCATATGCCTTCGCCGCGCGGGTATCCGAGGGAGCGCTCATTGCGGTACCGATTCCGCGCTCGAAGGAGGCCCCATGCTGATGGCACACCCCGCGGTCCTGACACGCGGACGGCTGACGGCGGGATCGGCCTGGCAATGAACGGCATGCCCCCACACGATCTTGAGGAAGCGGCCGCCAAGCTGTCCGACCAGCGGGACCGCCTCCGCGCGGAGATCGCCACAGCGCGGGAAACCGAGTCGGACCTCCGCCGCGACTGCGCCCTGGACGCCGGGGACGTCGGCGCGGCCACCCTCGCCATCGAGGAACTGCACGCCCGCATCGACGCCGCCACCGCTCTCCTGGAACGGACCCTCGCCGCGCTCACCCGCATCCAGGACGGCACCTTCGGCATCTGCGCCACCTGTGGCGCCCCCATCGCCCGGGAACGGGTCATGGCCATGCCGCACGCAGAGCGGTGCGTCGCCTGCACCGAGCGGCAGAGTGGGCCCTGAGCGAGGCGCTAGATCTGGCCTAGGTCGATCTCCACCGGGAACGGAGCCGCGGCCTTCACCACGCCAGTGAACACGTCCCCGTCCCGATAGGTCCTGGTCGCCGGGTCGAGGACGTAGGTGTACACCAGCGGAACGCCGGTGGCGGCCTGCTCGACCCGCCAGTAGAAGGCGATCCCCGCCGTCGCGTACTGCTCCACCTTCACGATCCGGTCGGTGGTCTCCGACCCCGGGGACACGACCTCGACGACCAGCAGCACGTGCTCGGGGCGGGTGGGCGTGACGTCGATCGCCTCCGCGCGGTACACCACCACGTCCGGACGGCGGTTGGTGAGCGGCACGTCCTGAAGCCGGACGTCGAAATCCGAATCGGCATTCCAGACAGGCCCGGCGGCGGCCTCCAGGGCGTTCGCGAGGATCCGGGCCAGGCGGTTGTGCCGTTTGGAGGCGCGGGGGCGTACGACGACCATCCCCTCCACGATCTCAATGCCCGCGCACTGCTCCTCGGACCAGGAGTCGTACAGATCGGGTGTGATCTGCTCGCGCATCCACGCCGCGCCGACCGCGTCAGGCACTCGCGTCAGCCGCCGCGTCGGGCTCGGGCTCGGGCTTCGCCGCGCCGACGGGGGTGTCGCTCAGGCCGAGGCGGAGGTGCTCCACGTGGTAGAGGGCCTGGTCGAGGAGTTCGGCGACGTGGTTGTCGTACAGCGTGTACACCACGGAACGGCCCTTGCGGGTGCCGGTCACCAGGCCGAGGTTGCGCAGCAGGCGGAGCTGGTGGGAGCAGGCCGACTGCTCCATGCCGACCTCGGCGGCCAGTTCGGTGGCCGCGAGGGGGCCTTCGCGCAGCCGGGCGAGGATCAGCAACCGGGATGGGGTGGCGAGGGCCTGCAAGGTGGTGGCGACCTTGGCGGCGCCGGCCGCGTCCAGGCGCGCACGGGGGACGGTGCTGGCGGGGGATGCGGCTCCATGACCCATGCGGTCATCGTACGCCCCCGCCCCATGAATGCATGAATCATTGTTCATCCATTCCTGTTACGGTGGTGGCGTCGGATGCGTTTCCTCCCGCCCGTGAAGGACCCCTGCCGCGATGACGTCCACGCTCACCCGCCCCGCCCCCGGCGCCACCCGCGACGCGGTGGCACCCAAGCGCCGTACGCGGATCTTCGCCCTGCCCGAGGCCCGCTGGGCCACCGCCGCGCTGGTGTTGTTCCTGATCGGGCTGCCGCTCTATCTGCTGGACGCGCCGGCGTGGGCATGGGGCCCGCTGTTCGCGCTGGTCTACGTCACCGGCGGATGGGAGCCCGGCTGGGCGGGCCTTCAGGCGCTCAAGGACAAGACCCTCGACGTGGACCTGCTCATGGTCGTCGCCGCACTCGGCGCGGCGGCCATCGGCCAGGTACTGGACGGCGCCCTGCTGATCGTCATCTTCGCCACCTCCGGCGCGCTGGAGGCCATCGCCACCGCCCGCACCGCCGACTCCGTACGCGGCCTGCTCGACCTCGCCCCGGCCACCGCCACGCGCATCGCCGACGACGGCGGGGAGGAGACCGTGCCCACCGAGCAGCTACGTGTGGGCGACACGCTTTTGGTGCGACCCGGGGAGCGCATCGGCGCCGACGGCCGGGTGCTGGACGGCGCGAGCGACGTCGACCAGGCCACCATCACCGGCGAACCGCTGCCGGTGGCCAAGGAGACCGGCGACGAGGTGTTCGCCGGCACGCTCAACGGCACCGGCGCGCTCCGGGTGAAGGTCGAGCGCGACCCGTCGGACTCGGTGATCGCCCGCATCGTGGCCATGGTCGAGGAGGCCGCCGAGACCAAGGCCCCCACCCAGCTGTTCATCGAGAAGGTCGAGCAGCGCTACAGCCTCGGCATGGTCGCCGCCACCCTCGCGCTGTTCGCGCTCCCTCTTGTCTTCGGCGCCGCCCTTCAGCCAACCCTGCTGCGGGCCATGACCTTCATGATCGTCGCATCGCCCTGCGCGGTGGTGCTGGCCACCATGCCCCCGCTACTGTCCGCCATCGCCAACGCCGGACGCCACGGCGTGCTGGTCAAGTCCGCCGTGGTGATGGAGCGCCTCGGGCAGATCGACGCCGTGGCCCTCGACAAGACCGGCACCCTCACCGAGGGCACCCCGAAGGTCACGGACATCCGCCCGCTGCCCGCGTCCGGCCTGTCCGAGGACGAGCTGCTACGGCTCGCGGCGGCCGCCGAGCACCCCAGCGAACACCCCCTGGCCCGCGCCGTCGTGGACGCCGCGCGTGACCGTGATCTCGGCCTCCCGCCCGCCGAGGACTTCGCCTCCGCGCCCGGTACGGGTGTGACCGCTCGTGTCGACGGCAAGAAGCTCGCGGTCGGCAGCCCGGCCCGGCTCCTGGACGGCCGCGACGACCACCCCGCCGCAGCGCTCGCCGAGCAGTTGGAGAGCGAGGGCCGCACCGCCGTCGCGGTGTTGGTGGACGGCGCCCCGGTCGGCGTACTGGGCATCGCCGACCGCCTCCGCGACGAGGCCGCCGCCACCGTCACCGCCCTGACCGCACTCACCGGCACCGCGCCGGTCCTCGTCACCGGCGACAACCCACGCGCCGCCGCGCGTCTGGCCGACGAGGTCGGCATCGCGGACGTACGGGCGGGACTGCTGCCGCAGGACAAGGTGGCGGCGGTGAAGGAGTTGGAGACCGCCGGACGAAAGGTGCTGGTCGTCGGCGACGGCGTCAACGACGCCCCCGCCCTGGCCGCCGCCCACACCGGCATCGCCATGGGCCGCGCGGGCTCCGACCTCGCTCTGGAGACCGCCGACGCGGTGGTCGTACGCGACGAACTGGCCACCATCCCGACCGTCGTCGCCCTCTCCCGCCGCGCCCGCCGCTTGGTGGTGCAGAACCTGGTCATCGCCGGAACCTTCATCACCGGCCTGGTGATTTGGGACTTGGTCGGGACCTTGCCCCTGCCGCTGGGTGTCGCGGGCCACGAGGGCTCCACGGTGATCGTCGGCCTCAACGGCCTGCGGCTGCTGGCCGACGGCGCGTGGCGCCGCGCCCGGGGTTCCGAGGACGCGTAGGCCCTCAGGCAGCCGGAAGACCCCCGGCCCGCACGGCAGCCGTGAACGAGCCCCACGCGGCAGCCGAGAAGAGCAGGGCCGGGCCTGCCGGGTTCTTGCTGTCCCGGACGGGGACGACACCGGCGGTGGTGGCTATGCCGGGAGCGAACTCGACGCACTCCCCTTCATCCCCGCTGCTATGGCTGGACTTGACCCATTCGGCGCGGGACAGATCAAGGGCACTGCTCATTGGGCGAACTCCTCCATCACTCTGCGGATCATGGCTAACGACTCCTGCGGAGACAGAGCAGCGGCCCGTAGCCGGTCGTACCTGGCAGTCGCGCTCTCCACCTCTTCCGGGGTGTCGAACATCTGGCCAGCCATCGCCGTATCCGCATACACGATGCCCGGCCCTTCGTCGAACCTCAGAAGGGTGAAGCCTCCCGGCGTTGGGGGTGCTCCCGCCCCGAACGGTAGTACCTGAAGAGCCACGTGTGGGGACTCGGCTTCGGTCAGGAGATGAGCCATCTGCGCGCTCATGATGTCGCGCCCGCCCACCTCGGCGCGTAGGCAGGCTTCGTACAGGACGCACCACACCAGAGGTGGCGAGTCCTTCTCCATCACCTCGCGCCGCCGCATTCGCCGCTCGACCCTGGCGTCAAGCGTGTCCACGGCCTCCCGTGGATGCGCGGCCCGGAAGACAGCACGTGCGTAGTCGGCCGTCTGCAACATGCCCATGATGAACGTGGCGGAGAAGTTGGAGATGCCCGTCGCCTGCCGCTCCAACTGAACGTACGGCAGGAACCAGGCCGGATAGCCGTGCAGGCTGGCCCACTCCCGGAGCCGTGCAAACGTGCCCGGCGTACCGAAGACCTCATCACAAACCTTGGCGAACGACCGGCTGGCCAGCCTCTCCCCTGCCTCCACCTTCGCCACGTACTGCTGCCCGTAGTTGGCTCGCTCGCCCAGCTCCCGCTGGCTCATCCCCGCCCGCGTCCGCCAGGCCCGTACCTCCTTGCCGAAAAACGCAGGTCCGCTGACCTGCTCCTGCTCCTCGCTCGTCGTCTCACTCATCGCATGGATCTCCCCTCACCCCAGGCCGACTTGGTGTGTCGCCACCCCTGTTGGTTGCCGCCCCGCAACGCAACGCTGGGAGTACACACAGTAATTAAAGCCCGCAAGGCGTATCCAAGTAAGAAAGATCCACCCAAACTAGCTAACACCGAACAGGCGACCGAATGAACGACCAATGCCCCCAGTGCCGCCACTACCGCGCGCTGCGCGAGCAGGCCAAACAAGCCGGGGACTACAGCAAGGCGACCGACTACGAGGTGCTGCGCCGACGCCACCCCACCCACGCCGTCTACGTGCCTCGGCAGGCTGGAGGGCGGCGCGCGTGAACCACCCCAACGCACGCACACACAGCACCCCCGGCCCGGGCCAGCAGGCGTACGACCCGATCAGCGACCGCACAGGCGTGGTCCAGGCGATTCACGCCACCACGGAACTGCTCTTCGACCACAGAATGACGGGAAGCCGCGTCGCCTTCCTGCGCCCCGCCCGGGGCGGCGTCGAGTGGACGGCGGATGCCGCCACCCTCCGCTTCCCTCCGGAAGCCAAACCCCGCCCGTGAAACCCTGTACCGCGTGACGGACACGACTCCCTACGACCACGACCGCAACGAGCTCTCCCGGTCCGCCCTGGCGCGCCTGGTACTGAGTGACCGCGCCGTCGCCCTGGCCCAGACGGCCGGCACGCTCGCGGTGACCCGGTACGACGCGTACACCGGCCCGGGAGGGCGGGCCAGCGAGGCGCTGAGCCTGACGCGGATCGCGGATCGGCTGCTCTGCTACGCCGTCGTGTACGAGCGCGAGCGCGGGAGCAGTTGGGAGCAGATAGCCCAGTACCTGGACATGGACGCCGTCACGGCGGAGGAGCGCTTCGCGCCCGAGATCGAGCGGTGGAACACGGCGTTCGCCGTGCCCTATCGCTTGGACGAGACCGGGCGCAAGCGCATCCCCAACCTGCCGACGGCGGCATACGACCCCCAAAGCGCCTGCCGACGGCTCGACCTGTGGGCGCACGTGCACCTCACCATCAGCGACAAACACGCCGTGAGTGACGGTCTGCGCCCGAGTTCCCTGAAGGACGAGCCCTCCGCCTCGACGGCGCACGACATCGACGGGTGGATCTGCCGGCGGAACTTCTCCCCATTCATGGAGTCGTTGTCCCGGTACGTCGGCACGGACTGGGAGCCGACCGACTGGGACACAGTGGCGCTCAGCCTCGAAGGGACCGACGACAGCGACCCGGACGACGGCTGGTACGTGCACCGGATGGCCGGGGCTTGGCAGTCGGTCGAGGTCCGGCTGGCGAACGCCGCCGCAGCGACCGACATGGTGTCCGTCGTCGTCGCGGGTGCCGAGGCCGCCGAGCTGCGCCTGCGGATCGACACCCTGCTCTCAGCTTTCGCCATCGAGCCCTGATCGGCCGGATGGCGTCGACGAGTGTCTGTTCGAGGCACTGGTCGAACTACTAGATTTTTCCCCATGCCACCAGCCTCACAGTCACCACCAGCTATCCTCCGCGCTCGGAGGGTGGTCTGGCTGTGTCTTCGCGAGGCCCGCCCCATCGTGCTGGTGGTCTTCCTCGCCCGCTTCGCCGTCGGGGCTCTCGGGGCCGGGTCCGGTGACCGCTTAGGCCAGTTACCTTGGGGCCGGATCGCCCTGGGCGCCCTCGCCTGGTTCTGCGTGACCGCCTCCGCCTATCTGCTCAACGGGGTGATGGACCTCCCGGAGGACCGGGCCAACGGCTCGCGGCGACCACTGGCCTCCGGCGCGCTGCCGGCCCGCGCCGCCCGCTGGGCGATCGCCGCAGCGACCGCGGCCGCGCTTCTTCTCAGCCTCAGTGACCTGGGGCTTTTTCTATGCGTGGGCACAGGCCTGTTCCTCGGCTGGGCCTATTCCGCGCCTCCGCTCAGCGCCAAGCGCCGCAGCTGGTCCTCCTCCGTCACCGTGATCGTCATGGGCCTGTGCACCTATGGCGCAGGCGCTCAGGCCGCGGGCGGTGAACCGCGCCCGGGCTTCTGGCTGTACGCCGTCGTGATGTCGGCCTGGATGGGCCTGGTCGGCGCGATCGCGAAGGATCTGGGCGACATCCCCGGGGACCGGGAGGGCGGCCGCCGTACGCTCGCGGTGGTGCGCGGCGAGAAGGCGGCGCGTACGGTCACGGCGGTCTGCGCGCCGGCGGTGGCCCTGGCGTTCGTCGCCGGCGCCCTCGTATACGACCCGCCGCTGCTGGCCGCGGCCGTGGTGCTGGCGGGCGGCGCCGGGTGGATCTCCTGGCTGTGTCAGCATCCCGCCAGCGGGCGGGAACGCGCTCCCTACCGGGCCTTCATGGTCTCCCAGTACGTGACCCATCTGGTGATCGCGGCCGTGCTGCTGCTCAGCCTTCTGACCGGCTGAAATGAGCGGCTATAGCAGACCGGCGAGGTGCGCGCCCGGGCATCGGGCAAACCTCCCGCTCCGGTTGAGCCGCGCCTGACGCCTCGTTAGCCTGCGCAGTCTGCGGTGCACACCGCCCCTCACCGGGCATGACAAGGACACAGACTCTTCCCCAGCCTCCCCCCACACTCCGTCTCTCCTCAAGGCAGGCAGCATGCTGCGCGGCATCGACGTCAGTTCGCATCAGAGCACGTTCGACACGGACGGACTCGCCTTCGTCTTCGTCAAGGCGACTGAGGGCCGTTCGTACATCAACCCACGCCAGTCCGCACAGGCGGCCCGCGCCCGCTCGGCGGGGTGCGTGGTCGGCTTCTACCACTTCCTGTGGCCCGGCAACATCGCGGCCCAGGCCGCCTATTTCGTGGAGAAGTGCGCCTCCCAGTCGCACGATCTGCTCGCCGTGGACTGGGAGACCACCTCCGAGGGCACCCACGCGAGCAACGCCGAGAAGGACCGGTTCATAAGGGAGGTCAAGAAGCTCCGCCCGGGCCACCGGGTGCTGCTCTACTGCAACCGCACCTACTGGCTGAACATCGACACCACGTCGTATGCCGGGGACGGGCTGTGGATCGCCGACTATGTGACGGCGGGCGAGCCGCGCATCAAGGCGACGTGGCGGATCCACCAGTACGCCGAGCACCCGGTGGACAAGAACGTGGCGCGCTTCGGCAGCAAGGCCGACCTGGTCGCCTGGGCCCGCAAGGAATAACCGGCGCCCGGGGGCGCTGTCGGTGGCGGCGCCTACCCTTCCGGTATGAGCTACGCAGACCTGCGCGAACTCCGCAGCGCGCTGACCACCGCGTCGGACATCGCCTTCGCCCTGGACGCCGCGCCCTCCGGGCAGGAGGCCGAGCAGCTCTCCGACGCGCTGCGCCGGGCGCTCGCGGCCGCCGGGGCGCTGGGGGCGGCGCATGGCGCCACGGGCTGCCCCGAGCATCCGCGCGGCGCGGTCGACCCGCTGTACGGGGACAAGGACGACCCGCTGCCGCCCGGATATGGCCGCTGTCTGCTGTGCAACGACCGCCGGCGGCGGGCGAGCGCGCAGCGGCGCGGCTGGCGGTGATCCGCCGGCCGCGCCGCGGGCTCCGGGCGCCGGAGCGCCGGGTTCAGTCCTTAGTTCTGGGCCGCCCAGAACTCCTCGAAGGAGAGCAGTCCGTCGCCGTTCGAGTCATGGGAGTTGATCACGGCCTGGGCGACCGGCTCCGTGACGTACGGGTCCCCCAGCTGAGCCATCACGCTCTTGTACTCGGCCGCGCTGATCAGTCCGTCCCCGTTGAGGTCGTACCGCTCGAACGCTTTCCGCGCCGCCTCGATGTCCGCCACGTGATCCACCCCTTCTGTGCGCTTGTCTGACCCGCACAGATTAGCGGGCCGGGGGCCCGGGGCCCGCGCGGCCGCGGCTCAGGCCGACTTCACCAGGTCGATGTAGCGGTCCCAGTCCCAGTACTGGCCGGGGTCGGTGTGGTCGGCGCTCGGCACCTCGTCGTGGCCGATGATGTGGGCCCGGGTCTTGGGCACGCCGTAGCGGTCGCAGACGGCCGCGGTCAGGGCCGCGGAGGAGGCGTACATCTCGTCCGTGAAGTACTCCGGCTTGTCGACCCAGCCCTCGTGCTCGATGCCGATGCTGCGGTTGTTGTAATCCCGGTTCCCCGCGTGCCAGGCGACGTCCTTCTCGCGCACGAACTGGCCGATGTAGCCGTCGGCCGAGGCGACCATGTAGTGCGCGGAAACCTGCTTGGCCGGGTTCTGGAAGATCTTCATCGCGTCCTGGAACGTCTCCTGCGTCACATGGATGACGACGAAGTCGATCGGATACGAGGTGGGGCGGCTGGAGACCCGGTAGTTGGAGGTGCTGGCCGGGATCCAGTGGGTGGGTGGGTAGGCGACGGCCGCGCGATCGTGTCTGGCCTCGGCGCGTGCGGGGGTCGTGGCGGCGGTGAGCCCCGCCGCGGCGGCGCCGAGGTAGGCGCCGGAGCGCAGCAGGGTACGGCGTGACGGGGTGCGGCCGTGCGTTTCCATGGGGGGTCTCCCGGGATCCATAGCCGTGACAGTGGGGGTGTGACGCGCGTAGCGCCGTTCCATGGTGGGGTGTCGACAGGGCCATGCCAAGGATTGCGAGGCAAAGAAAGAATTCGTGTCACGGTATGGACCTCTGAAAATCCGCCTTACGCAAAGACAACGCAAAGGAAATGCCTCACGACTGCCCACCATTAACAAGGCGGGTGTCATACCTCACCTTGGATTGAGTTGGTCGCGGCATCGGGCCTCTGCGATAGTGAAACGGGCGACCCCCATCGACCCGGGCCAGGTCGTTCACCCCTCTGCCACAGATGACACCCCTTTCCATCCGTGGCGCACACGAAAGAGGCCCCGCGTCGTCGCGAACCGACGGCAGGGGCCTCTTCGTCATACGGCGGGCATACGGCAGGCATCCGGCGGGCGCCCCGCCGGGACGGTCAGGGCTCGGTCACCCGCATCTCGAACCAGGTCGTCTTGCCGCGCGGCAGCAGATCCGCCCCCCACCGCTGGGAGAGCAGATCCACCAGCATCAGCCCCCGCCCGCTCGTATCGAGCTCGGCCACCGGCATCAGACAGGGCAGCCCGCGCGACGGATCGCGGACCTCCACCCTGATCCAGCCGCGCCGCCGCAGCATCCGCAGCCCGAAGGTGCGGGCTCCGGTGTGCCGCACGGCATTGCCCACCAGTTCGGATACCAGCAGCACGGTGTATTCGGCCAGCTGATGGGTCAGGCCCCAGTCACGCAGGACGACGTATTCGGCCAGCCGGCGGGCGGTGCCCGCCGATTCCGGACGGGAAGGCAGCCGCACCTCGTCGACCGCGGGATTTCCGAACAGGTCGACCGCCTTGGCGGCCGATTCGTCATCGACGGACGGCGCGCGCCGAGCCGCGGCCGTACCGATGCGCCGCTGCGGCTGCTCCATACCCTCCAAGCCCGCCATGCCCCCCATCATGGCCGCCCGACAGGCCCTTGGGGGCGGAACCGTGGGATTCCGAACACCCGAGCCCTAGGCTCCACAAACCCGGTCCAACATATGCCAGCGGCCGCGAGATGGCCCAAATACCCCACCTGACCAGCGATATCACGCCGCGTATGCGCGATCACCCAGCGTACCGGACCGGGTTGTCCAAGGGTCCGCGAGTGGCCAAACAAATTCGCTCGCACGGGGCATCCGCCGGGCCCGAACCCGCGCGGAAACCCGGCCCGGAACGCGCGCGGAAACCCTCGCGCAGACCCGGGCGGAAACCCTCGCGCAAACCCGGCCGGAAACCCGGGCGGCGGCCGCCGCCCGGGCCGCCGCTCACCGGAATTTGGCCTTCCCCGGCCCTTCCTCCACAAAGCTCCGCATCCCGATCTCGCGGTCCTCGGTGGCGAACAGCCCCGCGAACCAGCTGCGTTCGATGGCGAGACCCGTCTCCAGGTCGGTCTCCAGACCCGCGTCCACCGTCTCCTTGGCCGCGCGCAGCGCGATCGCCGGACCCCGCGCCAGCCGGGCCGCCCAGGCGTGCGCCTGCTCGTAGACCTCCTCCGCCGGTACGACGCGGTCCACAAGACCGAGCGTCAGCGCCTCGTCGGCCTTGACCTGACGGCCCGTGAAGATGAGGTCCTTGGCGCGGGACGGGCCGATCAGCCGGGCCAGCCGCTGGGTGCCGCCCGCGCCCGGGATCAGGCCGAGCAGGATCTCCGGCTGGCCGAGCTTGGCGTTCTCGCCGGCGATCCGGTAGTCGGCGCACAGCGCCAGCTCGCAGCCGCCGCCGAGGGCGTAGCCGGTGACGGCGGCGACGACGGGCTTGGGGATCCGGGCGACGGCGGTGAAGGAGTCCTGGAGGGCGCGGGACCGGGCCACCATCCCGGCGTGGTCCATGTCCCGCATCTCCTTGATGTCCGCGCCGGCCGCGAACACCTTCTCGCCGCCCCAGATCACCACGGCCCGTACGTCGTCGCGGCCGGTCACCTCCTCGGCGAGTTCCCGCAACCGGTCCTGTGTGGCGATGTCCAGCGCGTTCATGGGCGGGCGGTCCAGCCGGATGGTGCCGACGCCCTCGGCGACCTCGAGGTTCACAGTCATGGCCGCAGGTTAGCGTCCGTTAGCACGCGGCCCACAGACCGGCCGTTCTCCGCGCTGCCTCCCGCGCCTACTGGTCTCCTACTGGTCGGCCTTCCACTTCGACCACGACATGTTCCATCCGTTGAGCCCGTTGTCCGGCTGGATGGTCCGGTCGTTCGAGTTCTTCACCACCACCACGTCACCGATGATCGAGTTGCGGAAGAACCAGGCCGCCGGGGTCGACCTGTCGCCGCCGCCCCGCTGGTCGAAGAGGCCGACGCAGCCGTGGCTGACGTTCGCCGAGCCGAAGGTCGGCCGGCCCGCCCAGTAGTTGCCGTGGATGAACGTGCCCGAGGTGGACAGCCGCATCGCGTGCGGCACGTCCTTGATGTCGTACTCGCCGTCGTAACCGACCGTGGCGCCGTTCATCCGGGTCACCGCGAGCCGCTCGCTGATGACCATCTTGCCGTTGTACGTCTCGTAGCCGGGCGCGCCGGAGGTGATGGGGAGGGTCTTGATGGTCTTGCCGTCCCGCTTGATCACCATCTTCTTGCTCTTGGCGTCGACCACGGAGACCTGGCTGCGGCCGACGGTGAACTTGACGGTCTTCGTCTGCTCCCCGTACACACCCGGCCGGCCCTCGATGCCGTCGAGGTTCAGCCGGAGGGTGACCTTGGTGCCCGGCGCCCAGTACTTCTCCGGCCGGAAGTCCAGCCGGTCGTTGCCGAACCAGTGGCCCTCGATGGGCACCGACGGGGAGGCCGAGACCTCGATGCCGCGCTCCACGGCCCCGGGGTCGGTGATGCCCCGGGAGAAGCGGATCGAGACCGGCATTCCGACGCCGACCTTGGAGCCGTCCTCCGGTGTGAAGACGCCGAGGAAGGTCTTCTTGGGGCGGAGGGTGGTGAAGGCGGAGTGCTTCGCGGCGGTCAGGCCCTGGGAGTCCTTGGCGACCGCGTCGACCGTGTATGTGGTGTCGGAGCGCAGATGCCGGGCGGGCCGCCAACTGGCGCCGTCCGCGGCGATCTTCCCGTCCACCTCGTTGCCCTTGGCGTCCTTGACCTTGACGGAGGTGAGCCGGCCCTTCTCCGAGGTCACCTTGAGCGCGCCCTGGGTGTCGACGCCCTTCGCCCCGTCCTTCGGCGCGATCGCCACGACGGCGCGCGAGGTCTTGACGCCGCCCCCGCCCTTGTCGCCGTCCTTCTTCTTCCCGTCGTCCGACCCGCCGTCACCGCCGCCGCAGGCGGCCACGAGCAGCAGCATCGCCCCGGTCAGCAGCGCGGGCAGCCCCCTGCGGCCCCGCCTCGTCAATGACCCCATCGGCCCCATCGACCCCGACGGCCCCATCGACCCCGACGGCCCCGATATCGGCTGGTCTTCCACTACGGCTCTCCCCTCACCCCGCGCCGCGTCCCGCGGCACCCCCGAAGACACTGCGCACATGCGCGCATACGCGCCGGTGACAGGTAATCACATGTCACCGACAATGGGCTGCCGGTCCAATGTCACGGTTGCGTCCCAGGTGGGAGGGGTCAAGACCGCTCAGCCCCGGGCGTGCGGGGCGAAACGTGATGCTTGACCCGATCGCGGGCAGAACAGGTGAGAGGGCGGCAGCACTCCGCGCGGCACGGGACGCCGCGCGGGCTCAGCCGCGAACGCCGGAGGCGCCACGTGTCGAACGCAGCCGACCACAGGACGGCGCACAACGGGCTGCCCAGGCCCCGCTCGGGCGCGGCGGCCATCGAACTCGGCGCCCGCCGCGCGGACTCGGGGCCGCCGCCCGCGCCCGCGGCCCTCCCCGACCCGCACGGCGAGCCCGCCGGGGGCGCCCCGGTGTGGCCGGGCAGCGCGCAGCCGCTCGGGGCGCGGGTGCGGACCGGGCCCGGCGGGGTGGTGGGCATCAACTTCGCGCTGTGGGCCGGGGGCGCGGAGGCCGTGGAGGTGTGTCTGTTCGACGACGACGGCACCGAGATCCGATGTCCGCTCACCGAGCGGACGCATGAGATCTGGCACGGCTTCGTGCCCGGCGTGCTCCCCGGGCGGCGGTACGGCTACCGGGTGCACGGCCGCTGGGACCCGTGGACCGGCGCCCGCTGGAACCCCGCCAAGCTGCTGCTCGACCCGTACGCCCGCGCCGTGGACGGCGACTTCGCGGGCGCGGGGGTCGTTCCCCGCCCCTGGCACGGCCCCCTGCCGCCCGAGGTCTACGGCCATGTGCGGGACTGGCCGCAGCAGCACATCGCCGACACGGTGCGCGACGACCGCGACTCGGCGCCGTACGTCCCCAAGGGCGTGGTCGTCGGCGACGACGACCCGGGCGGCCCGCCCGACGAGTGGCTCGACGACCGGCGCCCGAAGACCCCCTGGGCCGACACCGTCCTCTACGAACTCCATGTGCGCGGCTTCACCAAGCGCCACCCCGGCATCCCGCCCGAGCTGCGCGGCACCTACGCCGGGCTCGCGCACCCGGCCGCGATCGAGCACCTCACCCGGCTCGGGGTGACGGCCGTGGAGCTGCTGCCGGTGCACCAGTTCGCCCACGAGGACCATCTGCTGCGGCGCGGGCTGCGCAACTACTGGGGCTACAACTCCATCGGCTACTTCGCGCCGCACGGCGCGTACGCGGCGACCGGCACCCGCGGCGCGCAGGTCGGCGAGTTCCGGCGGATGGTGCGCGCGCTGCACGACGCGGGCATCGAGGTGATCCTCGACGTGGTCTACAACCACACCGCCGAGAGCGGTGAACTGGGGCCCACGCTCTCGCTGCGCGGCATCGACAACCGCGGCTACTACCGCCTCCAGCAGGACCCGCGCCGCTACGCCGACTACACGGGCTGCGGCAACACCCTGCATGTGGTGCGGCCCCACGTACTGCGGCTGATCACGGACTCGCTGCGCTACTGGGTGACCGAGATGGGCGTGGACGGCTTCCGCTTCGACCTCGCCGCCACCCTCGCCCGCTCCGCGCACGACGTGGACATGCTCTCCCCCTTCCTGTCGGTCATCGCCCAGGACCCGGTGCTGCGCCGTGTCAAGCTGATCGCCGAGCCGTGGGACGTGGGCCCCGGCGGCTACCAGGTCGGCGCCTTCCCCCCGCTGTGGACGGAGTGGAACGACCGCTACCGCGACGCGGTGCGCGACTTCTGGCGCGGCGCCCTGCCCGACGTACGCGACCTCGGCACCCGGCTGTCCGGCTCCAGCGACCTGTACGCGTGGGGCGGCCGGGGCCCGTACGCCTCGGTCAACTTCATCACCGCGCACGACGGCTTCACCCTCCGCGACCTGGTGAGCTACGACCGCAAGCACAACGAGGCCAACGGCGAGGGCAACCGCGACGGCACCGACGACAACCGCTCCTGGAACCACGGCGCCGAGGGCGAGACCGAGGACCCGGCCGTACGGGCGCTGCGCCGCCGCCAGCTGCGCAATCTGCTCACCACGCTGCTGCTGTCCACCGGCGTCCCGATGCTGGTCGCGGGCGACGAGATGGGCCGCACCCAGGGCGGCAACAACAACGCGTACTGCCAGGACAACGAGACCGGCTGGCTGGACTGGGCGCTGCTGGAGGACCCGGGCTGGCGCGCGCTCGCCGACCTCACCGCCCGTCTGGTCCGGCTGCGCCGCGACCACCCCGTGCTGCGCCGCAGGACCTTCTTCTCCGGCCGCGCGCAGGGCCCCGACGGGCTGCGCGACCTGGCCTGGTTCACCGCGCGGGGCACCGAGATGACCGAGGAGGACTGGTACGCGCCGACCGCCGCGCTCGGCCTGTATCTGTCCGGCCGCCACATCGCGCAGCGCGACGCGCGGGGCGCCCCGGTCACCGACGACAGCTTCCTGGTGCTGCTGCACTCGGGCCCCGCGCCGGTGGACTTCACCCTCCCCGGCCCGCCCTGGGCCGCCTCGTACGAGCTCCTGCTGGACACCTCGCGGGAGGACCAGGACGCGCCCCCGAGCACCCCCCATCGCGCCGGCTCGCCGATCGTGCTCCCTGAGCGCGCGGTGCTGCTCCTACGCGCCGTCACGGCCACGGAGGCGGACCGGAAAACCGAGTGAGCGCTGTCAGTGCCGGACCGTAACCTCGGCAGGTGATGGCTGCGACAGATGAACGACTCAGGGGACCGGAAAGGGAAACGCACCGGAGCGACGCGGAGGGGGAGGCAGAGGGGGAAGCGGGAAGTCCGTCGGCGAGGAACGCGGGGCGCGGGCGCTCGGCCGTGCGCTCCCTCTCGCGCCTGTGGCCGTATCTGCGCCCGGTCAGAGCGCGCTTCTTCACGGCGGCCGGGGTCGCGGTCGTGGCCTCCTGTCTGGGCCTGGTCATCCCGCTCGTGCTGAAGTGGATGGTGGACGGGCCGGTGGCCGACCGGGACCCGGGCGGGGTGTGGCTGGGCGGCGCCCTGCTGCTGGTCCTCGGGATCGCGGAGGCGGGGCTGTTCGGGCTGCGGCGCTGGCTGGTGGGCCGCCCGCTGGCCGCCGTGGAGGCCTCGATGCGCACCGACCTGTACCGGCATCTTCAGCGGCTGCCGGTCTCCTTCCACGACCGCTGGTCGTCCGGGCAGCTGCTCTCGCGCGCGACGACCGACCTGATGCTGCTGCGGATGTTCCTCGCCTTCCCGCTCACCTTCCTGGTGGTCAACGGGGTCACGGTCCTCGCCGGGTTCGCCATCCTGTTCGCGCAGCAGTGGACGCTGGGCCTGGTCCTGCTGCTTCCGGCCGTGCCGCTGGTGGTCCTCTGCTCCGTCTTCGAGACGCGGTACGCGGTCGTCGCCCGCGCCGTCCAGGACCAGACGGGCGATCTGACCACGGTGGTCGAGGAGGGGGTGCTCGGCGTCCGGATCGTCAAGGGCTTCGGACGCCACCGCAGCCAGGCCCGCGCCTTCCGGGCGCTGACGGAGCGGGTCCGCTCGACGGAGCTGCGCAAGGCGGGCCTGCTGGCCACGATCTGGGCGCTGATCATGACCCTGCCCGAGCTGGCCATCGGCACGGCCCTGGTGCTCGGCACGGTGCAGGTCGCCAACGACGAACTGTCGGCGGGCACGCTCGTCGCCTTCCTCTCCACGGCGCTGACGCTGCGCTGGCCGGTGGAGTCGCTGGGCTTTCTGCTGGCGATGAGCCAGGACGCGGCGACCGCGACGGACCGGTTCTTCGAGGTGATGGACGAGCCGACGGCCGAGCCGCAGCCCGCAACACAAGAGGCCGCAGCACAGCAGGCCTCCGCGACGCGGAACGGCAGCGCGCCGAGCAGCGGCAGCGTGCCGAGCAACGGCAGCGCGCCCCGGGACGGGCTGCGCTTCGCGGGCGTGGAGTTCCGCTACGCGGACGCGCCGCCGGACGCCCCGCCCGTGCTGGCCGGGGTGGATCTGCACATCCGCTCCGGCGAGACGATGGCCCTGGTCGGGGCGACGGGCTCCGGCAAGACCACGCTCACCGCCCTGGTGCCGCGCCTCCACGAGCTGACGCACGGCCGGATCACCCTCGACGGGCGGGACATCACCGCCCTCCCCCGGGACGAGCTGCGCGAGCTGGTCGCCGTCGCGTTCGAGGAGCCCACGCTCTTCTCGGCGACGGCCGGTGAAAACGTCATGATGGGCGCGGCCGAGGTCACCGAGGCGGATCTCCTGCGGGCGCTCGACGTGGCCCAGGCCGACTTCGTACACGCCCTGCCGAAGGGCACCGACACCCAGGTCGGCGAGCAGGGACTGAGCCTGTCGGGCGGTCAGCGCCAGCGCCTCGCCCTCGCGCGCGCCGTCGTCGGGCAGCCCCGCTTCCTCATCCTCGACGATCCGCTGTCCGCGCTGGACGTGCACACCGAGGCCCTGGTGGAGGCCGCGCTCCGCCAGGTCCTGGCCACGACGACGGCGCTGGTGGTCGCCCACCGCCCGTCGACGGTGCTGCTCGCCGACCGCGTCGCACTGCTCTCCGAAGGCCGTATCACCGCCGTCGGCACCCACCACCAACTGCTGCGCGACAGCGCGGAGTACCGGTCGCTGATGTCCGGTGACGAACGGGAGGAGGCCCGATGACCCAGACCGCTCCCGGCACCGGAACCGGCACCGGAACCGGCACGAAGGCAGACCGGGCCGTGGACAAGCCCGGGGCGACCCCGGACGGCGACCCCTTCGACCAGGACGTGCTGCCCACCCCGAAGGGCGCCTCCCTCACGCTGCTGCGCTCGCTGCTCGCCCCGCGCCGCGGCCGGGTCTGGTTCGCGGCCGTCCTGCTGCTCCTCCAGCAGGCCGCGGTGCAGGCCGGCCCGCTGCTCGTCGCGTACGCCATCGACACCGCCGTGCCCGCCTTCCGCGACGGCGGCCACGGCCCGCTCATCGCCGTCGGCGTCGCCTACCTCGGCTGCGCGCTGGCCTCCGGGGCGCTCCAGTACACCTTCATCCGCACCTCGGCCCGGATCAGCCAGGACGTGCTGCTCGATCTGCGGGGCAGGATCTTCCGCCATGCGCAGGCGCTCAGCGTGGACTTCCACGAGCGCTACACCTCGGGACGGCTGATCTCCCGCGCCACCACGGACGTCGAGTCGCTGCGCGAGCTGCTCAACGAAGGGCTGGACGAACTGCTCGGCGTCGTTCTCTCCGGCTTCTACATCTCGGTGATGCTGCTGTATCTGGACTGGGGCCTGGGCGCGGCGGCCGTGCTCTCCTTCTGGCCGCTGTATCTGCTTGTCCGCCTCTTCCAGCGCCGCTCCATGCTCGTCTACCGCAAGCGGTCCACGGCCATCGCCGCCGTCATCGTCAAGTTCACCGAGACCATGAACGGCATCCGGCCGGTGCAGGCGTTCCGCCGCGAGCGGGTCAACGACGCGGACTTCCACGCGCTCAACCACCGCCACGAGCGGGTGAACGGGGACGCGATCCTGGAGATGGCCCGCTATGTGGTCGGCTCCCGGCTGGTGGCCAACACGGCGGTGGCCGCGATCGTCCTGTGGGGCGCGTACCGGGTGGCCTCCGGGGGCCTGGCGCTGGGCGTGCTGGCCGCGGCCGCGCTGTATCTGCGCAGGCTCTACGACCCCATCGACCGGCTGGGGATGTTCCTGAACTCGTACCAGTCGGCGGCCGCGTCGCTGGAGAAGATCGCGGGCCTGCTCGCCCAGCGGCCCTCGGTGGCCGAGCCCACCGACCCCAGGCCGCTGCCGCCGCGCTCCGCCGAACTGCCCGGCCGCGAGGTGGTCTTCGACGGCGTGCGCTTCGCCTACCGTACGGGCGGCGAGGTGCTGCCCCGCTTCGACCTCACGCTGCCCGCCGGGCAGACGGTGGCCGTGGTGGGCGCGACCGGAGCGGGCAAGTCCACCCTCGCCAAGCTGCTCGCCCGCTTCTACGACCCCACCGGCGGCCGGGTCCTGCTCGACGGCGTGGACCTGCGCGAGCTGGCCACACCGGAGCTGCGCCGCGGCGTGGTGATGGTCACCCAGGAGGCGTTCCTGTTCTCCGGCACGGTCGCCGACAACATCGCCATCGGCCGCCCCGACGCCACCCGCGCCGAGATCGAGCACGCGGCCAAGGCCATCGGCGCACACGACTTCATCGCCGCCCTGCCCGACGGCTACGACACCGATGTGCGCAAGCGCGGCGGCCGGATCTCGGCGGGCCAGCGCCAGCTCGTGGCCTTCGCCCGGGCGCTGCTCGCCGACCCGTCCGTGCTGATCCTGGACGAGGCGACGTCCTCGCTCGACATCCCGGGCGAGCGCGCGGTGCAGCGCGCCATGCACACGGTGCTGCACGGCCGCACCGCCGTCGTCATCGCCCACCGCCTGTCGACGGTGGAGATCGCCGACCGGGTGCTGGTGATGGCGGACGGCCGGGTCGTCGAGGACGGCTCGCCGCAGCGGCTGATCGCGGGCGAGGGCCGGTTCGCGGCGCTGCACCAAGCATGGCGGGAGAGCTTGGTTTGACCGCCACCGATGGGGACGACGGGGGAGACGCTGTGCAGACCGCCGGCAGCGCGGTGGAGGTGGAGTCACTCGCGTTCGCGGACGACTTCGAATTCGACCTGGACACGCCGGGCGAGGCCTCCGGCGAGGCGCTGGATCTCCTGCTCGCCGACCTGGCAGGCGACCTGGCAGGCGCCCCGGTCGAGCGCCCGTGCGAGTGGCTCGACGCACTGGCGCTGGCCCTGGAACACGGGGTGGACGCGGTGCTGCGGCGCGTGGCACACGCTGACCCACGCATCGGGCGGATCGCCGCGCATGTGCTGGCGTACGCGCGCCTGGACGAGGCCGCTCTCGCCGCCCTCCTCCCCCGGCTCCTGGCCTGCTTCGACCAGGTCGAGGACGAAACCGTCCGGGCCGCGCTGCTGTTGGTGATCAGCCGCGCGGCCGGGACCTCCGCGACGGCCGACGACCCGGCGGCCCGCGTGCTCCGCGAGTGGCTCACCGCCGCCGACCGGCCGGGGCTGCGGCTGACCGCCGCGCTGGCCCTGGAGCGCCGTGGAGCGTACGACGAGGCCGTCGCCGACGCCCTGGTGTCGGGGGTGGTCAAGGGCGGCGGCGCGGTGCTGGAGCCGCTGGCCTGGGCGGAGTGGGGCAGTGTGGAATGGCTCGTGTCCTACGCCTTCGAGGAGCGGGCCGGATGGTTCGGCCGGAGGTACGCGCCCTCCCCGGAGCGGAGGCGGACCCGGGTGGCGCACATCCTCCGGCTGATCTCCGAGGCGCCCACCCAGCTGGCCGTCGAGATCGCCGGGGGCATGCTGTACGACCGCCCCCGGTCCCAGCCGCTGGCGGCGGCGCTCGGGCGGCTGCTGAGCCACCCCGAACCGGCGCTGCGTTCGGCCGCGTTGTTCGGCCTCGCCCGGCACTACCCGCCGCCCGAGGCCGTACGCGACGACCTCGCCCGCGCCCAGTCCGACCCAGTGATCGGCTGGAAGGCCTCGGTCACCCTGGGCCGGATGGACGACGCGCGCGCCCTCCCCGCGCTCCTGAAAGCCCTGCCCGAACGGCGCAAGGAGGTCTACATCGCCCTGCGCCGGATGAGCGCGCACGCCGAGGTCCTGATGCCGGCCATCCGGGCCCGGCTCGCCGCCCCGGCCGACGAGCTGGAGACCTACGAGCTGACCCAGGTGCTGCACGAGTGGGAACACCCGGAGGAGGTGCCGGAACACGGGTGGTGGCTGACCTACTGAGCCGGGCCTTCTGCTGAGCCACAGGGCCCCGCTCCATACCGGCACCCGCTCCGCTCAGCTCCGCGTGTACGAGGCCATCAGCCCGGCGGCGAGCACCGGGTCCACGACCGGCACCCCCAGCCGGTCCTCCAGCAGCGGGCGGATCCCGATCGTGTTCAGGCCGGTGCAGGCCAGCAGCAGGGTGTCCGCGCCCGACTCGACCAGCCCGGCCGCGGCCTCCAGCACCGCCGCGGGGCCCTCGGGGGCCTGAAGGTCCGTCGTACGGTGCACGCCCCGCGGCCGTGCCTCCCCGGCGAAGCGCTCGCCGAGGACCGCGCGCACGGCGGGCGGCGCCTCGTCCCTGATGCCCAGCACCCCGACGCGGCTGCCGAGGCCGAGCGCCACGGCGGCGGCCGCCGAGCCGGCGCCGATCACCGGCACGTCGACCGCCTCGCGGGTGCGTTCCAGCGCCGGGTCGGCGGCGCAGCTGATGACCAGGGTCCCGGCCCCGTCGGCGGCCAGTTCGCGGGCCAGGGCCACGATCTTCGGTTCGGCGCGGCGCTCGGACTCGTCGTCGTGGATGCCGTGCGGCTGCCCGGGGATGCAGCGGGAGACGGCCGGAATGCCGTACCGCTCCTCGATCACCCTGCCGTGGGCCGCCACGGTCGAGGCGTCATCGCTGGTGAGGACGC
This sequence comes from Streptomyces sp. NPDC021225, assembly GCF_044332865.1. Taxonomy (NCBI): domain Bacteria; kingdom Bacillati; phylum Actinomycetota; class Actinomycetes; order Kitasatosporales; family Streptomycetaceae; genus Streptomyces; species Streptomyces sp. NPDC021225. Next base: position 1,118,407 of record NZ_JBIRPV010000002.1, on the reverse strand, counting down.
GGATCACGCCGATGTGCGCGTTCATGAGCCGCTCCCGGGGCGGGCCGCGGGCGTCTCGGAGGGGCGGCCGAAGGCGGCCACCACCTCCCCCGCCATGCGGACCGCGATGGCCCTGGCCAGGAGGACGGGGCGGCCTGCGGCGCGGACCGCGGCCTCCCGCATCCGCTCGGTGTAGCCGATGCAGTCCAGGACGATCCAGGAGCTGCCGGCCTCGGCGAGGGCGCGCGCGGCGGCCGCCACCTCGTCCAGGGCCTGCTCGGGCGGCGCGTAGGGATTGGCGGGGGCGGCCCGGACCTCGCCGGAGAGTACGTCGGACCAGCGGCGGGTCGCGTCCTCGGCCTGGTCCGGGTGGGGGCAGACGATGCCCACCGGGTCGGAGCCGACGGCTGCCGCGACGCCGCGCAGCACCAGCGGTTCGGCGAACAGCAGCGGCCGGTCCGCCCGTACGGCGGGGAAGTGGCCGGTGCACAGCAGCAGGGTCGCGGCGGCGCCGTCCCGCTCCGCGCGGGCGACGGCCCGCTCGATGCGCGGGACCAGCGCGGTGTGGCCGAGCATCACCGAGCCGCCGTCGCGCAGCCGGGTGACCAGCGGGGCCTCGCCGGGCTCGGGGGCGAGCAGCCGGCGGGTCTCCTGCTCGGCGGGGCCGTCGAACCGCTCGCCGTCGAGTGCGCCGTGTTCCACGAGGCGCACCCCCGGCAGCAGTGGTTCGGCGTCGGGCCGCAGATCGGCGCGCGGGGCCTGGCCGATGGTGACGAGGCCGAGGGCCGGGGCGCTCGGGCGGACGCGGTCCGCCGCGAGCTCCGGCTCCGGCTCCGGGTTCAGGACCGGGGCGGTCACGGGTGAGGCTCCTTCCGTGTGCGGGGCGTGTGGTGACAGGCCACGTGGCGGGTCACAGGGCCTTCGTGAGCTGGCCCACGTCGTTCAGCGAGCTTCCGGCCACCAGGCCCGCGCCCACGAGCGACAGATCGTTCTCCGACTGCTCGTCGCACTCCTTGCGGGCCTTCGCATCGGTCAGCCCGCGCCGCCGCCACATCGTGTACGCCTGGCGGATGGCCAGGGCGCCGAGCACCATCCACCCGGCGTCGGGCGTGGCCACCAGCAGACCGGTGGCCAGCAGGACGCCCATCTGCCGGGACGGGCCGCCGAGGAACTGGATGAGCGCTCCGGGGATCGCCCACAGCAGCATGGTGGTCATGGTGCCGGGCTCCAGGCCGCCCTTGATGGTGGCCACGTACACCTCGGACACCGGCGGCACCCGCCCGTCCGAGAAGAACGACTTCCACGCGACGGCCACCACGACGAGCGCGACACCGAAGCCGACGAGCTGGGCGAGGTACTGCTGGCGCCGCCCCTCGATCTCGAAGGGCTGCCACGGCACGGCGTCCCGGCGCAGCAGCCAGCCGGCCTTGAAGTCGTAGCCGAGGTCGGCGAAGGCGGGGCCGGTGGAGGCCGTGTAGCCCACCATCAGGGCGAGCGGCACGGTCGGGATGTGCAGGACCAGGCCGATGATCAGGAAGATCAGGGTGACCGCGAAGGCCGGGAACCACCCGGAGTGCATGGCCGCCAGGCCCACGATGAGCTGGTGCACGATGGCGGCGATTCCGGCGAGCGCCACCCAGCCGACCAGGGCGGGGACGGACAGCCGGCCGGCCACTCCGCCCGCGATGGCGACCACGATCGCGCCGCACACGAACAGCCCCATGCCCTCGAGCAGACCGCGGCGCAGCTGCGGGGCCTTGACCGTACGCTCGTCGTCATCGGAAGCGGAGACGGTGTCATGGGCGGACGCCGGGCCGTCGCCACGCCCCTTGCGGGTCCGCATCAGCAGCAGCGCCTGGATCAGGGCGACCAGCCCGGCGCCGACCATCAGGCCGTGCGGCACCCGCTCGGCGCCCAGGTCGAAGCCGAAGTCCGGGGCGTACTGGCCGGCGGCCAGCCCGATGCCGAACATCGCGAGCGCCCAGATGTTGCCGAGGAAGCCGACGCCCGCGGCGCTGGTGGGGAACTTGAACAGCGCGCCGACCAGGCCGACGAGCGCGCCCACGCCGAGCACCGCGGCCTTGCGCCCGCCGGTGTCCCCGGCCTTGATGGTCTCGGCCGCGGCGATGCCCGCGGGCCAGGAGCCGGTGGCGGGCAGCAGCTTGGAGTCGAACACCCGGTACAGCACCCAGCTGTCGACGGCCAGCCCGATGACGGCGCCGCCGAGCATGGGCCACACCAGGTCGGTACGGCCCAGGGCGAAGGGCACGGCGATGGGGGTGAGGAGGGAGTTGGCGGCGGCGAAGGTGGAGCCGGAGATCGCCGACTGCACCAGGTTCTGCCGGTGCTGGGAGCGCATCCGGGCCAGCATGCCGACCGGGATGCGCCCGATCAGCATCGCCACCAGGGCGCCGATCACGGCCGTGTTGGGGGACACGCCGAGCGAGGTGATCAGCACGATGCCGATCAGGGCGCCGAGGACTGACATCAGGATGGTGATGACGAGGGTGATCGGTTCGAAGGCTCTGGGGTGAGCTTCGACCGGCGCGGAGGTGGCCTCCGCGGCGGTCTGGGTGTTCGAGTCGTTCATGGGGACTCCTGGGCGCGTGGGCTCACTGCGCGGGGACGGGCGCCTGAAGGTGGGTCATGGGGCCGTACAGCTCGACCAGGCGCGCGAACTCCTCGTCGTCGAGGAAGCGCGCGACTCCGCGGCCGAACTCCTTGGCGGTCTCGATCGCGAACCGGGCGGCGGCCGCGATGTCGGTCTCGTGGCTGGCGCCGGTGGCGCAGCCGGCCACGGCGGTGGCGGCGGTGATGGCGAGGCCGACGACGGGGGCCTTGGTGGCGACGGCGGGCTGGAGGATGGAGTTGAGGTGGTGCACCCCGTTGCCGTACGGGGTGATGTCCTGCGTGGTGATGGGCAGCACGCGGGCGGGCTCCCCGGTGACGGTCTCCAGGATCGACACCAGGTCCTCGCTCACCCGGAGGATCCAGCCCTCGCGGACCGTCGGCGACAGGGCGAGGCCGCGGTGGTTGAGCAGCCGGTTTCCCTTGGTGGTGTCGATGGAGACGACCGCGTCCATCTCGGGGGAGATCTCCTCGCGGTTGCACACCAGGGTGTCCACCGGGGAGTCCATGAAGGGCACCGGGTCGTGCGGCTGGGTGGGGGCCCATCCGCACACATGGGTGGAGAGGGTCACATCGCCGTCCAGGACGTCGCCGCGGGCGTGCATGTCCAGCAGCTTGGCGGCGGCGGACAGCGCCGCAACCGCCCCGTCGGCGTCGGAGACCAGGCCGATCCGCTCCGGCCGGGCGCCGACTCCGCCGAGCCGGCCGAGGATGCCGAGGGTCGGCGCGTCGCCGCCCGCGGCCCGGCCGCGGCGGCCGGGGACGGTGACGGAGACGAAGTCCGTGCTGCCCTTGTCGCCCTCGACCGTGCGTACCTCGATCCGCGGCGCGGTCGCCGGGTCGGCCCCGGCCGCGGTCTGGACGGCCCGCAGGTGGTCGGCGAGCAGCTCCCCGCTGGTCTGCGGGCGGTCGAGGAGTTCGATGATCTCAAGGACGTGTTTGAGCACGGGGGCCTCTCAGGACGAGCGAGGTCGCGGGTGACGCGGTCGGACAGCCGGTCCGGGCGAGCGGCGATGAGGAGGCCCGGGTTCCGGTCGCCCCAGAGTCAGCCGACCGTTCCGCCGAGCGCAATGTTTTCTCGATATGCGGGATTGTTTACTCTTCCTTCATGGCCGAGCAGTCACCCGTAACCGGTCCGCCGCCTTTGCAGACCGCGGACCGCGTCCTCAATGTCCTGCTGTCCTTCGACCGGGAGCGCCCCGAGTGGGGCGTCACCGAAGTGGCCGCGGAGTTCCGCCTGGACAAGTCGGTCGCGCAGCGGCTGCTGGCCGCGCTGGCGTACCGCGGCTTCCTGGTCTCCGACCAGCGCACCCGCCGCTACCGGCTGGGCCCGGCGGTGTGGCATCTGTCACGTGTGTGGGAGCGCGGCGGCGGCATGGCCAGCCTGGTCCGGCCCACGCTGGAGGCGCTCGCCGAGTCGGCCGGGGTCGGCGCGCTCTTCGCGGTGCCGGACGGGGTCCACATGCGCTGTGTCACGGCCGCGGACGGGGCGACCGGCCCGCTGCGCTACTACGCCCTGGCGGGCGAGCTGTACCCGGCACACGCCGGGGCCACCTCGCGGGCCTACTTCGGTATGCTGCCGCCCGGCGATCGGGCCGTCCTGCTGTACGGCCGCCCGATGGCGCGGTTCAGCGAGAACACGCTGACCGATCCGGTGCGGCTGGAGGAGCGCTTCGCCGAGGTGCGGCGCCTCGGCTACGCGTACTCCGAGGGCGAGTACGATCCGCAGACCGCGGCGCTCGCGGTCCCGGTGCTCGTCGGAAGGCGCCCGGTGGGCACGCTGTCCCTGACCGCGGCCCTCGATGACCTGCGGGGCCGCCAGGAGGAGCTGACCGGCCCGCTTCAGCAGTACGCCGCGGACCTGGGCAAGCTGCTGACGCCGACCCGCCCGCGGCAGGTCCCGCCGCGCCGCGACGGGCGCTGAGCGGCTGCGCCACATGTGTGGCGCCGAGCCGCCGCGCCACATTTGTTCTGTCCGTCCCAGAAAGGGCCATCCACCATGCGGTTGCTGCTGCTGTCCAACTCCACCGCCCCCGGGCACGGTTACCTGGAGCACGCGCGGGAGGAGATCGGCGCGCTGCTCGACGGCGTACGCCGGCTGGTGTTCGTGCCGTACGCCCTGGCCGACCGGGACGGCTACACCGCGCAGGTGGCCAAGGCGCTGGAGCCCCTGGGCATCGAGGTGACCGGCGCGCACACCGCCGCCGACCCCGCCGAGCTGATCGGCGGCGCGGAGGCGGTGTTCGTGGGCGGCGGCAACAGCTTCCGGCTGCTGAAGGCCCTGCACGAGCACGGTCTGGTGCGGGCCATCCGCGAGCGGGTGGCGGCGGGCGCGCCGTACATCGGGTCGAGCGCGGGCACCAACATGGCCTGCCCGACCCTGCGCACCACCAACGACATGCCGATCGTGCAGCCGCCCAGCTTCGAGGCCCTGGGCCTGCTGCCCTTCCAGATCAACCCGCACTACCTGGACCCGCGGCCGGACCTCGGCCACATGGGCGAGACGCGCGCCGAGCGGCTGGAGCAGTTCCTGGAGGAGAACGACGTGCCGGTGGTGGGGCTGCGCGAGGGCACCTGGCTGAGCAGGGACGCGGACGACCGGCTGACGCTCGGCGGGATCGCGGCCGGAGCCGTCCTGTTCCAGCGTGGCGCGGCCCCTGCGGAGCTCGGCCCCGGCGCGGACCTGAGCGCCCTGCTGGACGAGCGCCCGCGGTTCGACAGCCCCGCCTGCTGACCCACGCGGCTCACTCCCCGACCGTGCCGTCGGCCAGCTCGCGTACGACGTCGAGCTGGCCGGCGTGCCGGGCGTACTCCTGGAGCAGGTGGAAGAGGATCCAGCCGAGCGTCGGGGCATCGGCCTCGGTGGCGAACCGGCCGCCGGTGGGCGCCCGGCGGCCGAGGGGAACGTCCGCCACGGCCCGCCGCGACCAGGCGCACTGCTCCTCGAACCGCGCCCGGACCTGTGCCGGTGACATGTCCTCGGGGACGTGCCAGCGGTCGTCGGGGCCCCGGTCGCCCCAGGGCGACTCCACCGGCTCGCCGAGGAACCCCCAGCGCAGCCAGCGCCGTTCGACGTGGGTGAGGTGGTGGAGCAGCTCCAACGGGGTCCAGCCGGAGGGCAGTCGGGAGGTGCGCAGCTCGCTCTCGCCGAGCCCGTCGAGCTTATGGAGCACAACGCTCCGGTAGTAGTCGAGAGAGGCGTCGAGCATCTCGCGGGTGTCCGCGAGCGAGTGCGGCGGCTCATCGATGGGGTTCACAGGCGTCGGCATGCGGCGATGCTACGGACGGGCCCCGCCCCATCCGGAATGCGAACGCGCGCCGATTGTCAACGAACGCTTTCCGGCCAAGTTCTTGTCGCGCTCCTGACAGGACTAGTCCACCGATGACACTCTTCCCTCGTTCGGCGCACAGCTCCCCCACAGCTCACGGCTGAGCTTCGACACCGTCGGCACCCGCATGCACACCTTCGCACCTTCCCCCCACGCGCACTCCCCCGTCATGCCCGGGCGGCCTCACCCGGCCGTCCGGTCGTACCCGGTCGCGCCACCGCGCGGCCAGCGCAGAAGGAGTCAGTGTGAGATCGACCTCCCAACGCCCCCACAGACCCCACAGACCCCAGGCATCCCGCCGGCGCGCCGTCGCGAGCGGCGCGCTCGTCGCCGCGGCGGCCATGCTCGCCGTCGGGCTCCAGACCGGCACCGCCGCCGCCCGCCCGGACGGCTCCGCCCCGGCGTCCGGCACCGTCTTCGCCAAGCCGGACCCCGACGCCCTGCCGGTGGCCCTCTCCCCCGCGCGGCGCGCCGAACTGATCCGTGAGGCCGACGCCTCGAAGTCCGCCACCGCCACGTCACTTGGCCTCGGCGCCAAGGAGAAGCTGGTCGTCAGGGACGTCACGAAGGACGCCGACGGCACCGTCCACACCCGCTACGAGCGCACCTACGACGGCCTCCCCGTCCTCGGCGGCGACCTGGTCGTCGAGGAGGCGAAGAGCGGCGCCGTGCGGTCGGTCGCCAAGGCGACCAAGGCGCGGGTGAAGGTGGACTCGACCACCGCCGCCGTCGCCCCCGCCACCGTCGAAAAAGCGGCGGTGAAGTCGGCCGACGCGCAGGGTGCGCGCAAGACGGAGGCCGAGCGGGCGCCCCGCAAGGTCATCTGGGCGGCGAAGGGCACGCCCACGCTCGCGTACGAGACGGTCGTCGGCGGCCTCCAGGAGGACGGCACGCCGAACGAGCTGCACGTCATCACCGACGCGAACACCGGCGCCAAGCTCTTCGAGTTCCAGGGCGTCAAGGAGGGCACCGGCAACAGCCAGTACAGCGGGCAGGTCACCCTCGGCACCTCGGGCAGCTCGGGCTCGTACAACCTGACCGACGGCGGCCGCGGCGGCCACAAGACGTACAACCTCAACCGGGGCACCTCCGGGACGGGCACGCTCTTCACCGACGCCGACGACGTCTGGGGCAACGGGACGACGAGCGACGCCGCGACCGCCGGTGTGGACGCGGCCTACGGCGCCGCGCTGACCTGGGACTACTACAAGAACGTCCACGGCCGCACCGGCATCCGGGGCGATGGCGTCGGGGCGTACTCCCGGGTCCACTACAGCAGCAACTACGTCAACGCGTTCTGGCAGGACTCCTGCTTCTGCATGACGTACGGCGACGGCTCCGGCAACGCCAAGCCGCTCACCTCCATCGACGTGGCGGCCCACGAGATGACCCACGGCGTCACCGCCGCGACCGCCAACCTCACCTACAGCGGTGAGTCCGGCGGCCTCAACGAGGCCACCTCGGACATCTTCGCCGCCGCGGTCGAGTTCAACGCCAACAACGCGAACGACCCGGGCGACTACCTGGTCGGCGAGAAGATCGACATCAACGGCGACGGCACCCCACTGCGCTACATGGACAAGCCCAGCAAGGACGGCGCGTCCAAGGACAACTGGTACTCCGGTGTCGGCAACGTCGATGTGCACTACTCCTCCGGCGTCGCCAACCACTTCTTCTACCTGCTGGCCGAGGGCAGCGGTGCGAAGGTGGTCAACGGCGTCAGCTACGACAGCCCGACCTACGACAACCTGCCGGTCCCCGGCATCGGGCTGGCCAACGCCGAGAAGATCTGGTTCAAGGCGCTGACCCAGCGCATGACGTCCAGCACCAACTACGCGGGGGCGCGGGACGCCACGCTATGGGCGGCGGGCGAGCTGTTCGGCCAGGCCAGCCCCGAGTACAACACGGTGGCCAACACCTGGGCCGCGGTCAACGTCGGGTCCCGGATCGTCGACGGCGTGTCCATCACCGCGCCCGGCGACCAGACCAGCATCGTCGACCAGGCCGTCAGCCTCCAGATCGCGGCCACCAGCTCCAACCCGGGCGCGCTCACCTACGCCGCCACCGGGCTGCCCGCCGGGCTGTCGATCGACTCCTCGACCGGCGTGATCTCCGGCACCCCGACCACGCTGGGATCCGGCACCGTGACGGTCACCGTGACCGACGCGGCCGGCGAGTCGGCCACGGCCTCCTTCACCTGGACCGTGAACACCACCGGCGGCAACGTCTTCGAGAACACCACGGACGTCCCCATCCCGGACGCCGGTGACGCGGTCACCTCCTCGATCACGGTGAGCCGGGCCGGCAACGCGCCGTCCAACCTCCAGGTGGGCGTGGACATCGTGCACACCTGGCGGGGTGACCTGGTGATCGACCTGCTGGCGCCGGACGGTACGGCGTACCGGCTGAAGAACTCCAGCTCCACGGACTCGGCGGACGACGTGCGGACCACCTACACGGTCGATGCCTCGTCCGAGGTGGCCGTCGGCACCTGGAAGCTGCGGGTGCAGGACGTCGCCGCGCTGGACACGGGCTACATCAACAGCTGGAAGCTGACGTTCTGAACGGGCTGACGTTCTGAACGCTGCGCACATCCGGATGCGGCGCTGAGCCCTCCGGTCAGCGGACAGGCGCCGCCAGGGGTGACTCCGACTCCCCCTGGCGGCGCCTCTTTTGTCGTCACGGGGCGTACAACTCCACTCCGGGCCCTGTCGATATGCCGCTCCGCCGCGCGGCGACGTTTGATCAACACCAGACGAACATTTTGCCGCCCACCTGCAAGGAAGCGCGTGACATGTACGCGCCCTGTGTGACAGTCTGCCCACGCGATCGCATCCACACCTCTTGTTCAGGTCCGGGCGGCTCTTCCCCGCCGCCCGGGGCTGACCCCCCACAGCAATGAGGAGTCCGAGTGAGCGTGCGCAAGAGCACGAACCTGCCCATTTCCCCTGCCCGTTCCACCGCCCGCGGCAAGCGCCGCACAGCGGCCACCGCAGGCGCCGCCGTCGCGGCGGCCGCGCTGCTGGCCACCGCCGTCACCACGGGCCAGGCCGGGGCCGCCACCACAAGCACCACCACCACAACCAGCGACGCCAAGGCGCTGGGTCTCGGTGCCAAGGAGAAGCTGGTCGTCAAGGACGTCGTACGGGACGCCGACGGCACCGTCCACACCCGCTACGACCGCACCTACGACGGCCTTCCCGTCCTCGGCGGCGACCTGATCGTCCACAAGTCCGCGAGCGGCACCGTCAAGGGCGTCACCAAGGCCGTCAAGGCCACCCTCGCCGTGCCCTCCACCACGGCCAAGGTGACACCGGCGACCGCTGAGCGGGCCGCCGTCAAGCGCGCCCAGGCGGACGACTCCCGGCGGGCCGCCGCCGACGGCGCCCCGCGCAAGGTGATCTGGGCCGCCACCGGCAAGCCCGTCCTCGCGTACGAAACCGTCGTCGGCGGCGTACAGAAGGACGGCACCCCCAACCAGCTGCACGTCATCACCGACGCGAACACCGGCGCCAAGCTGTACGAGTACCAGGGCATCAAGACCGGCAGCGGCGACAGCCAGTACAGCGGCAAGGTCGACCTCGGCACCACCAAGGAGGGCAGCGGCTACACCCTCACCGACGCCGACCGCGGCGGCCACCGGACCACCGACCTCAAGGGCGCCGAATCCGGCGAAGGCGCGGCGTTCACGGACGACGACGACACCTGGGGCAGCGGAGCGCCCGACGACCCGCAGACCGCGGCCGTCGACGCGCACTACGGCGCCGCCCTCACCTGGGACTACTACAAGAACGTGCACGGCCGCGACGGCATCGCGGGCGACGGCAAGGGCGCGTACTCCCGGGTGCACTTCGGCCACGACTACGTCAACGCCTTCTGGGACGACAGCTGCTTCTGCATGACGTACGGCGACGGCCAGGGCGACAAGGCCCCGCTCACCTCGATCGACGTCGCGGCCCACGAGATGACCCACGGCGTCACCTCCGCCACCGCCAACCTCCAGTACAGCGGCGAGTCGGGCGGTCTCAACGAGGCCACCTCCGACATCTTCGCCGCCGCGGTGGAGTTCAACGCGAAGAACGACAGCGACCCCGGGGACTACCTGGTCGGCGAGAAGATAGACATCAACGGCGACGGCACCCCGCTCCGCTACATGGACAAGCCCAGCAAGGACGGCGCGTCCGCCGACAACTGGTCCGACTCCGTCGGCGACTTGGACGTGCACTACTCCTCCGGTGTCGCCAACCACTTCTTCTATCTGCTGTCCGAGGGCAGCGGCGCCAAGGAGGTGGGCGGCGTCCAGTACGACAGCCCGACCGCCGACGGCTCCAAGGTCGAGGGCATCGGCCGCGACAAGGCCGAGAAGATCTGGTTCAAGGCCCTGACCACCTACTTCACCTCCACCACCGACTACCACGCCGCGCGCGAGGCGACGCTGAAGGCCGCGAGCGACCTGTACGGGGCGGACAGCGCCGAGTACAAGGGCGTGGATTCGGCGTGGGCCGGAGTGAACGTCAAGCCGTAAAACCGCGTCAAACAATGTGCACCACATAGCCGGTGCCCGGGTCCCGTTCCCGGGCACCGTCATGTTTCCGCACTTTGTTCTGCCGGTGGCCACTTCGCCATCCGGCACCCCACAGCAACAGGAGACAACGTGACGCAAAGCTCGGCCTCCGGCAGACCCAGCACTTCGCGCATATCCCGCGCCGCGGCGCGGCGGCGCTCCCGCACCGTCGTCGCCGCGGGGGCGGCGACACTCGCCGGAGCCCTGATCGCGGGCGGCGCCACCGCCGGCACCGCGGGCGCGGCCACCCCGCCGCCCCCGCCCACCGCGACGGGCGCCCAGTCCCTCGCCCTCTCCCCCTCCGTCCGCGCGGAGCTGCTGCGCGAGGCCGACGCCGCCACGTCCGGCACCGCCCGCTCCCTCGGGCTCGGCGCCAAGGAGAAGCTGGTCGTCAAGGACGTCGTCAAGGACGCCGACGGCGCCGTCCACACCCGCTACGAGCGCACCTACGACGGCCTCCCCGTCCTCGGCGGCGACCTCGTCGTCCACGAGGCGGCCGACGGTTCGAGCGACGGCGTCACCAAGGCCACCGACGCCACGATCAAGGTGTCCGACACCCGGGCCGCGATCGCCCCGTCCGCCGCCGAGCGGACCGCTGTGAGCGCCGCGAAGTCCGCGGCGGGCGACGAGGCCGACACCACGGCCACGCCCCGCAAGGTGATCTGGGCCGCCTCCGGCAAGCCCGTCCTCGCGTACGAGACCGTGGTCGGCGGCTTCCAGGACGACGGCACGCCCAGCAAGCTGCATGTCATCACCGACGCCGACACCGGCAAGAAGCTGTACCAGTTCCAGGCCGTCCGCAACGGCACGGGCACCGGCCAGCACAACGGCAAGGTCACCGTCGGCTCCACCAAGAGCGGCACCCAGTACCTGCTCAAGGACACCGCGCGCGGCGGCCACATGACCTACAACCTCAAGCACGCCGAAGAGGGCAAGGGGTCGAAGTTCCTGGACGCCGACGACGTCTGGGGCAACGGCAAGCCGACCATCGCGCAGACCGCCGCCGTCGACGCCCACTATGGCGCGGCCAAGACCTGGGACTACTACAAGAAGGTCCTGGGCCGCAACGGCATCAAGAACGACGGCAAGGCCGCCTACTCGCGCGTCCACTTCAGCAACGAGTACGTCAACGCCTTCTGGGACGACGAGTGCTTCTGCATGACGTACGGCGACGGCGAGGGCAACAAGAAGCCGCTCACCTCGCTCGACGTCGCCGGCCACGAGATGAGCCACGGCCTCACCTCCGCCACCGCGAATCTCGAGTACAGCGGGGAGTCGGGCGGCCTCAACGAGGCAACTTCCGACATCTTCGGCACGGCCGTCGAGTTCTACGCCAAGAACCCCAAGGACGTCGGCGACTACCTCATGGGTGAGAAGATCGACATCAACGGGGACGGCACCCCGCTGCGCTACATGGACAAGCCCAGCAAGGACGGCCTGTCCTACGACTACTGGTCCAGCACCATCGGCCAGGACGACCCGCACTTCACGTCCGGGCCCGCCAACCACTTCTTCTACCTGCTCTCCGAGGGCAGCGGCCGCAAGGTCATCAACGGCGTGACCTACAACAGCCCGACCAAGGACGGCCGCACCGTCGAGGGTATCGGCCGCGCCAAGGCCGAGAAGATCTGGTACAAGGCTCTGACCACGTACATGACCTCGACCACCAACTACGCCAAGGCGCGCACCGCGACGCTCAAGGCGGCGAAGGCCCTGTACGGCGGGACCAGCGTCGAGTACAAGGCGGTCGACAACGCCTGGGGCGGCATCAACGTGCGATGACGCACTGAGCCCCGCGCTCGGTGGCCGGGCGGGCGCACCGCCCGCCCGGCCACCGGCGCTCCCCCGGCATCACGCCGCGCCGGACATCCGGGCCCGCAGAGCCGCCCCGGCCCAGCCGAGCACCGGCGCCAGGCTCTCGGGCGCGGGCCAGCCGTTGACCCGCGCGAGCAGCCGCACGTACCGCTCCCGGCGCGGGTCGTCGACGCTCTCCAGCCGGGCCAGCAGCCGACGCCGCAGCGCGACACCATCCGGTTCGCCGGCCAACTGCGCGTAGTGCCCCACGAACCCTGCCACGACCGGCTCGGCCTGCCGCGAGTCCGGTTCGACCCCGGCCGCCAGCGCCGGCCCGACCCGCTCGCGCACCACCGCGGCGATGTCCTTGCGGGGCCCCCCGCCATTCCGCTCGGCCGCCTGCTCCTCGACCACCCGCCGCATCCCGGCCCGGAACTCCGCATCCCGCGACAGCTCGGCCAACTCCACCCACGCCCGGACCTGCTCCGCCTCCGGGCTCTCGGGCAGCTCGGGCGTCATCGAGCGCCTGGCCGCCGCGAACTCCGGATTCCCCGCAAGACCACCGAAGACGGCATCCAGAAATTCCCCGATCAGACTTCGACGCTCGTCCTCCGAGAGCCTGGCCAATGTGTGCATGAGTGCCATCTCCTCCGTACTCGCCCCGCGCTCCGCCACCGCCGTCAACACCGCCCGCCGCAGCCGCAACGTCCGGATCTGCACCGCCAGCGCCTCCGCATGCGCCGCCGCGACCTCAGCCAGCGACAGCTCCCGCTCCACGACCTTCCGGACCGTCGCGAGATCCAGCCCCAGCTCGCGCAGCGTCCGCACCAGCTCAAGACGGGCGACGGCGTCGGTGTCGTACAGCCGGTATCCGGCCGGGCTGCGGCCCGCCGGCACAACGATCCCGCGATCGGAGTAGAACCGAATGGTCTTCACCGTGAGCCCGGTCCGCCGGGCCAGCTGACCGATCGAATAACGCGTGCCGCCGTCCATGCCCTCAGCATCGCGCCTCCCCCTACGGGAGACTCAACCCGGCCCGTCTTCCGCTCATCCGGCGTGGCGGCCGTCAACCTGCTTTCCGCTGGATCCGTAGACGAAGTCGGTCGTGGTGTCCAGGATGAATTCCATGGGGAAGCCCAGGTCGATCGCGCTGGCCTTGTCCAAGCGGCCGACCGCCTCGTCGGGCAGTTCCAGGTCGATCGCGGCGAGGTTGTCCGTCAACTGCCCCACGGTGCGGGCGCCGAGGATCGGGTGGATCCAGGGCCGGCGGGCCCGCGTCCACGCGATGGCAACCTGCGAGGAGGACACGCCGAGCTCGTCGGCCACGGCGTCCACCGTGCGCGCGATGGTCAGGTCGCCTTCGGAGACGGCGGAGCGGTCGACCCGGGAGGGACCATCGGCCCCGGAGCGGGTGAACTTGCCCGACAGAACACCACCGGCCAGCGGCGACCACGCGGCCACCGACAGTTCCAGAGCCGAGGCCATGGGCAGCAGCTCCCGCTCGATGTCGCGCTTGACCAGGCTGTAGGGCAGCTGTAGCCCGGCGAAGGGCGCCCACCCTCGGAACTCGGCGATGGTGTCGGCGCGGGCGACCAGCCACGCGGGCGCGTCGGAGATCCCGACATACAGCACCTTGCCCGCCCGCACGAGATCGTCGAGAGCCCGCATCGTCTCCTCGATCGGCGTATTGGGGTCCCAGATGTGCACCCACAGCAGATCGATGTACTCCGTGCCCAGCCGCTCCAGGCCGGCCTCCACCGAACGGACCAGATTCTTGCGGTGGTTGCCGCTGGCGTTGGGGTCGGTACCGTCCATGGTCAGCGTGTACTTCGTGGACACCACGAAGCGGTCGCGGTCGGAACCCAGCAGCTCCCCCGACGATCCGCTCACTGCTGCCCTCGGTGTACCGGTTCGCGGTGTCGATCACATTCCCGCCCGCCTCCGCGTAGGCGGTGAACATCTTGCGGCACTCCTCGACGGAGGCGCCCCACCCCCACTCCTCGCCGAAGGTCATCGTGCCCAGGAACGCTTCGGACACCCGCAGCCCGGTGCGTCCAAGCAGTCGGTAACGCATCACCATCACCCATGCTCACGCTCGTGCCAAGTCGGCCTCGCGAAGGAAACCAACTGTGCTGGTCACCCGCCGTATTGCACGTTCTTGCCCCTCCCGGCTCAGCGCACGGCCAGACCGGCCCACTCCGTACCCCGATACGTCGACTGGTACCTGGCGGGTGTCACCCCGTAGGCCCCGGCGAACACACGGGTCAGATGGGATTGATCGTGGAATCCCGTCTCGTACGCGACCTCGGCAATCCCCGTGCCACGCCGGAGCAGTTCCCTGGCCCGGTCGAGCCGCAGCCGCAGATGCAGCTTGTGCGGCGGCAGGCCGAACCACGCCGTACACGCCCGTGCGAGCCGGTACTTGCTCAGCTCCGCCACCGCACTGAGCTCGTCCAGCGTCACGTTGCGGGCCAGATTCGCCCGCAGATACTCACGCACGATCTCGGGCACGCGCCGCCCCGTGCCCTTCCCGCCCTCGGCTCCGTACGAGCGCCGCGCCAGCACGGAGATGAACTCCAGCACCCCCGTCTCCCGCCCCAGCGCCGAACCGGGTTGTTCCGAAGGCTGGTAGAGGGAGCCGTGTACGGACCGGAAGCGGCCCGCCAGCCCGCTGTCCCGGATCACCGGATCCCCGTATCGCACGCCCTGGGGCACGGCGACCTCGGCGATCGGCATGGACTTGCGCTTGTGGTGAGTTTGGGACGGCGACACGCCGAAGCGACGGCGTGTCGCCGTCCCAAACTCACCACAAATTCACTGGCGGGTCGTGCGACATGAGACGTACGGCGCGGAGGCCCACCGTACGCGTGAGAGCCGGACGGCACACAGCGAAGTCCGGCCCTCGGAGATCAGGCCGGACTTCGCTGCTCAGCTGCCGCTCAGAGCCCCTGCCGGTGCTGAGCACGGTTCACATAGGTTTGAGCTCCTCGGAGAGAAGAAGGAGCAGGCCAGTGGGCGGAAACGACTCGGTGGCGGCGCTGGCGCCGCTCATACCGGTGGCGGACGGCGTGGACGAGGGGATCGACTGGAGCGAGGTCGAGGGGATCTGGGGAAGACGCTTCCCCTCGGACTATGTCCGCTTCATGGAGGTGTACGGGGCCGGGCTGGTCAGCGAAGAGATCGTGATTCTGCTGCCGGTGCCGCGAGCCGGCACGTACACGGACGCGTCGGGCCTGGGAGACGAGACCGAGAACGCCCGCCTCGCCTGGGAGATGTGCGGGGACGAGGCCGACTTCGACGTGGACCCCGGGTCCATCGTGGCGTGGGGCGTCACCACCGGCGCCGACATCTACTGCTGGCTGACCACGGACGAGGATCCGGACCGGTGGCCGGTGCTGGTGTGCGGACGGCACACCAGCCCGTCGTTCCAGGTGCACTCGTTCGGGATGGCCGAGTTTCTTCGGCGGCTCCTCGGCGATGCCGAGTTCCAGGAGGAGACGATCAGCGTGGCGCTGCCGGAAGAGAGGGCCTTCGCCAACTGGCGTGAGCGGGAGCGCCGCCGCGAGGCGGGGGTGAACCCGGCCACCGGGCGGCCCTGGAACTAAGGCCACAACTTTTTACCGGGCTTGGCGGTCAAGGTGAACGACTGCCGTATACAGGCCCAACTGCCAGTGCCGAAGCGCCGTGGCCGATGGGCGAACCGACGTACCGGAGAAGACCTGGATGTCCCGCGCCACCCACCCTCGCCCCGCCGCCGTGGCCGCCCTGCTGACCGCCTCGTTGGCGGTGTCCGGCGGCCTCGCCACGCCGGCCGCCGCCACCGCCGCCGCCACTGCCACCGCCGCCACCGCCGCCAAGAGCCCGAGGCCGCCCGTCGTCGACTTCAACGGTGACGGCTACGCGGACCTCGCCGTCTCCGCGCCCGGCGGCACCGTCTCCGGCATTCCGGAGGCTGGCTACATATCGGTCCTGTACGGCTCCGCGGCCGGTGTCGACACCGCGCACCCGAAGCGGATCACGCGGGCGACCACGGGCGTGCCGGGGGACGTCGAGCAGTACGGCGCCTTCGGCCGCACCACGGCCGCGCGTGACCTCGACGGCGACGGTTACACGGACCTTGTCGTGGGCGACTACAACGCCCCGGCGGTGCTCTGGGGCTCCGCGAACGGTCTGCGCACAGGCACCGCGCTCCCCGGACCCGCCGCCACCCTCGCGGCGGGCGACATCAACGGCGACGGCCACGCCGACCTCGTCACCAACACCGACCAGGGCCTCCAGGTGCGCTACGGCCCCTTCTCCCGCGCCGCGGTTCCCGCCTCCGCTCAGACGCTCCCCTTCGAGGACGGGGACCACCCCAAGGCCATCGCCGTGGGCGACATGACGGGCGACGGCGCGGACGACATCGTCACGACGCACAGTTTCGACGATGTGCCGGGCAAGTCCCGCTTCTGGGCGGGCGGAAAAGACGGCCTCAGCCGCACCTTCAGAACCACCGGCCACCTCACCACCGGCGGGGTCATCGCCGATGTGAACAAGGACGGCTACGGAGACCTCGTCGCCTCGCAGGTCGACCAGGTCTCGGAGGACCGCGACGCCGACGCCGGCACGATCCGCGTCGTCTACGGCTCGGCGTCCGGCCCCTCCACCCGCACCGCGAAGATCACCCAGGAGACGCCGGGCGTCCCCGGCAAGAGCGAGGCGGGCGACCACGACGTCAACTCCGGCGACATGTTCGGCTACTCCCTGGCCGCCGGCGACGTCACCGGCGACGGCTACCCCGACATCGCCGTGGGCGTGCCCGGCGAGGACATCGGCTCGGTCCGCGACACGGGCGCCGTCGTCCTGCTCAAGGGCAGCGCGGCGGGCCTCACCGGCAAGGGCGCGCAGGCCTTCCACCAGTCGACCCCGGGCGTGCCCGGCATCTCCGAGGAGGGCGACTACTTCGGCCGGACCGTGCTCCTCGCCGACGTCAACGCCGACAACCGCGCCGATCTGGTCGTGGCCACTCCTTACGAGGACGGCCGCTACGCGGACTCGGGCGCCGTATGGGTCCTGCGCGGCTCCAGGTCGGGTCTGACCACCGGCAACATCGCCTCGTTCGGCCCGCGCGCGCTGGGCGCGCCCGAGAAGGAGGCCCGCTTCGGGGACAGCCTCGCCCGGTAGCGGGCGCAACTTCTACAGCTCAGCTCAGCTGTAGAAGTTGCGCGGCCAGCGGTGGTTGGCGAGGGTGGCGAGCTGGGCGGCGGTCAGCGGGTGGCCGTCGCTCAGGGCCGTGTTGCGTTCGACGTTGCGCACGGTGCGCATGCCGGGGATGACGGTGGACACGGCCGGGGAGCTGAGCACGAACCGCAGGGCGGTCTCGGCGATCTCGTCGGGAGCGATGCCGAGGTCGGCGACGATCGCGGACACCCGCTGTTCGACCTGAGCCGGGCGGTCATCGCGGAAGTAGCGGTTGCGGAAGTCGCCCTCGGGGAACGTCGCGCCGGCGGTGATCCGGCCGGTGAGGCCGCCCTCGTCGAGCGCCACCCGCACGATGACGCCGACGCCGTGCTCCTCGCAGGCCGGCAGCAGCGTGTCGGCGGGCGCCTGGTCGAAGATGTTGTAGATCACCTGCACGGTGTCCACGGCGCCGCTCGCGACGAGCGCGAGGGCGTTGTCGGGCTCGTGGTCGTTGATGGAGACGCCGAACAGCCGGATCTTCCCCTCCTGCTTCAGCTCGGCGACCGTCTCCAGCCAGTCGCCGCGGCCGACCCATTCGTCGCTCCAGACATGGAACTGGAGCACGTCGAAGTGGTCCAGCCCGCTGACGCGCAGGCTGGTCTCCAGGCTTTCGCGGATGTGCGCGCCGGGGAAGGTCTCGGCCGGGTCCAGGCCGTCGGGGGCCGGCCAGACGCGGTTCTTCGGGGGGACCTTGGTCGCGACGAGCACCTCGTCGCCGGACCCGGCCCGCTCGCGGACGACCCGGCCGACGATCCGCTCGCTCTCGCCGTAGCCACGGGCGGTGTCGATGAAGTTCACGCCGAGGTCTACGGCGCGGTGCAGGGCGCGTACGGATTCGTCCTCGGTGGCGCCCACCCAGTTGGACTCCCCGATGCCCCAGGCGCCGAAGCCGATCTCGGACACGGTCAGTTCACTGCGGCCCAGTTCGCGGTAGTGCACCTTTTCATCAACCTTCCGTCGGGGTCCTGCTCGTCGGGGTTTCAGTCCTTGCGGCCGGTCGCGGCGACGGTGACGCCGAGGCCGATCATCGCCAGCCCGCCGACCCCGCCGACCATGGACAGCCGCTGCGGTGAGCGGGCGAACCAGCCGCGCGCGGTGGCGGCGACGAGGCCCCAGACGCTGTCGGAGGTCACGGCGATGACGTTGAAGACGAGACCGAGCAGCAGCATCTGAAGCGCGACATGCCCCTGTCCGGGGTCCACGAACTGGGGCAGTACGGCCGCGAAGAACACGATCGTCTTGGGGTTCGCCACGCCCACCGCGAACCCCTCCCAGAACGTGCGCAGAGTGCCCTGCGACACCGCCCCCTCGCCGGTGAACGCGGCCCGCAGCGAGCCCCGTTGCCGCACCGCCTTGACCCCGAGATACACCAGGTAAGCGGCGCCCACCAGCTTCAGCGCCGTGAAGACGAGGACCGAGCGCTCCACGATGGAGCCCACCCCCAGCGCCACGGCCACCACCAGCACATACGCGCCGACCGTGTTCCCCAGGACGGTGGTCAGCGCGGCCCGGCGCCCCTGCGCCAGGGCCCGGCCGATCACGAACAGCACGCTGGGGCCGGGGATCACGATCAGCAGAAACGACATGGCCGCGAAGGCGAGAAGGCGATCAGTGGACACCATGGGCCCATACAAGCACGCCCGGCCCCCGCCCTGGCAGCCCTTTTTCGCGTGGGGGCACAGTCGGGTGCGGGCACAGGGTGACTTTCGTCAGGGGCGCGCCGGGTCCGTCGCGGAGGATGCTGGGGCGCATGATCCGGTGGATACGACACGGCGGTGCCGCGCGCACGGCCCTGCTCCTGTGGCTGACGGCCTGCGCGCCCGTCCTGCTGAAGGCCACCTCGGCGAGCGGGCGCGAGCTGTGGGTGCTGCTGGCCGGGTTTCCGCTGCTGGCGGGCGCGGCCGCGGTGGCCAGGACACGGCCGCTGGCGGGGCTGGCGGTCGCGGTGGGGCTGAGCCTGGCCCTCAACGTGGAGCTGTACACCTCGTCGTACTGGGCGGCGCTGGCGCTGTGGGGCTGTCTCACCGGGCGGTGGACGGCGGGCGCACGGCCCGCGCTGTGGTTCTTCGGGGCCTGCTCCGTGGCGGGCGCGCTGCTCGCCTGGGTGACGGACTCCGGGGTGTGGGCCTGGTTCACCGCGCTGACCACCCTGCTGTTCAACGTCGTGCTGCCGTGGCTGCTGGGCCGCTACCGCCGACAGTACGAGCATCTGGTCCGCGCCGGCTGGGAGCTGGCGGACCGAATGGAGCGGGAGCAGCGGGCCGTCGCCGACCGGGCGCGGCTGCGCGAGCGGTCCCGGATCGCCGGGGACATGCACGACTCGCTCGGCCATGACCTCGCCCTGATCGCGCTGCGCGCCGCGGCCCTCCAGGTCGACCCGGAGCTGAGCGACCGCCACCGGGCGGCGGCCGCCGAGCTGCGGGAGGCGGCCGCGGCGGCCACCGGCCAGCTGCGGGACATCATCGGTGTGCTGCGGACCGGGGACGACCCCGCCCCGACGGTCCCCGCCGACGACGGCGTCGGCGCGCTGGTGGAGCGGGCGCGGGCCTCCGGCCTGGCCGTCGAGCTGGAGTACGGGGAGGGGTACGGGCCCGAGGACAAGCGGCACGACAGCGCGGGCGCCGCCCTACCGCCGATGGCCGACCGAGCGCTCTACCGCGTGGTCCAGGAGGCGCTGACCAACGCCGCCAAGCACGCCCCGGGCGCGGCAGTCCGTGTCCAGCTGGGACGGGACCGCGAGGCGGGCGAGATCGCGGTGTCCGTCGCCAACGGCCCACGCCCGGCCGACGGCACCCCGCCGGATCCGGCCTCGGGCGGCAACGGCCTGGTGGGCCTGGACGAGCGGGTACGGCTGGCCGGCGGGGTGCTGGCCCACGGCCCGTCGCCGGACGGCGGCTTCGAGGTGTCCGCGCGGCTGCCGCTGACCGCCGGCGTCGCGCTCGTCGCCGAGCGGGCGGCGGCCCCGGCGTCCACGTCGGCGCGGGAGCTGGCGCGCGCCCGGCAGCGGGTGCGGCGCAGGCTGGTGGAGTCGATCGCGGTGCCGCTCGCCGTGACCGCCGGACTGGCCGTCCTGTGGGGCGGGTTCGCCCTCTATACGCAGTACCACTCGGTGCTGGACCGGGGCACCTACGACCGGCTGGAGATCGGCGAGCCCCGCGCCGACGTCGAGTCGCGCATGCCGCCGTACACGATGGACGGGCCCCCGGACGGCGTCGAGGCGCCGCCCCGCGGCTGGGACTGCGCGTACTACTCGGTGCGCCGGTACGAGGGGCGATCCGCGTACCGGCTGTGCTTCGTGGACGGCCGGCTGATCGCCAAGGACGTGGTCACCAGCCGCCTCTAGGCCCTGTCTCCCCGATCTCTGTGACGGTGACATCAGCGGCTCCGCCGCGGGGGCCCGCGGCGTCAGGGGGCACCTCCCAGCGGTAGCTGGGGGCGCGTGCGATCGCAAGGCGGAGGGTCGCCCTCGCGGGGGCACCTCCCGGCCGAAGGCTGGGGGCGGGCCTACTCGGGCGAGCCCGACAACGCGGCGCGGGGGCACCGCCCAGCGGTAGCTGGGGGCGCGTGCCAGGCGTCGCGGGCCCGCAGAGATCGGGGAGACAGCGTCTAGGGGGCGAGGGCGGCGGTGGGAACGCGGGCGGCGCCGCGTCCCGCGCCCGGGAATCCGGGGCGGGAAATCCGTGGGGAGGGGCGGCAACCTTTCCGGTCAGAGCGGCGACCACACCCCGACACCCCCCGCACCCGCCACCCCCACCCCCATCCCCCCATCCCCCCATCCCCCAGGAGGTCCCGTGGCATCCCCGCACGGTTCGCCCGCCCCCTCCGCCCGCCTCCGGGCCAGACGTGTCAGACGGGCCGCGCTCGCCGCGGCCGCCGCCGGGGCGCTGCTCGCCACCGGCCCGGCCGCTCTGTCGCACGCCGCCCCCGCCGCCCCCGCCGGCCCCGCGGAGAGCGGCACGCCCAAGGCCGCCATCCAGGCAAGCCAACTGGAGAAGCTCGACCGCGGGCTGGTCAGCGTGCACACCGGCAACGACAACCTGGTCAGCTGGCGCTGGCTGGCCACCGACCCGGACGACGTCACGTTCAACCTCTACCGGGGCAGCGTCAAGGTCAACGCCTCGCCCATCACCACCACCAACTACCTCCACAAGGACGCCCCCAACAGCGCCGACTACACCGTCCGCGCGATCGTGGGCGGCACGGAGCAGGCCGCCTCGCCGAGCGCCATGCAGTTCCGCCCCGGCTACTTCGACGTGCCGATCTCGCCCCCGTCCGGCGGCTCGGACTACACCTACGAGGCCAATGACGCCTCGGTGGGCGACCTGGACGGCGACGGCGACCTCGACATCGTCCTCAAGTGGCAGCCGACGAACGCCAAGGACAACTCGCAGTCCGGCGTCACCGGGAACACCATCGTCGACGGCTACACCCTCCAGGGGCAGCGGCTGTGGCGGATCGACCTGGGCCGCAACATCCGCTCCGGCGCCCACTACACCCAGTTCCAGGTGTTCGACTACGACGGCGACGGCAAGGCCGAGGTCGCGATGAAGACCGCGGACGGCACGGTCGACGGCACCGGCAGGACCATCGGCAACGCCTCCGCCGACTACCGCAACTCCAGCGGCTATGTGCTGGACGGCCCCGAGTTCCTGACCATGTTCAACGGGCAGACGGGCGCGGCGGCCTCCACCGTCGACTATGTCCCGCCGCGCGGCACGGTGTCCTCGTGGGGCGACTCGTACGGCAACCGCGTGGACCGCTTCCTGGCCGGCACCGCCTACCTGGACGGCTCGAAGCCCTCGCTGATCGAGGCGCGCGGCTACTACACCCGTACGGTCATCAGCGCCTGGAACTACAGCGGCGGGCAGCTCACCCGCAAGTGGACGTTCGACACCAACAGCTCCACCAACACCGGCAAGGGCTACGACGGGCAGGGCAACCACGCCCTGGCGGTCGGCGATGTGGACTCCGACGGCAAGGACGAGATCGTCTACGGCTCGATGGCCGTGGACGACAACGGCAACGCCCTGTGGACCAACAAGAACGGCCACGGCGACGCGGCCCACCTCGGCGACCTCGACCCGTCCCGGCCCGGTCTGGAGTACTTCAAGGTCGACGAGGACTCCTCCAAGCCGTCGTCGTACTTCGCCGACGCCAGGACCGGCCAGGTGCTGTGGTCCACGGGGGCGAACGGCGACAACGGGCGCGGCGTGGCCGGGGACATCTGGGCGGGCAACGACGGCGCCGAGATGTGGTCCGCGAAGGACGACCAGATCCGCGACGAGGGCGGCGGCGCCAAGGGCCGCAAGCCGTCCTCGATCAACTTCCTGTCGTGGTGGGACGGCGACCCGGTGCGCGAGCTGCTGGACGACACGCACATCGACAAGTACGGCACCTCAGCCGACACCCGGCTGCTGACCGGCTCCGGAGTGCACTCCAACAACGGCACCAAGGCCACCCCGTCGCTGTCCGGTGACATCCTCGGCGACTGGCGCGAGGAGGTGATCTGGCCGACCTCGGACAACAAGGCGCTGCGGATCTACTCCACGCCGTACGAGACCGACCGGAAGATCACCACGCTGCTGCACGACCGGCAGTACCGGACGGCCCTGGCCTGGCAGAACACCGCGTACAACCAGCCGCCGCACCCCAGCTTCTTCATCGGGAACAAGATGGCGACCCCGCCGCGGCCGAAGATCGCCGCGCGCTGAACCGCCGCCCCCTGAACGACCGTCCCCCGCACCACCGGCTCCACTCGCTCCACCGGTTCCACCCGCACCCCCCACGCATCAACCGGACAGAGGAGAGTGACATGGCACTACCCGCACCGCGCACCAAGCACCTGAACAGGAAGCGGGCGATGGCCGGCCTCCTGGGCGCCGTCGCCCTCACCACGGGCGCCATCACCACCGGTCTGACCCTCCCCACCGCCTCGGCCGCCACCTGGCCCTCGCCCAGCGGCACCCCCCAGGCGGTCACCAAGACCATCCCGGTCAGCGGGTCCATGGACGGCGGCATGAAGCGCTACTACGGCTCCGGCGACCTGGGCACCGGCGGCCAGAACGAGGACCAGGACCCGCTCTTCAAGCTCTCCGACGGGGCCACCCTCAAGAACGTCATCCTCGGCGCCCCGGCCGCCGACGGCGTCCACTGTGAGGGCAGCTGCACCCTCCAGAACGTCTGGTGGGAGGACGTCGGCGAGGACGCCGCCACCTTCCGGGGCAGCGGCAAGACGTTCAACGTCATCGGCGGCGGCGCGCGCAAGGCCGCGGACAAGATCTTCCAGTTCAACGGCGGCGGCACGCTGAACATCTCCAACTTCGCCGGCCAGGACTTCAAGACCTTCGTCCGGTCCTGCGGCAACTGCTCCACGCAGTACAAGCGCACCATCAACGTGAGCAACACGGAGCTCACCGCGCCCGGCAGCGTCGGCGGCGGGATCAACACCAACTACGGCGACTCCCTCACGCTGCGCTCGATCACCATCGTCGGCGACAGCAGCAAGAAGATCGTCCCCTGCCAGAAGTACATCGGGAACAACACGGGCGCCGAGCCGACGAAGAACGGCAGCGGCCCGGACGGCACGTACTGCAAGTACTCCACCTCGGACATCACCTACAAGTGATGAGGGGCCGGCCCGGCGTGCCTGACCCTGGCAGGGGCAGGCACGCCGGGCCCGGCTGTCGCACACTGGTCCCCATGGACACACCCGCCGCGCTGGGAGACTTTCTGCGCACCCGCCGCGCCCGCCTGCGCCCCGAGGACGTCGGGCTGGTCTCGTACGGGACCCGCCGCCGCGTGCCCGGGCTGCGCCGCGAGGAGCTGGCGCAGTTGGCCGGGGTGAGCGTGGCCTACTACACGCGGCTGGAGCAGGGCCAGTCGACGGGCGCGTCGGACGGCGTGCTCGACGCGATCGCCCGCGCGCTGCGGCTGAGCCCCGACGAACACGCGCATCTGCGCAATCTGGCCCGCCCGGCACGGGCCGGACGCCGTCCGGCGCCGCGCGCCGAGGCCGCCAGGCCGAGCACCCGCCGACTGATCGAGGCCATGGACGGGGTGCCCGCCCTCGTGCTGACGGCCCGCTTCGACGTCCTGGCCTGGAACCCGCTCGGGCACGCCCTGGTCGCGGGGCATCTGGCCGCCGACGGCCCGGAGCGCCCCGCCGACCGCCCCAACACCCAGCGGCTGCTGTTCCTGGACCCGCACACCCGCGAGCTCTACCCCGACTGGGAGGGCGAGGCGCGGCGCGCGGTCTCCTCACTGCGGCTCGCGGCGGGCGAGTACCCCGACGACCGGCGGCTGGCGGAGCTGATCGGCGAGCTGACCATGAAGAGCGGGGAGTTCGCGGCGCTGTGGTCGCGCCACCCGGTGCGCAAGTGCGCCTTCGGCGTCAAGTCCTTCCACCATCCGCTGGTCGGGCCGCTCGAGCTGACCTTCGAGATGACGCCGCTGCGGGACTCCGCGGGCCAGTGCCTGCTGATGTACGGCGCGGAGCCGGGCTCTCCGTCGGAGGCGGCCCTGCGGCTGCTGGCGACGGGCGTCGCGTCGCCGCCGCCGACGACGACGACGACGGCAACGACGAGGACGTCGGCGCCGCGCTAGGCCCCGTCCGGGGATCTGTTCCCCACCCCGCCCCTTGCCTCAACTGGGGCTCCGCCCCAGACCCCGGGGGTCCAGGGGCGAAGCCCCTGGAACGGGAAGGGGCGGGGTGGGGACGGGCCCGCCGCAGGCGCCCAACTCCACCACCAACGACCGGAATTCGACGCAACCTCTCTTCACCCACCCCGCCCACCCCATCGCCGACCTGGCCGATTTAACCCCCCAAAGCGGTCTTGTCCCGATCCTCCTCCCCACGAGAGGCTGACGCCGTCGAGTTGGGGGCCGGGGAGGGGATCGATCCATGCCGCATACGGGTGCCGGCCGCCGGCACCGGGTCTCGGCCGTCGTCGTGGGCCTGGCCACGGCGGTCCTGGCGGCCGCGATGCCGTCGGCCGCAGCCGCCAGGGCGGACGCGGCGGCCACGGCTGACGGCAGCTACATCGTCACGCTGAAGGCGACGGGGGGCCTTCGCGCGGACTCCGAGGGGGGAAGGAAGCTCGCCGCGCGCTACGGGGCGAGAATCAGCCGCACATACAGCACGGCGCTGAACGGCTACGCGGTACGGGCGGACAAGACACAGGCCGAGCGGCTGGCGGCCGACCCGCACATCGCCTCCGTCGCGCCGGACGCCCGGGTGTCACTGCGCGCCGAGCGACAGCAACGGCAACGGCAACGGCAACAGCACCCGCCGTCATGGGGCCTGGACCGGATCGACCAGCCGCAGCGCCCGCTGGACGCCTCGTACGCCTGGCCGCGCGGCGCCGGGCGCGGCACGACGATCTACGTCCTGGACACCGGTGTGCGCACCACCCACCGGGACTTCGGCGGGCGCGCCCGCTCGGGCTGGGACTTCGTCGACGACGACCCGGTCGCGGAGGACAACAACGGCCACGGCACGCATGTCGCGGCCACCGCCGCGGGGACGGAGTACGGGGTGGCGAAGAAGGCGGAGATCGTCGCCGTACGGGTGCTGGACGACAGGGGCGAGGGCACCACCACCCAGGTGCTGGCGGGTCTCGACTGGGTGATGAAACACGCCCACAAGCCCGCCGTGGTCAATCTGAGCCTGGGCTCCACGCTGCCCGACCCGGTCCCCGAGTGGGACGAGGCGGTGCGGTCGGGCATCGCGTCCGGCCTCACCTTCACCGTCGCGGCGGGCAATGAGGACCGGTCCGCGGGCGCGTACTCGCCGGGCCGGGTAGCGGGGGCGGTCACGGTGGGCGCGACGGACCGGGACGACCGGCGTGCGGCCCTCTCCAACTGGGGCCCGGCGGTTGACCTGTTCGCGCCCGGGGAGCGGATCGTCTCGGCGTCGAACGCGAGCGACACGGCGACGAGAGTCATGTCGGGCACCTCGATGGCCGCCCCGCACGCGGCCGGTGCGGCCGCGCTGTATCTCGCGGACCATCCGCGGGCGACCCCGGCCGAGGTGAGCGCGGCCCTGATCGCCCACGCCGCCAAGGGCAAGGTGCGCGACGCGGGAGACGGCTCGCCGAACCTCCTGCTGCACGTCGCAAACTGACTGGGCGGCAGCCGACAACATCGCCCACCCACTCGAAACCCGTCGGCCCCGCGCGATTCCTGTTTCAGGAAGCGCGCGGGGCCGAGCGCGTTACGCACGGGAAGTTAACGGGAACCCGGATTGTCCCCCCTCGCCGCGTGGGAAGGCTTTCCGAACACGCCCCCCATGGCCGACCCCATCCGCCCACCAGAGTGAACGCGGACAGGAGCTGTCATGCCCGCAACCCGCCGCAAGGCGGCACAACCGATACAAAGGACAAAAGCCGCCAAAGCATATACGCCCGCAACGCCGTCAGGTGATCCTATGATCGGTCGCATCCCCGTCCTGGACATCCGCCCGCTCATCGACTGCGGCCGCCGCCCCGCGAAGGCGGTGGTGGGCGAGACCTTCCAAGTCAGCGCCACCGTGTTCCGGGAGGGCCACGACGCGGTCAGGGCCAATGTCGTGCTGCGCGACCCGGCCGGGCGCTCGGGCCCCTGGACACCGATGCGCGAACTCGCCCCCGGCACCGACCGCTGGGGCGCCGATGTCACCCCGACCTCGCCGGGCCGCTGGTCGTACACGGTCGAGGCCTGGAGCGACCCGATCGGCACCTGGCGCCATCACGCCACCGTCAAGATCCCCGCCGGGATCGACACCGATCTGGTCCTGGAGGAGGGCGCGCGGCTGCATGAGAGAGCCGCGGGGGCCGTCCCCAAGAGCGACGGCCGGGAGTCGGTGCTGCGCGCCGTCGACGGACTGCGCGACGAGCGGCGCCCGGTGGCCGACCGGCTCGCCGCCGCCCTCGCCCCCGAGGTCGCCGAGGTCCTCGGCCGCCACCCGCTGCGCGAGCTGGTCACCGCCTCCCGTTCGATGCCGCTCCTGGTGGAGCGGGAGCGCGCGCTGTTCGGGTCCTGGTACGAGCTGTTCCCGCGCTCGGAGGGGGCCAGGGTCGCCGAGGACCGGCGGCCGGTGAGCGGCACCCTGCGCACCGCGGCCGAGCGGTTGCCCGCCGTCGCGGCCGCGGGCTTCGACGTGGTGTACCTCCCGCCGATCCACCCCATCGGCAGCTCCTTCCGCAAGGGCCCCAACAACGCGCTCTCGGCAGGCCCGTACGACGTCGGCTCCCCCTGGGCCATCGGCTCCGCCGACGGCGGCCACGACGCGGTCCACCCCGACCTCGGCACCCTCGCCGACTTCGACCACTTCGTGGCCCGCGCCCGCGAGCTGCGCATGGAGGTCGCGCTCGACTTCGCCCTCCAGTGCTCGCCCGACCACCCCTGGGTGAACAAGCACCCGGAGTGGTTCCACCGGCGGGCCGACGGCACCATCGCGTACGCCGAGAACCCGCCCAAGAAGTACCAGGACATCTACCCGATCGCGTTCGACACGGACTTCACCGGGCTGGTCCGCGAGACCGAGCGGGTGCTGCGCTTCTGGATGTCCCGCGGCGTGCGGATCTTCCGGGTGGACAACCCGCACACCAAGCCCGTGGTCTTCTGGGAGAAGGTGATCGGCGACATCAACCGGACCGACCCCGATGTCATCTTCCTCGCCGAGGCCTTCACCCGGCCGGCCATGATGCACACCCTCGGCGCCGTCGGCTTTCAGCAGTCGTACACCTACTTCACCTGGCGGAACACCAAACAGGAGCTCACCGACTACCTCACCGAGCTGTCCGGCGAGGCGGCCGGATCCATGCGGCCCAATCTCTTCGTGAACACCCCGGACATCCTGCACGCCCACCTCCAGCAGGGCGGCCGCCCCGCCTTCGAGGCGCGGGCCGTGCTGGCCGCCACCCTCTCCCCCACCTGGGGCGTCTACGCGGGCTTCGAGCTGTGCGAGAACACCCCGCTGCGCCCCGGCAGCGAGGAGTACCTGGACTCCGAGAAGTACCAGCTGCGGCCGCGCGACTGGGCGGCCGCCGAGCGCGCGGAGCGCACCATCACACCGCTGCTCACCTGTCTGAACCGGCTGCGGCGTCGCCAGCCCGCCCTGCGGCAGCTGCGCAACCTGCGATTCCACCACGCCGACAACGACTCTGTCATCGCCTACTCGAAGCGAACGGGCGACTCGTGCGTGCTGACGGTCGTCAACCTGGACCCCCACCACACCCAGGAGGCGACGGTCTCGTTGGACATGCCGGAACTCGGCCTCGACTGGCATGAGTCCGCCCCGGTGCGCGACGAGCTCACCGGCGAGACCTATCACTGGGGCAGGGACAACTATGTGCGCCTGGAGCCGGGCCGTCCGATGGCTCCCGCGCATGTGCTGTCCCTGCGACCGTCCTCACCGATCGGAGGGTCACCCACATCATGATCTTCAACGAGCCCGTCCCGGATAAGTTCGAGGACACTCCGGCCAAGGACCGCGATCCCGACTGGTTCAAGCGCGCCGTCTTCTACGAGGTGCTGGTGCGCTCCTTCCAGGACAGCAACGGCGACGGCGTCGGCGACCTCAAGGGGCTCACGGCCAAACTCGACTATCTCCAGTGGCTGGGCGTGGACTGCCTCTGGCTGCCACCCTTCTTCGCCTCCCCGCTGCGCGACGGCGGCTACGACGTGTCCGACTACACCGCCGTGCTGCCGGAATTCGGGGACCTCGCCGACTTCGTCGAGTTCGTGGACGCCGCCCATCAGCGCGGGATGCGGGTGATCATCGACTTCGTCATGAACCACACCAGCGATCAGCACCCGTGGTTCCAGGAGTCCCGCACCGACCCGGACGGGCCGTACGGCGACTACTACATGTGGGCCGACGACGACAAGCAGTACCAGGACGCCCGGATCATCTTCATCGACACCGAGACCTCCAACTGGACCTTTGACCCGGTACGCAAGCAGTACTACTGGCACCGCTTCTTCGCGCACCAGCCGGACCTCAACTTCGAGAACCCCGCCGTCCAGGAGGAGGTACTGGCCGCCCTGCGCTTCTGGCTGGACCTGGGCATCGACGGTTTCCGGCTGGACGCCGTCCCCTATCTGTACGCGGAGGAGGGCACCGACTGCGAGAACCTGCCCCGCACCCACGAGATGCTGAGGCGGGTCCGCGCCGAGATCGACGCCCACTACCCGGACACCGTGCTGCTCGCCGAGGCCAACCAGTGGCCCGAAGACGTCGTCGACTACTTCGGCGACTTCACCAAGGGCGGCGACGAGTGCCACATGGCCTTCCACTTTCCGGTCATGCCGCGCATCTTCATGGCCGTGCGGCGCGAATCCCGCTACCCGGTCTCGGAGATCCTCGCCAAGACCCCCGCCATCCCCTCCGGCTGCCAGTGGGGCATCTTCCTGCGCAACCACGACGAGCTGACGCTGGAGATGGTCACCGACGAAGAGCGCGACTACATGTACGCGGAGTACGCCAAGGACCCCAGAATGCGGGCCAACATCGGCATCCGCAGACGACTGGCGCCGCTGCTGGACAACGACCGCAACCAGATCGAGCTGTTCACCGCGCTGCTGCTGTCCCTGCCCGGCTCGCCGATCCTCTACTACGGCGACGAGATCGGCATGGGCGACAACATCTGGCTCGGCGACCGCGACGCCGTGCGCACCCCCATGCAGTGGACCCCCGACCGCAACGCAGGCTTCTCCTCCTGCGACCCGGGCCGGCTGTTCCTGCCGACGATCATGGACCCGGTCTACGGCTACCAGGTCACCAACGTCGAAGCGGCCATGAGCAGCCCCTCCTCGCTGCTCCACTGGACCCGCCGGATGATCGAGATCCGCAAGCAGAACCCCGCCTTCGGGCTCGGCTCCTTCACCGAGCTGTCCTCCTCCAACCCCGCCGTCCTCGCCTTTCTGCGCGAGGCGCCGCCGACGGAGGACGGCGGGGACGACCTCGTGCTGTGCGTGAACAACTTCTCGCGCTTCGCCCAGCCCACCGAGCTCGATCTCCAGGCCTTCACCGGCCGCCATCCGGTCGAGCTGATCGGCGGTGTCCGCTTCCCCGCCATCGGAGAGCTCCCGTATCTGCTGACGCTCGCCGGCCACGGCTTCTACTGGTTCCGGCTGCGAGCGGGCGACGCGGCGGGGCACTGGACGGACTGACCTCCCGGGCGCGCCGCTCTCGTCCGTACGCGCCCATCCCGGGCGCGTACGGGCGTTTTCGGCACCACATCATGGGCAGCCTCCCTACTACCACACGGGCGGAGCCGATCGCGTACTCCGTACTGCTCCGTACTCCTCCGTACTGCTCCGTACTCGCCGTACGGACGATCCTCGCCCGACACGTCCCGCACCGTCGCACAGTCAATGCCGCAATCCGGGACACTTTGCCCTGATCTGTCGTGTGCCCGGGGAAAGGACGCGACGCCATGCCGGAAGCTTCATTCTCCCGGGGGGCACAGCACCCGCCGACGGCTGTACCGCGGGCCGACCCCCCGCCGTCCCCTACCCGTGTCACTCGCGCCACCGCGGCCACGGGCCCCACCGGGCTGCTCGCCTCCCTCGCCCCCCTGCTCACGGAATGGCTGCCCCGACAGCGCTGGTTCGCGGGCAAGGGCCGCCCCGTCACCGGCTTCGCGCTCGTCTCCGCGACCGAACTGCTGCCGTGCGCGACCGGCGGCACCACGCCCGGCCTGCTCCATCTCCTGGTCCGCGCCCAGCAGCCCGAGCCCCCCGGTCACCGCCACGGCTCCGGCTGCGGGCACCGGCGCGGCGCGGCGGCCAGCGACTGCTACCAGCTCCTCCTCGGGGTGCGCGCCACCCTCCCGCCCCGGCTCGCCCCCGCCCTCATCGGCCGCCCGAGCGGCGGGCCGGTGCACGGTCTGACCGTCTACGAGGCGCTGCTGGACCCCCGCCTCGCCACGCTCCTCCTCGAACGGCTGCGGATGCCCGGCACCCTCGGGCCGCTGCGCTTCCTGTGCGAGCCGTCCGCGGCCATCCCTTCGGGGCTCGCGCCCCGGCTGCTGACCACCGAGCAGTCCAACTCCTCGGTGATCTACGGAGATACGTTTATCCTCAAGCTCTTCCGCCGGGTGAGCCCCGGCACCAACCCCGACCTCGAGCTGCCCCTGGCCCTCGCCCACACGGGCTGTACCCGGGTGCCCGCCCCGGCCGCCTGGTTCGAGGCCGCCCC
This sequence comes from Streptomyces sp. NPDC021225, assembly GCF_044332865.1. NCBI lineage: Bacteria > Bacillati > Actinomycetota > Actinomycetes > Kitasatosporales > Streptomycetaceae > Streptomyces > Streptomyces sp. NPDC021225. The sequence goes on along the minus strand of NZ_JBIRPV010000002.1, from coordinate 1,086,711 downwards.
ACCTGTCGAGGGCGCGGGCGCGGGCCCGCGTACCGATCCCTTCACCCTCGGCGTGCTCCAGCCCTATCTCGCCGGCTCCACCGACGGCTGGCAGCTCGCCCTCGACGCGCTGACCACCGGGGACGACTTCACCGAAGCCGCACACGCCCTCGGCCGGGCCACCGCCGAGGTCCATCTGGCGATGGCCCGCACGCTGCCCACCTCCGTTCTGCGCAGGCCCCAGATCGAACACCTGGCGGCCGTGATGTCCGAGCGCCTGGACTCGGCCGCCGCGGCCGTACCCGCCCTCCACCCCTACCGCGCCGCGCTGCACACCGCGTACGAGGACCTGGCCGCGCTCGGCCGCGCCGGGCGCACCTGGACGGCCCAGCGCATCCACGGCGATCTGCACCTGGGCCAGGTGCTGCGGCAGTCCGCCGGGGGCGGCACCGGCAGTGACGTGGCGGGGGGCGAGGTGCGCTGGTCCCTGATCGACTTCGAGGGCGAGCCTTCACGCCCGCTCGACGAACGCCGCCGCCCGCAGCCACCGGTGCGCGACATCGCGGGCATGCTCCGCTCGTTCGACTACGCGGCGGCCGTGGGCGGCCACGACAGCCCCCCGGACTGGGCCGGCCGCACCCGGGCCGCGTACTGCGCGGGCTACGCGGAGGCGTCGGGTACCGACCCGCGCGACGAACCGGAGCTGCTGCGGGCCCATGAGACCGACAAGGCGGTGTACGAGGTGGTCTACGAGGCCCGCCACCGCCCCGAGTGGCTGCCCGTCCCCATGTCCGCCATCCGCCGTCTGGCGGCCGCCCGCACCTGACACACACCCAGTCCCCTGGGAGGACACCCCCGTGACCGCACGTCCGCCCTCCGACCAGACCCCGCCCGACCAGCCTCCGCCCGACCCGTCCGCACCACTCCCGCCTGTCCCCGCCACCTTCCGCCCGGACGCCGCCCACCGCGCCGCCGCGCACGGCCCAGGAGACGGCCCCATGTCCCGCTCCTCGTACGCCGCCCCGCCCACCCCCCGGGCGCCCAGGCCCGACCCCGCCGACCCACCGGCCGCCGACCCGCCGCGCCCGCAGGCCACGCCCCGCCGCGAGGCCGCGCCGCCCTCCGGCGGAGGTGTGCGACCCGCGGCGCCGCTCGGGGACACCGACCGGCAGCGGCTGCTCTCCGGCTCCCACCACGACCCGCACGCCCTCCTCGGGGCCCACCCCGTGCGCGGCGGAATCCTCTTCCGCGCCCTGCGCCCGTACGCCCGGTCCGTGGCCGTCACCGCCACCGGGCTGAGCGCCCGGCTGCGGCCCGAGGGGGACGGGCTGTTCTCCGGGGTGATCCCGCTCCGGGAGATCCCCGACTACCGGCTGCTGGTCGACTACGAGAACGGAGAGGACAGGGGGTACGGGTACGGGGACAGGGGGTACGGGGACGGGGACAGGGACGGGCAGCACGACCCGTACCGCTTCCTCCCCGCCCTCGGCGAGCTCGATCTGCATCTGATCGGCGAGGGCCGTCACGAGGAGCTGTGGCGCGCGCTGGGCGCGCATCCGATGACGCACCAGGGCGTGGCCGGGACCCGGTTCACGGTGTGGGCGCCGGACGCGCGCGGCGTGCGCGTGGCCGGGGACTTCAACTACTGGGACGGCACCGCCTTCCCGATGCGCTCGCTCGGCGGCAGCGGCGTGTGGGAGCTGTTCCTGCCCGGCGTGGGCGAGGGCGCGGTGTACAAGTTCGACATCACCCGCCCGGACGGGAGCCACACCCAGCGGGCCGACCCCATGGCGCGCCGCACCGAGTGCCCGCCCGCCACCGCCTCGATCGTGCACACCTCCCACCACAAGTGGCGCGACGAGGAGTGGCTGGCGCGCCGGGCGGGCCAGCGCGTCCACGAGTCGCCGTTCTCGGTGTACGAGGTGCATCTGCCCTCGTGGCGGCCGGGCCTGAGCTACCGCCGGCTGGCCGAGCAGCTCCCCGCGTACGTCAAGGACCTCGGCTTCACGCATGTCGAGCTGATGCCGGTGGCCGAGCATCCCTTCGGCGGCTCGTGGGGCTACCAGGTCACCGGCTTCTACGCGCCCACCGCCCGGCTCGGCACCCCCGACGACTTCAAGTACCTGGTGGACGCCCTGCACCAGGCGGGCATCGGGGTGCTGGTCGACTGGGTGCCCGCGCACTTCCCCCGGGACGACTGGGCGCTGGCCGAGTTCGACGGCAGGCCGCTGTACGAGCCCGCCGACCCGGCCCGGGCCGCGCACCCGGACTGGGGCACGCTGGAGTTCGACTACGGCCGCACGGAGGTGCGCAACTTCCTGGTGGCGAACGCCGTGTACTGGTGCGAGGAGTTCCATGTGGACGGCCTGCGGGTGGACGCCGTGGCCTCCATGCTCTACCTCGACTACTCCCGCGAGCCGGGCCAGTGGACACCCAACGTCCACGGCGGCCGGGAGAACCTGGACGCGGTCGCCTTCCTCCAGGAGATGAACGCCACCGTCTACCGCCGCTGCCCCGGTGTGCTGACGATCGCCGAGGAGTCCACCGCCTGGGACGGCGTCACCCGGGCCACCCACCATATCGGCGCCAGCGGCTTCGGCGGCCTCGGCTTCGGGCTGAAGTGGAACATGGGGTGGATGCACGACTCGCTCGGCTACATCGGCCACGAGCCGGTGCACCGCAAGTACCACCACCACGAGATGACGTTCTCGATGGTGTACGCGTACAGCGAGAACTACGTGCTGCCCATCTCGCACGACGAGGTGGTGCACGGCAAGCGGTCGCTGGTGTCGAAGATGCCCGGCGACTGGTGGCAGCAGCGCGCCGACCACCGTGCGTACCTGGGCTTCATGTGGGCGCACCCGGGCAAGCAGCTCCTCTTCATGGGGCAGGAGTTCGCGCAGGGCGCGGAGTGGTCGGAGAGCCACGGCCCGGACTGGTGGCTGCTCGACCCCTCGTACGCCGCCGAGCCCGACCACCGCGGCGTACGCGACCTGGTGCGTGAGCTGAACCGGGCGTACCGGGCCACCCCCGCGCTGTGGCAGCGGGACACCGTCCCGGAGGGGTTCGCCTGGGTCGAGGGCGACGCGCGCGAGGACAATGTCTTCGCGTTCCTGCGCTTCGCCGCGGACGGTTCGCCGCTGCTGGCCATCAGCAACTTCTCGCCCGTCGTACGCCCCGACTACCGCGTCGGCGTGCCCGACCGGTTCCCCCTGTGGCGCGAGGTGCTGAACACCGACGACGCCCGCTACGGCGGCAGCGGTGTGGCCAACCCGGAACCGCTCAAGGCCGAGCCCACCGCCTCGCACGGGCGACCCGCAAGCATCCTGCCGGTGCTGCCGCCGCTGGCCACGGTCTGGCTGCGGCCCGCCTGACGTCGGCGCGGCGCTCCCTCAGGCCGCCGCCCCGCCCTCAGGCCGCCGCCGCCCGGCCCGGTTCCGCCGGTGTCGCCGACGCCGCCGCCTCCAGTACGGCCACCCGCTCGGCCGGGGACGGGACGCGGCACATGGCGGCGCTCAGCCGGGCGGCGGCCCGCGCATGGCGGGGGTCGTCCAGCAGCGCCTCCACGGCCTCGCCGATGACGGCCGGGTCGGCCTGCCGCTCCGGGGGCGGGAGCAGCCCGGCGCCGGCGTTCCGCAGCCGCTCGCCGATCTCGGCGGTGACCGGGATCCGCGGCAGCACCAGCTGCGGCACCCCGGCCGCCGCCGCGGTGAGGCCGGTGCCCGAGCCGCCGTGGTGGACGACGGCGGCGCAGGTGGGCAGCAGTTCCGACATGGGCACGCCGGCGGCCACCCGCACCCGGTCCGGCAGCCCGGCCAGCCGCCCGGCCTGAGCCGCGTCCACGGCCAGCACCACCTCCAGGCCCCGGCCGGCCAGCGCGTGCGCGGCGCCGGTCAGCAGGTCCGGGGGCGCGCCGGGGCCCGTCTTGGCCGCGGACACCCCCGCGGTGACGCACACCCGGGGCCGGGAGCGTTCCTCGACCACCCAACGGGGCACAACCCCGCGGCCGTTGCACGGGATGTAACGCACCCCGACGCGGTGCCGGGGCGGCCCGGGGTCGGGCAGCCGCAGCGCGGGCGGGCAGGGGTCGAACCAGGCGGTCGGCCCGTCGCGGGGCTCCACGTCCAGGTCGGTGAACAGCCGGGTGTAGCCGGGGAGCGGACGGGCCCCGAGGTCCTCGTTCTCCACCCGCATGACGGTCGCGGACCCCCAGGTGTGGCCGTAAGCCGGCACGCCGACCGCGGCAGCGGCCACCGTGCCCGCGTAGGCCAGCGTGTCGTGGACGACCACGTCCGGGCGCCAGTGGCGCGCGAAGGCGACGAGCTCGGCGCCCATCGCGCGGGCCACCGCGAACTGCTTGTCGGCCAGGGCGGCCAGCACCGCGCGCTGCCCGGCGTCCAGCAGCTCCGGGCGGGCCGCCCAGCCCTCGGGCCAGCGGCCCGGGGAGCGCCAGGGCGCCAGGTCGGCGCGGTTTCTGATCTGGTCCACGGCCACGTCCCGCCCGACCGGTACCGCGGTCAGACCGCTGCGGGTCACCGCCGCCGCGCACGGCGGCGGCGCGGCGATCCGTACCTCGTGCCCCGCGGCCTGGCAGGCCCAGGCGAGCGGGACGAGGCTGAGCAGATGGGTCGGTTCGGCCCAGGTCACGAAGAGCGCACGCATGGCGGCGAGGTTCGCGCCACACCCTCGTACGGTCCTTGTACGGCCCTCGGACAGCCCTCGCACCCTGGTCGAACGCGCCCCTCGACCACCCTGCGATCCATGGTCGAGAGCCCCCCGCGAGGCTGTGCCGCCCCTCAACGCGGGAGAGGAACAACGACATGAACGAGACCGCACCGGTCGTGGTGGTCGCCCACTTCGAACTCGCCGACGCGTGCGAGCAGAACGCCGACGCTTTCGAGAAGGCATTCGCCCAGTACTGGGACTACTGCGCCGACCAGGAGGGCTTTCTGCGCGCGCTGCTTCTGCGGTCGCCGGACAGCCTCGGCAGCCAGGTGATCCTCACCGAATGGCGCGACGCGCTCGCCTACAAGGCAGCGGTGTCCTCCCCGGCCTTCTATGTGTGCGCGGGCGCGGAACTGCTGGACCTCGCCGACCTCGACAACGACCACGGGAAGGTGCTGGCGGCTGCCGGCGGGGGTGGTCAGGACGGCGGCGGGGGCGGCCCGCGGTGCGTGCTGACGACGTACACCCTGCGCGAAGGCGCCGCCGCCGGGGAACTGGAGCGGGCACTGGGCGCGGAGCTCGGCGACGCGGCGCGGCAGCCCGGCTTCGGCCGCGGCTCGGTCATCGCCTCGGCGCGCCGCGCGGGCCGGTACACGACCGTCGTACGGACGGAGGACGCGGCCCGCGCGGTGGCCCGGCTCTCCGCGGCCCGGGCGGACGCGGACCACGAGACGCGGGTGTACGACGTCATCGCGCAGAGCCCCGCCCCGGCCGCGGAGAACGGGACCGCCGCCCGCTGAGCGCGGTCAGCCCACCAGCCGCTCCAGGTCGGTGACGATCTGGGGCGGTGCGGGCAGCCGCCGCATCTCGCGGCTCAGCTCAGCGGCGGCCTTGGCGTAGCCGGGCTCGTCCAGGAGGGCGGTCAGGGCCTCGCGCAGCCGCTCCGGGTCGTCCTGGGCCGCCGCGTCGTCGAAGGTGATGCCCGCGCCCGCGGCGGCGATCCGGTCGCCCGCGTCGAACATGTCGGTCAGCTGGGGCAGCACGAGCTGGGGCAGACCGAAGGCGGTCGCGGTCAGCGCGGTGCCCGCGCCGCCGTGGTGGACCATCGCGTCGCACGTGCGGAGGAACAGATGGAGCGGGGTGGGGTCGATCAGCCGCACATTGGACGGCACGGGACCGACGCGTTCGCGGTACGCCTCGTCGATGGTCGCGAGCGCCTCGACGTCCCCCAGTCCGTCGAAGGCCCGCAGCAGCCGCCGCACATGCGGGATGCCGCCCAGCTCCAGCGTGCGCACCCCCAGGGACACGGCCACCCGCCGCTTCCCCGGACTCCGCCGGTCCGCGCGCAGCCAGGACGGCACCGGGCCGCTGCCGTTGGACGGGATGTAGCGCACCGGGGTGCCCGGCAGCGCGTCCGGGAGCTGAAGCACCGGCGGGCACGGGTCGAGCAGCACCGCCGGATCGGGCAGGCCCTCGAGCCCCAGGCGGCGGCACACGCCCTGGAGGGCGAGCCGGGCCGCGGGGTACGCGCCGGCCGTGTACGGGTCGACGCCCCAGCGGTGCTGCACCGCCGGTACGCCCAGCACCCCGGCCACGATCGGCGCGCCGAACTCCAGCATGTCGGAGACGACGAGGTCGGGGCGGAACACGCGGGCGAAGTCGAGGTAGTCCGGCAGCACATACCGGGTGTGCGACATCCACACCCGCGTGGATCCCACCACCTCCTCGGGCGTGGGGCGGCCGCGCGTCTCGATCAGCCGCTTCCCTTCCGGGAGCGTGGCCCGCAGAATCTCGTCGGCGTGGAACCACTCGCCCATGGTCACGGTGGACAGCCCGGCCGAGCGGACCGTTCCCGTCACATCCGGCTGCCCGGCGAACAGCACCTCGTGGCCCGCCGAGCGCAGCGCCCAGGCCAGCGGCACCAGGGGCTGGGCATGGGTCGATACGGGCGTGGACAGCATCAGGACACGCATCCGGACTCCTCCGTCCTCTCGGACTCATCGATCCCTGCCGACCCCGCTGCCCCCACCGACCCCGCTGCCCCCACCGACCCCGCGACGAGCTGTTCGAGGTCCGCGGCGACGCGCGCGGGCGAGGGCATCCGCCGCACCACCGAAGCCAGTTCGGCGGCGGCCGCGCGGTAGCCGTCCTCCGCGAGCAGCGCGCCGAGCGCCTCGCGTACCCGCCGCGGGTCGTCCTGGTCCGCCGCGCGCTCGATGCCGATCCCCGCGCCGACGGCGGCCACCGCGTCGCCCGCGGCGAACTGGTCCATGATCTGCGGCAGTACGAGCTGCGGCAGGCCCGCGGCGGTGGCGGTCATCGCGGTGCCGCAGCCCCCGTGGTGGACGATCGCGTCGCAGGTGTCCAGGAACAGGCTCAGCGGCGTCGGATCGACGACACGTACCGCGTCCGGCAGGTCGCCGAGGCGCGGCTGAAGGCTCGGGTCGACGGTCACCACGGCCTCCGTGTCCGGCAGCCCGTCGAAGGCCGCCAGCACGTGGCGCAGCAGCGGCATCCCGTTCAGCAGCAGCGTCTGCTGCCCGAAGGTGACGCACACCCGGCGCGCCGCGCGCCGCCGGCGTACCCACTCGGGCCTGGTGCCCCGGCCGTTGAAGGGCACGAAGCGGATGGGGGTGCCGGGCGCGGCGTCCGGGACCTGGAGCACCGGCGGACACGGGTCGAGGACGAGCGTGGGCTCCGGCAACCCGTCAAGCCCCAGCCTGCGGCACAGCCCGTCGAGGAACACCTCCGCTATCGGCCGGGCCGGGCCGCTGAGCGGGTCCACGCCCCAGCGGTGCCGTACGGAGGGCACTCCGAGCACCCCGGCCACCACGGGCGCGGCGAAGTCGAGCTGCTCCCCGACGACCAGGTCCGGCCGCCAGTCGCGGGCCACCTCCAGATAGGCGGGGATCAGATAGCGGGCGTGGACGGCGACCGCCTTGGCGTTGCCCGCCAGGGCCATCCGGTTGTCCCGCCCCAGGGCCTGAAGCGGCCGGACCCCGGGCGGCAGATAGGGCTCCAGCCAGTCGTTGTGGTGGAACCAGCCGCCCACGCACACGCTGTCGAGCCCGGCCGCGTGCGCCATGTCCTGGACGTCGGGCTGCCCGGCCACCAGCACCTCGTGGCCCGCGGCCCGCAGCGCCCAGGCGAGCGGCACCATCGGGGGCAGGTGGGTGGGCATGGGCGTGGTCATCATCAGTACACGCATGGCCGGGAGTGTGCGCACCGGGCGTCGAGCCGGTCTCGCGGGCGGCTCGACGCCCGCTCGGCTCCGATCCGCGATGGCCCACCGGGGGACGCGGCGGCCCCGCCACCCTCCTTCGAGGGGCGCTCGACCGCGCCCCTGAATGCTCCTCGCGGAGCGAAGAGGAAGGAACCCCGCTGATGCGCGTGCTGTTCACCGTGTCCGACTGGCCCAGCCACTGGTTCTCGATGGTGCCGCTCGGCTGGGCGCTACAGGCTGCCGGCCACGAGGTACGAGTCGTCTGCCCGCCCGCCCAGGCCGAGCCGCTCTCCCGGGCCGGGCTGATGCCGGTCCCCGTCCTGGAGAAGGAGTGCGGCGACATCCTGGCGCGGATCGGCAACTTCTCCGACGCGCAGCTGGGCCGCTGGCCCTTCGCCGAGCTGCCGCCGCACCCGGTCACGGGCGAGCCCATCACCTCGTTGGACGCGTTCGAACCGGTCACCTGGCTCGGCGAGAACCGGAAGCAACTGGCCGCCGCCTCGCGCCGCAGCACCGACGCCGCCGTGGAATTCGCCCGCTGGTGGCGACCGCGGCTCGTGGTGCACGACCTGCTGAGCCTGGAAGGGCCGCTCACCGGAAAGGTGCTCGGCGTGCCCTCGCTGCTCCATCTGTGGGGGCCGTTCGCCCAGCACGACGGGGATCTGGGACCGGGGCTCCTCCCCATCGACTTCAGCCGCGCGTTCCGCCGCCATGGTCTGACCGCGCTGCTGCCCGACACCTACGAGCACGTCATCGACCCCTGCCCGGTGAGCGTGGCACCGCCGCTCGGCGCGGCCCGGCGGCATCCGGTGCGCCATGTGCCGTACAACGGTCCCGGGGTCATGCCGACATGGCTGCCGACACTGCCGACACCCGGCGAGCGGCCCCGGGTGTGTGTGGTGTGGAGTACGGCGGTGACCGGGATGTTCGGGCCGTCCACCTTCCCGGTGCCGAGGGTGGTCGAGGCGCTGGCGGCCCTGGACGTGGAGGTGCTCATCACCGTCACCGGCTCCGATCGGGAACGCATCGGCGAACTCCCGCCCGGGATGCGGCTGCTGGAGCTGACCCCGCTCCAGTTGCTGCTGCCCGCCTGCGATCTGGTGATCCACCATGGCGGGGGCGGCTGCGCCATGACCGCGCTCGCCGCCGGCATCCCTCAGCTGATGCTGTCCAACGGCTGGGACCAGGGCACCATCGCCAACCGGATCGCGGCCTCGGGAGCCGGCCTGGCGATGCCCAACGCGGCCGCGGACCCGGCGGCGATCCGCGCCGCCGCCACCGCACTGCTGGGCGACGGCACGCACCGGGCGACGGCGAAGCGGCTGCGGCAGGAGATGGAGTCGCAGCCCGACCCCGCCGAGCTGGTGACGTCCCTGTGCGAACTCGCCGAGGGCGCCGCCCTCGCGGCGCGCTGAGCCGGTCGTGACCCCGCGTCTGACGGTCGTGGTGCTGGGCGGCACCGGCTTCCTCGGCCGGCATATCCGCGAGGCGTTCGAGACGGCCGGCGCGCATGTGCTCGGCGTCTCCAGGAGCGCCCCCGTACGGCTCGAACTGACCCGGGCGTCCACGGACCGGCTGCGCGGCCTGTTCGCGGAGGCGGACGCGGACGTCGTCGTGAACGCCACGGGCCTGATCTGGGGCGCGGACGAGGCCGAGCTGACGGCGGTGAACGCGACCTCGGTCGCCCGGCTGGTCGAAGCGGTCGCGGGCCTGAACCGGAGGGTCCGCCTCGTCCATCTGGGCAGCGTCCACGAGTACGGCCCGGTGCCGCCCGGCACCGGGATCACCGAGGACGTCCCGCAGGAACCCGCCACCGTCTACGGCCGCTCCAAGCTGCTCGGCAGCCGCGCGGTGCTGGACGCGGCGCACGCCGGGGCGGTGGACGGCACGGTGCTGCGGATCGCCAACGTCTACGGGCCCGGCGCCCCGCGCGCCAGTGTGCTGGGCGGCGTCGCCCACCATCTGGCCGCCATCGCGCGCGGGCGGAAGACGGGTGGCGGGCCGGGCGGCAGGCCGGGCGACGCGCCGGACGGCGGGCCTGTCGCTCCGCTGCGGCTGGCCCCGATGGACGTACGGCGGGACTTCGTGGACGTGCGGGACGTCGCCGAAGCGGTGCTGGCGGCCGCGCCGGCGCCGTCGGTCAGCGGTCAGGCCGTCAACATCGGCCGTGGCCAGGCGGTCGGCGTCCGCCGGCTCGTCGATCGCATGATCGCGCTCAGCGGGCTCGCCGTCCCGGTGGTCGAGGAACCGCGCGATGACGCGCGCCGGCCGGAGGCCGAGTGGCAGCGGATGGACATCTCCAGGGCGCGGCGGCTGCTGGACTGGCAGCCACGGCGCGGTGTGGACGAGTCACTGCGCGACCAGCTCGCGGCCCAACTCGCGGGCGTGTGAGCGCGCGGAGGCACACGGAGGGTTGAGATACGCGGGCGCGGCCTCACCAAGGCGTGCCGCCATCAAGGCGCGCCTTCACCAAGTAAACGCGCGCGTGGCATTGACGACCTCACCGTGTGCACCTACATAAGCGTGAGAGCGCTCTCATCCCCGCGACACCCCCCAGTACCCCCCAGCACCCCCCAGCACCCCCCACGGAGCTTCCTGGAGGTCGTTCCCCGTGAGCACACGCACGAGCACCAGACCCAGGGCACCCCTCACCGCCGCGCTGGCCGTCGCCGCACTCGCGCTGGCCGCCCTCGCCACGCTGTTCGGCACCTCGCCCGCGCGGGGCGACGTGCCGCCCGCCGCCGGCTGGAACCTGCAATGGAGCGATGACTTCAACGGCTCCGCGAACACGCTGCCGTCCTCCGCCAACTGGCAGATAGACACCGGCCACTCCTACCCCGGCGGCCCGGGCAACTGGGGCACCGGCGAGATCCAGAACTACACCGACTCCACCAGCAACCTCAGCCTCGACGGCAGCGGCAACCTCCGCATCACCCCGCTCCGCGACGGCGCGGGCAACTGGACCTCGTCCCGCGTCGAGACCAAGCGCGCCGACTTCAAGGCCCCGGCGGGCGGCGTGCTGCGCATCGAGGGCCGCATCCAGATGCCCAACGTCACCGGCAACGCCGCGCTCGGGTACTGGCCCGCGTTCTGGGCGCTCGGCAGTCCGTACCGGGGCAACTACTGGAACTGGCCCGGCATCGGCGAGTTCGACATCATGGAGAACGTCAACGGCATCAACTCCGTCTGGGGAGTGCTCCACTGCGGCGTCAACCCGGGCGGGCCCTGCAACGAGACCACCGGCGTCGGCGCCAGCCGCGCCTGCCCCGGCGCGAGCTGCCAGTCCGCCTTCCACACGTACCGCTTCGAGTGGGACCGCTCCACCACACCCAACCAACTGCGCTGGTACGTGGACGACCAGCAGTTCCACAGCGTCAGCCAGAACAGCGTCGACGCCGCCACCTGGTCGAACATGACCGACCACGCCGGCTACTTCATCCTGCTGAACGTCGCGGTCGGCGGTGCCTTCCCCGACGGCGTCCACGGCTCGGCCACCCCCACCGCCGCCACCGACCCCGGCCACCCCATGCTCGTCGACTACGTCGCGGTCTGGACCCGCGGCGGCGGCACCACCGACCCGCCCACCGACCCGCCCACCGGCTCCGCCACCCGCTACCTGGGCAGCGGCGGGGCGCTCGGCGCCGCGTCCTCCTCCGCGTCCGCCGCGACCATCGCCTCGGCGGGCGGCGCCAACCACGACGGCACGCCCAACCAGCCCCAGACCTTCACCGCCTCCGGGCTGAACGCCACCTACAACGGCGGCGCCACGCAGTTCGACCTGTTCGTGGACGCGGGCACCACTGTGGCCAACGGCCAGCAGGTCCGTATCTCCTACGACCTCACCGGCGACGGCAGCTGGGACCGCACCGAGACCTACCAGTACTTCGCCACCGACCCCGTCGCGGGCTACGAGCACTACACCCAGGCCCGCGGGCTGAAGTCCGCCACCGGCTCGCTCGGAAACCTGGCCAACGGGAAGGTACGGGTCGAGGTCTGGAACGCCATCGGCAACGGCAGCAGCACCCTGGGGACGGGCAACCAGTCGTACGTCCGGATCCCGTTCGGCTGAGTTCCGCTCGACTGAGCGGAAGGCGGCATCGACAGGGGTACGACATGCGACCTCGCCGGGACGGCTCCAGCCCGTCCCGGCGGTCGCCGATCCCACCTGGCCGCGCGCACTGGGTACAGAACAGCCAGCGGCGCCCCTCACCGCTGTGGGCATCCGAACTCCGGCCGGAATCGGTGGGAACCGCAGGCGATCAGGCTGATGGACAGGAACCGCGCACCCGTGAGATACCAGCCCCCAACGGCGTCCTCCCCGTTCGCCACGTCCTCGGCCACCCGAGCGAAGCGATCCGCCAGGGTCGACGCCGCCCGTTCATACTCCGAGGTGAACGACGGCGTGTGCCCGCGCACCACGTCCGCGAACCAGTCGGCGGCGTCCTGAGGGCTGCTCCACGTGCCTTGGATGAGCGCGGCCGGTTTCAGCAGCCAGTGTGCCCGCTCCAGCGGCACGACCTTGTTCGACATGAACTCGGGGTGCGACGGGCGTCGCGGCCCGTCCTTCATCAGCTCGAACCCGGAGCCGAGCCACATGTATCCGTGGTGGTGATCGGCTGTGCTGTGCGACGTCATCGCTCTCCCTCGTGGACCGGGACGGCCCTCGGACGAGGACCGCCCCATCGGCTGTGTGCGGCCGGCCGAATCAGTGCCGACCGCACCCGTCGCCGGAGCCGCAGCCGCCTGGCTGCGGGGGTGTGGTGTCGTCGGAGTCGGGCATGGTGTCTCCGTCCTCCGGGTCCTGGTGGGCGGAGAGTGCGAGAGGACCAGGCATGGGTAACCTCCTCATGCGGGTGTGCTGACGCCAGGGCCTTCCTCGCGTCGTCGTGCGCTTGCGGCCCGCCTCGGCCGTTCAGGCTGTCCAGGTCCTTTGGCCGGGGCGGGGCTTCATCCCGTAGTGCCGGGACGTCTACGGCGCCACTCGGGCTTCTGAGAGCGCGCGGCGCAGCGCGGCGGGCGGTACGAGTGGGAGCGGGCGGGTGCGGCTTGGCGGTGTGATCCAGTGGACGCCGGCGTTGTCCGCGTCGAGCGTTCCGGTGACCGTGACATAGCAGCTCTCGCCGAGGGCGCTGGTGTCAGGCTCGGTCCAGCACCGTGCCGTGTGCGCGGGCACCAGGAAGTGGACGCGGGGCTTCGGGCCGAGTGGGTCGCAGAGGACCGGGCCGGGGCATCCCGCGTCGCGCAAGCGGTCGGCGACGGCGTGTCCGAGGGGGCCGTCGATAGCGACGGCGTCCCACCAACGCCCGGCCGGGACGGCGTCGATGACGCCGTGGTCCGGTAGCCATGGTGGCCTTGGGTTGCGAGGCGTGATGACGGCGCTTGGGCTCATGAGCAGGACCGTAGGGACAGCGGTTGCTCAGGAGCGCGCCGATTGCACTGGATTGCGTCGGGATGGACCCCGAGTTGCGAGGGGTTGTCTACACGTCCTTCAGCGCGGCCCGCGCTCGAGCGATAAGACGGTGCACTTGGGCCCCGTACACGGCGGACTCGTTCAACCGTTCCCAGACTCGCGTGTACAAGGCGACGTCCGCAGATGACTCAAGGTGCAGCTCGGTGTTGATCGTCTCAACGATTACACGCTTATCGTCGAAGATCCAGAAACCGTGCTTGGGTGTGAGTTTGAGCGCCGCCCCGAGCGGAATGACGCCGAAGTAAACTCCGCTCATGCCGATCAGGCCGACAAGTCGGTCAAGCTGGGCCGCCATGACGTCTCGGGGACAGATCAGGGTGTGCAACACGCCTTCCCAGACGATGACATCGAAGGTCTTGCCCGGCTGGTACAGCACTTCCTGCCGTTTCATCCGGGCCCGTACGGCCTCGTCGGTATCGCGCGGCGACTGCATCAGTTCGGCATTCTGCGTGAACAGGGAGCGAGCATAGTCCGGCACCTGGAACAGCCCCGGGATCACGGTGGCCTCATAGGCCCGCACGGACGCGGTCCGGTGGTACTCAACAACGTACTTCTCCTGCACGCCGCGATGCCCTGCCGCGAGCTGTCGCCGCCATGACCGCTGCTGTGATTCAAGCCCGCGCAGCCTCGCCTTGAGGTCTGCGGCCTCGCTCGGAGCCCCGACCGCCCGGGCCCATGCCTCAAGGTCTTCGGCAGTTGTTGTCTGCTTGCCGTTCTCCAGCCGCGACACCTTCGAGCGCTGCCAGCCGAGTCGGCTCGCTATCTCCTTGCCGTTGAGTCCGGCCTCGGTGCGCAGCTCACGCAGCCGCGCACCGAGGGCGATACGGCCGGCCTGGAAATCGGTGCTCACATGGCTGACGGTACCTGGGCCTGGAACTCTCTCGTAGCCACCGCATAGTGCCAGGCGGCATCGCGAGCCTGGCACGCCCTGACAACCGATTCAGCATCCTCCAGGACGAGCACGCCTTGCGTGACGCCCTCGCCGTCGATCACGAACTTGATGACGACGCGAGAATCGAACAGCCAGAAGTCGTAGTCGGGCAGACCGCTGCGCCGCGCATCCGACCTGCGCAGATTCCGGATGTCCTCTCCGGCTTCCACGTTCCCGAGTCCGGACGCGAGCAGGAAGCGTTGCCCCTCCGTGGGCGGGTCGTCGACCAGCCGAACCCGCTCGAAGCGCTTGCCCGCACCGGTCTGGGCCCGAACATTGGCGTGCCAGGGGTGCTGGGGTTCATAGCGCCCGATGGCTTCGCCCGCCTTCCAGCGTTGCCAATTCGCGCCTTGGCTGTCGGAGGCGTAGCCGCGCTGCGTCTCCAGCCGCCAGGCGGTGTGCTCGAAGTCCTCGAAGAGGTGGGTGATCTCCTCGAAGGGGATGAGGTCGGGCACGCGATCTACTCCTTGGGGGCGTAACGGGTGAGAAGTTCACGAGGCACGACGACGCATGCTTCGGAGCCCTTGAGGTTCCGCACCTGGCCGAGGTGGGCCGGGTCGGTGAGGAGGTCTCCCTGCACGACGAGATCTCCGGTTTCTTCGAGCTCGTACAGCGTGGGGCAGTTGCCGTGTTCGGACGTGGTACCAAGGAACCTGAGCGCCATGGGCGTCGCCTTCCTGCTGGAAGTTGATCAGGCCAGCAGGATGTCGCGGATGGCCGCATCACGCTGGGCGATTGCGCGGGATTGCGAATGTCATTCACCCGCGAGTGTTGCGCCACTCCCTCTCGGCGAGTCACACCAGGTCGTCGAACTCCCCGGCCTTGACGCCCTTGAGCCACGCGTCCATCTCCGAGCGCGTGAAGAAGACGATGCCCGCCTCGGGGGTCTTGCTGTTGCGCACGGCTATTCGGCCGTCGGCCAGCGGCGCGACCTCGACGCATTCGGGGGCATCCTGCGTGCCTCCGGAGAAGCTGCTCTTGCGCCAGTGGGCGTGTGCCAGGTCCGTTTGAGTCGTCGAGTGATCCACTTCGCCCTCTCCCTACAGGAAACGCTCGGCCGCCTCGGCGATAACCTCAAGGGATTCCGCCTGCGACAGAGCCGCTCCGGCCAGCATGCCAAACCTCATGGTCAGAGTCCGCACTCGTGCCCGGTCTTCGATGTACGCGGTACCGGCCGGCCCTTCGGCGTATCCGATATCCGGAGTGGGTTCCGGCAGGCTGAGAATCGAAAACGGCCCTTCCAGGCCGGGGCTTCCGCCGCCGTCATGGGGCAGCACTTGAATGGTGACGTTCTCGCGCTCAGACACATCGAGCAGCTTGCGCATCTGGTCACGCATCACAGCCTTGCGGCCCACAACACGGTGCAGGATGGTCCCGTCGAGGATGAAATGGAACTGTGGCGCGTTCTCCTTGGCGATGATCTGCTGCCGGACCATCCGGGCGGCCACCCGGCGCTCCACCTCGACGGGCGAGAACATCCACGGGTTGACCGCGTCGATCACAGCGCGGGTGTACTCGCCGGTCTGCAACAGCCCTGGTACCAGTTGACTCTGGAAGTCCCTGCGGGCCATCAGTCCGGATTCGAGGCTGAGGAGCGGCCTGAGGCTGGCCGGGACCTCGTCATTGCTGAACCCGGCCCACCAGCCCGGCTCGCTCGCGGCAGTGGCCAGCCGCATCAGCGACTCCAGCTTCTTCTTGTCGGAGATGCAGTAAGCCGCGAAGATCTGCTCCACCTCACGCGGTTTGATGTTGTGCTCGCGGATCTCGACTCGCGAGAGCTTTGAGCGCGACCAGCGTCCGTCCCCTGCCCGCAGCCGCTCGACCGCCTGTTCCTGGGTGAGTCCGGCCTGCTCCCGCAACTCCTTCAATGCGGCGGCGAGTTGCCATCGCAGAACGATGGATCCGCCGCCTTCGACGCCTTGGCTCACAGCGCCCTCCCTGCCCCATCGTGGTGAAATCTGGGATTCCCACTTGCATTGCCGAGCAGGCTACTTCACGCTCTCGGTTACGCACAACGTTCGCCCGAATACTCTGCGTTGGGAGTCATCATGCCTGCCCAGAACGATTACGCCCGCACCCCCGAGCCGTCCCCCTTCGACAAGGAGGTCTGCGAACTGGTCAACGACACCGCGCCCCGCCCGTTCGCCGTCGTCCAGCAGTACGGCCAGGAGGAAGACGCGAGGGTCGCCGCCTGGGGCATGGCATTCGACGACCATTCGGAAGTCACCAGCGTCGAGGGCACCCTGCGGATCAGCACCACCTCGGCCGAGCGCGCCGCGCGGCGGTTCGACCGTAAGCCCCATGTGTCGGCCCGACTGGTGTGGCTCACCCTGACCGGGACTGCCACGTTCGCCCCGCAGTAACCAAGGCAGGTCCGCAGGGTCTTCGTTCGGCGACCCATCTTTGTTCCACGCGCTGGAACGGGTCGCCGAACAATCGCACCGCCGCTGTACTCACTTCCGTACGGCCGAGCAAAGGCGGAAGGAGGACAACATGAAACAGCGGTTGTTGCGGGCGCTCTCCATCGCGCTCATCGCGTGCGGTCTCGTCACCGCGTCCGGCATCACGGCGACGACGGCGAGCGCCGCCCCCGTCTCCAGGTGCTGCTAGTTCACCCGAGCCGGCCGAGTTCCTCGCGGACCCGGCCGGCGTCCGGGTGGCCGAGGGTGTCGAACATGGTCAGGGCCTGCCGCCAGGTGTCCCGGGCGCCGCCCGACGTCGTCGGCGGCCAGCTGGGCGCCGCCCAAGCGGTACATGGTCTCGGCCGCAACAGGTCTTCAGACGGCTCCGGCATGCGAAGGCCGCTTCGACGACCCAGCGGTGGACACCCAGGCCGGAGCCTCCAAAGAACCCAGGGCGGTTCATGCACTCACCGGACCGGTACGGTCCCAAGCTGTGCCTATCACCGAACAGTTCCTGACGCAGCTACGCGCCCGCGCGGTGGCGGGCAACCCAGCCGCCGCACGTGAGCTCGGACGCCTGCTCAACCTGCCGCCGGGCGACCCAGCGGACATGGAGGCGGCCGATCTCCCTGGCGAACGACCTGGCTGGCCCGGTGAGCCGTGGTTGCGTGCGGCGCTCACGGCCCGTGCCGACGACACCGCCGCAGCCCTGCTACTCGCTGGTCAGCTCCTGCGGCAGATACACGAGGACAACATGCTGGGACCGAGCGACATCGCCGGCCTGGCGAAGTCCCGCAGGACCAACCAGAGGAGAATGCAGGAGACCGACGAG
Source organism: Streptomyces sp. NPDC021225 (assembly GCF_044332865.1). Classification (NCBI taxonomy): domain Bacteria; kingdom Bacillati; phylum Actinomycetota; class Actinomycetes; order Kitasatosporales; family Streptomycetaceae; genus Streptomyces; species Streptomyces sp. NPDC021225. Next base: position 1,069,209 of record NZ_JBIRPV010000002.1, on the reverse strand, counting down.
CTCTACTCGCAAGTGCGGCGGTCGGATCCGGGCAACGAAACGGCCAAGGTGGGTCTCCACGTGCTCACCAAACTGCGAGAGGGAAAGTGGCTGGATCCTGTTGACGACTCTTCGGTTTCCGCCTACAGCTTCTACCTCCTGACCATGGAGATCTACTCAGGCTCGGCTGGCTCGGTTTTTCGATGGGCGGTACCCGACCTCGACGAGCTGCGCTGGGCCTTCGATGTCGTGACGCCCCTCATACAGGATTATCTCTTCCTTGACGGTGGTAAGAGGCCGTCCGCCGAGCTGACTCTTTCCACAGTCGACGCCGGGCGGGTGGTCCACTCGATCGACCTAGGTAGATGCGTTGTCCATGACGAGGAGGTCGGCCTCGACCGCTTGAGCTGGGACGACCTTGACGTGCCGCTGCTGCGGGGCGAGCCGTTGCCGGTTGGGCACATAGTGGCGGTGATCGACCAGGACTATCCGATCCACTACGGCTTCTCCGTCCACCACGACATCTGAATCAGAGCGCGCCGCGCGGCGGTTCGACCGTAAGCCCCATGTATCGGCCCCACTGGTGTAGCTCGTCCTGGCCGGGACCGCCACGTTCGCCCCGTAGGGCTTTGTTCCGCGCGGTGGAACGGGTCGCCGAACAATCGCACCGCCGCTGTACTCGCTTCCGTACGGCCAAGCAAAGGCGGAAGTCAGGAGGACAACATGAAACAGCGGCTGTTGCGGGCGCTCTCCATCGCGCTCATCGCGTGCGGTCTCGTCACCGCGTCCGGCATCACGGCGGCAACGGCGAGCGCCGCCCCGGTCTCCAGGTGCTGCTAGTTCACCCGAGCCGGCCGAGTTCCTCGCGGACCCGGTCGGCGTCGGGGTGGCCGAGCGCGTCGAACATGGTCAGTGCCTCCTGCCAGGTGTCCCGGGCGCCGGGGACGTCCCCCGCGGCCAGCTGGGCGCTGCCCAGGCGGTACGTGGTCTCGGCCGCCCTGACCCGCTCGCCGCGCTCACGGCGCAGCTCCACGGCGTTCCGGAAGCAGACGATGGCCTGCTCGTGGTCGCCGAGGCGGTGGTGGGCGTAGCCGAGGCTGTCCCAGGCGGCCGAGGCGCCCCGCCCGTCGTGCGCCTCCCGCAGCATCCGCAGGGCCTTCTCGCAGTGGATCAGGGTCTGCTGGTACTGGCCGACCATGGCGTACGCCCAGCCGACGTTGTTCAGCGCGTACGCCTCCCCGCTGCGCTGGCCGACCTCCCGGTACAGCTCGAGGGTGCGCTGCGCGTGGTACAGCCCCTCCTCGTGGCGGCCCTGCCGCTCGCCCGCCAGGTTGAGCGCGACATGGATGAGCGCCTGACCGGCCGCGTTGTCGGTCCTGCCGTGCAGGTCCAGGGCGCACATCAGGTGGTCGCGGGCCCGGTCGTAGCGGGCCATGCGCAGATCGGCGAGGCCGAGGCCGTGGTGGGCGTGCGCCTGCCCGGTCAGGTTGTCCGTACGCTGCGCCGCGTCGAGCGCCACGGTGTGCACGACGCCCTGGTCGTGCCAGTGTCCGAGCTGGTCCAGGAACTCGGCGAGCGACCAGGCCAGCTGCCAGGCGTGGGGCTCGAATCCGCTCTCCGCGGCCTGCTGCTGCGCGGCGACCAGCACCGGATGCCCGACGGTGAACCAGGTCAGCGCCTCGCCGTAGTCCGCGAACGGCTCGGTGCTGACGCCGGGCTGCGCGGCGGGGAGGGTGAGCGGCGTGCGCTGCGGGGTGAACACACGCCCGGCGGCGACGGCGGTGTGGAGGTAGTGGTCGAGCGTCCGGTGCAGCGCGGCGCGCCGGTCGGCCTCGGAGTCGTACGCCTCGGCCAGCTCGGTGGCGTAGGCGCGCAGCAGGTCGTGCAGCGCGTACTGGCCCGGGCTGCGCTCGGTGAGCAGGTGGGCCCGGGTCAGCTGGATCAGCAGCCGCCGGGCCTGGGGCACGGGCAGCGCCACCAGGCTGGCCGCGGCGACGGCCGAGATGTCCGGTCCCGGGTGCACGCCCAGCAGCCGGAACAGCCGCGCGGCGTCGGTGCCGAGGGTGTGGTACGACCACGAGAACACCGCCCGGACGTCGGTGGTGGCGTCACCGCCGTCGAACGCGTCCAGGCTGCCGCGGGCGTCGTGCAGCTCGCGGGCGAGGGCGGCGAGGGAGAAGCGGGGGTGGGTGGCGGCGCGGGCGGCGACGATGGCCAGCGCGAGGGGCAGCCCCGCGCACACCGTGATGACGTCCTCCACCGCCTCCGGCTCGGCCGCCACCCGCTCGGCGCCCAGCCGGCGGGCGAGCAGCCCGCGCGCCTCGGCGCGGTCGAGCAGATCCAGCGGCAGCGGCTGGGCCTGCTCGGCGACGACCAGCCCGGTGAGCTCGTTACGGCTGGTCAGCAGCACCAGACAGCCCGGCGATCCGGGCAACAGGGGACGGACCTGATCGGCGTCGCGGGCGTTGTCGAGCAGGATCAGCACCCGTCTGCCGGTTAACAGACTGCGGTACAGGGCGGTCTGGGCCTCGACGGTCGCCGGTATCCGGTGCGCGGGCACCTGGAAGGCGTCCAGGAAGCCGCGCACCGCCTCGGAGGGTGTCATCGCCGAGCCGGTGGGGCCGAAGCCGCGGAGGTTCACATACAGCTGCCCGTCGGGGAAGCGGTCGCGGACCCGGTGGGCCCAGTGCACGGCGAGCGTGGTCTTGCCGAGACCGCCGCTGCCCGCGATCACGGAGATCAGCGCCGCGGTGCGCGCCTGCCCGTCCCGGGCCCCGAGGGCCGGCCGCAGCAGCGCGTCCAGACCGGCCAGCTCCCGCTCCCGGCCCGTGAAGTGGACGACGTCGGCGGGGAGTTGCTGCGGCACCGCGACCTCGGCGGGCGGGGAGGACGGCTGTGGCGACGGCTGGGGCCGCGCGGGCGAGGGGTCCTCCGGGGCGGAGGCCAACCGGTCCGCGTCGGCCTGTTCGAGAATGGTGGGCGGGACGGGTGGGGCCGGCGGCACCGGCGAGACAGGCTGGACCGGCTGTTCGGGCGACGCGGCCTGGGCAGGTGGCGCGGCCGGGGCATCCAGCACCCGCCGGTGCAGCCGCTGGAGGTCGTCCCCCGGCTCGATGCCCAGCTCGTCGACGTACCGCTGCCGCGTACCGCGGAAGAGCGCGAGCGCGTCGGCCCGCCGGCCGCTCCGGTTCAGCGCCTCCATCAGCAGCCCCACCGACCGCTCCCGCAACGGGTGCTCCGCCACCAGAGGGGACAGCACGGCGACCGCCTCCTGGTGGCGCCCCGAGCGCAGATCGATCGCGGCGCACTCCTCCATCGCGGCGCGCCGCTCCTCCTCGAGGCCCGACCCGACGGTCTCGGTCAGCCAGCCGCCCGTGACGTCCGCGAGCGCGGGGCCGCGCCACAGCTGGAGCGCCGCGCGCAGCAGTTCACCGGCCGGGCCGTCGCCGACCGTCCGGGCCTCGCGCACCAGTTCCCGGAACCGGTGCAGATCCACCCGCACGTGGTCGACGGCGAGACAGTAGCCCTGGGCGGAGGTGGTCAACTCGGTGTCGGGCAGCGGGGCCAGGATCCTGCGGAGCTTGGATATCTGGACCTGTACGGCGTTGCGCGCCGACCCCGGCGGGTCCTCGCCCCATACGGCCATGACCAGCCGGTCCACCGGGACCACGCGCCCGGGCTCCAGCAGCAACATCGCGAGGACGGAGCGCTGTTGGGCGGCGGTGGGGCCGAGACCCAGCTCGCCCCGCCATATCCCGACCGGGCCCAGCAGACGAAACTCGGTCCCGTGGTGCACGCGCTTCCCCCGTCGGTACCTGAGATTCCCTGCGGCCATCTCGCAGCCTACCCACAGCCACAGGTCAACGCCGCATCAGCGGGAGATCAGCCGCCCGTTGCACTCTACGGGCAATGAGGGCGCCGCGGCGCACCCACGCTCACGTCCGGCGCAGACCCCGCTGGATGGGGAGCCCGCGGTAACGGGGAGCCCTCTCGACCCATACACACGGGGGCGGCATGGGGGGCTTGACTCGCGTATCGACCGCCAGACCGGCCGAACAGGCCAGACCGCGCCGGACGAGTGGCCGATACCACCGGGCCTTGGCCGCCGGACTCCTCGCGGTCGGCTTCCTCGGGGCGGCCGGCTACAAGGCCGAGGCGGCCAGAAGCGCGCCAACAGGCGGCGCAACGGCGAAAGGGCAGCTCATGACGGCTACGGGACAGACTCGCATCACTCCTCGGATAGGCGACCTCGTGTACGACATCGAGCGCGAGGCCATGGGCCGCGTCGCCTACATCGACACCGGCGGTAACGTCGCCTGGGTCAAACCCCAGGACGACGGCCCCGAATGGACCGCGCTCCCGGAACAGCTGCGGCCGATCATCGACGGCGAGCGCTGAGGCGCCTTCCTCGAGCCCTGCTCGGCAGCAAGCGCTTAACTCCCGCTGATGTCCCGCTGATGTCGGCCAGGTGACGTAAGCGCCCATGTTCGCCCGCGTCTTCCACGGGGGGAGGCGCGGGACTCTCGGCTGACAGCCCGCCGGTACCGCTCAACACACGTCGCGGTACGGCACCTCCGGGATGTACGTCTTCCAGTCGGCGCGGGAGAGCCCGCCCCCGGCGCGCTTGCAGACGGCGGCGGTGACACGCTCCGGGTCGACGGCGAACTTCTGGAGCGGCACGTGTTCGCCCGCGACCAGCAGGGTCCTGCCGTCATTGGTGAAGGAGATGGCCTGGACGGGGTCACTCGCTGTGGGCAGTGCGGCCCCCAGCGGGCGGCTGGACGCGACGTCCCACAGCCGCACGGTGCCGTACTCGCCCGCCACCGCCAGGATCCGCCCGTCGGGCGAGTAGGCCAGCGCGCTCACAGGCTCCGCCGGGGCTCCCTCCGCGACCGCGAAGTTCTCGGAGATGACGGCTGTCCGACGCTCGGCGCCGCCGTTCCAGACACTCACCTGGCCTGTGAAATCGCCTGTCGCCAACCGGTCGCCAGCAGGGCTGTAGGCGAGCTGGACTTCCTCGCCCAAGTCACTGCCGGCCTCGCGGAGCGACGGCAGGGCGAACCCCCCGCCGAACGCGGTGGCCAGCATCTTCCCGTCGGGCCGTACCGCCAGGGTGCCGGGCATGGCCCCCGTCGCCGAGTACCAACCGCCGGTCTCACGCGCCTTCGACGCCCTTTCCAGCTTCGCGCTCCGCACGCCCCAGCGTTCCATGACCGTAGGATCCTGCCGAACGGCATACAGCGACTCCCCATCCGAGGCCAGCGCGATCGCGTCGGCGCCCTGTTTGCGGGCACCCTTGGGCGCGATGACGAGGGCCGTCCTCTTACGTTCCCGTCCCGCGTCGCCCACGTCCCAGATGGTGATCCGTTCCGGGACCGCCAGTCCCTCCCCATTGCCGTTCCGTACGCTGACGCCATAGGCGAAGGTCCGACCGTCGCCGCTGAAGGCCATGAGCACGACGCATGACACCTCGTCCATCACCACCCCGCGCTGGCCGGTCAGACAGTCGGCGGGCGGCAGGGTCACCACGGCGGGCCGCCCGCCGTCGGTGCGCCTGAGCTCGAATCGCTCGTACCTTCCCGTGGTGCGGGCGGTGGCGACCAGCCGTCCGTCAGGGCTGAACCCAGCCATCGTCGTCTGCCTCCGGCCGACCGGCTCGAAAACGTGATCCACCGCGATCGTCCTCACCGCCCCGCTGCTCTTGAGGTAGCGGATCACCCCCTGATCCGCGTCCACCCGCAGCATGTCGGGGCTACCGTCCGTCAGGGGGTACCGGTAGACGGGCTCATCGGGTGAGGCGACCCGCCACACCAGGATTTCCCGCTCGTCGGACGTGACCAGGAACCGTCCGTCTCGGCTGAACTCGGCATTCCCGTAGCCTTGGTGTTCGATAGCGGGCAGCTCCTTCCCGGACCGCAGATCCCATCTCCGCACGGAGTTATCGTCGTCGACGACGAGGCTGCGGCTGTCGGGCGTGAACCCGAACTCCTGAGTCTCGGTGGTGCCGTCCTTATAGAGAGGGCCGCAGGCCAGGCGCGACACGGCGGCCGAGGGAAACGTACGCAGCCTGCGGCTGCGGGGCACATCCCACACCTGGAGAGACCGGTCCGCCGCGCAGAACGCGAAGAACCGGTCGTCGGCGCTGACACTCGGCTCGTCGACCTCTTCTCCACCGACCTGCTTGAACACGAAGCGCCGCTGCCGCAGGTCCCATAGCCCCACCGCACTGTCGCCCGCCAGCACGACGGTGCGTCCGCTGGGGCCGTACTCGGCGGTTGAATAATCGAGGTCCCCCACGGGCGGGCCGAGCGGCTTCCCGGTGGCGAGGTCCCGCACCCGCCAGCCATCGTTCTCGGATACCAGGGCCCGCCGCCCCGTCGGATCGAGGCTGACTATCGGCATCTCCACCGGCACCCGCAGCGACCCGATCGCCTTGTGGGAGACGACATCCCACGCGGTGAGCCTGCCGTCGGCGCTGCCTACCATCGTCCGGCCGTCAGCACTCAGCTGATTGTCGCCGTCGAAGTTGGTCGAGGGCGGGGTGAAGGAGTCCCGCTCGGGCCGGGTCATCGCCCCCATCAGCGCCGCCTTGGCCTCCGCCGTGTGGCTGATTCGCCACGACGCCAAGCTCAGCCGCATGGCCGCCACCGGATCCGAGTACCGCATGTTCCCGTCCGCGACGGCCGCGATCCGTCGGGACACGGCCTCCTCCCGCCGCTGCTCCCCCGCCCGGTTCTGCTGCCACGCCACCGCCCCCGCCACGAGCGCCAGCACCACCAGCACCGCCACGGCACCCACGAACGTACGCACCCGTCGGCGCTCCCGCGTGCCCGCGGCCCGGCTGGCGGCCAGGAAGTCGCACTCGGCGGGGGTGAGTTCGGCCGAGCTGTCGGGCTCTTCGAACGCCTCCCGCGCCTCCACCAGCCGCGCGCCCCGGTAGAGCGCGCCGGGATCCCGTCCCAGCTCCTCCCAGGTGCGGGCGGCCTCGGTCAGCTTGCGGTGGGTACGCAGCCGTTGGCGGTCCTCGTCGATCCAGCCGCGCAGCCGGGGCCAGGCCGTGATCAGGGCCTCGTGGGCGAGGTCGACCGTGCCCTCGTCGAGGGTGACCAGGCGCGCCCGTACGAGGCGTTCCAGTACGAGAGCTGTATCGCCGGAGCCGGAGGCAGAGCCGGAGCCGGGGGGTGTGTCGGGACCCAGCCCCAGCTCCTCCCGGTCCACCGGGCGCCGGGTGTCCTGGGCCCCCTCCCCCGGGGTGATCAGCCGGAGCATGATCCGCCGGGCGGCCTCCGCCTGCTCCTCACTGAGCTCCCCGTACACCCGCTCGGCGGTCAGGGCGATCGCCCCGTGGACGCCGCCCGCCGCCTCGTACGACTCCACGGTCAGCGCCCGGCTTCGGCGGCGGCGCCAGGTCTCCAGCAGGGCGTGGGACATCAGAGGCAGGCCGCCGGGTTCGTCGACGACCTCCTCCACGATCCTGGCGGTCAGCGTCCGCTCGACGATCAGCCCGTCCGCCGCGGCCGGCTTGACGATCGCCTCTCGCAGCTCCGCCCGCCCCATCGGCCCGACCAGCAGGGTGGCGCCGCGCAGCGCGGCCGTCAGCTCCCGGTGTTCGGCGCAGCGGCCGAGGAAGTCGGCCCGTACGCCGATGACCACGCGCAGCCGACTGCCCTCGTCCCGGGCGGACAGCAGCCGTTCGATGAATCCGGCGCGCTCAGCCGGGTCCTGGCAGAGGGTGAAGACCTCCTCGAACTGGTCGACCACCAGCCAGGTGTCCCCGTCTCCGCCCTTCGGCGCGAGCGCGTCGGCGTGGGTGCGCAGCGGGCGGTCGCCCGGGGTGAGGACGCGGATCACGGACGGGCGCGGCAGCGGCTCCGCCGCGCCGTCGCGCAGGGCCGGGATAAGACCTGCTCGCAGCAGCGAGGACTTCCCGCTGCCCGAGGGGCCGAAGACGGCAGCGAACCTGCTCTCTCTCACCAGCTCCAGCAGATCCGCGACGAGTTGGTCCCGGCCGAAGAACCGCTCGTGGTCGCCCGGCTCGAAGCGGGCCAGTCCGCGGTAGGGCGGGGTGGCGTCGTCGTCCTCGCGGGGGAGGCCGGTCGCCTCCTCCGCCGCCTCGCGCCAGCGCGCCTCCCAGGCGGCCCGGTCGGCCCCGTCCCCGCCGCACGCCTCCACGTACGCGAGCGTGACCGGCAGCGAGGGGAGTTGCTCTCCCGCGGCGGCCCGGGACAGCGTGGTGAGCGAGTACGGAACCCGATGCGCCATCGCCCGGTAGGTCGGTCCGCCCGCCTCGCTCCTCAGCTTGCGCAGTTCGTACGCGAATCGCTCGACCGGACCCGCGCTCGGATCCAGCGGACTCTCCCGGCGGCCCATGTCCGATCCCCCCACCTCGACGGCCTGGTCCGGCCCAGACGGTACTCCCTTTGTTTCGAGCCCCTTTGTTTCGGCTGCCTTTGTTTCGACTTCCTTTGTTTCGTGGCGAGACGGGGCTGCCGAACAACCGCCGGACCGCTGAAGTGGACCGTGTGCACCGGACGGTGCCGGGCCGCACCAAAACTCCGTACGCCTTTCGCGGGGGTGAGGGCGTACGGGGACGGCCACACACAGGAAAGGGAGGTGGGCTGATGCCTCTTTGGGGGCGGATCGCCACGGCGGTCACGGGGGCCGTCCTCTTGGCCGCCCCGTTCCTCCCCTTCGTCCCGGGGATCCACGCGGAGGCGGCGACGGGGGTCGTGCACTTCCCCGCCGGGTTCTCGGGCGGGGCGTGAACGCGAGCGGCCCTGCCCCGATGCGAGGGGCAGGGCCGCGAGGCCGTGCGGTGAGGCCGGAGTGGCCCGCGGGTCAGATGGCCGCGTGCTTCTTGGTGGTGTCCACGTGAGCGTCGTCGTCCGCGTCGTCCCCGCTGTGCGGCGAGTGGTCGTCGACGAGCGTGGTCTCGTCGAACGGCAGCCGCCCGGCGAGCACCTCCTGCATGCGGTCCTTGTCGATCTCCTTGGTCCAGGTGCCGACCAGGACGGTCGCGACCGCGTTGCCCGCGAAGTTGGTGAGGGCGCGCGCCTCGCTCATGAAGCGGTCGATGCCGACGATCAGGCCGACGCCGTCCACCAGGTCCGGCCGGTGCGACTGGAGACCGCCGGCCAGGGTGGCCATGCCCGCGCCGGTCACGCCCGCCGCGCCCTTCGACGCGATGATCATGAACGCCAGCAGGGATATCTGCTCGCCGATCGAGAGCGGGTTGCCCATGGCCTCGGCGATGAACAGCGAGGACATGGTCAGGTAGATCGCGGTGCCGTCCAGGTTGAAGGAGTAGCCGGTCGGCACGGTGATGCCCACGACGGGCTGGCTGACGCCCGCGTGCTCCATCTTGGCGATCAGGCGCGGCAGCGCGGACTCGGACGACGAGGTCGACACGATCAGCAGGAACTCGCGGGCCAGGTACTTCAGCAGCGCGAAGATGCTCACGCCCGCGACCAGCCGCAGGACCGTGCCGAGCACGAGGAACACGAACAGCGCACAGGTGATATAGAAGCCGATCATGATGATGGCCAGCGACTTCAGCGCGTCCACGCCCGTCTCGCCGACCACCCCGGCTATCGCGCCGAAGGCGCCCACCGGCGCCGCCCACATGATCATGGACAGCACGCGGAACACCAGCCGCTGGATGTGGCCGATCCCGCGCAGCACCGGCTCACCGCTCTTGCCCATGGCCTGGAGCGCGAAGCCGACCAGCAGCGCGATCAGCAGGGTCTGGAGCACCTCGGGCGCGGTGAAGGCGGAGACCATCGTGGTCGGGATGATGCCGAGCAGGAAGTCGGTCGTGGACTCGTGGGCGCCCGCCGCCTGGCCCTGTCCGGCCTTCGCCGCCTCGCTGGTCAGGTGCAGGGTGCTGCCCGGCTCGATGATGTTGCCGACGACCAGGCCGATGGCGAGCGCGACGGTCGACATCGCCAGGAAGTAGCCGAGCGCCAGGCCGCCGACCTTGCCGACCTTCGCGGCCTTCCGCACCGAGCCGACGCCGAGCACGATCGTGCAGAAGATGATCGGCGAGATCATCATCTTGATCAGATTCACAAAGCCGGTGCCGATCGGCTTGAGCTCCACCGCGGTATCGGGGGCGACGAAGCCCACCAGGATGCCGAGCGCGACCGCGCCGATCACCGCGAGGTAGAGGTAGTGAATCTTGTCCTTCTTCGTCCGCCCGGCATCCGTCTGTCCGGACGCGGACGGCGAGGTCTGCGCAGCCACGGTGCTGCCTCCTTCTGCTCTGCCGTCCAGCTGTCCCGGCTGATGCGTCGTGCGGCTCGCACTTCGCCCTGAACGGTCCCGAGGACTATGCACCCCGCCTGTGATGGCGGTCACCCTTCCGTTCATTTCGTTCACGAAACGGTCATGTGCACACTGTGTGGCATGCGCGTCCCCCGTCCCCGGAGTCTGGCAGGCCAGCTCTTCGCGATGCAGGTCGTCCTGGTCGCCGCCGTGGTCGCCGGGTGCGCGATCTTCTCGTACGTCACCGGCCGGAGCCAGGCGGAGGAGTCCGCACGCCGCCAGGCCACCGCCGCCGCGACCGCCGTCGCCGACTCCCCGACCGTCGCCGAGGCCGTACGGTCCCCCGACCCCACCGCCCGGCTCCAGCCATACGCCGAGCAGGTGCGCCGCGACACCGGTGTCGCCTTCGTCACCATCATGAATACGCGAGGGATCCGCTGGACGCATCCCGACCCGGCTCGCATAGGAGAGAAGTTCCTCGGCAACACCGGGCCCGCGCTGCACGGCCAGATCTTCGACGAGACATACACCGGCACCCTGGGCGCCTCCGTGCGCGTGGTGGCCCCGGTGCGCGACGCACAGGCCGGCGGCAAGATCACCGCGCTGGTCAGCGCGGGGATCACCGTCGACACCATCAGCGCGCAGGTGCGCCGCCAGATGCTGGCGCTGCTCGTCGTCGCGTTCGCCGCGCTGGCGCTCGGCGGCATCGGCACCTATGTCATCAACGCCCGGCTGCGCCGCCACACCCACGGCATGAACGCCGCCGAGCTGAGCCGGATGCACGACTACCACCAGGCCGCGCTGCACGCCGTCCGCGAAGGGCTGCTGATGCTGGACGGGCGGCGGCGGATCGCGCTGATCAACGACGCCGGGCGGGAGCTGCTCGGGCTGTCCGGGAACCCGGTCGGCCGGTACGTCTCCGACCTCGGGCTGCCCCCGCCGCTGACCGGCGCCCTGCTGTCCGCCGAACCGCGGGTGGACGAGCTGCACCTGACCGCCGAGCGGGTCGTGGTCGTCAACACCTCCCCGGTCAGCAGTGGAGAGCAGCGCGGCACGGTCGTGACGCTGCGCGACCACACCGAACTCCAGGCGCTGTCCGGCGAGTTGGACTCGGTACGCGGCATCACCGAGGCACTGCGCTCCCAGGCCCACGAGGCCGCCAACCGGCTGCACACCGTCGTCTCGCTGATCGAGCTGGGGCGGGCCGAGGAGGCGGTCGACTTCGCGACCGCCGAGCTGGAGCTGGCGCAGGCGCTGACCGACCAGGTCGTGGGGGCGGTCGCCGAGCCGGTGATGGCCGCGCTGCTGCTGGGCAAGGCGGCCCAGGCCAATGAGCGCGGTGTGGAGCTCGTCCTCGCCCCGGACAGCCGCATCGACGACGGGCTGCTCCCGCCCGCCCTCCCCGCCCGCGACCTGGTGACGATCCTCGGCAATCTCATCGACAACGCGACGGACGCCGCCGCCGAGGGCGCCGGGCGCGGCGCGGCCCGCAGCGCCCGGGTCACGGTCACGGCGCGCGCCATCGCCGACGAGCTGACGCTGCGCGTGAGCGACACGGGCCCCGGTCTTGACCCGGCGACGGCCGAGGTGGCCTTCGGGCGCGGCTGGAGCACCAAGTCCCCGGGCCGCGGGCTGGGGCTGGCGCTGGTGCGGCAGGCGGCGCGGCGCAACGCCGGGACGGTCGAGGTGTCCCGGGCGGTGGAGGGCGGCGCGGAGTTCACGGTCCACCTGCCCCTGGCAGAATCCCGGGCCGAACCCGTACCCGTGCCCGTACCCGTACCCGTGCCCGTACCCGTGCCCGAACCCGAACCCGTACCCCAACCCCGACCCGAACCCCACCTCGAACCCGCACCCCGCGATGAGCCCGCACCCCGGGACGAAACCGCGCCCCGAGAGGAATCCGCCCGATGAGCCCGTCGCAGGCGAACCCGGACCGGCCCGCGCCGATCCGGGTCCTCGTCGTCGAGGACGACCCGGTCGCCGCGGACGCGCACCGGATGTATGTCGAGCGCGTCCCCGGCTTCACCGTGGTCGGCTCGGCGCGGACGCGCGGCGACGCACAGCGCCAGCTGGAGCGCACGCCCGCCGACCTTCTGCTGCTGGATCTGTATTTGCCCGATGGACACGGTCTCCAGCTCGTCCGGGGGCTGCGTGCGGCAGGTCACACCACGGACGTCATAGCGGTGACCTCGGCCCGAGACCTCGCGGTGGTCCGGGAGGGCGTCTCGCTCGGGGTCGTCCAGTACGTACTCAAGCCGTTCACATTCGCAACGCTACGGGACCGGCTGCTGCGCTACGCCGAGTTCCGCGCGAGCGTGGGCGAGGCCAGCGGCCAGGACGAGGTGGACCGCGCGCTGGCCGCACTGCGCGCGCCGCAGCCGGCCGAGCTGCCCAAGGGGCTGACCCCGGCCACCCTCCAGGCCGTGACCGACACGCTGCGCGCCGCCGAGAGCGGGATCTCCGCCACAGCGACGGCGGAGGCGGTGGGCATCTCGCGGATCACCGCGCGCCGGTATCTGGAGCACCTGGTGGACGCGGGGCGCGCGGCGCGGGCGCCGCAGTACGGACAGGTCGGCCGCCCGGAGCTGGTCTATCGCTGGCTGAGCACGCAATAGGAAACTTTCCTATCCACCATCTTGTCGGCGCGGCACCGACTCGCTAGCGTTCACATCCGCAACCCCGCCCAACAGACAGTTGTTCGGTGCACGTATGCTCCCCTCTCGTCCTTGTTGCGTGTGTTGTCCGGAGGACTCCCCCCATGAAGAACATGTCCAAGCGCACCCGCAGGCTCGTGCTCACCGCGACCTGCGCGCTCATAGCCACGGGCGGCGCGGCGACCCTCGCCGCCACCGGCGCCCAGGCCGCCCCCACCGCTCCCACCACCCAGGCCGCCGAGGCCGCCCCGAGCACGGCCGCCGCGGCCAGCGGCCAGACCGGCCCGTACCTCTACCTCGGCTGGGGCAGCCCGCCCAAGGCCACCGATGTGATGTCGGCCACCGGCACCACCCAGTTCACGATGGCCTTCATCCTCTCGGACGGCGGCTGCAACCCGAAGTGGGACGGCTCCCGCGCGCTGACCGGCGGCAACGACCAGTCCACGATCAACTCCATACGCTCGGCCGGCGGCGATGTCACGGTGTCCTTCGGCGGCTGGAGCGGCAACAAGCTCGGCGAGAAGTGCTCCTCCGCCTCCGCCCTCGCGGGCGCGTACCAGAAGGTGATCGACGCCTACAAGCTCAAGTCGATCGACATCGACATCGAGGCGAGCGAGTTCGAGAACGCGACGGTCCGGCAGCGGGTGATCGACGCGTTGAAGATCGTCAAGCAGAAGAACAGCGGCATCAAGGTGTACGTCACCTTCGGCACGACCACCAGCGGCCCGGACGCCAACGGCAAGGACCTCATCAAGCGCGGCGCCGCAGCCGGCGTCGACGTGGACGGCTGGGCCGTCATGCCGTTCGACTTCGGCCAGGGCTCCGTCGACATGGCGGCGGCCACCAAGTCGGCGGTGGACGGCCTGAAGAACAGCGTCGCGAGCGCGTACGGTCTGTCGTCCGACGACGCGTACCGCAAGGTCGGCTTCTCTTCCATGAACGGCAAGACCGACGTCGCGGGTGAGACGGTGACCCTCGACAACTTCAAGTCCGTGGTCTCGTACGCCAAGAGCCACCACCTGGCCCGGGTCAGCTTCTGGTCGCTCAACCGCGACCGCAAGTGCGGCTCCGGCGGGGACGCGGACGCGTGCAGCGGCATCGACCAGGGGACGTACGACTTCACCAAGGTGCTTGCGGGCTACACCGGCTGAGCACGCCACCCGGGCTGACGACCACCGGGCTAACGTTCGATCAAGGGCGTTCCTGGTCAAGGGGATTGACCTTGTAATGGGCCCGACCGTACGGTCGGCCCGCAGCCCCAGAGGCCAGCAAGGAGGTCGTGCCCGTGCGCCACACCGCCCCACTGATCCTCACAGCCGTCACCCTCGTCGCCGCCGCAGGACTCACTGCCTGCGGCGGCGGCTCGGGCAGCGACCCGGACACCGTCAAGGTCGCCTACAAGCGCAGCACCGACAACAAGATCAGATTCCAGGACAACTACCTGGCCGGAGTGAAGAGAGAGTTCGAGAAAGCGAACCCCGGCAAGACGGTCAAGCTGATCCCGATCCAGGCCCAGGACAACGACTACGCCACCAAGGTCCAGCAGATGATGCGGTCCCCCAAGACCGCGCCGGACCTGGTCTACGAGGACACCTTCCGGATCAACTCCGACATCAAGGCGGGCTATCTGCGCCCCCTCGACGACTATCTGGCCAAGTGGCAGACCTGGGACCAGTTCGTCGACACCGCGAAGGCCGCGGCCAAGGCGGAGGACGGCAAGACGTACGGCATCCCGGACGGCACCGACACCCGCGGCCTGTGGTTCAACAAGGACATCTTCGCCAAGGCCGGGCTGCCGGCCGACTGGCAGCCGGGAAGCTGGGACGAGATCCTCGCCGCGGCCCGCACGATCAAGGAGAAGGTCCCCGGTGTCACCCCGCTCAACGTCTACACCGGCAAGGCCCCGGGCGAGACCTCCGTCATGCAGAGCTTCGAGATGCTGCTGTACGGCACGGGCGAGAACCCGCTGTACGACCCGAAGGCGAAGAAGTGGGTCACCGGCGGCCAGGGCTTCAAGGACACCCTGAGCTTCATCAAGACCGTCTACTCCGAGAAGCTGGGCCCCGACGTCTCCGACGCCCTCGACCCCAACGTCGGCACCACCGTCTACAGCGAGTGGCTGCCCGAGGGCAAACTCGCCATCGACCTCGACGGCTCCTGGCTCGGCCAGAACTGGCTGAAGACCGGCGGCAAGCCATGGCCCGAGTGGTCCAAGACCCTCGGCCAGGCGCCCATGCCCACCCAGAACGGCCAGGCCCCCGGCAAGGTCAGCATGTCCGGCGGCTGGACCTGGGCGATCACCGCCAAAGGCAAGAACCCCGACCTGGCCTGGAAGTTCGTCGAGCAGCTCCAGACCAAGAAGAACGCCACCGAATGGTGCGTGACCGGCGCGCAGATCGCGGTCCGCGACGACGTCGCGAAGGACCAGCGCTATCTGTCCTCCATGCCGGGCATCGACTTCTTCACCGGCCTCGTGAAGTACACCCACTACCGGCCCGCGCTCCCCGTCTACCCCCAGGTCTCCACGGCGATCGGCGAGGCCATGGAGTCGGTGACCACGGGTGACGCCTCCCCCGACAAGTCGGCCAAGTCGTACGACGACCAGCTGAAGTCGATCGCCGACGGCGCCACGGTGGCCAAGGGCTGATGGCGACCGCGACCAAGGTGGCGGCGGCCCCGGTACGCCCCGGGCGCCGCCGCCCCCTGCACCACCGCCCCCTGCGCTGGTTCCCGCTCGCCCCGGCGACGGTGCTCCTGCTGCTCTTCCTCGGCGGCCCGATCGGCTACTGCGTCTACATCGCCTTCACCAACATGCAGCTGACCGGCGCCTCCACCACGGACTTCGTCGGCCTCGACAACTTCCGGCGCGCCTTCGCGGACGACGACTTCCGCAACGCGGTCGTCCTCACGCTCGTCTTCACCCTGCTGTCCTCGCTGATCGGCCAGAACACTCTGGGCCTGGCCCTGGCCACCGCGATGCAGCGCGCATCCAAGCCGGTACGGACCATCACCGGCTCGATCGTCATCGCGGCGTGGGTGGTGCCCGAGATCGTCGCGGGCTTTCTGCTGTACGCGTTCTTCCGCCGCGAAGGCACGCTCAACGCCATCCTGGACTGGCTGCACCTGCCGTCCCAGAACTGGCTCTTCACCCTCCCCATCATCGCCGTCTCCTTCGCCAACGTCTGGCGCGGCACGGCCTTCTCGATGCTCGTCTACTCCGCCGCGCTCTCCGAGATCCCCAAGGAGATCAACGAGGCCGCGGAGGTCGACGGCGCGAGCGGGCCGCGCCGCTTCTGGCACATCACCCTGCCGATGATCCGCCGCTCCATCGGCACGAACCTGATGCTCAACACCCTCCAGACGCTGTCCGTCTTCGGCCTCATCTGGGCCATGACCCGAGGCGGCCCCGGCAACCGGAGCCAGACCCTCCCGGTCTTCATGTACGACCAGGCGTTCAACAAGTCGCTGATCGGCTACGGCACGGCGGTGGCGCTGTTGCTGCTGCTGGTGGGTGCGCTGTTCTCGCTGGTCTACCTGCGGTTGATGCGCGACGAGGTCTGAACGACGGCCTCCCGGAAGGCGGCCCATGCGGCGGGCGCCACGCGCAGTATGGGGCCTTCCGGGCGCTTGGAGTCGCGTATCGCGACGCTGTCGGGGTGGTTGGTGGCCACCTCGACGCACTCATGGTCAGCGGTGCTGTAGCTCGACTTCCGGAACTCAAGCGCGGTCATCTCTCACATCTCTTCGCGGAGGACGTTGATGAATGCCTTGCTCTCCGGCTCAGTGAGGGCGCTTCGGGAGATCTTCTCAAAGAGATCCTGGTGCTGGGCGGCTTCGTCCCCTCCCTCAACCCACAGCTGACCGAAGGCGGTCTCTGTATACACCACATCCATGGCGCCGGGTTCGGCGAACGAGATGATGTTGAAGGTGCCACCCATACCCAAGTGCGCTCCGGCCGTGAACGGCAGGACCTGGAGCCTGATATGCGGCTGATCGGCGGCATGGGCGAGGTGCGCCACCTGCGAGCGCATCACCTCCAGCCCGCCGACTTGATGCCGGAGTGCACCTTCGTGGATCAACGCCCACAGCTCCAGCACGGGTTCTTCCGAGAGCCGCCGCTGACGGGCGACTCTCGCGGCGACCAACTGTTCGCCGTTGTCCGGGTGATCGCGCCTCGAGTTGCCGAGGGCCAATGCTCGCAGGTAGTCAGGGGTCTGGAGCAGTCCGGGTACAAGGCTGAGCTGCCACGTCCTGATGCTTGTCGCCACGTGTTCCAGGGCGACGTACTCCTGCATGACGCCGAGGTCCGGGAAGTCGTTCCACCACCCCTTGGCCCTGCGGCGCTCGCGGTCGACCCGCGCCAGCTCCAGCAGCCCGCCCACAACCGCCGGATCGCTCACGCCGTACAGCTCGCACAGGGCCCGGATGTCGGGGTCGCGCATGGGGACCCAGCCGCGTTCCATCTTGGCGACCTTGGTGGTGGACGCCGTAAGGCTTTTGGCGGCGTGCCCCTGCGTCAGCCCCGCCTCGGTGCGGAGCTTGATGAGCTCGCCGCCGAGTCTGCGTCCCAGAACGGTCGAGGTGCTGTTCCCCTGCATCAGCTGACTCATAGTCACGCGACCAGTCTGGCGTCAGCAGACGCACCCCGCAAACCAGATCGGAGGAATTCCTCCAAGAGGAACTTGTGTTGATCTACTAGACGACGCTACGGTCCGTGATGAACCGATCGCGCAGCGAGGCGACTCGCGCGCTCAGGCCCCAAACCGCCTGCTGGAGGTGTGCGATGGCATTCGCGCCCCAAGACCCACGGATCCCGGACCCCAACGACCCCGTCGTCCATCACGACCGCGTCGACTACGCCCCGTTCCCCAAAAGCGTGACCGTCGCCCGCCGCTACGCCGCCAAGCTGGTCGCCCACTGGGGCTACCCCGCCCTCGCGGACGACACGGCCCTGATCGTCTCCGAGCTGGCCGGCAACGCCGTGCTGCACGGCGGCGTCCCGGGGCGTCACTTCCGCGTCCAGCTCACCCTCACCAAGAACCTCCTGCGCATCGCCGTCTCCGACGCCAAGGGCGAACGCCTCCCTCGGCCGCGCCGGCCCACCGCCGACGACAATTTCGGACGCGGGCTCCTCATCGTCCGCGCGCTGGCGACCCGCTGGGGCGTACGGGAGCGAACCGTGGGCAAGGAGGTCTGGGTCGAACTCGACCTGGCGACCTGCCCGGTCGAGCTCGACCCAGACCTTCAGTGAAAGGGGCACGCATGCCACCGGAACGACAGTCGATGGACCTGGAGACCTACACGGCCAGGACACGCCGTGGGCCGTGCTTCCTGTGCGCTTTCGTGTCAGGGGACCCCGACTACGCACATCACACGGTCTTCGAGGACGACGACCACGTCGCCTTCCTCGACCGGTGGCCCACCCTGACCGGCAAGGTTCTGGTCGCCCCGAAGAGACACATCGAGCACGTCGTCCGTGATCTCGACCCGGAGGCCTACGGACGGCTCATGCTGGTGGTGCGGGAGGTCGCCCTCGCCGTGGAGGACTGCGTGGGAGCCGAGCGGACGTACCTCTACTCCTTGGGCAGCCAGCAGGGGAACGCCCATCTGCACTGGCACATCGCCGGGCTGCCGCCGGGCACCCCATACGAGCGGCAGCAGTTCGCGGCGCTGATGACCGAGAACGGCGTGCTGGCCATGGCCCCCGAGGAAGCCTCCGACATGGCCGAGCGCATCCGTGACCGCATCGCGGCCAGGGGCTGGCTCAACGCACCAGGTAGGGGCTGAAATGCCCCGCGACGTCATCGGCGATGGCCATGGCGTCGCGGGAACCGTCGACTTCCAGTACGCGGATACCCAGCCCGCGGGCGGTACGCACAGCCTCCTCGGCGATGAGACGGTCACGGGCCAGGCGGTTGGCCTGCGCCCTGGCCGGGTCGCTGACGCGGTGATCGAGCGCGGCGGCCCGGGGCAGTACGCGAACCTGGTGTTCGCGGAACTCGGGTGTGGGCACCATGACGATCATCCGGCGCGGTGAGTCGATGATGGGCGCGACGAGCTCGGGGCGGAGGCCCCAGCCCTCGGCGATGATCGGCCGCCCGGAGACCAGCGCGCGCAGGTCGTCCAGTGTCCATTCGAAGCGGACCGGGAATTCGGCCAGGGTCCGGGCGGCCATCGCCTCAGGGGTGGTGTTGACCCACACCTCGTCCAGGCCGGGTTCGGCGGCGGGCTCGCCGAGGCCGATGCGACGTGCGAGGCGGCGATCGTTGTGCGCGCGGGCGTCGTGGTAGTCGTAGTGATAGGCGGTGACGCCGTATCTGGCCGCCAGGATTCGAGCGACGGTCGATTTTCCGGCCCACTGGCCGCCGCAGATCCATAAGGCCTGATGCAAGGTGCCCAACGGATCCCACACTTCGCTGCCGGTGTCGAGGTCATAGCTGGTCATGCGATGCCTTTCCACGCCTGTTGTCGCTGTTGTCATCTGCCGACCCCGACCCCCTAAGCCGCAGGCGAGTGCGGGTTTCGTCTCGCGCCTTCGGCGCAAAGTGGTGGGCTGCGGGGTTCGCGGGGTGGGGTGGCTATTCGAGGTAGTTGCGGGGTGGGTTGGTGTAGGTGTGGCCGGTGGGTGCGGTCCACGTGGTGATCCCGGTGTCGGGGTCGCGGGTGACTCGCCATCCCGGGTGGTGGGTCTTCATCAGGTGATGCCGTCGGCACAACGGGCTCAGGTTCTCCGGAACCGTCTGACCTCCCGCCTCCGGATCGTCGTGGTTGAAGGGCTGGACGTGGTCGAGGTCGCAGCGGTGGGCGGGCATCTGGCAGGTGGGGAAGGTGCACCGGCCGTCCCGGGCAATCACATGCCGCTCCGTCTCCGCCGTCGGCTTGTACGTCGTTGGATCCGTCTTGACCAGCATCCCGGTCTTCGGCTCGATGATCAGACGCCGCCAGATCGTCCCCTCGGCAAACGCGATCTCCCTCGCCTGCCCCGCGGTGATCGGCCCGTACCCCTTCAACTGCGCGGGCTCCTCACTCTCCCCGATCAGCACATCCAGCGGAACGGTGACCTGCACAACTGCCGCCGACCGCCCACCCGAACCCTGCTCCCCCGCGCTGCCGGTGCCGCCGGCGCCGGCGGTGCTTGTGGCGGTGGTGCGGTTGACGACCAGGTCGAACAGGGCGTCCACCCGCTTCTGCTCCAGCGTCCGCCCCTCATCCGGCAGAGTCGCCGCATGCGCGTCCACGGCCTGATTCATACGTGCGGCCTGCTCGGCGGGCAGGATCGCGCCCCACATCGCCATCCCGTCAACCTGCGCGTAGTGGACCATCTGCCGCTCGCGCTTACGCTTGCGATGCCGCTCCTCCGCCCCGTACGGGTCGGCCCGGACGATCTCCCGGGCCAGCACCCGCCGGGTCTGTCCGGTGGCGAGGCCGGGCATCTTCCCGGCCACGGCGGCTTCGACCTCCGCGGCAAGCAGCGGGTCGAGGACACCACAGGCCTCAGTGACGGCGACGGCCTGCATGTAGCAGATCTCCCCTCGCTCCAGCAGCCCGAGCGTGGTCGGGTAGTGGCTGTCGAGCTCCCGAGCCACTTGTAGCCGCTTGGCCGCCGTCGTCCCCGACAGCTTCAGCGCACAGGCCACTTCCTCACACGCGAAGTTCAACTCCCCCTCGATGCCCTCGCTCCACTTCCCCTCCGGCAGCGCGGCCTGCGCATCAGCATCCAGCGCGGCCAGGATGTGGACCTGCTGCGCCTGGATCCACGCCGCATGCCGCTCCAGCGCCTTGAGCGCGTCGACACGGCCGGTGTGGGACAGCTTCCCCGGATCCAGCAGCGGCAGCACAACTGCCGTCTGCGGCCCCGGAGCCATGTTGGCAAGGTAAGCGGCCCATTCGTCCGGCGTCCCCGGAACCAAAGCCGAAGCCGCAGACGGAACCGGTGCCGGTTCCGGAGCCGAGCGAGCGGTATGTGTGACCGTGGTCGTAGCGTTGCTCCCCATGGCGATCACCCCCCAGTGATGCGCTCAACGCCCGCCTCCCCCAGCGGGCTCAACACCTCCATTCTCTCTCACTCTCCGTAACACGGCCAGGTCACAACCCCCAACTCCACTCCTTCGAGTGACAGTTCGGAACCCGGAACTCCACCCACACCCACCCGCCGACCACCGCACCCACCCCGCCGCCACCAGCAGCAGCAGCAGCAGCAGCAACGGCGCCAGCCCGAACCCCCTCCCTTCCCGCTGCCAGCCGCTTTGCGCCGAAGACGCGAGACGATGCGGGCGCTCGACGACCGGAGGCTGCCGCTCAGCGGCGCCAATTGCCATCGGTCAGCTCGACGGCTCACTCGTGGAGCCAGAAGCCCGTTCGCTTCAGCCACAGGTCGAGCAGGGCGCGCTCGCCGTGGATCTCGGTCCGCTCGTCGACGGGTCGGCCGTAGACGAGCAGCAACAGTTCCGCGACCGGGCCACGGACGGTGACGGCCGCATCGCCGCCGCCACGCCGCCACCGGGGGACGTCGCCGGTGAGGTCGACACGCCACTCCCCGGACGGGTCGTCGGTGGCCCGGAAGCAGAGCGTGCGGCCGGCGCCGAGCAGCGGTTCCGCGTCCGTGGGGTCGTACGCCTCGGGGACCGTGCCGAAGCCCATCCACTCGTCGAGGCCGTCCCGCGCCACCGCCGCGTCGACCTCGTAGCGGGCCCCCACGGTCCGGGCGGCGTCGGCGCGGTGGACGACGGTCTCGAACAGCATGCGCCGCGCCCAGAACACGATGGGCTGGTCGGGCACCACGGTCCACACACGGGTGTCGGGGCCGGCCTCGGTCAGGTGGTCCGTGAGCAGCCGCGCGCCCTCGGCGAGCCAGGCGTCGACCACGGCCATGTCCTTGTCGCCGTAATGGAAGACGTCGTTGACCTGGTCCTCCGGGACCTGCTCGGTGGCCCGGGTGCGGACGATGGTCTCCACCCAGCGATGGGCTCCGCTGACGTGCCGTAACAGCTGGCCGAGGTTCCACTCGGGGCAGGTTGACACGTGGACGGTCGGGTCGGCGTCCTTCACCAGGGTGCGCAGCAAGTCGGTCTGGGTGAGGATTTCGGCGCAGTAGCGGTCAAGGTTCCAATCAGACATGCGGCCAGGCTACGAGGCGCGGGGCGGCGGGGCGAGGGCGTCTTCCGACCGAGCCGATGGGCCTCGCGTCCTGGTCCCCAGGTCCCCTGACACTCCGTTCTCCAGGCCGACGACCACGGGTTCCGTCCGTGTCCACAATGCGGTGACGATCAAACAAAGGAGCCGAACATGTCGTATCCCGAGCCCCGCTATCTCGGCGAGAACGGCGAGGTCAACGCGGTGTACAGGCCGGTGGACACCCAGCCGGAGCTGGACTCCCCCTCGGGCAACCGAACGCACTACCTGGCCACGCACGCCTCCACCGGGGGTGAATTCGGGCTGTACCGGGTTGACATGGGACCCAGGTCGCCGGGCCCCACCACCCACTTCCACCGCTCCATCTCGGAGTCCTTCTTCATCCTGTCGGGGGCGGTGCGGCTGTACGACGGCGACCACTGGATCACGGCGCGCTCGGGGGACTTTCTCTATGTGCCGGTAGGCGGATTGCACGCGTTCAAGAACGACTCCGACGACCCTGCGTCCCTGCTTCTGCTCTTCGCCCCGGGCGCACCGCGCGAGGAGTACTTCGAGCAGGTCGCGGAGATGACGCGGCGTGGCGGCAAGGAGCTCGAGGAGTTCCGTATCCGCCACGACAGCTTTTTCGTGGATTGAGTGGGCCGTCACTCGACGGTGTGGTTGTCCCTGGCGACCGAGTCCAGATGAGCTGACAGGTCATCGACCATGCGGCCGAGGAGGCGGACCAGCTCTCGCCGGTCCGGGTCGGACCATGCGGAAAGGGCCTCGCCGAACCAGCCGTTGATGACCCGCAGATAGCGGTCGACGAGCTGCTGGCCGGCCGCGGTGAGGGTGATCAGCCGGGCCCGCTGGTCGTCGGGGTCGGCCACCCTCTCCACCAGTGCGCGCTGCTCCAGCCCGTGAATCTGGCGGGTGGCGTGCGGGCCGGCCACCTGCATCCGCTGGGCGATCTCCCCGACCCGCAGGGGCCGGTCGGCCACGTTGAGGATGACCAGGACGGTCACCGCGGGCCGGTCCAGGGTCACCCCGGCGGTGGCGGTGGCCCGCTCGAAGAGCTGTCCGCGGCTCAGCGTGCCGCTGAGCCGGTTCATGGCGGGCAGCAGGCCCATCAACACGTCGTTGTCGGCCGTCATGAACAACCTCAATCTTGATAGATACCTAACTTAGGTATACATTCACCTCGACCAGTCGGCGCCCCCGATGGACGCCTACCGTAAATAAAGATACCTAAGTTAGGTAAGAGGTGCCATGACCAACATGCCCAAGAGGTGTGACTCGACCATGAGCGACGACGTCCTGGACGTCCTCATCGTCGGTGCCGGACCCGCCGGACTGACGCTGGCCTGCGATCTCGCCCGGCGCGGCATCGCCTGCCGCGTCGTCGACGGCGCGGAGCGGCCCAGCAACGCCTCTCGCGCCAAGACCATCCAGCCGCGCTCCCTGGAGGTCGCCGACGACCTCGGCGTGATCGACCGCGTTCTGCGGCTGGGGACCATCGACGTCCCGACCCGGCACTACGACCGGGAGCGAGTGGTCTCGGAGGCCGTCGAAGTGGCCGTGGGCAAGCCCACCCCCGGCGCCCCCTACGCACCGGTCTGGCTGTCACAGCCGCGGTTCGAGTCCATCCTGCGCGACCGCCTGGCAGAGCTCGGCGGTCAGGTGGAATGGGGATCGGCCGCGACCGGCCTCAGGCAGGATGCCGGCTCCGTCACCGCGACCGTACGAACTGCGGCCGGGCGGCGCGAGATCCGCGCGCGCTACCTCGTCGGATGCGACGGGGCCCGCAGCCTCGTCCGGCAACGGACGGGGGCCACCCTGCGGGGCACCTCGTACCCGGACCAGCGCTGGTACCTGGGCGATGTGCGCGTCGCGGGCCTCGACCGGCACTGCCAGCACCTCTGGATGAGCCCCGAGCACGGGATCCTGTCGCTGTTCCCGCTGCCCAGCACCGACATCTGGCAGCTCCAAGCGTCCGTCCCCGCCGACGAACAGCAGCCCGTCCCACCCTCGTTGGAGCTGTTCCGCCACATCTTCGCCGAACGCGCGGGCGTTCCCGGCCTGGTCATCGACGACGCGGGCTGGCAATCGCTGTACAAGGTCAACGTATGCCTGGTCGACCGGTATCGCGTGGGCCGGGTCTTCCTCGCCGGAGACGCGGCTCACATTCACTCGCCCGCCGGCGGGCAGGGCATGAACACCGGCATCCAGGACGCCTACAACCTGGGCTGGAAGCTCGCCGCCGTCCTCGACGGTGCGGACGCCGCCCTGCTGGACACCTACGAACAAGAACGCCGCCCCGTCGCGCAGTCCGTCCTCGAAGACAGCACCACCCGTCTGCACGCCATGATGCGCGCCTCCGGCAACGGCGACGGTTCGGACGCCCTGCGCGGCCTCACCGACGACTTCACCACCGGACTGACCATCGCCTACGCCGACAGCCCGCTGACCCGTCACCGCCACCTGCCGCCGCGCCCCGAAGGCCCCCGGGCCGGCGACCGGGCACCCGACGCGCCCTGCCTCGACGCCGCGACGGGCCGCGAGCGCCGCATCTTCGACCTGCTGCGCGGCCCGCACTGGACGCTGCTGTCCTTCGGCCACGACCACGACCACGACCACAGCCATGACCCGGTACGCGATCTGATCGCCGATGAGACATCCGTCCCGCTGCGCACCTATCGGGTGACGACCGACGCCACCGCGACCGGCCCCGACACGATCTTCGACGCCGACGGCCATGCCCATCGGCTCTACAACACCGACGGAGACGAACTCGTACTCATCCGCCCGGACGGCTACATCGCCACCCGCGCTCACGCCCTCTCACGTGACGGCAGTCTTCCCCCCACGGCCGGACGGGCGGTTTGATGTACGGAACGCTGATCGACTGCGCTCGCAGGCGCGAGGAGGTCCGAGGTTGTCCGCACTCTCCGGCCGCACCTTGTCCCGTCCGGCCAAGTCCGCCCCGCTCAGATCCCGCAGATCCCGCAGATCCCGTAACGCCGCCCCCCGGACCGCCTGGTCCCCCCGCACCCGCCGCCGACTGGCCGCCGACGCCGCCCTGCTCGTCGTCGCCGCGGCCTTCGTGCTGCCCCTGGCCTGGCTGATCCTGGCCTCTGTGGACAGCGAGGCGACCTTGCGCGTCTCCGCTCCCGGCTCCCCCACCCTGGACAACTTCCAGGCGGTGTGGACGGACGAGATCACCTTCACGCCGATGCTCAACAGCCTGCTGCTGTGCGGCGGGGCCACCATCCTGACCGTGGCGTGCGCGGCGCTGGCCGCCTATCCGCTGTCCCGGTTCCGCTCCCGCCTCGTACGCCCGTACCTGCTGACGATCCTGTTCAGTACCTGTCTGCCGATCACCGCGATCATGGTCCCGGTCTACGGCCTCTTCGTCCAGGTCGACCTGATCGACACGATGTACGGGACGGCCCTGTTCCTGGCCGCCTCCCAACTCCCCTTCGCCATCTGGCTGATGAAGAACTTCATGGACGGGGTGCCGATCATCCTGGAGGAGGCCGCGTGGACGGACGGCGCGTCCTGGCTCCAGAGCCTGACGCGCGTCATCCTCCCCTTGATGGGGCCGGGCATCACGGTCGTGATGATCTACAGCTTCATCATGATGTGGGGCAACTTCTTCGTGCCCTTCATGCTGCTGCTCACCCCCGAGCAACTCCCGGCGTCCGTCAGCATCTTCACCTTCTTCGGCAACTACGGCCAGGTCGTCTACGGCCAGCTGGCCGCCTTCTCGATCCTCTACTCGACCCCCGTGATCCTCCTGTACGTGCTGATCGCCCGCCGGATGGGCGGCGGCTTCGCGCTGGGCGGGGCTGTCAAGGGGTGACGTCGGAGGGTGACGGGTCGTGAGAAAATCCGCTGTTACGGCGGTGAGCGAGCGAGGGGGCGCGCGGATGGAGCAGGTGGAGATCGGCTTCCGTTTCGACGAGGGGGACGACGAGGGCGAGGCTCTGCGGTCGCTGTACCGGCATCTCTACCGGGATGACTCCCTGGAGCGGACGTCCACGGTCGAACTGCGGGAGGCCCCGCCTCTGGAAGGCGCCATGGGCGGCGTCTGGGACACGGTGAACATCGTGCTGACGCACGCCACCGCGCTGTCCGGCCTGGCGGTGTCCGTGGCGGCGTGGCGCCAGAGCCGACCGTCCACGCCGCCCCTGAACGCCCAGTCGAACGGGACCACGGTCACCGTGCAGACCGACGACCCGGAGGCCGTACGTCGGCTGCTGGAGGCCCTGAACAGCGCCGGCAACACCAACTCCGACGACTCCGGTGACTCCGGCGACTCGTCGGAGGGCTGAGGGCGTGCACCTGCCAGACCCGGCCACCTCGCGGGCGGTGCTGATCGGAGTCCATGACTTCGAGCACCTGCCGCCCTTGAAGTCCGTGGCCAACAACCTCAACCGGCTGCGCGACGCGCTGACCGATCCCGAGCTGTGGGGGCTCCCCAAGGAGCACTGCCAGGTGATCCCCCAGCCGCGCTACGACCGCGAGGTGCTGCACGCGATCTCCAAGGCGGCAGGCGAGGCGAAGGACACGCTCTTCGTCTATTACGCCGGACACGGGCTGACGGACCCGGATGCCGTGGACCCCTCGGACCAGCTCTACCTGGCGCTGTCCGAATCCAAGCGCACCGAACTGTACTTGTCCTTGCGCTACCGGGACGTGCGCACAGAGCTGCTGAAACCTCGCCGGGCGCGGCGCAAGATCGTGGTGCTCGACTGCTGCCACAGCGGTCACGCGGCAGCCGTCATGGGGCCGTCCGGGCCCCAGGAAGAGGCGGAGATCGAGGGCGCATACGTTCTCGCCTCCTCCGGTTCCAACGCCGTGTCGTTCGCGCCACCGGACGCGGAGCTGACGGTCTTCACCGGCGAACTGCTGTCGCTGATCGAGGGAGGTGTGCCGGGCGGCCCCGAGCTGCTCACCGTGGAGGACCTGTTCCAGAAGGTCCGGCAGGCCACCATCCGCAAGAACCTCCCGGCCCCGCGCAAGCTGGCGACCGACTCGGCCGGCCAGATCCCCCTGGTACGCAACCGCGCCTACGTACCCGAACTGCCCCCGGCCGTCCCCGCCGTCGATCAAGGCAACGCACCGACCGTCCGGCTGAGCCGGTTCGACCTGGACCGCCTGATCGAGGACCAGAAGAGCAGGGCGAACAGCTTCCCGTACCCGGACCTCCTGCGCGGGCAGCGCCGCCCCCGCTTCACCGAGGTGTACGTACGCCAGCAGGTGTCCGCCCAGGGCACGGACGGGGATCAGCGGACGGAGCGCGCGTCGGATCCGGCACGGCACGGCGACTGGTCCCGCGCGCGGGAGCGGGAGGAGCGGCGGGCCGAGGTCGGCGCTCCGGCGTCGGACGGCAAGCAGGACCGCCGGGTCTCCCAGTCCCTGAAATCCGTGCTCGCGTCGCCGGAACATCTGCTCATCACCGGCGGCCCGGGCATGGGCAAGTCGTCCCTCATCAGCCAGCTGCACCGGGAGCTGCCGGAGAACGCCGTCCCCATCCGGGTCACCGCCAGACACCTCGCCCCTCACGCGGCCAGGCACAAGCCCTGGCAGGAGGCGATCGCCGCGGCGGTGGAGGACGATCTGCTCCCGGCGGGGCTGCTGCGGCTGCCGGACCGGCCCACGCCGGACGGGCAGTGGGTGGTCCTCATCGACGCGCTCGACGAGGTCTCCGGCGTCCGGGACCGGGGGGATCTCGTCGACTGGATCGACGGCGTTCTGCGTCGGCAGGACCTGCCGTTCCGGATGATCCTCACCAGCCGCCCGCCGACACAGGCCGACCGGCGCAGGCTGAGCCACGCGGGCATGGTGCACTACACCCTGGAACCGTTCACCGCCGACGGCTTGGAACGCTTCGCCAAGGGGTGGTTCCTCGACTCCCCCGAGCCGGATCTGGCGGATCGGTTCCTGATCCAGCTGCGCGAGGGCCATCTCCTCGACGTGACCAAGGTGCCGCTGCTCGCCACCATCGCCGCGGTCGTCTTCGAGAGCTCTCCGGACACCCCGCTGCCCAAGCAGCGGTTCGGCCTGTACGAAGAGTTCCTGACCCAACTGGCGGAGGGCCGGAACAGCAAGAGGGTCGATGAGGACCTGCGGAGGTTGCTCGACGCACTGCCCCACGGCGAACGGCTGGCCGTGCAGATCCGGCTTCGGCGCTCACAGCTCGGACAGCGGCTGGCGGTGGCGGCCTCCCAGGGAGAGACGAACCTGCTGCGTCACGCGGATTCCTGGGTGCGAGAGCTCGCCGAGGAGCTGGAAGCGCCCATTCCGAGAATCCCTATGTGGTCCACGATCCTGTTCTCCCTGGCGGAGTCCACCGGGCTCGTCACCCGTGACGACGACAACGTCCGCTTCTGGCATCTCTCCTTCGCCGAGCATCTGGCGGCGCAACACCACGAGCAGGACCTCCCGGATGCGTTCGACCCCAGGACGGAGGTCTGGGGCTCCTGGCTCGCCCGCGTCTTCGACGGCGCCGGACAGGAGGAGGTCGCGCGGCTCGTACTGGTCCGGCACACCCACAGCCACCCGGCCAGCACGCTGCTCCCCTGGCTCCAGCAGCAGACCGACCACCATCAGGCACTCGTCGGCGAGCTGCTGCTGCGTGGGGCACAGGCCACAAGCCCGGTGCTCGACGCCTTCTGCGACGGTCTCCGTCGGGTTCTCTTCGTACCCGACAACGATCACTACGACGACATGCTGACCACTGCGGCGCTGCTGGGCGACCCCAGGGTATCGGCCACCCTCACCTCGGTCATGGAGGACGAGGAGGCCCCGACCACGGCGCGCGTCGCGGCGGCCCAGCTGCTCACTGAGCGCAGCGGGCCCACGGCGAAGGCGGCGGTCGACCATTTGTGGACCGTCATCGACAACCCGCACCTCACGGACGCCGATCGAGTACGCGGCGCCGCCGCGGTCGCTCGCACCCAGCACTCCTCACGGGACCGGGCGGCCGACGCCCTGCTGAAGACGGCCCGGGACGAACGGGTCAGCATCGCACAGCGCCGCTCGGCGGCCGAGGCTCTGGCGAGCATGGGAGGCGAAGTCCTGAAGCAGGCTCAAGCCTGTCTGAGCGACCTCATGCACAGCCCCGGGGCCCTCGTCCAGGACGTCGTGACGGTTGCGGAAGCCTTGACCAAACTCTCCCCGTCGTCATTTGACGAGACGCTGTCCGCCCTCGAGGCGATGGCCGAGGACCCGGCGACGTCCGTCTTCGACCGGATCGACCTCATGCGCGTCATCGCCGTCCTGGATCACGGCCGCAGAGCCCGCTCCATCGACATGATGGACAAGCTCATGACCTCGCCTCGGGCCGGTGCCCATATCCGGGCGAAGGCGGCCGAGGCGCTGGCGGACGTCGCGCCGGACCGTATCCAGCTGTCCGTGGATGTACTGCGGGGACTGGTCCTGAACTCCCGGCTGGACATGGACGACAGGATCGACGCGGCGGAACGGCTCGCTCGAGTCGACGCCGACCAGCGGGCGGACATGGCTGATGAGCTGTTCCGCCTGGCGCAGTCGTCACACTGCGGGCTGACGGACAAGGTCAAGGCGGTGGTGAGGTCCGCTTCTCTCGCGCCCGGCAAGAGAAGGCGCTGTGTGGACCTGCTCGCCGCGACCGCGTGCAATACGGCGCTGAGCCTGAGGGATCGGCTTTACGCGGTCTCGCGCTTGAACACCATGGACCCGCAGAACACCGAACGGGTGGTCCCCGTGCTGGAAGAGGCCCTGGGCACCCCGGGTGTGCACCCGAACTCGCAAGCGGAGGCCGCACGCCACCTCGCAAAACTGAGTGACGCCCACCGTGCGCGCGCCATCGAGATCCTGCGCCGACGGGTCATGGCGCCAGAGACCTCCCCAGAGGAAGCCTCGGCACTCGCCAAGACCCTGGCACAACTGGCTCCGGAGCAGACCGATGAGGTCGAGGCGGTCCTCATGCGGGTGGTGGAATCCCGCTTCACCGATGCATATGAGCTTCGTGAGGCGGCGGAATCGCTGGTCAGCCTGGTACCGCGGACCCGGCCCCAGGTCGTCGCCGCATTGCTGCGCCATGCGCAGGAGGAGCCGGAGGCGATCTACATGCGGTGGATGTTGAATGCCGTGGTCTCGATCGACCCGGGTCGACACGAAGAGGCCGCCCGCATCGTGCACACACGGCTGACCGCCCCCGGCGAATCGGAGGCCACCCGCAAACAGCTCGTCGAGACGCTGGCGAAACTGGGTGGTGCGCAAGAGCGCGCGGATGCCGTGCGTATTCTCTCGGCCTGCGTCACCGATGCCGCCATCGAGACCGATGTACGACTTGACGCCACGGACTCGCTGGCCTCGATCGACCCCCTGGCGGTGGAATCCGTGGCCGACCAGCTCTCGGACCTCGCCGCCGATCAAACCTGCCCGGCGCGATACCGAATCCGCGCGGCCACGCGAATCGGTGGACTCGGCCGGGCCCACCACGAGCAGGCCAAGAAGCTCCTCGAGGCGATCGCCACCGACGAACGCTGCGATGTGACTCACCGGGATGAGGCACAGGAAGAGCTGCGAAAACTACAGGATGTCCCGCCACCCGTGGACCCGGCCTGAGCGCCCGGCCTGAACGGCAGGCGGCCGTTCACCCGCCCGGCGTGTCCGGCGCCCCGCACCCGTGGCTGCGCGCCGAGGCCTCCGCGAAGGCCTTGAGGGCGGCGCGCTCGTAGGACAGGTCCGGCTCCCGGCGGGTGTTGTCCTTGGTGCTGTCCGCGCGGACCAGGAACAGCGCGTCCTCGGCGTTGTCCGGGCAGGAGGCGCTGGCCCAGTAGGCGCTCTGGCCCAGCCGGCCCGAGGGTTCCTCGGAGGGGTTGGGGCCGTCCAGGCCCCGGTCGGCGCTGTACTCGGCGCGGGCCTCCTCGGCGTACGGGCCGTAGTACGCGTCGAGGCGGTAGCGCGGCGAGCCGTCGCGCGCGCCGAGGGCGCAGGACTCGCGCGGTGCGCGGTCGCGGGCGGTCTCCCGGGCCGTGGACACCGCGGAGCGGGAGGCCGTCGGGACGCCCTCGCAGGTGCCGTCGGCGCCGAGCAGCGGCTCGTACTCGTCCTCGTTAACCGGCAGGCCCACCGTGTCGACCGGCTTGCCCAGGCGGGCGCCGCAGCCCCAGTGGTCGTTGGCCGCCTCGGCGGTGGCGGTCGCGGTGCGGACGTAGTCGGGGCGGGCGGCCGGGTCGTCGAGGGTGACGCCGATGAGCTCCGTCTCGACGGTGATCAGCAGGCTGGTGCCGCCCTTGACGCAGTCGAGCAGCACGGCGGTGGTCGCCTTGCCGTCCTCCCTGCCGTCCGGGCGCTCGTTGGCCGTGCCGAAGAGCCCGGACCAGCCGTGGCCGAGGGGGACCGCGAGGGTGCTCCCCCCGGGGACGGAGGTGTACGTCCCGGCGAGGCCATAACGGGTGTGGGGCCGCGGCGCGCCCGCGATGGTCACCTTGACGCGGCCCTTGCCGTCGCCCTTCACCTCACACTGTACGGAGAGGGTGTTGGCCACACCCTCCTCGCTCTTGCGGTCGGCTTCGAGGTCGGCGTCGAAGGTGCCCTTGGTGCGGTTGCTGACGCTGATCTCGCCGTCGCCGAGCACCGCGCGGACCTCGTCCGCGGCCAGCACCCCGTCGCAGGCCGCGTCGAGCGCGCGGTCGTCGCTGCCGGCCGTCCAGACGATCGTGCCCGTCAGCGCGGCCAGCGCCAGCACGGCGGCCCCGAGGCCCCATCGGCGACGGCGGGTCAGCCGCCCGCCGAGTCGCAGTCTGTTCAGTGCCATTCCTCGACCTCCCCCAGCACCTTCGTATCGCGGCACCCCGCCGACTTGGGCCAGCCGTCCTCGGCGCTCAGATAGCGGTCCAGCACCGAGCGTGCGGCGCGGGAGAGCGCGGCGCGGTCCTTGGCGCCCAGGGTCGCCGTATCGCCGTCCTCGATGAGGATCGAGGGCTCCACCGAGACGCGGTGGTAGGTCTCGCGGCCGCCGCACACCGAGCGTGCCCACAGGGCGAGTTGGGGGTCGTCGACGTAGGAGGAGATACGGTCCTCGCCCTTGCCGCCGGCCGTCCCGCCGCCGCCCGTGGGCTTTCCGCGGTCCTGGGACACCCCCCACCCCGGCACATGGCCCTCGCGCTCGTACGAGTTGTACGCGGTCCGGCCGAAGATGCCCGCCCAGCTCGCCGCCTCGACTCCGGTGACCTGCCAGTCCTCCGGCTGCTCCCCGTCGTTCTGCTCGGCCTCCGAGTCCCAGATGCCCTGGCAGGCGTTCACCACGCCGGACTCCTGGAGGTCGCCGAGCGTGGTCCAGGTGCCGGGCATCACCCCGGAGAGCGACCGGGCGTTGATCCAGCCGCACTTGCGCAGGCCGCGGCCGGGCTCCACGATGCGCTCGGCCTGCGAGCCCCCGTCGTGTTCGTGGGTGTCCAGGACCCGGGTCGGGGCCTTGAGCGGGTCGCTGCCGCAGTCCTGAGCCTCGGTGATGGCGTTCGCGACGTGCACGGCGGTGCGGAAGCCGGTGAGTGCGGCGGCCTTTTCGGCCCTGGCCTGCTCCTCGCGCTCGGCGCGGTTGTCGGCGGCCTTGCGCTCGCCGTCGGAGACGCGCGCGGACACATACAGGTCGGTCGTGGGCCGGACCCGGCCGCGCAGGCCGCCCACGCACTCGGCCACCACCCAGGCGCCGCGCCGGTCGTACTGGCCGGTGGTTCCGGGGGCCACGTGGGTGCCCTCGACGTCGCTGCCCTTCCCCAGGAGATCCTTGGTCTCCATGTCCTCGGGGATGTCGGAGACCAGCGCCTCGGCATGGACGGTGACGCTGTAGCCGTCCCCCCAGGACAGCTCGCAGTCCAGCAGCGAGCGGCTCTCCTGGTCGGGTTCGAGCATCGTGCCGTGCTGGCTGAGCTCGCCCGCCTGGCCGTCGCGGACGAGACGTTTCAGGTCCGCGTACGGGAGGGTGCCGTCGCACGCCTTTCTCAACTGGGCACGGTTCGCCGCGAGATGGCCGCCCTCGTCGCTGTCGCGGTTCGCGATGACGAAGACCGCGACCAGTGCCATGACGAGTACCACCAGGGCCGTGTAGCGCAGCCACACGCGAGCCCACAAACGACGCATCCCGCCCCCGCTCCTTCGTCCCCCTTGATCAGTTGATCAGCAGTCCACCTTGATCAAGCCGGGACAGTAGCAGAGCGGCGCGGCGGGAGCCCGGGTCAGTAGACCGACTCCGCCTCGTCCATGCGGTGCACCGGGACCGTCTTGAGCTCGGTGACCGCCTCCGCGATCGGCACCATCTTGATGTCCGTGCCGCGCAGCGCGGTCATCATCCCGAAGTCGCCGCGGTGGGCGGCCTCGACGGCGTGCCAGCCGAAGCGGGTGGCCAGGACCCGGTCGTACGCGGTCGGGGTGCCGCCGCGCTGGACGTGGCCGAGGATGACCGGGCGGGCCTCCTTGCCCAGCCGCCGCTCGAGTTCGGCCGCCAGGCGGTTGCCGATGCCGGTGAACCGCTCGTGGCCGTACTGGTCGATCGCGCCCTTCTTGTACTCCATCGTGCCCTCGGCGGGGTGCGCGCCCTCGGCGACACAGATGACCGCGAACTTCTTGCCGCGGGAGAAGCGCTCCTCGACCATCTTCACCAGCGCGTCGATCTCGAACGGCCGCTCCGGCAGGCAGATGCCGTGCGCGCCGCCCGCCATGCCGGACTCCAGCGCGATCCAGCCCGCGTGGCGCCCCATGACCTCGACGACCATGACCCGCTGGTGCGACTCGGCGGTGGTCTTGAGCCGGTCCATGGCCTCGGTGGCGACGCCGACGGCGGTGTCGAAGCCGAAGGTGCGGTCGGTGGAGGAGATGTCGTTGTCGATGGTCTTGGGCACGCCGACGATGGGCAGCCCGGCGTCGGAGAGCATCCGGGCGGCGGTGAGCGTGCCCTCGCCGCCGATCGGGATCAGCACGTCGATGCCGTAGTCGCGGGCGTGGTCCTTGGAGGTCTCACAGGCCTCGCGCAGCCGGGCCCGCTCCAGGCGGGAGGAGCCGAGGATGGTGCCGCCGCGGGCGAGGATGCCGCTCACGGCGTCCAGGTCGAGCTTGCGGTGGCGGCCGTCGAGGAGCCCCTTGAAGCCGTCCTCGAAGCCGATGACCTCGTCTCCGTGTCCGACCACGGCCCGGTGGACGACCGAGCGGATCACAGCGTTCAGGCCGGGGCAGTCGCCGCCTGCGGTGAGAACTCCGATGCGCATCGTGCTGTGTCTCCTGCTGCGTACGGGTAAGTGTGAGCCAGTCCGATTGTTCCACGGGCCTGGCGGTGCCATGTCCCTGCATACCCGACTCCGCCCCCGGCTCCAACCCCCGCTCCGGCCGGACTCCGGATCGGGCCCCGGAACCTGCCCCGGAGCATGGCCCCGACCAGGCCCCGGACCAGGCCCCTGATCCGGCCCCGGACCGGGCGAGCGTTCTATCGATGGCCGCAGGTATTGTCAAGGGGACAGGGCCGCCAATACGGCCGTTTTCAGGAGTTTCGACCGGAAACAACCGGAAACAACCGGACGCACCCACCGCACCCACCGCACCGGACGCACCGGACGCACCGGACGCAGTCGACAAGGATCGGAGAGCAGGGCGTGACGCGCAGCGTGTACGTGACCGGGATCGAACGCGGCGACGGCCGCCAGGTCGTCGAGCTGGGGGTCATGGAGCTCCTGACCCGCCATGTCGACCGGGTCGGCGTCTTCCGCCCCCTGGTGCACGACAACCCCGACCGCCTCTTCGACCTCCTGCGGGCCCGCTACCGGCTGGGCCAGTCCCCCGAGTCCGTCTTCGGGATCACCTACGAGGAGGCGTCCGCCCTCCAGGCCGAGCGGGGCACCGACGAGCTGGTGGCGCACCTGGTCGGCCGTTTCCACGAGGTGGCCCGGGACTACGAGTACGTCCTCGTCCTGGGCAGCGACTACGCCGCGACCAGCCTCCCCGACGAGCTGGGGCTGAACGCGCGGCTGGCCAACGAGTTCGGCGCCTCGGTGATCACCGTCGTGGGCGGCCAGGACCAGAGCGCCGAGTCCGTGGGCGCCGAGGCGCACAACGCCTACCGCGCCTACGACGCGCAGGGCTGCGATGTCGTCGCCGTCGTGGTGAACCGGGTGGCCCCCGGCGACCGGGAGGCCGTGGCCGAGCGGCTGAGCGGCCGCCTCCCCGTCCCCTGCTACGCGCTGCCGGAGGACGCCTCGCTCTCCGCGCCCACCGTCTCCCAGGTGGTGCGCACCCTGGACGCCGAGCTGCTGCTCGGCGACCACGCGGGGCTGTCCCGGGACGTGCGGGACTTCGTCTTCGGCGGCGCCATGCTGCCCAGCTTCCTGCCCGCGCTGACCGAGGGCTGCCTGGTGGTGACCCCCGGCGACCGCGCCGACCTGATCATCG
The DNA here is from genome assembly GCF_044332865.1 of Streptomyces sp. NPDC021225. Classification (NCBI taxonomy): domain Bacteria; kingdom Bacillati; phylum Actinomycetota; class Actinomycetes; order Kitasatosporales; family Streptomycetaceae; genus Streptomyces; species Streptomyces sp. NPDC021225. Next base: position 1,033,771 of record NZ_JBIRPV010000002.1, on the reverse strand, counting down.
GGGCGCTCGCGGCGCACAGCGCGGGGGCCCCGCCCATCGCCGGGGTGCTGCTCACCCTGGACGAGCGGCCGGGCCCGGACATCCTGGCGCTGGCCTCCCGGCTGGCCCCGGGCACCCCGGTGGCGGCCGTGGCCGGCGGCAGCTTCCCGACCGCGGCCGAGTTGTTCGCGCTGGAGGGCAAGCTCACCGCGGGCTCGCCGCGCAAGGCCGAGATCGCGATCGGCCTGTTCGAGCGGCATGTGGACACCTCGGAGCTGACCAACCGGATCTCGGTCGCCCGCTCCGGCCGGGTCACCCCGATGATGTTCGAGCACGAGCTGATCGAGCGGTCCCGCGCGGGCCGCCGCCGGGTCGTCCTCCCCGAGGGCACCGAGGAGCGGGTGCTGCGCGCCGCCGATGTGCTGCTGCGCCGCGATGTGTGCGACCTCACGCTGCTGGGCGCGGAGGACGTGGTGCGCAAGCGCGCCGCCGAGCTGGGCATCCAGCTCGCGGACGCGCAGATCATCGACCCGCAGACCTCGCCGCTGCGCGACCGCTTCGCCGAGCTGTACGCGAAGCTGCGCGCCCACAAGGGCGTCTCCTACGAGCTGGCCTACGACGTGGTCGCCGACGTCTCGTACTTCGGCACGCTGATGGTGCAGGAGGGCCTGGCCGACGGCATGGTCTCCGGCGCCGTGCACTCCACCGCGGCCACCATCCGGCCCGCCTTCGAGATCATCAAGACCGCGCCGGGCGCCCAGATCGTCTCCTCGGTCTTCTTCATGTGCCTGGCGGACCGGGTGCTGGTGTACGGCGACTGCGCGGTCAACCCGGACCCGGACGCCGAGCAGCTCGCGGACATCGCCATCCAGTCGGCCACCACGGCCGCCCAGTTCGGCGTGGAGCCGCGGATCGCGATGCTCTCGTACTCGACCGGCACCTCCGGGTCCGGCGTGGACGTCGACAAGGTGCGCAAGGCGACCGAGCTGGTCCGCGAGCGCCGCCCGGACCTGCTGGTCGAGGGCCCGATCCAGTACGACGCCGCGGTGGACGCGGCCGTCGCGGCGACCAAGCTGCCGGACTCCGAGGTGGCGGGCAAGGCCACGGTCCTGGTCTTCCCGGACCTGAACACCGGCAACAACACCTACAAGGCGGTGCAGCGCTCGGCGGGCGCGGTCGCGGTCGGCCCCGTGCTCCAGGGGCTGCGCAAGCCGGTGAACGACCTCTCCCGCGGGGCGCTGGTCCAGGACATCGTCAACACCGTCTCGATCACCGCCGTCCAGGCCCAGACGCCCACCCCCGCCTCCCCCGCACAGAAAGCACCCACCGCGTGAACGGCTCCCGAGTCCTCGTTCTCAACTCCGGCTCCTCGTCGGTCAAGTACCAGCTGCTGGACATGGCCGACGGCAGCCGGCTCGCCTCCGGCATCGTGGAGCGGATCGGGGAGGGCCCCGTCGCCGACCACTCGGCCGCCCTCAAGCAGGTCGCCGAGGAGCTGGCCGGGCAGGGCCTCGGCCTGGACTCGCCCGCGCTGGCGGCGGTCGGCCACCGGGTGGTGCACGGCGGCACCCGGTTCACCGAGCCGACCCTGATCACCGACGAGGTGGTCGAGGAGATCGAGAAGCTGGTGCCGCTGGCCCCGCTGCACAACCCGGCGAACGTCACCGGGATCAAGGTGGCCCGCGCGCTGCGCCCGGACCTGCCGCAGGTGGCGGTCTTCGACACCGCGTTTCACTCCACGATGCCGGAGGAGGCGGCGCGCTACGCCATCGACCGGGCGACCGCCGACCGGTACGGGGTGCGGCGCTACGGCTTCCACGGCACCTCGCACGCGTTCGTCTCCCGGGCCACCGCCGCGCTGCTGGGCCGGGACGTCTCCGACGTCAACACGATCGTGCTGCACCTGGGCAACGGCGCCAGCGCCTCCGCCGTGCGCGGCGGGGTGTGCGTGGACACCTCGATGGGGCTCACCCCGCTGGAGGGCCTGGTCATGGGGACCCGCTCCGGGGACCTGGACCCGGCGGCGATCTTCCACCTGGCCCGGGTCGGCGGGCTGTCGGTCGACGAGATCGACACCCTGCTGAACAAGCGCAGCGGGCTGCTGGGGCTGTGCGGGGACAACGACATGCGCGAGATCGGCCGCCGGATGGGCGAGGGGGACCCGGAGGCGCAGCTGGCCTTCGACGTCTACATCCACCGGCTGCGCAAGTATGTGGGCGCGTACACCGCCGTGCTGGGGCGGGTGGACGCGATCGCCTTCACCGCGGGCGTCGGGGAGAACTCCGCGGCGGTGCGGGAGGCGGCGATGCGCGGCCTGCCCGCGTTCGGCATCGAGGTGGACGCGGTCCGCAACGCGGTGCGCGGCTCCTCGGCGCGGCTGATCTCCACGGAGGCCAGCCGGGTCGCGGTGGCCGTGGTGCCGACCGACGAGGAGCTGGAGATAGCGAGCCAGGCGTACGAACTGGTCACTGCCTAGCCTCCTGGTCACCGTCCGGCCTCCGGCTCTTCCGCCGTGCTTGCCCAGGCATTGCACCGGCGTACATAAGCTTAAAAATTCCGCTCCGAAACAAACCGATAGGATCTGCCTCATGCGCCGTTCCAAAATCGTCTGCACTCTGGGCCCCGCCGTCGACTCCTACGACCAGCTGAAGTCGCTGATCGAGGCCGGGATGAACGTGGCCCGATTCAACATGAGCCATGGGAGCCACACGGAGCACGAGGAGCGGTATCACCGCGTCCGCAAGGCCTCCGAGGAGACCGGGCGCGCGGTCGGCGTGCTCGCCGACCTCCAGGGCCCCAAGATCCGGCTGGAGACCTTCGCCGACGGCCCGGTGGAGCTGGTGCGCGGTGACGAGTTCACCATCACCACCGAGGACGTGCCGGGCGACCGCACGATCTGCGGCACCACGTACAAGGGGCTGCCGGGCGATGTCTCCAAGGGCGACCAGGTCCTGATCAACGACGGCAACGTCGAGCTGCGGGTCACCGCGGTCGAGGGCACCCGGGTCAAGACGATCGTCATCGAGGGCGGGGTGATCTCCGACCACAAGGGGATCAACCTGCCGGGCACGGCGGTCAATGTGCCCGCGCTGTCCGAGAAGGACATCGTGGACCTGAAGTTCGCGCTGGCGATGGGGTGCGACATGGTCGCGCTGTCCTTCGTCCGGGACGCCGCCGACGTCCGCGATGTGCACCGCGTCATGGACGAGGTGGGGCACCGGGTGCCGGTGATCGCCAAGGTCGAGAAGCCGCAGGCGGTCGCCAACATGGAGGAGGTCGTCGCGGCCTTCGACGGCGTCATGGTGGCCCGCGGTGACCTGGCCGTCGAGTATCCGCTCGAGAAGGTCCCGATGGTGCAGAAGCGCCTGATCGAGCTGTGCCGCCGGAACGCCAAGCCGGTGATCGTCGCGACCCAGATGATGGAGTCGATGATCACCAACTCGCGTCCGACCCGCGCCGAGGCGTCCGACGTCGCCAACGCGATCCTCGACGGCGCCGACGCGGTCATGCTGTCCGCGGAGTCCTCCGTCGGCGCGTACCCGCTGGAGACGGTCAAGACGATGTCCCGCATCGTCCAGGCCGCCGAGCAGGAGCTGCTCTCGCGCGGCCTCCAGCCGCTGGTCCCCGGCAAGAAGCCGCGTACGCAGGGCGGCTCGGTCGCCCGTGCGGCCTGCGAGATCGCCGACTTCCTGGACGCCGAGTCGCTGGTGGCCTTCACCCAGTCCGGCGACACCGCCCGCCGGCTGTCCCGCTACCGGGCCCAGCAGCCGATCCTGGCCTTCACCACCGACGTGGCCACCCGCAACCAGCTGACGCTCAGCTGGGGCGTGGAGTCGTTCGTGGTGCCGTATGTGGAGCACACCGACGCGATGGTGGACCTCGTGGACGCCGAGCTGTCGAAGCTGGGCCGCTACAACGAAGGCGCTACCATGATCATCACGGCCGGTTCGCCCCCCGGCGTCTCCGGCACCACCAACATGGTCCGGGTGCACCACCTGGGCGGCGAGGGCAAGTAACGCGCCCGGCTGACGAGCGACCGGCCGCTCGAACAGGCGGCTGACGCGCCGGTGGGCACCGCCCCGACTGGGGTGGTGCCCACCGGCGTTCGCCCTCCCGGAGGAGGGCTGTGCGGCTCCCGAACGGGTCTGTGTCCCGGGGTTAATCCCCCGTCTTGTAGAGGTGCATGCCGGGGATGGTCAGGTCGCCGCCGAACTGGCCGGCCTGCGTGACCGTCACATCGGTGAAGAACACCTCGGGGAGGTTGATCGGCGGCGGGCTCTTCGGGCTGAAGGTGATCGGGATGATCCCCAGCAGATTGCCCGACAGCTCCTCGGTGTACATGGTGATCGGGCCGTTGTTGAAGGTCGAGGTGGAGCCCTCGCGCGCGGCCACGTGGTTGGTCGTCCCGCCGGTCCCGACCGTCAGCTGGTGCAGATCCTTGATCTCAATGCCGGAGGCCGTGAACTTGAGGACCTTCTTGACCTGCCCGCTGTACGTCTTGACCTCGACGATGCCCTTGTAGTCCAGGCCGTGCAGGGTCAGCAGGGTGCTCTTGAGGGTCCAGGGGTCCTCGGGCACCAGGGCGGCGGTCGGCTCGGTCTCGGCGTTGTCGTACGCCTCGGCGTCGAACGTCGGGCAGGGGAACGGCTCCTTGCCGCTCTTGTCCCCGTCCTCGGCCTTGGGGGAGGACGAGGAGCTGGGGCCGGGCGACGGAGTGGAGCCGTCGGCCTTGTCCTCGGCGTCCTTGGCGTCCTCGGTCTTGTCCTTGGCGTCCTGGGCTTTGTCCTTGGCCTTTTCCTCGGCCTTGGACTCGTCCTTGTCGGCGGTGTCCTTCGCTTTGTCGGCCGCGTCTTCGGTGGGGTCGGCGGTCTTGCCCGACGAGCCGGTCGAGGAGTCCGACGGGGTCGGCGTGGTGCTCGGCTCGGCCGTCTCGTCCTTGTCGTCACCGCCCCCGGTGAAGATGTCCTTGAGCGCGTCCCCGAGGCCCAGCGGGTCGAGCGGGTTCTTGGTCTTGGTCGCGGACGGGCTCGGTGAGGCGGAGGGCGTCTCCGGCGTCGCGTCGTCCGTCGCGTCGTCCGTCTTGTCGCCCGTCTTGGTGCCGGACGTGGCCGACGGGGTCGGCGTGGCGCCGGGCTCGGAGCCTTTGTCGTCCGAGCTCTTGCCCTCAGAAGTCTTGTCCTCGGAACCCTCGGAGCCCTTGGAGTCCTTGGAGTCCTTGTCCTTGGAGTCCTTGGACGTCTCGCCGGCCTCGTCGGTGCTCTTCTGGTCCTTGGCGTCGTCCTTGTCGGCCTCGTCCGACTGGGAGACGCACGGCCCGGGCTTGTAGCGGTCCTCGGCCCGGGAGGTCGCCTGGGCGAGCTGCGGGGTCAGCCCCATGCCCATCAGCACGGCCGTCGGCATGGCGGCGAGCGCTATCGCCTTGCCGGCGGGCATGTGCAGGCGGGTGAGCATCGACTTCTTGGGGGCCGCGTGCCGCGGCCCCGTTCTCGCCTTGCGTGGACTGGTGACGCTCGCACCCTCCGACTCGTCTTGTTCACCCCGCACGGTGCCTCCCATCCCTGGATTCCTGGTCCCGCGCGGCCCCCGCGACGGCCGGCTCCGGCTCGCCGCCGCCCGCGCCGTCTCCAGCGTCCGCGTCGTCCACGCCGTCCGAACTGTCCGTGGGTGCGGGCCCCGTGTCCTTCGCCGGCTGCTCGGTGGGCGTCTCACCCGGCGCCCAGGCGACGCTCATCCCGCCGCCGAACAGGGTGAGCAGGAAGCCCACCAGGAGTCCCCCGAAGTTGGCCACGGGGATCGAGACCAGGCCGAGCAGGATGGTGGCGACTCCCGCGAAGACCCGCACGATGGGCTGGAACCACATGGTCAGGCCCAGCACGACCAGCAGGACGCCGATGATCAGCGCGCCGGACCCCGTGGTGGTCGACATCCGGACGGTCATCTGACCCAAGGTGATGTTGGCATACGGCAGGTACCCGATCGGCAGCCCGGCCAATATGGTGAAGAGCCCTGCCCAGAACGGGCGTTGCCAGCGCCAATGCCTGAAAGCCAGGCGCAGACGGCTGATACGGTCACGCGCCCCCGGCGACTCGGCACTCAATGAAAACAGCTCCCTGGGGCCGGCGATCTGGACGATCGCAAGTGTTCTGATGCGGTACTGACAGTCGCGGTGCCGGTGCCCCGACGCCGCTGAGCGATCCCGGGTGAGGGGCGGCTGACACGGCCCCCCACCCGCTCAACGGGTCAGAAGCACTCCTTGCCCTTGCCACTGCCCTTGTAGATCTTCATAGAAAGGTCGGGGAGCTTGAACGTGCCCGCGTTGGTCGCCCATGCGGTCTGCTCGACATCGGTCAGCAACGCCGTGTCGGCTTCCTGACCGAAGGAACCGGGGTCCTTCTTGTTCGAGTCGTTCGTCGGCCCCTTGGACGTGTCGCCGGCCGCCACGCCGATGTTGATGTTGCCGAAGACGGCGTCGGCCTTGAGCTGGTCGAGGTCGATGAAGAGGTTCTTCGCGACCACCTTCCTGCCGTTGCCGCCGGCCTCCAGCCTCAGCGTGACATCGCCGAAGAGCGGGACCGGGACCACCACCGACTGGCACAGGCTTTCGATCTTGGCGCTCTTGAACGCCGACACGGCGACGGGAATCTTCTTGCCCCCGTGCTGGGTGTCAAGCGTGCCGTACTGGACAAAGCCCCTGCCGTCGAGCTCTTTCACCTTCACCTTGAACTGCTGGCCGGACACGCTGAACGAGGCCGCGAGCGCACCCTGCGCGACGGCTACACCGATCGCCGCCGTGGCAGCGACGCTCGGCACCATGACAACGGCGAACCGCTTCCATCTGGTCCCGCCACGAGCCTGGGACTCCATGACTTTCCTCCTTCTCGGACGTACATCTCCGGCTGGGGCCGCGGCCCGAGCCTGGGATGGGAGAAGTGCTACGTCCTCGGGAAGGAGAGCGCCCACGTCTCGCAGGCGCGTACCGCACCCGAAACACCGGCGATCACCCCCGAGCGACAACCACTGGCCACGCCTTTCGCGCAACCTCCTGGACAGGCTCTGCCGGTAGGCAGAGACCCCCCTGTCCACGGCCGACGCCACTGCCGTCGGCCTGCTCGGTGGGGACCCATCACACCGACCGCGCCGACCGGATGCCGGACTGAGGGGATGGACCGAGCTTGGCCGATCGTGGTCCATTTACGGGCGGGTGCACAAGGGGTTCGTTACCAGCGAGTAACGGGCGGATAACCGTACTGCGGCAGGCCGGTAGAGACCGGGCACTCAGGGTCGCCGTCACATGACCGGAAAGAGGGGGCAATTCATGCCATGACCGGACAACGAACTGCCGTTTACTTACTGCCAGTTACAGCGACCGCGATTACCAAGTTTTGGTAAAGCGCGGTCGCTTCTCTGTTTGAGGTGGCAAGAGATCAGAACAGTACGCGAGCCAGCGCACCGCGCGCCGCGACCACTCTGGGATCATCCGCGCCGATCACCTCGAAGAGCTCCAGCAAGTGGACCCGTACCGCCTCCCGGTCCTCGCCGACCGTCCGCCGGACCGCGTCGACCAACCGCCCGAAGGCGTCCTCCACATGACCCCCCACCAGGTCGAGATCCGCGGCCGCGATCTGCGCCGCCGGATCCGCCGGATTGTCGGCCGCCGCCTTGCGCACCACCTGGGCGTCCGCGCCCTGCACCCGGCTCAGCAACTCGGCCTGAGCCAGGCCCAGCTTGGCCTCGGTGTTGCCCGGGTCGTCGGCCAGCACATTGCGGTACGCCTGCACCGCACCGCCGAGATCGCCCGCGTCCAGCGCCTCGTGTGCCGCCGCGAGCGCGCTGTCGTACGGGGTGGCGGGCTGCTGCGCGACCGGCTCATCGCCCTCGGCGTCCGCGTCCTGCACCGGGGCGCCCACGATGCCGAACTGCTGCTCCGCCGCCAGGATCAACTGGTCCAGCACCTGCCGGATCTGGGCCTCGGGCGCGGCGCCCTGGAAGAGGGGCACCGGCTGGCCGGCGACGACCGCGAACACGGCGGGGATGCCCTGCACCCCGAACTGCTGGAAGAGCATCTGGTTGGCGTCGACGTCGATCTTCGCCAGGACGAACCGGCCCGCGTACTCCCCCGCCAGCCGCTCGAGGACCGGACCGAGCTGCTTGCACGGCTCGCACCACTCGGCCCAGAAGTCGATGACGACCGGTACTTCGGTGGAGCGCTGGAGGACCTCCTGCTGGAATCCCGCCTCGTCGACGTCGAAGATCAGACGGGTGGGCACCGCGGTGCCCGTGCGGGCCGCCTCGGCCCGCGCCTTCTCCGCCTTCTGCTTCGCTTCTCCGGCCGCCTTCACCGCGGCGAGGTCGACCACTCCACTCATGGACATGTTCCGTGGCTGCATGGTCCTATCCTCCCCTCTTCCCGCGGTGAATGGAAAAGCGCACACCCTTACGCTACGAGCCGTAGCGTAACTGGAAGCGCCCTCGGAGATCCAGGGGCCAAAGCGGGCGTACGGGTAGGGTCACGGGCATGAGCCCGCCAACGCGGCGCACCGGCCGCCCCCGCAGTGCCGAGGCCGACCGCGCGATCCTCGGCGCGACGCGGGCCGCCCTGGTCGAGCTCGGCTGGCCGAAGCTGACGATGGGCGATGTCGCGGCCCGGGCGGGTGTGGCCAAGACCACCCTCTACCGCCGCTGGGCGAACAAGAGCGAGCTGGTGGTGGACGCGGTGGCGGCCCTCCTCGACGAGGAGATGGAACTGCCCGACCTGGGGTCGCTGCGCGCCGATGTGGAGGAGACGGTGCTCCGGTTCGCCGCGCTGCTGGACCGGCCGGAGGCCAGGACCTCGCTGATGGCCGTGGTCGCCGAGGCCACCCACGACGAGGCGCTGCGGCAGCGGATCCGCTCCGTGATCGTCGACCGGCAGAAGCGGCTGGTGCTGCTGGGCCGGGAGCGGGCCCAGGCCCGCGGCGAGTTGCCGCGCGAGGCCGACACCGCCGCGGCGGCCCGCAGCGCGGACCTGATATTCGACGTGATCGCCGGCGCGGTGGTGCACCGGACGCTGGTGAGCGCCGATGTCGTGGACGAGCTCTGGGCGCGCGACTTCGCCGAGCTGCTGCTCCGCGGCTTCCCGGCCATCGTCCAGAGGCCGGCCGACCCCGCTCAGAAGCCGGCCGGCTCCGTGTAGCCGCCCCACTCCTCGCGCAGCGCGCCGCAGATCTCGCCGAGGGTCGCCTCCGCCCGGACGGCCTCCATCATGGGCCCGATCATGTTCGAGCCGTCACGGGCGGCGGCCAGCATGTCCTTCAGGGCGGCGGACACCCGGGCGTCGTCGCGGATCTCCTTGCGGGCGGCGAGCACCTGCACCTGCTCGCGCTCGACCTCGTGGCCGACCCGCAGGATCTCCAGGTCGCCGGTGACCGAGCCCTCGTGGCAGTTGACGCCGACGATCTTCTTGTCGCCCTTCTCCAGCGCCCGCTGGTACTGGAAGGCCGACTCGGCGATCTCGCCGGTGAACCAGCCGTCCTCGATGCCGCGCAGGATGCCGGAGGTGATGGGCCCGATGGGGTGCTGCCCGTCGGCCCCCTCACCCTGTGAGCTCAGTGCCCGGCGGCCGCGCTCCCTGATCCGCTCGAAGATCTTCTCGGCGTCGGCCTCGATGCGGTCGGTCAGCGCCTCGACGTACCAGGAACCGCCCAGCGGGTCGGCGACGTTGAGGATGCCGGTCTCCTCCATCAGCACCTGCTGGGTGCGCAGGGCGATCTCGGCGGCCTGCTCGCTGGGCAGCGCGAGCGTCTCGTCCAGGGCGTTGGTGTGCAGCGAGTTGGTGCCGCCGAGCACCGCGGACAGCGCCTCCACGGCGGTGCGCACCACGTTGTTGTACGGCTGCTGCGCGGTGAGCGAGACCCCGGCGGTCTGGGTGTGGAACCGTAGCCACTGCGCCTTCTCGGTCTTCGCCCCGTACACATCCCGCATCCAGCGGGCCCAGATCCGGCGGGCCGCGCGGAACTTGGCGATCTCCTCGAAGAACTCGATGTGGGCGTCGAAGAAGAAGGACAGGCCGGGCGCGAAGGTGTCGATGTCGAGCCCGCGGGAGAGCCCCAGCTCAACGTAGCCGAAGCCGTCGGCGAGGGTGTACGCGAGCTCCTGGGCGGCCGTGGACCCGGCCTCGCGGATGTGGTAGCCGGAGACGGACAGCGGCTTGTACGCGGGGATGGAGCGCACGCAGTGCTCCATCAGGTCGCCGATCAGGCGCAGATGCGGCTCGGGCTGGAAGAGCCACTCCTTCTGTGCGATGTACTCCTTGAAGATGTCCGTCTGGAGGGTGCCGTTCAGCACGGAGGGGTCCACGCCCTGGCGCTCGGCGGCGACCAGGTACATGCAGAAGACGGGGACGGCGGGGCCGCTGATCGTCATCGAGGTGGTGACGTCGCCGAGCGGGATGTCCTTGAAGAGGAGCTCCATGTCGGCGGCGGAGTCGACGGCGACGCCGCAGTGGCCGACCTCGCCCAGCGAGCGCGGGTCGTCGGAGTCGCGCCCCATCAGCGTGGGCATGTCGAAGGCCACCGAGAGCCCGCCGCCGCCCGCCTTGAGGATCATCTTGTAGCGCTCGTTGGTCTGCTCGGCGTTTCCGAAGCCCGCGAACTGGCGGATGGTCCAGGCGCGGCCGCGGTAGCCGGTGGCGTACAGCCCGCGGGTGTAGGGGAACTCGCCGGGCCAGCCGATGCGCTCGAAGCCCGCCACGGTGTCGCCGGGGGCGGGTCCGTAGACCGGGTCCACGGGGTCTCCGGACAAGCTCGTGAAGTCTGCCTCGCGCTTGCGGGCGGCGTCGTACCGGGCCTGCCAGCGCCGGCGGCCCTCCTCAATGCCTTCGGCGTCCATGGCTACAAATTTACTAGGATGTCCAACTATCTGTCGACGCGACACGGGCCCCACCGGCCCATTCGGGTCAGTCGCGCAGTGCCCGCAGGTGGGCGCTCCGTACGTCGGCGGTCTGGCCCTGGACGACCAGGAACAGGCCCTCCCGGGCCAGTCGCTGCGCCGGGCTGCCCAGGCCGAAGGCGCGGCCGCCGCCCGCGACGATCGCCGCGGTGGTCGCCGCGCGCAGAACGTCGTAGGCCCGCGTCTTCACCGCCAGCCGGTCCGCCGGCCGCTCGCCCGGCTCCACCTCGTCGACCAGCGCGTACGCCTCCCGCCTGACCTCGTTCAGCCGCTCGCCCAGCACCCGCGCCGTCTCCGCGGCCTCCGCGTCCCCGGCGGCCTCCAGCAGGGAGAGTGCGGCGCGGGCCACGCCGAAGACGGCCGGGTTGGGGTTGGTGTTCTTCGGCCGGTCCGCGACCGCCCACTCCTCGTACGGGCGGCTCCAGACGACCGCCTCCTCGGGCACCACCAAACCGTCCAGCTCCAGGCCGACCGTCCGGGTGCCGGTCAGCGCCGCCAGCCGGAGGGGCGGCGTGGGGCGCAGCCCGGGCTGCTCACGGGCGTCCGCGAAGGCGAACAGGACCTCGCCGTCCTCCGTGACCCCGCCGAGCAGCAGCACATCGTTCAGGCCCCAGCCGGTGTACCAGGGCACCCGCCCGTCGAAGCGCCGTCCGCCCGCGACCCGGCCGACCCGCACCGGGGTGCGGGGGAAGGCCCGCAGGTGGGAGAAGGCGATGCCGGACAGCAGCGTGCCGTCGCACAGCGGCCGCAGCAGCCGCTCGCGGGCCGGGGAGGCGGACGACGCGAGCATCCTGACCGGGCTGTGGTGCTGCGCCTGGACGAAATACGTGGAGCAGCAGGCCCCGGCGAGGGTCTCGGCGATCTCCCGGGCGACCGGATCCGGCGCCTGCGCCCCGCCGTACGCCGCGGGGCCGCTCACCCCGAGCACTCCGGACGCCTTGACCGCGGCGATCGCGGCCGGGGTGACCCCCTCGCGGTCGGCGGACTCGGCGCCCGGGGCGAGCACCTCGTCGGCGAGGCGCCGGGCCGCCTCGATCAGGGTCGGGGCGGGGGCGGTCATGGCCGCTCCTTTCATTGACTCGTCCATTGTTGTCACCGGGGCTTCCCTGTTCGGGGCTTCCCGGGTCAGCCCGTGGCGCGCTCGGTGCGCCGGTAGGCGCGCAGGTAGAGCCAGGCGCCGACGACGAGGAGGATCGCCACGGACACCGCGAGGGCGGAGGCGAGGCCGAGCTCCTGGTCACTGAAGGCGATCTTCCTGATGGCCAGCGGCACGGTGGTGGAGCTGTCCAGCGGTCCGCCCTGGGCCAGCAGATACGGCAGGTCGAAGTCGTACGCCGTCCAGATCGTGCGCATCAGCATGGCGACGATCAGCGCCGGGGCGATCCACGGCAGCGTCACATGGCGGAAGGAGGCCATCCGCCCGGCCCCGTCGAGCGAGGCCGCCTCGTACAGCTCGCGCGGCACGGTCTGGAGCCGGGCGAGCACGACGATGACGATGAACGGCACGTACTTCCAGCAGTTCACCGCGATCAGGGCGAGCATGACGGTGTCGGGGTCGCCGAAGGGGTTCACCGGCTGGTCGCTCGCGCCGGAGGCCCTGAGCAGATAGCCGACCAGGCCGGTGGTGTCGTTGAACATGAAGCGGAACACGATCGCGGCGACGACGGCCGGGACCACGTAGGGGAAGAGCACCAGGCCGCGGGCGAGCGTCTGCCCGCGCAGCCCGGCGTTGAGGACGAGCGCGACGGCCACGCCCACGCCCGCCTGGATCACGACGTTCCCTGCCACCCACAGCACGCTGCGCCCGAAGGCCGCGCGGGTGGCCGGGTCCTCCCACAGACGGCGGTAGTTGCCGAGGCCCAGGAACTCGCGCTGCCGGGTGAGGAAGTCGATCTGGAAGAAGCTGTCGACGACGGAGGCGAGGAACGGATAGACGGCGAAGCACAGCAGCAGGGCGAGCGCGGGCAGCAGCATCAGGGTGCCCAGCTGCCGGTCGCTCAGCCCGCGCCGGGTCCGCTCGCTCCGGGTCCGCCCGCGCGCGCCCGCGGCCACGCCGGTCTTGCGCACGCTCATTTGACCGCCCCCTGGCCCACGCCGCCCACCAGGAACTTCTGCACGAACGCGAACAGCACCACGACCGGCAGCACGACGATCACGGCCGCGGCCATGAGCACGCCCCACGAGTAGACCCCGGTCTGGTCCATGAGCAGCGCGAGCCCGGGGCTCAGGGTGAGGTTCTCCGGGTCGGTCATCAGGGTCGCCGAGAAGAGGTACTCGCTCCAGGCCGCGTTGAAGGTGAAGACGGCGGTGGCGATGATGCCGGGCAGCGCCTGGGGGACCACCACCCGGAGGAAGGCGCCGAAGCGGGTGCAGCCGTCGACCATGGCCGCCTCCTCCAGCTCGACGGTGAGCCCGTGGAAGTACGAGCGCAGCGTCCACAGCGCGAAGGGCAGCAGCGTGGCGGTGTAGAGGACGACGAGCGCCGTCCTGTCGTTGGCCAGCCCGAGCCGGTTCACCAGCTGCGCCATCGGGACCAGGACCAGGATGGGCGGCACCATGTAGGCGAACAGCGACAGCTCCCCCACCCATCGCAGACCGGGGAGGGTGAAGCGGCTGAGCGAGTACGCGGCGAGGGTGCCGAGGACCACCGTGGCGGCCGTCGCGGCGAGCGAGACGACCGCGCTGTTGGCGAGGTAGGTGCCGAAGTCCGAGATGGCGAAGAGGTTGGTGAAGTTCTGAAACGTCAGCTCGTGCGGATAGAGGGTGGGCGGGTAGGCGACGATCTCTGTGTCGGGCTTGACGGCGGTGAACACGATCCACACCAGCGGCAGATCCGCGACCACCACGATCACGGCGAGACAGACGTACTGGAAGACCCGGAAGGGGCTCGGGCCGAGGCGCGCGGCGGTCACGGCTCAGACGCTCGGCTTCCAGTCCGGATGGGCGGACTTCCACTCCTCGGCGGCCTTCTCCAGCTTGGCCACCGCGTCCTGCCACGCCTTCTCGGGGTCGGTCCCCCGGATCAGGATGTCCTGGATCATCGCGCCGTCGGCGGGCGGCGGGGCCCACGCCTTGCCGGCCCAGGGGCACGGGTTGGACAGCCGGCCGTCGTAGGTGTGGTCGTGCACCGAGCCCATGCTGAGGTCGGGGCTCATGGCGTCCGGGACCAGGTCCATGATCGTGGCGACCCAGTCGCCGTGCTTCTTGAGGTACGCGTCCTCGGACTTCGGTATCTCGGCGCGCAGCCGGGCGGTCACCGACTTCAGCGGCGGCAGCAGATGGCCGGGGACGGTGAGGGAGAAGGCGAGCGCGTTGGCGCCGGTGGTGAGCGCCTTGAGGAAGGCGATGGCCTCGGCGCGGTGCTTGGTCCTGGCGTAGACGCTGTACTGGTTCTTGCCGCCGTAGGCGAGCTTGCCGGTGCGGAACGGCCCGGCCGGGACGGCGATCACGCCGGTGTTCTCGGCGATCTTCGGATTCTGCTTGGCGAGGTTGACCCCGAGGCGGCCGGCCATGGTGGCGAACGCGGCGCGGCCGGAGATGTAGGTGTTCATCAGGTCGGGGTAGTTGGTGTTGTACGCGCCCTTGCGGGCGTGCCGCATGATCGCCACATGGCGTTTGACGCCCTCCAGGACCTCGGGCCTGCCGAACAGCACCTCGCCGTCGGCGCCGTAGTAGTCCCAGCCGGACTGGTAGACGTACGGGGCGAGGAACTGGGTCGTCATGCCGGGGGTGTTGCTCGCGCCGGAGGAGATCCCGTCGACGCCGTCCTTGCCGTCGAGCTCGGTGACGGCGTCGAGGAAGTCCTGGTAGGTCCTGGGCGGCCGGAGCCCGGCCGCGTCCAGCAGGTCCTTGCGGTAGTAGAGCACCGAGGCGCCCGCCTGGAAGGGCATGGCGTAGTCCTGGCCCTTGACCCGGATGCGGGTGCCCGCCAGGAAGTCGTCCTCCCCGATGTCCTTGACCAGGTCGGTCAGCGGCAGCAGATAGCGCTTCTCCGCCCAGTCCAGGATGTTGGCGGCGGGGGGCGCGAAGACGCCGATGTCGTTGCCCGTCTGCATCGCCGTCTGGAGGTACTGGAGCTGGTTCTCGTCCTGATAGAGGGTGATCTTGACCTTGACGCCGGGGTGGGCCTTCTCGAACTTCTCGATCACCATCTTGTAGAAGGCGAGCGACTGGGGATCGTTCTCGGTCGTGTAGAAGGGGACGGTCTTCTTCCCGGAGCCGGAGTCCGCTCCGCAGGCGGTCAGCAGGGCGGCGGCGGACATGCCCGAGGCCAGGGAGAGAAACGACCGGCGGCCGATGCGGCCGCGGCGCAGCTGATCACTCAGCTCGTCGAGGCGGCGCACTTCTTCGCGTATGCGGGAGCGCGAGGTGGAGGGCATGACAAGTCCTCATCAGAACGGGGAAACGAGACGGCAAGGCCGCGCACGAGGGCGCGTACGCCAAGGAAAGTCAGACGCCAAGGAAGGACAGGCGCCGAAGAAAGACAGACGTCAGAGCAGGCCCGACGCCTGGAGAACGCTGGAGAGAGCCGACGCTCCGGGAACGGCCGTCAGCAGAAACAGCTGGAACAGCTGGTGCTGGAGCTGCGCCGCAGATCGAGGTAGAGGCGCGCGGAGAAGAGGCGGCGAGGCAGGGGGAGGGCGGGACGTGCCGAAGCGCGGGCCGTCATCCTTCCCCCCGATTCCCGGCACACACCGGATGTCCCGGCGCTGCCGCACGTTTGTGTATGCCGCAAGTAAAGCTGCGACGGAAGCTAACCTTCCGCGCCGGTGCGTGTCAACAAGATCGCGCGCCCCGTCCGGGGTCCGGACGGGGCGCGCGGGGTGCTGGAGGTGAACCGGGCCCACAAAGGGGCGGGGGTGGTTCAGGCCTTGGCGGGCTCCGGCTCGGCGCCGCTGACCAGCGGCTCGATCTCGGCCACGACCTTGCGCTCGACGAAGAAGACCGCCGTGGGGACGGTGCCGGCGAGCAGCACCCAGGCCAGCTTGCCGAAGGGCCACTTCGCCTTGGAGCCGAGGTCGAAGGCGAAGACCAGGTAGAGGACGTACAGCCAGCCGTGTGCGATACCGACGACGCTGACGAAGCCGGACGCGCCGTCCACGTCCAGCAGGTACTTGGCGATCACGCCGATCGTGAGCAGGATCAGCAGGACGCCGGTGACATAGGCCATGGTCCGGTAGCGCGTCAATACGCTTCGCTTCATGACGTCGAGCGTAACCGTCCGTTCCGGGGCGATCTTCGCCGCCCCCGCCGGTGCCGCTCCCCCGTCACACCTCGTCGAAGTCGCCCGCCGCGACGCGCAGCGGCCGCAGCAGCTCGAAGATGCCCGAGCAGTCCTCGGCGTCGTACACCCCGAGGCCGAAGTCCATGGCCATCAGGTCGCGGGTGGCCGACTCCACCACCTCACGGCCCCGGTCGGTGATCGAGGCGAGCGTGCCGCGGCCGTCGTTCGGGTTCGGCCGCTTGGCCACCAGACCGGACTTGACCAGCCGGTCCACGGTGTTGGTCACCGAGGTCGGGTGGACCATCAGCCGCTCGCCGATCTTGGACATGGTCAGCTCACCGGCCTGGGAGAAGGTGAGCAGCACCAGCGCCTCGTAGCGGGCGAAGGTCAGCCCGTACGGCTTGACCACCGCGTCGACCTGGCCGAGCAGAATCTGCTGGGCCCGCATGATCGAGGTGATCGCGGCCATCGACGGCACGGACCCCCACCGTCGCTTCCACAGTTCGTCTGCGCGAGCGATGGGGTCGAAGGAGAGGCTGAGCGGTTTGGGCACGTTACCGACCCTACCGGCCGGTCATATCGTGGTCAGCCCGGTCTCACGTTTCGAGCGGGGCGGGCCGGCCGGGAGCGTTGCCGCGCCGCACCATCACCACCACCAGCAGCGAACACACGGTGCCTGACACCCCCGCCGCGGTGACCACCAGGTGCACCGGAGCCACCTCGGCGACCGCGCCCGCCGCCGCCATGCCCAGGCCCTGCGCGGTCATCAGCCCCGCCGTCAGCAGCGTCATCGCCCGCCCCCGCAGCTCCTCCGGCACGGCCGCGATGAACCACTGGTCGAGGCCGAGGCTGTACGCCATGCCACAGCCCGTCGCCACCTGGAGGGCCAGCGCCCAGCCGAAGGAGGGCTCGAAGACATACCCCAGGGACGGCAGCATGCACAGCACCGCCACCACCAGGGTCAGCCGCGCCCGGCCGGCCGGGCCGAGCAGGGTGCCCGCCAGGGTCTCGCTGACGATCGCGCCGATCGGCATCCCGCACATCAGCAGCCCGAGCCCGGTCGAGCCCAGGCCCAGACCGTCGGAGTACGGGGTCATCAGCGCCTCCGACATCACCACGAACGTCGGCGGCACCCAGTTCAGCAGGAACAGCGCCCGGATCCGCGGGACGGCGGCCAGCTGCCGGATACCGCGCAGCGAGTCGCCGAGCAGCGCGCCGCGCCGGCCGTCCGCACGGGCCGCACGGCGGCGGGTGCCCAGCCGCAGCACCAGGGCCGACGCCACGAACGACGCCGCCGTGATCGCGAGCACCGCGCGCGGCGAGACCGCGGTCAGCAGCAGCCCGCCCGCGGCGAACCCGGCGAGCTGCGCGCCCTGCGCGGTGAGACGGATGACGGACCGGCCGAGCACGAACAGATCGCCCTTCCCCAGGATGTCGCCGAGGGTCGCGGCCCGCGTTCCGCTGAACACCGGAGAGATCGCGGCGGGCACACAGCGCAGCACCAGCAGCAGCCCGACGGGCATGCCCGGCACCACCATCGCGGCCACGCACAGTGCGCTGGCCAGATCGCACACGACGAGTACCCGGCGGGCGGGGTAGCGGTCGGCGACCGCGGACAGCAGGGTGCCGCCGATGACGTACGGCAGCAGCGCGAAGGCGAAGGCCAGCGCGGACAGCAGCGGCGAGCCGGTGGCCCGGTAGACCAGGACGGACAGCGCGATCCCGCAGACCACCTCGCCGAGCATCGACAGCAGATGCGCGACGAACACGGCCCGGAACTCGCGCACCGCGAAGACGGCGGAGTAGCCAACGCTTTCCGGGCGGGGTTCCGGGAGAGCGGGTCCCTCCGCGCACTCGGCCGCGGGCTCGGGTCCGGAGGCATCTGCGGCAGGGCGCGCAGGGGTGGGGTCCGTCGTCCCGGACCCGGAAGGCGTTGGCATGGCGGCAGCGTGCCCGGAGCGGTCCGGGGCGCTCTAGTGTTTCGCCCTGGGGCGAATCTTCGGGGGGGACCTGTGGCACTGCACATGAGCTTTGGAACAGACGACCTGCTGCGCTGCCGGTTCGCGATTTCGCCGCTGTGCCAGACGCACGAGGCGGTGCGGACGCTGCTGCGCTCCGAGCGGCACGGCTATCACCTGCCGTGGCTGCGCCGCATCCGCTCGGCCGTGGCCGGGCTCGACCTCTCCCTGCTCGCGCTGTTCATCCCCATCCGCGGCTACACCCCGGATTTTCTGGGTCCGCCGCCGGCGGTGCCGTATCCCTCGTTCGAGGAGGAGCTGGCGCGGCTGCGGGCGACCGAGCCGGAGGCGGCCCGCCGGGAGATGGCCCTTTCCTTGGCCGACACACCGGGGGCCACCGAGTCCGCGGCCGGGCGCTCGGTGCTGGAGGACCCCGCGCGGGCGGTGCGGCGGCTCGGGGATCTGACCGAGCGGGCCTGGCACGCGCTGCTCGAGCCGGACTGGCCCCGGGTGCGCGACCTGTTGGAGGCCGATGTGGCCTATCGGGCCCGGCAACTGGCGGACGGTGGCCTCGAGCGGCTCTTCGCCGATCTGCGCCCCTCGGTGTCCTGGGCCGATGGGCGGCTCACGGTCCGCACCCGCGCCGGGGGCCCGGAGGTGCAGGAGCTCGACGGCCGGGGCCTGCTGCTGATGCCGAGCGTGTTCGTCTGGCCGGACGTGGTGAGCGGCTTCGTGCCGCCCTGGCAGCCGACGGTGATCTATCCGGCGCGCGGGGTGGGCGGGCTCTGGCAGGAGTCCGCGGAGGGCGCGGCGGACGCGCTCGTACGGCTCCTCGGCGCCAACCGCGCGGCCGTTCTGAGCGCCCTCGAGGAGCCCGCCGCCACGACGGCGCTGGCCCAGCGGCTGGGCCTGGCGCCGTCGTCGGTGTCGGCGCATCTGGCGGTGTTGCGCGCGGCCGGCCTGCTGACGTCGCGCCGCGACGGCCACCGGGTGCTGTACGAGCGCACGCCGCTCGGAATCGCGCTGCTGGGCGGCGACGCGGCCTAGCGGCGCGCGCTCCGTACGACTGCGTCTACGGCTACGGCTACGGCTACGCGGACAGGTGCCGCTCGACCGTCTCGACCTTCGAGGTGAGTCCGTCCGTGACGCCCGGGCGGATGTCCGCCTTGAGGACCACGGACACCCGCGGCGCCCGGGCCTCCACGGCCGCGACCGCCCGCTTGACGACGTCCATGACCTCGTCCCACTCACCCTCGACGGAGGTGAACATCGCGTCCGTACGGTTCGGCAGGCCCGACTCGCGCACCACCCGAACCGCGTCCGCGACGTACTCCCCCACATCCTCGCCGACGCCGAGCGGCGTCACGGAGAAGGCGACGATCATGCGTTGACCACGCCCTCACGGCGCGCCCGGTCGGCGATCACGCTGGCCTCCGCCTCCCGCTTGAGCATGCGCTCGGCGAAGAAGCCGCCGGTCGGCAGGACGGACAGCGCGAAGTAGAGCGCAGCGGTCTTGCCGCTCCACTTGGCGCGCTTCCAGGCGTCCAGCCAGAAGACCACGTACAGGATGAAGAGGACGCCGTGCACCATCCCCATCACCGGGACCGCGTTGAAGTCGGTGGTGCGCTTGAGCACCGAGCAGACCAGCAGCAGGAGGAAGGAGACGGCCTCGGGCGCGGAGACCAGGCGGAGCCGCCGCAGTGCGGTGGCGGTCTTGAAGTCCACGGGAGCAGCACCTTTGGGGAGAGGACGAAGGACACAGAGGGAGAGCTTGTGAAGTGATGCACAAACTCTTCCTCGCATTGTCGCAGCCTCGTAACCGATCACCGCGCCGGGGTCCGGCTGTCCCTGTTCCGAGGCGTTCGGTCCCGATAACGTCAGATCCGTGGCTCAGTTTCGGCTCCAGGGGAGCAAGGTGCTCGCCGTCGACATGACCGGCGATTCCGTGAAGGCCAAGAACGGCTCGATGGTCGCGTACGAGGGGGAGATGACCTTCAAGAAGAAGACCGGCGGAGGGGACGGGCTGCGCGGGATGGTGACCCGGCGGCTCACCGGCGAGCAGATGGAGGTCATGGAGGTGAAGGGGCACGGCACGTGCTACTTCGCCGACCGGGCGAGCGAGATCAGCCTGGTGTCGCTGCACGGCGACGCGCTCTATGTGGAGGCCAGCAATTTGCTGTGCACGGACTCCGCGCTGCGCACCGGGACCTCCTTCACCGGGCTGCGCGGCTCCTCCCAGGGCAACGGCCTGTTCACCACCACCGTCGAGGGCACCGGGCAGGCGGCCATCCTCTCCGACGGCACGGCGGTGGTGCTGCGCGTCACCCCGGAGCTGCCGCTCCAGGTCGACCCGGGCGCGTATATCGCCCATACGGGCAAGCTCAAGCAGCACTTCCAGTCCGGGGTGAACTTCCGCACGCTCATAGGCGAGGGCTCGGGCGAGGCGTTCCAGATCCGCTTCGAGGGCGAGGGACTGGTGTACGTACAGCCCAGCGAGCGCAACACGGTCGGCGGTGACGTCTGATGCCGTTCAACGTCCTCAACTCCCGCATGGTCGAGGCGCAGGTGCTGCCCGGCCAGACGCTCTTCAGCCAGCGCGGCGCGATGCTGGCCTACCGGGGCGAGGTGCGGTTCACGCCCAGCATCACCGGCGGGCAGCGCGGGGTGATGGGCATGATCGGCCGCCGGGTCGCGGGCGAGTCGACCCCGCTGATGACCGTCGAGGGCAGCGGCACGGTGATGTTCGGGCACGGCGGCCACCATGTCGAGGTCGTCCACATGGCCGGCGACAAGCTCTATGTCGAGTCGGACCGGCTGCTCGCCTTCGACGGGTCGCTGCGCCAGGGCACGATGTTCATGGGCTCGCAGGGCGGGGTGATGGGCATCGTGCGCGGCCAGGTCACCGGCCAGGGACTGTTCACCACCACCCTCGAGGGGCATGGCTCGGCGGCGGTCATGGCGCACGGCGGCGTCATCCAGCTGCCGATCGCACCCGGCCGCCCGGTCCATGTCGACCCGCAGGCGTATGTCGCCCACCGCGGCGAGGTGCGCAACAAGCTCTCGGCCGCGCTCGGCTGGCGCGAGATGGTCGGCCGCGGCTCGGGAGAGGCCTTCCAGCTGGAGCTCTCGGGCACCGGCACGGTGTATGTCCAGGCATCGGAGGAGAAGCTGTGAACGGCCCGGTCATCCATGACGCGTACACCCTCCCGGTCGACGACAACATCAATCCGTACGCCTTCAGCGTGGAGCTGAACGGCCAGTGGTTCCTCCAGAAGGGGAAGATGATCGCCTACTACGGGCGGATCGACTTCCAGGGCGTGGGCCTGGGCCGGCTGGACCACCTCATCGCGCACAGCTTCCACTCCCCGATGCACGCCGCTGACTGGGTGGTGGCCGAGGGGCAGGGCAAGATGGTGCTCGCGGACCGGGCCTTCGACGTCAACTCCTACGACCTCGACGACGGCAATCTCACCATCCGGTCAGGAAATCTGCTCGCCTTCCAGCCCTCGCTCTCCCTCAAGCAGTCGATCGTCCCGGGCTTTCTCACCCTGATCGGCACCGGCAAGTTCGTCGCGGCCTCCAATGGCCCGGTGGTCTTCATGGAGCCGCCGATCCGGGTGGACCCGCAGGCCCTTGTCGGCTGGGCGGACTGCCCGACGCCCAATCACCACTACGATCACGACTATCTGCGGGGCGTCCTCGGCGGGATCCGCGCACACACCGGCATCGGGGGGACGTCTGGCGAGGAGCACCAGTTCGAGTTCGTCGGCGCGGGGACGGTACTGCTCCAGTCGACGGAAGAAGTCCTCGATGAGGTGCCGATAGGGAGCACGGGGGGCACCGGTTCGTGAGCGCAAGCATGCGGAGTGTAACCTCGAACAGGTGACCTCATATCCATTGGTTCGAAATTCAACTTCTATAGGTAGAATGCTTCCCATGGAGACCGAGAACGGCACGCGCTGGCTCAGCGACGAGGAACAGCGCGCCTGGCGCATCCACCTGGACGTCAGCCGGCTGCTGACCTACCAACTCGAACGAGACCTCCAGCCGTTCGGCTTGACCATGAACGATTACGAGATCCTGGTCAACCTCTCGGAGTCCGAGGGCCACCGGCTGCGCATGAGCGACCTCGCCGCCGCCACCCTCCAGTCCAAGAGCCGTCTCTCCCACCAGATCACCCGGATGGAGAACGCCGGCCTCGTCCGCCGCGAGCACTGCGAGTCCGACCGGCGGGGGCTCTACGCGGTGCTCACCGAAAGCGGCTGGGAGACCATGCGCAAGGTCGCGCCGCACCATGTCGAGTCGGTGCGCAAGCACTTCATCGACCTGCTCTCCCCGGAAGCGCTCGAAGCCGTCCACGACTCCCTGAACCCGATCGCCGACCACCTGCGCGCCCAGCGCGGCCGCGTCTAGCTCACAGGCGCCTTCCGGGGCAGCCGCACCGCGAACAGCGCGCCGCCGCCCGGCGCGGTCCGCACATCCAGCCGTCCGCCGTGCCGCAGCACCACGTCTCGCGCGATGGCGAGGCCGAGCCCGGCCCCGCCGTCGTCGCGGCTTCGGGCGTCGTCGAGCCGTACGAACCGCTCGAAGATGCGCTCCCGCTCCTCCTCGGGCACCCCGCTGCCGTCGTCCTCGACCTCCACGACCCCCCAGCCGCCCTCCTCCCGCACCGCCACCCGCACCTCGCTCCGGGCGTGCCGCTGCGCGTTGTCCACCAGGTTCCCCAGCACCCGCGCCAGCTGCCCGCGCGACCCCGCCACCTCCACCGCCCCCAACTCGCACCGCACCGCCACCCGGTCCCCCACCCGCTGCGCCAACTCCTCGCGCACCAGCTCCGCGAGCGCCACCCGCGCCCCCGAGGGCCGCTCCCCGGCGTCCAGCCGGGCCAGCAGCAGCAGATCGGCGGCCAGCCGCTGAAGCCGCACCACGTCCTCCACCGCGCCGTCCACATCCAGCAGCCCCGGATGCGCGGCGCCCACCTCCAACTGCGTCCGCAACGACGCGATGGGGCTGCGCAGCTCATGGGAGGCGTCGGCGACGAACGCCCGCTGCCGTGCCACCGCCCCCTCCAGCGCCGCGAGCGTCTCATTGGTCGTACGCGCCAGCCGGGCCACCTCGTCCCGCGACCAGGGCACCGGCACCCGCCGGGACAGATCCGTACTGGCCGTTATGGCCGCCATCTCCCGGCGGATCGCCTCCACCGGCCGCAGGGCGCGCCGGGTCACCAGCCAGGTCACCGCCGCCACCACCGCCGACAGCAGCGGCAGCCCGAGCAGCATCGCGTCCCGCACCGAGTCGACCGTGCCGGTCGCCAGCGGGGCGCCCGCGTACACCGTGACGGACTCCTCCGTCGGGGTGGTCGCCCGCACCGCGGCCCACACGTAGTCCGCCTCGCGCCCGTCCACCCGGGCGGTGCCCTCGGCGAACCGGGGCTTCTGGGCCTCCACCCTCCCCGCGTCGTCCTCGTCCTCCACCTCGAGCTCCACCGGCACCACCGAACGGCTCCCCGCCCCCGTCACGGCCTCCAGATCGTCGCTCACCGCCCGCACCCGCCCCTGCCCGTCCACGATCTGCACGGGGTCCTCGCCCAGCTCCAGCCCGTCGAACCGCGCCCCGGCCGCGACCCGCGAGGCCACCGCGCGGGTATGCACCTCGGCCCGCAGCTGGGCCTGCTCCGACAGATTCGCCCGCAGCACCCCCAGCACCGCGAGCCCCGCGGCGACCAGGGCCCCGGCCACCACCAGCGTCGCCCCCACCGCGGCCCGCATCCGGACCGAGCCGCTACGCACGCCCCACCAGCCGATACCCGGCCCCCCGCACGGTCTCGATGACCCCGGCCCCGAGCTTCCGCCGCAGGGCGCTCACATACACCTCGACGATGTTGGGGTCGCCCTCGTACGCGAAGTCCCACACATGCTCGAGGATCTCCGCCTTCGACACGATCTCGCCGGGCCGCACCACCAACTGCTCCAGCACGGAGAACTCCTTGGCGGTCAACGCGGCCTCGCACCCATCCCGCTCCACGCGGCGAGCCCCCCGGTCCACCACCAGATCCCCCACCCGCACCACCGGCGAGGCGCCCTGCCCCCGCCGCCGCAGCAGCGCCCGCACCCGCGCGAGCAGCACCACATACGAGAACGGCTTGGTCAGATAGTCGTCGGCGCCCGTGTCGAGCCCCTCGGCCTCGTCGTACTCCCCGTCCTTCGCGGTCAGCATCAGGATCGGCACCTCGCACCCGGCGGCCCGCAGCGCGCCGCAGACGCGGTAGCCGTTCATCCCCGGCAGCATGATGTCGAGCACGACCAGGTCGTACGTCCCCTCCTGGGCCCGGTGCAGCCCCTCCCGGCCGTCGTGCACCACATCCACGGCGAAACCCTCCGCCATGAGCCCCTTGGCCAGCGACACCGCGAGCCGCCGCTCGTCCTCCACAATCAGCAAACGCATGGGGAGAGCGTCCCAAAGACAACCTGAAGATCCCTTCAGGCGACTTCAGCCTGGCTTCAGCCCCACTCCGCCACCGTAATTCCCGTCAACACAACTGGGGAGGAACCCACATGAAGCGCATGCCCATCATCGCCGCCCTGGCCGCCGCGTCCCTGGCCACCGCCTCGGCCCTGACGGTCGCCACCGCTACCGCGGCCCCTCGCCCCTCGACGACATCGAAGTCCACGTCACTCGTCCAGGCGGCAGAGGCGGCGATCAAGGCGGTACCGGGCACGGTGGCGTCCGTCGAGCGCGACGACGACCGGCCCGGCTGGGAGGTGGAGGTCCTCGGCAAGGACAACGCGTGGCACGAGGTCAAGGTCGGGGCGAACGGCCAGGTCCTGGGCCAGAAGCTCGACAAGGACGAAGACGACCGGAAGGAGGCCACCGTGCTGCGCACCGCCAAGGTCGGCGCGGTGGCCGCGGCGGAGCGGGTCAAGGGCACGGTGACCTCCGTGGAGCTGGACGACAAGGCCTGGGAGGTCGAGCTCGCGGGCAAGTTCCGCGAAGTGAACGTCAACCCGCAGACCGGCGCAGTCACCCAGTCCCACGAGGACGACCACCACGAGGACGAAGACTGACCCGCCCCGGGCGGCCGCCGGAGCCGGCGGCCGCCCGACGGCGTGATGTACTGCACAGGTGACCGATTACGACGTACTGCGCGTCTTCTGCGGCCCCGACGGCCGCCACGGCAACACGCTCGGTGTCATACGCCAAAGCGGCGCGGGCACGGCCGAACGCCAGGCCATCGCGCGGAAGCTTGGCTTCAGCGAGACCGTGTTCGTCGACGACCCCGAGCGCGGCGTCATCGACATCTACACGCCGACGCTGCGGCTGCCGTTCGCCGGGCACCCGTGCGTGGGCGCGGCCTGGCTGCTCGACGTGCCGGAACTGGTCACACCCGCGGGCCTGGTGGGCGCCAGGCTCGAAGGGGAGTTCAACTGGATCGAGGCGCGCCCCGAGTGGGCGCCACCACGCACGCTCAAGCGATACGACACGGCAGCCGAGGTCGACGCACTGCAGGTGCCACCGCCGGGTGAGTGGATCTACGCCTGGGCGTGGGAGGACGAGGCGGCCGGCCGGATCAGGGCGCGCGCCTTCCCCGGGCGCGGCGACGGCATCGACGAGGACGAGGCGACGGGCGCGGCAGCGCTGCTGCTGACGGCCCAGCTGGGGCGCGCCCTGAACATCGCGCAGGGCCGCGGCTCACAGATCCTGACGGCGCCGCGGCCGGACGGGCTGATCGACGTGGGAGGCCGCGTACGGCTGGAAGCCACGGAGCGGCTGTAGCCGCCGACGAGACGTGAGGGGGTGGGGGTGCAGGGGTGGTGCCCTGGACGCTTACGCATATTTGTGGCGCCAAGTTCCGGGCCACCCCACGCTTCCGGGCACCGGCGCCGTAAATATGCGGTCCAGGGTGACAGCCCCGGAGGCCCCGCCCCCGCCGGACCACGCACAGCAGGCGCACACCCACGCGCCTCAGGCCGAGGAGGTCACCGAGGAGGTCACCCCGGCCACCAGCTCATCCGCCGCCGCATAGGCGTCCAGCTCCCCGGCGGCCACGCGCTCGGCCAGCGCGCCCAGCCGCCGGTCGCCGTGCAGGTCGCCGATCCGGGCGCGGAGCGCCGTCACGGCGATGGTCTCGACCTCGCCCGCCGCCCGCCGCAGCCGCCGCTCCGCCAGCACCCCGTGCTCCTCCATCCACGCCCGGTGCTTCTCCAGGGCCTCGACCACCTCGTCGACGCCCTCGCCCCGCGCCGCCACCGTCTTCACGATCGGCGGCCGCCAGTCGCCCGGAGCGCGGGCCTCGCCGAGGCCCAGCATGTGCCCCAGTTCGCGGACCGTCGCGTCGGCGCCGTCCCGGTCAGCCTTGTTGACCACGTACACATCGCCGATCTCCAGGATCCCGGCCTTGGCCGCCTGGATCCCGTCGCCCATCCCGGGCGCGAGCATCACCACGCTCGTATCGGCCTGCGCCGCGATCTCGACCTCGGACTGCCCGACGCCCACGGTCTCCACCAGCACCACATCGCACCCGGCCGCGTCGAGCACCCGGATCGCCTGCGGGGCGGCCCAGGCGAGCCCGCCCAGGTGCCCGCGGGTGGCCATGGAGCGGATGTAGACGCCGGGGTCCGAGGCGTGCTCGGACATCCGCACCCGGTCCCCGAGGAGCGCGCCGCCGGAGAAGGGCGAGGAGGGGTCCACGGCGAGCACCCCCACCCGCTTCCCGGCCTTGCGGTACGCGGTGACCAGCGCCGAGGTCGACGTCGACTTGCCGACCCCGGGCGAGCCGGTCACCCCAACCACGTACGCGCCCCCGGCCAGCGGAGCGAGCGCGGCCATGACCTCGCGCAGCTGCGGTGAGTCGCCCTCGATCAACGAGATCAGCCGGGCCACCGCGCGGGGCCGTCCCTGCCGCGCCTGCTCCACCAGCGTGGACACATCAGCCATCGCCGCCGCGCTCCCTTCCGTCCACACGCCCGAGGCCCCGAGCACTACCTACGACGAGCGCGGCACCCGCAGGATCAACGCATCCCCCTGCCCACCCCCACCACACAGCGCCGCCGCGCCCACGCCACCGCCGCGCCGCCCCAGCTCCAGGGCCAGGTGCAGCACGATGCGCGCGCCCGACATCCCGATCGGATGCCCGAGGGCGATCGCGCCGCCGTTCACATTCACCTTTTCGGAGGAAACTCCAAGATCCTTCATTGACTGGACCGCGACCGCCGCGAACGCCTCGTTGATCTCGATCAGATCAAGATCCGAGACCTCGAGCCCCTCCTTCCCCAGCGCGTGCGCGATCGCGTTGGACGGCTGCGACTGGAGGGAGTTGTCGGGTCCGGCCACATTGCCGTGGGCCCCGATCTCCGCGATCCACTCGAGCTCCAGCTCCTCCGCCTTGGCCTTGCTCATCACGACCACGGCGGCCGCCCCGTCCGAGATCTGCGACGACGTCCCGGCGGTGATGGTCCCGTCCTTGGCGAAGGCGGGCCGCAGCTTGCCGAGCGACTCCGCGGTGGTCTCCGCGCGGATGCCCTCGTCCTTGTTGAAGACGACCGGGTCGCCCTTGCGCTGCGGGATCTCCACGGGGGTGATCTCGGCGTCGAACAGGCCGTTCTTCTGGGCCGCGGCGGCCCGCTGGTGGGAGAGCGCGGCGACCTCGTCCTGGTCGGGCCGCAGGATGCCCAGCCGGGTGTTGTGCTTCTCGGTCGACTCGCCCATGGCGATGCCCTCGAAGGAGTCGGTGAGCCCGTCGTGGGCCATGGCGTCGAGCATCCCGACCGCGCCGTACTTGTAGCCCTCCCGGGACTTGGGCAGCAGGTGGGGGGCGTTGGTCATGGACTCCTGGCCGCCCGCGACCACGATGTCGAACTCGCCGGCCCGGATCAGCTGGTCGGCCAGCGCGATGGCGTCGAGCCCGGACAGGCAGACCTTGTTGATGGTCAGTGCGGGCACCGCCATGGGGATGCCGGCCTTGACCGCGGCCTGCCGGGCGGGGATCTGCCCGGCGCCCGCCTGGAGCACCTGCCCCATGATCACGTACTCCACCTGCTCGCCGCCGATTCCGGCCCGCTCCAGCGCCGCCTTGATCGCGATCCCGCCGAGGTCCGCTCCGGAGAACGACCGCAGGCTGCCGAGCAGCCGCCCCATCGGCGTGCGCGCGCCCGCCACGATCACAGATGTCCGAGTCATGGTGCGTCCTCCAGAGGAGAAGGAAGTTAACGAGGGTTATCGTCAATGTACTGACGAGTACCCGCCCGGTCACCGGGCCATCAGTGTGATCGCGCGCACGTTGCGTAACCAGCCGTGTGGGCGGTGCACTGGAACCATGCTGACCAGAATCGACCACATCGGGATCGCCTGCTTCGACCTCGACAAGACCGTCGAGTTCTACCGTGCCACGTATGGCTTCGAGGTGTTCCACACCGAGACCAACGAGGAGCAGGGGGTCCGCGAGGCCATGCTCAAGATCAACGAGACCTCGGACGGCGGGGCCTCGTACCTCCAGCTCCTGGAGCCCGTCCGGGAGGACTCGGCCGTCGGAAAGTGGCTGGCCAAGAACGGCGAGGGGGTGCACCACATCGCCTTCGGGACGGCGGACGTGGACACCGACTCCGAAGCCATCCGGGACAAGGGCATCCGGGTGCTGTACGAGGAGCCGCGCCGCGGCTCGATGGGCTCCCGGATCACATTCCTGCACCCCAAGGACTGTCACGGCGTGCTCACCGAGCTCGTCACGTCGGCGGCCGCCCAGACTCCCGAAAACCACTCCGAAGCCCACTCCGCGGACCAGCCCGAGAACCCGTCCGAGACCCCGCCCGCAGACCACTGACCTCAGCAAACCCCCCGCCGGACCCGCCTACCCGACCGAAGCGACCCGCACAAGCGGGAGCGAGGAAGTCCACCACTCAAGCGGACCACTGACCTTCCGCTTCCCCGGCCGGTAGAGTGCAACCTCGGCCGGGGTACGGGAACGAGATCGGAAAGGATCAGGGTCCGGCCCAGGCATTGCCGATGATCTGACACCATTTCTTCGGAAGGGCTAGCTCCGGTCCGGCCGCCACGGCCGGGCGCCAGGTCGGGACCGCGAGGTGCCACGTGGCACCCCCAGGTACGGAGTCGGCCGCCACCGCGACCAGGGGACGGATGGGACCGCGCAGTGCGGGGCTACGACCGCTACGAGCCTGACGACCACCTCTCGAAGTTCGAGGCCGAGATGGAGCGGCTGAAGACCGAGCGGGAGAAGGCCGTCCAGCACGCCGACGACCTCGGCTACCAAGTCGAGGTGCTGCGCGCCAAGCTGCACGAGGCGCGCCGCAATCTCGCGAGCCGCCCTGCCTACGACAGCGCCAACCTCGGCTACCAGGCAGAGCAGTTGCTGCGCAATGCGCAGGTCCAGGCGGAGCAGCTGCGCGCCGACGCCGAGCGCGAGGTGCGCGAGACCCGGGCCCAGACCCAGCGGCTGCTCCAGGAGCAGGCCGAGCGGCAGGCCCGGCTCGAAGCCGAGCTGCATGCCGAGGCGGTGGCGCGCCGTCAGCGGCTGGACCAGGAGCTCTCCGAGCGCCGTGCCACCGTCGAGTCGCACGTCAACGAGAACGTCGCGTGGGCCGAGCAGCTGCGGGCCCGGACCGAGGCGCAGGCGCGCCGGCTCATGGACGAGTCCCGGGCCGAGGCCGAGCAGGCGCTGGCCGCCGCCCGCGCCGAGGCCCAGCGGCTGGCCGACCAGACCCGCGACCGGCTCGGCTCGGAGGCGGAGTCGGCCCGCTCGGAGGCCGAAGGGATCCTGCGCCGCGCCCGCACCGAGGCCGAGCGGCTGGTGAACACGGCCGGCGCCCAGGCGCAGGAGGCCAGCCACCACGCGGAGCAGCTGCGCACCTCCACCGCCTCCGAGTCCGACCAGGCTCGCCGGCAGGCCACCGAGCTGACCCGGGCGGCCGAGCTGCGCATCCAGGAGGCCGAGACGTCGCTGCGCGAGGCGCGCCTCGAGGCCGAGAAGGTGCTCGCGGAGGCCAAGGAGGCGGCGGAGAAGCGGCTGTCGGCCGCCGAGACGGACAACGAGCAGCGCACCCGCACCGCGAAGGCGGAGATCGCCCGGCTGGTCGGGGAGGCCACCAAGGAGGCCGACGCGCTGCGCGCCGAGGCCGAGCAGGTGCGGGACGACTCCCGCGCCGAGGCCGAGCGGCTGCTCGCCGAGGCCGAGGACACGGCGCGCGCCAAGGTCGCCGAGGACTCGGCGGCCCAGCTGGCCAAGGCCGCCCGCAGCGCCGAGGAGGTGCTGACCAAGGCCTCGGAGAACGCGCAGGCCACCACGAAGGCGGCGGCCGACGAGGCGGAGCGGATCCGGGGCAAGGCGGAGGCCGAGGCGGACCGGCTGCGGGCCGAGGCGCACGACACCGCCGCGCAGCTGAAGGGCGCGGCGAAGGACGACACCAAGGAGTACCGCGCCAAGACCGTCGAGCTCCAGGAGGAGGCGCGCCGGCTGCGCGGCGAGGCCGAGCAGCTGCGCGCGGAGGCGGTGGCCGAGGGCGAGCGGATCCGCGCCGAGGCCCGCCGGGAGGCGGTCCAGCAGATCGAGGAGGCGGCGACCACCGCCGAGGACCTGCTGGCCAAGGCGAAGACCGGCGCCGAGGAGACCCGCGCGGGCGCGACCGCCGAGAGCGAGCGGGTGCGGACCGAGGCGATCGAGCGGGCCGCGTCGCTGCGCCGGCAGGCCGACGAGGCGCTGGAGCGGGCCCGCGGCGAGGCCGAGGAGCTGGTGACCTCGGCCGAGACGCAGGCCGAGCAGGTCAGGACGGAGGCGGCGGACGCGGCCCGGCGGACCCGCGAGGAGGCCGAGGCGGCCGCCGCCGACCGCCGCGCGGAGGCCGAGGCCCAGCTGGCCCGGCTGCAAGGGGAGGCCGAGCAGCGGCTCGCCTCGGCCGACCAGGCGCTGCGGGACGCCCGTGAGGAGGCCGAGCGGCTGCGCCGGGAGGCGTCCGACGACACGGAGCGGCTGCGCGCCGAGTCCGCCGACCGGCTGGCCGCGCTGCGGCAGCAGGCCGAGGTGGAGGCGGACCGGCTGCGCGACGAGGCGGTCGCGGACGCGTCGAACATGCGTGCCGAGGGCGAGTCGGTCGCGGTGCGGCTGCGCGGCGAGGCCGCCGCGGAGGCCGAGCGGCTGCGCACCGAGGCGCAGGACACGGCCGACCGGGTGCGTGCGGAGGCCAACGCGGCGGCCGAGCGGATCGGGGCCGAGGCCGCCGAGGCGCTGGCGGCCGCGCAGGAGGAGGCGGCCCGCCGCCGCCGCGAGGCCGAGGAGACGCTGGGCGACGCCCGCGACGAGGCCCAGCGCGAGCGCAGCCTGGCGCATGAGCAGAGCGAGGAGCTGCTGGCCGCCGCCCGCAACCGGGTCACCGAGGCGCAGGCCGAGGCGCAGCGGCTGGCCGAGGAGGCCGAGCGGCACGCGGCGGAGCTGGTGGCCGCCGCCGAGCAGACCGCGCAGCAGGTGCGGGACTCGGTCGCGGGGCTGCACGAGCAGGCCGAGGCGGAGATCACGGGCCTGCGTACGGCGGCCGAGCATGCGGCGGACCGGACCCGCCACGAGGCCCAGGCGGAGGCGGACCGGGTCCGCGGGGACGCGCACGCCGAGCGGGAGCGGGCCGCCGAGGACGCGATGCGGCTGCGGCGCGAGGCCCACGAGGAGTCGGAGGCCGCCAAGGCGCTCGCGGAGCGCACGGTCTCGGAGGCCATCGGAGAGGCGGACCGGCTCTCCGCCCAGGCCCGGGAGGAGGCCAACCGGCGCCGCTCGGACGCCGCCGAGCAGGCGGACCGGCTGGTCACCGAGGCCACGAGCGAGTCCGAGCGGCTGCGCGGCGAGGCCCAGGATGTCCTGGACGATGCGCGGCGGAGCGCCAACAAGCAGCGCAGCGAGGCCGCTGAGCAGGCCGACACGCTGGTCACCGGCGCGACCGAGGAGGCCCAGCGGCTGGTCTCGGAGGCCAATGCGCGGGCGCAGCAGCTGCGTACGGAGGCGTCCGACGCCCGGGCGACGGCCGAGCAGGACGCGGCGCGCACCCGGGCCCAGGCCCGCGGGGACGCCAACAACATCCGCTCGGAGGCGGCCGGGCAGGCCGACCGGCTGATCACCGAGTCCACGAGGGAGGCCGAGCGGCTGCTGGCGGACGCCGGCGCGGAGGCCGAGCGGCTGCGCACCGAGGCGTCGGAGACGGTGGGTTCGGCGCAGCAGCACGCGGCGCGCACCCGCGCGGACGCGGAGCGGGTGGCGGCCGAGGCGTCAGCGGAGGCGGAGCGGGTCCGCGCCAAGGCGCAGTCCGAGGCCGAGCGCATGGTCGACGGCGCACGCGAGGACGCCAACAAGCGGCGCTCGGATGCGGCGAACCAGGTCGACCGGCTGATCACCGAGTCCACGGCGGAGGCGGACCGGCTGACGAAGGAGGCGCGGGAGGCCGCGCTGCGGTCCGCGACCGCCGCCGAGGAGCAGGCCGACATGATGGTCGGCGCCGCCCGCAAGGAGGCCGACCGGCTCGTCGGCGAGGCGACCGCGCAGGCGAACAGCCTGGTGGAGAAGGCCCGTACGGACTCCGACACGATGCTCGGCGAGGCCCGGGGCGACGCGACCGCCATCCGGGACCGGGCCGAGGAGCTTCGGACCCGGGCCGAGGCCGATGTCGAGGAGCTGCACCAGCGGGCCCGCCGGGAGTCCGCGGAGCAGATGAAGGCGACGGGCGAGCGGGTGGACAAGCTGGTCGCCGCCGCGACCGCGCAGCTGGTGAAGGCCGAGGAGAAGGCCAAGACGCTGGTCTCGGACGCCAACAGCGAGGCCAGCCGGGTCCGTATCGCCGCCGTGAAGAAGGCCGAGTCGCTGCTCAAGGAGGCCGAGCAGAAGAAGGCGGACGCCACGCGGGACGCGGACCGCAGGCGCGCCGAGGCGGAGGCCGAGGCCAAGCGGATCGTGGACGACGGCAAGCGGGAGCTGGAGCTGCTCAAGCGGCGTCAGGAGGACATCAACGCGGAGATCTCCCGTGTCCAGGACGTGCTTGCGGCGTTGGAGTCCTTTGAGGCCCCCGCGTCCGGGGGCAGCTCGGGCGGAAACTCGGGAAGGAACGAGAGCGGTGGGGTGAAGACGGCGGCCGGTGCCGGGACGCGATCGAGCGGCAAGCGCTCGGACGGCTGAGCGGTCCTGGGGGCGGGTGCTGCCGAATCGTAGTGTTCGTGGGCAGGGGCGCTAGAGACACACCCCGTGTCGTGTCCGTATCATCCCGACGAGTGACAAGCCGTCTGGCTGTCTGCCACTCAAAAGGCTGGACATTCTCCAGATCAAACGGACGTTGACTCGATGACACGCCGTTTGGCCCCCTAGGATTCCCTCTATCACCTCACCGGTCTCTTTCGACAGGAACCCCATGAGCGACACTTCCTCCCCCTTCGGCTTCGAGCTCGTGCGGCGTGGGTACGACCGCGGTCAGGTGGACGACCGCATTACCAAGCTCGTCGCCGACCGTGACAGTGCACTGGCCCGCATCACCTCTCTGGAAAAGCGCATCGAGGAGCTGCACCTCGAGACGCAGAACGCCCAGGCCCAGATCACCGACGCGGAGCCGTCCTACGCGGGGCTCGGCGCGCGCGTCGAGAAGATCCTCCGTCTCGCCGAGGAGGAGGCCAAGGACCTGCGCGAGGAGGCCCGCCGGGCCGCCGAACAGCACCGTGAGCTCGCCGAGTCGGCGGCCCAGCAGGTGCGCAACGACGCGGAGTCCTTCGCCGCCGAGCGCAAGGCGAAGGCGGAGGACGACGGCGCGCGTATCGTCGAGAAGGCCAAGGGCGACGCGGCGACGCTGCGCCAGGAGGCTCAGAAGGACGCGCAGCAGAAGCGCGAGGAGGCCGACTCCCTCTTCGAGGAGACCCGCGCCAAGGCCGCCCAGGCCGCCGCGGACTTCGAGACGAACCTCGCCAAGCGCCGCGAGCAGTCCGAGCGCGACCTGGCCTCCCGTCAGGCCAAGGCCGAGAAGCGGCTGGCGGAGATCGAGCACCGGGCGGAGCAGCTGCGCCTGGAGGCCGAGAAGCTGCGTACGGACGCCGAGCGCCGCGCCCGCCAGACGGTGGAGACCGCGCAGCGCCAGGCCGAGGACATCGTGGCCGACGCCAACGCCAAGGCGGACCGCATCCGCAGCGAATCCGAGCGCGAGCTGGCGGCGCTCACCAACCGCCGCGACAGCATCAACGCCCAGCTGACCAACGTCCGCGAGATGCTGGCCACGCTGACCGGTGCCGCGGTGGCCGCGGCCGGCTCCCCCACCGAGGACGAGCCGATCTCGCGCGGTGTCCCGGCCCAGCAGAGCCGCTGACGCCCAGGACTTCCTGACGTCGGATCACGCGCTCATCTCGTGCCCCGCGCCCGCCTCGTGCGGCGCGGGGCACGCGCATGACGGCGCGTCGGCCGCGGGCGCTACCGGTACCCGGCGTCCTGGGGTCGTACGGCGCCTTACGGCTGGGCGACGGGCGTACGACGTCTTACGGGCGTGCGGCCGTGGCGCGTAGCCTCCCCGTGTGACCGACCGCACCCTCGCCGCCCTGGGGTTCGCCGATGTGCCGGCGATACGGCCGCTGACCTATCCCGGCCGGCCCGTGACCGCGCCCGCGCTTCTCGCGGGGGGTGAGCTGTGGGAGTTGACGCCCGGTCCGGGCGGGCCGGGCGGCTGGCCGGTGCCCGGGGCGCCCTTCGACCCGCCGGGCGAACCGCTCGACGCCGTGCTGGCGCGGCTCGGCCATGTGCCGTCGGGGCAGCGCCATCCGGTCATCGCGGTCGGCTCCAACGCCTCGCCCGCGCAGCTGCACCACAAGCTGACGGCGCTCGGGGCTCCGGCCGCCGTGCCGATGGTGCCGGTGCGGGTGCGCGGCATAGCGGTGGGCTGCTCGGCGCACATCGGACGGTACGGGTATGTCGCCGCCGCGCCGTACGCGGACCCGGCGGCCGAGACCCCGCTGGTGGTCAGCTGGCTCGACGGCGACCAGCTGGCGTCGGTGGACGCCACCGAATTCCCCAACTACCGGCGCGTCCTGCTGCCCGGCGCGAGCTTCCCCATGGTGCTGCCGTCCGGGGAGCCGCTGGGCGGCGCGTATCTCTACGTCAGCGTGCGGGGTGTGCTCGCGAGCCCCGACGGCGCGCCGGACCGGCCCTCCGGCAGGCCGCGGCCGGGCGGCGGCGACCAAGGCGCGCTGCTGGCGGGGCTGCTGGCGTCCTCGGCGCGGCTGCGGGACCTGCTGGGGCCGGACCCGCGGGCCTGGATCCGGCGCGCGGCGGCGGACCGTACGGTGCGCGAGGCGGCGGCCTCGGTGCTTGCGGCGGAGGGGTGGGTGCTGCGGGGTTACGATCCGCTCTCGACTCTCGCTTAACGGGAACCGCCGCCCCGCGGTTATTCTCCTTACCCGCACGGGGGCACGCGCCCCGGACGCATCGCACGAGGGGCGGAGCATGATCGAGGCAGTCGGCCTGACGAAGCGCTACGGCGCCAAGACGGCCGTGTACAACCTGTCGTTCCAGGTGCGGCCGGGCACGGTGACCGGCTTCCTGGGACCCAACGGATCCGGCAAATCGACCACGATGCGCATGATCCTGGGGCTGGACGAGCCCACCGCCGGCCATGTCACCGTGGGCGGCTACCCCTTCCGCCGACTGCCCAACGCCCCCCGGCAGGTCGGTGCCCTCCTCGACGCGAAGGCCGTGCACGGCGGCCGCAGCGCGCGCCAGCATCTGCTGTGCCTGGCCCAGCTGTCGGGCATTCCGGCCCGCAGGGTCGACGAGGTGCTGGGCGTGGTCGGGCTCCAGAGCGTGGCGAGGAAGCGGTCCAAGGGGTTCTCGCTGGGCATGGGGCAGCGGCTGGGCATCGCGGCCGCGCTGCTGGGCGACCCGCAGGTGCTGCTCTTCGACGAGCCGGTCAACGGTCTGGACCCGGAGGGCATCCTGTGGGTCCGCAACCTCATGAAGCAGCTGGCATCCGAGGGCCGCACGGTCTTCGTCTCCAGCCACCTGATGAGCGAGATGGCGCTGACCGCCGAGCGCCTGATCGTGATCGGGCGCGGGCAGCTGCTCGCCGACATGAGCGTCAAGGACTTCATCTCCTACAACTCCGCGGACTTCGCGCGGGTCCGCACCCCCGACGGGGAGCCGGACCAGCGCGAGAAGCTGACCGCCGCGCTGAGCGAGGCGGGCGGCCAAGTGCTGCCGGAGCAGGACGGCGCGCTGCGGGTGACCGGGCTGCCGCTGCCTCGGATCAGCGACCTGGCGCATGGCGCGGACGTCCGCCTGTGGGAGCTCTCCCCGCACCAGGCGTCGCTGGAGGAGGCGTACATGCGGATGACGCAGGGCGCCGTGGACTACCGCTCGACCGCCGACCAGCGGGCGGGGCTCCAGGAGGCCGTGCCGGGCATGGCCCCGCAGGGCGCGTACGGCTACGCCCCGCCGACCGCTGGCGGCGTGCCCGGCGGCTATCCGCCCATGGGCGGCATGCCGGGCTACAACCCGCCGCCCGCGCCCGGCCAGCCCGCCCCGGGCCAGCCCGCGCCCGGCCAGCCCGCCCCGGGTCAGGCCCCCTGGCAGCCGCAGCAGCCCCCGGCCGGGCAGGGCGCGCCCGCCGCGCCGCAGACTCCCGCCGCTCCCCCGGCTCCGGCCGCCGCGCCGGCCCCCGCCGACATGAACAAGCGCGACAGCGAGGACGCCCGATGAGCACTCCTTACCAGCAGCAGGCCCAGGCGTCCCAGCCGCCCACCCCGCCGCAGCCGCCCCAGCAGGCGCCTCAGCAGGCGCCTCAGCAGCAGCCGGGCGCGCCGGGCATGCCGGCCGCCCCGCAGCAGGCGCCGCACCCGCAGGCCCAGCAGTACGCGCCACAGCAGGCGGCACAGCCCGGCATGCAGGCCGTGCCGGGGATGCCGGCCGCGCCGCAGCAGCCCTACGCCTCCGCCGCCCCCGTCGCCGGATACACCTCGCCGATCCCGATCCGGCGCACGCACCTGGGGAATGCGCTCGCCTCCGAGTGGACCAAGATCAAGTCGGTGCGCTCGACGATCTGGACGCTGAGCGTCATGGTCGCGCTGGTCATCGGCATCGGGCTGCTGGTGGCCTCGGGCACCAAGGACAGCGACTACTCCTCCACCCCCACCACCATCCCCGGCCTGTTCGGCACGCTGCTGGGCCAGCTGTGCATCGTCACGCTCGGCGTGCTCGTCGTCACCTCCGAGTACGGCACCGGGATGATCCGCACCACCTTCACCGCCTCGCCGCAGCGCTCGCGCGTGCTGACCGCCAAGGCCCTCGTCTTCTTCTTCATGTCCTTTGTGACCACGACCGCCGCGCTCGCGTTCGTGGCCTTTGTGAGCACGGGGATGCACAGCGGGCCGGGCGTCCAGGAGCCGACGAGCAAGCAGTTGGTCGGGGCGACCCTGGGGGCCGGGCTGTATGTCTCGCTGCTCGGGCTGCTGTCGCTCGCGGTCGGCAGCATGCTGCGGCACTCCGCCGGCGCGATCACCGCGATGCTCGGTGTGGTGCTGCTGCCCGCCATCCTCCCCGCCTTCCTGATGATGTCGAGCAGCCTTCAGACCCTGGGCGAGAAGATGCAGAAGTATTCCTCGCCCCAGTCTCTGGCCGCGCTCTTCCAGGTCGACGACAGTCTCGGGACCGGCTGGTCGCAGGTGGGGATGCTGGCCGGGATCACGGCCGCGGCGTTCATCGCGGCATACGCGCTGCTGGAGAAGCGCGACGTGTGATGGGCTGATCCCCCGGTCAATACCTCGGTGCGTTACGGGACCGCTGGAGCTTCGCGCTCCGGCGGTCTCGCGCGTTCCAGCAGGACTTGTGCCAGTGGCGGCGGTCGTCCACGCCGCTGTGCTGCTGCCAGGCCACAATGTGCGGCACACCGGGCGGGATCTCCTGGTCGCAGCCGGGGCAGCGGTAGTGCTTGGCGGCGGCGCCACCGCCGACCTGGCGCACCACCCACTCCTCGCCCTGCCAGCACTGGGTCGACTCCAGCCCATAGCGGTCCGCGCGGTCTTCGTCTTGGCTGCCGATCGGCTTCTCGCCGCCTCGCGGGCGGTTTCGGCGTGGGGACACGGGGCACCTCGAAGGACGCTGGGCTACTGGCTGTGACCAGCGTACGCGTTACCGTCACGGTCCCGGAAAGCCGTGTCCACAACCGTCCTCCGATCATCATGAGAATTTCTTGCCAGGCCGTGCCTTTGGCACGTGTCAGGCGTTATTGCCTGTGCGGGGGAGGGTGCCCGTGTCAGCGGCGGCGGCCGCAAGAGGAGGCAGATGGCAATGCGCGTGGGGGCTTTCATCCTCGCCGCTCAATTCCCGGGTCAGGGCCAGGGGGAGGCGCTGCACCGGGCGGTACGGTCCGCGCAACTCTCCGAGGAGTCGGGGCTGGACGCGGTGTGGCTCGCCGAACACCACTTCGTTCCGTACGGGGTGTGCCCGTCGGCGGTCACGCTCGCCGCGCTGCTGCTCGGCCGTACCCGCAGGATAGGCGTCGGCACGGCGGTCAGCGTCCTGCCGACCGCGCATCCGGTCGCGCTGGGTGAGCAGGCGGCGCTGCTCCACCTCGTCTCCGGGGGGCGCTTCACCCTGGGGGTCGGCCGGGGCGGGCCCTGGGTCGACCTTGAGGTGTTCGGCACCGGTCTGCGGGCGTACGAGCGGGACTTCCCCGAATCGCTGGACCTGCTGCTGCGCTGGCTGCGCGAGCCGCGGGTGGCCGCGGCGGGCGAAAGATTCGTCTTCCGCGAGGTGCCGGTCGTACCGCGCCCCGACGAGGCGCTGCGTGTCGAGGCGCTGGGGAACGAGGCGCAGGGCGCACCCGGCCCCCAGGTGATCGTGGCCTGTACTTCACCGGGAAGTGTGCGGCTGGCCGCCGAGCGCGCGTTGCCCATGATGCTGGGGATGCACTGTGGAGACGATGAGAAGGCCGAGGCGGTCACGCTGTGGCGAGATTCCGCGCTCGCGGCGGGCCACTCCCCCGAGAAGGTGGCGGCGGTGGCGGCCGAGCATGTCTCGGCGGGGGTGGTGCAGGTCGCGGACGCCCGCCCCGCGGCGGTGGAGACCCTCGTCAAGGCCATGCCCGGCTGGCTGCGCCAGGGGCTCGACGCCCATGTGACGGTGGACGGACGGCCGCGCCGGATGCGCGACCCGCTGGCCTATGCCGAGCTGCTGTGCGGGCTGCACCCGGTCGGGCCGCCCCGGCTGTGCGCGGACCGGCTGGCGGCGACGGCGGAGCGCACCGGCATCCGCCGCTTCGCGCTGCTGGTCGAGGGCTCGGGAGACCTGGCGACCACGGAGGAGAACGTGCGCCGGCTGGGCGCCGAGGTGCTGCCGCTCCTGCGCTGAAGACCTCCGCCGCACTGAAGACCTCCGCGCTCAGGACACCTCCCCCTCATGGAGCGGCAGCGGGCAGTCGGGTCAGCAGTCGCGCAGCTCGGGGGACTGGTTCAGCAGCTGCCCGCGCGTCGACGTGAAGCGGGCGAGTCTCTCGTCAACCGACGCGTCCAGCGGGAACACCGCCACGCGGTGGCAGTTCTGGAAGGCGAGCCGAACCCCGAAGTGGCGCTGGAGCGCACCTCGTATCGCGTCACTCGCGAGCGCCCGCAGCAGCTGGCCGCGGGCCTGCTCGTCCGGCGGCGGCGTCTGGTTGTCGGCGAATTCCCCGCCGTCGACCTTCAACTGGGCTACCAGAGAGCTGATCATCTCCCATGCGTAGGGAAGGGAGGTCCGGACGCAGTCGACGAAGTCGGCTTCGTCGACCTCGCCTCGCTCGGCCTGCGCAAGAAGGGCCGGTGAGACGTCGAGCGACATGGAATCTCCTCTCGCGACCCCGGGGACCGGGGTCTCAGGGACGGATGAGCGGACGGCGACGGAGCGTACCCGCATGACGACCGCCCGCTTCAACGGTAATTCGGCCACTGCGGGCGCACCAGGAGAATGCGTTCACAACCAGCCACTCTCGAAGGGGGCCATCGTCGGGCGAATCGCGTAGGCCACCCGCCGTCGAGTAGCGTTGCCGACCATGCGTCTCGTCATCGCCCGTTGCTCCGTGGACTACGCCGGCCGGCTCACGGCCCACCTCCCCTCGGCACCCCGTCTGATCCTCGTGAAGGCCGACGGCAGTGTCTCGATCCACGCGGACGACCGGGCCTACAAACCCCTCAACTGGATGTCTCCGCCGTGCACCCTCAAGGAGGGCGACGGCGATGTGTGGACGGTGGTGAACAAGGCCGGCGAGAAGCTCATCATCACCATGGAGGAAGTGCTGCACGACTCCTCGCATGAACTCGGCGTGGACCCCGGTCTGATCAAGGACGGGGTGGAGGCCCATCTCCAGGAGTTGCTGGCCGACCGTATCGAGACACTTGGCGATGGCTGGACGCTTATTCGGCGTGAATACCCCACTGCCATTGGCCCCGTGGACATTCTCTGCCGGGACTCCGACGGCGCCACCGTCGCGGTGGAGATCAAGCGGCGGGGGGAGATCGACGGTGTGGAGCAGCTCACCCGCTACTTGGAACTCCTCAACCGCGATCCGCTGCTGGCCCCGGTGAAGGGGATCTTCGCGGCGCAGGAGATCAAGCCCCAGGCGCGGGTGCTGGCGACGGACCGCGGCATCGGCTGCGTCGTGCTGGACTACGACGCGCTGCGCGGCATCGAGGACGACAAGCTGCGGCTGTTCTGACCCCGCGGCCGATTCGGCCCGCAACGCGCCGCGGCGCGGTCCGGCATCGCCGGGCCGCGCCGCGTGCTGTATGCCGCCGTCGCGCCTTACGCCGACACGCTCGGCGAAGACGCAGAAGACGCAGAAGACCCCGGCGAGGTCGGGGAGCTGCTCGCCGTGGTCGCCGGTCCGCTGGCCGTGTTGGTGGTGTCGCCGCCGGGGCTCGTGGTGGAGCTGGTGGGCGGAGTGGTGGGCGGGGTGGTCGGGGGCGTCTTGGTGGGCGTCGGCGGGGTGGTCGGCGGCGTCGTCGGGCGGTGGGTCGGGGGACGCGTGGTGGGCTCGGACGAGGACGGGGACGGCGGCTCGGCCGTGGGCGACGCCTCGCCGCTGGACGACGGGGCGGTCGGGCTCTCGGAGGCGCTGGGCGAGTCGCTGCCGAGCGTGGACGGGGCCGTGGGCGTCCCGGGGGCGCTACTGGGGCCCGGCTGCCCGCTCTCGCCCGCGTCACTCGTGGGCTCCTCGGCGGTCAGCCCCTTGTCGTCGTCCTTCCGGGAGGACGACTGGCCGGGCTTGACGGTGTCGGTGGAGCCCTTGTCCCCGTCGCCCGAGGCGATACCGAGGGCCACCACCGTGCCGAGGACGGCCACGAGCAGTGCGCCCGCGCCCGCCGCGAGCAGATTGCGCCGGGTGCGGGTGAGCGCCGCGATGCGGCGGCCCAGCGGGGTCCGGCCGCCGCCCTGGCGGCCCGCACCGGCTCCGCCGCCCTTGCCCTCGGGGCCGCCCGGGCCGGCCGCGCCGATCGCGGCGAGCACATCGGTGCGGTCGATGCGCGTGGTCGTCTCGACCCGCGGCGTGACGACCGTGATCTCCGTGTCGGCCGGGTCCCGGCGCCCCGCGGACACCCCGTCGAACGGCGCGGCCGACGTGTCATGGCGCGCGTCCGGGCCCTCCTCGCCCGCCCCCGTACGGCCGCCGGGCGCGGCGAAGACGCCGGGGCCCGCCGGGCCGCGGGTGCGGTCGGTGACCAGGGCCAGGGCGCGCCGGCCCGCGACCGTGCCGCGCTTGTCGGCCAGCACGCCGCGCAGCCCGATGGACGCCTCGAGTTCGGCCCGCGCCCGGTCCGGATTGCCCGTGCACAGCGCGAGGACGCCCAGCTCGTGGTGGAAGTACGCCTCCTCGGCGACCTGCCCCGCCAGGCGTGCGGCCTCCTGGCCGTGGCGCAGGGCGCGCTCCCAGGCGCCCCAGTGCAGCGCGGCGGCGAAGGCGGGGGTGGCGCTGCGGGCCAGCAGCACGGCGGTCTCGGCGCGGCCCGGCTCGCGGGCGGCGACCAGGGCGGCCATCGCGGTGAGGATCGCGTCGGCCTCGACGGCGACCCGCTCCGGGGCGACCGAGGGGTGGCCGGTCCACCAGGCGTAGTGCTGGGCGACGGCGCTCGCCCGCTCGGACTGCCCGTCCGCGTAGCCGTCGGCGGCCAGTTGGTCGGCCACGCCGACCGCCAGCCGGTAGTGCGGCCCGGCGGGCGTGACCAGGCCGCCGGCGATCAGCTCGCCCAGCGCGGTGTCGGCGTGGGTGTCCCCGGCCAGCGCGGGGAGATGCGACTGGTGCGGGCACTCGCCGCCGAGCGCCACCGCGAACCGCAGGGTGTCGCGGGCCGCTTCGCTCAGCCGGGAGGCGATCAGCGCGACGGGGGCCGCGCCCTCGGCGAGCGTCGGCAGCGGGATGTCGCGTGCCCCGGCCCCGTCCGAGTGCCCGGCAGTGCCCGAGGCGTCGGCAGAGCCCGCCTCCTCCTCGGGAGCGGCCTGTTCGGCGCGCAGCGCGTCGCGCTGCCGCAGCAGCGCTCCCGCCTGGACGAACCGCAGCGGCAGCCCCTCGGACTCGAACCACAGGTCCGCGGCCCAGCCCCGCTCGTCCTCCGCCAACGGGCGCCGTACGGCCCGCTCCAGCAGCTCCAGGGACCCGCTGCGGCTCAGCCCGGCGAGGAAGACCTCCTCGAGGTGCGAGTCGGCGGAGGGCGCCGCGACGGAGGGGGTGGCCGAGATCAGGAAGGCGCACTCGGGCATCGCGTCCAGGAACTCGTCCAGCGCGGCGCCGCCGAACTCGATGTCGTCCAGGACGACGACCGCGCCGAC
This sequence comes from Streptomyces sp. NPDC021225, assembly GCF_044332865.1. NCBI lineage: Bacteria > Bacillati > Actinomycetota > Actinomycetes > Kitasatosporales > Streptomycetaceae > Streptomyces > Streptomyces sp. NPDC021225. The sequence continues at coordinate 990,885 of NZ_JBIRPV010000002.1, read as the reverse complement.
CTCCGCGACCGCCGCCGACAGCTCCGTGCGGTCGGGGCGGTACAGGGGGGCGCGGTAGACCGCCGCGTACAGCTCGTACAGGAGGTCGGTGGGGGTGCGGCGGTAGCCGGAGAGGCGGATCACCCCGTCGGGCGCCAGGGTCTCGCAGTCCGCGGCGACGGCGTCCAGCAGCGTGCTGCGGCCCGCGCCGGAGGGCCCGGTGACCCGCACCGAACGGCCGCGGGCGAGGAGCCGCGTGAGGCGCTCGCGCTCCAGCACCGGCACCTCGAAGCCCACCGCGCCCGCGGGCAGCGGCGGGGCGGCGGCGCGGCGCAGCTCGGCGCGCTCGTCGGGGCCGCGGCGCTCGGGGAAGTCGGGCCGCTCTCCGGGCGGGCAGGGCTCGATCTCGCTGCCGTCGACCGGGTTGATCGTCAGCAGGTAGTCGCCGGAGACCAGCTGGACCGTGCGCACGGGCGGGGGCGTGGGGCTGTGGCCCTCGGCCGGGCGCGGGGCCGGGCGCGTGGTCGGGTGGTCACGACCGGGCTCCTCCGGTCTGTGGTTCGTCGGATCCATGGTGAAAGCCCCCCAGGTGCGTGGCGTTCTGTCCGGCTTCCGGCCTGTCCGCACGCTCGCCTTGCCGTCTCTTCCGGTGCGGTGCCCGCCGTAGGGAATGGTGTCCGGCGGAGTGACCGAACCCTAGATCTCCACACAGTATCCACCGACGGGAAGGGGTTTCGCGCCGCCCCGCGCCCCGTCCCGGAGCCTTCGCGCCATCTGACGGCCCGCTACGTTCCCGCACTCACACGCGCGGCAGCGACTCCACTTCGAGTCCGCCCTCGATGGCCAGGATCCGGTGCAGCCGGGTGGCCACGAGCAGCCGCTGCATCTGGGGCGGCACCCCGCGCAGCACCAGCCGCCGGCCCGCTCGGCCGGCCTTCCGGTGCGCCCCCATGATCACGCCGAGCCCGGTGGCGTCCCAGGAGTCGAGCTCGGTCAGGTCGAGTACGAGGTCCCCGCCGCCGGATTCAAGGGCGGTGTGCAAGGCCGTACGGGCGTCCGCCGCGCTCCGGACGTCGAGTCGGCCCCCGACGGCGAGCTCGGCGTGGTCGCCCCTGATATACATATGCGCTCCCCAATGTGGCGTTCCCCCAGCCCTCGTCGGCGGGGGCGCCCCCTGTCTCCCATTTGTCAATCTGGTCTACCGAATTGACTGTGTCTCATGCGGTGAAGTTGCCGCTTGTAAGCGAACCGATACCGAATTCACCCGCAAGGGTGCGTCTGCCCCCGATTGCGTTTGAGATGTGCGTCAGGGGCAGATAGAGCGTCCATGTCGGGCCGGATCGGTGCCGCCGGGTCGGTACCGGCGGTCAGTAGCGGCGGTCAGTAGCGGTAGAACCCGCCGCCGCTCTTGCGTCCGATGTCCCCGGCGTCGACCATGCGGCGCATGATCTCCGGCGGCGCGAACTTCTCGTCCTGGGACTCGGTGTAGATGTTCTCCGCGGCGTGCAGCAGGATGTCCACGCCGGTCAGGTCGGCCGTCGCGAGGGGTCCCATCGCATGGCCGAAGCCCAGCTTGCAGGCGATGTCGATGTCCTCGGCGGTGGCCACTCCGGACTCGTACAGCTTGGCCGCCTCGACGACGAGCGCGGAGATCAGCCGGGTGGTGACAAACCCCGCGACGTCGCGGTTGACGACGATACAGGTCTTGCCGACGCCCTCGGCGAACTCCCGGGCGGCGGCGAGGGTTTCGTCGCTGGTCTTGTATCCGCGCACCAGCTCGCACAGCTGCATCATCGGCACGGGCGAGAAGAAGTGGGTGCCCACGACCCGCTCGGGGCGCTCGGTGGCCGCCGCGATCTTGGTGATCGGGATGGCGGAGGTGTTGGAGGCGAGGATCGTCTCGTCCTTGACCAGGCCGTCGAGCGTGCGGAAGATCTCCCGCTTGACCTCGATCTTCTCGAAGACGGCCTCCACGACGACATCCGCGTCGGCGGCGGCGTCCAGGTCGGTCGTGGTCGTGATACGCGCCAGCGCCTGCTCGGCGGCCTCCGCCTCGAGCTTGCCCTTGGCGACGAACTTCTCGTACGAGGCCCGGATGGCGTCGGTGCCGCGGCGCAGCGCCTCGTCGGTCACGTCACGGAGCACCACGTCCCAGCCCGCCTGGGCGGAGACCTGTGCGATGCCGGATCCCATGAGTCCGGCCCCGATGACCGCGAGCTTCCTGGCCACGTCCACGTCCTTTCGTACGTTGAGTAACTGACGCCAATGGCCGGACCTTAACGCCCGTTCACCCCTTGTGGCAGCCCCTAGTAAGGCGCGTCACGGTGTGTTCTTCACCGCATAGTTGAGAACGCTCTCACTGAGGAGCGACTCCATGACGTCGATCTGCCGCAGCAGCTCCGCGGAGAGCTGCTCGGAGGTGCCGCCCGTGGCATGGCAGCGCGCGATGTTGCGGTGGACGGCGTTCTGCATGCCGACGAGCTGGTGGGCGATGAACTCGGGCGTCGGGTCGTCCGCGGCGGCGCCGGTCTCCTCGCGCAGGGTGGTGGCCAGCCGGTCGACGATCTGGCCCTGCATCCGCAGCAGCCGGGCCATCAGCGTCGGCGACTCCTGGATGACCTGCATGAAGCGTGCGTAGCCCGGGTCCATCCCGGCGTACGGGTTGCGCTCCGCGACGTCCTGGCGCAGCCGGTCCAGCACCGCCCGCACCGCCGGCACGCCCTCTCCGCGCTCCCGGACGAGCCGCGAGGGGCGTTCGACGACCTCGTCCTCGCGGTCGAAAAGGAGGTCTTCCTTGGCGGGGAAGTAGTTGTAGACGGTGTTGACCGAGACGTCCGCGACCTCGGCGACCGCCGCGATCGTGACCGCCTCGAAGCCGTGTTCCAGGAACAGCGCGGTGGCCATGTCCGAGATGCGCTGCTTGACCTGCCGCTTCTTCCGCTCCCTGAGTCCTTCCGCCATGGCCTCATCCTAGCTTCGATGGAGCCTCTCAATTTTTGGGGTCGTTGCAAAATTTAAGTCTCCCTGCTTTTCTAGGCGCATGCCTGTCATCAGCACGGCCGGGCTCGCCCGGACCTTCCAGACCAAGCACGGCCCCGTCGAGGCCGTGCGCGGTATCGACCTCACCGTCCGGCCGGGCGAGATCCTCGGCTTCCTCGGCCCCAACGGCGCGGGCAAGACCACGACCCTGCGCATGCTCACCACGCTGCTCCCGCCCACCGGCGGGGCCGCGACCGTCGCCGGGCACGACCTCGCCCGCGACCCGGCGGGGGTGCGCCGGAAGATCGGGTACGTCGCCCAGTCCGGCGGCGTCGACCCGTCCGTCTCCGTCCGCGAGGAACTCACCACCCAGGGCCGCCTCTACCGGCTCGGCAAGGCCGAGGCGACCGCCCGCGCCGAGGAACTCGCCGCCGACCTCGGCCTGACCGAGCTGCTGGACCGCAAGTGCGGCGCCCTGTCCGGCGGGCAGCGGCGCCGCCTCGACATCGCCATGGGCCTCACCCACCGCCCCGCCGTCCTCTTCCTCGACGAGCCGACCACCGGGCTCGACCCGGGCAGCCGCGCCGATCTGTGGGAGCTGATCCGGCGCCTGCGCGCAGATCACACCATGACGGTCTTCCTCACCACCCACTACCTCGACGAGGCGGAGGCGCTCGCCGACCGGCTCGTCATCGTCGACAAGGGCACGGTGGTCGCCGAGGGCACCGCGGCGCGGCTCAAGGCCGAGTACGGCGGATCGCCGGACGCCACCCTCCAGGACGCCTTCATCGCCATCACCGGGCGCGGCGCACAGCGGCCCGACCCCGACCCCATCGCCGTCTGACGACCCAGGAGCCTTACGCCGTGTCCAACCTGTTCTCCGACACCGGCCTGATCTTCGGCCGCTATCTGCGCCAGGCCATGAACTCCAAGGTCGCCGTGGCCTTCGGGCTGCTCCAGCCCATGTTCTACCTCGTCTTCTTCGGTCCCCTGCTGCGCGACGTCCCGCTCGGCGGCGAGGGCGACTCCTGGCAGACGCTGGTCCCCGGACTGCTCATTCAGCTCGGCCTGTTCAGCGCCGCGTTCGCCGGCTTCGGCATCCTCCTGGAGAAGCAGTTCGGGGTGATCGAGCGGATGCGGGTCACCCCCGTCAGCCGGCTCGCGCTGCTGCTGGGCCGCGCGCTCAAGGACGTGGTCCAACTGCTGGTCCAGTCGCTGGTGCTGGTGATCGCCGCCGTTCCGCTGGGGCTGCGCGCCCCCGTGCTCGGGGTGGTCGTCGGCTTCGTCTTCGTCGGCCTGCTCACCATCTCGCTGGCCTCGCTGTCGTACGCGCTGGCCATGCGGGTCGACGGCCCGCAGGGGTTCGCCCCGGTCATCAGCACCGTCAACATGCCCGCGATGCTGCTCTCCGGCATCCTGCTGCCGATGGCCCTGGCCCCGGGCTGGCTGAACGCCGTCTCGCGCTGTGTGCCGTTCCGCTACCTCGTGGACGCGGTGCGCGCCGCGTACGTCGGGGACTACGGCTGGGACACGGTCGGCGTCGGCGCGCTGGTCGGGCTCGCCCTGTGCGCGGTGTCCATGACGATCGGCACCCGGGTGTTCCGCAAGGCCGGGGCGTAGCGACTGTTCTCCATCCCCCCGCGCGTAGGCTCGGACACATGGTCAGACTCACCCGCATCTATACGCGCACCGGAGACAAGGGCACGACGACCCTCGGCGACATGAGCCGCACCACCAAGACAGATCCGCGGATCGCCGCATACGCCGACGCGAACGAGGCGAACGCCGCGATCGGGGTAGCCATCGCGCTGGGGGCGCTGCCCCCGCAGATCGTCAACGTGCTGGTCCGCGTCCAGAACGACCTGTTCGACGTGGGCGCGGACCTGTCCACCCCGGTCGTCGAGAACCCCGAGCACCCGCCGCTGCGCGTCGAACAGAGCTATATCGACAAGCTGGAGGCGGACTGCGACCTCTTCCTCGAAGAGCTGGAGAAGCTGCGCAGCTTCATCCTCCCCGGCGGCACGCCCGGCGCGGCCCTGCTGCACCAGGCGTGCACCGTCGTACGCCGGGCCGAGCGCTCGACGTGGGCGGCGTTCGACGAGTACGGGGAGTCCATGAACCCGCTCGCCGCCACCTATCTGAACCGCCTCTCCGACCTGCTGTTCATCCTGGCCCGGGTGGCCAACAAGGAGGTCGGGGACGTGCTGTGGGTGCCTGGCGAGAACCGCTGATCAGGATTTGGTGAGGGACCGGGGCCGGTCCTGGTCCCCGGTCGCCTTCTTGCCTCCCTTTTCCTTGGGCGGCGCGACGGTGTAACAGATGGCGACCAGCAGATGGATACCCGCGATCATGCCCATCTGCCGCTGCCACCCCACCATCGGTTCGCTGCGGTCCCCGTCGCCGATCAGCCAGACGCACACCTGGAGCACGGTCACCGCGATCGCCACCGCGATCAGCGTCATCCGCCACAGCCGCCACTCGTGCCGCACCCGCGCCGCGCCGTACTTCGGCGGCTTGACCGGGGGCGGGCCGCCCGCGAACCGGTGCGCGAAGCGCCCGTCCGCCCAATTGATCATGTAGTGCCCATACGCGACGGAGAAGCCCAGGTAGACCGCGGCCAGCCCATGGGCCGTCGACGGCTCGGCGCCCCGCCGCAGATCGACCACGGTCGCGACCAGCAGCACCACGTCCAGCAGCGGGACACAGGCCAGCAGCGCCGCCCCCACCCGCGGCTTCCTCAGGACATACCGCACGCACAGGCCCGCGAGCAGCATCACCCAGAAGCCGACCTCGCTGGCGACGATCAGTCCCACGATCACGGCCCGTTCTCCCTTCTCCTGCCCGTCTCCCCTACCGTCCCGCGAGATCCGGGCCGCCGCGTCGTCGGCGGCGACGAGACCGGACTGCATCCTTCGATGTACGGCCGCGCGGCCCGCGCCCGTCGGGAAGGGGACGCGGCCCTGGCGGCGGCGTGTTGTGATGGACCCATGCCGTCCCGCCTTCCGGCGCCGCACCGCGTCGACGTCGCCATCGCCGTAGGCGGGTTGCTGGGCGGGCTGCTGCTGATGGGGCTCGGGTTGCGCGGCGGGGTGTATCTGGGCGAGCTGTCGCCCATCACGCTGCCCCCGTGGTCGACGGTCACCGCGCTGACCGCCATGGCGGTCGCCGAACTGCTGCGCCGCATGGCCCCGGGCACCGCCCTGGCGCTCGGCACCGCCGCCCTCGCCGTGGACCTGTGCGGCGGCTCGCTCATCGCGACCGTCCTGATGTACACGGACCTGGTGTACGCGGCGGTCCTCTACGGACCGCCCTCCCTGGCCCGGCGGCTGCCGCCCGCGTGTGTGGCGACCACCGTGGTCGCCACGGTCGTGCCGCTGGCGCTGCTGCGCACCCCCGAGTCGCTGTTCATCGGCCTGGTCACCGCCCTGCTCACCTTCGCCCCGGCCGGCACCGGGGCGATCGTGCGCAATCACCAGGAGGCCGCCGAGGCCGCCCGGCTGGAGGCCGAGCGGACGGCCCTGCTGGCCGAGCTGGACCGGCGGGAGGCGGTGGTGGCCGAGCGCGCCCGCATGGCCCGCGAGCTGCACGACCGGGTCGCCGGCCATCTGTCGGCCATCGCCATCCACTCCACCGCCGCGCTGTCCCTGGGAGACGCCGCCGCGACGGACGACGCGCTCGGCGTCATCCGGGAGAACAGCGTGCGGGGCCTGGCCGAGATGCGTCAGCTGATCGAGCTGCTGCGCGACGCGGGCGGGGAGACGGAACCCACCGCGGCGCCCACCCTCGACGCCCTTGACGCGCTGATCGAACGCGCCCGCGCGGACGCCCCCGCCGTCAGCGGGCTGAAGTTCGCGCTGCGCGACGAGCGCGCGCCGGGCACCGCGCTTCCCGCGCCGGTCGAGCTCGCCGCGTACCGCATCGTCCAGGAGTCGCTGACCAACGCGCTCAAGCACGCGGCCCCCGGCGAGGTGACCGTACGCCTCGCCCACCGCGCCGACGGTCCGGCCGGGGCGAGCGTCCTGGATGTCGGCGTCACCAGCCCGTTCGACACCCGCCCCGGACCCCGCGCGCCCGGCTCCGGCATGGGCGTCATCGGGATGCGGGAGCGCGTCTCCCTGCTCGGCGGCACCCTCGAAGCCGGCCCGCACCCCGAGCCGGCCGGACCGGTGTGGCGGGTACGGGCGGCGCTGCCCCTCGACGGCAAAGGAGCCCTGACACAGTGAACGCACCGCGGCCTCAGGGGGAGGCTGAACCGTCCAGGGTCCGCGTCCTGGTCGCCGAGGACCAGTCGGCCGTACGGGCCGGGCTGGTGCTCATCCTGCGCTCCGCCCCCGACATCGAGGTGATCGCGGAGGCGGCCGACGGCGAACAGGCCGTCCGCCTCACCCGGGAGCTGCGCCCCGACCTGGTGTTGATGGACGTTCAGATGCCGCGTCTGGACGGGGTCTCGGCCACCCGCGAGATCGTCGCCGAGCAGCTGGCCGACGTACTGGTCCTGACCACCTTCGACCTCGACGAGTATGTCTTCGGCGCCCTGCGCGCCGGGGCGGCCGGCTTCCTCCTCAAGGACAGCGACGCGGCGGGCCTGCTGGAGGCCGTACGGACGGTGGCCCGCGGCGAGGGCATGATCGCCCCGGCCGTGACCCGCCGTCTGATCGCCGAGTTCGCCCGCCCGAACCCCGCACCGGCCGCCGCCACCGCCGACCCGGCGGCGCTCGCCTCCCTCACCCCCCGCGAGCGGGAGGTGCTGGGCGCACTGGGCCGGGGCCTGTCCAACGCCGAGATCGCCGATCACCTCGCCATGGCGGAGGCCACCGTGAAGACACACGTCAGCAGGGTGCTCGGCAAGCTGGGGCTGCGCAGCCGGGTGCAGGCGGCGGTGCTGGCCCAGGAGCTGGGCGGAGTCGGCTGACCCCCACAGAGAGTGGGGAGCCGCGGCGCAGAGCTCGGGGGAAGACTTCCGCGCCGCGGCCGTATCAGGAGGGAAAGCAAGCGATATCGGCACGCCATACACAGGCGCATGCCATACGAGGCGAAAGCCTTTCCCCCGCGCCGCCGGACCGAAAACAAGATCGAATGCGGCTACGCCCCGATCGTGCCACATCCACGACGAGCGCAGAACGCATTCCGCCGTGAGCCATATCACGCCCATCCAGTGGACACGAAACAACAAAATGGGCCCCCTTCTTTCAGGCGACCCATTAAGAGAATTCAAAACCTATGCCACATTCACCCGCTGGCCGGGCGGGGCGGCCTCCAGCCAGGCCAGAAAGCCGGTCAGCGCGTCCTCGCTCATCGCCAGCTCCAGCCGCGTGCCGCTGTGCAGACAGGCCAGCACCACCGCGTCGGAGAGCAGCGCCAGCTCCTCCTCGCCCTTCGGCGTACGCCGCTCCAGCACCTCGATCGAGGCACGCTCCAGGACCCGGCGCGGCCTGGGCGCGTAGGAGAAGACCCGGAACCACTCGATCCGGTCACCGTTGTAGCGAGCGACGCCGTACACCCAGCCCTTGCCGCTGGGTTCCGGCTCGGCCTCGGGGCCGGGCGCGTCCCAGCGCAGTGAGCAGTCGAAGGTTCCGCCGGACCGCTGGATCAGCCGCCGCCGCAGACCGAAGACGAAGAGCCCCACGACCACCAGCGCTACGACCACGCCGCACACAAGCAGAGCGAGGGCCATCTTCACCGACCTCCTCGCGTCATCCGGAAAAACCGCACCTGCATCGCCTCAGCCGCGGACCGGCGCAGGGAAGTTCCCACGCGGCCCGCGGCTGAGGGTTTCGACCGTTCGTGACAGGCTTCAGTGCGCTCCCGCCACCGCGCGCAGCCGGACGTCGGCACGCCGCTCGGCGGCGGCGTCCGCCTCCGCCTTGGCACGCTCCAGCGCCCGCTCCGCCCGCTTGACATCGATCTCGTCGGACAGCTCCGCGATCTCCGCGAGCAGCGAGAGCTTGTCGTCCGAGAACGAGATGAACCCACCGTGCACCGCGACGACGACCGTTCCGCCCTCGCTCGTGCGGATGGTCACCGGGCCGGACTCCAGCACACCGAGCAGCGGCTGGTGGCCGGGCATGACGCCGATGTCACCGGATGTGGTGCGCGCGATGACCAAGGAGGCCTTGCCGGACCAGACACTACGGTCCGCCGCGACCAGCTCGACATGCAGCTCAGCAGCCAACGTGGCTCCTCGGGTCTTCACCTGCCGGGTGCGACAGGGCTTTCGTCAAAGGATAACGGGCGTACGGAGAGGGGTGGGACGCGGCCCACCCCTCTCCGGTGACCTCGGGCTTATGGAAGGTCCAGCTTCAAGAAGGCCAGGCTTCTCAAGAAGACCGGACTTCCGGAAGACCGGGCTTCAGGAGACGCCCAGCTCCTTGGCCTTGGCCTTCAGGTCGTCCAGGCCACCGCACATGAAGAAGGCCTGCTCCGGGAAGTGGTCGAACTCACCGTCGGCGATCGAGTTGAACGCGGCGATGGACTCGTCCAGCGGCACGTCCGAGCCGTCGACGCCGGTGAACTGCTTCGCCGCGTGGGTGTTCTGCGACAGGAAGCGCTCGATACGGCGGGCGCGGAAGACGGTGAGCTTGTCTTCCTCGCCGAGCTCGTCGATGCCCAGGATGTTGATGATGTCCTGGAGGTCCTTGTACTTCTGGAGGATGGACTTGACCCGCGAGGCGCAGTCGTAGTGCTCCTGCGAGATGTAACGCGGGTCCAGGATCCGGGAGGTGGAGTCCAGCGGGTCCACCGCCGGGTAGATGCCCTTCTCCGAGATCGGACGGGAGAGCACCGTCGTCGCGTCGAGGTGCGCGAAGGTGGTCGCCGGGGCCGGGTCGGTCAGGTCGTCCGCGGGGACGTAGATCGCCTGCATGGAGGTGATCGAGTGACCGCGGGTCGAGGTGATGCGCTCCTGGAGGATGCCCATCTCGTCGGCCAGGTTCGGCTGGTAGCCCACCGCGGAGGGCATACGGCCGAGCAGGGTCGAGACCTCGGAACCGGCCTGGGTGAAGCGGAAGATGTTGTCGATGAAGAACAGCACGTCCTGCTTCTGCACATCGCGGAAGTACTCCGCCATGGTCAGACCGGCCAGGGCGACCCGCAGACGGGTGCCCGGGGGCTCGTCCATCTGGCCGAAGACCAGCGCGGTCTGCGGGAGAACGCCGGACTCGGCCATCTCCTCGATCAGGTCGTTGCCCTCACGGGTGCGCTCGCCGACGCCGGCGAACACGGAAACGCCCTCGTGCAGCTTGGCCACACGCATGATCATTTCCTGGATGAGGACGGTCTTGCCGACACCCGCGCCGCCGAACAGACCGATCTTGCCGCCCTTGACGTACGGGGTCAGCAGGTCGACGACCTTCAGGCCGGTCTCGAACATCTCGGTCTTGGACTCGAGCTGGTCGAAGGCCGGGGCCTTGCGGTGGATGGACCAGCGCTCGGTGACCTCGGACTCGGCCTCGGGCTCGTTGAGGATCTTGCCCAGGGTGTTGAACACCCGGCCCTTGGTGACATCGCCGACCGGGACGGTGATGCCGTCGCCGGTGTCGGTCACCGGGGCCTGGCGGACCAGGCCGTCGGTGGGCTCCATGGAGATGGCGCGAACCACGCCCTCACCGAGGTGCTGGGCGACCTCGAGGGTGAGCGTCTTGGTCTTGCCCTCCTCGGAGGGGTCCGCGACCTCGACGTTCAGCGCGTTGTAGATCTCCGGCATCGCGTCGACGGGGAACTCCACGTCGACGACCGGGCCGATGACCCGCGCGACGCGGCCAGTGGCCACGCCGGCAGGAGCGGTCGGCTCAACAGTGGTGGTCATAGTTGTCAGTCACTCCCCGCAGAAGCGTCGGCCAGGGCGCTGGCGCCACCGACGATCTCGCTGATTTCCTGGGTGATTTCGGCCTGGCGGGCCGCGTTGGCAAGCCGCGAGAGCGACTTGATGAGCTCTTCGGCGTTGTCGGTCGCCGACTTCATCGCCCGGCGGGTGGCCGCGTGCTTGGACGCTGCGGCCTGGAGCAGGGCGTTGTAGATACGGGACTCGACGTACCGCGGCAGCAGCGCGTCGAGCACCTCCTCCGACGACGGCTCGAACTCGTACAGCGGCGCGATGACATCCTTCGCCGCCGTCTCCTCCGCCGTCTTCTCCATGCTCAGCGGCAGCAGCCGGTTGTCGACCGGCTGCTGCGTCAGCATCGAGACGAACTCGGTGTAGACGATGTGCAGCTCGTCAACGCCGCCCTCGGCGGTGTCCTGCTGCACGGCCTCGATCAGCGGGCCCGCGATCTTCTTGGCGTCCGCGTAGGTCGGGTTGTCGGTGAACCCGGTCCACGACTCCGTGACCTTGTACTCACGGAAGCCGTAGTAGGCGACACCCTTACGGCCGACGATGTAGGTGTCGACCTCCTTGCCCTGCTCGGTGAGGGCCTTGGTGGCCTGCTCGGCCGCCTTGATCACGTTCGCCGAGTAGCCGCCGGCCAGGCCGCGGTCGCTGGTGATGAGCAGCAGCGCGGCCCGGGTCGGGTTCTCCGCCTCGGTGGTGAGCGGGTGCTTGGTGGTGGAGCCGGTGGCCACCGCGCCCACCGCCCGGGTGAGCTCACTGGCGTACGGAGTCGACGCGGCCACCTGGCGCTGCGCCTTGACGACGCGCGAGGCGGCGATCATCTCCATCGCCTTGGTGATCTTCTTGGTCGCAGAGATGGACTTGATCCGCCTCTTGTAGACCCGGAGTTGGGCACCCATGCTCAGCCCTCGCCCAGCAGCTTGCCGTCCGAGGTCTCGAACTGGCGCTTGAAGCTCTCGACGGCCTCGCCGAGCGCGCCGATGGTGTCATCGGACATCTTGCCGCCCTCGATGATGCTGGTCATCAGGCCCTTGTGCTCACGGTGCAGGTAGTCGTGCAGCTCGCTCTCGAAGCGGCGGATGTCCCCGACCGGAACGTCGTCCATCTTGCCGGTGGTGCCGGCCCAGATGGAGACGACCTGGTCCTCGGTGGCGAACGGGGCGTACTGCGGCTGCTTGAGCAGCTCGACCATGCGCGAACCGCGCTCCAGCGAGGCCTTGGAGGCCGCGTCCAGGTCGGAGCCGAAGGCGGCGAACGCCTCGAGCTCACGGAACTGGGCGAGGTCCACCCGGAGCCGGCCGGAGACCTGGCGCATGGCCTTGTGCTGGGCCGTGCCACCGACGCGGGAGACCGAGATACCGACGTTCAGAGCCGGGCGCTGGCCGGCGTTGAACAGGTCGGACTCCAGGAAGCACTGGCCGTCGGTGATGGAGATGACGTTGGTCGGGATGAACGCCGAGACGTCGTTGGCCTTGGTCTCGACGATCGGCAGACCGGTCATCGAACCGGAACCCATCTCGTCGGAGAGCTTGGCGCAGCGCTCCAGCAGCCGGGAGTGCAGGTAGAAGACGTCACCGGGGTACGCCTCGCGGCCCGGCGGGCGGCGCAGCAGCAGCGAGACGGCGCGGTAGGCGTCGGCCTGCTTGGACAGGTCGTCGAAGACGATCAGGACGTGCTTGCCCTGGTACATCCAGTGCTGGCCGATGGCCGAGCCGGTGTAGGGGGCCAGGTACTTGAAGCCCGCCGGGTCGGACGCCGGGGCGGCGACGATCGTCGTGTACTCCAGGGCGCCGGCCTCCTCCAGCGCGGCGCGCACGCTGGCGATGGTGGAGCCCTTCTGGCCGATGGCGACGTAGATGCAGCGGACCTGCTTCTTCGGGTCGCCGGAGCGCCAGTTGTCACGCTGGTTGATGATCGTGTCGACGGCCAGCGCGGTCTTGCCGGTCTGCCGGTCGCCGATGATCAGCTGACGCTGGCCGCGGCCGATCGGCGTCATCGCGTCGACGGCCTTGTAGCCGGTCTCCATCGGCTCGTGGACCGACTTGCGGTCCATGACCGTGGGGGCCTGCAGCTCGAGGGCGCGGCGGCCCTCGGTCTCGATCTCGCCGAGGCCGTCGATCGGGTTGCCCAGCGGGTCGACGACGCGGCCGAGGTAGCCCTCGCCGACGGCGACCGAGAGCACCTCGCCGGTGCGCTGCACCTGCTGGCCCTCTTCGATGCCGCTGAACTCACCGAGGACGACCGCGCCGATCTCGCGCTCTTCCAGGTTGAGCGCGAGGCCGAGGGTGCCGTCCTCGAACTTCAGCAGCTCGTTCGCCATGGCCGAGGGAAGACCTTCGACCTTCGCGATGCCGTCGCCGGCAACGGTGACCGTACCGACCTCCTCGCGCGAGGCCGCGTCCGGCTTGTACGCCTGGACAAAGTTCTCCAGCGCGTCCCGGATCTCCTCCGGCCGGATCGTGAGCTCCGCCATCTGGGTTCCCTGCTCTCCTTGTTGGGCCCGAAGTATCTGACTACGGCCCAACTCGGGCCGCTTGCATGCTTGTTGAGTTGGCTTTTGAGTTGGTACGGCCGGGTCAGCCGGCCATCCGCCGGGCCGCCTCGTCCAGGCGCTCGGCGATGGTGCCGTCGATGATCTCGTCGCCGACGCGTACCTCGATCCCGCCGCGGACCGCCGGGTCCACATCCAGGTTGAGGTGCACCTTGTGGCCGTACAGCTTCGCCAGAGCCGCACCGAGACGCTGCTTGTGCCGGTCGCTGAGCGGCACAGCCGAGGTCACCACCGCGACCAGGCGGTCGCGGCGGGCCGCGGCGAGCCGCGAGAGGCCCTCGAGCCCCGCTTCCAGGCTACGTCCCCGCGGCTGAGTCACAAGACGGGTGACCAGCCGCTCGGTGGCCGGATTGGCCCGGCCGCCCAGCAGCTCGCGCACCAGCGCGACCTTGGCCGAGGTGGTCGCGACCCGGTCGGTCAGCGCGGACCGCAGCTCGGTGGAGGAGGAGATGATCCGGCCGAACCGGAACAGCTCGTCCTCGACGTCGTCCAGGGCACCGGCCCGCTGGGCCGCGACGAGGTCGGCGGAGGACGCCAGCTCCTCGATCGCGTCCACCAGGTCGCGCGAGCGCGACCAGCGGGACCGGACCATGCCGGACACCAGGTCGACGGTCTCGCCGCCGACCTGCCCGGTCATCAGGCGCGCGGCCAGCTCGGCCTTGGCCTCGCCGGGCTGCGCCGGGTCGGTGAGGACCCGGCGCAGCGAGACCTCGCGGTCGAGCAGCGCGGTGACGGCGGCCAGGTCGTCCGCGAGCTTCGTGGCGTCGACGGAGACGCTGTCCGTCAGCGCGTCGAAGCGCTCGCGTGCGGCGGCCTGTGCCTCCCGGCTCGCTCCGTTCATCGGCCGGCCTCGGCCTTCGTCTCGGCCGCGGCGTCAGCCTTCGTCTCGAGCTCGTCGAGGAACCGGTCGATGACGCGGCCCTGGCGGGCGACGTCCTCGAGGGACTCGCCGACGATCTTGCCGGCCAGGTCGGTGGCGAGCTTGCCCACGTCCTGGCGCAGCGTCTGCGCCGCCTGCTTGCGGTCGGCCTCGATCTGGGCGTGGCCCGCGGCGATGATCTCCTCACGCTGCCGCTGGCCTTCCGCGCGCATCTCGGCGATGAGCGCGGCACCCTGCTCCTGCGCCTCCTGGCGCAGTCGCGCGGCCTCGTGACGGGCGTCGGCGAGCTGGGCGCGGTAGTCCTCGAGGACCTGCTGGGCCTCGGCCTTGCGCGCGTCGGCCTCCTCCATGCCGCCCTCGATCGCCGCACGGCGCTCGTCCAGAACCCGGTTGATGTTCGGGAGGAGCTTCTTGCCGAGGAAGAAGAAGACGATGGCGAAGGCGATGAGGCCGATGACGAGTTCGGGAATCGGCGGGATGAGCGGGTTCTCCGGCTTGTCAGCCGCCAGGGTCACCAGGGCGTTCACATCATTGCCTTTCGTCCGGGGGACCGGTCAGCCGCCGCGGTCACTTGTAGGGGTAGACGAACGGCATGACCAGACCGATCAGGGCGAGCGCCTCACAGAGAACGAAGCCGAGGATCTGGTTGGCGCGGATCAGACCGGCCGCCTCGGGCTGCCGGGCAAGCGCCTGGGTGCCGTTGCCGAAGATGATGCCGACGCCCACGCCGGGGCCGATGGCCGCGAGGCCGTAGCCGATCGAACCGAGGTTGCCCTTGAGCTGGACAGCGTCGGCAGCGAGGGTCTGGAGAGCGGACATGCCGTTTCTTCCTTCTCTTTCACGGACCGGTGGGGGTTGGCCACCGGACGCCTGTTTGGGACGGGACTGGCCGGTGGCTCAGTGGTGCTCGGCGAGAGCGCCCTGGATGTAGGCGCAGGCCAGCAGGACGAAGACGTAGGCCTGAAGGGCCTGGATGAACAGCTCGAAGGCGGTCATCGCGATGACCATCACGAACGAGACGCTCGCGTAGGCGATGCCGATGCCGTTCAGCAGGTACCAGCTGGCGATCGTGAAGATCAGCAGCAGCACGTGACCCGCGAACATGTTGGCGAAGAGCCGGACGGCGTGGGTGAACGGCCGGATGATCAGGTTGGAGAGCAGCTCCAGTGCCATGACCAGCGGCAGCACCGCGCCGAGCGACTTGTCGTAGCCGCTGATGTTCTTCAGGCCGCCGACGAAGCCGTGCTTCCGGAAGGTCAGGCTCACCCACAGGATGTAGACGATCGCGGCGAGGCCGGCCGGGAAAGCGATGATCGACGTCACCGGGAACTGGGCGACCGGGATGATCGACCAGAGGTTCATGATCCAGACAAAGAAGAACAGCGAGACCATGAGGGGGACGTACTTGTCGCCCTCCTTCTTGCCCAGGGCCTCGTAGACGATGCCGCGGCGCACGACGTCATAACCCGCCTCGCCGATCAACTGGAGCTTGCCGGGGACGACCTTGGCCCGGCCGAAGGCGGCCCAGAAGAAGCCCACCACGACCACGGTGCTCAGGAGCGCCAGCAGCATCGGCTTGTTGATCTCGAAGCCGCCGATCGTGGCGATCGGCTCGAACGTGAACGAGTGGAGCCCTGGGGCCGGGAAGCCGCACCCTTCGAAGATGTGGCAATCGGTCTCGAAGGCGAGCGTCTGGTCAGGACTCACCGCGAGCTCCTTCAGCGTGGCGCATGGGTACGGCAACCTCGTTGTGTCGGCGCGGCACATGGCCACGGAACGGCACTGGACTGGTCTTACGAATGTGGGGGCGGCTTGTCGGCACAAGTCCGGTGTAGTCGGTGGGCAGCAGCTGCATGGGCCGCCGATTCCGTCCCGTGGAATCCGGGGGTTCAGCCGCCTGCGCCCGCTGTGCCTCAGATGGCACCGGACGATAGCAGGTGAGCGGACGTGCCCTTATACCGGCCCTACAGCTCACGATGGAGACCCGGCGGGAGAAGCCTTCTTCTCCCCCGCCGGGTTCCGTTCGTCTTCCGCTTCCGGCTGCACGTAAAAGATCTTGGCCTTCATGTGCGCGCGGGTCTGCGCGGTGATCCACGTCAGCGTCGCGGCGAGCAGCGAGAAAGCGAAGGCCCTGGTGTTGAACAGCGTGGTGTCCTTGAAGATGGCGAGTACCAATGCCATCAGCAGGAACTGCACGGCATAGAGCGCGAGACCCATCATCTGGAAGATCTGCGGAAGCTTGTTCGCGGTGCGCACCAGCACGATCAGGTCGACGGTCATGATCGCGGTCACCAGGATCGCCCCGAACGCGGCTCCCAACGCGCCTTTGCCACCGGCGAGTACGGCACCGACGACAACGGCGGCGGCGCCGACGGCTGCGGTGGGCACGGCACACTGCAGGAGCGTTCGGGCGTCGTTGGACTGCATGAAAGGGTTCTCCGGCAAGAGTCGGAAGCAACGGTTCGTCGTTGACGAGCGTATCCCCGGAAGTGAAAGGAACCTCACGACGAAGGACAGTCGCACTACGGCCCTTCGGCTCTGGCACCGGGTTTTCGTGAACGGTATCACAAACTATTTGATGAGGTCTTTACCTGCCCAATGTGCTGCACGTCACACGGGAGGGTGAGCCAACCTATCATGCGTTGACGACTGCGAATCGCCCTTTATGGGGCCGTTGCCCGGATAGCGAAGCGGGAAGGTGTTAGCGGGAAGGCGATATCGGAAATTGATCACACGGAGCGCTCGGTGGACCTCACCGAGAGCTACCGATCTTGCCCCGCTGGGTGAAGCGGGAGCGGTCGCCGATCGCGGTGGCCCCATTGATCCCCGCCGGGATCCGGCCCACCGGCTCACACCCCGGCGCGTGCTCCGCCTCTCCGTCCGGCGCTCCGGCGGATGCCTCCCGCACGATCTCCCGTGAGGCCGCGGCGACCGGGCCCTTGCGGCGGCGGTACCGCGGCGGAACGAAACGCTCCGCCCAGCGCGGCACCCGCGGGGTGAAGCGCGGCAGCAGCAGGAGGACCAGCCCCGTCGCGCTCAGCGCGACGATCGAGAGCACGAACCACATGCTGACCGAGTTCACCGAGTACGCCACCGCGCCGAAGGCGATCAGCGCCGACCAGAAGTACATGATCAGCACCGCGCGGCTGTGCGAGTGGCCGATCTCCAGCAGCCGGTGGTGCAGATGGCCGCGGTCCGCGGCGAACGGCGACTGGCCCCGCCAGGTGCGGCGGACGATGGCCAGCACCAGGTCGGCGAACGGCACCGCGATCACGGTCAGCGGCAGCAGCAGCGGGATGTAGACCGGGACGGTGGCGTGCACCGCGGCGGTCTCGGAGCCGGCCCACAGCCTCAGCGAGTCCGGGTCCACCTGGCCCGTGACCGAGATCGCGCCCGCCGCCAGCACCAGGCCGATCAGCATCGAGCCGGAGTCGCCCATGAAGATCCGGGCGGGGTGGATGTTGTGCGGCAGAAAGCCCAGGCACATCCCCATCAGGATGGCGGCGAACAGGGTCGCGGGGGCGGCCGACTCCAGCCCGTGGCCGTACCACATGCGGTACGCGTACATGAAGAACGCCGCGGCAGCGATGCACACCATGCCGGAGGCCAGACCGTCCAGGCCGTCCACGAAGTTCACCGCGTTGATGGTGATCACCACGAGCGCGACCGTGAGCAGCGTGCCCTGCCAGGGCGTCAGCGACACCGGGCCCACCCCGGGCACCGGCAGCCACAGGATGGTGAGGCCCTGGAGCACCATCACACCGGCGGCGATCATCTGGCCGCCCAGCTTGATCAGCGCGTCCACGCCCCACTTGTCGTCCAGCACGCCCAGCAGCCAGATCAGCCCCGCCCCTGACAGCAGCGCGCGCGGCTCGTTGGACAGCTCGAAGGCGCCCTTGAGATTGGTGAGATGCGCGGCCACCAACAGCCCCGCGCACAGCCCGCCGAACATCGCGATACCGCCGAGCCGCGGTGTGGGCTCTCGGTGCACATCGCGCGCGCGGATCTCCGGCATCGCGCCCACCACAATGGCGAACTTACGAACCGGCCCGGTCAGCAGATAGGTGACCGCGGCCGTGATGCACAGAGTCAGCAGATATTCACGCACAGACTGCCCCACAGATGTCGCCGGCCATCTCAGCAACACACACTAGCCGCCTCCGACGAGTGAGACGGGCCATCGACGAGGACGTCGGCCTTCCCCGAGTCGGTTCCGGCAAACGCCACGGCGAAGCCGGCCGGGACGCATTTCCCGGCGGAACGGACGATCAGGACGACCGGGCCGGTTCGGGCATGGGGTGGCTCCCCCGCTGAATCTCCTCCAATACCCGCACCGCGTTCTCCGCTCCCTTCTCCCCTTTCTCTCCTTCGGCCTTCCGGGCCGACCGGGCCATCCGGTCGACGGTTCGGGCGATCGCCGGGTCGGTCAGGGCCGTGTCGATGGCGGCGGCGAGGGCGTCCGCGGTGAGATCGCGCTGCCTCAGGGGCGGCGGGGCGACGCCGAGGTCACGCAGGTGGTTCCCCCACATCACCTGATCCTTGTGGAACGGGCAGGTCACCTGCGGGATACCGGCCTCCAGGGCCACATTGTGGGTGCCGGGCCCACCCGCGTGCACCGCGGCGCGCACCCGGGGGAACAGCCAGTCATAGGGGACGTCGTTCTCCACCCGGATGTGCCGAGGGGGGTCGGCGATGCTGATTCCGCCCCAGCCCGTGACCACCACCGCGCGCACTTTGGTACGCCGCACGGCTTCGAGGACCAGCTGCCCGGTGGCCTCGGGATCGGTGCCCGAGAGGCTGGCGAAGCCGATGAACACGGGCTTCTCGCCGTCCTCCAGGAAACGCACCAGCTCGGGTGCGGGCCGCCAGTCGGCCTGCCGCGGAAGCGACCAGAAGCCGGTGGTGTGCACCCAGGCGGGCCAGTCCGGCGCCGGCTCGATCACATGGGGGCTGAAACCGTGCAGGACGGGGGCCGGACTTCCGTCGGCGCGGAACCGGGAATCCAGAAACCCCTCCCGGGGCGGAAGCCCGAGGGTCTTCTCCCGCCAGGTCGAGATCAGGTCCACGAGCAGCGGCTTGAGGGGCTGCCGGGCGGCCCTCTCGTGCTGTTCCAGGTTGTCCGGCCGGGCGTCGAAGGTGCCGATCTCACTGGGGTACCGGCGGGAGGCGACAAAGTGCGGATAGAGCGTGGCCAGCACGTGCGGGACGCCCAGCTTCTCCGCGATCTGATGCATCACCTGGCGCGAGTGATGGGAGTGGACCACGATGTCGGCCCCGCCCCGGGCCGCGTCCCACAGCTGCTGAAGCAGCACGGGATACGTCTTGGGCATGAATTCGTTGAATATCTTCTCGCGGGCCTTGCGATACTCGCCGATCTCGCTCTCCGGCCGGTCGCTGTGCAGCAGAATTCTGCGGACATCGGGCCTGGAGAGGATTTTCACGCCTTCATCGGTCAGCGGCTCGAATCGCACTCCGTAGGCGGCCGCGAAGGTGGCGTACATCTGCGGTCCGACCAGCGTGGCGGAGTGGCCCGCCCGATTGAGGGCGTAGGCCAGGGCGAGATATGGCTGGAGGTCCCCACGGGTGCCGTGGCAGTAGATCAGCGCCTTCACGTTCGCAGCCTAGGCCGGGTCCGGGGCGGCCGGCTGAACGCGGTCTGGACGCGGCAAGCTGCCTCTTGCCCGCCCGCGCCGCGCCCCGCGACGATGCGTGAATTCGGACGCGACGGATCGGACGCGACAGAAGGGGGCCCGCTCCATGAAGGCGCTGGTGTACTGCCATGGAAGCCGAGGCGACGTCGAGCCGTATCTGGCCCTGGCGTATGCGCTCAACCAGGCGGGACATACGGCCGTGCTGGCCGCCCCCGCCGTTTTCGCGCCCTTCGCCGCCGCCTACGGAGTGGAATTCGCCCCGCTCGACGACTGGGCGGTGACCTTGTGGCGCCGCCCCGAAATCCGGCAGCTGCGGTGGACGAGCGATCAGCGGACCCCCGAGACGGAGGCGAAGCGGGCCGCCATCCGGAAAGAGGCGACCGACCGCTATCCGGTGCTGCTGCGCGATATGTGGGAGGCGGCCGCGGGCCACGCGGACGGGCTCGACGTCATCATCCACTCCCAGGCGTCCCGCGAGCAGATCGCCCAGATAGCGGAGCGGCTCGGCGTCCCGAATGTGCTCGCCGTCCTCTATCCGAACTTCGTCGTCTCCCGGGACTATCCGGCCTTCGGCCGTATCTCGGAGGTCTTCAGCGACCGGGAGGACCTGCGCGGCACGGATCCGAGGACCTATATCTCGCCGGAGCTCATCGGGATGATCGCGCACTGGCGGACGGAGACGCTCGGGCTGCCGCCCAGGGAGGGATTCCTGGACTTCCGGCACCGCGCCGACGGAAGCCCGACCCCGGTGCTCCACATCTTCAGCCCGCAGGTCCTCGCGCCCGCCGCCGACTGGCCCGACTGGGTCCACACCCATGGGTTCTGGCATCTGCCGCCCGCGCCCGGCTGGCAGCCGCCGGGCGATCTGGTGCGCTTCCTCGGCGCGGGGGACACCCCGCTCTTCATCGGCTACGGATCCACCCTGAGCCCGGACCCGCGGGCGAACGCGCGGACCGTCCTCGGCGCACTCCGCGAGACCGGGCACCGCGCCGTGGTCGTCGAGGGCTGGGGAGGGATCGAGGTCACCGACGCCCCGGACCAGGTCATGGTGGTCAAGGACGTGCCGTACGCCTGGCTGCTGCCCCGGGTACGCGCGGCCGTGCACGCGGGCGGGCCCGGCACCTACAACGCGGCGCTGCTGGCCGGCGTCCCCCAGGTGATCTGCGCGCTCGAGACGAGCCAGCGGATGTGGGGGGACCATCTGCACCGGCTGGGGGTCGCCCCGGCCCCCATGATGCAGCGCGAGCTGACCGCGGAAGGCCTCGCGGCGGCCGTCCGCGAGGCCGTGACCGACCCCCGGATCACGGCCGCCGCGGCCCGGATGGGGGAGGCGCTGCGGGCGGAGGACGGGCCGGGGGCGGCGGTCAAGGTGCTGGCGGAGATCGCGGGGTGAGCCCCCTCCCCCGCCCGCGGGGCCCGGTCAGGTCCAGGACACCACCGTGCTGTCGTCGGTGAACCCGAAGATGCCCGCCAGCGTGGTGCGCCTGCTGTCGCCGCTGGTGTTGGGCTCCACGGCGTGGACGTGGGAACCGTTGAAGACGTACACGTCCCCGGCGTGGATGTCGATCTCCTGGCGCCCGATGCCCTCCAGCATCCGGGGCGGATACGGCGAGCCGGTGTAGTGCAGCCCGAGCCGCCGCTTGCAGGCGTCGTCCGGCTGGATGTTCCAGACCAGCAGCCGGCCGCCGTCACCGTTCTCCAGGCAGATGTTGAGGGCCGTGGGGTCGAGCACCCGCTGGATCTCGAAGTCCGCCTGCCGCGGCTCGGTGCACTGGGAGCGGTCCTCGTGCGGGTCCAGGGCGTAGCGCCCGTCGCCGTGCCAGGACCGCAGCAGCGCGCGGCACGCCCGGCGGCCGTCGTGCTCGGCCTGTCGCACGGTCACCCCCTCGGGGGCGAGCGCCTCGGCCAGTCCCCGGTAGAAGGCGGTCAGCGGGTCGCCGGGGACGTCGAGCACCCGGTCCAGCGCCGCGGCGGTCCGCGTCGACTCCTCCAGGTAGTCCGCGGTCGTCTTGTGGTAGTGGTACGTGCCCAGGTAGTAGCTCGGGGCCTCGGTGCTGCGCCGCAGCCGGTCGGGGCTGGCCCAGAACCTGGCCGACAGCTCGGCGCACAGCGTGGGGCCCACCATCCCTCGGAAGACCACGCCCGCGCTGGTGCCCCGCAGAACATCGATCACGGCTTCGGGGCGGAACTCCTGGTACTCGCGGAAGGCGAAGTACCCGGCTTCACCGCTCCAGCCGGTGAGCCTCTCGTCGCCGCTCATCCCGTCAGCCGCTCATCCGCTCGATGAGGCTCTTGGGCCGCATATCCGTCCAGTGCTCCTCGATGTAGTCCAGGCACGCCTGGCGGCTGTCCTCGGGATGGGCGACCGTCCAGCCCTCGGGCACATCGACGAATTGCGGCCACAGCGAGTGCTGTCCCTCGTGATTGACCAGAACCACATACCGGCCGTCGGGGTTCTCGAACGGGTTCGTCATCCGGCCTCTCCTGGGCGTCCGGGAATTTATGCGACGCTACTTCCACTGAACACCGGATAATGCCCTGCGAATGCTCGGACGGACTGTACTCGACCTATACGTGAAACTGCCCTCGGCCGTGCTCGGGTGTTCTTCGCGGATAGCAGCGGATAGCATCTGGCACGGCCGGGAACCGGGTTGTAGGCTGCGGCTGCTGTCACACAGGAATGTTTTACGCCCGGATATCTACCCTGGGAGTGCCGTGAAACGGGGAATCGGCGATCTCGCGCTGTTCGGAGGCCGACCCGCCTTCCTGCATCCGTTATATGTGAGCTCTCCCGGTCCGGTGGACCGTGGCCGGCTGTTCGACCGAATCAACTGGGCGCTGGACAACCGGTGGCTCTCCAATGGCGGGCCGCTGGCCCTGGAATTCGAGGGGCGAATAGCCGAGCTGGCGGGCGTACGCAACTGCGTCTCCGCCTGCAATGCCACCGTCGGGCTCCAGTTGCTGTGCCAGGCGGCGGAGCTCACCGGCGAGGTGATCATGCCCTCGCTGACCTTCGTCGCGACGGCGCACGCGGTGCGCTGGATCGGGCTCGACCCGGTCTTCGTGGACATCGACCCACTGACCGGCCAGGTGGATCCCGCCTGTGTGGCCGAGGCGATCGGGCCGCGGACCTCCGCGATCCTGGCGGTCCATCTGTGGGGGCGCGCCTGTCCCGCGGAGGAGCTGGAGAAGATCGCCGCCGCGCACGGTCTGCCCCTGTTCCTCGACTCCGCCCACGCCATCGGCTGCACCGCGGGCGGCCGCCCCATCGGCGGCTTCGGCACCGCGGAGGTCTTCAGCTTCCACGCCACCAAGGTGGTCAACGGCTTCGAGGGCGGGGCGATCGTCACCGACGACGACGCGTTCGCGCAGCGCCTGCGCTCGCTTCAGAACTTCGGCATCGGCCTGCCCCCGGGCGGCAGCCCGGCGGGAGGCACCAACGGCAAGATGAGCGAGGCGTCCGCCGCCATGGCGCTCACCTCGCTCGACGCCTTCGAGCAGGCCGTCGAGTGCAACCGGGCCAACTTCGAGACCTACCTCACGGAGCTGGCCGCGACGCCCGGCATCTTCGTGATGCCCCACGACCGGCGTGAGTCCAACAACTACCAGTATCTGATCGTCGAGCTCGACGAGGACCTGACGGGCCTCGGCCGGGATCTGCTCATCGAGCTGCTGCGGGCCGAGAACGTCGTGGCCAAGCCGTACTTCTCCCCCGCCTGCCACCAGTTGGAGCCCTACGCGTCCCGGCAGCCGGTCCGCCTGCCGCACACCGAGCGGCTGGCCTCGCGGGTGCTCGCCCTGCCCACGGGCTCGTCCGTCTCCCGCGAGAGCATCCGGCGCATCTGCGACGTCATACGGCTGGCCGTCGCCAAAGGCCCGGAAGTAACCGCCCGTCGGCAGAAGGGGTGACCGAGATGACGGTGGCAAGCGACCCGAGGGCGGAGGCCATCGCGCGCTGCGCGGCCCCCGGCGGCGACCGGGAGGACGCCGCCGCGGCCGTGCGGCGGCTGCTGGTGGCCGACGGCCACTGCCCGCCGGACGAGGCGGACGCCGCCGCCGCGAGGCTGGTGGGCCTGGCCCGGCGCTACGGAAGCCATCCGTTCACCACGCTGGAGGAGACGCGGCGCGAACTGAGCCTGGACCGGGACGCGTTCCGCCGGCTGCTGGGGCTGTTCGCCCGCCTTCCCGGGCTGCGCTCCGCGGTGCTCGCGGGGCCCGCCGGGAAGTACTGGTCCAACACCCTGCTGCCGCTGGAGGAGCGCGGGGTGCTGGACGCGACCTTGGCGGGCAAGCCCCGCTTCCCGCATATCGTGGGCCTGTATCCGGGGCCGACCTGCATGTTCCGCTGCCACTTCTGCGTCCGGGTGACCGGGGCCCGCTATCCGCATGCCACGCTCGCGGACGGAAACGAGGCGCTGGCCGCGGTCATCGACGAGATGCCCGCCGACAACCCCCACGGGCTCTATGTCTCCGGCGGGCTCGAACCGCTCACCAACCCCGGCCTCGGCGCCCTGATCAGCCGGGCGGCCGCCCGCGGCTTCTCGATGACCCTGTACTCCAATTGCTTCGCGCTGACCGAGAAGGCGCTCGGCGGGGAGTCCGGGCTGTGGGATCTGGGGGCCGTCCGGACCTCGCTGTACGGCCTGACCGACGACGAGTACGAGGCCACCACCGGAAAGCGGCACGCGTTCCGCCGGGTCGAGGCCAACCTGCGGCGCTTCCAGCGGATGCGCGCCGAGCGCGAGCGGCCGGTGCGGCTGGGGCTGAACCACATCGTGCTGCCGGGGCGCGCGCGACGCCTGCTGGACCTGGTGGACTTCATCGCGGAGCTGGACGCCGCGGCGCCCGAGCGGCCGGTGGACTTCCTGAATCTGCGCGAGGACTACAGCGGCAGGCCCGACGGCGCCCTGTCCCCCCGGGAGCGTGCCGAACTCCGCGAGATCCTGCTGGAGTTCGAGGAGAAGGTGCGACGGGTGACGCCCACGCTGGACGTGGACTACGGCTACGCCCTGCACGCGCTGAAGTCCGGGGCCGACGCGCAGTTGGTGCGCATCCGCCCGGAGACCATGCGGCCCGCCGCGCACCCTCAGGTCGCCGTGCAGGTCGATGTGGCGGGCGATGTCTACCTGTACCGCGAGGCGGGCTTCCCCGGCCTGCCCGGGGCCGATCGCTACATCGCCGGGCGGGTGGGGCCCGGCTCCTCGCTGTCGGGTGTCGTGGAGCGCTTTGTGACCGAGCGGGTCCAGGTCGCCCCGAGGCCGGGCGACGAGTACTTCATGGACGGTTTCGACCAGGTGGTGGCGGCCCGGCTGAACCAGCTGGAGGCCGATATCGGCGCCGGGTGGCGGGAAGAGCGAGGGTTTCTGCGCTGAGCCGCGCTGAGACACGGCTCAGGTTCCCGACAGCCGCGCCACGACGGGCTCGAACTCCTCCGCCCGCGCGGCGGGCACCACCCAGTAGCTGATGCCGAACCGCTCCCGCCGGGCCCGCAGCCGGTCGCAGATCTCCGGAACCTCGCCCGCGAGCACCACGGGCGAGTCGAGGACCTCGGCCGGCGGCAGCCCGAAGGCCGGGGCCAGCACCCGCTCGGCGTGGTCCCGGCTGTCGCGGACCACCGCGGCGGCGGTGAGCAGGCACTGGAGCTCCAGCTCGGCCAGCCGGTCCCCGGCGTCCTCGCGGATCCAGCGCACCCGCGTATCGAAGCGCTCGGCGCTCGCGTTGGCGCCGAGCGGGACGTCCTTGCGGGCGGAGGAGAGCTGAGCGGTCAGGGAGACGATGTCCGCGTGCCGCACCGCGGTCCGCAGCATCCTCCGGCCGCCGCCGCCCATGACCCACCGGGCCGGGGCGGGGCGCGGCTGGCCGATGGCGCCGGTGACCGAGCAGGCGCCCTTGTCCCACAGCTCCCGCACGATGTGGACGGTCTCCTCCAGCCGGGCGATCCGGGTGGCCGGGGGGTCCATGGGCACCCCGGCGCGCTCGAAGTCGGCGGCGAGCCACCCGGCTCCCAGGCCGATCTCCAGCCTCCCGGGCGCCGCCTGGTCCAGCGTCGCCAGCTCCTTGAACAGCACGGCGGGACGGCGCAGATCGGCCGCGAGCATCAGGGTCCCCAACGTGAGGCGCGAGGTCCACCCGGCCGCCAGCGCCAGGGAGACCAGCGGTCCCCACCGGTGGTCCAGATGGTCGGGCACCAGCAGGGAGGAGTACCCGGTCTCCTCGGCCCGCCGGACCAGCCGGCGGAAGGCGGCCAGATCGGGGAACGCTCCGGCCAGGACGCCGAAGCGGAACGGGCGGTGGGCGGTCATGGCCCGGTCCTTTCTGGCGGCTGGTCAGGGCATCCCGGTCAGGCCGGGCCCGGGCGCGTTCACCAGCACCGCGGTGTTCCCCGCCGGGTGTTTGTTCTCGTACACGAGCTGGTGCGCGGCGCCGATCTCCTGGAACGGCGTCACCTGGCTCATGCACGGGTCGATCCGGCCCGAGGCCACCAGGTTGATGATCGCCCGGGTCTCCCGCACATTGGCCGCGTGCGAGCCCTGGAGGCGCTTTTGGAACATCCACAGGAAGCGCAGGTCGATATCGCCGTTGTAGCCGCTGGTGCCGGCGCAGGTGACCACCATCCCGGCGTTGTCGCAGACGTACACGGAGGTGGCGAGGGTGTCCCGGCCGGGGTGTTCCAGCACGATGCGCGGCGAGCGGCGCTCGCCCAGCACCTCCCAGATCCTGCGCCCGAAGGCCCGCGCCCCTTCCAGCCAGGACTGGAAGGCCGCGGTGTCCTCGGCGTCCGGGAGCCGGCCCCAGTGGTCGAA
The DNA here is from genome assembly GCF_044332865.1 of Streptomyces sp. NPDC021225. Lineage (NCBI taxonomy): Bacteria > Bacillati > Actinomycetota > Actinomycetes > Kitasatosporales > Streptomycetaceae > Streptomyces > Streptomyces sp. NPDC021225. Next base: position 964,217 of record NZ_JBIRPV010000002.1, on the reverse strand, counting down.
CTCGCGCCGGTTGATGACCCCTTGGGCGCCCAGCCGCAGACAGTGGTCGGCCTTGGCCTCGTCGGAGATCACGGCGACCGGAATCCCGCCGAAGTGCCGCACGATCTGGATCGCCATGGAGCCCAGGCCGCCGGAGCCGCCCCAGATCAGCACCGGGTCGCCCGGCTGCACGGTGTGCGGCGGCCAGCCGCTCAGCTGACGGTAGGAGGTGGAGCCGCCACCGAGGAAACAGCCGGCCTCCTCCCAGGTCAGATGGTCCGGCTTGGGGTGGCACTGGTACTCGTCGACCACCGTGAACTGGGCGAAGGAGCCGAAGTTCAGCTCGTATCCCCAGGCGCGCTGGCTGGTGGAGGCCGTGGGGTCGGTGCCCATGCGGATGTCGGGCGCCGACTCGTTCCAGCGCACCCCGCCCACGATCGCCTGGTCGCCCACCCGGAACTGGGTGACGCCCTCGCCGACCGCCCACACCACGCCCGCCCCTTCGGAGCCCGCGATGTGGAAGTCGTGCGGATCGCCCCTCTTCCGCCGGGCCGCGATGACGTCGGCGGGCGTGCCGAGCGCGGCCCACACTCCGTTGTAGTTGACCCCGGCCGCCATCACCATCAGCAGGATCTGGCCCCGGCCCACCGGGGGCACCTCGACCTGCTCGATCTCGATCGCGTCGGCGGGCCTGCCGTAGCGGTGCCGCCGGATCAGCGCCGCGTGCATATAGCGGGGCACCTCGCCGAGCGGCGGCATCTCGCCGAGCGCGTAGATCTCCCGTCCCATCAGGCCTCCTTCTCGGTTCGGTGGTGACGCGGGTCTTCGAGGCGGGCGGTGACGAGCCGGCCGATCTCGGCGAGCGGTTCCGGCAGCATCATGTCCTCGTGCCGGCAGCGGACCCGGTGGCCGAGCACCCGCCCCCGGACGTAGGGGCGCCAGCGCTCGCTGCCGTCGTCGGCGCCGTCCCCGCCGTCCGGGCGGGCGGCGACGAGCAGCGCGTCGCCGTGGAACACGCCGGGCCTGAAGGCGTGCCGCAGGGCCACGTGGTCGCCGAAGGCCCGCAGGATGGTCTCCAGGTTGCCGGCCAGCAGGTCGGTGAGCGGATTGCCCTGGGCGCGCAGCGTCCGCGCGACCGCCTCCCGGGTCAGCGGCTCACCGGGCCGTGGCGCATCGCCGTGGGCGGTGGCTCCCGGGGCGACGACCTCCAGCAGGGCCCGCATCAGATCGTTGTCCGTCTCCCCGTCCTCTTTGTCCTCCCCGTCTCCCCCGTCTCCCCCGTTCTCGTACGCGCGGTCCCCGGCCGACGGGGCCGTGACCTCCGCGACCGGGTACGCGTCCAGCATCGCCAGCAGCCCCACCTCCTCGCCCTGTTCCTGGAGCCGGGTCGCCACGGCGTGGGCGACGAGACCGCCGAAGGACCAGCCGAGGAGGTGGTACGGCCCGCTGGGGGCCACGCTCCTGATCCGCTCCAGGAAGTCGGCGGCGATCTCCTCGATGTCCGCGGGCCGGTAGCCCGGCGTCCCGAAGGCGCGCGCCTGGAGTCCGTACACCGGGTGTTCCGGCGGCAGATGGCGCAGCAGTCCGGCGTAGCGCCAGCTCAGGCCGCCGCCGGCGTGGAAGCAGAAGACCGGGGGACGGCTGCCCGTGGTCCGCAGCGGCAGCAGCACCTCCAGGCCGTTGCGCTCGTCCGGGCCGAGCCCGGCCTCCAGCCGCCGCGCGAGGCCGCCGGGGGTCGGCGCGGTGAACAGCGCCTGCATGCCGAGGCGGGAGCCGAGCGTGGTGCGGATGCGGCTGATGAGCGCGGCCGCGGTCAGCGAGTTGCCGCCGAGCAGGAAGAAGTCGTCGTCGATGCCGACTTCGGGGACGCCGAGCGCGTCGGCGAACAGCCCGCACAGCACCTCCTCCTGGGGGCTGCGCGGCCGGCGCGCCGGCTCCGTGTGGTACTCGGGGGCCGGGAGGGCCGCGCGGTCCAGCTTGGTGTGGTCCGTCAGCGGCAGCGCGTCGAGCACGACCAGGGCGGAGGGCACCATGAAGTCCGGGAGCCGCCCGGCGAGCCGGGCCCGCAGCGCGGCCGGGTCCGGGGCGGGGGAGCCGGAGTCCGGCACCACATAGCCGACCAGACGCTTGTCGCCGGGCCGGTCCTCCCGTACCAGGGCGACCGCCTGGCCGATGCCGCCGCAGGAGCTGAGGGCGATCTCCACCTCGCGCAGCTCCACCCGGAAGCCGCGCAGTTTGACCTGCTCGTCGGCCCGGCCCGCGAACTCCATGAGGCCGTCCGCGCGCCATCGCACCAGGTCGCCGGTGCGGTACATCCGGGTGCCGGGCGGGCCGAAGGGATCGGCGACGAAGCGCTCGGCGGTCATGGCCGGGTTGTTCTCGTAGCCGCGGGCCACCCCGGAACCGGCCAGATACAGCTCCCCGACCACCCCGACCGGCAGCGGCTCGAGGCCGGGGCTGAGGACGTAGGCGCGGGTGCCGTCCAGCGGGCGGCCGATGGGTACGCTCTCGGGCACCGGGTCACCGGCGCGCATCGAGTGCCGGGTGGAGAACACGGTGGTCTCGGTGGGCCCGTAGCCCGCGGTGACCCAGGTGTCGGGGCAGTGGGCGAGCGCCTTGCGGACGGCGTACGCGGGCACCACGTCGCCGCCGGTACGGACCTCCCGCAGCCCGGCGAAGCACTCCGGGTGCTCCTCGGCGAGCAGCCGGAACAGCCCGCCCGAGGCCCACAGCCCGGTGATCCGCTCCGTGACCACCAGCTCCGCGAGGGCGTCCAAGTCGAGCCTGCCGGGCGGGGCGACCACGATCTCCCCGTGGTTCAGCAGCGGGACCCACCACTCCAGGGTGGAGGCGTCCCAGGCGTGCGGGGAGTGGAAGAGGACCTTGTGGGCCGGGTCCAGCCGCCACCACTGGTCGTCCGCCAGTTCCACCACGTTCTGGTGGGTGACCGCCACGCCTTTGGGGGTGCCGGTGGAGCCCGAGGTGTAGATGACGTACGCCAGTTGGCCGGGGTCCACGGTGACCTCGGGCGGGGTCGGGGCCTGGGCGGCGAGGCCGGGATCCGTGTCCACGGCGACCGTTGTGACGCCGTCCGCGGGCTCGGCCGCCCAGGCCTCGGCGCGCACCCGGTCGGTCAGCAGCACCGGAGCGGCCGTCTCGGCCAGCAGCAGCCGCAGCCGCTCCCGGGGGTGGTCGGGCTCCAGCGGCACATAGACCGCCCCGGCCTTGAGTACGGCCAGCACCGCGACGATCAGGTCGGGGCCGCGGTCGAGCTCCACCGCGACGCGGGTCTCCCGGCGCACGCCGAGCTCCACCAGGAGCCGGGCCAGCCGGTTGGCCCGCTGGTCCAGCTCGCGGTAGGTCAGCCGAAGGTCGCCGTAGCGGATGGCGGTGTCGTCGGGGCCCCGGCCCACCGCGTCGGCGAATCTCCGGTGGATCGTCATCGGCCCCGGGGGCGGCGGCGCTTCGGCGCCGTTCCACCCGTCGACCAGCTGCCGCCGCTCGTCCGGGCCGAGGACGCCGATCCGGCCGACCGGCCGGTCCGGGTCCGCGCCGACCGCCTCGAGGACGCGCACCAGCCGGTCCAGCAGCTCCTCGGCGGCGGAGCGGTCGAACAGCTCGGGCCGGTAGTCGAGCCGCAGTCGCAGCCCGGCCGGTGCCAGGACGGCGACCAGGGCCAGCGGGTAGTGCGCCGCGGCGCGGCTCTCCGAGGCCGTGGCGCGCGGCCCGGTGGCGGGCTGGTCGCCGGCCGGGGCGACCGGGAAGTTCTCGTACACCACCAGCGTGTCGAACAGCTCGCCGAGCCCCGCGAGCTGCTGGACGCGGGCCAGTCCGAGCTGGTGGTGGGCGCTGAGGGCGGACTGCTCCTCCTGGAGCCGGGCCACCGCCGACCGCCAGCTCCGGGCCGGGTCCAGCCTGACCCGTACCGGGAGGGTGTTGATGAACAGGCCGACCATGGACTCGATCCCGGGGATCTCCGGGGGGCGGCCGGAGACGGTCGTCCCGAAGACCACGTCGTCGCGGCCGAGCAGCCGTCCGATCAGCACCGCCCACGCCCCCTGGAGGATCGTGTTGACGGTGACCGCGGCGTCGGCCGCGTGGTTCCGCAGCGCCGCCGTGAGCGGGGGCGGCAGCAGGCGGACCACGGTCTCCGGCGCCCGGTCCGGGGGGCCGGCGTCCGCGGGCGCCAGCAGGGTGGGCTCGGTCAGCCCGGCCAGGGCCCGGCGCCAGGCGTCCTCGGCCGCCGCGGGGTCCTGGGCGGCAAGCCAGGTCAGATAGTTCCGGTACGGCACCGCCGGGGGCAGGGCCGCCGGGTCGCCGCGGTGGTGGTAGAGCGTGATCAGGTCCCGCAGGAAGATCGGTACGGACCAGCCGTCGAGCAGGATGTGGTGCTTGAGGACCAGCAGCCGGTGCCGCTCGTCCTCGACCCGGATCAGCCAGAACCGCAGCAGCGGCGGGCGGCCGGGGTCGAAGCGGTGGTGGCGGGCCCGCTCGGTGAGCCGGTCCAGTTCGGCCCCGCGCTCGGGCTCGGCCAGCCCGGACAGGTCCGTCTCCTCCCAGGCGAGTTCGGCCTGGCGCGGAATGATCTGCACCGCGTCGCCCGCGGCCCGGTGGCGGAAGCGGGCGCGCAGATTCGGGTGGCGCTCCAGCACGGCCCGCGCCGCGGCCCGCAGCGCCGGGCCGTCCAGCGGGCCCTCCAGGTCCAGCCTCATGTGCATGGTGTAGACGTCGGGGCCGGTGTCGGCGTACAGGGCGTGGAACAACAGCCCTTCCTGAAGGGGGGAGAGCGGCAGCACGTCCGCCACCCCACCGGGCTCCGCCTCCCACGTGTCGATCTCGGCCTGGGTGGCCCGGACCAGCGGGAGATCGGCGGGGACGAGTCCGCCGGCGCCCGGGCGCCGCGCCCCGTCGGCCAGCGCGCGCAGCGCGGTGAGCCAGGTGTCGGCCAGGTCCTGGATCTGGGCCGCGGTGAACAGGGCGCCCGGCCACGCGCAGTTGATGCTCAGCCGCGGCCCGTCCGGGCTGTCCCGGGTGACCGCGCCGATCTCCAGGGCGTGTGCGAAGGGCAGTTCGCCGTCGGACGGGTCGAGACGGACCTGGGGATGTGCGGCGACCGACCATCCGGCGGGTTCGGGGCTCTCGTCGAGCCCGCCGCCGTTCATCCGGCCCAGGTAGTTGAATCCGATCTGCGGGGTGCGGTACTGGGCGAGCAGCGCGGCGGTGTCCGGGTTGAGATAGCGCAGCAGCCCGTATCCGAGGCCGTTGTCGGGGAGTTCCCTGATCCGGCTCTTGATCCGCTTCAGGGCGGCCACGGTGGCCCGGCCCCCGGCGAGCGCCTCGTCCAGGTCCACCTCCCCGGGGTCAAGCCGGAGCGGGTGGATGCTGGTGAACCAGCCGACGGTGCGGGAGAGGTCCACCTCGTCGGCGATCTGCTCCCGGCCGTGTCCCTCGACGTCGACCAGGAGGGTACGGCCGTCGCCCCAGCCGTGGCGTTCCCGCCAGCGGGCCACGGCGAGCGTGAGGCCGGTCAGCAGGATCTCGTTCATCCGGGCCTGGTAGGCCTGTGGCGCGGCGGTCAGCAGGGCGTCGGTGATGTCCGCGGGGACGGTCACGGTCAGGTGCTCGGCCGTGGCCCGGGTGTCCCGGGCGCGGCGGAACGTCTCGGCGCCGAGGCGGGGTTCGGGCCCGTCGAGCATGTCCGTCCACAGCTCCAGCTCCGCGGCCCGCTCAGGGCTCTGGGCCTCGGCGAGGAGCAGCTGCGCCCAGCGGCGCAGCGAGGTGCCGACCGGGGCCGGCCGGGGCGTCCCGCCGTCTTCGGCGGTCCGCCAGGCGGTCACCAGGTCGGGCACCAGGATGCGCCAGGACACCCCGTCCACGACCAGGTGGTGGGCGATCAGCAGCAGGCGGCCTGGCCGGTCGTCCCCGGCGTCGAACCAGACCACCTGGAGGAGGGCCCCGGCCTCCGGGTCAAGGCGCAGCCGCGCGGCCTCGCCCTCTGCGGCCACCACGGCGGACAGCTCCGCGGAGCCGTCCGGGTGGCCGCTGATGTCCACCCGCCGTATGCGGTCCTCGGCCCGTACGCTGCCCGGCGGAGTGACCTTGAGCCCCCAGGTGACGCCCGTCGGGGCGCCGGCCAGGACCGCGCGCAGCGCGTCGTGGTGGTCGAGCAGGCACTGCACGGCGGCCGTGAGCGCGGGCAGCCCCAGGGGCGGGACGGCCAGCAGCACCGACTGGTTGAGGTGCGCCACGGGTCCGCGCCGCTGGGCGAGCCAGCGCATGACGGGGGTCGGCGGTACGGCGCCCACGCCGTCGCCCCGGGGCTCCTCCGCCCGCGCCTCGGGCTCGCGCACGGCGGCGGCCAGTTCGGCCACCGTCTGGTGGCGGAAGAGGTCGCGGGGGGTGAGGACCAGACCGGCCCGGCGGGCCCGGCTGGCGGCCTGGAGGGCGGCGATGCTGTCCCCGCCGAGGGCGAAGAAGTTGTCGTCGGGCCCGACCCGCGGCAGGCCGAGGACGTCGGCGACGACCTGGCACAGGATGTCCTCCGGGCGGGTGCCGGGGCGGGGTCCCGCGTCGGCCTCCGGCGGTGTCCGCCGCGGTGCCGGCGGCGCGGGCAGCGCCTTGTGGTCCACTTTGCCGTTCACCGTCAGCGGTATGCGCTCCAGCGTCATCAGCACCGTCGGAACCATGTAGTCGGGCAGCAGCTCCGCCAGCCGGGTGCGGAGCCGCGTGGCGTCGGCCTCGGCGCCCGGGGCGGGCCTCAGATACCCCACCAGACGCCTGTGGCCGGGCTGGTCCTCCCGTACGGTCGCGACCGCCTGGGCCACCTCCGGGAGGGACTCCAACGCCGCCTGGACCTCGCCCAGTTCGATGCGGTATCCGCGGATCTTGACCTGGCCGTCCGCGCGGCCGACGAACTCCAGCTGCCCGTCGGCCCGCCACCGTACGAGGTCGCCCGTGCGGTACATGCGGTCCCCGGCGGGCCCGAAGGGGTCCGCCACGAACCGCTCCGCCGTCAGCGCGGCACGCCCCAGATACCCCCGGGCCACGCCGACTCCCGACACGTACAGCTCGCCGGGGACCCCGGGCGGGACCGGCCGCAGCAGGTCGTCCAGGACGTAGGTGCGCAGGTTGGGGAGCGGGCCGCCGATCGGCGGTATCCCGTCCACGGCCGGAAGCGGACCGGCCATGGTGCACGAGACGGTGGTCTCCGTGGGCCCGTACGCGTTGAACATCCGCCGCCCGGACGCCCACGTGGGCACCAGACCCGGCTGGGCCGCCTCGCCCGCGATCACCAGGTTCACCACGGACGGCAGGCTGTCGGCGGGCAGCCGGGTGAGGATCGCCGGCGGCAGCGTCGCGTGGGTGATCCCGTAGCGCCGGATCAGCTCGGGCAGTTGGTCCACCTGGGCGAGCATGTCGGCCGGGCCCAGCACCAGGCAGGCCCCCGCGCTCAGGGGCGTACAGATCTCGGACATGGCGGCGTCGAAGCTCAGCGACGCGAACTGGAGCGCCCGGCTGCCCGGCCCCATCCCGTACGTCCCGATCCTGGCCAGCACGATGTTGGGGATGGAGCGGTGCTCCACGACCACGCCTTTCGGGCGCCCGGTGGAGCCCGAGGTGTAGATCACATACGCCGGGGTGCGGGGGGTCAGCGGAGCCCGGCGGTCCGCGTCGGTGAGGTCCGTGCCCGGCAGGCTCAGCGACTCCTCCACCGTGGCCGGGCTGTCCAGGACGACCCGCCTGCCGGGCGCCGGCTCGGGCAGGGTGTGTGCCGTCCCGGCCGTGGTCACCAGAAGTTCCGGCCGGGCGTCGGCCAGCATGTAGGCGATCCGGTCGGCCGGGTACGCGCTGTCCACCGGCACATAGGCCGCGCCGGACTTCAGCACCGCGAGCACGGCGACGATCATCTCCACGGAGCGCGGCACCATCAGCGCGACCCGCCGCTCCGGACCGGCGCCCCGCGCGACCAGCAGCCGGGCCAGGCGGTTGGCACGGGTGTTCAGCTCCGCGTACGAGACGGTGGTGTCCCCGCACCGCACGGCCGGGGCGTCGGGGGTGCGCGCCGCCTGCTCCTCGAACATCCGCGGCAGCAGCGCGCCGGGCAGCGGCCGGGCGGTGTCGTTCCAGCCGTGGAGCAGCTGTCGGCGTTCCGCCGGGGCCAGGATCTCCACCTCGCCGATCGGGCGGCCCGGGTCGGCGACGACGGCGGTGAGCAGCCGGACGAACCGCGCCGCCAGCGCGGCCGCCGTGGCCGGTGCGAACAGATCCAGCGCATAGGCGAGGGACCCGGTCAGACCCGCGGGGGCGCCCTCGGCCGAGCGCCGCTCGCGCAGCCGCACGGACAGGTCGAACTTCGCCCTCCCGGGGCCTTCCACGGGCGCGTCCATGCCGTCGTCGGTGTCCTCGCCGGCGTCCTCGTCAACTGCGCTCAGCCCGGGCAGCACCGCGTCGGGGCGGGCGAAGTTGTCCAGCACCAGGGCCACCTGGAACAGCGGGTGGTACGCGGGCGACCGCGCCGGGTCGACCGCGTCCACCACCCGCTCGAAGGGCACGTCCTGATGCGCGTACGCCGCCAGGTCCGTCTGCCGCACACGGTCCAGCAGCTCCTGGAACGAGGGGTTGCCGGAGGTGTCGGTCCGCAGCACCAGCATGGTGGTGAAGAGGCCGACCAGGCCGTCCAGCGCCTCGTCGCCGCGCCCGGCCAGCGCGGTGCCGATGGGGAGGTCCTCGCCCGCCCCCGACCGGGTCAGCACGGCGGCGAGCGCCGCCTGGAGCACCATGAACGCCGTGGCCCCGCGCGAGCGCGCCAGCGCCAGCACCGCCCGGTGCAGCCCGGCGTCCAGCTCGAAGGGCACCACGCCGCCGCGGTGGCTGGGCTCGGGGGGCCGGGGCCGGTCGGCGGGCAGGGCGATCTGCTCGGGGAGGCCGGACAGGGTCCGGGCCCAGTAGGCGAGTTGCCGTGCCATCTCGCTGTCCTGGTCGCCGGCGTCGCCGAGCAGCTCCCGCTGCCAGAGGGCGTAGTCGGCGTACTGGACGGGCAGCGGCGCCCAGCCGGGCGCCTCGCCGGCCAGCCGGGCGGCGTAGGCGGTGGCCAGATCGCGCAGCAGCGGCCGGACGGACCCGGCGTCACCGGCGATGTGGTGCACCACCAGCACCAGGACGTGTTCGCGCGGTCCCAGCACCAGCAGCGTCGCCCTGAGTGGGGGCTCGGCGGTGAGCGTGAAGCCCCCGCCGCGCGCGGCGGCGATCGCCCGGTCCAGGCCGTCGCGCGACCCGACCTCGACCGTCCGCAGCAGCGGGCCGGGCAACTCGGCGGGGTCCAGCACCCGCTGGCAGGGCTCGCCGTCCGTCTCGGGGAAGACGGTCCGCAGGCTCTCGTGACGGGCCACCACATCGCCCAGCGCGGCCCCAAGCGCCGCCCGGTCCAGCGCCCCGCGCAACCGCGCCACCAGGGGAATGGTGTACAGCGGGCCGGTCTCCCCCAGCCCGTTCAGCACCCACAGCCCGCGCTGGGCGAACGACAGGGGCAGCACGTCCGGCCGCGGGCGGGGCGCGGGCCGCCGCCGGGCGGAGGCGGCCCGGCCCGCGTACGCCGCCAGACCCGCGACGGTGGGCGTCTCGAACACGGCCCGGATCGGCAGCTCGACCCCCAGAGCGGCACGGACGCGCGCCACCAGCCGCGCGGCCAGCAGCGAATGGCCGCCCAGGTCGAAGAAGTCGTCGTCGGCTCCGACCCCGCCCACGCCGAGGACATCGGCGAACAGCCGGCCCAGGATCTCCTCCTGAGGGGTACGGGGGGCCGTGCGCGCCGCGTCGCCCGCCTCCGGCGCCGGCAGCGCCCTGCGGTCGGTCTTGCCGTTCGGCGTCAGCGGGACGGCGTCCAGCGCCACCACCACCGAGGGCACCAGGTGGGCCGGCAGCCGGGCGGCCAGGGCCTCGCGCGCCGCCCGCGGGCCGCCCTCGTCCGCCCCTCCCACCACATACCCGACGAGCCGCGGTTGGCCGTCCGGGCCCGGCAGCACCGCCGCGACGGCGTCCGTCACGCCGGGCAGGGCGCGCAGATACGCCTCCACCTCGCCCAGTTCGATCCGGTGGCCGCGGACCTTGACCTGGTCGTCGGCGCGGCCGGCGAACTCAAGCTGCCCGTCGGCCCGCCACCGTGCGAGGTCGCCCGTGCGGTACATCCGTGCCCCGGCCGGCCCGTACGGGTCGGCCACGAACCGGGTGCCGGTCAGGCCCGGCCGGCCCAGGTAGCCGCGGGCCACGCCGTCGCCCGCCAGGTACAGCTCGCCCGCGACACCGTCCGGCACCGGGCGCAGCCTCGCGTCCAGCACATAGCAGCGGGTGTTGGCCAGCGGTGTGCCGATGGGCGGCGGCCCGTCGGCGCCCTCAGCCGCCACGGGCGCGCTCGTGGACCAGATGGTGGTCTCCGTCGGCCCGTACATGTTCCGTACCGAGGCGGCCCGGCCCGCCAGCGCCGACGCCAGCGAGGAGTCCAGCGCCTCGCCGCCGACCAACGCCCGCAGGCCGTCGACGGCCTCCGGGTCGGCGTCCAGCAGCGCACGCCACAGGCTGGGCGTCGCCTGCATCACCGACCCGGCCCGCGCGCGCAGTTCGCGGCCGAGCTCGCGCGGGTCGCGCACCACATCACGCTCGACCACCACCACCTGGGCACCCGAGACCAGGGGCAGGAACACCTCCAGCAACGCGATGTCGAACCCGAACGTGGTCACCGCCAGCCAGCTGTCGCCCGGCGCCACCGCCACCGACGGGGCCACCGCCGACACGAGATTGCGCAGCGCGCCGTGGGAGACGACCACGCCCTTGGGCCGCCCGGTCGAACCCGAGGTGTACAGCACATACGCCGGGTGGTCGGGCCGCGCCGCGACCGCGGGCAACGGCCGCTCGGCGGGCTCCACCTCGTCGAGCACCACCACCGGTACGCCCAGATCCCGGGGCAGCCGCTCCACCGCCGCGCGCACCGTCAGCACCACGGCGGGCGCCGCGTCGCCGAGCACGAACCTCACCCGCTCGGCCGGGAAGTCCGGGTCGACCGGCAGGAACGCGGCGCCCGCCCGGCCCGCGGCGACCATGGCCACCACCGCGTCCACCGAGCGCGGCACGGCCAGCGCCACCACCGACTCCGGGCCGACGCCCCGCCCGGCCAGCAGGCGCGCCACGCCGTTCGCCCGGGCGGAGAGCTCCGCGTACGAGAGGGTGACGCCCCGGCACGACACGGCGGCGGCCTCCGGCGTACGGGCCGACTGAGCCTCGATCAGCGCCGGTATCAGGGGCGACGGCTGCTGTGCGGCCGTGTCGTTGCGGCCGTACAGCAGCCGCTGCCGCTCACCGGCGTCCAGGATCTCGATGTCCGCGATCCGCACGTCGGGCCCGTCCGCCACGGCACGCAGCACCCGCTCCAGACGCTCCAGCACCGATGCGGCCGTGGCCGCGTCGAACAGCTCGGTGGAGTAGTCGACCACGCCCTCGAGACCGCCCGGTTCGCCGCTCGGCGTGTGCAGCTCGCCGAGGCCGAAGGACAGATCGAACCGGGCCCACCGGCTTTCGCCCGGCACGCCGGCGACGTCCAGGCCCGGCAGCGCGAGCTCCGCGGCCTTGGTGCTCCGCACCGTCAGCATCACCTGGAACAGCGGGTGACGGGTCAGCGACCGCCGTGGGTTGACCTCCTCGACCAGCCGCTCGAACGGCAGGTCGAGGTGGTCGTACGCGGCGAGGTCCGTCGCCCTGACGCGGTCGAGCAGCTCGCGGAAGGTGGGGGCGCCGGAGGTGTCCGTGCGCAGCACCAGCGTGTTGAGGAAGAAGCCCACCAACCTGTCCAGGGCCGCGTCGCCGCGCCCGGCCACGGGGGTGCCGATGGGGATGTCCTCGCCCGCGCCGAGCCGGGTCAGCGTCGCCGCCAGGGCCGCCTGCACCACCATGAACAGGCTGGCGCCGCTCTCCCGGGCGAGCGCCAGCAGCCGGCCGTGCAGCTCGGCGTCGAGGAAGAAGCGGAGCCCCGCGCCCCGCTGGGGGCCCGAGGCGGGGCGGGGCCGGTCGGTGGGCAGGGCGAGCTCCTCGGGCAGGCCCGCCAGGGCGCCCGTCCAGTAGGCCAGCTGGCGGGACAGCTCGCTGTCGGCATCACCCGACTCGCCGAGGAGTTCGCGCTGCCACAGGGCGTAGTCGGCGTACTGGACCGGCAACGGCGCCCAGGCGGGGGCCTCGCCGCCGCGCCGCGCCGCGTAGGCCGAGGCCAGGTCGGTGGCGAGGGCCTCGATCGACCACGCGTCGCCCGCGATGTGGTGCAACACCACGACCAGGGCGTGTTCCCGGGGCCGCAGCGACAGCAGCGTGGCGCGCAGCGGGGGCTCCGAGGTCAGGTCGAAGCCCTCCCCGACGAGGGGGGAGACGGCCGCGGCCAGGCGGCTGTCTCCCCCGTCGTCAGGTTCTGGGGTGGCTCCGGGTACGTGGGCGGTCCGCAGGCGCGGGCCGGGCACCTCGGCCGGGGTCAGCACCCGCTGGCAGGGCTCGCCGTCCGACTCGGGGAAGACGGTCCGCAGGCTCTCGTGACGGGCCACCACATCGCCCAGGGCGGCCTCGAGCGCAGCCAGGTCCAGCTCGCCGCGCAGCCGCACCGTCAACGACAGGTTGTACAGCGGGCTCGCCGGATCGAGGCGGTTGAGGAACCACAGGCGGCGCTGGGCGAAGGACAGCGGAATCGCGTCCGGCCGGGGGCGCGGCGTCAGGGCCGCCCGCGCCGCGGTCCTGCCGTCCAGGCGCGGCGCCAGACCGGCCACCGTCGGCGTCTCGAACAGCGCGCGGATGGGCAGCGTCGCCCCGAGCGTGGCGCGGATCCGGGACAGCAGCCGGATGGCGAGCAGCGAGTGGCCGCCCAGGTCGAAGAAGCCGTCGTCGATCCCCACCCGGGCCACGCCCAGCACCTCGGCGAACAGCCCGCACAGGATCTCCTCCCGGGGGGTGCGCGGCCCCCGGCCGGCCCCGGCCGCCTCGGGCGCGGGCAGCGCGCCCCGGTCGACCTTGCCGTGGGGCGTCAGCGGCAGCGAGTCCAGCACCACCACGGCGGACGGCACCAGGTACTCCGGCAGCGCCGACGCCAGCTCGCGGCGCGCCGCGACCGCGGCCACGCTCGCGCCCGGGGCGGGCACGGCGTACGCGACCAGCCGCCGGTCCCCGGGCGTGTCCTCCCGTACGAGGGCGACGGCCCGGTCCACCCCGGGCAGCGCGGCGACCGCCGCCTCGACCTCGCCCGGCTCGATCCGGTAGCCGCGCACCTTCACCTGGTCATCGGCCCGGCCGAGGAACTCCACCACGCCGGCGCGCGTCCAGCGCACCACGTCCCCGGTGCGATACATCCGCGACCCCGGCGGGCCGAACGGATCCGCCACGAACCGCTCGGCCGTCAGCCCCGGACGGTCCCAGTACCCGCGGGCCACGCCACGGCCGGCCACATACAGCTCCCCCGGAACGCCGTCCGGCACCGGGGACAGCCCCGCGTCCAGGACGTACACCCGGGTGTTCCACATGGGCCGGCCCAGCGGCACCGGGCCGTCCGCGAGCACCGCCCCCGCCGGAATCGGGTGATCCAGACAGCCGACCGTGGCCTCGGTGGGGCCGTAGTGGTTGACCACCTCGACGCCCGGATGCCGGGCCCGCCACGACGCCAGCCGGGCGCCACTCAGCGCCTCACCGCCGACGACCAACTGCCCCGTGGGCGAACACGCGTCGGGCAGCTCCTGAAGGACCGGCAGATGGCTCGGCGTCACCTTCGCGAACGTCACCCCACCCGGCACCGAAAGACGCTCATCCAGATCCGCGACCACCAGAGCGCCACCCGCCGCCAACGTCCCGTACAACCCCGTCAACCCCAAGTCGAACGACAGCGGCGAATGCAACAACGTCCGCCCCGCCAAACCCGGATACACCACCACACACCGCACCACGTAATCCACCAACGAACCCTGCTCCACCACCACCCCCTTCGGCCGCCCCGTCGAACCCGACGTATAGATCACATACGCCACATCACTCGCCGACACCCGCACACCCGGGTCGTCAGCGGGCTCCCGGTCCAGCGCCGCCACCGTCTCCGCCGCGTCCAGCACCAGCGCCCGGGTCGCCCCCCACACCGGCTCCACCCCGGCGCGGGTCACCACCAGCGACGGCCGCGCGTCCGCCAGGACCAGGCCCAGCCGGGCCCCCGGCTGCTCCGGGTCCAGCGGCACATACGCCGCCCCGGCCTTGTGCACCGCCACCATCGCCACCACCGCGTCCGCCGAGCGCGGCAGCGCCAGCGCCACCAGCGAGCCGGCGCCCACCCCCTGACCGCGGATCACCCGCGCCAGCCGGTTCGCCCGCGCGTCCAGCTCGGCGTAGGTCAGCGCACCGGCCGGGCCCGACGGGCCGCTCACCACCGCCGGCGCCTCCGGCGCCGCCGCCACCCGCTCCTGGAACACCTCCAGGAACGACCCTGCCGCCACAACGTGCCCGGTGTCGTTCCGCAGCGACAGCGCCTCGTCCCGCTCGGCCGCGTCCAGCAGTTCCACCCGGCCGATCCGCAGCCCCGGATCGGCCGCCACCGCCTCCAGGAACCTCACGAGCCGCGCCGCGAGCGCCTCCACCGTCTCCCGGTCGAACAGATCGGCCGCGTAGGTGATGGTCCCGGCGATGCCGGCCGGGGCGCCGTCCTCGGCGCGGTGCTGCGCCGCCTGCACCAGGAGGTCGAACTTGGCCCGGCCCGCCTGTTCGGCCAGCGGGGTGTCCACGCCGCCGTCGCTGGTCAGGCCGTCGAGCCGCACCCGTTCGCGGTCGAAGTCGTCCAGCACCAGGCGGACCTGGAACAGCGGGTGATACGCCAGCGAGCGCTCCGGGTTGATCTCCTCCACCAGCCGCTCGAACGGCAGGTCCTGGTGGTCGTACGCGGCCAGGTCCGTCTCCCGCACCCGGGCGAGGAGGTCCCGGAAGGTCGGGTCGCCGGAGGTGTCCGTGCGCAGCACCAGGGTGTTGACGAAGAAGCCCACCAGCCGGTCCAGCGCGGCGTCGTCGCGCCCGGCCGCGGGGGTGCCGATGGGGATGTCCTCGCCCGCGCCGAGCCGGGTCAGCAGCGCGGCCAGCGCCGCCTGGACCACCATGAACGGGGTCGTGGCGGTGGCGCGGGCCAGCTCCAGCAGCGCGGAGTGCGGTTCGGGGGCGACCGTGAACGGCACCACGCCGCCCTGGTGGGTGCCGGCGTCCGGCCGGGGGCGGTCGGTGGGCAGCGCCAGTTTCCGGGGCGCCCCGGCCAGGGCGCCCTTCCAGTAGGCGAGTTGGCGGGACAGCTCGCTGTCGGGATCGCCGTCGTCGCCGAGGAGTTCCCGCTGCCACAGCGTGTAGTCGGCGTACTGGACCGGCAGCGGGTCCCAGGCAGGGGCCTGGTCGCCGCGCCGCGCGGCGTACGCGGCGGCCAGGTCGGCGGCGAGCGGGCCGACGGACCACGCGTCGCCGGCGATGTGGTGCAACACCACGACCAGGACGTGTTCCTGAGGATTCAGCGCCAGCAGCGTCGCGCGCAGCGGCGGCTGTGCGGTGAGGTCGAAGCCGGTCCGTACGGACTCGACCGCCGCGGCGAGCTCGCTCTCGGCCACGTCGACGGTGCGCAGCAGCGGGGTGGGCGGCTCCTGGACGTCAAGCACCCGCTGGCAGGGCTCCCCGTCGACGGCGGGAAACACCGTCCGCAGGCTCTCGTGGCGGGCCACCACATCGCCCAGCGCGGCCTCGAGCGCAGCCAGGTCCAGCTCGCCGCGCAGCCGCACCGTCAACGACAGGTTGTACAACGGGCTGGCCGGATCGAGCCGGTTGAGGAACCACAGGTGCCGCTGGGCGAAGGACAGCGGAATCGCGTCCGGCCGCGGGCGGGGCGTCAGCGCCGCCCGCGCCTCGGTCCGGCCGCCGTCCAGGCGCGGCGCCAGACCGGCCACGGTGGGCGACTCGAACAGCGCGCGGATCGGCAGGTCCGCGCCCAGCGTGGCGCGGATCCGCGCCATCAGCCGGGTGGCGAGCAGCGAGTGGCCGCCCAGGTCGAAGAAGCCGTCGTCGATCCCCACCCGGGCCACGCCCAGCACCTGGGCGAACAGCCCGCACAGGATCTCCTCGCGCGCCGTGCGCGGCCCCCGGCCGGCCCCGGCCGCCTCCGGCGCGGGCAGCGCCCTGCGGTCCACCTTGCCGTTCGGGGTCAGCGGGAGGGAGTCCAGGCCGACCACCACCGAGGGGACCAGATACTCCGGCAGAACGGAGCCCAGGGCCCGCCGGATCTCCCCGGGGTCCGCCGCCCCCACCACATAGCCGACGAGCCGGGGCCGCCCCTCGGGGCCGGGGACGGCGACCGCCACCGCGTCCGTCACCCCGGGCCGGGCGCGCAGATACGCCTCGACCTCGCCGAGTTCGATCCGGTGGCCGCGGACCTTGACCTGGTCGTCGGCGCGGCCGAGGAACTCCAGCGCGCCCCGCTCCGTCCAGCGCACCACGTCCCCGGTGCGATACATCCGCGACCCCGGCGGGCCGAACGGATCCGCGACAAACCGCTCACCCGTCAGTCCGGGCCGCCCCAGGTACCCCCGCGCCACCCCCGCACCCGCCACATACAGCTCCCCCGCCACCCCGTCCGGCGTCAGGCGCAGCCCCTGGTCCAGCACATACACCCGGGTGTTCGCCAGCGGTTGGCCGATCGCCACCGGACCGCCCGCCTCGACCGGCGCGCTCGCCGACCAGATGGTGGTCTCCGTCGGCCCGTACATGTTGCGCACCCACACCGCGCGCGAGGCCAGCCCCGAGGCCAGCGCCCCGTCCAGCGCCTCGCCGCCGACCAGCGCCCGCAGCCCCGCCACCGCTTCCGGGTCCGCCTCCAGCAACGCCCGCCACAGGCTCGGCGTGGCCTGCATCACCGTCACGCCCCGCTCCCGCACCGTCCGGCCCAGCGCCACGGGGTCGCGCACCACCTCACGGCCCGCCACCACCACCTCGGCGCCGGACAGCAGCGGCAGGAACACCTCCAGCAGCGAGATGTCGAACCCGAAGGTCGTCACCGCCAGCCACCGGTCGCCCGGCACCGGCTCCACCGACGACATCGCCGCCAGCAGGTTGCGCAGCGCCCCGTGCGACACCACGACACCCTTCGGACGCCCCGTCGAGCCCGAGGTGTACAGCACATACGCCGGGTGTCCGGGCGCCACCGCCACCGGGGGCAGCGGCTCCCCGTCCGCGTCCTCGATCAACACGACCGGGACGTCCAGACCCGCGGGCAGCCGGTCGCGCGCCTCACGGGTGGTCACCACCACGGCGGGGCACGCGTCGTGGAGCACATACGCCACGCGCTCGGCCGGGAAGTCCACGTCCACGGGCAGAAACGCCGCCCCCGCCGTCATGACGCCCGCCATCGCCACCACCGCGTCCACCGAACGCGGCACCAGCAGCGCCACCACCGACTCCGGGCCGGCCCCGTGCCCGGCGAGCAGCCCGGCCACCGCGCGCGCCCGCGTGTCCAGCTCCGCGTACGACAGCGCCACTTCCCCATCGGACACGGCCACCGCGTCCGGCGTACGGTCCGTCTGGGCCCGCAGCAGCGCGGGCACCAACGGCGGCGGCAGCTCGCGCGCGGTGTCGTTGCGGCGCAGCAGCAGCCGCTCCCGCTCGGCCGCGCCCAGCACGTCGATGTCCCCGACCGTGAGGTCCGGTGTCGCCACCGCCGCGCGCAGCACCCGCTCCAGGCGGGCCGCCACCGACTCGGCCATGGAGCGGTCGAGCAGGTCGGACCGGTAGTCCACCCGCATCCGCAGCCCGTCCGGCGACGTGGCCACGACGAGCGTCAGCGGATAGTGCGTGGCGTCCCGGCCCTTGGCGCCCACCAGCCGCAGACCGGAGTCCAGGCGGGCGGCCGTGGCGGGGTCCACAGGGAAGTTCTCGACGATCAGCGTGGTGTCGAACAGCTCGCCGACCCCGGCGAGGGCCTGGATGTCGCTGAGGCCGAGGTACTGGTGGGGTCCCAGGTCCGACTGCTCGTTCTGAAGCCGAACCAGCGCCTTGGCGAAGGGCTCGGAGTCCTGGAGCCTGACCCGCACCGGAACGGTGTTGATGAACAGTCCGACCATGGACTCCACGCCGGGCACCTCGGCGGGCCGGCCGGAGACCGTCGCGCCGAACACCACGTCGTCCCGCCCGGTCAGCCGCCCCAGCACCACGGCCCAGGCCAGCTGGAGCACCGTGTTCAGCGTCACCGCGTGCCCGGCCGCCAGCCGCCGCACGGCGCCCGCGAGATCGGCGGGCAGCAGCGTCTCGACGCGGTCCGGCATGCGCTGCGCCCGGCCCGGCTCGGCCGGGGTCAGCCGGGTGGGTTCGGCCACCCCGTCCAGCGCCTTGCGCCAGGCCTGCTCGCCGACCGAGCGGTCCTGCCCGGCCAGCCACCGCAGATAGTCGCGGTACGGGGTCACGGGCGGCAGGGCGTCCTCGCCCCGCTCGTAGACGGTGAACAGCTCCCGCAGCACCAGGGGCGTCGACCAGCCGTCCAGCAGGATGTGGTGGTTGGTGATCACCAGGCGGTGCTGCTCGGGCCCCTGGCGGATCAGCAGGGCGCGCAGCAGCGGGGGTTCGGCCAGGTCGAACCGCTCGGTGCGGTCCCGGTCCGCGAGCCGGGCCGCCTCCGCCTCGCGCCGTGCCGCGTCCAGCCCGGCGAGGTCCGCCTCCCGCCAGCCCGCCTCGGCCCGGCCCGGGATGAACTGGACCGGCTTGCCCGAACGCAAGGGCCGGAACCCGGCGCGGAGGTTGGGGTGGCGTCGCAGCAGCGCGGCCAGCGCGGCCTTCAGCCGGGGCGCGTCCAGCGGTCCGGCGAGGTCGACGGCGAGCTGGACGGTGTAGACGTCCTCGCCCTCGCCCTGACCCGTGTAGAGGGAGTGGAACAGCAGGCCTTCCTGGAGCGGGGACAGCGGCAGGACGCCCTCCAGCCCGGACGACGGCTTCCCCTCCGGTCGGACGTTACGGGTCACGTCACTTCCTCCAGTCAGCTTCGAGCTCGCCGAGCTCATCGAGCTCGTCCGGGTCCAGGTCCACCAGGGAGGTGTCGGGCGAGGTGCGGCCGTTCGCCTCGGGCCGGGCGGTGGCGAGGCGGGAGGTGGCGGCGCGGGCGGTGGCGTAGGACGTCAGGGCGTCCAGGGCGGTGAACCACAGGTCGGCCAACTCCTGGACCGCGGACTCCTCGAACAGCCCGGCGGGCCAGGTCCATGTGACGTTCAGCCGGGGGCCCTCGGGCCCGTCGTGGACGACCGCGTTGAGTTCCAGCGCGTGGGCGAAGGGCAGGTCCGGGTCGGCGGGCGCCACCCGTACGTCCTCGGGGGCCGCGCCCCACTCGGCGGGCCCGCTCTCGGGACGGACGCGCCCCAGGTAGTTGAACCCGATCTGCGGGGCGGGGGCGGCGGCCAGCTCGGCGGAGGCCCCGGGGTTGAGATGGCGCAGCAGCCCGTACCCGACGCCCTTGCCGGGCAGCGCGCGCACCTGCTCCCGTACCCGCGCCGGCGCGCCGCCCGCGGCCGCGCCCCCGGCGCGGAACTCCGCCCAGCCGACGCCGGCGTCGATCCGCAGCGGATGCATGGCGGTGAACCAGCCGACCGTCCGGGAGAGTTCGGCCCCCTCGCCCTCGCCCCGGCCGTGGCCCTCCAGATCGACCAGCACCGGGCCGTCCGCGCCACCGCGGCGCCGCCGCCACTCCGCGACGGCCGTCGCGAACGCGGTGAGCAGCACCTCGTCCGCCGCCGCGCCCGTCGCGCCGGGCACGGCCGTCAGCAGCGGCCCGGTGCGCTCGGGCGGCAGCACGGCCCGGTGGCGGCGGAGCGTCCGGTGGGTGTCGACGGCCGGGTCCAGCGGCCGGTCGGACAGCAGCGGGTCCGGGTCGCCTGCCATCCGCCGCCACAGCGGGAGTTCGGCTTCGACGGCCTCGCTCCCGGCCCGCCGGGGCAGCTCTCGCGCCCAGGTGCGGAAGGAGGTGCGCACGGGCTGGAGCGCCGCCTCCCGCCCGGCCGCGGCGGCCGACCAGCAGTCCATCAGGTCGGGGAGGAGGATGCGCCACGAGACCCCGTCGACCACCAGGTGGTGGGCCATCACCAGCAGCCGCCCGGGCCGCAGGTCCCCGGCGTCGAACCAGACCACCCTGACCATCGCGCCCGCGTCCGGCGCCAGTTCCCGGCGGGCCGCCTCGGCGTGCTCGGCCAGCACGGGCGCGAGCCGCCCCTCCGGGCGGTCCGCGATGTCGACCCGGCGCACACAGCCCGCCGCGTCCACCGCCCCGGCCGGGGGCACCTCGAGACGCCAGGGCCCCTCGCCCGACCGGTCGAGCCGGGCGCGCAGCACGGCGTGCCGGTCCAGGACCGCTTGTACGGCGGTGACCAGCGCGTCCTGGGTGAGCCCCGGGGCCACGCGGAGCAGCACGGACTGGTTGAACCCGGCCACCGGGCCGCCCAGTTCTCTCAGCCACTCCATGATCGGGGTGGCCTGGACGGTGCCGGTGCCGTCGTCGGCCGCGGGTGCCTCGGGGTCCTCGTCCGCCGCGGTGGCCGCGAGCGCGAGCTCCGCGGGGGTCTGGTGCAGGAACACATCGCGCGCGCTGATCGCCAGCCCCGCCTGCCGCGCCCGGCTGACCAGCTGGATGGAGCCGATGCTGTCGCCGCCGAGCACGAAGAAGTTGTCGTCGGCGAAGACCTCGGGGGCGCCGAGCAGCTCCGCGAACAGCGAGCACAGCAGCCGTTCCCGGTCGTCCCGCGGCCCCCGGCCACCGCCGCCGCCGTAGTCGGGCACGGGCAGGGCGGAGCGGTCCAGCTTGCCGCTGCGCCCCAGCGGCAGGGCCGCCATCGGCACGAACGCCGCGGGCACCATGTAGTCCGGCAGCAGCGCGCCCACGTGCTCGGCCAGCGCGGCGATGTCCAGCGCGGCGGTGTCCAGGGCGGTGCCGGTGGCGGGCACGGCGTAGGCCGCCAGCCGCCGGTCCCCCGGCCGGTCCTCGCGGACGACCACGACGGCCTGGGCCACGCCGGGGAAGGAGGCCACCGCCGCTTCGACCTCCCCCAGTTCGATCCGGAAACCCCGCACCTTGACCTGGGCGTCGGCGCGGCCCGCGAACTCCAGGGCGCCGCCGGGGCGCCACCAGACGCGGTCGCCGGTGCGGTACATGCGCGAGGACGGGGGCCCGAAGGGGTCGGCGACAAAGCGCTCGGCGGTCTGCCCCGGCCGCCCGTGGTAGCCGCGGGCCACGCCCTCGCCGGCCACGTACAGCTCTCCGGTGACGCCGGGCGGCACGGGCCGCAGGCGCTCGTCGAGGACGTACACCCGGGTGTTGTCCAGGGGCCGTCCGATGGGGATGGCCGCGCGGCGCCCCTCGACGTCCTCGCGGGTCAGCTCGTGGTGGATGACGCACTGGGTGCACTCGGTGGGCCCGTAGGTGTTGGTCAGCCGGGCCCCGGGGACGTGGTCCATGACCTTGCGGGCGGCCACGGCCGAGACGGCGTCACCGCCGACGTAGATGTCCCTCAGGCCGTCGAAGCTCTCCAGGTGGTTCTCGGCGAGCAGACGGAAGACGCCCTCGCTGAACAGCCCCACGGTGACCCGGTGTTCGGCCATGGTGCGGGCGAGGGCCGCGATGTCGGTGGCCTCGCCGTCGTACGCGACGATCCGGCCGCCCGTCAGCAGCGGCCCCCACAGCTCGTAGGTCGAGGCGTCGAACGACACCGGCAGGTGCATCAGCATCCGGTCCTCGGCGGTGTGCCCCCACCAGCGGTCCAGGACCATGTCGACGACACTGCGGTGGGAGACCGCCACGCCCTTGGGCTCACCGGTGGAGCCCGAGGTGTGGATGATGTACGCGAGGCCGCCGGCCGGCACGGCCGGCGCCGAGTGCCCCGTTCCGACGGCGTCCGGCGGCGCCACGCCGTCGGTCAGGACGAGCGAGACGTGGCCGGACGGGACGCGCGGGGCGGTCCGTGCGTCGGCGACCACCACCACCGCCTGGGTGCCGGTGAGGATGTGCCGCTGCCGGGCCTCGGGGCTGCGGGCGTCCAGCGGTACGTACACCGCTCCCGCCTTGGCGACGGAGAGCACGGCCACCACGTGGTCGGCCCGCCGCTCCAGCAGCAGCGCCACCCGGTCCTCCCGGCCGACACCCCGGGCCAGCAGCGCGGCACACAGCTCGTCGGAGCGCGCGTCGAGCTGTTGGTATGTCAGGCGCAACTCCCCCTGGACCAGAGCGGTGGCGTGCGGGGTACGGGCCGCCTGCCGGCGGAACAGCTCGGGCAGGGAGGCGTCGGGCAGGGCGTGTGCGGTGTCGTTGCGGACGACCAGCAGCTCGTGCAGCTCCTCCTCGGACAGCACCGGAAGCGCGCCGATCGGGCGATCCGGGTCCGCGACCGCCGCGCTGATCAGCCGGACCAGCCGGGCCGCCCAGGTCTCCATGGTGGCGCGGTCGAACAGGTCGGCGGCGTAGCGGATCTGTCCCCGGATGCCCGCGGCGGCGCCGTTGTCGGAGTACTGCTCGGTCAGGCTGAACGACATGTCGAACCGCGCCACGGGGGCCTCGGCCCCTTCCACCCGCCCGCGCAGACCGGGCAGATCGAGCTCCAGCCGGTCCGTGTTGTGCAGGATGAGCATCACCTGGAACAGCGGGTGCCGGGCGAGCGAGCGCTTCGGGTTGAGCTCCTCCACCAGGCGCTCGAACGGCAGGTCCTGGTGGTCGTACGCGGCCAGGTCCGTCTCCCGCACCCGGGCGAGGAGGTCCCGGAAGGTGGGGTCGCCGGAGGTGTCCGTGCGCAGCACCAGCGTGTTGACGAAGAAGCCCACCAACTCGTCGAGGGCATGGTCGGTGCGGCCCGCGCTGGGGGCGCCGAGCGGGATGTCGGTACCCGCGCCCAGCCGGGTCAGCAGCGTGGCGAGAGCGGCCTGGAGCACCATGAAGACGCTGACCCCGCTCGCCTTGGCGAGCGCCACGACGCCCGCGTGCGCCTCTGCGCCGAGCGCCACCGGCACCCTGTCGCCCCGGTAGCTGGCGGCCTCGGGGCGGGGGCGGTCGGTGGGGTACGCCAGCTCCTCCGGCAGGCCCGCAAGCCGGGCTGCCCAGTGGCGCAGCTGCCGGGAGAACTCGCTGTCGGGGTCGGTGTCGTCGCCGAGGAGTTCACGCTGCCAGAGGGTGTAGTCGGCGTACTGGACCGGCAGCGGCGGCCAACCTGGCTGATCCTCGCCGCCCAGGCGCGCGGCATACGCCTGTGACAGGTCGCGCAGCAGCGGGGCGTGCGACCAGCCGTCGCCGGTGATGTGGTGCATGACGACCACCAGCGCGGCGGTGTCGCCGCAGACCAGCAGCCTGGTCCTGAGCGGCGGCCGGCTGACGAGGTCGAAGCCCTCGGTGACGGCCGCGTCGATGGCGCCCGGCAACTCGTGCGGGGCGACCTCGGACTCCTCCAGTTCGGGCGTGCCCCGCTCGGGGTCCAGGACCCGCTGGAAGGGCACGCCGTCGACGGCGGGGAAGACGGTGCGCAGGGTCTCGTGCCGGGCGACCACGTCGCGGAGGGCCGCGCGCAGGGCGGGCCGGTCGATGTGCCCGGTGAGCCGCAGCACGAGCGGGATGTTGTAGGTGGCGCTCGGCCCTTCCATCTGGTTGATGAACCACAGGCGGCGCTGGGCGAAGGACAGCGGGACGGTCTCGGGCCGCGGCCGCGCCGACAGGGCGGGCCGGGCGGGCGCCTCGCCGTCCAGGCGCGGCGCGAGCCCGCGGACGGTGGGGGCCTCGAACACGACGCGCAGCGGCACGTCCGCCCCGAGGGCGGCGCGGATGCGGGACACCAGCCGGGTGGCGAGCAGCGAGTGGCCGCCGAGGTCGAAGAAGCCGTCGTCGACGCCGACCCGGGCCACGCCGAGGACGTCCGCGAACAGCCCGCACAGGATCTCCTCCCGGGCGGTACGGGCCGTCCGGGAGGCGGTGACCGGCACCTCGGGCGCGGGCAGCGCGCCCCTGTCCACCTTGCCGTTCGGGGTGAGCGGCAGCGTGTCCAGGACGACCAGCGCGGGCCTCGCGTAGTCGGGCAGCCGGGCGGCCACCCAGGCGGCCAGCGCGGCCGGGTCCACAGCCGCGCCATCCCCGGCGGCGGGTACGGCGTAGGCGACCAGCCGCCGGTCGTCCGCCCGGTCCTCGCGGACGAGGGCCACGGCCCGGTCCACCCCGGGGAACGACGCGACCGCCGCCTCGACCTCGCCCGGCTCGATCCGGTAGCCGCGCACCTTCACCTGGTCATCGGCCCGGCCCGCGAACTCCAGCACGCCCGCGCCGGTCCAGCGGGCGAGGTCCCCGGTGCGGTACATCCGGGAGCCGGGCGGCCCGAAGGGATCCGCGACAAACCGCTCCCCGGTCTGCCCGGGCAGGTTCAGATAGCCCCGGGCCACGCCGGTGCCCGCGATGTACAACTCGCCCACCACGTTGTCCGGCACCGGGGACAGCCCCGCGTCCAGGACATACACCCGGGTGTTCCACATCGGACGGCCGACCGGCACCGGGCCGTCCGCGAGCACCGCCCCCGCCGGAATCCGGTGGTCCAGACAGCCGACCGTGGCCTCGGTGGGGCCGTAGTGGTTGACCACCTCGACGCCCGGATGCCGGGCCCGCCACGACGCCAGCCGCGCGCCACTCAGCGCCTCACCTCCGATGACCAACTGCCCAGTGGGAGAACACGCATCCGGCAGCTCCTGAAGGACCGGCAGATGGCTCGGCGTCACCTTCGCGAACGTCACCCCACCCGGCACCGAAAGACGCTCATCCAGATCAGCGACCACCAGAGCGCCACCCGCCGCCAACGTCCCGTACAACCCCGTCAACCCCAAGTCGAACGACAGCGGCGAATGCAACAACGTCCGCCCCGCCAAACCCGGATACGCCACCACACACCGCACCACGTAATCCACCAACGACCCCTGCTCCACCACCACCCCCTTCGGCCGCCCCGTCGAACCCGACGTATAGATCACATACGCCGCATCGCACGCCGCCCCCTCCACCCCGGGGTCCTCGTCGCTCGCCTCCGCCAGCGCCGCCACCGTCTCCGCCGCGTCCAGCACCACCACCTCGGCGGGCCCCGCAGGCGGCGCCGCCCCGTCCAGGGACAGCACCAGCGTCGGCCGCGCGTCCGCCAGCAGCAGCCCCGTCCGCGAGCCCGGCTGCTCCGGGTCCACCGGTACGTACGCCGCCCCGGCCTTCTGCACCGCCAGCATCGCCACCACCGCGTCCGCGGAACGCGGCAGCGCCAGCGCCACCAGGGATCCGGCGCCGACGCCCCGGTCCAGCAGCAGCCGGGCCAGCCGGTTCGCCCGCGCGTCCAGCTGCCCGTACGTCAGCCGCAGCGCGCCGCACAGCACCGCGGGCGCGTCGGGGGCGGCCGCCACCCGCGCCCGGAACAGCTCCGGGAACGTCGCCTCCGGCACCTCGCGCGCCGTGGCGTTGCGCTCCGTCAGCACCCGCTCGCGCTCGGCGGCGCCCAGCAGTTCCACCGTGCCGATCGGCCGGTCCGGGTCGGCCACCACCGCCTCCAGCAGCCGCACGAACCGAGCGGACACCGCCTGTGCCGACGCGCGGTCGAACACCTCGGCCGAGTAGCCCACCAGCGCCTCGACGCCGGCCGGTTCGCCCCGGTCGTCGTATCGCTCGGAGACGCTGAACTGGAGGTCCAGCTTGGCCAGGTCGGGGTCGTACGGCAGGACATCGGCGTCGAGCCCCGGGAGGGCGAAGCGGGCGCGGTCCAGGTTCTGGAGGAGCAGCTTCACCTGGAACAGGGGGTGGCGGCCCGGCACCCGCCGGGGGTTGAGCGCCGCGACCAGCCGCTCGAACGGCAGGTCCTGGTGGGCGAAGGCGGCGATGTCGGTGCGCCGCACCCGGCGCAGCAGCTCGCCGAAGGAGGGGTCGCCCGAGGTGTCGGCGCGCAGCACGAGCGAGTTGACGAAGTAGCCCACCAGCTCGTCCAGGGCGTCGTCGCCACGGCCGAACACCGAGGTGCCGATGGGGATGTCGGTGCCCGCGCCGAGCCGGGTCAGCAGGGCCGCGAGGGCGGCGTGGAACACCATGAACGGGGTCGTGGCGGTCGCCCGGGCCAGCCGCACCACCGCGCGGTGGGTCTCGGCGCTCACCTCGAACGGGACCACCCCGCCCCGCAGGCCGTCCGCCGCCGCCGGCCGCGGCCGGTCGGTGGGCAGCCGCAGCTCGTCCGGCAGCCCGGCGAGGGTGTCCTTCCAGTAGGCGAACTGGCGGGAGATCTCACTGCCCTGGTCCGACTCGTCCCCCAGCAGTGCCCGCTGCCACAGGGTGTAGTCGGCGTACTGCACGGGCAGCGGCTCCCAGGCCGGGGCCTCGCCCCGCAGGGCCGCCTGGTACGCGAGGGACAGATCGCGGGCGAGCGGCGCGGCGGACCAGCCATCGCTGGCGATGTGGTGGGCGACGACGACCAGGATGTGCTCGCGCGCGCCGAGGACCAGCAGCGACACCCGCAGCGGCGGCTCGTGGGCGACATCGAATCCGGCACCGGCCGCGGCGGCGATCAGCGCGCGCACACCCTCGTCGTCCTCGCCCTCCGCGGCCACGACGGACACGGCGGGCACGGCGTCCGCGGGGTCGAGCACGACCTGCCGGGGGACGCCGTCGGCCTCGGGGAACACGGTGCGCAGGCTCTCGTGGCGGGCCGCCACATCGCCCAGCGCGGCCTCCAGCGCGGCGATGTCGAGTTCGCCCGACAGGCGGACCACCAGGGGGACGTTGTAGGTGCCCCGGCCGGTTTCCAGCCGGTTGATGAACCACATGCCGCGCTGCACATACGACAGCGGCAGCACCTCGGGCCGGTCCCGGCGCACCAGGCCGGGGCGGGCGGGTCCGGCGGCGCCCAGGCGCCCGGCGAGCGCGGCGGGGGTGGGCGCCTCGAACAGCGCGGCGACCTCGACCTCCACGCCGAGGGCCGCGCGGACGCGGGACACCAGACGGGTGGCCAGCAGGGAGTGCCCGCCCAGGCCGAAGAAGTCCGCGTCGGCTCCGACCCGTTCCAGCCCCAGCGCCTCGGCGAACAGCGCGCACAGGATCTCCTCCTGCGGGGTGCGCGGCTCCCGGTTCACGGTGCCGGGGAGGTCCGGCACCGGCAGCGCCTTGCGGTCCACCTTGCCGTTCTCGGTCAGCGGGACGGCGTCCAGCGCCACGACGGCCGACGGCACCAGATGGTCGGGCAGCGCGGCGGCGAGCGCCTCCCGCACCTGGCGGGGACGCGCCTGACCGACCACGTACCCGACGAGCCGGGGGTGGCCCGCGGGGCCCGGCACCACGGACGCCACCGCGTCCGTCACCCCCGGCAGCCCGCGCAGCCCGGCCTCGACCTCGCCCAGCTCGATCCTCCGGCCGCGGATCTTGATCTGGGTGTCCCGGCGGCCCAGGAACTCCAGCTGCCCGTCCGGCAGATACCGCACCCGGTCGCCGGTGCGGTACAGCCGGCCGCCGGGCGCGGCGGCGGGGTCGGCGAAGGGGTCGGCCACAAACGTGTGCGCGGTCCTGGCCGGGTCGCCCAGATATCCGCGGCCGACGCCGACGCCCGCCACGTACAGATCGCCGACGACGCCCACGGGGACGGGCTGGAGCTCGTCGCTGAGCACATACAGCCGGGTGTTGCGGATGGCCCGCCCGATCGGGGACGTGGTGCGGCCGGGGTCTTTGGTGATGACCGCGTGCGTGACGTCGTCGGAGCACTCGGTGGGGCCGTAGGCGTTGACGACCGGGATGCCGGGGAAGCGGGCGAACCAGCGGCGGCACAGTTCGCCGGGCAGCTCCTCGCCCGTGACGACCAGCCACCTCAGGGACGGCAGGGCGGGCAGGGGCTCGCCGTCGTCCCAGGCGTCCAGCGCCGCGCGCAGCAGCGAGGGCACCACTTCGAGGACGGTGACCTCCGCCCGGATCACCAGCCGGAACAGGCCTGGAGGATCGGCCGCGAGCCGCTGGGAGACCGCGAGGGCGCGACCGCCCACGACCAGCGGGGCGAGCATCTGCCACACGGAGATGTCGAAGGTCAGCGGGGCGTTGGCCACCACCGTGTCCGCGGCGGTGAGGCCGAGGTCCGCCACCTTGGCCGACAGGTGGTTGTTCATCCCCCGGTGGTGGACCATCGCCCCCTTGGGGCGGCCGGTGGAGCCGGAGGTGAAGATGACATAGGCGAGCTGGTCCGCGGGCGGCGCGCCCCCGGCGGCCGCGGGCCCGTTCCCGTACGCGTCCTCGTCCGTGTCCGTGTCCGGGCCGAGCGGCAGCACCTGTACCCCGCCGGATGTCCCGCCGGACGCTTCTGCCGCCTTGGCGGCCGCCTCCCGGTGCCCCGGCCCGGCCAGCAGCCACCGCGCCCCGGCGTCGGCCAGCGCGGCCGCGGAGCGCTCGGTGGGCGCGCCGGTGTCCAGCGGCAGATACGCGGCCCCGGCCGCCAGCGCGCCCAGCAGCGCGGCCACCGCCCAGCGGCCCCGGTCCGCCAGGACGGCGACCACCGCGTCGGGGCCCGCACCCGACGCCCGCAGCCGACGGGCCAGCCGGTCGGCGTGGGCGACGAGTTCGCCGTAGCCGAGGTCTCCGTCGTCGTCGGTGACCGCGACGGCGTCCGGCCGGTCCGCCGCCAGCTCCCTGACCCGGCCCACCACATCGCGCAGGGACTCGGGTGCGGCGGTGTCGTTCCAGTCCGTCAGCAGCCTGCGGTATTCCTCGTCGGCGAGGATCCGGGCGCCCGCGACGGGCGCGTCCGGGTCGGCCATGGCCGCGCTCAGCAGGCGACCGTAACGGCGCAGCAGCTCCCGTGCGGTGGACTCCTCGAAGACATCGGCGCGGTACTCCAGCGCCACCAGGATCCCGTCCGCCGCTCCTTCGGGGGTGAAGCGCTCCCGGACGTTGAACGACAGGTCGAACTTGGCGGTCCCCGTGGGCACGTCCAGCAGCCCCGGCCGGAGCCCGTCGAGCCCGGGCGGCGTCCGGTGCGAGCTGTCCATGGCCAGCATGACCTGGAACAGCGGGTGCCGGGCCGCCGAGCGCGGCGGGTTGAGCGCCTCCACCAGCCGTTCGAACGGCAGGTCCTGGTGGGCGTAGTCGGCCAGATCGGCCTCCCGCACCCGGGCGAGAAGCTCACGGAAGGTCGGCGCGCCCGAGGTGTCGGTGCGCAGCACCACGGTGTTGACGAAGAGTCCCACCAGGTCCTCGAGCGCCTCGTCCCCGCGCCCGGCCACGGGCACGCCGAGCGCGATGTCCTCCCCGGCGCCGAGCCTGCTCAGCAGCGCCGCCAGCGCCGCCTGGAGTGCCATGAAGGTACTGGCGCCGCATCCCCTGGCGAACTCGCCGACCCCGCGGTGGAGCGCGGCGTCGAGATCGAGGGTGACCAGGGCGGCCGGCGCGGTGGCGACCCGGTCCGGGTGCGGCCGGTCGAAGGGCAGGTCGAGCGGGCCGGGGAGGGAGGCCAGCCGCTCCTTCCAGTAGGCCGTCTGCCTCGCCGGGTCCGCGTCGTCGCCCAGGGTGCGCCGCTGCCAGGCGGCGTAGTCGGCGTACTGCACGGGCAGCGGCGGGAGTGCGGGCGCCCGCCCGGCCCGGCGGGCCCGGTAGGCGGCCGCGAGGTCGCGCAGCAGCGGGCCGTAGGACTCCGCGTCGGCCGCGATGTGGTGCACCAGCAGCAGCAGGACGTGCCGTCGCGCCGCCGTCCGGAACAGCCGGGTCCGCAGGGGCGGCTCGGTGGCCAGGTCGAAGGGGTGGGCCACGGCCGTGGCCAGTTCCTCGCGCAGCCGCGTCTCGTCGCAGGCCACGATGGTCAGCCCGGGGTGGGCGCCGGGCGGCAGGATGCGCTGGACCGGCACGCCCGCGCGGTCCGGGTAGACGGTGCGCAGGGTCTCATGGCGGTCGGCGAGGTCGCCGAGGGCCGCGGCCAGCGCGTCGGGGTCGAGGTCGCCGTCGAGGGTGAGGACCAGCGGGATGTGGTACGCGGCGCTGGGGCCCTCCAGCCGGCTCAGGAACCACAGCCGCGCTTGCGCGTAGGAGAGTTCGAGCTCGCCGTCACGGGGCACCGGGACCGGTCCGGGACGGACGGGCTTCCCCCCGCCCGAGCCCCCCTTGCCCGAGCCCTCCCCGCCCGATTCCGCGCCGCCCGGTTCCGCTTCCTCGCCGCCCGTTTCCTCGCCGCCCGCTTCTTCGCCGCCCAGCTCCGCCGCGAGCCGGCGCACGGTGGGGGCGCGGAAGACCACGTCGACCCCGCACTCGACCCCCAGCCGGGAGCGGATCCGCTGCATCAGCCGGGCGACCAGCAGGGAGTGCCCGCCGAGTTGGAAGAAGTCGTCGTCGATGCCGACGGCCTCGACACCGAGCACCTCGGCGAAGAACCCGCACAGCGCCCGCTCGCGCTCGGTGCGGGGCGGGGTGACGGTCCGTTCGGCCGCCGCGGACGGGTCCGGCAGCGCCTTGTGGTCGATCTTGCCGTTGGGGGTGACCGGCAGCGCGTCGAGCACCGTGAAGGTGGCGGGCACCAGATAGCCGGGCAGCCCGCTCTCCAGTGCCTCGCGCACCGCCGCCGGATCCGGCTCCGCCCCGGCGGCCGGTACCAGGTAGGCGGCCAGCGACGGCTCACCGCCCGGCTCCTGACGGACCACCACGGCGGCCTGGCCGACGGCGGGCAGCTTCAGCAGGGCGGCCTCCGCCTCACCCGGCTCCACCCGGTAGCCGCGGATCTTCACCTGGTCGTCGGCGCGCCCCAGGAACTCCAGCGCCCCGTCCGGGCGCCGCCGGACCAGGTCGCCGGTGCGGTACATGCGCTCGCCGGGGGACCCGAAGGGGTTGGCGACAAAGCGCTCGGCCGTCAGCGCGTACCGCCCCAGATACCCCCGGGCGACGCCGACGCCGGCCACGTACAGCTCACCGGGGACGCCGGGCGGCACCGGGGCGAGCCCGGCGTCGAGCACATAGCCCCGGGTACCTGGGATGGGCTCGCCGATGGGCGGCCGCTCCGGCCCCGACAGCGGCCCGCTCATCGTGGCGACCACCGTGGCCTCGGTGGGCCCGTAGGCGTTGACCAGCAGCCGCTCCGCCGACCAGCGCTCGGCCAGCTCGGCCGGGCACGCCTCGCCGCCCACGTAGAGGGCCATGTCCTCGGGGAGATCGCCGCGCGGGTCCATGACGGCCAGTGAGGACGGCGGCAGCAGCGCGTGGGTGATCCGCGCCCGGCGGGTGAAGGCCGCCAGCGGAGGGCCGGGCAGCAGCTGCTCCGCCGGGGCCGGCACCAGGGTCGCCCCGGACAGCAGCCCCATGCACAGCTCGGAGACGGCCGCGTCGAACCCCATGGACGCGAACTGGAGCACCCGGCCGCCGGGCCCGATCCCCAGGCGCCCGGTCAGCGCCCCGGCCAGCGCCGGGATGCCGCGGTGGGTGACCACCACGCCCTTGGGCGTGCCGGTGGAGCCCGAGGTGTAGATGACGTACGCGGGCCGGTCCGCCGTCAGTGGCGCGGTGCGCTCGGCGTCGGTGAGGTCGCCGTCCGGCAGGTCCGCCAGGGCCCGCGCGGTGGCGGGCGCGTCGAGGATCAGCGGCGCACGGTCGGCGGCCGCGGTCAGGTGGGCGGTGGCGGCGTGCGCCAGGACGCACCCGGGCGCGGAGTCGCTCAGGAGGTGGTCGACGCGCTCGGCCGGATAGCCGGGGTCGATCGGCACATAGGCGGCGCCCGCCTTCATCACCCCGAGGGCGGCGGTCACATAGTCCGCCGAGCGGGGCAGCAGCAGCGCCACCCGGTCCTCCGGGCCCACGCCCCGGCCGGCCAGCAGCCGGGCGAGCCGGTTGGCCCGCCGGTTCAGCTCCGCGTAGCCGATCGAGGCGCCCTCGTACTCGACGGCGGGGGCGTCCGGCGCGCTGCGGACCCGCTCCTCGAACAGGCCGGGCAGGGTCGGCCCCGGGGCCGGGTGGGGCACCGCCTCGTCCGGCGGGGCCACAGCGGCGCGGAGTTCGTCGTCGCTGAGCAGCGCCACCCGGGCCAGCGGGGTGGCCGGCTCCGCCAGGGCCCGGGCGATCCGGCCGACGAACCGCACATAGCGGTCCTGGTGCGCGGCGAGTTCGGCGGGGCCGTACAGCTCGGGGTGGACGTCGAAGTCGACCCGGATCCCGCGGTCGCCGACCCGGTCGTAGACCGAGATCGCCAGGTCCTGGATGAGCCGCAGCGACATGTTGTGCGCGTCGGCCCGGCTGTCGGCGAAGCGCAGGTCGTAGTCGAAGGGCACGACGTTGAGCTGCGGCCCGAAGAACCTGCGGTGGTCGCCTCGCAGGCCGAGGTCCCGGCGCAGGTCCTCGCCCCGGTAGCGCTGGTGGGCGAGCAGCCCGCGCAGCGCCGTGCGGGTGCGCTCCAGCAGCCCGCCCACGGTGGTGCCGGGGGCGACCTCGACGCGCAGCGGCAGCACGTTGGCCGCCATGCCGGGGACGTTGCGGGAGGCTCCGCCGGGGCGGGCGGTCACCGAAAGGCCCAGCACCACCTCGGCGGATCCGGTCATCCGGTGCAGATAGGCCGTCGTGGCGGCGACCAGGATCCGGGACCGGGAGACCCCGGCGCGCTCGGCCGCCCGGTCCAGGTCGCGCCGTATCCCGTCGGGCAGCCGGGCGCTGCGGCGGAGGAAGTCGGGGGTGGGCCGCAGCGGGCGCGGGGACAGCGCGCCGGGCTCGGGCCGGCCGTCGTACGTCCGGCGCCAGAACTCCCGGTCCTCGCGGATGGATTCCGAGTCGCGGTAGGCGGAGTCGGCGGCGAGCAGGGTGCGCACCGACTCGAACGGGGTGGCGTCCGGGGCGGTACCGGCCGTGAGCGCGCTGTAGACGTGCGCGACCCTGCGCACGAACAGGGAGGCGCCCACGCCGTCCAACAGGATGTGGTGGTAGGCGTGGTACCAGAACCAGCGGTCGGCGGCGACGCGGAACAGGGCGTAGGTGAACAGCGAGGAGCCGGTGAGGTCGATCTTCCTGCGCAGATCCCGGCCCATCCACTCCTCCGCGGCCCGCCGGGGGTCCGGCTCCGCCGAGACGTCGACGATCCGCAGCCGCCACCGGGGCTCGGGCCCCACCACCTGGCGGGGTCCTTCCTCGGTGTCCAGGAACCTGAGGTGCAGGGCGTCCGCCTCGGTGACCACCTGACGCAGCGCCCGCTCGAATATGCCGGGGTCGACCGGGCCGTGGATTTCCAGATACTCCGCCGCCCGGAAGATGGGGCTGTCGGGGTCGACCCGCTGGGCGAACCACACCCCCGCCTGCGCTCCGGTCAGCGGAAGTGATTCCTTTTCACCACACGCTTCAGCGCCGGCTTCACCGCACGCTTCACCACCAGTTTCACCGCACGCTGCACCACCGGCTTCACCCTCAACTTCTCCACCAGCGAAAGCCTGAGATCCGGCCATGACTCCTCGACTCCTCGCCATTCACCTGCGGATGGGGGCGGGGCAGGCCGGGCGGGAGGGAATTCCGGGCATGACGGTTCTCCGCTCGGCCGTCAGGAATCGCCGGGCGGTTCTCCGTCCGTGCTGTGCCTGCCTGGTTTACGCCTGGTTTACCGGACACTATCCAGGCCCTTCGCGGCCCGGCTGGACCGGCCCTGTACGGATATCTGCCGCCGGGTGAGCCGGGCGCGCGGGGTGGAATTCCCCGGAAATCGCGTGGACGATTACCGGGGTGCCGGCCTTTCGGCGGTATCAGTCGGACATGGCCACGAGAATGCGCCGCGGCCCGGTGTAGGCACGGCGCCCATGGGCCACCGCCACATTGTCGACGAGCAGCAGATCGCCGGCCTGCCAGTCGACATCGACCGCCAGCCGCATCCCGGTCTCCTGGACATGGGTGATGTAGTCGGCCGGGATCGGGCTGCCGTCGGCGAACACGACGTTCTGCGGCAGCTCTTCCTCGGGCAGCAGGTCCGCGAGCATCGCCGCGTCCTCGCCGAGCCCGGCCGGGTGCCACTGGTCGGCCTGGTTG
Source organism: Streptomyces sp. NPDC021225 (assembly GCF_044332865.1). Lineage (NCBI taxonomy): Bacteria > Bacillati > Actinomycetota > Actinomycetes > Kitasatosporales > Streptomycetaceae > Streptomyces > Streptomyces sp. NPDC021225. The sequence continues at coordinate 930,205 of NZ_JBIRPV010000002.1, read as the reverse complement.
AACCACACCTCCGCGCCCGTGACGGGGTGTTTCAGCGTGGCCTGCCGGAGCTGGGTCACCCGCAGCGAACCGTCGGGCCGCCACTCCCAGTCCGCGGCCGCGCCCTCCAGGAACGCCTCGGCCCCGGCCCGGTCCTCGGTCTCGAAGGTCTGCTGCCAGCTCTTGCCGAAACCCATGCCGTCGTGCAGGTTCTGGGTGTAGCGGACGCCGGGGGCGAAGGCCGCGCGGACCTCAGGGTCCAGGGACTCCAGCCACAGCACCCCGTCGACCACGGGGGTCGCCCCGCCGGTGTCCGGCGCCCGCTCGCAGTGGAAGAGAATCCGCGCGGGCCAGGTGTGGCTGTAGGACATCTCGTTGTGCATCGAGATCTCGTAGGCGGGCGGGTACTCGGTGGAGGTGTAGACGTTGCGCCCCACCTTGGTGCGCGGCGAGTTGCCGTGCACATACGCCAGCCGGTGGGGCAACAGGTCGCCGGCGGCCCGGTCGTAGGTGTCGGGGGAGATCCCGAAGCCACGGAAGACCACGGCCCTCTCGCGCGTCAGCAGCTCGGCGAGGTCGGTTTCCCGCAGATACTCCCGCAGTCCGTCCGGGGTCGCCGGGGCGCCGGTGCCGCCGGGGTCGACCACCGCGGGCCGCCAGGCCGGGTCGGTTGTCACCGTAGTTCCTCCTTGGTGTTCGTCGAGGGCTCCGTCGGGGGTTCGGGGGCCGCGGGGGCCGACGCCCGGCGGCCGCGGAAGGCCGCCACCGCCTCCTGGACCTCCGGTGAGCCGGCGGCCACCACCTGTGTCGACGCCTCCCGCTCCAGCGCGACGGCGAGGGAGGGTGCGTCCGTGTTGGACTGGAGGATCCGTTTGGTCAGGGCCAGTGCGACGGGGCTGTTGGCGGCGATCCGCTCCGCCAGGTCCAGGGCCGCGGCGGGCAGCTCCGACGGGTCGGTCACCCGGCTCGCGAGGCCGCGGGCGAGGGCCTCGTCCGCGTCGACGGGCCGGCCGGTGAGCATCAGCTCCGAGGCGTAGCCGTAGCCGGCGATCCGCGGCAGCAGCCAGGAGGCCCCCATGTCCCCGCCGGACAGGCCCATCCGTACGAAGGAGGCCCGCAGCCGGGCCCGCGAGGTCAGCACCCGGACGTCGGCGGCCAGCGCGAGGGACAGCCCGGCGCCGACCGCGGCCCCGTCCACGGCGGCGACCACCGGCTGCGGCAGGTCGCGCAGCGCGGTCACCGCCGCCCCCTGCCGCTCCAGCAACGCGAGGAGTTCGGCGGGGGGCAGCGCCGCGATGCGGCCCACTTCGTCGATGTCGTAGCCGGCGCAGAAATCCTCGCCCGCCCCGGTCAGGACCAGGACCCGCGCCGAGGAGTCCTCCCTGAGGCCGGCGCACAGCTCGCTCAGCGCGCGGAAGGTGTCCTCGGTCAGGGCGTTCATCCGGTGCGGCCGGTTCAGGGCCGCGACCACGACCCCGGGGCGCGGGCGGGTCAGCAGGAGGGGCGGGGCGGCGGCGTGGTTCACGGGGCCCTCCTCATACCAGCGGGGTGAAGAAGAAGGTGTCCCGCCGGGAGAAGCGCCCGTCGTCGGCGAGTTCGAAGAAGTCCGCGAAACGCACGCGCACCGACCTCCCGTCCTTCAGCAGCCCTTCGAAGTCGCCGTGCACCGCGACCCGGCCCGGCTCGGCCACCACATCGCGCAGGAAGTGCTTTCCGGACACGATGACGCGGTCGTTCCGGTAGAAGGCCTCCAGGTCCCCCATCCCGCGCATCGGCGGATAACCGGGACGCTCGTACACGGCGTCCGACGTGAACAGCGACACCAGGCCCGGAATGTCGTCCCGGTCCACCAGGTCGTAATACCGCTCGACGCGCCGTATGGACTTCTCGGCATCGCTGGTCATACGAAGGACACCCCGTTCTTCCTCGCTCCGGTGAGGTGGCGCGCCACGAAGGCCAGCGACGCGGGCAGGGCGCGGTTCACGAAGTCCAGGTCGTGGCCGCCCGGCCGCTCGTGGTACTCCGGGCTCCAGCCCCCGTTCCGCAGGGCGTCGCGCACCCGTCGGTTCACCTGGATCATGCGGTCGTAGTCCCCCGTCCCCACGTCCAGGTAGAGCGCGGGCCGGGGGGCGGGCTCCTGGCCGATGAGCCGGTACGGGTCGTACCGCCGCCGGGTGGCGCTCCCGGGCGGGCCCCAGACCCGCCCGTGGCTCTCCTCGGTGGGCATCACGAAGCCGGGGTCCGCGCGGTACGCGGCGTAGGGGTCACCGCGCCGCAGCGGCGCCTCGAAGGCACCGGCGTGCGAGGCCACGGCGCCGAACACCGAAGGGTGGCGCAGGGCCAGGAACAGCGCGGCGGCCCCGCCCATGGAGAAGCCTCCGACGGCGCGGGCCGAGCGCTCGGCGCGGGTGTTGAACCCGGCGTCCACGGCCGGTACGAGATCCTGGAGGAGGTAGTCCTCGTAGCGGAGCCCGGCGTGGTCGTTGATGAACCACCGGCGCCCGCTCTCGGGCAGCACCACGATCAGCCGGCTGTCCCGCACCAGCTCCACCAGGTCGGTGCGCAGCAGCCAGGTGTCCCGGCCGCCGCCGTAGCCGTGCAGCAGATACAGCACCGGATGCCCCGGGCCGCGGGCCGCGTATCCGCCGGGCAGCACGATGTTGACCCGCTTGCCCCGGCCCAGCGCCCCGCTGGGCCACTGCCGCGTCACGACCTCGACGGGCACGGCGCCTCCCGGTCTCGTTCCGCCGCCGCGGCCAGCGCGCGCCGGTCGGCCTTGCCCGTCGAGGTGCGGACGAGGTCGGCCACCAGCCGGAACCTGGCCGGGACCATGTAGCGGGGCAGCGTGTCCAGGCAGTGGCGGCGCAGCCGGGCCTCGTCCGGCGACCGGCCGGCGGCGGGCACCACATACGCCTCCAGCCGGAGCCCGGCGTCGGGGTCGGCGCCGTCCGGGGCCGTGACGCACACGGCCTCGTGCACCTCGGGCAGGGCCAGCAGCGCGGCCTCGATCTCGGCCGGTTCGATCCGGTAGCCGCGCACCTTGACCATGTGGTCGCGGCGGCCGACGAAGCGGTAGCCGTCCGCGCCCTCGTGGCGCGCCAGGTCACCCGTGGCATGGGCGCGCACGGGCGGCGCGCCGCGGTCGGCGGCGTCCCAGTAGCCGAGCATCACCGAGTCGCCCTCGACGACCAGTTCGCCCTCGGCGCCCGGCGTCCCCGGGACCGGCCGGCCGTCGGCGCCGACCAGCCGGACGGTCGCGTACGGACAGGGGCGGCCGATGGGCGGCGGCGCGGTGCGCCCCGGCGCCAGGTCGGCGTCGGTGACCCGGTGGTAGGTGCAGACGTTGGTCTCGGTGGGGCCGTAGAGGTTGTACAGCCCGGCGTCCGGCAGTGCCGCGCGCAGCCGCCGCAGATGCTTGACGGGGAACTCCTCGCCCGCGAAGAGGACTCGGCGCAGCGGGGAGGAGCTCAGCTGCTGGTGGTTCCGCGCGTCCAGCATCCGGGTCAGCGCCCCCGGCACCGAGTACCAGACGGTGATCCGCTCCTCGGCCACCAGCCTGTTCAGCGCCACGCCGAGGGCCTTGTGGTGCTCGGGGACCAGCACCAGGCAGGCCCCGGCGGCGGCCGCCGCGAAGACGTCGAGGACGGACAGGTCGAAGTGGAGGGGGGCGTGCGAGGACAGCCGGTCCCGGTGGGTGATGCCGAATTCCCCGACGGCCCAGTCGACGAAGGCCAGCGCGTTGCGATGGGAGAGCATCACGCCCTTGGGCGCCCCGGTGGAGCCGGAGGTGTACAGCACATAGGCCAGGTCTCCCGGGTCCACCGGCACCGGCGGTAAGCCGTCGGGGAGCGGCCGTTCCACCGCCTGCCGCCAGCCGATGACCTCGGCGGGGGCGTCCGGCGGCGCCTCGTCGAGCAGTACCACCGGGCCGGGCGCGGGCCGCCGCGCGGGGTCGGGGCCGGTCAGCGTGGCGAGCCTGACGCTGTCGGTGACCAGGCAGCTCACCGCGCAGTCGCCGAGGATGTACGCGGCGCGGGCCGGGGGCGCGGCCGGGTCCACCGGCACATAGGCGGCCCCGCACCTGAGCACCGCGTGGACGGCGACGATGCCCTCGGCCGACTTGGCCGTCCACAGCCCCACCCGGTCCCCCGGGCCCACCCCGGCCTCCCGCAGGGTGGCGGCGAGCGCGTCGGCGGCCCGGTCGAGCGCGGCGTAGTCCAGCGAGTTCCCGCGGTGCCGGACGGCCTCGGCCCGCGGGTGGCGGGCCACCGTCCGCGCCAGCCGGTCAACGAGCGTCGCCACCGCCCTCACCCCCCGCCGACCGGGCCGGTGCGGCGCGCCGCGCGCGGGCCGTGATCCCCATCTTCTCGGCCATCACCCGGCGTTGCATGTCCGAGGTGCCGGAGGAGATCCGGGTGCCGAGGGCGTCGCGGAGGTTCCGTTCCGCATCGGTGCCGGTGGTGTAGCCGAGCCCGCCGTACACCTGCATGGCGTCAAGGAAGGTCTGGACGGCGGCTTCGCTGGTGCGCAGCTGGGCCGCCTCCGGGAAGACGGAGGGGATGCCCTGCTCGAGGTCCCAGGCCGCCCGGTAGGTGAGCAGCCGGGCCTCCTCCAGCCGGACGCGCATGTCCACGATGCGGTGGGAGACCGCGTCGTTGCGGCCGATGGTCCGGCCGAACTGGACCCGGCTCCTGGCGTGGGCGACGCAGTCCTCGATCTGGCGCCGCATGGTGCCCAGCATCGGTGCCAGGATCAGGGAGCGCTCCCAGGCCATCGTCCGGGCCAGGATCCGCGAGCCCTGCTTCTCGGCGCCCAGCCGCCGGCTCGCCGGCACCCGGCAGTCCTGGAGGGTGATCTCGCCCCAGGGCGCGGTGCGCAGCCCGGTCTTCTCCGGGCCCGGCTCCACCGTCAGCCCCTCCTGGCCCCGTTCGACCAGAAAGGCGGTCACCCCGGTGAAGCCGAGGCCGGGGTCGACGGTGGCGTGGACGATGAAGAGGTCGGCGATGGGCGCGTTGGTGACGAAGCGCTTGGTGCCGCTGAGCAGATAGGTGTCGCCGTCGCGGCGGGCCCGCGCGGTCAGTGCCAGGGCGTCGGACCCCGCCTCGGCCTCGGTGATCGCATGGGCCCCCACCAGCCGGCCGTCGCCGAGCGCGGGCAGGTAGCGGCGCTTCTGCTCGGGGGTGCCGAACTCCCTGACCGGCAGCTCGACCGCCCACATATGGGCGCCGAGCGCGATCAGCAGCCCGTTGTCCCGGCAGCCGTGGCCGAGGCCCTCCAGCGCGTACGCGCACGCGAGCGGGGACAGCCCGGGCCCCCCGTACTCCTGGGGCAGGGGCAGGGCGAGGACCCCGGCCTCCGCACACCGCTGCCAGTCCCCCGGCTCCAGGCTCTGCGACCGCTCCCGCGCGGCCACTTCCTCGCCGAGCTTCTCCCCGAGGTCGCGCAGGCGCTCGTGCAGGGCCCGCTGCTCCTCGGTCCAGTCGAGGTTCATGAGGTCGCGCCGGCGGAAAGGACCTCGGGCAGCGCGGCGAGCGAGGCGGCGATCCGCTCGTCGGAGACGGTGTGGTCCTCCAGGCTCCCCGCCAGGTACTGGTCGTAGGCGGACAGGTCGAGCAGCCCGTGGCCGCTGATGTTGCACAGGATGACCGTGGACCTGCGCTCCTCGCGGGCCCGCACGGCCTCGTCGATGACCGCGCGGACCGCGTGGGCGGACTCGGGGGCCGGTACGACGCTCTCGGTGCGGGCGAACAGCGCGCCCGCCTCGAACACGGCGTTCTGGCCGTACGCCACGGCCTCCATCCACCCACGCTCGTACAACGCGCTGACCAGGGGCGCGGCGCCGTGGTAGCGCAGCCCGCCGGCGTGGAGGCCGGGCGCGACGAAGGTGTGTCCGAGGGTGTACATCTTGGTCAGCGGCGTGGTGCCGGAGACGTCGTTGTAGTCCCAGGCGTAGCGGCCCCGGGTCATCTTGGGGCAGGCGTCGGGTTCCACGGCGATCAGCCGGGTGGCGGCGCCGGTGCGCAGCCGTTCCCGGTGGAAGGGGAACGCCAGGCCGGCGAAGTTGCTGCCCGCTCCCATCGAGGCGACCACGACATCGGGGAACTCACCGGCCAGTTCCATCTGGCGCAGTGCCTCCTCGCCGATGACCGTCTGGTGCAGCAGGACGTGGTTCTCGCCGCTGCCGACCGCGAAGCGGGCGTCGTCCGTCCGGCGGGCGTGCTCCAGGGCCTCGGCGTTGGCGATGGCCAGGCTGCCGTCGCTGTCCGGGGACGTGGCCAGCACCGCGCGCCCGGCCTCGGTGTCCGGGCTGGGGCTGGGGATCACCCGGGCGCCGTTCAGCCCCATCAGCACCCGGCGGTACGGCTTCTGCCGGTAGCTGCACCGGACCATGAAGACGGTGCACTCGAGATCCATCGACTGACAGGCCATCGCCAGCGCGGTGCCCCACTGTCCGGCCCCGGTGCCGGTGGTCAGCCGCCGCACCCCGGCCTTTTTGTAGAAGTACGCCTGGGCGAGCGCCGAGTTGAGCTTGTGGCTGCCGGCCGCGTTGGTGCCCTCGTACTTGTAGTAGATGTGCGCCGGAGTCTCCAGGGCGGCTTCGAGGCCGCGGGCCCGCACCAGGGGCGTGGGCCGCCAGCGCTGGTACGCCTCGCGCACCTCGGCCGGGATCTCGACGAAGCGCTCCCGGCCGACGCTGCCCCGGTACATGGACAGCGGGATGTTGGGTGCCTGCCGGTTCGGCTCGTCGGTGCGGTCGGGGCGGTCGGGGCGTGCCCGGCGCACCTCGGCCACCGGTACGTCGAGGTCGGCGAGGATGTTGTACCAGTGCGTGGGGACATCGCTCTCGTCCATCAGGAACCGGTTGCGGACCGCCTTCACGCCTCGCCCTCCGTCCGCGGACCGCCGACCTGGCCCTGGACCAGCCGCAGCAGGTCGCCGACGGTGACCAGGTCCGCCTCCATGACGTCCTCGTCCTCGATATGGCGGCCGAACTCCTCCTCCACCGCGACCAACAGCTGGAGCAGGTTCAGCGAATCGAGCTGAATCGTCGGCGAGTAGAGCGGGATATCGGGGGTGATCTCCTCCGGGTTCAACCGCAGATCCAGGACATCGACCATGATCTTGCGCACCCGGTCCGCGATCTCGTCGTCGGTGCAGTTCATTCAGGACTCCTTGGACTCGTACCGAATCCGCCGGGTCCGCGCACAGGTCCGTTCGAGAAGCGCGTACGCCGGAACTCGGCACAAGGAATACCGGGCGCGGACTGCTTCGACATCTGCTTCGACATCAAAAACGCGGTTCGGCACCCTGAGGCGGGCAGACAAGGGCCAGTCTTTTCCGGCTCCGTACCCTAGCCGGTCCTCGGCGTTCAGTCACCGCCCGAACGCCGGGGGGCAGTTCTCCATACAGCTTGCTTCCAGGCTGCCGATGTCCGCGTCCGTAAGGTGGCTTTGCTCGACTTCCAGCACGCGAACCGGTACACACATCGGCGACCGGTAAAGGAGCCGCTGCCCAGCCATGGAATCCCTTCCGTTTGAGTCGATATACGTCGGCGGTCAATGGATTCAACCGGATACCCGGAAGACCATCGCCGTTGAGAACCCCGCCACGGAAGAGGTCGTGGCCAAGGTACCCGCCTGCGGCCGGGATGATGTCCGGCGTGCGGTGGAATCGGCCCGGGCCGCCTTTCCGGAATGGTCGGCCACCGACGCGGCGACCCGCGCCGAGACGCTCACCTCGCTGCGCGACGCGCTGGTGAAGAACCAAGAGGAATTGTCCGAGCTGATCACCCGGGAAATGGGCTCGCCGATCGCCTTCTCCCGGCGGGTGCAGGTGGGCCTTCCGGTCAAGGCCCTGGAGGGCTACGCCGAGGCACTGGCCGCTGCCACGGCCGAGGAGCGCATCGGCCATTCGCTGGTGGTCAGGGAGGCGGCCGGGGTGGTGGCCGCCGTCACCCCGTGGAACTACCCGCTGCACCAGGCGGTCGCCAAGATCGGCGCCGCGCTCGCCGCCGGATGCACGATGGTGCTGAAGCCGAGCGAACTCGCCCCCCTGTCCGCCTGCTTCCTGGCCACGCTCATCGACGGGCTCGGGCTGCCGGCCGGGACGTTCAACCTGGTCCAGGGCGAGGGCCGGGCCGCGGGCCAGGCCCTGGTCACGGACGAGGGCGCCGATGTGATCTCCTTCACCGGCTCGGTCCGGGTGGGCCGGGAGGTCGGGGCCGCGGCGGGCCAGGCGGTCAAGCGGGCCTGCCTGGAACTGGGGGGCAAGTCCGCCACGCTGGTGCTGGACGGCGCCGACCTGGCCGCCGCCGTACGGGACGGGGTCCGCGGCGCCCTGCTCAACGCGGGCCAGACCTGCTCGGCGCGCACCCGGCTGCTGGTTCCCCGGTCCCGGCTCGAGGACGCCGTGGACGTGGCGCGTTCCGTGGTCGCCCAGTACGTACCGGGCGACCCGACGGACCCGGACTGTGCGCTGGGCCCGCTGATCTCCGCCGCCCAGGCCGACAACGTACGGGAGAGGCTGTACCGCGCGGCGGACCGCGGGGCGCGGCGGGTGGCCGGGCCCGACCCCGGCCAGGTGCCGACGGTGGGCCACTACGTGGCGCCGAGCGTCTGGACGGACCTCGCGCCCAGCGCTCCGCTGGCCCGCGAGGAGATCTTCGGCCCGGTGCTGGTGGTGCTGCCCTTCGAGGACGAGGACGAGGCGGTGTCCCTCGCCAACGGCACGCCTTACGGCCTGGCGGCGACGGTCTGGGCGGGCGACACCGAGCACGCCGCCGCGGTGGGCCGCCGGCTTCGGGCCGGTCAGGTCGATCTGAACGCCGCGAAGTTCAACCCCGCGGCGCCGTTCGGCGGCTATGGGCTCTCCGGCGTGGGGCGCGAGCTCGGGCGCCACGGCATCCAGGAGTTCCAGGAGGTCAAGTCCCTCCAGTTCCCCGCCTGACCCCGCGACCGGCATGCGCCGGACCTCCCGGCCCCATCGGCCCCTCAACCACGGGTGGCATCGTGACTCTCCAATATCCGCCGATCCGCGCGGACTTCCCCGCCGAGATCAGCCCCTTCGTGGACCAGGTGGAGGACAGCACCCGCGCCTTCGTGCGCCGGTTCGGTCTGGTCCCCGACGAGGCGGCCCGGCTCCACCACGAGCGGTCGCTGCTCGGCACCCTGATGTCCCGTGCCTACCCGCACGCGGAGCCGACCGAGCTGGCCCTGGTGACGGACTGGATCAGCTGCATGCTGGTCCTCGACGACCAGTTCGACGAGACCGACCTGGGGCTCGCGCCCGAGCGGCTGCGCCTGGTGTGCGACGCGGTGCTCGGCTGGCTGACCCCCGACGGCAGCGTGGCGAAGGCCCCGTCCGCCGCCACCGCCTCCGAGCACTCCCTCCTCACCGTCTTCCGGCCCGCCTTCGCCGACCTGTGGCGCCGCACCCGCCCGTACACCTCGGACACCTGGCGGATCCGGATGGCCGGGCACATCGCCGCCTTCTTCGAGGTGTGCGTGTGGGAGGCGGAGAACCGCCGCGCGGGGCGCGTCCCGGGCCTGGAGGAGTACATCCGGATGCGCGGCCGGGCCCTGATGCCGTATCTGGACCTCATCGAGGTGACCACGCACGCCGAGGTCCCCCCGGAGATCTACCGGCTCCCGGAGTTCACCGAGCTGAACCAGTCGCTGTCCGACGCCGACCTGTGGACCAACGACCTGTTCTCCTGCGAGAAGGAGGACCTGCTGGGCGACCCGCACAATCTGGTCCTGGTCCACCGGCACGCCCACGGCACCGATCTCCAGACCTCCGCCGACGCGGTCGGGGAGATGATCCAGGGCCGCTTCGACCGCTTCACCGAGCTCAGCCGCGCCTTCCCCGCCGTCCCGCTGGGAGACGGGCTCGACCCGGACCTGACACGGATGCTGCGCCGCCATGTCGCCGGACTGCGCAGCTGGCTGAGCGGCCAGCTCCAGTGGCGCTACGAAACCCTGCGCTTCGACCCCGGCCGGCCCGAGGTGGTCAGCGCCACCGGTTCCACGCCGCTGTAACCCGATTCCTCGACCGCCCTCCCCCCGTGCCCTTCCCCCGTGCCCTTCCCCTGTGCCCTCCCCCTGTGCCCTCTCCTGTGATCGAGGTACGGAATGCGAGCCCGGTACGCCACGCTGAGACGGCTACAGGCCCTTGATCCCAAGTCGGACCACCAGAGAATCCACCGGATATCCTCCGACACCGAATTCCCCTGGGACTACGGCCGGGGCCTGGAAGTGGCCATCTGGCGCACCTGCTGCGTGCCCGGCATCTCCGAGACCCTCGACGGCAGCGGCGAGTTCGCGCTGCGGGCGCAGAAGCGCTACGACGACACCCGCATCCTGCTGGGCGAGATGGTCCGCGGCGGCTACGACTCCGACCGCGGCCGCGAGGCGCTGCGCCAGATCAACCGGGCGCACCGCCACTACGACATCGCCAACGACGACATGCTCTATGTGCTGTCGACGTTCGTCTTCGAGCCGGTCCGCTGGATCGACCGCTGGGCCTGGCGCCCGGTCAGCGAGACCGAGCGGCTGGCCGCGTTCTACTTCTACGTCGAGGTCGGGCGGCGGATGAACATCCAGTCGCTGCCGACCGACTACGCCGAGTTCGAGCGGTTCAACCGGCGTTACGAGCGCGAGCGGTTCCGCCCGGCCGCGTCCAACCACCGGGTCGGCGCCTCGGTGATGAGGCTCTACTCCTCCTGGTATCCGGGGCCGGTGGCCCGCCTGGTGGCCGCCACCCTGCCGTGCCGCCTGGACGCCCACGCCCGCTGGGCACTGGGCATGGCCGTCCCGCCGCTGTGGGCGACGGCCGTCCACGGGACGGCCCTGCGCGCCCACGCGCGGGCCGAGCGGCTCGCCCCGGCCCTGATGGCCCGGCTGATGACCCGGCCCACGGCCAGGACGTACCCCGGCTATCCCAAGGGCTACCGCATCGGTGACATCGGCCCCGGCCACGCGGTCCTCGCCGCGTCGGGCGCCGAGAGCACGGGGGCTGATCACCGATGACCGATGTCGCGCCCGCACCGGAGGCCACCGGCCGTACGGCTGGCCTCCGGGGCACCCCGCTGCGGCCGGTCCGGGTCCCCCTCGGCGGCGGGCGGACGGCCCGTATCTGGCTGAAGCTGGAGGCGCAGCAGCCGTTCGGCTCCATCAAGGCCCGTACCGCCGAGGCGCTGCTCGACCACCTGGAGGCGGCCGGGGCGCTGCGGCCCGGCCGGCGGGTCGTCGAGTCCACCTCCGGCAACCTGGGCATCGCGCTCGCCGGGCTCTGCGCGGCCCGCGGCTACCGGTGCACGCTGATCGTGGAGCCGACCACGCCGGGCAGCAGCATCGACCGGATGACGGCCTACGGGGCTGAGGTGGTGACCGTCGCCGAGGTGCCCGGCGGCAGGACGGTCGACGCCCGGCTGGACGCGGTGCGCCAGATCCTGCGCCGCGACGGCGACGCGGTGTGGACCAATCAGTACGAGAGCCCGGCCAACCCCCGCGTGCACACCACCCGGACCGCGGCCGAGCTGGTACGGGACGCGCCGCGGGGGCGCTTCGACGCGGTCGCCGTCGCGGTCTCCACCGGAGGCACGCTCGCCGGTGTCGCCGAGTACTTCCGGGACCGGCTGCCGGACGCCCGGATCATCGCCGTGGACGCGGTGGGCTCGGCCGCCCTGGGCGGCGCCCCGGCCGACCGCCCGTTCAAGCTGGCCGGGTTCGGCTCCGGGCGGGTCTCCGGGTTCGTACGGCCCTGCCACTTCGACCACCGCGCCCTCCTCAGGGACGAGGACGCGGCCGCGGCCTGCGCCCGGATCCGGCGGCGCACCGGGATCTCGCTCGGCGGCAGCGCGGGCGCCGCGGTGCTGGCCGCGACCGTCCACGCCGCCCGCGACCCGGCCCTGCGCGAGCTGGCCTGCGTCTGCCCCGACAGCGGCGAGAAGTACGCCGAACTCACCGACGGCGGTGACGGCGGCGACGGTGTCCCAGGCGAACCGCCGGGGGCTCCCGCGGAGATCTCGGCGGCGCTGGCGCTGCTGGAGGGCGTCTGCCCGGACGAGGCCCACGATGTCCCACCGGCCGACTAGGAGACTGATGGAACCGACAACGGGGTGGCCCGGCCTGGCCGGGGTCCGGGTGCTCGACCTGTCACGGCTGCTGCCCGGGGGCTTCGCCACGTCGCTGCTGGCCGACCTCGGCGCCGACGTCATCAAGGTCGAGAGCCCCGACCGGGGCGACTACGGACGGCTGGTGGACCCGGACACCTTCGCCGCCCTCAACCGCAACAAGCGCTCGGTGATCCTCGATCCGCGCGAGGACGCCGGCCGCGAGGCGCTGCTGCGCCTGGTGGAGAGCAGCGACGCGGTGGTGGAGAGCCACCGCCCCGGGGTCATGGAGAGCCTGGGGCTCGGCTACGAGCGGCTGCGCGCCGCCAACCCGCGCGTGGTGCTCTGCTCGATCACCGGTTTCGGCCAGACCGGCCCGTACGCCTCGCGGCCCGGACACGACGTCAACTTCCTCGCGCTGTCCGGCTTCTTCGCGGTGCCGCACCGCCCGGAGGGGCCGGTCGACCGGGTGGGGGTGCGCGTCGCGGACATGTCGGGCGCCATGTACGCGGCGCTCTCCACGGTCGTGGCGGTCTTCGGGGCCCGGGCCACCGGTGCGGGCCAGCACCTGGACGTCTCCCTGCACGAGGCGGCCGCCGGCTGGGCGGCTCCGCTGGCCCTGCCGCTGTCGGGCCGTGACGCCGCCGCCGAGAGCCCGCTCGTCACCGGGGACAACGATGTGTTCGTCCTGGCCGACGGGCGTCGGCTCGCCTTCGCCACCTTCGAGGACAAGTTCTGGCGCGCCTTCCGGCTGCGCTTCGCCGGGGAGTTCCCGGCGCTCGCCGACGACTCGTACGACCGCCGGGCCGACCGCACCCGCGCCAAGGGCGAGGTGCGTGCCCTGCTGGCGGAGGTCTTCGCCCAGCGCGACCTCGCCTGGTGGTCGGCGGCCCTGGCCGAGCTGGACGTCCCCTGGGCCCCGGTCTACGAGTCGGCGGCCGAGTTCCTGGCCGACCCGCATGTCGCGGCCCGCGGCCTGGTGGGGACCGTGCCGGCCTCGGCTACCGACGGCCCCCGCAAGCAGGTCCGGTTCCCCGTGCTCTTCGGGGCGGGGCTCGAATCCCTGCGCGGCGCGGCCCCCGCACACGGTGAGCACACCGCCGAAGTCCTCGCCGACACCGTCCCCCCGAGGAGCCCCAGTGCCCCATGACCCCACTGCCACCGAGCGCGGCCACGCCCCCCTGCTCACGGCCTCGTACCGCCCCGCGGACACCGCGGCCCCGCTCTACCGGCACACGGTCGGACAGCTGCTGCGCACCACCGCCGCCCGGCGCCCGGAGGCGATCGCCCTGACCGGCATCCCGGACGACGGGAGCGGGCCGCGCCGCTGGACGTACGCCGAACTGCTCGCGGAGGCGGAGAGCATTGCGGCCGGCATCCGCGAGCGGGTCCCGCTGGGCGGCCGGGTCGCCGTCTGGGCGCCGAGCGTCCCCGAGTGGCCCCTCGTCGAGTACGCCGCGGCGCTCGCCGGAGTCACCCTGGTGACGCTGAACCCCACGCTGCGCGCCGGGGAGCTGACGCACGCGCTGGGCGTCAGCGAGACCGAGATGCTGATCCACGCGGACCGCAGCCGCGCCTACGACATGGCCGCCGTGGTGTCCGGCGCCGCGGCCTCCCTGCCCCGGCTGCGGCACATCGTCTCCCTGTCCGACTGGGAGGAGCTGCGGGGCGGCGCCGCCCTCCCCGCCGAGGACGACATCGCCGCGGCCCGCGTCCCCGCCCAGCTCCAGTTCACCTCGGGCACCACCGGCGCCCCCAAGGCCGTACTGCTGTCCCACCGGTCGGTGCTCAACGTCTCCCGGTTGACCTTCGAGGCGCTCCGGGTCCGCGACACGGCCGAGGTCGTCTCGCCGCTGCCCATGTTCCACACGGCCGGCTGTGTCATCTCCTGTCTGGGGCCGCTGTGGAGCGGCGGCACGTTCACGCTCATGGAGCGCTTCGACCCCAAGGTGCTCCTCGAGGTGCTGCGGCGGACCCCGGGCGCCGTGCTGACCAGCGTCCCGACCGTGCTCGCCGCCCTCAACGAGGCCGCCCGCGGGGCCCCCGACCTTCCCCCGCTGTCCGCCGTCCTCACCGGCGCGGCCCCGGTGCGCGCCCAGCTCATCGCGGAGACCGAGGAGTTGTTCTCGACCACCGTGTTCAACCTGTACGGGCAGACCGAACTCGCCTCCGTGCTCACCCTCACCCGGCCCGACGACCCCCTGGAGCTGAAGACCACCACCGTCGGCCGGCCGCTTCCGCACGTCGAATGCAAGATCGTCCACCCCGGCTCGGGCCGGGTGCAGCCGCTCGGCGTCACGGGCGAGATCTGCGCCCGCGGCTACCAGCAGATGGTCGCCTACTACGGGGACCCCGGGGCGAGTGCCCGCAAGGTGGACGCGGACGGCTGGCTGCACACCGGCGATCTCGGCTCGATGGACGCCACCGGAACGCTGCGGCTCGAGGGCCGGCGCAGCGATCTCATCATCCGGGGCGGCGAGAACATCTCCCCCGTCTCCATCGAGGACGTCCTCACCGCCCTGCCCGGGGTGAAGGAGGCCGTCGTGGTGGGCCTCCCCGACGAGGTCTGGGGACAGGTGGTGGCGGCGGTCCTCCAGACCGAGCCGGGCGCGGCCGTCGACCTGGAGGACGTGGTGGCCCTGTGCGCGGAGCGGCTCTCCCCGTACAAGATCCCCGTCCACTGGTTCACGGCCAGGGACCTCCCGCTGACCGCCTCCGGGAAGATCCAGCGGTTCCGGGTACTGGAACTCGCCGTCGAGGGCGCCTTCCGCCGGCTCGGCGGCGCCGAGGGGGAGGCTCTGTGAAGATCTCCATGCAGCTGCGGTACGAAGGGGGCGCCGCCGATGTCGTGGCCGCCGCCGACCAGGTCGCCGGGCTGGAGCGGGCGGGTCTCGACCTCATCTGGGTGCCCGAGGCGTACGCCTTCGACGCGCCCAGCTTCATGGGATACCTCGCCGCCCGCACCAGTCGGGTGGAGATCGGGGCCGGCATCCTCTCCGTCTTCACCCGCACCCCCGCACTGCTGGCGATGACCGCCGCCGGGGTGGACGCCCTGTCGGGGGGCCGCTGCCACCTGGGCCTCGGCACCTCGGGACCGGGCGTCGTCGAAGGGCTGCACGGCGTCCCGTACGCCGAGCCGCTGGCCCGCACCCGGGAGACCGTCGAGGTGCTGCGCGCCTTCTGGAAACGGGACAGGCCGGTGACGTACGACGGGCGGGTGCTGCGGCTCCCGCTGCCGCCGCCCGACGGCGGGGGCGAGGGCGGCGGCACGGGCCTCGGGGTCCCGATGAGGCTGCTGACGCCGCCCGTCCGGCCCGCCGTGCCGGTCTGGGTGGCGGCGCTGGGCCCGAGGAACGTCCGGCTGACCGCCGAGGTCGCCGACGGCTGGCTGCCGATGTTCTTCGTCCCCGAGCGGTGCGAGGAGATCTGGGGGGCCGAGCTGCGGGCGGGAGCGGCCGCCCGGGACCCCCGGCTGGGGCCGCTGCGCGTCTCCGCCGGTGGTCTGCTGGCCATCGGCCCCCACGCGGCCCGCGAGCGCGACCGCGCCCGCGGGCAGCTCGCGCTGTTCATCGGCGGCATGGGCGCGCCGGGGCACAACTACTACTACGACCTGGTCTGCCGGTACGGCTACGCCGCCGAGGCCGCGGCCGTCGCGCGGCTCTACCGCGCGGGCGACCGCGTGGGAGCGGCGGCGGCCGTCCCCGCCGAGCTGCTGGAGGCCACCACTCTCTGCGGCCCGGAGAGCTACATCAAGGACCGGATCGACGCCTACCGGGCGGCCGGGGTGACGCATCTCCAGGTCCAGCCGGTGCCCGGGGAGGGCAGGACGCCGGCCGCGCAGGTGGCGCGCCTGGCCGAGCTGTGCGCCTGACGACCGGGCTCGGCGCCTGAGCGGGGCCGCGCGGCCGACCCGGGCGCGCCGCCGCGGCCCGCCCCGGCGCACCACGATCAGACGCCGCCGGCCTCCCCGGGGGTGGCCAGGAGCGCCTCGAGTCCGAACTCGCGCGCGGCCGCCATCGCGTCCTGTGCCACCTGAGGCGGAAGGTCCCGGCCGTAGCGGTCCAGGTACTGGGCCAGATACTCCGGATCGTCCTTGAGGAAGGGAAAGTCGGTCGGGACCATGTGGCGCATCGCCAGCAGCGGGACCGGGCTGCGCAACGGACGGAAGCCGGGGTTCCACAGCCCGGGCTTGGCGGGCGGCCCGTCATGGAACTCACCGATCATCAGGCCGTGTGAGACATAGTCGGCCTTCAGCAGGTCCTGAGCCCCGTCGATGATGCCGGACACCTTGTCCGGGGGCAGTTCCGGGAACAGCACCAGGATCGTCGTGTAGTGTGCCGCGGCCCCACTCTCGGCGGCGAGCTCGATGAACCAGTCGCGGTACTCGCGCAGCGACTCGGCGACCTCCGTCACATCGCCCGGCACGCCGGGCTGCACCGCCAGATAGAACAGGCCCTTGTGCATCGAGGTCTTTACAAAGGGACAGACGTGCCCTCGTCTACCTATATCCGGGTGCGGCCGGGAAAGATACGTGGACGCCCAATCTATGACCTCGCGAATCGGCTTCTCATAAGCGACCGAAACCGGGGCGGGCGGCACATCGCGCCCCATATCGCCCAACTCAATCAGCGTTAACCCCGACGCGCCCGCATGACTCAACACGCCCCAATCACCCCCGCGCCAGTAAATTCTCGGCGATCGCGCCAGGCACAAACAATGCGGCGATGGATCCGGGGTCGACATTCATATATGCGGAACCCATCTGCGGCAGGTATTGTCACGGAGTTGCTTCACGCGCGTAACGGGATGCTACAGACACTTTCCAACGGCACACTTGACATGCCCTATACGCGCGATCTGCCTCTTTCCCACCACCACTCCGGCATGTGGAATACAGAGCGAACAAGCGTCGCCTGCCGGACCTCGACCACGGTGCGGAACCAGGCGGCCGCAGCAAGTTCCGCAACGCATCCGGGCGGGCCGCTCGCCTTGCGTTACGGCGTACCGGAAAGGCAATTGCGAAAACGGGGGCAGTCAGTGGCAAACGTACCCAGAGCCATTCCCGGCCACCCCGTCCACCTGGGCGAGGTGGTCAGGGACGCCAGAGACCGGGCTCGGCTGAGCCAACGCGCCGTGGCCGAGAGATCCGGCGTCAGCCTGCGTACTCTTCGTGAGATCGAAAGCGGCCGGGTCCGTATGCCCCGGCTTCGCTCCATAGAGCGTCTGGCGGAAACGTTACAGGATTCCCGGCTGCTCGAGCACGGGGCGACCGGCGCGTCCGGGGACGATATCGCGTACGGACACGACGACCATCTGATATTGCGGGTACTGGGACCGCTCAGCGCCACTCGCGGTCACTCCGTACTCAATGCCGGAACCCCGATGCAGCAGAGCCTCCTGGGTTTGCTGGCCCTTCACGCGAACCGCAGCGTATCGCAGGAGGAAATGGCACACGTCCTGTGGGGAGAGGAGCCACCCAACTCTTTTCACCAGCTCATCCACACCTATGTTTCGCGGTTGCGCGCCCTGCTGACAGCACACCAGGACCCGGAGACCGGGACGCCGTCGATCGTGCGCCGAAACGCGGGTTACGAGCTGCGTATCGAGGCCGAATGCCTTGACCTCCTCCAGTTCAGGGAACTGACCCGGCGGGCCGAATACGCGCGCCTCAGCGGCGACCTCACGCTCGAAGTACAGCTGCTGCGGGACTCCTTGCAAATGTGGTCGGGCCTGGTGCTCGAAGGATTCTCACCGCGCCTGCGGGAACATCCGCTCGCCATGGAATGCGGCCAGCAGCAGATTTCCTCGGCGCTGAGATTCAGCTACCTCGCCGTCACCTCGGGCCACTACGAACAGGCGATCGACCAGCTGCGGCCGATCGTGCGCCACCACCCCCTGCACGAGGGGCTCCACGCCCGGCTGATGATCGCGCTGGCCGGTGCAGGACAGCAGGTGGAGGCCCTGGCCCTGTTCAGCAGGCTCGACCGGGCCCTTCGCAATGACTTCGGCATCGAACCGGGGGCGGAACTCCGCGCCGCGCAGATGGCGGTGCTCCGCGGCGTCGCACCGGTGGAGAACAGCGCGCCCGCGGCGGACCACACGGCCGGGCGGAAGGTGGAACGGCCCTATGAGCTTCCCCCGGACACCCACGATCTCGTCGGGCGCGCCGAACACCACCCGGTGCTGCTCCATCTCACCCAGGGCGGCTCGCACACCGGTCTGTTCGGGCCCTCGCCGGTAGCCGCCATGTACGGACCGCCCGGCGCGGGCAAGTCCGTCCTGGCGGTCCGGGTGGCCAACTCCAGCCGGCTCCACTACGTCGACGGCATCCTCTACGCGGATATCCGGAACGAAACATCCGGGGCCACCCAGACGAGCGCGATCCTGGAACGGTTCCTCCGCGTCCTGGGCACACCGGAGCGCGGCATTCCCAAGGGGCTGACGGAGCGCATCTCCTGCTACCGCAGTCTGCTGGCGGAGCGCCGCGTCCTGGTGGTCGTCGACAACGTCGCCCGGGAGGAGCAGATAGCACCCCTGCTGCCCGGTGGATTCAGCAGCGCACTGCTGTTCAGCAGCCGGACGCCGCTCGTCGGCATTCCCGGAGCCCGCCATTTTCCGCTGTCGCTGTTCACCACCGAGCAGGCCTTCAGGCTGCTGGCCAGGATCGTGGGAGAGGACCGGGCCCACGCCGAACCCGACCGGGTCGCCGAGATCGCCGAGCTGTGCGGCCATCTGCCGCTCGCCATCAGAATCGTCGGCCGGCGGCTGGCCGCACGCCCCCACTGGTCGCTCGCGCGCATGGCGCAGCGGCTCCGGAACGAGGAAGGACGGCTGTCCGAGCTCGCCCACGGCGACCTCGATGTGCGGTCCCGCCTCGACACCCATGTCGCCTCGCTGGAGGAGCCACTCCGACAGACCCTCATGCTGCTCACCGACTGCGCCGGTCCCTTCACCGTCGACACCGCCGCGGACACGCTCGGATGTTCGCCCGCGGCCGCCGAAGACCTGATCGACTCCCTTGTCGATCACCAGCTGCTGACCGGCCCCGATGCCACGGGACGCTATGAGCTGCCCGTGCTGACCCGCCTGCACGCCCGGACGCGGGCCTAGGACGGCCCCTTCACCGCCGGATGAGCCGCCGGATGAGCCCCGCTCATCCGGCGGTGAAGGAGACCGGGAGACTGCTGATCCCGTCCAGAAAGTTCGAGTGGACCCGCCGCGGTTCCGAGGTGACGGCCAGGTCCACGACCCGGGACCGCAACGCGTCGAGCACGGCGGCCACCTCCGCACGGCCCAGATAGGCCCCGATACAGAAGTGCGGCCCGTAGCCGAAGGTGAGGTGCCGGTTGGGCGTGCGGGCCAGCAGGAAACGATCGGGGTCCGCGAACACCCGCTCATCCCGGTTCGCCGAGGAGTTCCACAGGGTCACGATCTCGCCCGGGCGGACGGTGTGGGACCCGATGGTGACCTCCTCCACAGCGGTGCGGCCGAAGTGCATGGCCGGAGTGGTCCAGCGCAGGACCTCCTCCGCGGCGGTGTCCACACCCACCTCCCCGCTCCTCAGCAGCGCCCATTGGGCCGGGTGCTCCGCCAGCGCCGGAATCGCTCCGATCATGCTCATCCGGCTGGTTTCGTCGCCGCCGATGATGAGGCTGTAACAGTTGAAGACGATCTCTTCGTCGGAGAGCTTCCCCTCGTCTTCCCGCCCGTTCGCAAGGCCGCTGATGATGCCCTCGCGAGGGTTCTTCCGAACCCCGTCGAGCAGATCCAGGAAATAGAGCAGAATCTCGTTCCTGGCCCATACGGCGGAGGACTCCGAGGCGTTCTCGTGATCCGAACTCAGCGCGGATTTCGTCAGCTTCAGAAGAAGATCCTGGTCGCTCTCCGGAATACCCAGCAGATAGCAGATCGTCCCCATGGGGATCTTCTCCGCCACATCCCTGGCGAAGTCGCATCCTCCCTGCTCGACAGCGCCCCCGAGCAGCCGCCGCGCCATCTCGCGGACACGCTGCTCGACGGATTCGAGAAAACGCGGCGAAAAGACCCTCAGCATGACGTTGCGCAAGCGCTTGTGCCGTGCGCCGTCCGTGACCGCGAGCATCTTCCCGGCCGCCGAATCCCCGCCCGCCAGCAGCGTCGTCAGCACATTTCCGCGCTCCGAGGTGAATCTCCGGTTGTCCCGGTAGACCTCCATGATGTCCGCGTGCCGGGTCAGCACCCAGAATCCCGGCCGACCGCTCCCCGGCGGATGCCAGAACACCGGCCGCTCCGCCCGGAGCCGCCGCCACATCTCGTTCCGGTCATAGCGCTGGAACGTTCTGGGATCGGTGAGGTCCAGCGTTGTGCAGTCGTCGGGGAGTTCCTCGACCACGTTCATCGGTTTCCCCCGCCTCCCGACCGGACCGACCCACCAGGCACCTGAGATCGGGCAACGCTAGCAACCCGAACCGGCCCGCCTCTCCACGCGATCTATACGCGCAGCTCCGGATACGGCGGAAACCTCCCGGCCAGCTCGGCCACCTCGCGCCGCACCGCCCCCTCGCCCCGCAGCGCCGCCATCAGCAAGGTGGCGATGAGCGCCATCTCGTCCGGCCCCATTCCCTGCGTGGTCACCGCAGCGGTGCCCAGCCGGACGCCCTTGACGCAGCCGCCCGGCTCGGTCGCGGACGCCAGGGCGCAGCTGTCCAGCACGAGGCCCGCCGCGGCGCAACGGCCCCGGGCGGCGGGGCCGTCCAGGTCCAGCGGGGCGGGGTCGAAGGTGATCAGATGGGTGTCGGTGCCGCCGGTGGTCACCGGGAGCCCCTCCGCCATCAGGGCGTCGGCGAGTGCGTGGGCGTTGCCGACGACCCGGTGCGCGTACGAGGTGAACGCGGGCTGCGCGGCCTCGCCGAACGCCACGGCCTTGGCGGCGACGCTGTTCATCTGGGCGCCGCCCTGCGTGAAGGGGAAGACCGCGCGGTCGATCCGCTCGGCGAGGTCCGCGCCGCACAGCACCATCCCGCCACGGGGCCCGCGCAGCACCTTGTGCGTGGTGGCGCACACCACGTCGGCGTACGGCACCGGGTTGGGCGCCACCTTCCCGGCCACCAGGCCGATGGGGTGGGCGGCGTCCGCGATGAGGTAGGCGCCGATCTCGTCGGCGATCTCCCGGAAGGCGGCGTAGTCCAGATGGCGGGGGTAGGTGATCGAGCCGCAGACGATCGCCTTGGGGCGGTGGGCCCGCGCCAGGTCGCGCAGTTGGTCGTAGTCGATGAGGCCGGTGTGCGGGTCCACGCCGTAGCCGATGAAGTCGAACCAGCGGCCGGAGAAGTTGGCCGGGGAGCCATGGGTGAGATGTCCGCCGTGCGCCAGCGCCATGGCCATCACCGTGTCGCCGGGCCGCAGCAGCGCGGCGTACGCGGCGAGCACCGCCGAGGAGCCCGAGTGGGGCTGCACATTGGCGTGCTCCGCGCCGAACAGGGCCCGCGCCCGGTCCATGGCGATCCGCTCGGCGACGTCGACCAGCTCGCACCCGCCGTGGAAGCGGGCGCCCGGGTAGCCCTCGGCGTACTTGTTGGCCAGCGGCGAGGCCAGGGCGGCCAGCACGGCCCGGGAGGTGAAGTTCTCCGCCGCGATCAGCTGGAGTCCGGAGCTGACGCGGTCCAGCTCGCCCAGGACCACCCCGGCGATATCGGGGTCCTGCCGGCGCAGCGCGTCGAAGTCGGGCTGCCATGGGGCACCGGTCATACGGACCGCCCCGGCATCGCTGCCGGGCGGCCCGGCCGGGGTGCCGCGGGGCGGCGCGGGGGTAGCGGCCATCGGCTCACCGCCTCGGGTAGAACAGGCGCACGTGGGAGCAGTGGTGCGCAGGGGTGCGTCCTCCCAATGTAGGCCCGGGCCCGGCCTGGGGCTACGCGGGAGCGGGCACCCCCGTCAGGGCCGTCACCACCGGGTCCAGGGCCTCGTGGATCTCTTCGCCGATGCTGCGGAAGAAGGTGATCGGCGCCCCGTACGGGTCGTGCACCTCGTCCGCCTCCTCGGTCGGCGCCAGCAGCCAGCCGCGCAGCGCGGCGGCCGCCTGGACCAGGGCGCGGGCGCGGTCCACCACACCGCCCGCCTCCTCCGGATCGGGCAGCGTCGCGGGGTCTATGGCCCGCACCAGCCGGGTGAACTCCTTGAGCGTGAAGGTGCGCAGCCCCGCCGAGTGCCCCATGGAGATGACCTGGGCGCGGTGGTCACGGGTCGCGGTGAGGACGAGGTCGGCGCGGATGACGTGCTCGTCGAGCAGCTCGCGGCCGAGGAAACCGCCCGGGTCGGCGCCGAAGTCGGTCAGGACGGTGGCGGCGTGCGCCTCCATGGGCGCGCCCTCGTGGCCCCAGGTCCCGGCGCTCTCCACGATCAGCCCGCTGGTGCGCTCGCTGCCCAGGCGGTCCGCGAGGGCATGCCGGGTCAGCCGCTCGGTGATCGGCGAGCGGCAGACGTTGCCGGTGCTGACGTGGAGGATGCGGAAGGTGTGGTCGGCGCTGTGGTGACGGTGTTCCGCTATGCCACGCCCCTCAGGGGCTGTCAATTGGCCACCTCGAGGTCGGGTACGACCTCCCGGAGCTGCTCGGCGGTGAGGGCGCCCGCGCGCAGCAGCACCGGTACCTTGCCGGTCACATCGACGATGGAGGACGGGACGGCGGCGGGGGTGGGCCCGCCGTCGAGGTAGACCGAGACCGAGTCGCCGAGCATCTCCTGGGCCGCGTCGCAGTCCTGGGGCGAGGGGTGACCCGTGAGGTTGGCGCTGGAGACGGCCATCGGGCCGAAGTCGTTCAGCAGCTCGATCGCGACCGGGTGCAACGGCATCCGGACCGCGACGGTGCCGCGGGTCTCCCCCAGGTCCCAGGTGAGCGACGGCTGGTGCCGGGCGACCAGGGTGAGCGCGCCCGGCCAGAAGGCGTCCACGAGCTCCCACGCCTGCTCGGACAGGTCGGTGACCAGGCCGTGCAGGGTGTTCGGGGAGCCGACGAGGACGGGCGTGGGCATGTTGCGGCCGCGGCCCTTGGCCTCCAGCAGATCGCCGACGGCCTCGGCGTTGAAGGCGTCCGCACCGATCCCGTACACGGTGTCGGTGGGCAGCACGACCAGCTCGCCGCGGCGGACGGCGGACGCGGCCTCACGCAGGCCGGTCTTGCGGTCGGTCGGGTCGCCGCAGTCGTATCGCCGTGCCATCATTTCTCCTTCGCTGGGTATCCGGCAGTGCGGAACATCACCGGATCGCTACTTTCCGTCCGCTCGGATCACGGCATGGCCTTCCGCGCGGTGGCGAAGCGGGGCCGCTTGTTCAGGTCGGGGTGGTCGGCGGCGTCCGCCCAGCCACGCTCCTCCGTGAAGATCCACGGCACCTGGCCGCCCTGGGTGTCGGCGTGCTCGATGACCACGACCCCGCCGGGGCGCAGCAGCCGGTGGGCGGTGCGCTCCAGCCCGCGGATCACATCGAGGCCGTCCTCGCCGGAGAACAGCGCCACCTGGGGGTCGTGGTCGCGGGCCTCGGGGGCGACATACTCCCACTCGGTCAGCGGGATGTACGGCGGGTTGCTGATCACCAGGTCCACCTGTCCGTCGAGCTCGGGCAGGGCCCTCAGCGCGTCTCCGTGGTGGAGAACGACGCGGGACCCCTCGACGTTCTTGCGGGCCCACGTCAGGGCGGACTCGTCCAGCTCCACGGCGTGCACCCGCGACCGCGGCACCTCCTGGGCCAGCGCCAGGGCGATGGCGCCGGAACCGGTGCACAGGTCCACGATCAGCGGCTCGACGACGTCCATGGCGCGTACCGCGTCTATGGCCCAGCCGACGACCGACTCGGTCTCGGGGCGGGGCACGAAGACGCCGGGGCCCACCTGGAGCTCCAGATAGCGGAAGAAGGCGCGGCCGGTGATGTGCTGAAGGGGTTCCCGGGCCTCGCGGCGGGCGACGGCCTCCCAGTAGCGGGCGTCGAAGTCGGCGTCGGCGACGCTGTGCAGCTCACCCCGCTTGACGCCGTGCACAAAGGCGGCCAGTTCCTCGGCGTCGAAACGCGGAGACGGCACGCCGGCGTCGGCCAGCCGCTGAGTGGCCTGCGCCACCTCGGCGAGCAGCACATTCACTGAATTCCTCCAGCCGGTCCGGACAAAGGCTAAGGCTAAGGGTGTGGCCCTACTGCGCGGCCGCGAGCTTGGCGGCGGCGTCGGCGTCGACACACGCCTGGATGACCGGATCGAGTTCGCCGTCGAGCACCTGGTCCAAGTTGTACGCCTTGAAGCCGACCCGGTGGTCCGAGATCCGGTTTTCCGGAAAGTTGTAGGTGCGGATGCGCTCGGACCGGTCCACCGTGCGGACCTGGCTGCGCCGCGCGTCCGACGCCTCCCGCTCGGCCTCCTCCTGGGCCGCGGCCAGCAGCCGCGAGCGCAGGATCCGCAGCGCCTGCTCCTTGTTCTGGAGCTGGCTCTTCTCGTTCTGGCAGGAGACCACGATGCCGGTGGGCAGGTGGGTGATGCGCACCGCGGAGTCGGTGGTGTTGACCGACTGGCCGCCGGGGCCCGAGGACCGGTAGACGTCGATCCGCAGGTCGTTCTGGATGATCTCGACCTCGACCTCCTCGGCCTCCGGGGTGACCAGCACTCCGGCGGCTGAGGTGTGGATACGGCCCTGCGACTCGGTGGCCGGCACCCGCTGCACGCGGTGCACGCCGCCCTCGTACTTCAGCCGGGCCCACACGCCCTGGCCGGGCTCCGGGTTGCCCTTGGCCTTCACCGCGACCTGGACGTCCTTGTAGCCGCCGAGGTCGGACTCGTTGGCGTCGAGGATCTCGGTCTTCCAGCCGACGCGCTCGGCGTAGCGCAGATACATCCGCAGCAGGTCGCCCGCGAACAGCGCCGACTCCTCGCCGCCCTCGCCGGCCTTGACCTCGAGGATCACGTCCTTGTCGTCGCTGGGGTCGCGCGGGACCAGCAGCAGCCGCAGCCGCTCGGTCAGCTCCTCGCGCCGGCCCTCCAGCTCCTTGACCTCGTCGGCGAAGTCGGGGTCGTCGTGGGCCAGCTCCCGCGCCGTCTCGATGTCCTCGCCGGTCTGCTTCCAGGAGCGGTACGTGCCGACGATGGGGGTCAGCTCGGCATAGCGCTTGCCCAGCCGCATCGCCTCGCGCTGGTCGGCGTGGACCGCGGGGTCGGCGAGCCGCTTCTCGAGGTCGGCGTGTTCGCCGATCAGTTCCTCGACCGCCTCGAACATCAAGGGCTCCTGGTTGCGTGGAATGGGCTGCGTGGGGGGCTGTGTGCAGAGAGTGAAGGACCGTAACGGCGACAACGACAAGCCGTGACGACAAAACGCCGGTCCGGCCGCCCCAGGGAAGGGGCGGCCGAAGACCGGCGCCGTGCGGGTCGCTACTTCTTCGCGGACCCGGCGTTCTTGCCGAAGCGGGCCTCGAACCGCGCCACACGGCCACCGGTGTCGAGGATCTTCTGCTTGCCCGTGTAGAAGGGGTGGCACTCGGAGCAGATGTCGGAACGGATGGTGCCGCCCGCCACGGTGCTACGGGTCGTGAACGAGGCGCCACAGGTGCAGCTGACCTGCGTCTCGACGTACTCCGGGTGAATGTCGCGCTTCAAGGGATTCTCCTAGGTTCGGGAGGGCTCCGGGTCGACAGGCTGGTTGCCTGACGTGAACCGGGGCCGACGGTCCAGTCTGCCAGGACTGGCCGCATCCCCCAAAACCGGGGGTGGGGCCCAGATATTCCCGGGCGCCCCGACCCCCGGGGCCGGGGGTCCGGAGTCCGGGGGCCGGGGCCGGAAGAACCGCACTCAGGGCTTCTGGACGACCTTGCCGGCGCTGGTCGCCTCGCCCGCCGAGCCCTTGGTCGCGGAGGCGGGGATCGGCTTGTCCCAGCGCAGCGCCCGCCAGACCTGCCGGGCCTTGGATTCGATCGGCACCACGCGGTTCGGGTTGTTCGGGTCGTACCGCACGGGCAGCGTCACCATCCGCATGTCCCCCGAGCCGATGTTCTTCAGGCTCTTGGAGAAGCCGTACAGCTTGTTGACCGAGGCCAGCTCGGAGTCGGTGGTCAGCGCCTTGGTGGAGGTGTCGGCGAGCCCGTAGAGCTTCTTCGGGCTGCTGAACAGGTCCACGGACTTGATCTGGTCCAGCAGCGCCTTGACGAACGCCTGCTGGAGCTTGATCCGGCCGAGGTCGCTGCCGTCGCCGACGCCGTGCCGGGTGCGCACCAGGCCCAGGGACTGCTCCCCGTTGAGCTTGTGCGCGCCGGGCGCCAGGTCGAGGTGGCTCTTGGCGTCGTGGATCGGCTTGGTGGTGGTGATGTCCACGCCGCCGAGCTGGTCTATGAGGTGTTTGAAGCCGGAGAAGTCGACCTCGAGGTAGTGGTCCATGCGGATGCCGGTCAGCGACTCGACGGTCTTGACGGCGCAGGCCGGGCCGCCGACCTCGTACGCGGAGTTGAACATCGCCAGGCGCTCGGCAGGGGCCGTCTGGCCGTCCTTCTCACAGGCGGGGCGCCGGACCAGGGTGTCGCGCGGGATGCTGACGACACTGGCCTTCTGCCGGCCCTTGTAGACGTGCACGATCATCGCGGTGTCGGAGCGCGAGGTGCCCTCGTCCTTGCCGTACTGGCCGTTCTTGCCGGCCCGTGAGTCGGAGCCGAGGACCAGGATGTCCATGGAGCCGTTGTCGATGTTCTTGGGACGGTCGGAGCCGAGGGCGGCGTTGATGTTGACCCCGGTGAGGTTGCCGTCCAGTTTGTAGTAGAGATAGCCGATCCCCGCGCCGCCGAGGACCAGCACGGTCCCCAGCGTCCACACCGTGCCGCGCAGCACCCTGCGGCCCGTACTGCGGGGCGCCGGCACCTTGCGGCGGCGGCCGCTGCCCCCGCCCCGGCCCGGGCGCGAATACTCCGGTGTGCTGTTGCCGTCGTCAGCCATGCGCTCCTCAGTCCTCGATGTCCGGTTACCCCCCACCACGGTCAGGCCTGGTCTCGCCGTGATTCGACCTGACAGACGACAGGTCGAGGGTCAGGGTTGCATACGGACCTCTCCCGTTCCGGCGGCGAGCCGATCGACCCCCCGACCGGCCGATCTTCCAGGGCCACCCGGCTGACCTGCGCCTTCGTCGCGTACGACGGAGATCGCGCAGGTCGACGGGGATGAGGAGGGATGTGGCCCAGATCTCAAGAGACTGAGCCACAGGGGACCCGAGCGCCCGGAGGCGAAGCCGCTACAAAAGGGGGCAACGTGACGAGGGCCTCTCCGCCGTGGCGGAGAGGCCCTCGTCATTCGTTGAGCGCTGCTGGTCAGTCGCCGTTGCCCGGGGTGGGCGTGGTCTTGGCGATCTGCATCAGGAACTCGGCGTTCGACTTCGTCTGCTTCATCTTGTCCAGGAGCAGCTCGATCGCCTGCTGCGAGTCGAGCGCGTGCAGCACCCGGCGCAGCTTCCAGACGATGTTCAGCTCCTCGGGCGCGAGGAGGATCTCCTCCTTGCGGGTGCTGGACGCGTCGACGTCGACCGCCGGGAAGATGCGCTTGTCGGCGAGCTTCCGGTCGAGCCTGAGCTCCATGTTGCCGGTGCCCTTGAACTCCTCGAAGATCACCTCGTCCATCCGCGAGCCGGTCTCGACCAGCGCGGTGGCCAGGATGGTCAGCGAGCCGCCGTCCTCGATGTTGCGCGCGGCGCCGAAGAACTTCTTCGGCGGGTACAGCGCGGTCGAGTCGACACCACCGGACAGGATGCGGCCGGAGGCGGGGGCCGCGAGGTTGTACGCACGGCCCAGGCGGGTGATGGAGTCCAGCAGGACGACCACGTCATGCCCCAGCTCGACCAGGCGCTTGGCCCGCTCGATGGCCAGCTCGGCGACGGTGGTGTGGTCCTCGGCCGGGCGGTCGAAGGTCGAGGAGATGACCTCGCCCTTGACCGACCGCTGCATGTCGGTGACCTCTTCCGGCCGCTCGTCGACGAGGACGACCATCAGATGGCACTCGGGGCTGTTGCGGGTGATCGCGTTGGCGATCGCCTGCATGATCATGGTCTTACCGGTCTTCGGCGGGGCCACGATCAGACCACGCTGACCCTTGCCGATCGGCGCGACCAGATCGATGATGCGGGTCGTCAGCCCGCCGGCCTCGGTCTCCAGACGCAGTCGGTCCTGCGGGTACAGCGGGGTCAGCTTGCCGAACTCCGGCCGCCCGCGGCCGGTTTCGGGCGCCATGCCGTTGACCGAGTCGAGGCGGACGAGGGCGTTGAACTTCTCGCGGCGCTCGCCCTCGCGCGGCTGACGGACCGCGCCGGTGACGTGGTCGCCCTTGCGCAGGCCGTTCTTGCGGACCTGAGCCAGCGAGACGTACACGTCGTTGGGGCCCGGCAGATAGCCGGAGGTCCGGATGAACGCGTAGTTGTCGAGGATGTCGAGGATGCCCGCGACCGGGATCAGGACGTCGTCCTCGGACACCTGCGGCTCGTTGCCGAAGTCGTCGCGGCCACGGCGGCCACGGCGGTCCCGGTAACGGCCGCGGCGCCCGCGCCGCCCGCCGTCGAAGTCGTCGTCCATCTCGTCGGCGCCGGGGCGCTGCTGGCCCTGGCCACGACCGTCGCGCTGCTGGCGGCCGCCGCCCTGCGCGGCGCTGTCCTCGCCCTTGCCGCCGCGGCGGTCACGGCCGTCACGGCCATCACGGCCGTCACGGCCATCGCGGCCGTCACGCTCGCGCTGGCCGCCGCGCTCCCGGCGGTCGCTCTTCTGGGCGCGCTCGCCGCGCTCGGACCGGTCCTGGCCCTTGATGCCCTTGCCCTCGGCCGTGTCCACGGCGGCTTCGGCCTTGGCGGCGGGCTCGGTCTTGACCGCGGCCTCGGCCTTGGCCTCCGTCTTGGTCTCGACGGCGGTGGCGGTGGAAGCGCTGTCGGTCGTGGCGGTGACGGGCGCGGTGGCCCGCCGGCGGCGGCGTCCCTCGGCCGGCTGCTCGTCGGCGGCGGGCTCACCCGGCTGGCCGGGAATCTCGATCTGCTGCTGAGCAGTGGCCTTCTCCGCCTTCGCGGACTGCTCGTCCTTGGCGGCGGGCTCGGCCTTGGTGGCGGCCTTGGCCGCGGCCGGCTCGGCGTCCTCGCCCGTACGGGCCTTGGACGTCGTACGGCGCTTGGGCTTTGTCACCCCCTCAGCGGCGGCGGGGGCGGCCTCGGCGGACTTGGCGGAGGCGCCGGAGCCGGAGGCCTGCTTCTCCTTGATGACCTCGATCAGCTGGCTCTTGCGCATCCGCGCGGTGCCCCTGATGCCGAGGCTCGAGGCGAGCTGCTGGAGCTCGGCCAGGACCATGGCGTCGAGGCCGGTGCCCGAGCGGCGTCGCCGCGGGGCAGCGCCAGTGGCAGCACCGGTGGCAGGCGCGGAAGCGTCCGTGGCGGGCGCGGCATTGCCGACACCGCTGTCGGAGGTGCCGGAGGCGTTCACGCCCATCAGATCGGTGGTGTCGCTCACGAAGGGTCCTTCCCTGGAGCGGGCGTCGGCCTGTCTGGCTCGGCGACCGGTTGTGCTGTCCGGCTGTGGTCCTTCTCGTGCGGACCGGCCGGGGCGGAGGTCCGCCAGGTGTGGCGGAGAGATCAATTCATTGGTTCCGACGCGACGGAGGCTTTGCCTGAATCCGCCACGCCATTCCGGAGCTCCGGAGCGTGCTCGGAACTGCTCAGGCAGGCTGCTCAGGCAGTTTGGGAGGCTCCCGGAAGAAAGGTGGTCCCGGAGGGGGACACTGAGCACTGCGCCTCCCCGCCCGGCGATCACTCCGAGCATGAGGCATCAAGTGCAGACTTGAGGTTAACACTACCGGATCCAACAAACATTCCCCCTCTCCAAGACCGGCTATCGAGTTTTTCGGGACTCGCGAGGCCCGCCTGGGCCGCATCGGGCGTCCGCGGTGTCAGGTGAGCGGCAGGACGCTCGCCCCCCCGGCGTCGAGAGCCAGCCGATTGGCCGCCCACCCCTCGCCCGCCAGCCGTGCGACCTTGTCGGCCGCACCGTCTTCGACCAGCGCGAGCACCGTGGGGCCCGCGCCCGAGATGACCGCGGGGACGCCGTCCGCCCGCAGCCGGTTCACCAGGGTCACGCTCTCGGGCATCGCCGGCGCGCGGTACTCCTGGTGCAGCCGGTCCTCCGTCGCCGCGAGCAGCAGCTCGGGGCGCCTGGTCAGCGCCTCCACCAGCAGCGCGGCGCGCCCCGCGTTCGCCGCGGCGTCCACATGCGGAACGGAGCGCGGCAGCAGCCCCCGGGCCGTCTCCGTGAGCACCGGCCGGCCCGGCACGAAGACCACCGGAACGATGGAATCCGCAGGGTCCATTCTGATCGCCCGGGCGGCCCCCGCGTCCGTCCAGGCCAGGGTGAAGCCGCCGAGCAGACAGGCGGCGACATTGTCGGGGTGGCCCTCGATCTCGGTGGCCAGCTCCAGCAGCGCCGCGTCGTCGAGCCTCTCGGCGCCGCCTATGGTCACCGCGCGGGCCGCGACTATCCCGGCGCAGATGGCGGCCGAGGAGGAGCCCAGGCCCCGCCCGTGCGGGATCCGGTTGGCGCACACGACCTCGAGGCCGCGCGGCTGACCGCCCAGCAGGTCGAAGGCGGTGCGCAGGGAGCGTACGAGCAGATGACCCTCGTCGCGCGGCAGCGTCTCGGCGCCCTCGCCGGCGATGTCGATGTGCAGGCCGGAGTCGGCCACCCGGACCACCACGTCGTCGTAGAGCCCCAGGGCCAGGCCGAGGGCGTCGAAACCGGGACCGAGGTTGGCGCTCGTGGCGGGCACGCGCACTCGGACGGCGGCGGCGCGGAACGCTGGACCGGCCATCGCTCGATGACTCTCCTTGTGTGACTGGGATTGCTCGAAGAGGTACGGAACACCGCGAGGGCCGTGACGGGAAGTACGGCAACGCCGTGCAGAGGCGGCTGCTCTGCGTCGGGGCGGATTCAGTACAGCCTATCGAAGGAAGGTTCTGTGGCGACATAGGGCGCACGGGAGGCGCACGGTGCGTGTCGCGCTCCCTCTCGTCGTCCGCGACCACTCTACTGGAGCGCTCCGCGCGCCCTCCTCGCTCCCGTACTTCTCCGCCCGCACTCTAGTGGATCTTGAGGCTCGGCGCCGGTGGGCCGGGCGGACAGCTCCGCCCGGCCCACCGGCGCCACATGAACCAGGGCCCCTGGAACCGGAGATCGACCCGACCGGCCCCTGGCGACCTGCGACCTGCGACCTGCGACCTGCGACCGCGTAACGGCCGGATCAGGCCAGCCCGAGCCGCTCGGCCGCCGCGTCCGCGTCCACCGGCACCGTGACCGGCTGCGGGGCACCCGCCACCGCCCAGTCCGGGTCCTTGAGGCCGTTGCCGGTCACCGTGCACACGATGCGCTGGCCGGGGTCGACCAGACCCTGCTCGGCGGCCTTGAGCAGACCCGCGACGCTCGCGGCGGAGGCCGGCTCGACGAAAACGCCCTCCTGGGCGGCGAGCAGCCGGTAGGCGGCGAGGATTTGACGGTCGGTCACCTCGTCGATGAGGCCGCCCGACTCGTCGCGCGCCTGCTCGGCGAAGGCCCACGAGGCGGGGTTGCCGATGCGGATCGCGGTGGCGATGGTGCTCGGGTTCCTGACCGGCTCACCGCGCACGATGGGCGCCGAGCCGGAGGCCTGGAACCCCCACATCCGGGGCGTACGGGAGGCGAGCGCGCCGAACGGGCCGTCCGTCGCGTACTCCTTGTAGCCCTTCCAGTAGGCCGTGATGTTGCCCGCGTTGCCGACCGGCAGCACATGGATGTCGGGCGCGTCGCCGAGCATGTCGACGATCTCGAAGGACGCGGTCTTCTGCCCTTCGATACGGGCCGGGTTGACCGAATTGACCAGCGCCACCGGGTACTTCTCGGACAGCGAGCGGGCCAGCTCCAGGCAGTCGTCGAAGTTGCCGTCGACCTGGAGGATCTTGGAGCCGTGGACCAGGGCCTGGCCCATCTTGCCCAGCGCGATCTTGCCCTGCGGGACGAGGACGGCGCAGACCATCCCGGCGCGCACCGCGTAGGCGGCCGCGGAGGCCGAGGTGTTGCCGGTGGAGGCGCAGATGACGGCCTCGGCGCCCGCCTCCTTGGCCATGCTGATGGCCATGGTCATGCCGCGGTCCTTGAAGGACCCGGTGGGGTTGGCTCCCTCGACCTTGAGGTGCACCTCACAGCCGGTGCGCTCGGAGAGCACCTGGGCGGGGACGAGCGGGGTGCCGCCCTCACGCAGGGTGACGACGGGGGTCGTCTCGCTGACCGGCAGCCGGTCGCGGTACTCCTCGATGATGCCCCGCCAGCCGTGCCACCGGCGGGTGCCGGACATCGCGGGCCCGGCGTCAGCGATTGTGTTCATGATCTTCCTTTACTCCCCTACTCACCCTCTACTCGCCCTCAACCCGCATGATGCTGGCGACATCACGGACGGTGTCCAGCCTGCGCAGCGCCTCGACGGTGGCCGTCAGGGCCGCGTCGCTCGCCCGGTGGGTGACCACGACGAGGGACGCCTCACCGTCCTTGCCCTGCTGGCGGACGGTATCGATGGATACGCCGTGCTCGGCGAAAACCGTGGCGACCGACGCGAGAACTCCTGGTTTATCGGCGACGTCCAGGCTGATGTGGTAGCGCGTGATCACGTCGCCCATGGGGCTGACGGGGAGCCGGGTGTATGCGGACTCGCCGGGTCCGGTGGACTGGGCCAGCTTGTTCCGGCAGGCGGCGACCAGATCGCCGAGGACGGCCGAGGCGGTCGGCGAGCCGCCGGCCCCGGGCCCGTAGAACATCAGCCGGCCGGCGGCCTCGGCCTCGACGAACACCGCGTTGTACGCCTCGCGGACGGAGGCGAGGGGGTGGCTCAGCGGGATCATGGCCGGGTGCACCCGCGCGGTGACCGACTGGCCGTCCTCGGCGCGCTCGCAGATGGCCAGCAGCTTGACCGTGCAGCCCATGCGCTTGGCGGAGGCGATGTCGGAGGCGGTCACCTCGGTGATGCCCTCGCGGTGCACATCGTCGAGGGTGACCCGGGTGTGGAAGGCGATCCCGGCCAGGATCGCGGCCTTCGCGGCGGCGTCGAAGCCCTCCACATCGGCGGTCGGGTCGGCCTCGGCGTACCCGAGCGCGGTGGCCTCGTCCAGGGCCTCGCTGTATCCGGCGCCGCTGGTGTCCATCCGGTCCAGGATGAAGTTGGTGGTGCCGTTGACGATGCCGAGAACCCGGTTGACCTTGTCCCCGGCCAGGGACTCGCGCAGCGGCCGCACCAGCGGGATCGCACCCGCGACGGCGGCCTCGTAGTACAGGTCGGCGCCGCGCTCCTGCGCGGCCGCGTGCAGCGCCGCGCCGTCCTGGGCGACCAGCGCCTTGTTCGCGGACACCACGCTGGCGCCGTGCTCGAAGGCGGTGGTGATGAGGGTACGGGCGGGCTCGATGCCGCCGATGACCTCAACCACGACGTCGATGTCGCCACGTTTGACCAGCGCGGTGGCGTCGGTGGTGATCAGCTCGGCCGGCACCCCGTCCCGCACCCGGTTGGGGCGGCGCACGGCGATCCCGGCCAGCTCGACCGGGGCGCCGATGCGCGCCGTGAGGTCCGCCGCGTGCGTCGTCATGATGCGCGCCACCTCTGAGCCGACCACTCCACAGCCCAGCAGCGCCACTTTCAGCGGACGCGTACGCATCATCCGACCTCGCTTCTCATCCATCTAGGTGGTGCACCAGTCTCACTCACTGGACGGGACTTTCTACCCCTGGTCCAGTATCCGAGATTTGTTTCTCGCCAGCCGAGCCAGCTACTACTCGGCTTGCTCGGCTAACCGACATCGAGCCGCAGGAGATCTTCCTCCGTCTCGCGCCGGACGATCTCGCGCGCCTGCCCGTCCTTCACGGCGACGACGGGCGGGCGGAGCGCGTGGTTGTAGTTGCTCGCCATGGAGCGGCAGTACGCGCCGGTGGCGGGGACGGCGATCAGGTCCCCGGGCGCCAGGTCGGCGGGCAGGAAGGCGTCCCGTACGACGATGTCGCCGGACTCGCAGTGCTTGCCGACCACGCGCGAGAGCATCGGCTCGGCGGTGGACGTACGGGAGACCAGCGCCACCGAGTACTCGGCGTCGTACAGCGCGGTACGGATGTTGTCGGACATCCCGCCGTCGACGCTGACGTAGGTCCGCAGCGCCGGCAGCTCCTTGACCGTCCCCACCTCGTACAGCGTGAACGCGGTCGGCCCGGCGATGGCCCGCCCCGGCTCCACCGACAGCCGCGGCACCGCGAGACCGGCGGACTCGCACTCGCGGTGGACGATGTCGCGGAGCGCCTTGGCGATCTCGTACGGCTCGCGGGGGTCGTCCTCGGAGGTGTACGCGATGCCGAGGCCGCCACCGAGGTCGATCTCGGGCAGCTCGACGCCGTGCTCGTCCCGGACCTCCTTGAGCAGCCCCACCACGCGGTGGGCGGCCACCTCGAAGCCCGAGGTGTCGAAGATCTGCGACCCGATGTGCGAGTGGACGCCGATGAGCTCGAGCCCGTCGAGCTTCAGCGCCCGCCGCACGGCCTCCGCGGCCAGCCCGCCGGCCAGCGGAATGCCGAACTTCTGATCCTCGTGGGCGGTAGCGATGAACTCATGGGTGTGCGCCTCAACCCCGACCGTCACCCGGATCTGCACCCGCTGCCGCTTGCCGAGCCGCTCCGCGATGTGCGCGACGCGCACGATCTCCTGGAACGAGTCGAGCACAATCCGCCCCACCCCGGCCTCGACGGCCCGGCGGATCTCCGCCTCGCTCTTGTTGTTCCCGTGCAGGGCGATCCGCTCGGCCGGCATCCCGGCGCCCAGCGCGGTCGCCAGCTCCCCGGCGGAGCACACGTCGAGGTTCAGCCCCTCCTCGTTGAGCCAGCGCACCACGGCGCGGCACAGGAAGGCCTTCCCGGCGTAGAACACATCGGCGTCCTCCCCGAACGCCTCCCGCCAGGCCCGGCAGCGGGCCCGGAAGTCGGTCTCGTCGAGGAAGTACCCGGGCGTCCCGAACTCCTCGGCCAGCGTCTTCACGTCCACCCCGCCGACGGTGACCACCCCGTCGGCGTCACGGTCGACCGTACGGGCCCATACGCGCGGGTCCAGGGCGTTGAGATCGGTGGGCGGTGCGGCGTAGTGCCCCTCGGGCAGCACATCGGCGTAGCGGGGCCCGGCGGGGTGTGCGGAACGGCTCATGGCGTCTCTCTCAGGTGTCTCACAGATGTTCCGGTGCGCTGATGCCGAGCAGATGCAGGCCGCCGGCCAGCACCGCCCCGGCGGCCTCGGCAAGGGCCAGCCGGGAGCGGTGGGCGGCCGAGGGTTTCTGCTCGCCGCGCGGGAGGGGCGGGCACGCGTCGTGGAAGCGGAAGAACGCGTCGGCGGTGGCTTCCAGGTGCCGGGCGAGGCGGTCGGGGGCGCGGTGGCGGGCGGCGGATTCGAGGAGGCGGGGGTAGTCGCCGAGGAGGGAGATCAACGCGACCTCGGCGGGATGGCCGTACGCAGCGTCGGGGCTGCTGTGAACCCCGAGCTGATGCCCGTTCCTGAGGAGGCCCCGAACCCGGGCATGGGCGTACCGCACCCGGAACAAGGCGTTGCTCTCCCGCTGGGCGAGGAGCCGACCGGGATCGAGGTCGGGCAGATCGTGCGCGGCAGGCCGTAGCAGCGCCCAACGGGCGCCGTCGCTCCCGAGCCGCCCGAGCAGCTCCTCAGCGTCGACCTCGACCGGCCGCACGCCGAGCACCTCACCCCCGTCAGCGACCTCGCCCTCTCCCCCACAAACGTCCACGAGCCGCCCCACGACGACCCCGACCAGCGCCCCACGTACCTCCCGCGCAGGCGCAAGCGTCACCCGCGTACCGGCGAGGGCGTCCGAGTGCCCGTAGGCCTCCCCGCGCTCCAGCACACCGCGCACGAGCGCGGCATGCCCGCCGGGATCGACGGTGATGTTCAAAAACCCGGGCCCGGCGATCTCCACCCGGGCAATCCCGGGCGTACGCACCAGCCGCCGCCGCAACACCTCGGCCACCCGCAGGGCGGCCGAGGGCCCGCCATCCCCCTTTACGAGCTTTGCAAGCTGGAGCGCCACATTAGTCGCGTAATCCCCACACCCCGCCCGCGGCGGAGTCTGCACCTTCACCCGCTCCGGCAGCACAGCCACCCGCAGCTCGTCGGCCTCGACGGCGCGACGCACGGTCTGTAGCACGGTGCGGGAGAGCTGGGCGGGTGTCACGGCACAAGCGTATGGGAGGAGGGGGGCGACCCCGCGAATGGGTTTCGCCCCTCGGACGGCGAACACCCAGCCCAGCCCGACAACCGGACGCGGGGACCGGGCGCGGGAACCGGGACAGAGGACAGCCCGCCCCGGCCCCGCACCCAGGCCCACGGACTCAGCCCGTGGGCCCCACAACGGGCTCCGCATCCCCGGGCGCCGCCGCAGCGGCGCCCCGGGCCATCAGCCGTCGCACGAGCTTCACCAGCGCGGCGGGCTCAAAGGGTTTCGCAAGGAACGCATCCACCCCCGCGGCCCTGCCGCTATCCACTTCGTACTGCGTACACGCGCTGATGATCGCGACGGGCACATGACACGTACGCGCATCGGCACGTAACCGGGATGCCGTATGAAGCCCATCCAGTCTGGGCATCACGACATCGAGAGTGATCACATCGGGCCTCACCTGGTGAACGATCTCCAGGCACTCGGCACCATCGGCCGCGGTCACGACCTCGAAGCCCTCAAGCTCGAGGTTGACCCTGATCAGCTGCCGGATGACCTTGTTGTCGTCGACGACAAGGACCCGGCCGGACAAGCCAGGCACATCTCGAAGGGTAGGCGCGCACCCAGCGCTGCGTCCGGGTTTTGCCCACTTCCGCCACGTGCGGGGGACCTTTCCTCAAGACGCCACCGCCAGGCCCCAGAATGCGGTATACCCCCCTCCGCTCGCGGTCCAGACCCCTGCCGACCGCCCCCTCCGCCCACCCTCGAAAAGCGTTCATGACCACCCTGAGCAAGCTGGTAGGGTTCTACCCGTCGCCGCAAACAACAGCGACGCCGCCCCCGTAGCTCAGGGGATAGAGCAACGGCCTCCGGAGCCGTGTGCGCAGGTTCGAATCCTGCCGGGGGCACTTCACTCGAAGTGCCAGAAGACCCCGCCACCAGCCAAGACGCTGGATGCGGGGTCTAATGCTGAGTCCGTCTTCAACTGTTGTCGGCAGGGTCGTTCCAGATCGCCGAAGAGCTGGATGGCGACCAGACACCAGGTGAGTCTCGGTCGAGGGCTGGGGGCTCCTCGTGGACAGGCAGCGGCTTGCCGTCGATGACGGACCCCAGAGACATCTGCACGTAGCGCAGGTAATTGCGGACATCTCGGACAAGCCGATCAGGGCGTTGGCCTCCTGCCCCACGCCACCCCGTGTCGTAGACGAGGCGTACCAACGCTCGGTACCGCTCACGCATCTCGGCGTCCGTGATCGAAAAGAGTTCGGTGAACATCCCACGGCGGACGGACTCCATCGCCTCGGCACAACGCACCCGCGCATGTTCACTCAGACTGGGGTTCTCAAGGGAGACATCTGGCAGTGAGGGCAACCAGGCATAGAGGTCGGCCAAGCGTTCAAGAAGCTGCTTGGCGGCGACTGCCGAGTTCTCCCGCTCCCTCTCAACGCGCGCCAGTTGAACACTGGCCACATGTTGATCAGCTGCTAGTCGGGTTTGCGCGTTGATCGTTTTGACAGTCTGCCAGCGCGCGACGAATACCGTGATCGCACCACCGAGGACAGTCCCCAGTAAGGCGCTGAACGCTTGGCCTATGAGATCACTCCAGTCCGACACACAAGACATGATCCGCAGGCCAGCCTAAGCCCAGCAACGGGCTTTTCCGGCCCCATCTGAAAAGTTCAGGGATCGCCGCCTCAACACGACGAAAGCCCCGGATCACTCCGGGGTTCGCGTCAGCCGATGGTCGTCACAGCCGTTTCATCACTCGGTGTCGCCTGCCTCTGATTCATCCTCCTTAGATGTGTTTGAGGCACCCGCTACGCGGCCAGGTGGCGGATTCCCGCCCCGCTCGGAGGCACCGCCGTGGCCTGGATCCCGATGACCTCGACTTCGACGCCCCAGGCCTCAAGGATCTTGGCCGTCTGCACGAGGGTGACCTGCGAGAACGGGAACAGCGTGTCGGCGGTGAGGTCAGCGCCGTCCTTCAGCAGGATCGCGAAGACGACCCTCGACGGCCGGAAACCTTCCGTCAGAGGCCGGCCAGGCCGGGCCGCAGCCACCTTCCGGGCAAATCCGTCCCCGGCCTCCGGCGAGTGCAACAGGGTCTGTACGGCGACGACGGCCTGGCCGAACAGATGGCTCAGCGCGTCGGAGCCCTTGGCCCGCTTCACCATGACCAGGACGTCGTCCGGGCTCAGCAGGTCACAGATCTCCACGCCGTTGCCCCGGTGCAGCGCGGTCCGGACGTTGTCACGGTCGAAGCAGACGTACCCGGGCCGCAGGTCGGGCACCGACTCGTT
The DNA here is from genome assembly GCF_044332865.1 of Streptomyces sp. NPDC021225. NCBI lineage: Bacteria > Bacillati > Actinomycetota > Actinomycetes > Kitasatosporales > Streptomycetaceae > Streptomyces > Streptomyces sp. NPDC021225. The sequence continues at coordinate 891,598 of NZ_JBIRPV010000002.1, read as the reverse complement.
GTAGTCCCGCTCCTTGTCCCCGAGCACCCAGGCCGGAAGGTCGACCGAGGGCGTGTCGGTGATGAGCCGCTCCACCTGCGAACGGATCGCCTCCAGGTACGCCTCACCGATCTCATACCACTGCCCGTCCAACAGGAAGAACCGGCGAGCACCGAGCACCACCTCCGCCTCGATCCACCGCAGCACGCTCGACGTCCAGATGACGTCACCCTTCTCCGCCCGGGTGTGCGCGTAGAGGGTGACGGTGCCGTCCCGGAGCGCGGCAAAGCGCGTTCCCGCCCTCTGCACGCGGGCCCGGTTCAGGACGTAATCCAAGCTGAAGTCGTCGGTGAGGCGCGCCTCCGGGCTGTGCACCTTGGTGGCGAACGCCTGGGCGGTGCCGTAGTCGTCCCAGCGATCGGACGGGACGGCGACTGCGATACGTCCGTCCGGCACCTCGCCCAGCATGCCGTCGAGCCGCTCCTCCAGCCGAGTGGCGAGGTCGGCGCCCTTGACCGGGACGATGTGCTCGACGAACTCCAGTTCCGGAGCCGGGGCCTCGTCCCGAAGGACACGGGCGATGGCCCGGATGTCCGCGACCAGGTCCGCGGCGTCGATACCGAGGCGCATCCGCAGCCCGGTACCACCCTCGACGCTGGAGATCTTCGTACGGTTGTCCTGAGCGATCGTGAGCTCGATCCCGTCCAGTCGGCCGCCCAGCCGCCGCACGATCTGCGCGTGCTCCTGGACACCCAGGCTCCAGACCGGAGCGCCGCCGGGCACAAGGGTGATGTCGGTCCGGCCGCCGCCCGGCGTATGGGAGACCAGGTCCCGGATCTGGGCGGGGTCCACCCTGCGGATCACGAAACTCAGTCCGAACCGCCGGTCCTTGACCCGGTCGGGCACCAGGCGGAAGCCCTGGTCGTAGCCGATGGCGTACACCTCGCCGTCAACCGCGAGCATCAGCAGCCCGGCCGACCGGTTCACCGGCCGCGACACCTCGCACCCGGTCGTGCGGTTGATCTCGCCGCACCAGCTCGCCACCGGCTGCGCGAAGCTGCCGGTGACCAGCAGCGCCGGAACGCCCAACCACTCCCCCGGGAAGTCCAGTTCCGCACCGACGGCGTCAAGTCGGGTGGGGTCGAGGACGCCGAACATCGCGTCGACCGTGGGAGCGACACCCGTGAGCCGATACAGGGTGCGCTTGGACGTCCCGGAAGTGCTGGTGGCCATGGTGCCGCTCCATTCAAATCGACGTGTGGTGGGCAGGGGGAAGCCCGGGAGACCCGGGGAAGCCGGGAAGCCGAGTGAAAGCATGACCAGTAGAGCGACAACCGAAAGCACTGTCAAATACTTCACGGCGGTTGAGTGTCGGTATAGAGTGAAGCTGTCCAGCACGCCCGCCCCACGTCACCCGGCAGGAGCCCATGAACCAGCAGGCCAGTGCCCACGTGACCGCCGCCGACATCTCGCGGCTGGCCGGAGTCACCCGCGCCACAGTGAGCAACTGGCGTCGTCGGCATCCGGACTTCCCGGCCCCTGCGGGTGGCACGGACACCAGCCCGACCTACGACCTCGACGCCGTACGCGCCTGGCTCTCCGCCCGTGGCCAACTCCCCGAGGACACCCCGGCGGACCGGCTGCGCACCGCGCTGCGCACCCACCCCGGCGACAGCGAACTGGCCCTGCACCTGCTCCCTGTGGTGCTCGCGACTGCCCAACTGGACCGGAGAGAGCGCGAAGCCCGTTCCGAACTGCGTGACGACGCACTACTGCGATGGGTCCGGTCAGCTGTGGACGACGGAGCCCAGGACATCCCGGGAGCCGAGGACGCCGCATACGCTCCCGAGGCGACCGGGCCGGTGAGGGCCTTGTTGCAGTCCGTCATCGCGGATGGCGCCGAGGCTGCGTCGGACGTCCTGGCCGAACGTCTGCTGGAGGACGCGGGGGGCACCGGCACCTACCGCACGCCGCGCCCCTTGGCCGACCTCATGGCCCGGCTCCTGACCGACAGCGCGGGTGCTTTCCCCGCGAGCGTTCTCGACCCCGCGTGCGGTACCGGATCGCTGCTCGCCGCTGCGGCATCCGCCGGCGCGACCGCACTGTACGGCCAAGACGTGCTGGTCGCCCAGGCCGCACAGGCCGCCGTGCGGCTCCGGCTGAACGCCGCCGAGGCGGCGATCTCCGTACGTACGGGGGACAGCCTGCGCTCCGATGCCTTCAAGTTCCTCACCGCGGACGCCGTCCTGTGCAATCCCCCCTACGGGGTCCGTGACTGGGGGCACGACGAGCTGGCGTACGACCAGCGCTGGGCCTACGGCGTGCCGCCCAAGGGCGAGCCCGAGCTCGCCTGGGTCCAGCACTGCCTGGCCCACCTCACCCCCGGCGGCCGGGCCGTACTGCTCATGCCGCCCGCCGTCGCGGAGCGCACCGCCGGCCGGCGCATCCGGGCTCAGCTCGTACGGGACGGAGCCCTCCGCGCGGTCGTCGCGCTTCCCCAGGGCGCGGCCACCCCGCTCCACATCGGCCTGCACCTATGGGTGCTCGAGCGCCCCGAGCCACAAACTGAAGCCCCGGGGACCGTCCTGCTGGTCGATGCCGCCGCCGAGAACCGAGATCTTGACTGGTCCGCCGTCAACGACACCGTGCTCTCGGCATGGCGGGCATACCTCGCCGATCAGGGCGACTTCACGGGAGCCCCAGGCATCGCCGCCGCCATGCCGGTCACCGACCTCCTGGACGAGGCCGTGGACCTGACCCCGGCCCGCCACATCCGGACGGCTTCCCGGCAAGCACTCCGCCCCGCCCTGCTGGCCCGGCGGGCATCGGAGCGGTACGACCAACTACGTCAAGCGGCAACAGACCTGGTCGGCCTCAGTACTGGCGGCGACTGGCCGCCGGCCGACGACCGGCCCCGCGACTGGCGCACCGCAACGGTCGCGGACCTTCTGCGTGGCGGCGCTCTCAGTCTGCTCCACACGGCGCCCCCGGGCCGCCGGACCCGTAGCGGCCAATCGCAGCCTCGGCCCGAAGCAGAACCCGTCGCATGGCCAGCGCTCACGGCTGCCGACGTCTTCGAGAACCGGTCCGCCTCCGGAACGGATGCGGACCTTCCCACCGGCGTCGCCGTCCCCTTGATCCAGGGAAGTGACGTGCTGCTCACGGAGATCCTCCGCGTGGGACGCACGGCCGTGGCCCGGGTCGTCGAGCCTGGCGAGGCAGGCTGCTTCCTCGGAACCCACCTGCTGCTGTTCCGCCCGGATCGGCGTCGGCTCGACCCATGGTTCTTGGCCGGGTTCCTCGCGGCGGAGCAGAACGTCAACGCCGCCGCCACCGGCTCATCCCTCGTCCGGGTGGACCCGCGACGCCTGCGCGTTCCCCTGCTCCCGCTCGCCGAACAGCAGCGCTACGGCGCCGCCTTCCGCCGCCTGCACGAACTGCGCACCGCCGCCCGCCGTGCCGACCAGGCCGCCGAGGACGTCACACGTCTCCTCAGCACCGGACTCACCGGCGGCGCGCTGTTGCCGGACGGTCACGGATCGGCGTGAAACGTGCGGCCCGGCACCGCGAACGACCAGACTTGACGTCTCTGTCCCACAGGGACGGCGAACACCGGAAGGACTCCGTTGAACAGCAGTAAGCACACGCAACTGGCGAACCATGCGTGGTCGGTCGCGGACCTCCTGCGCGGCGACTACAAGCAGTCCGACTACGGCAAGGTGATCCTGCCGTTCACCGTGCTGCGGCGCCTGGAGTGTGTCCTCGCTCCGACCAAGGACAAGGTCCTGGAGGTCGCCGACCGCTACGAGAATCAGGACATCAACCCTGACCGCTTCCTGCGCAAGGCGTCCGGCCACAGCTTCTACAACACCAGCACCTACACGCTGAAGGCCATCGCGGGCGACGCCTCACACGCGGCGAAGTACCTCAACGAGTACTACGGCGCCTTCTCCCCCAACGCCCGGGAAGTCCTGGAGCGATACGAGTTCGCCCAGCAGATCAAGCGGCTGGAGGCGGCGGACCTGCTGTACCAGGTGGTCGGACGGTTCGCCGACCTCGACCTGCGGCCGGTGAAGAGGGACGCCGACGGCAATGTCGTACTCGACGAGGACGGCAAGCCGGTCGAGATCGTCTCCAACCACCAGATGGGCTATGTCTTCGAGGAGCTGATCCGGCGCTTCGCCGAGCAGTCCAACGAGACGGCCGGTGAGCACTTCACGCCGCGGGAAGTCATCCGGCTGATGGTCAACCTGCTCGTCGCACCGGACAGCGACGCGCTGGCCCTGCCGGGCACCGTCCGCACGGTCATGGACCCGGCCTGCGGTACCGGCGGCATGCTCAGCGCGGCCGAGGAGCACATCACCGCTTACAACCGGGATGCCACGGTCAAGGTCTTCGGCCAGGAACTCAACCCCGAGTCCTGGGCCATCTGCCGGTCGGACATGATGATCAAGGGTCAGGACCCAGAGAACATCAAGTACGGCAACTCGTTCAGCGACGACGGCCACACCGGCGCCACCTTCGACTACCTGCTGGCCAACCCGCCGTTCGGCGTGGAGTGGAAGAAGGTCAAGGACGCGGTCGAGGAGGAGCACGAACGCCTCGGTGAGAGCGGGCGATTCGGGGCCGGCCTGCCGCGCATCAACGACGGCTCGCTGCTCTTCCTCCAGCACATGATCTCGAAGATGAAGCCGGTGGACGCGTCGGGGTCAGGCGGCAGCCGGATCGCGATCGTCTTCAACGGCTCCCCGCTATTCACGGGGGCAGCTGAGTCGGGCGAGTCCAAGATCCGGCAGTGGATCCTGGAGAACGACTGGCTGGAGGGCATCGTCGCCCTGCCCGACCAGCTCTTCTACAACACCGGCATCTCCACGTACTTCTGGGTGCTCAGCAACCGCAAGGCCAGAGACAGGCGCGGCAAAGTCGTCCTGCTGGACGCGCGTGACTACTGGCGCAAGATGCGGAAGTCCCTCGGCGACAAGCGCAAGGAACTGGGCGAGCAGCACATCTCCGAGATCACGCGGCTGTACACGGAGGCGCTGGCGGTCCTCAACGCGGCGGAGAAGGGCGGCGGCCACGACCTGGCCGACCGGGCCGGGAAGATCAAGGTCTTCCGCAACGAGGACTTCGGGTATCGCCGGATCACCGTCGAGCGGCCGTTGAAGCTGCGGTTCGAGGTGACGGAGGAGACGCTGGCGGCGATCACCGCGTCGAAGCCGATCACACGGGCCACGGACGTCGAGGAGTTCGTGGCGGCGCTGCGCCCGCTGGTCGGGAAGTCCTGGACGACGAAGTCCGACGCGTGGATCGACCTGAAGGACGCGGTCGTCGCGGCTGGCCTGTTGTGGCCGACGGGTGCGCCGTTCGGTAAGGCGCTGCGGGAAGCAGTCGGCGTCCGCGACCCGGAGGGCGAGGTCCAGCTCGTCAAGGGCGAGCCGGAACCGGACCCGGAGCTGCGCGACTACGAGAACGTCCCGCTTGCGGAGGACGTGGAGGAATACCTGCGCCGCGAGGTCCTGCCGCATGTCCCGGATGCGTGGATCGACCACAGCAAGACGAAGATCGGGTACGAGATTCCATTCACGCGGCATTTCTACGTGTACAAGCCGCCGCGGCCGTTGGCAGAGATCGACGGGGAGCTGAAGGCGCTTGAGGCCGAGATTCAGGCGCTGCTTGGGGAGGTGACAGAGTGACTGTCGACCTCCAGTCGCTACCTGCTGGATGGAGCAGGACTCGGGTGGACCGGGTTGCTACGGTCAACGCGCGAATTGGCTGGAAGGCTCTCACTGCAGCCGAGTATCAGCCAGAAGGATACGCGTTTCTGTCAACTCCCAATATCAAGGGGCGCGAGATTGACTTCTTCAACGTAAATTACATTTCTGAATTCCGCTACGAAGAGTCCCCGGAACTGAAGTTGAGGCCAGGGGACGTACTGCTCGCTAAAGACGGCAACACTCTTGGAATCGTCAATATAATCCGGGATCTCCCTCGTCCGGCGACCGTGAACGGCTCGATTGCCGTCATCCGATCGACCGGGATTGAGCCGTCCTACCTTCGGTATGTCCTAGCGAGCCGGACGACACAGGAAACCATCAATATGCTCAAGGGCGGCATGGGGGTTCCGCATCTTTTCCAGTGGGACATCAATCGCTTGCCTGTCCCGCTGCCACCATTGGAGGAGCAGCGCCGCATCGCCGACTTCCTGGACGCCGGGACCTCCCGCATCGACCGCCTAGTAGCCCTGCGACGCAGACAGTCCGAGTTGGTTCTTGAGCGCTCAGATGTAGTTCTCACCGAGCTCTTCTCCGGTTCCAATAGGCACCGCGAGTACCGATTCAGGCACCTAATGAGATCAAACCCTTGCTACGGGGTGCTGGTGCCAAAATTCTCAAGCAATGGCATTCCGCTCATCCGCGTCAGCGACCTCGGGCGACTTGACCAAGACCTCGACAGGTTGCCAAGGATCGAGGAGGAACAAGCCCATGAGTATCGGCGCACTCGCATCTCGCCTGGCGACCTACTCATCACCGTGGTAGGTGCCACCATCGGGAGGTGTGATGTAGCTCCTAACGGCGTCGATGGGTTCAACGTAAGTCGCGCTGTCGCTCGAGTTCAACTCGTCCCGGAGCTGGAACCAGAGTTGATTGCTTCTTGGGTTCGAAGCAGAGGCTTCCGGCAGCAGGCTGAGGTTGCTACAAGTGGTTCTGCAGCTCAGCCTGCCTTGAACATGTCCGATCTCGCACACTTCACCGTCTGGCTCCCTGACGGCCTAGCGAAACGGCAGAATCTCGCCCGATGTGTGGGAGCGCACCAGCAACACACGGACACGTTGCTGTCGGCCTTGAACCGACAGTTGAGCCTCCTCGCCGAACGGCGCCAAGCCCTGATCACCGCCGCCGTCACCGGCCAGATCGACGTGTCCACCGCCAGCGGGCGAGGGATCGAGGAATGATCGCGCCATGAGTCCCGCCGCGCCCCACCGCCCGATGCCGTTCATCACCCGTGTCCGAGTCGACAACTACAAATCCATCGCTCATTGCAACGTGACTCTCGGCCGGTTCACCGTGCTGCTCGGGCTGAACGCCGCAGGCAAGTCGAACTTCCTCGATGCCCTGCGCTTCGTCCGCGACGCGCTGGTGAACGGCCCGACCGAGGCCGTGGCGACGCGTGGCGGGTGGGAGGAGGTTCTGCGCCGGGTCCCGGAGCCGGCGACCTCCTGCACGATCGGGCTGGAATTTCACCTGCCGGAGATCACCCCCAACGCGAAGCCGTGGGTGGGGCGGTACGAGATCACCCTCGCGCCGCAGACCATCCCCGAGACGGGGCGAGATACGGGGCATGGTGTCCGTATCCAGCGGGAGTTGTGCGAGATGCGCCGCCTGGGCGTCAAGGGTCGGGCGAATGCCGAGCGCTTCCTGATGCGCGACCGCAGCGGGAAGGGGCGTCGCCAGAAGCGACTGCAACTTTCACACCTGAGTGAGGGCGAGCCGTTCGGTGACCTTTTCGCGGCCCTCACGGAAATGTTCTTCTACAGCCCTGATCCGGCCAATCTCCGCAAGGCCAGCCCGAACACGCCGACCGCCGGAGCCCTGGGCGAGGACGGCGGCGACCTCGGCCCGGCCCTGGCCGCTCTCGGCGAACAGGAGCGCGAGCGCATCTCGCAGTACCTGGGGGTGATCGTGCCCGGTATCGTGGAGGTCGGTCCCACGGACCCCTCCGCCGATTACATCGCGGCGCGGATCAACTTCGCCACCGACGGCGAGACGGAACCCCACGTTTTCCGGGCCGAGTCCATGTCGGAAGGGACCATCCGGGCCATCGGCCTGCTGACCGCGCTTTTCCAGCCCGATGCCCGTGAAGGCTGGATTCCGCTCATCGCCGTCGAGGAGCCCGAGCTGGCGCCGCACCCGCTCGCGGCCGGGGCCCTCTACGACGCGCTCGCGGAAGCGAGCGAGCACGTACAGGTCCTTGCCACCACGCAGAGCGCGGAGCTGTTCGACCGCAAGGAGGCCGACCTGTCGGCCATCCGCGTGGTCGCCGCCGAGCGCGGGGTCACGGTGATCGGCGAAGTGGACCCGGTGAGTCGGTCGATCGTGGCCGACGGCCTGGCGACCACGGCCGAACTGCTGCGATCCGACCAACTGCGCCCGGTTGTCGAACCCCCAGCCCAGCCGGACGAGCAGCCGGAGGGTGAGGAGTGAACCCCCCGAGGGTCACGATCGCCTCCGTCGTGGAGGGTGAGGGCGAGATGAGCGCACTGCCCGTCCTCCTGCGGAGGCTGATGGGCGAGGCGCAGATCTGGGACGCGGACATCAAGCGACCCCTCCGGCGTGACCGCGGCCAGCTCGCCCGGCCGGGCGGGCTGGAAGCCGCCGTGGAGGCCCAGGCTCGACGCGTACCCGCCGACAACCTGGGTGGCATCCTGGTCATGATCGACGCCGCCGACGACTGCCCGGCCAGCGTCGGGCCTTCGCTGCTGGCCCGGGCCGAGGCCGCCCGCCCGGATCGCCGGACGGCCGTCGTGCTGGCGAACCGGGAGTTCGAGGCGTGGTTCCTCGCCTCAGCGCCCTCGCTCAGCGGCCGGGCGGGTCTGGCCGAGCACTTGGAGGTTCCGGCCAACAGCGAGACGTTACGCGACTGCAAGGGCCGGCTGACCCACCACCGGCGCGACGGGGTGCGGTACCGCCCGCGGGTGGACCAGGCAGCACTGACTGACGTCATCGATCTCGACCTGGCCCGCGCCAACTCATCCTCGTTCAACAAGTTCTGCCGCGACATCACCTATCTGGTCACTGGAAAGCGGGGAGAATAGCCGCTCATGCCCGTCCACGACGAAGCCGCATTCGGGAACGCCATAGTCGCCGCCATGCTGGAGCGTGGTTGGAGTGAAGGAAACCGACAGGACTACCGCCCTCACCTCGGCCTGGACACCGCCCAGCTCTTCGAGTTCATCGGCAAGACCCAAGCCGACGAATGGGCCGAACTGATCGCCGTCTACGGCGGAGATCCCAACACCGCCCAGGCCGGGTTCGCCAAGCGCGTGGACCAGGCGATCACGGACGACGGTGTGATGGATGTGCTCCGCAAAGGCGTGAAGGACCACGGCGTGCTGATGAGGCTCGCGCACTTCAAACCGTCGCTCGTCGCGTCGGACGCGGTGCTGGACGACTACTGGGGGAACCGGCTGACCTTCGTCAAGGAGCTGGAGTACGCCGCCAAGCAGGCGGACAAGGGCAAACGCCTCGACCTCACCCTCTTCCTCAACGGGATCCCGCTGGCGACCGCCGAGTTGAAGAACGCCCTCACGCGGCAGGGGGTGGAGGCCGCCAAGGACCAGTACCGCACGGACCGCGACCCCACCGAGCTGATCTTCACGCGGCGTGTGATCGCGAACTTCGCCATCGACACGGACCTGGTGTTCGTCGCGCCGGAGTTGCGGGGCAAGCCGACGCGGTTCCTGCCGTTCAACACCGGGTCGGAGGGCCCGGGGAAGCCCGGCGGCGCGGGGAATCCGGCGCCCACCGTCCCCGGGACGTACGCGACCTCGTACCTGTGGGAGCAGATCTGGGAGCGGGACACCTGGCTCGACCTGATCGAGCGGTTCGTGCACCTCAGCAAGGAGAAGGGCGCGGACGGGCGGACGCGCAAGAAGCTGATCTTCCCGCGCTACCACCAGTGGGACATCGTCAAGAAGCTCGCCGGCCACGCGGCCCGCCACGGCGCGGGTCACAACTACCTGGGCATGGCCTCCGCCGGCTCGGGCAAGTCGAACACCATCGGATGGCTGGCCCACCGCCTGTCGTCGCTGCACACTCCCACCGACCCCGCCGAGATCGACCCCGCCGCCTTGGCCGCCGGGCTCAAGCCGGGCGCCCCCGTCTTCGACAAGGTCGTGATCATCACCGACCGCCGCAATCTCGACGCCCAGCTCCGCGAGACCGTCGGCAGTTTCGAGAAGACCGCCGGTCTGGTCGTGAAGATCGACGAGAAGCACGGCGCGAAGTCCGACCAGCTCGCCAAGGCGCTGTCCCGCGAGACCGGGAAGATCATCACGGTCACGCTGCACACCTTCCCGGCCCTCATCGACTACCTGCGCCGCAACCCCACCGAGATCCAGGGCCACAACTTCGCGATCATCGTGGACGAGGCGCACTCCTCGCAGTCCGGCGGCGCGGCAACGGACGTCCGCGCGGCGCTGCGTGAGATGGGCCTGGACTCGGACTCCGACGAGGTCGGGGCCACCGAACAGGCAGCAGCGGCGGCCACCTCCACCGATGCCAAGCTCCGCCGGAAGGCCATCCAACGCAGCATGGCAGAGAACCTCTCCTACTTCGCGTTCACGGCCACGCCCAAGGCCAAGACGCTCGAACTCTTCGGCACCCTGGAGAGCGTCCACGGCAAGCCGACGTACGTCCCCTTCCACACGTACTCGATGCGCCAGGCCATCGAGGAAGGCTTCATCCTCGACCCTCTGCGCACCTACGTCACGTACAACACGTACTGGAAGCTGGTGAACAAGAACCCGGACGAGCGCGAGGTGGATCCGTCCAAGGCGAATCCACTGCTCGCCCGGTACGCGCTCACGCACGACTCCACCGTGACGCAGCAGGCACAGGTGATCGTCGAGCACTTCCGCACGCACACCGCCGGCCGACTCGGCGGGCGGGCCAAGGCCATGGTGGTGACGGCCTCCCGGCACAGCGCCGTGCAGATGGCCCGTGCAGTCAGGAAGTACATCGACGACCGCGCGTACGCCGACCCCGGCGTCCTGGTCGCGTTCTCCGGGAGCCTGACGTACGACGGCGAGGAGACGACCGAGCCGAAGGAGAACGGCGGCCTGGCCGAGTCCGCGCTACCGAAGGCGTTCGCGTACACACGCAAGGACGACAAAACCGTGCGTACCGGCGGGAAAGCGACGCAGCGCGAGTACCGCATCCTGGTCGTCGCCGAGAAGTACCAGACCGGCTTCGACCAGCCGCTCCTCACCACGATGTACGTGAACAAGAAGCTCGCGGGCATCAGCGCCGTCCAGACCCTCTCCCGCCTGAACCGCACCGCCGACCGCAAGTCGCAGGCGGACCTGGCCGTACTGGACTTCGTCAACGACGCCGAGGACATCAAGGAGTCCTTCCGCCCGTACTTCGAGGAGGCGACCACCCTCCCCTCCGACCCCAACCTCCTCTACACCGCGCAAAGCAAGGTCATGCAGCCCGACATCCTCGTCGAGGAGGAGATGCGGGAGTTCGCGGATGCCTATCTGGCGGCCGAGGAGAAGGCGGCGGGCTCCGTGGCCCGCTGGGAGAAGCTGCACGCGGAGCTGTACCGGAATCTGAGCCCCGCCGTCGAGCGGTTCACCGAGCTGCTGGACCGCAAGGACGAGGCGGGCGACCCGGACGAGGACGCCCAGGAAGCAGCCGAGCAGTTCCGCGCGGGCCTCAACGACTACGTCCGGAAGTACGGCTTCCTCTCGCAGATCGTGCCCTACCGCGACGCCGACCTCGAATGCCTCTACCTCTACGGCCGCCACCTGCTCAACCGCTTGCCGCGACGCGGAGACGGCGGCGTGGACATAGGGGACATCGACCTCAGTCACCTGCGCATCCAGAAGACCGGCGAGCACAACCTCGCGCTGACCGCCGAGGGAGCCGCGGAGCTGCGCGGCTTCGGCGAGGGTGCGGGCGGTGCCAAGGAGCAGGAGAAGTCGCTGCTGTCGGAGCTGATCGAGAAGTTCAACGACAAGTTCGGCACCGATTTCACGGAACAGGACGTGCTCACGCCGTTCGACGAGGCAAAGGCGGACCCGAAGGTCCGCGCTGCCGCCGTCAACGACGAGGAGAACTTCGGGCTCGTCTTCGACGAGGTCTTCGAGGACAAGATGGCCGAGCACATCGACACCATCGCCAACATGGGACGCCAGTACTTCAGCCACGACGACAGCTTCAAGCAGTCTCTCAACCAGAGTGCGCGCCGGGCGGCCTGGCGGATGATCCGCCGGGAGGAGAACATCGACGACGAGGCGGCCTGACCCGTACGCCCGGCCTTCCGGTCCCTCCCGGCGGACGGCTCCGCCCCGTCAACCGAACTGGCGGAAAGGGAGGCCCGCGATCACGGACGTTCCGCGCGTGGGGCGAGGCCGGACGGTCCAGGCGGTGGCGAGGCTGTCGACGAGGACCAGACCCCGACCGCTCTCGGAGTCCGTCTCCGGGCGGACCAGTTCGGGCTTGCCGGTGCCCGGGTCGGAGACGGCAAGCCAGTAGTGTCCGTCGGCGGGCCACAGGACGAGTTCGATGAAGTCCTCGTCCTCCCGGCAGGCGCCGTGACGGACGGCGTTGGTGACCAGCTCGGAGGTCAGCAGGCCGAGGTCGTCGCCGAGGTGGGGGCGAAGGCCGTACGGCAGCGACTCGGCGACGGCGTGCCGGGCCCGCCGTACGGAGGTGGGGTGGGCGGGGAAGCGCCAGTGGGCAGGTACGAGGGGGATTTCAGGCATGGCGGACTCCATGGCTGTATGAGGGGTTTTGGGGTCGCCGGTGGCCTGCCGCCCTGGTCGCGGGCACCCCGCCCCAAGGCAGGCAGGCATGCTCGCGCGGTGCGCTTCCGGCATTGCGGTGTGTAGCGTGCGCGATACTGACAGTAGAGCATCGGGGGCTACATGTGCTACCTAGTCTTGAAGACCCGTTGGAACGAACTTCGCTCAGCGGCAGACTGAGCCGCACATGACGAGAGGGAACGCATGCCGCCCAGGAGCAACCCAACCGCACGCCAACAGCGGCTGGGCGCGGAACTTCGCAAACTGCGGGAAGGGGCAGGACTGTCCACCGAACAGGCCGCCGCGCTACTGGACACGAAGCGGACGGTGATCACCAGCACGGAAGCGGGACGCCACGGTGTCAGCCCGGAGCGCGTCCGGCGCATTGCCTTCCGGTATGAGTGCACGGACCAAGCTCTGGTGGATGCGCTGGTCGCCATGTGCGGCGACCGTACGAGCGGCTGGTGGGAGGAGTACCGCGATATCCTGCCCGCGACATTCTTGGACATTGCCGAGTTGGAGTGGCACGCCCAGGGCTTGCGTGTGAGCACGATGACGCACATGCCGGGACAGTTCCAGACCGAGGCGTACGCGCGCGCTCTTTTCCAGGCTGCCATCCCGCCACTGCTTGCGGAAGAATTCGAAGCCAGAGTGGCGCACCGTGTGAAAAGACACCAGGCCATCGACCGGCCGGGGGCGTCGGCCTACGAGCTGATCATCCATGAAGCCGCGCTACGGATCGAAGTCGGCGGATGCCGGGGGCTACGGGACCAGCTCGGCCACCTCATGGCAGCGGCAGACCGCGACAACGTCACGATCCAGGCCATCCCGTTCTCGGCTGGCGTGTTCCCCGGTTCGGGTCAGGCGACCCTTTACGCCCTCGGCCAGGTACCCCCGTTGGACACCGTGCAACTGGATCGCACCATGGCGGGAGAGTTCCTTCATTCCGCAGCTGACTTGTGTAAGTACCGGCTGCAACTCGACGAGATGCAGAGAATCGCTCTTTCACCCAGCGCGACTCTTGACCTCATGCACACCATTTCGCGAAGCCTTTAGGAGAGTTGATTATGCCGGACATCAACTGGGAAGCCCCCTTCTGTCAGGATGCGAGCAACTGCTTCCGCCTCGGCACCGACGCCGACGGCAACGGCTACATAGCCGTCAACGGCCAGGAGGACCGCTACCTCACCGACTCCCTCGAAGCCCTGCGCACCCTCATCACCGACATCAAGGCCGGCAAGGCCGACCACCTGCTGTAGGACACGCCACGCGCCCCGGCACCAGTCGGTACCGTGTACGGCAATCGGCTGACGAGGCATCGGGATGGCGGGGGCGCGACGCGTGGCGCAGGCATGGAGAATCGGCGAGCAGGGCCGCTATGAGCTGATCGAGGAGATCGAGTCCGGCGGCATGGGCACGGTCTGGCGCGGCTACGACGCCGTTCTCGACCGGGAGATCGCGGTCAAGCTCATCCGGCCCGACGCCGTCGCGTCACCCGCGCAGGCGCAGGAGTTCACCCGCCGCTTCGAACGCGAGGCGCGCGTCACCGCACGGATCGGCCACCATGGCGTGCCGCAGGTGTTCGACGCGGTGTTGGACGAGGCGTCGTACGACCGGCTGTACCTGGTGATGGAGTACGTGCGCGGAATCTCCCTGCGCAGGGTGCTCACGGACACCGAGGACGGCGCGGCGGCACGGCTCCCGGTGAGCTGGGCCGCGTCGATCGCCGCTCAGATCTGCACGGTCCTGTCATACGCCCACGCCATCCCAGTCGTGCACCGCGACCTGAAGCCGGACAACGTCCTGATCGCCGGGGACGGGACGGTCAAGGTGCTGGATTTCGGCATCGCGAAGCTGCTGCGCACGGACATCACCCGACTCACGGCCACCGGCAACCGGATCGGTACCAGCCGCTACATGCCGCCCGAGCAGATCGACGGCGCGCAGATCACGCCGCTGAGCGACCTCTACGCGCTCGGCTGCGTGCTGCACGAACTCCTCGCCGGTGAGCCGGTCTTCAGCGGCGACAACGACTACCAGCTCATGCACCAACACATGGACGTGCCGCCGACGCCGCTGCGCGCCCTGCGGCCCGAGGTGCCGGAGGACCTGGAGGCACTGACCCTCGACCTGCTGGCCAAGGCGCCCGAGCAGCGTCCGGCCGACGCGTACGCGGTGTACGAGCGCCTGTCTCCGCACCTGCCGCAGCCGGGTTCAGCGGCTGACCCCGTGGTCTTCACCGACGGCGGCTCCCCTTCCGAGGTGCCCGACCCGACGGTGATCTACCGGCAGCCGAACGCACCGCTGCGGCGGACCACGACGCCTGCGCCCTCACCCGAGCCGACGGTTCCGGGCCCGGTCCCGGCGCGCGTCGACACCACCCTGCGGGACGCGATCCAGGACGCCTACGCCCGGTCCGCGGACCTCGCCGAGAGCGGGCGGTTCGCCCAGGCCGCGGACGTCCTCAAGACGGCGATCGCCACAGCGGCCACCGCCCTCGGCGCGCACAATCCCCGGGTGCTCGGCCTGCGGCGGCAGCGCGCTGCGGTCCTCATGGCCGGCGAGGACTTCCGGCGCGCCTTACCAGAGTTCGACGCACTGGCCGCCGTCTACACCCGTACGGCGGGACCATCCAGCGACAAGGCGCTGGAGTGCCGCCGACACGCCGCCCACTGCCGGGCCAACCTCGGCCAGGCCACCGCCGCCCTGCGGGAGTTCCAAAAAGTTCTGGAGGTCGTGTCCGACACGGACACAGACGCCTCCGAGACCGCTCTCGACCTGCGCCGCAGCATCGGCGTCCTCCTCTTCTCCGAGGGCCGCCGCACCGAGGCCGAGGCCGTCCTCGACGCCCTCCACGAGGACATGTGCGTCGTCCTCGGCGAGGACCACGAGGAGACCCGCGAAATCGCCGACCTCCTCGCCCGGCTACGCCACTCGGAGGGGCCAGGCCCCTACTGACGTTCCGCCGGTACCGTCATTCCTCGTCCTCGCCCTCTTCGTCCTCTTCGCTGTGGATGCGCTGTGCCAAATCCCATAGGCTGCGGCCGTCCGCAAGGAACCAGCGAGCTGTCCCCTGGTTGGCCACCGGCCGATCGTCCCATTCGGCATCCGCCCACATCTTCGACACCAGCCCAGACGGCGAGTACAGCTGCTCGTCGTACGCCCACAGGATCGGCTTGGTCCGGTGATTGACCCAGGTCGCCTGGCGTCGCCTTTCGTCTTCGACAAGCCACTCTTCCATGGCGTCACGCTCGGGCACGTTCAGAGCCTCGTACCGGAGGGGGGCTCCCTCCTTGATGACACGGCGGTCGACCAGGAGCGGCACCGTGTTCGGACGACGCGGCTTGCGCTCCTTCACGGGAGGTACGGGAACGGCGACACCATCGACCAGGTCGCCGAGGACCTGCTTCGCCAGCTCTCGGCATGTCTCCGCGGTCTGGAAGGATGCCTTGATCTGGGGACGCGGCCCGTAACGAGTGACGATCTGGTGCGTCAGCCGACGCACCAGATCCGGTACGAGGGCCGGGATTCTCTCCAGGACCTCGCTCTCCCAGTCGAAGTCGGGGTCCTCGATGCTCGTGGCCCCGAGATGCTGGAAGAGCATGTGGGTGACGAGAAAGCCACCGTGCTCCGCGGTCGCCGCCTCGCGGCTGTTCTGCCCGCTGCCCAGTTCGTAGACCGCGCTCCGTGCTGCCCGCAACGTGAGCACGGAACGCCACACCTTCTGGGGAGAGGGTTCGCGTTTGAACAGCAAAGTGTGGCTGCCCTTGGGACCCTGCTCCCAAAGGTTCTCCGTGGAACTGGCGGCCCGGGCGGCTTGTTCGGCATCCGGGTGCAGGCAGGCAAGGGCGAGGGCCAGTTCGTCCAGTGAACAGCCGGTCTCAGGCGCGGCGACCGGCTCGCCCCGCTTGATCACGTACTGCTTGCGCAGTTCGGCGCGCAGGTTGGCCTTGATCGCCTGGTGCACGGGTTCCAGCGCGATGTGGTCGCGCTGCTCGATGGCGTTCTGCCGGTTCGCCGCCTGCGAGACCTGGACGCTGAATTCCCGGTCCTCATGCGTGTTGATGACCTTGATGCTCAGAGTGGCGTTGGCCGCGGCCTCGCCGTCGTCGTGCATGGCCCTGGCGACAGCCCGTACCGTCTGAGCGCCGTTGACGATGCTCGCCCCCGTCACGGTGAGAGTGGTCGGCCTGCTCTGCGGTGCCTTGGCGCTGTCGTGCCTGGCCGTGAGCGAGTCGCAGATCATGGTGATGCCGTTGTTCAGATGCCAGAACTTGGTGGGATCGGAAGTGAGGGTCTGGCCGATCTCGGCATTCGTGACGGTGGTCCCGAGCGGGGCTCGGAGATTCTGCTCGAACAGGCCGGTACCGTGCGTCTCGTACCACTCGGCGACGCTCTCGGCGGAGACTGTGCCCTGATAGGCCTCGAGCGGTCCCTTCTGCTGGTACCAGTCGTCAAGGCGTACGTCGAGGCGGATCGGCTCCGGCCGGAGATCCGCGTGGATCTGGTCATGGAAGTCTGCGGCGTACAGCACCTCGACGCTCAAGCGGGCGCCGTGCTTGTTGAACTCGTCGAGAGCGTTGTCGAGAACCTCGCGTGCGGGCGGAGAGGGCTCCACGGTGCCCATCAGCGCGATGACCAGGGTGGCTCTCTCGTTGACGATGAACGGCCTGGCCTCCAGGGCGAGGGCACCGGCACGCTGGTTGAACTGGTCGTACAGCTCGTTCTCGATCCGGTTCAGGCCGTCCACCATCGCCTTGGCGGCGTCCACGTCGAAGGTCGCCGTGCCCTTGTCGCTCCACTTCGCCTGGACGAGCAGAGCCTGCCCGCTCTCAGGCAGGGGGGCAATGGCGTCCATTCCCTGGTCCGCGATACCGTCCGTGACGAACCGGGCCGCCTCGGCCACACTGCATTTGGCCACGCGTCGTACCGCGAGAGCTGCCAGAGCGCGGGAGAGGAAGCGCTGTTCGTAGTTGCCCCCTCGGAAGTGGGCGATGTCACTGTCCTCTATCACCCCGTCGAATGTTTCGTGCAGTTGCTCGCGGACCTGCGTTACCTGGCGAGGCGTGTCCGCCCCCGAGGTGGCCATGAATGGTTGCCTTCCCACTGGTGGTGTTATGCGACGCCCTGAGCCCGCGTCCCGATCCCTGAGCCGTTGCCACGCGGCCGACTGCTGAAATCGACGACCATCAACGCGACACCGACCGTTTCGACAGTGGCCTCCACCCAGTCCAAGGCCACTTCGAAGGGCACATCGCGCGCACCGAACCAGCCGTCGCGCACCAAGCGGGCGAAGTCGGTCGGCACCAGGTGGCGGGTGAGCATGTCCGTAGAGAGACCTGGGAGACCGTGCGCCGCGGTGGCCGAGACCGCTGCCGCGATCTGGCCGTATGGGTAGATCGCGCCGGGGCTCGTCCGGTCCAGAGCAGCAGTGAAGGGCACCTGCTCGTGAATGCGGAGAAAGAGAGGGTCGTCAAGCAAGCCGTAATCGTCGGCGCTGCGTCGGGCGGGTCTTGGCAGGCAGTGAACACGGCCGTGGAAATCGTCCAGACTGTGCCGGGCGTCGGACGACAAGAGCCCGTTCGGGGCAGGACTCAGGTAGCGCAGTATGACGAGCGTCCGGGTGGCGACGTGGTAGTAGTAGGCGTCGAGGGAGCCCTCCCCGCCGTCGACCACCCGCCGATCGGTTATAGACGTGGCCTCGAAGTCATAGCTTTGGCGGCCTTTGCCACTCACGAACGCCTGGACGACGGTCTCACCGACACCGCGGAACCTGTCCGCTGCCCGCCCACGGATGTCGTCGAGCATCGGCTGAACCGCGGTCCCGGTGAGCCCGCTGAGGAAGCTTTCTCGGGCGGCTGTCACGTCCCAGCCGCGTACCGGCGCGAAGTCGTTCGGGGTCAACCCGGCTATCTTGGCGAAGAGCAGCAAAGCGTCACGTTCATCGCGCCAGCGGAGCTCCCGTTCGCTCCAGCCTTCGGCGTCGTCGAGCAGAGGCATCAGCCTCTGGACTTCGGCCTCGACATCGCGGGAGATCCGCCGGAGATTGGCGAACACGGCGTCTGCGCCGACCGTGACAGGACCGCTTTCCGGTAACGACCTGGCGAGTGCGCCGTCCCGCCCACCGCCGGCGCACCAGAGCCCCGAGACAGGCACCAGGTCTCGAATCCTTCGTGTACGGGTGACGACGACCTTCCGGTCCCGGTCGGTCTCCCGAGCAGGACGCACGATGCCCAGCCCCCAGATCCGCTCCGGTTGCTCCCGGTCACCTTCGTCACCCTGCTGGTCGGCCGGAGCAAGCAGGATCGCAAGGTGTGACTTGACCTCGGGCCAGTCACGGCAGGGTTGGGAGTAGGACCTTCCCTTGGTGTAGTCGTCATCGAGCAGACGAAGGAAGCCATGGTCAGGGCGCAGAATCGCCAACCGTGGCGATCGCGCCGAAGACGGGAAATCCATCCGCCTTGGTTGTGCGAATGCCATCCACTCCCCCAAATCGCCTGCCGCCACACCGAGCCAGGCCCACAGGGATCGTAGCGCGCCAGCTCCAACTTCTGGCTCACGCGTCCTCGGTTCTCGCCGCCTCGGCCAGCTCCGTTACGTCTTCGCCAAGTTTCTCAAGGACCAAACCGACGGACTCACCGATTGTCTGGCGCCCGGTCAACGCTGCGCGCAGGTCGCTGTCCCCCGCGTCAAACGGCCAACCATGGAATCGACGTGTCCCGCATGGCCGTCGAGCCGATCACCGAGGCCTTCGGCCACCACTCCGCAGTCCCTCCTCGCCAACGCCGGCCTGCACGGGACAAGTACGCCATCGACGCCATGCCCGGCTCCGCCGCCCTCGCCGCACGTCCCCTCGATCACGGTGCTCAACCCGGTCCTGACCACCTCACCCACTTGCTCAGCGAAGGCGCCCTGGGAGACAGCTGACGACGAACGTCATGTGCTGGATGTTTCCCACTCGGTTCCACACGGAGTGGTTGCCGGTGGTGACGGATCCCTGGGCGCAATCGCGCAGCCAACCCTCCCCCGCTCCGGCCGACGGGCCGCGGAAGTCCGTGAGGCGGGTGAGGCGCCGAGCGGCGTCGCGGTTGGCCGCGTCGCGGTCCTCGCCGCGCTGCAGCACCTTGGCCAGGAAATAAGAACGGGCGGTGGTGTAGCGGAGGATGCCCCACTTCGGTCCGCCGTTTCCCGAGACCGGGGTCTGTGCCGCATATCTGGCCGGGAGGATGCCGTAGTCGCCGTAGTGCAGCAGGGGGAGATAGGAGCGCCCGCTGTCGTGGATCTCGTGCCACATGTCCCAGTCCGATCGGGGGGCCTCGCACCACCCGCTCTCCAGGAAGCCGTCAGGCAGCTCCGGGAAGCCGCCTGACGCTACAATTACCGCCCGCCAGGGGGCGAGTGGGACCAGAGCGTCGAGAGCGCACAGAGCTTCTTTGGCCGCGTCCTGGCGAGAGGGCTGTACAGAGCCCAGATCGAGGAACAGGTCGACTGGGTCGACGGGACAGGCACGATCGAGAAGCTCACACAGTCGTCCGACGTCTCGGTCGTGCCACCCACCCGGAACCCGTACACGTATACCCAGACCACCGCCATGCCGCCGAGCCACCGCGAGGGCCAGGGATTGCTGGGGGACGGGCCGGCCGGGGCCGGTCACCGGGCGCAGGTTTCGCTGAGCCCACCACTCGGGCGGCAGGGTTTCGGCCAGTACGGCGGCCTCGCTCTCGTCGGCGAACGGCGCGTCCAGCCATGCCGGCTGGTGGCGGTGCACGGTGGCGATCCGGCCCGCCTCCTTGCGAAGTTCCGCGGCCAGTAGGTCCGGCAGCATGCCGGGGCGGGGCGGCAGGGTCCACAGCGGGGCAACCCTGGCCTGAACATCGGGCCGCAGCCCGCGGTAGGCGGCCACGGCATGCGGTCGGGTCGGCAGCACAGAAACATATAGCGGTTCGGACATGGCGGCTCCCCCTCGGCGCAGACCGTGTCGTCTCCCCGCCTTCAGGGTGAATTGGGTTCCTGGAACGGGAAAGGGCGCCAATCAGCCACGACGGCGCGTTATGCGTCAGGAGCGAAGGGCCGAGGAGCCACGGCTCGCGCTTCTCTGCTGATGTACGTAGTGCCCTCACAGTGGTGGGGACCGGCCGCCCGGAGCTACGGGCTTGGGGGCTTCCCGCCGTGGCCTGCAGAGTCGTGAGAGGGGCAGTCCAGCGTGTGGGGCAGGCCAGGCGCCGCATCGTTGTGCGGACTGTCCCGGCCTGGCCGCGTGCATCCACGCCGAGGGCAGCGAGCACTGCTGCCCGAGGTCGGCATCGGGTTGCCTTCAGGTAGCGCTGGTCGCTCCGTAGTCCGGGTCGTAAAGCCGTAGCATGCCTACGAAGCGGTCGAGCAGGTCGAGTTGTTCGGGCTTGAGCGAGGGCGCGTTGAAGTGCATGACCGTGTTGCGGACGTCTTTCACACGGCTGAGCAGCCCGATGAAGTGCTCCCTGTCAACACCGGGCCAACCGAGCTTGTGCCAGCGTCCCTCGTTGTCCAGGAGCCGGATGTACTCGCCGAACATCATCTCGTCGACGGATTTCTTCTTCTTGTGCACTTTCTGAATATCGGACTCGTCGTAGGCCCGGCCCAGACAACGCCGCAATCGCCGCTCAATCTCCCCCAGGGTGAAGAACGGTCGAGCAACCGTGCCGAACTCGCCTGCGAGATCAGCAGAGGTGACGATGCCGCTCACCCGCCCGTCCGCAGCTCGGACCAGGACGAACTCATGGGCGCGAATGAGGGGCAGCACCGGCAGCAGGTGAGCGGACGCATTGACGATCTCGCACTCGCTGGTGATCGCACTGGCGAGACCCGGCTCGCGCCCGGTCGCGTGCATGTGGGCGATCGATTCCCAGGTGACGACCCCGTGCAGAGTACCCGCGAGGTCAAGCACAGGGAGTTGCGAGTATCCGTGCTCCGCCATCATGCCCATCGCGAGAGGGAGAGGATCGTCAGGCGCGATCGGTGTGACCCTGTGAGCGCATGGCAGGTCGTGGACCCTCATCGCCGTCTGCGGGAACATGCCGATGGAGTCCTCGGCGTCCTCAGCACCCTGGGCTGAATCCTGTTCGGAGTCCTCGGTCCTGACACGCTTATCGCGCTCACTGGTGGCCGCGATAACCTCAACCTGGTCGTCCAGTGCCCCGGCCGCAAAGTGCGGCACGGTGATCAGCCCCGCGTTCTTCAGGTCGATTTCGATCTGTGGGACGGATGCATGGTCGCGGATCCGGAAACCCCATAAAGACAGAAGGTCCCGGATCGATACAGTAGTGCCTTCCAGTTCCTTGAATGTCGCGTCATCCGGTGTAGCCATCGCTCGCCCCCTCACGGACCGCGGCTTTGCCCATCGCCCGATCCACGAGTCCCAGAAGCCTGGCCGTCCTGTCCTGGTAGAAGGCTTCGAAGTCGTCCGCACGCAGGGTCTTGGGGTCGATCAGATGGGTGCTGACGATGTCATCGAACCAGTCGCCCGGACTGCTTGTATGCCGTTCGAAGGAGAGCAGGTAGGCCGAAGGGACGCTGGTCCCCATAGTCTGCTGCGCCCGGTAGGACAGCGGGGTCTTGTTCACGATGCTGTTCATCGCCGGGCTGTCCACGCCGTTGTGCTCGAACCAGGTCTTCGGGAAGACCTGACGGATGTCCACGTACTGCCCGATGACGGTCTGCTCACTGATCGGTTCTTCGTGGAAGAACCAGTCGATTGCTCCCTCCTTGATGAGGAGAGCGTAGATTCCCTTGTACGCCGCGCTGTTGCGAGAGGTGAGCCGGTGCAGGCGCTGTTCCTGGAAGGTTGCCTCCGTGATGGTGTCTGGCTCCGGACCGCCGTCCCGGATCCAGCCGACCACCTGCTCGACATCCCGGACGAACCGGGTGTCGGTGACCCCTCCGTAGAGCTCTCCGAGTACACCGCACCAGTACCAGCGCGCGATCCTTTCATGGACGCCCGGGTCATTTACCACCTTCCCGAGAATGACGCCAATGGCTGCGAGGGGCACCACCTGAGACCCGTAAGGCAGGTCGCGTTCACGGAACACGTGCTGCGTAGCCAGGAATCGGCCGACCCAGGACAGCGCTTCTGCGGTTCTCGGAGCGATCTGCGTGTAGTCGGAGAGCGGAAGGTGCAGCAGATCACGGCGTTTACAGCTCACCGCCGGCGCGTTTGTCGCTCCGGGATGCTCCGTCAGGAAGTTCTGTTTGCGCCGGTAGGTTCGCACCAGTGCGATAGCTTGGAGAAAGTCCAGACTGGTGAGCCCCGTCTCCTGCCCACTGTCCTTGTCCAGGGTCCCGAAAACCGGGTACTCAGAGCACAATCCGCCCTTGATCGCGCGCCAGTCATCGATGAGGCTGAAATCCTCGCCTCCGTTGCGCTCAGCAAACTGTGCGTCACCCGCATAGGTCGCGGTGAGCAGCTCAAATACATTGAGGACAACGCCACCGGTATTCACACGCTCAAAGACAGAGCACACCGCTTCCTTACGGGTTTCCTTTGGCAGGCGGATCAACGGAACCTTGAATCCCTTGACCGTGTCGATAACCCGCGCCTGGAACGCCGACCACAGGTCCCAACGATCGTCGCCGCCGTTGACATAAGCCCGTTGCCACTTCCCGGTCCGATCCGGATCAAAGAGTAGATTCAGCGGAAACAGGCCGCTCTCGCACTCATTCACCCGCGTTGTGAGGTTCCAGGATGTTCCACGGCCGAAGGTGCCTCGCACGACTCGGTCCTCCGGAACAGAAAGGATCGCCTCATCCCGGTCCGCCGCCTCGTCCACTGCCTTGGCAATGTCGATGTAGTACCAGCGCCTGAGCGGCTTGTTGCGCGCACCAGTCGTCTCCACCGGGCGATCCGATTTCAGCGCCTGGAATAACGACGTCAGCCGCTGCTGTCCGTCGAGCAGCAGCTGTTCCGGGACAACGTGTGGGCCCACCTCGGTGCCATGGAGCGGCCGGGCCTTGAACTGAGCCTCGCCGCCGGTCTCCAGTGTCATGGCGACACCCAGCGGATAGTCGAGCGTCACCGTCGCCAACAGGGCACAAATCCGATCGTCATCCCATTTCCACTGCCGCTGGAAGTCGGGGAGCTGGATCCTCCCCGCCGCGACATCGTCCAGCATCTTGCCCAGGCTCGGCCCGTCCAACGCCACCCCACACCCCCAGTAACAAGGACGCTCTTCTGCGTCACGAGCCAGACATGCTACTGGCAGGCATGCCAACGCGCGTAGCCTTCGACATGCGCTGAACGGCGCCCACTAAAATGCACGACCGACCTCGCCGTGGACGGGCAGGCAGCGGCTCACGCGGTAAGCCCAAGCAAGTGGGATGCGTCGAGCCGTACAAGAGCGCCCATCCCGCCGTCGTTCAGCTGTACCCGGCCGGGAGCGTGGCCAGCACCCGCAGCTCGCGGTGCTGCGAAGACACCGCGATGGGTCTTCGGCTGATCAGCACCACCGGGCACCATCCGGAACGACTCAGCCCCTGCTTCAGCTTGTTTCTGCCACCTGGCGTTCGATTCCCTCACGCGCCGCCACTGCGCGAGGATCGTCGAAGTCGGCGAGTAGTCTCAGCGCCTGTGTCCAGTGTCGACGGGCTTCCTCCGGGCCTTCGCCGAGTACGACCGAGCCGAGACCATCGAGAGCCAGGGCCTGGTGCCACTCATCACCGAGCTCGCGGTGCGTCGAGGCGGCCTGGCGGTAGAAGTCGGCCGCCTCTGCATGACGTCCGAGCCGGCAGTACACCTCGCCCACGCCCTGCCAGGCCAGTGCCTCTCGGCTGCGGTCCGCGAGGCGTCGGTGCAGCGTGGCGGATCGCTGATAGGAGATTAGGGCCTCGGCGAACTGGCCCTTCGCTCGCTGGGCATCGCCGAGAGTCAGCAGCCAGAAGCCCTCCAGGCGCAGGTTGCGGAGGCCAAGGGCGATATCGAGGGCGGCCTGGGCAAAGACCAGGGCTTCCTCGGCATCGCCCTGCTCACGCCGGACGTCGCTCAGCACGCGCAGGATGTTGCCCTCACCGCGCTTGTTGCTGAGAGCTCGGTGTGCTGCCAGGGCCTGGTCGATGACGGTTGCTGCCTCTGGAAGCCGTCCGGCACGGTAGTGGGCGGTCGCCAGGTTGGACAGCGCGGTAGCGGCCCAGTGGGCGGCGTCCTGCTCCTGGAATACGGCGATGGCCTGCTCGAAGTGGCGGGCAGCGGCGTCGAGTCGTCTGCCGCGGAGGTGGTTGAGGCCGATCAGGTTGAGCGAGCGGGCTTCGCTCAGGCGGTCACCCAGCTCTCGCCGGATCAGCAGCGCTTTCTCGTGGTATTCGAGACTCTCAGCCAGGCAGTTGATGCGGGTGTGGGCCATCCCGAGCCAGGTGAGGAGTATGCCTTGCGCGGCGCGATCACCCAGCCGTTCCGCTGCCTCCAGCCCGATGCGGCCCACAGCCGGCCAGCTCGTGCCCGAGGCGGAAGGAAACTGCGCATTCCATAAGACTGCCGACAACTGCCACGCCAGTCGGTCTTGCCCGGCGTCAGCCGCTCTGCGTACGGCCTGGAGGAGGTTGGCGTGCTCCCGCTCGGCCCAGTCCACGGCAGCGTCGTAGTCGGAGAACATCAGCGGGCTGACATCATCCGGGGCAGGCGGGAGGGTCAGGCGGTCCTCGGCAGGGTTGATCCAGCTCTGCGCGGCATCGGCGGTGTGCAGGTACCACTCCAGCACCCGGCACAGGGCTGCCTCGCGCTCGGCGGGCGGCTCCTCGTGCTGAGCCTGGTCGATGGCATAGGCGCGCAAAAGGTCATGGAACTGGTAGCGGTCCGGGGCCGTCTGTTCCAGCAGATGGGCACCGACCAGGGAGTCCAGCAGCTGCCGGGTCCGGCTGCTGCTGGTCGACCCGGCCAGGGCCGCGGCGGCCTGCAGTCCGAACTCGGGTCCGGGGTGCAGGCCGAGCAGGCGGAACAGGCGGGCGGCCTGCTCGGACAGGGCGCGGTAGGACCACGCGAAGACGGTGCGGACTGCTTCGGCCTCCTCGTCGTCGCCCGTGCTCAGGGCGTCCCAGAGGGCCGATTCGTCGCGCAAGTCGGCAATGAGGTCGGCCAGTCGCAGGTGGGGGTGGCTGGCCGCGCGTTCCGCGGCTATACGCAGTGCAAGGGGAAGCCGTGCACAAAGCCGGGCCAGTTCGGCGAGTTGCTGCTCGTCGTCCACCGGCCGGTACCCAGCGGTGACGGCCCGCAGCAAGGCGACCGCTTCCGGCTCCGGCAGCACACCGAGCGTGAGCCGGCGGGCCCCGTCCCGGACGGCGAGGCCGGACAGGCGGCTGCGGCTGGTGACCAGCACCAGGCTGTGCGCGCTCCCGGGCAGCAACGGCCTGACCTGGCCCACACTGGCCGCATTGTCCAGGACGACCAGCACCCGACGGTCGGCCAGCAACGAACGGTACAACGCGGCAGCGGCATCGAGGTCCTGCGGTACGGCATCGGCCGGGACACCGAGAGAGGTCAGAAAGCGGTGCAGAGCCTCACGTGCCGCGACTGGCTCCCCGGGGTCGTAGCCACGCAGATTGGCGTACAGCTGGCCATCCGGGAAACGCTCCCGGACCTGGTGTGCCCAGCGCAGTGCCAGCGATGTCTTTCCAGCGCCGGCGGTACCGGCTATCACGTATACCGAGACGACGAGCGGACCGCCGCCCTCGCTGGTGAGAACGGCGTTCAGCTCGCCGAGCTCATCGGTACGGTTGACGAATCCGCGTACGTCAGCCGGTAACTGGCGTGGGGTGGGGCTGGCGGAACTTCCCGGGTCCGGCTTGTCCTGCGCGTGGAAGTGGATGCCGCCGTGGACATTCCTCGCCTGGACGACGTCACGTGAGGATCCCGACAGCTCGGAATGGGTGCTGCCGGACTGCTCGCCCCCTCCGCCTGGCGCTGCGATCGGCCTACTCCCTTCCTGCGCTCAGCGTCGGCGGATCAAAGTGCGCCACCTCACGGTCGAAGTAGGAGATCACATCTTCGCCTACCGCGTAGAGCGCCTTGATGTAGTTCTCCCAGCGCGTCACAAGATCACGGTCGGTGTAGCGGATCGCACCGTTCGCGACTCCTGTCTCGGTGTACAGGACCTGGAAGAGGGTGTGACCGCCGAGCACGACCAATTCCGGGAGTGGGTGAGTGCTCTCCGAAGCGGCCACCCGTTCGGCGGGGATGACCCTGATCCTCTGCCCGTACTGCGCACGCTGCCGCTGGGAGTGGAGTTCCCACTGCACATACGGTGTCAGCGGCTTCTCGACCACCCGCACGCGATGAAAGGCATAGCCCCTGCGCGCCTCTTCCTGAGCGGCCGCGGCAAGGGTGTCACGCCGGTCGGCGAGAAGTCGCAGCGCCTCGTCCCAGTCGCCCCGGCGCAGGGCGTCACGGCTCGGACTGCCCTGCTCCTCGAAGTGTTGCCGGCGCTCCAGCTTCCAGGAACTCCCGTCACGGATGGCGTTCTCCCGTTCCCGGAAGTCCTGCTTGTAGGCGGTCCGGGTGAGCCGTTCACCTTGCTCGGGGGTGAGGGCAGGGGCAAGGAGATCAAGCATCGGGGATGTCCTTCTTCGCCGCGCTGAGCATGTTCCCTGGGATGACGACCAGCCGCTCATCCGGAGCGAGGTTCACGCCATGAGGCAGACGGGTGCGGTAGTCGGCCGTCAGATCCCTGCCGATCACAGCAACATCGCCATTATCGAGCTGCCAGATGTCCGGGCACTCGTCATTGCCATCGGAGTTCCCCAGCTCTTCGGCTGATCTCCCCAGCCGACGCTCGAATAACGCGGACGGGTCAGCCTCCCAGGCACGGGCCATGTCTGCCTCCGGTCGAGGTGGTGGAGCACCCTTTTGCTACACAGTGTATCCAGGGCGGTACCCAAAGGTGAGAGGGTCGCCTTACGGTCATCACGCGGCTCACCCTGTGTGTGGATCTCGCCAAGGTCAGCGGGCTCGTGCCCGAGATCGCGTCTGGTTCACCAGCTCACCGCCCACTGCGGGGCCCGCCCGGTAGCCCCCGGACGAGACTCGGGCCGCTGGGTATGTCGCCTACGACATATATCGTTGCGCTGTGGACGAGCTCTTCGCGATCGGGATCGAACCCGAGGTTCGCGACTGGCTCGAGGCTCTGCAGCCAAGCACTTCCTCAAAGTCGACGCGTACGTCGGACTCCTCGCCGAGTACGCCGCCCAGCTCAGCGAGCCGTACGCTCGCCTCGCTGCCTCGGCGACGGAGTCCGCGAGCCGCGCCCCACCCCGGACGGAGCCGACACACGCATCACGTACTGGCTCACCCTCCATCGCAGGGTCGTCCTGCCGACCGTCTTCCGGAAGACGAAGATGAGAGAGGAAGCGGAGGCCAGGCGGGCCAAGCTCGCCCAGAAGACTTGTGAAGCCGAACACGGCCCCGCACATGAGGCGTTCGTACGCGTGATCGAGGAAGGAGAGCTTGAGCAATGAACCACAGCCGCTGGAAGACCCTGCGCGAACGGAAGCTCGCCGAGGGGGTCACCGAGCCGGATGACGTAGCCGAGGCCCGGCAGCAGATCGCGCTGTCCATGGCCCTCGCCCGCGCCGTGTACGAACGCCGCACCGAGCTCGCCCTGACCCAGGCCGAGCTGGCCGCCCGCGCAAGACTGACTCAGGCCAAGATCTCACGCATCGAGGGCTCCGACACCGTTCCCACGCTGCCTCTCCTCGCCAAGCTGGCCAAGGCCCTGGACGCCTCGCTCAACATCGCCCTCGACGATGACGACACACAGGTGACCTTCACCCCGCATCGCACCGAAGCGGCCTGATGCGGTGACGCTCCGGACGCCGCCGAGGGCAGCCCCATGACAGTGATCACGTAATGACCGCGTAATGATCTTGATGAGCTTTCCCGCAGGTCAGCGGGGATTTTTGAGCAGTTCCCGCAGGTGAAGGCCAAGGCGGACGCCGGATGCCGAGGCATGGCCAAGCAGTTCCCCGACCAGGCGGAAGCTCCACCACCGAAGCCGATAAACCGCGCCGTGGCGGCGGAGGCGAGTTGCCTGACCAGGGTGCGGCCCCCTGACCACGCCCGACCCCAAACCGGGCAGGCACCGGCCCAAGCCGCTCCGTCGGCCTCGTGTGGTGTGCGAGTTCCCCGGAAGCGGTTTCCGGCCACCTGCCCTACCGTGCCCAGTATGAGCACCCTCAATGAACGAGAGCTAGCAGTGCTCCGGGCGATGATCAGGTACTTCAACGACCATCACAACTCTCTTCCGCACTACTACGACCTGACCCAATACGTTCGTCTCGCCCATGAAGAAATCATCGAGGCAGGAGACGAGCTCGAACGTCGCGGCTACGTTCAGCTGGACCGATCAGCCTTCGGCGGGTGGGCAGTGTTCAAGGTCACCTGGGAGGGTCAACGGGCTGCCCAGCAGTAGGAGGTAGTGCGCGGCGGGGACGCCCCGGACATCTGGCAGCCGCCCTTCCCGAGATCCCCGCCCCGGCCCAGATCTCGCATAAGCGTCTGACGTGATCAGGCCGACACGTGCCTTCACGTTGACGAGTCAGTGCGTGGCACGGTTCCTTGCCGTTCGAAGAGGCCCCCTGACGTCGACGGGATGTTGCGGAGCAGCGTGTCGAGGAGTGCCTTCAGGGTGTGGTTCTCATCGAGCGCCGCGCGCGCCCTGCGGTGCAGGGGCTCCGCCGTCGCGTGGAATCGATGACGCGTCTCGGGGCCCGGCCAGGCGACGTCAAGGGCCGAGAAGCCCCGCTTGGTGAGCTCACGGGCATGTCTGCCGTGGGCTGCGTCCGACAGGTCTCTGCTTCGGGAACGGAGTTCGTGCAGAAGCCACCACAGGTCCGTGGGCTCGGCAGGAGTGACCGCGAGGACCCCTCTGGACGGTACGGCGGGCAGGAGGGTGACCGCGGTGCGAGCTCCGTCCGGGCGGGGCGCTATCAGGAGCGTCCCCGGAGGGGATACGACGCGTGGGTCGGCCGGCTCATGGGGAGTGGTGTCCTCGATGTACGGCAGGGAGGCGTTGAAGAGCTGGGCGGGAGCGACCCGGGGGGCCATCACGCCTTCGCTGTCCGGGAGAGGCGCGGAGGCCGACTTCCCGGTCCGCGCACGGGCAACTTTCTGGAATGTGCTCGGGGGCCAACCGGGCCGCTCGGAGGCCAAGATGGCGTAATGGGCGTCGGCCAGGGCGACCGCGTCGGCGGCGATTTGTCGATTGAGCTCGGTCTTCCGCTCGATCAGACTGATCAGTTCGCGGATCGTCCCCATCTGTTCGCGCGGGGGAAGGGCCACCGGCATCTTCCGCAGGGCGTCGAGGCTCAGGGTCGGCTCGACATGGGCGGTGACATGCTGTTCGATCCAGGACCTGGCGGTGGGAGTCCTGAGCCAGATACGCAGCCACTCGGTGACATCGGGATCCTTGGACCTGATGATCCCCACGGAGCGCGTCGCGATCCAGCCGTGGTGCTCCGCAGTCACCAGGGCCGCATCGCCGACCCGGCGGACCAGGACGACCACGAGATCGCCCTCCCGCAGCGCCGCCCGCGTCGTCCGCGGGTGGGCTCTGCCGGTACGGCCCGGCTGGTCGGTGGTGATCCGCCCATCGCCAATGTCGCCCGCGCGGACGACACCTTGATCGCCCGGCAGGCCGTTCTCGAGGATGCCGTACGTGAGCTTCCGGTCGGCGGCGTCTTCCACCGTCACGTTCTCCCAGGCCTCAAAGCGCCTCGGGAGGGAGGCGACCGCGGTCGTGAGGTCGTGCATCACAGGCTGTCCAAGGCTCGTCGCAGGTCACGCTCCAGCACGTGCGCTTCATCGAACTTCGCGTACAACTCCCGGGTGAGCCGCTCGACCTGGAGTCGCGCCGCCACGCCTTCCTCGACCGCTTCGGCTCCCGCGTATGACGTGGGCAGCAGATCGTGCTCACGGTCGGCGATCTCCTGAGCTGAGCTGGACCGGCACCAGCCGGGCTCATCCTCGTAGTCGGCTTCTCGCCCTCCGGAATCGGCCGCTGTCCCCCTCCAAGCGGCAAGCGTGCGCAGGATCTTCTCCACGCCGTCGGGGGCCAGGCGCCGCTGCCGGGATTTACCCACAAGCTCGTACGCCTCTCGGGCATGGATGAAGAGGACCTGACCACGACGGTCTCTCTGCCCCCAGCCCCTGTGCGGGCTCTTGTCCCGATTCAGCAGCCAGACGCAGCAGGAGATCTTGGTGTGGGTGAACAGTCCGGGTGGCAGCGCCACGACGCACTCGACGAGGTCGGAGCCGACAAGATGTTCGCGGATTCTTCGCTCGATCGGTCGTACGCCGGTGGCGGCACCGTCGGCCATGAGGACGGCGGCCCTGCCCTGAGGAGCGAGGGCGTGTGCGATATGCAGCAGCCAGGCGAAGTTCGCTTTGTCGCGTGGCGGAGCAGCTTCTTCCGGCCACCGCGGGTCGCTCTCGGGCAGGGGGTCGGGTCCCCAGGCCGACACGTTGAAGGGCGGATTGGCGAGCACGATGTCGTATGACGCGTGTGCGGGCCGCTCCAAGCTGTCCATCGGCGGCTCAAGCGTTGCCGTGACACCGTGCGCGGCGAGGTTCATCTGCGCGATCTGCAAGGTGCCGGCATGAAGGTCCTGCCCCGTCAGTGACAACTTGGCATCGAGAAAGCCGATCTGTTCACGAACCTGGCGTACGGCCTCGATCAGCAGCCCCGCCGAGCCGCACACGGGGTCGAGGACCCGGTTCCCGTCCTGAGGCACCGCCGCTGCCACCATCAGTCGCACGATGTCCCCGGGCGTGAAGTAGTGTCCGCCCTGAGCCTGAGCGGCGGACAGATCCGCCAGACATTGGTCAAGTAGCCCGGCCGGCTTCTCGGCTCGGTCGATGGCCACGATCAGCCGGCGGAGCTGATCCTCGACCGTCGCCGGAAGCCGGGGCACCAGGCCCGGGTCCTCATCGGCATCCTCCAGGCCAAGACCTCGCGGCAGCCACTGACTCAGGCAGCTTCGAACGCGCGGTCCCACCGGTGTGGAACGGTCTGCGGTCTGGGCGACGAGCCAGGTCCACGAAGGTCTCCTCGATACCGCCGCATGATGGTCCCGTGCCGCCCACCGCAGGTAGATCAAGCCGACGACAACGCGGCAGGCGTCCTGTGCGTTCATCCTGCCGCTGATGCTCCGCGTCAGCCGCCGAACCTGAGCCAGCACCGCGTCCGGTCCTGCTTCCATCATCCCTCCGGGCGTTTGCGTCCTTTGTCGCGCAGGCTGCCGGTCACGCACGCTCACACCACCCCCACGGTGGACATGATCAGGATGACAAGCGGCAGGGTGGCGGCGAAGGCCGCGGCCCCTGTCCGGATCGCCGCCGTAAGCCGCGCCCCTCCTGTCCTCTCCAGCATCCCGGCCAGCAGTGCGACCACCACCGCGAACAAGACCGCCACGGTCACGAGCAACAGCTTGTGTTCCATCTCCGACTCCCACCCTCTCGATGTGTCGCCCCATGGGGCGTACCACGAGTGCGTTCGGCTCGCTTTCCCTCGCCGACTTGTAAGAACCGTAGAGGTCGCACGGCAAGCGCCGCTCAGAGCACGCGGTTTGGGTTTTTCTTACGGAAAGGAGGAGGCCATCAGGGCCTGAATCAAGGAGCACAGGATTTGGGCTTTCCCGGCAGGGCGGAGTCGGCGTCCACGCAGGGGCAGTTACGTCCCCGGCCTTTCGGCCTCATCGGTCGCAGGAAGCAGCTCGGTCCTCCGTGGCAGGAGATGGCGAGAGCGGGAAGCCACGCCATGCGGCACCGGGGGCACTTCACCTGAAGCACCAGAGGACCGATGCGGCGTGACGGGTGGCACGACACTTCCCGCACACCCCGCCCAGCACGGGGAGATTTAGGTAAATCAGATCTACGTAAACTAAATCTACCTAGAGGTCGCGGAGAAGGCTGGCGTCGCCGTTCGACCAGCACGATCTCGCGGCCCTCCAGAAAGGCGCGGGACACGTGCCCGGCTTCATTGCAGGCAGTACCGGACTGGCTTTCGTTTCACTGTCCGGTACTGCCGAACAGCTGGACACCTCGACGATCGATCTGCTCTGGGGAGCAGTGGATGTCGTCGCCTCCTGGCAGCCATGACATGGGCGGCCCCGTGCGCAGCGGCCGACGGCCCGATCGGCTACGTGCCCGCTCGTTTCACCGGGACGGCCGTCTGAATCACCAGCTCGCCGCTCACCAATGGGTCGGTTTGTCCCCATTTCCTGGGTCCCCCGCCGGGGGCACCATCTGTGCAAGGAAAAGTGCAAGTCAGGGCCTTCTTGGGCGAACCCGGCAGCTGAGGGACTGACAGAAATACTCTGTCAGTCCCTCAGCTTTCCGTGTTCACGCAGGTCAGGTCTGGTACAAGTTCTTGCGCAGGTCGGTACCCCCGGGAGATACCCAATCCATAGGAAAGCTTTTCCGGCGGATGGTGACGAGCCAGCGTGCGCGCTTGGTTCTCGTGCGGCCATACGATCCACTCTGCCGAAACTGCCGCCCTGACGCCAATCATCCCAGGACTTCCCCGACACGGGCAGACGGCCCCGGTAAATATCGCGGACCTACGGCCCGCCCGCCCTCGGCATCTCCCACATCTCCCGAAGACACACCCGAACAGGGACGCTCGTCGCTCAGGATCGCACGTCAGCCCTCGTTCCAGTGCCAGGACGACGGCCCGCGTGCGGTCAGGGCGATGACTCCGGCGCGCATCACGGTGTGGTCGTCGACCACGACCACACGGATCCGGTCGTTCACGTTGTCGGTCACCGTGTCGGTCATGGTCGGTCCTGACTGTGAGTGGGAAGGGTGGCGAGGACGCGGGTGCCTTCCCCGGGGGAGCTGGTGACGGTGAGCTCGCCGTCGAGTTCGGCGAGCCGTCGCCGCATGCCGTCGAGGCCGAAGCCGCGGGCGTCCTCGACGACGAACCCGTGGCCGTCGTCGGTGATCTCCAGCTCCACTACGCCCGGCGATGCGCTGAGGAGCACGCCGACGGTGGCGGCTCCGGAGTGCTTGCGTATGTTGGCGAGGGACTCCTGCATGCAGCGCAGCAGGGCGACGCGGGTGTGCTGGTCCAGGTCGATGTCGGGCAGTTCGGCGGTGGCGGTGAGGCCGGTGTCCTGCGTGAAGCGGTCCAGGGTTCTGCGCAGGGTGGTGGCGAGCGAGCCGGCCGCGACTGCGCCCTTGGGGACGGAGCCGACGAGGACCCGGGCCTCGGCAAGGTTCTCGCGGGCGGTCTGTTCGATGGAGATGAGTTGCTGGGCGCAGCGTTCGGGGTCGCCGTCGGCGGCGGCACGAGCGGCCTCCGCGAGCACCACGATGGAGGCGAAGCCCTGGGCGAGGGTGTCGTGGATCTCCCGGGCGAGGCGCTCGCGCTCCTCGGCCGCCCCCTGCCGCTGATAGGCCGCTGCCAACTCCTCTTGGGTACTGGCGAGTTCGGCGGTCAGCTGTTCCTGCCGCTCGTTGCTCTGGTCGATGAACCGGTACATCCACAGGCCCAGGCCCGCCCCAGCGACGTAGGCGACCACGGTAACCACCAGGTTGCCGGTGCGGAATTGAGAGCTCCAGTCCTGGCCGATCGCGCCGCCGAACACGGCGAGCGCGGCGGCCGCCCCGCTGAGCGTGACCGCGTCGCGCGGGGCGCGGGTGTAGAGCCAGAACTGCGGCAGCGACATCACGTAGAGGGCGGCGGCGCCGTCCAGGGAGTAGGACGTCGCGCCCAGGACGAGGGCGAGGACGGCGAGGTAGGCACGGCGGCCCAGGACGGGGTTGTCCGGGCGGGTCAGGACAACGATGTGGCACAGGGCGACCAGGACGAGCAGGCCGAGCGTTCCGTACTTCCGGGCCGGCGACTCGTCGAGCACGGCGACGGCCGTCGGCAGCAGGCCGAGCAGGATCCAGCACGCCATGTTCCAACGGCGGATCCGATCCAGGGTGGGCCGGTCGCCCGGCTGCTGCTGCTGAGTCAATTGATTCACCTCGTACATAGGGCAGTTGAGTAGCGACCGACGGTCCGTTCGGGACAGCCCACCGAGCGAGCGGAGTTATGGCTCACGTGACTGTCCTCGAAGCCGACGGTGCGCTCATCAGTGGGGCGGATGTTCCTCGATGCGGCACCAGTCCGCACTAGTCCTTGATGCCCGCCATGTCCCCAGGGCGGCCCCGCAGCACGGCCCCCGCCGCCAGCAGCGTCGTCGTCAGGGTCAGTGCCGCCGCCGCGGCCAGGACCACGACGAGGATCCACGGGGAGCCGCCGGGTAGCGCCGTGCCGAGGACGCTCATGCTGAGCGGTACCAGCGTCGCCCCCGCGACCAGGAGGCCGAGGACGATGCCGGCCAGGGCCACCAGGGACGCCTCGACCGCCATCATCTGCAGTACCTGGCGGCGCGTGGCGCCGATGAGCCGCTGGAGCATGAACTCCTTGCGCCGCTCCGTCGTCGCGAGGACCTGCGTGTTGATCAGGGAGAGCGTCGCGTAGCCGACGACGACGCCGAGAACCAGGTACGCCATCCACGCCTGGGTGTCGTCCGCCTCCGCCTGCGCCGCTTTGAGAGCGTCCGTGTCCGACACCCGCAGGCCGGGCTGGAGCGCGGCCAACTTGGCGAGGGACGCCATGAGCTGGGCGCGGTCGGTGCCGGCCGACGCTGTCACCATGATCTGGGGCACGAGCGCGCCGTCCGTGTGTCCGACCAGCACCGACGCCGGAACGAGCGCGGTCTCGTAACCACGCCGTCCCTCGACCGTGGCCACCAGTTTCAGCTTGACCTGTGTGCCGTCGCCGAGCCGCATCGGGACCAGGTCGCCGAGCTCGCGGTCCTTCGCGTACGTGGCGGGCAGCGCCACCGAGTCGCCGCTGAGGGCGGTGAGACTGCCGCTCGACGCGTGGTAAGCCGTCGTACGGTCCAGGCCCTGTGGGGTGACGCCCTGCATCGACAGCTCGGTGGGTTGCGGGCCCGCGTCCTCTCCCTCGCCCGGGCGCATCGGCTCGTCCGGCTCGATGTACCCGGTCGTGGGGATCTGCGCGGACGCCGCCGCCACCCCCGGCTGTCTGCGGACCGTGTCGACGAGGTCGAGCGGCAGCCCACCGGAGGCCGATGTCACGACCGCGTCCGCGCGCAGGTTCTCGTCGAACGCCCGCTCGGCGCCTTCGGACTGTGTGGTCTGCATGTAGATCAGGCCTACCGCGAGACCGCTCGCCAGCATCACCGGCATCACGGCCGAGGCGAGTCGTGCCGTACGTGCCCGCGCGTTGTGCGCGGCGAGCTGGCCGGCGAGCCCGGACACCATGCCGACGGGACGGCGCAGCACGGCCACCATGGCGCGTACGACGACAGGACCGAGCAGACCGAACGCCGCCGCCCACACCATTGCCGCCGGCGTTGCGACACCGGCCGCGTCCGGCCCGGCCGAGCCCGCGGTGCCCCAGGCGAGGGCCGCGCCCCCGGCCATGCACAGCAGCCCGACGATCAGCCGGAACGCACTGAACCAGCGGCGCTGCAGCGTGGCCTCGGCCAGCGCCTCGATCGGGCGGGTGCGCGCCGCGGCCTGTGCCGCGATGTACGCCGAACCGATCGCGGTGAGCAGGGCCGTGCCCACACCGACGATCACTGGCACGGAGCCGGCCCGGTACGCGATCGACCCCGGTACCACGCCCGCGTCCGCGAACGCGTCCAGGAGCCAGCGCCCGAACCGGGGCCCGGGGATGGTGGCGAGCCCGGTGGCGACGACCGCGAGGAACAGGGTCTCGCCGAGGATGAGGCGGCGCAGCTGCCCAGGGGTCGAACCAATCGTGCGCAGCAGCGCCATCTCGCGCTGCCGCTGCTGGATAGAGAGGCCCAGCGTGCCGGCCACCACGAACACGGTGACCATCGCCG
Organism: Streptomyces sp. NPDC021225; assembly: GCF_044332865.1. Lineage (NCBI taxonomy): Bacteria > Bacillati > Actinomycetota > Actinomycetes > Kitasatosporales > Streptomycetaceae > Streptomyces > Streptomyces sp. NPDC021225. Next base: position 855,213 of record NZ_JBIRPV010000002.1, on the reverse strand, counting down.
ACAGACCGCCGAATGCGGCGGCGAGCGGGATCAGGTCGCTGCCGTCGGCCACCACGTCCGGGTCCTCGGCGCGGCCGCGGTTGTCCCCGGTCAGTACCGTGACCGGTGAGCCGTCGAGGACCGCGCGGATGGCCGAGGCGACCTCCTGGGTGTTCGCGCCGGAGGCCGGGAAGACACCTATGTTGTCGGTCGTGCCGACGCGGTCCGCGACCCTGGCGGCCTCGGCGTCCGCGAGGAAGACGTCGCTTTCGTCGTCGCCTCCGTCGTCCGGCCCGGTGGCAAGGCCTGAGACCTGGTAGCCCTTCTGTGTGCCGTGGACGAGGAGCTGGATCCGCTCGCCGGTGGTCAGCCCCGTACGGTCCGCGAACGCCTTGCCCAGCACGATCTGGCCGTCCTCGGTGGGTGCCGTGCCGTCGGTGAGCTGGTAGGGGGAGAGCCTGGCGGAGGACCAACCGTGGCCGGTGACCTTCCCGCCCTTGACGAGGGCCGCGGGGAAGGACATGTCCTGAACCGCCGCCGCAACGCCCGGTACCTTGTCGATCTTTTCCGTCAACTCGGCGTCGATACGCAGTCGTTCCGGGAAGACGAGGTCTTTCTGTGTGTACTTGTAGCGCTGGTCGCCGGTGACGACGATCGGTGCGGCGGCCAGCCGGTGCGGCGGTGCCGCGTTGTGGATCCCGGTCTCCAGGAGCCCGCCGGAGCCGATGACGATGACGGCACCGAGGAACAGGGCCATGAACGAGACGATGAAGCCGCTCATGTGGTGGCGCAGGGTGCGCGCCGCGATCCGGATCATCGGCGCACCTCGTGTCCGGTCCGCTGGATGTTGACGGGGTCGCCCCAGGTGCCCAGCTTCTGCAACTGCTCCGTCACCTGCTCGACAGTCGGCCGGTCGACTACACCGGTGAGCCGGCCGTCGGCCAGGAACACGACGCGGTCGGCGTACGCGGCGGCCACCGGGTCGTGCGTAACCATCACCACGGTCTGTCCCACCACGTCCACCGACTGCCGTATCAGCGTGAGCACTTCGGCGGCGGTGCGCGTGTCCAGGGCGCCGGTCGGTTCGTCGCCGAAGATCACCGCGGGCTGGGTGACGAGCGCCCGCGCGATGGCGACGCGCTGCTGCTGACCGCCGGAGAGCTCACCGGGACGGCTGCGCCACTTGCCGGACAGGCCGACCTGTTCGAGGACTTCGTCGACGACGGCCTTCTTGGGGCGTTTGCCCGCCAGCCGCAGCGGCAGTGTCACGTTGTCCACCACGCTCAGCGCCGGAAGGAGGTTGAACGCCTGGAAGACGAAGCCGATGCGCTCGCGGCGGAACTTGGTCAGCGCCTTCTCCCGCAGCGAGGCGAGGTCCACCCCGTCCAGGTGCACCGCACCCGATGTCGGACGGTCGAGGCCCGCGGCGCAGTGCAGGAAGGTGGACTTGCCCGAACCCGAGGGGCCCATGACGGCGGTGAAAGTACCCCTCTGCAGGCTGATGCTGACGTTGTCGAGTGCGGTCACTCGGTTTTTCGGTCCGCCGTAGAGCCGGCTGACGGCGTCGAGCCGGACGACCGGCCGAGCATGCGGGTCCTGTGTCCCGTCCATGGGCTGTCCTTTGGCCTGGGAAAGGGGGTGGCTTGGGGGTGCGGGGCGTATCACCGGGGGGAGAGAGATGGGCGCGCCCCGCTGCCATTCATGCTCTTCGTACGGGGTGTGGTGCCGACAGCGGCAAACAGTTGAACCTGAGGTCCACCGAACGGTGGACCCCCCGTACGGCTCAGTGGAAGCTGAGGGTGTGGTGGACGGTCACCTTGCCTTCACAGGCCGTGCTGGTCGAGGAGTCGCATCAGGTTGCGTTTGCGCTTCTGGCCGGCGCGCAGGGCGGTGAGGTACGTGGTGAACTCGTCCTGGGTACCCAGGCGGCGGTGGCAGTCGCGGATGCTGAGCAGCAGGCTGGTGAGCTGCTCGTAGATCGCGTTGCCCGTCTGCTTCGTGAGGGGTTGGCCAGGCGCAGGTAGACGCCGAGCGCGTCGGCGGGGCGGGTGGCACGGGCCTGGTCGGCGAGGGTGAGCCACTGTTGGTCGTGGGCGCCGGTCTCGGTGGCGGCTTGCCAGGCCGCGTCGGTGTCCTTGTCGTCGAGCAGGGCGTCGATCAGGGCCGGGCCGCCGTACCGAGAGTGATGTTGCTGCTCTGCGTCGGCACGCAGCAGGGCGAGCGCCCCCTCACGCTCGGCCGGCCAGCAGTCCGCGGCCCCGGCGTCCGCTCGCAGTTGCTGGTACGCGAGCAGAGTGCGGCGAGCGCCGAAGTGGTCACGGCGCAGGGCCACTGCATCGGGGAACCGGTCCGCCTGCGCGTAGCGGTCGCAGAGGTAGTCGACGAGGGCAGTGTCGACGGCGGCGAGGTCCCGGGTGTCTTGGATGCCGCGTTCCGCCCAGCGCAGGGCCTCGTCTGGTCGCCGGGCGGTGTCCAGCTCGTGGGCGATGACCAGGTGCGTGCGCCCGTTCGGTGAGAGGTCGGCCGCATGCACGGCGATCACCGCGTCGACGTCACCTCCCGCCTTGGCCAGACGCTCCATCAGGTACTTCTCGGCCCAGCCGCGGCGGTTGCCCCGCCACGCCTCGACCGCCAGCTTCCGCAGGACGGCCATCCCCTCTTCGCTGAGGATTTCCTCGTAGTCGAGCGGATCGATGTCTGTGAGGCCGTCGTCCACGTCGCCGAGCGCGTGGTCGACCAGCCAGCGCGCGAGCTCCTCGTGGTCGGGGCGTGCCGCACGGCACGCTTCGAGGTGGGCGTCGGCGAGGTCTGCACCGACCTGGCCGAGCCATCCGTCCGAGTCGTCGACGCTCTCCACCGCGTCGGCGAGCAGCTTCATCGCCTCCCGCGCCAGGGTGATCGCGTCGTCGGCCCGGCCAGATCTGGTGAGTGCGCCGATCGCGGACACCGCCTGCCCGGCCTGGTCGGCGTAGGCGCGGGCATCGGCGTACTCGACGTACCCGTACTGCGCGAATGGTGAGATGTTCAGCAGATCGCGGATACGGGCGCGGACCGCGGCGAGGTCCCCGCGAGCGCTCGCGGCCCGAAGCTCCAGGCGGCGCCGTAACTGCCGGTCCTCGACGATCTGTTCACGTACGAGGGCGAGCAATGCCTCCTTGGACAGGCCGGACAACCAGCCGTCAAGGTCCTGCCCACGGTCTCGGGCCGTCTTCCGCTGCCGCGGCAGACTCTCCCGCTGGGCAAGCACGGTCAGGCCGAGGGCGACCAGATGCTTGCAGAAGTTGCCCTCCATGCCATACGGGCAGTGGCGCTAGCTCCCCTCCGTGTGCAACGCAGGCGATTCCGGAAAGGTCGACACGTCTGCCTACGCGCCCGCTCGATTCACCGGGGCGGCCATCTGGACCACCAGCTCACCACCCATCAATGGCTCGTTTTCCCCATTTACCGGGTCCTTCGCCGGGGGCTCGTGCCGCGGCGGGGGTCAGTGGCTGAGGAGCCAGGTGATGCGGTCGTAGGCGAGGATCTGGTAGAGGACCATGACCGCCAGCAGCCAGCGGGCGGCGCGCTGCAGGCCGGCGAAGTGGAGGGCGGCCACCGCGCCGAAGAATATGGCGAGTTCGAGGAGCAGTCGCGCCGGGCCGGGGGTGTGGATGTCGCTCTCGCCGGACCGGGAGGGGTCGTCCGGCACGGTGAAGGTTCCCCATGCCCAGCCCAAGGCGACCGGGAGAGCGACGGCGGCGAGCCAGCGCCACGGCGGGGGCACGGCACGCCACGCCCAGAGTGTCACGCAGGCCAGCGAGGCGAGTTCGAGCAGGAAACGGACGGCGAGCATGCCGTCGTTGTTGGCGAGGGCCAGCGGGACGTTCATCTGGTCGCCTCCGGGCGGTCGTGGAGCGTCGTGCCGGAGGGGTCGCCGTGGAGGGCCTGGTCAGGTATCGAACGTGATGCGACAGGCACGGGGGCCACCCTTGTGCGAGGAACGGGAGGAACGGTACGAGCGTCGGCCGGGGTGAGCGGTCCAGTTGGCGGGCCGACCCGCCGTCTGGCATCGCCGCTGTCGGCAGGACAGTATCCGAGGCACCCGATGAGCCCGGGCCGGGCCGGCGCACCTGGCGGAAACCGCGGACAGGACCGCCTGGCGGCGGTTGCGCACAGCGGTGAAGGGTCGGCCTTACGGCCCGCCGAGCCCAAGCGGGGAGTTGGCCCCGCCCCGACGGCCGAAATCCGACTCCTCGCCGAAGCCCGGGAGCGGTGGGAGCGTCGGACGCGAGTGCCGCGTGACATGCCCCGCGGCCGCGCCCGGCGGGCCCCTTCGCCGCTCCTCCATCCCCGGCCGATTCGGCCATAGGTGAACCACATGTTTCGCTCCTGTGTCGTCGGGCACGCTCACGGCAATGGGAGCGCTCCCATCATCGGGCCTCCCCGCACCCATCGGCACCCCCCCACGGACGATGGAGATCGGCCATGAAGAATTGTCATGATCAGGTCAGACGCCCCTTACGCTGGGCCCTCCGCACCCTCGGCCTGCTGTCCGCCGCACTGCTCACCCTGATCCCCTGGACCGGCACCGCCTCCGCCCACGGCTCGGTCATCGACCCCGCGTCCCGCAACTACGGCTGCTGGCTGCGCTGGGCGGACGACTTCCAGAACCCCGAGATGGCACAGAAAGACCCGATGTGCTGGCAGGCGTGGCAGGACAACCCCAACGCCATGTGGAACTGGAACGGCCTCTACCGCAACGGCTCCGCGGGCAACTTCCCGGCGGTGGTCCCGGACGGCCAGCTCTGCAGCGGCGGCCACACCGAGAGCAACCGCTACAACTCCCTGGACACCGTCGGCGCCTGGCAGACCACGAACATCGGCAACAAGTTCACGGTGAAGCTGTACGACCAGGCCAGCCACGGCGCGGACTACTTCCTGGTCTACGTCACCCGCCAGGGCTACGACCCCACCACCCAGCCGCTCAAGTGGAGCGACCTCCAGCTGATCACCAAGACCGGTAAGTACGGCCCCAGCCAGAACTACTCGATCGACGTCAGCACCTCGGGCTACACCGGGCGCCACGTCGTCTACACCATCTGGCAGGCCTCGCACATGGACCAGACGTACTTCCTGTGCAGCGACGTCAACTTCACCTGAGCCGCCCACCACGCGGCAGGAGCGGCCCGCCAGGAGCCCTGGCGGGCCGCTTCGGCTTGCGGTGGGGAGTGGCCCATCGGCGTCAGGCGCCCTCCCGGCGCGAACCCGACGATCCCCGACGGACGGCCGACACAAACTCACACCGGACAGCAGGCGCATCTACGTCCGGTCGACGATCGAACCCGCCCTCACGCCTCCGTCCAGAGGCCGAGCCGAGGGGCATTAGCGAGGCGTTAGTGGGGCGTTAGCGGGGCGGCAGTGGCACGGCAGGGGGCGGGATCAGGGTGGTTGTCGTACCGATCAGCTTTCTCCGACCCCCGCAGGAGATCCGCCATGCGCCCCATCAGCTTCGCCGAATGCCGCGCCCACGCCGTGCAGATCACCGCCGTCGCGCTGGCCACCGCGGCCGCCCTGAGCGTGGCCGTGTGCGGGACCCTGGACGGTACGGGGCTGCGGACCGAGGGGAAGGTGGACCACGGTTACGGGCAGCAGGCGGTCACCGCCGACCCCATACGGGCGTCGCTCGTCGCCGACAGCGCCCAACCCATCGCGCGCTAGCGGCCGTTGCCGCGGGGGCATGGGACTCCGGGGGCGAAGCGGTTCGGGGAGCAGGTCACCAGGGCCAGGGAGAGGAACGACGTGCGGCCTGCGTAGAAGCCGACGGAGACGTCGCCGCCGTGCGTCAAAGTGTCCGCGGCCGTGGCGACCAGGTGGGCCAGGCGGGCCGTGTCCGCCTCCTGCTGGGAGTGGAAGCCGGGGGCGTGTTCGGTGAGCTGCCGGCCCAGCCACGCGGCGGCGTCCTTCGGTTCCTCGAAGGTCTCGCGGATCAGGCCGGGCGCCTTGAGCAGCCAGTGGGCGGTTTCCAGCGGGGGCAGCTCCGAGCGTCTGAAGGCGTCGACGAGGTGCCGGTGGTACTCCTGGTCCTCCGGGCTGACGGGTGGCCTGGGGCGGTCCGGTGGGCGGCGGAGCGCGTCCCGGTCGAACAGCTCCTTCTCGCCCAGCCAGGAATACGCGTGGATGTGCACGCGACAGCCGTTCCCGCCGCCGGGCCATCCGCTTCTCTCAGTCGGTCTCCTTCACCGAGATGTCGGCAACCGTGTCGTAGAACGACAGATGGTCCTTGATCTCCGCGACCGCGTCGAGCGGGTCCGGGTAGGCCCACACCACATCGGTGTGCGGGCCGCTCCCGCCCTCCTCGCCAAGGTACGTCCAGTACGCCGCCTGGCCCTTGAACGGGCAGGTGGTGTGCGTGTCGGTCGGCTCGAGGAGTGACAGGTTCACGTCCTGCGGGGGCAGGTAGTAGCGGACGGGCAGGCCGGTCTCGAAGAGGAGCAGCGGGCGGCGCGACTCGGCGACGACCCGGCCGTCGATCGTGACCGTGACGTGCTGGGTGCCGCGGACCACCTCCACGCGGTGGCCGCGGATGCCCGTGCCGGTGCCTGTGCCTGTGCCCGTCCCGTGGGGATGAGTCGTCATGACGGTCCTCCTCGCGGTGGTGACTCCGGGGGTGCGTCATCTACGACAACGCAGCCCCCGGGCCGGTCATTCCGTCAGTCCGCGACCTCGATGAAGATCGGGTTCGTGTAGCACCAGGTGTCGGCCCACGGGTCGCCGTCGCCAGGCTTGTGCGGGATCGGGCCGTGCGGGTCGACGGAGGCGCCCAGCAGGCCGGTGCCGTGACGGTTGCCGTCGCTGCCGCGGAGCCGGATGTAGCCGGACTCCTCGGCCCTGGCCAGGGGGATCCGCAGGGTGTACGTGCCGGTGCGGCCGGAGACGTCCGAGGTGTGCACGACGCGGGTGTCCGGGGCGCGCCACGCGTCACGGTCGCGCGCCGGGCCGCGGACCGCGCCGCGGATCACGTCGAGGTGGGCCAGGCGCGGCAGGACGCCGTGGAAGTTGGGGCGGGAGGCGGTGGTGACGGTGACCGTCAGGGTCAGCCGCTCGCCGCGGCGGACCCGCAGCCGGCCGCCCAGGGTGACCCCACGGCTCTTGCCGCTCTTGCCGTCCTGGTCACTACGGTCGCTCTCGCGGTGCAGGCGTACGTCCAGGGCGTCGAGCAGCTGCCCGTGGTCCACCCACACCCGCCCGGCCCGCAGCCCCGCCATCACCTGGCGGTAGCCGTACCCCGTCACGCCCACGTGCGTACGGCTGAACTGCCCCGGCCAGAAGTCGCTGCCCGGCTGCTCCTTGTCCGTGTCGACCGGGTTGGGCAGCCTGCCGGTGTTGTCGAAGTTCTGGCCGGGCTGCCAGTCGCCGTTGCGCCAGGTGTCGTGGACGGTCCGGTGGTTGTCGGAGTTCGTGGTGATCGAGAACAGCCGGCCCTCGGACAGCATGGCGTCCCACAGCCCGCCCACCGTCGCGGTCATCCAGTCGAAGCCGCCGTACGTGACGTAGGCCTCGGCCGGGTAGCCGGGCCAGGACTGGGCGGACGGCTTGTTCTCGTACTCCCCGCGGATGGCGGTGGCGCTGCCCCAGCCGGGCAGGGCCGCGCCCTGGGCGCCCGGGGCGCCCTCCGCGCCGATCATGACCTCGGGCGCGGCGTCGCGCCAGGCCCGCAGCTCGTGCGGGGAGTCGATGCCCAGCCGCAGCGGGTGGTTGGCGAGGACCAGCACATCGTCGACGTAGCCGCTCTTGCGCTGCTCGGCGAGCCACTTGATGCCCGCGACCGCGAGCGCCTCGTTCTCGGCGGTGCTGTCGGTGCGGCCCAGCAGCTTGCCGTCGTAGCGCAGCTCGAAGGTGCGCAGCAGGTCGGCCTCGTGGGGGCCGGGCGGCGAGAAGACGGTGCCGTGCTCGGCGCCCGGGATGTACCACTCCAGGCCCTGGAAGATCAGCATGCGCGGGTTCTCGGCGCGGGCCTTCAGGACGTCCTCGTGTTCGGCGAGCGCCCCGCCCGCGTTGGCGTGCCCGAAGTTGCTGTGCTCGGTGAAGACCATCCAGTCGAGGCCGTACTGCGCGGCCCGCTGGGCCTGCTGGGACGCGGTGTACTTCGCGTCGTGGCTGTAGACGGAGTGCACATGGTGGTCGCCGACCAGATAGACGAGGTCCGGGTCGCCACCCGCGTCGCCGCCGGCGGTGGTTGTCGCGGGCGTCTCGGCGGCTGCCGCGGCCGTGGGCGCCAGGGCCATGGCGCCCGCGAAGCCCGCGCCGTACAGGCCCGCCCGGCGCAGCAGCCCGCGCCGCGAGACGCCCTGCGCGTCCAGCGAGTGGGCCTCCACCTCGGGGTCCGCCCAGCGCGGAAGGGACGGAAGCGGTTCGTTCGGGCTCGGCATCGGGGCATCTCCTCGTTCGGGCCGGTCCCTTCCGGGCCGGTGCCCGGTGACCGTACGAGGGGGTGGCCACGGGTTTCCGAGCGGCGGGCGTACGGGGGGTGAACAACCCGCCGAAGCCCCTGGGACGCGTACGGCGTCGCGCTACGCGTCTCGTGCGTCCTCCGGGCGCGGCCAGGACCGTCCCTCGTCCGCCTCCACCTCCCGGTTGAACCGCGTCAGCGCGTCCTCGAACCGCCCCACCTCCTCCGGCGTCCAGTCGGCGAGCACCCGCGCCAGCCCCGCGCGGCGGCGCTCCCGGTCGGCGGTGAGACGGTCGGCGCCGGCGGCGGTGGCGCGCAGTTTGCGGGCGAGGCCCCCCTGGGGGTCCGGGATGCGTTCGAGCAGGCCGACGCGGAGCAGGGCGCCGGTCTGCCGGTTGACGGTCGAGACGTCGAGCCCCAGGGCGTCGGCGAGCTGGCCGATGGACAGCGCGCCCTCGGCGTCCAGGAAGGAGAGGAGGAAGTACGCGGAGCGGTCCAGGCGGTCGCCCGCGCACTGTCTGTCGCCCGCGCCCCGTCTGTCCCCTGCGCCCTGTCTGTCCCCTGCGCCCTGTCCGTGCTCCCTGGTTTCTTCGCCCCCTCCCTGTGCGCATTCCGTGCTGTGCGTGTCCTGCGCGCTCTGCCCCTTGCGGTCCCGGGGGGTCAGCAGAGTGCACCTGGCGACCAGCATCAGCTCGCGTTCCAGCCTCTCCAGCACGCTTCCTCCTCGTCGACCTCTCGCTCACCGCGAGAAATGTGCACGATACACACCGTGTGTAGGATGCACATCTCTCACTTCCTTATTCCGCTCATATGCACAGGACACCCGCTTGGAGGCGGCACCCGTATGTCCCCGTCAGCCCCACCAGCCCGCGTCGAGCCCCTGACCGCCGCGCCGCCCGACCGGACGCTCCCGCGCGAGGTGGGCGGCGGCTTCGTGGCCGTGCTCGCGTTCTGCGGCATCGCCGTCTCGGTGATGCAGACGCTGGTCGTCCCGCTGGTGACCGAGCTGCCGCAGCTGCTGCACACCTCCAGCTCCAACGCCTCCTGGGTGATCACCGCCACCCTCCTCGCGGGCGCCGTGTCCACCCCGGTCATGGGGCGGCTCGGCGACATGTTCGGCAAGCGCCGGATGCTGATGGTGGCCCTCGGGCTGCTGGTCGTCGGCTCGCTGGTGTGCGCCGTCACCTCCGAGCTGGTCGTCATGGTGATCGGCCGGACCATCCAGGGCGGCGCGATGGGCGCGATCCCGCTCGGCATCAGCATCATGCGCGACGAGCTGCCGCCGAAGAAGCTGGGCTCGGCGATGGCCCTGATGAGCTCCTCGCTGGGCATCGGCGGCGCGTTCGGCCTCCCGGCCTCGGCGTTCGTCGCCCAGCACACCGACTGGCACGTGCTGTTCTACGGGGCCGCAGGGCTCGGCGTCCTCGCGCTCGTCCTCGTGCTGGTCGTCGTCCCCGAGTCCGCCGTGCGGACCCCCAGCCGCTTCGACGCCGTCGGCGCGATCGGGCTCTCGGCCGGTCTGGTCTGTCTGCTGCTGCCCATCACCAAGGGCGGCGACTGGGGCTGGACCAGCGGCACCACCCTCGGGCTGTTCGGCGCGGCCGCGGCGATCCTGGTGGTCTGGGGGTTCGTGGAGCTGCGGACCGCCGAGCCGCTGGTGGACCTGCGGACCACCGCACGCCGCCAGGTGCTGCTGACGAACCTCGCCTCGATCATGGTCGGGTTCTCGTTCTACGCGATGTCGCTGATCCTCCCCCAGCTGCTGGAGCTGCCGAAGGCCACCGGCTACGGCCTCGGCCAGTCGATGGTCATGGCGGGGCTGTACGTGGCGCCGATGGGCGTGGCGATGATGCTGGTCTCGCCGCTCTCGGCGCGGATCAACGCCACGCGCGGGCCCAAGGTCTCGCTGGTCCTCGGGCTGATCGTGATCGGTGCGACGTACGGCGGCGGGATCGTGATGATGGACCACGTCTGGCAGGTCGTGGTGCTGTCGACCGCGCTCGGCGTCGGTGTCGGGATCGCGTACTCGGCGATGCCGACCCTGATCATCAGTGCCGTGCCGGCGGCGGAGACGGGCGCGGCGAACGGGCTGAACACCCTGATGCGGTCGATCGGCATGTCCACCTCCAGCGCCGTGGTCGGGGTGATCCTGGCGCACCAGACCACGGCCTTCGGCCCGCTCCAACTGCCGAACACGGACGGGTTCAAGATCTCGTTCGCGGTGGCGTGCGGGGCCGCCGCGGTGGGTCTGCTGATCACGCTGTTCCTGCCGAACCGGCGCCGTACGCCGCTGATCGCCCAGGCGTCGGGGAACCAGGAGCCCCAGCACGCTGAGCCGGTAGTGGCTGGCGTCCCGGCTGCCGAGGTCGCCTCCGGCATCCAGGGCCTGGTGCTCGGGCACGGCGACGCGCCGCTCGCGGGTGCCGCCGTCACCCTCATCGACAACACCGGCCGCCAGCTCGGCCGCACGATCAGCGGCCCGGACGGCCGGTATGCCCTGGCCGCGCCCGACCCCGGCAGCTTCGTCCTGATCGGCTCCGCCCCGGGCCACCAGCCGCAGGCGGCCACGCTGCTGGTGTCCGACGCCCCCGTCACCTGTGACGTACGGCTGGCCGGAGGCGGCGGGCCCATCGGGGCCGTACGCACCCTCGGCGGGGAGCCGCTGGCCGGGGCGGCCGTGGCCGCGACCGGTCCCGACGGTGCGGTCGCGGCCACGGCCGTCACCGACGAGAAGGGCGAGTTCGCGCTGCCCGAGCTGGCCCCCGGCTCGTACACGCTGACCATCAGCGCCGAGGGCCACCGCCCGCACGCCGAGCGGCTGGACGTCACCGGCCACGGTCAGCCCCCGCGGATCGACGCGGAGCTGCGGCCCGCGGCCAAGGTCCGCGGCACCGTACGGGCCCGGGGCGGGCGGCCGGTGGAGGATGCGCGGGTGACGCTGCTGGACTCGGCGGGCGATGTCGTCGGGCAGTGTCTGACCGGCGCGGACGGTGCGTTCTCCTTCGCGGGGCTCACGGGCGAGCACTACACGGTGGTGGCCGGCGGTTACGCACCGGCGACCGCCCCGGTCACGCTTGGCGGCTCGCGGGGGGCGCGGGGCGCGCAGGGCGCGCAGGGCGTCGAGGCGCGGGAGGTCGACTTCCTGCTGGGCCATGGCTGAGCGGCCCGGGGTCGGGGTCTGAGCGGGGCGGCGTAGGGGGCGTCGGCGGGTCGGACGCCTGCGGCGGGCTCGTCCCCTAACCGCCCCTTCCCACAACTGGGGCTCCGCCCCAGACCCCGGCGCGGCAAGGCCGCCCTACCTGGCCCGCTGCCGATGCACGGCTCCACTGCCGGGAAAGGCCCCGCCGCTCGCGGGCCGCACCGCCAGGAGGGATCCCGCCGCCAGGAGGGGCCCCATCACCAGGAAGGTCCCCGCCGCTGGAAGGGCCCACCGCCAGGGCTCCACCACCGGGCGGGACACCAGCCCCACCGCCCGACCGGGCTCCACCCCCGGGTCGGGCCCCACCGCCGGGCCGGGCTCCACCGCCAGGTGTCCGCCCCCGGGTCGGGCCCCACCCCCCGGGTCGGGCCCCACCGCCGGACCGGCTCCACCCCCGGGTCGGGCCCCACCGCCGGACCGGGCTCCACCCCCGGGCGGGCTCCACCGCCAGGGGTCCGCCACTGGACACGGGGTCCAGGAGTGGAGCCCCCGGCCGTGGGGCCGCCAGGCGGGACCCCACCGCCAGGGACCCCACCGCCGGGGACCCCACGGTCGGGGGCTCCGCCACCGCCAGAATGGGGCTCCACCGCCGGAAGGGGCTCCACCACCGGGAGGGGCTCCACCACCGCCAGGAGGGCCCACCGCCAGGTGGACATCACCGCCAGGTGGGGACACCGACCCCGGGGCGGGCTCCACAACCAGTGGCTCCGCCCCTGGACCCCGGGGTCCAGGGGCGGAGCCACTGGTTGTGGGAAGGGGCGGGTAGGGGAAAAAGCGCCGCTACGCGGCTCCGGCCGCGTCCGCCGGACGCGGGCACGCCGACGGCCCCTCGGCCGTCCGGCGCTCCGTCTGCCCCCTGAGCGCGCGCTCATTCCTCCATGGCGCCCTCCTCCTCAGGAAGGCTTTCCTCCTCCGGGAGGCTCTCCCACGCCTCGCCCTTCCTGAACAGCTCGTAGCCCTCCTCATCCGCGATCGACTCGGCCTCGGCGCGGCTGTGGAGGGGAACCTCGTAGGTGTGGCTGTCGACCGTCGCGTGGACGCCTTCGCCGTCGGTGATCGTTGCGATCGCGTGCGTCTCGTAGATGACGCACCCGGGCTCGGCCCTGCTCCAGACCACGTGCATGCTCACTGCCATCGGACACTCCCGAAGACGAGCCCCCTGGTATCAGGGTCTCACCTGCTGACCTGGTTCTCACCGAGTCGCCGCCCCGACCCCCTCGGGCAAGATCATCCGGCTCGTCGTACAGGGCCCCGACGGCGCACTCCGCGCGCCCGTCACCCGGTCCACAAACCGGTGCACCACCTAGAGCATTGAGCAACGCAAGCCCGGAAACAGGCGTGTGTGCAAGGGTGTTGACGAGAGGATGTTGAGCGGCAGGGGCACAGGGGCAGAGGAAGGAAGCACGACAATGACGAGCATCGCAGCGGACGCCGAGGCGTGGATCCGGCGGTACGAGAAGTCCCCGGGCAGCGCGGTACGGCTGGTGTGCCTGCCGTACGCCGGGGGGTCGGCCAGCTACTTCTTCCCGGTGGCGAAGGCGCTGGCGCCCTCGATCGAGGTGCTCGCCATCCAGTACCCCGGGCGTCAGGACCGGCACCGTGAGCCGTGCATCGACGACATCGGCAAGCTCGCGGACGCCATCACCGGCGTGCTGGACGGGCTGGACGACAAGCCGCTCGCGCTGTTCGGCCACAGCATGGGCGCCACGCTGTCGTACGAGGTGGCGCTGCGGCTGGAGAAGCGGGGGGTGGTGCCCGTCCGGCTGTTCGTCTCCGGGCGCCGGGCGCCGTCCCGGTACCGCGACGAGACCGTGCACACGCGGGACGACGCGGGGGTGTTGCAGGAGCTGCGCGCGCTGAACGGGACGAGCGGCGACGTGCTGGAGAACGAGGAGCTGCTGCGGATGGCGCTCCCGGCGATCCGCGGCGACTACCGGGCCATCGAGTCGTACCGCTGCGAGCCCGGGCGGCGGATCAGCTGCCCGATCACCGCGCTGACGGGGGACGCCGACCCGAGGGCGTCGGTCGACGAGGTGCGCGACTGGGCCAAGCACACGACCGAGGACATGGACCTCACGGTCCTCAGCGGCGGGCACTTCTTCCTCAACGACCATGTGCCCCAGGTCCTCAACATCATCTCCGAGCGGCTGCTGCCGACGACCCATTCCTGAAGCCGGAGGCCGGGCCCGGGTCCCCTTTCACCCGGGCCCGGGCCCGGGCCCGGCCCCCCGTCTCACCGCCGCCGCGCGACCGCCACGTTCACCAGGGCCAGCACCGCCAGCACGCCCCCGAACCACATCACGCTCGACACCCCGATCCCGTCGGCCGCCCGCCCGCCGAGCAGCGCGCCCAGGGAGATCGCGACGTTGAACACCCCGACGAACAGCGCCGAGGCCGCCTCCCGCGCGCCCGGCTCCGGCACCGCCTGGAGCACCCACGTCTGCGAGGTGACCGACACCCCTCCGTACGCCAGCCCCCACAGCAACAGCAGCACCGTGGCCCCCGGCGTCGTCCCGCCGACCAGCGGCACCAGCAGCTCCGCCACGGCGAGCAGGGTGAAGATGACCATGAGGGTGCGGCGCGGGTCGCGGTGGGCGGTGGCGCCGGCCAGGAAGTTCCCGGCGATGCCCGCCACGCCGTAAGCGAGCAGCAGCGTGCTGATCAGCCCGGTCTCGACCCCCGAGACCTCTTCCAGCACCGGGCGGATGTAGGTGTACGCGCAGAAGTGCCCGGTGACCACCAGCAGGGTCGTGATCAGGCCGGTGCGCAGCCGGGCATTGCGGAACAGGCCGGGCACCTCGGCCAGCCGGATCGCGCGGTCGGCGGGCAGCGGCGGCAGGGTGACGGCCAGCGCGGCGGCGACGGCCAGGGAGAGCGCCGCCATCACCGCGAACGCGGCGCGCCAGTGCACCAGATCGCCGATGAGCGTCCCGGCTGGCACGCCCACGACGGACGCCACGGCGATACCGCTGAAGACGACCGACGTGGCGTGGCCGACGGACTTCTCCGGCACCAGCCGCGCCGCCAGCCCCGCCGCGATGGACCACACGCCGCCGATGCTCACCCCCACCAGAATCCGGGCGAACAGCAGCACCGCGAAGCCGGGCGCGGCCGCCGACAGCAGGTTGGCGGCGGCCAGCAGCCCCAACAGGCCGATGAGCAGCCGCCGCCGGTCGATCCGGCCGGCGGCGACGGTCAGCAGGGGCGCGGCGACGGCGGCGACGACGCCGGGCACCGTCATGGCCAGTCCGGCCGTGCCGGGCGAGACGCCGAGCGCGGAGCCGATCGAGGTGAGGAGGCCGACCGGCAGCATTTCCGTGGTGACGACCGAGAAGGTGCCGACCGCCACGGCGGCGACGGCGAGCCAGTTCCTGAACGGCGAGCGCACGGATCCGGCCCCGGTCCCGGACATGCCCTCCGGGGTGGTGAGTTCCGTGGTGTTGGACATGTCTCAAGCGAACAGCCGGAATCGGCCGGGAACAACGGAGAATTCCTCAGCCTTCTATGAGCCGGGCTTATCGACACACGATTCGACGCGCGATTCGACGCGCGAATCGACACAAAGAAGCGGGGAGGCGGCCGAAAGGTGGGCACGGGCGGGCTGGACATCCGCGAGCTGGAGTGTTTCCTGACGCTCAGCGAGGAGTTGCACTTCGGCCGGGCGGCGGAGCGGCTGTTCGTGTCGCAGAGCCGGGTCAGCCAGCTCCTGCGCTCGCTCGAGGGGCGGATCGGCGCCCGGCTGCTGGAGCGCACCAGCCGCCGCGTGCGGCTGACCCCGCTCGGCGAGCGGTTCCTGGCCGACGTACGGCCCGCGTACGCATCGCTGCACGGCGCCCTGGAGTCGGCGCGCGACGCCGCGCGCGGCGTCGAGGGCGTCCTGCGGATCGGCTTCCAGGGGGCCGCCGACGAGCGGGTGATGGCGGCGGTCGCCGCCTTCCGCGCGCGGCATCCGGGCTGTGAGCTGGAGACCGTGGAGATCCCGTGGGCGGATCCGTTCGGCGCGGTGCGCGGCGGGGAGGTGGACGCCGCGATCGTCCTTCTGCCGGTCGCCGAGCCCGACCTCGTGCTCGGCCCGGTCTTCCCTCGGCAGCCGCTGACGCTCGCGGTCCCCGCCCGGCACCCGCTCGCGCGCCGGGTCGCGGCGGTCGGCGTGGTCGACGCCGAGGAGCTGGCCGACCACCCGGTGATCGAGCCGGGCGAGCCCGCCCCGCGCTACTGGCGCGACGTCGTGGCCCCCGCCGCCACGCCCGGCGGCCGTCCCGTCCCGCGCGGGCCGCGCGTGTGCACCCTTCAGGAGGGCCTGGCCGCGACGGCGGCGGGCCGGGGCACGATGCTGCTGTGCGCGCCGACCGCCGCGCTCCACAGCCGCCGCGACATCGCCTTCGTACCGGTCGAGGGCCTGCCGGACTCGGCCCTGGGGCTGGTGTGGCGGCGCGCCGGGGAGACCGCGCGGGTACGGGCCTTCGGCCGGGCCGTGGCCGAACTGGCCGAGTAGCAGCGGATTTGTGGTGAGTTTGGGACATCGACACGCCGTGGCGTCGGCGTGTCGATGTCCCAAACTCACCACAAATCCAGCCGCCCGCCGCTACGAGCCCAACTCGCGCCGCATGCACACCCGCGGCCACCGGTCAAGACCGTGCACCGCCTCGCTGCGCCGGATCTCCCGCAGCCCGGGGGTCAGTTCGTCCTCCCCCAGGGTCCGGAATCCGCACCGCGCCGCGTAGTACGGCGCGTTCCACGCCACATCGACGAACGTGGTCAGCGTCAGCGCCCCCGCCCCCTCGGCCGTCGCCCGCCCCGCCGCGTGCTCGATCAGCGCCCGCCCCAAGCCGCGCCGGGCGCTGGCGGGGTGCACGGAGACCTGTTCGATGTGCATGTTCCCGTCCACCGGGTCGGTGATCAGGTACGCCACGGCCCGGTCGTTGCCGTTCACCGCGACCCAGGCCCGCCCGGCGCGCTGGTACGTCCCCAGCTCCTCCAGGCTCAGCGGCTCGTCGTCGGCGATCTCGTCCATGCCGATGTCCCGGAAACACAGGCCCGCGGCCCGCTCGATGTCCTGGAGGACGGGGAGCTCTTCGATGGTGCTCGGTCGTATCCGCACGCGCCCATCATCCTCCTGGGCGCGGTCGGACGGGTCACACGGGACGCACCGGCTGCCGCAGGATCGTGCGCATCTTCGCCGGATCGCTCTCGCGGACGTCGGAGAGGTAGATCTCGTGGTGCGTCCCCGCCCGCTCCAGGCCCTGCTCGGACGCAGACGCCGTACTCGCTCCGCCCGGTTCGCCCTGCCCGGTCACCCCCAGGCCGTGGACCGGCCCGAAGGTCACGAGCTCGGGCTTGTCGGCGGCGGTATACCAGGTGTTGTCCGGGTGGTTCATGACGTCTCCTCCAACGGGATCAGCAGCTGGGTGGTCAGGTGGTCGGGGGCCGTGACTGCGGGGTCGTCGAGGTAGAGCTCCCGGATCGGCCCGGTGGGCGCGTGGCCGCGTTCGACGCACCAGGCCAGCAGGGCATGCGCGGTCAGGGAGATCTGGTCGTACGGGCCCGTGTGGGTCGCGCAGGCGAACGTGCCGCCGGGGAGCAGGTCCGCGGTGGTGCCCGGCGGGGCGGGGCGGCCCTCGGGGAGCGCGGCCGTGATGGTGACGGGGATGTACTCGCTCAGGTCGACGGGGAAGAGCCCGATCAGCCGAAGCCCCTCGCCGGGCGGCCCCGGAGGTCCCGAAGGTCCCGGAGGACCCGGTGGACCCGGAGGACCCGGAGGACCCGGAGGACCCGGAGGTCCCGGAGGACCCGGAGGACCCGGAGGACCCGGAGGACCCGGAGGACCCGGAGGACCCGGAGGACCCGGCGGACCCTGCTCCCCGCGCTCCCCCGCTGCCAGCAGCGCCAGCAGTCTGCCCACACACGCCCCCGTCACCCGCCCGATGTCCTCCGGCGAGTCGGCCACATCACGGACGACGGCCACCCGCTCGGGTTCCTCCCGCCGCAGGGTCACCTCGGCGGTGGGCAGGCCGTGGGCCAGGATCCGCTCCAGGGCGGCGAGGGACCGGCGGCGGCGGGCGAGCTCGTCGTCGAGCCGGTCGCGCACGCCGCTCAGCGCGTGGGCGGGGTCCTGCCCGCCGAGCACGTCCTTGATGGCGGCCAGCGGCACGTCCAGCGAGCGCAGCAGGCCGATGGACAGGGCGTCCCGTGCCTGGTCGGCGCGGTAGTACCGGTATCCGGTGTCGGGGTCCACCCAGGCGGGCGGCAGCAGTCCGAGGTCGGCGTAGTGGCGCAGCTGTTTGACGCTGAGCCGTACGATACGGGCGAACTGGCCGATGGACAGGGGGTCGTCGTCGTTCACGCGCCTCAGCATGGCCTGTCCTACGGGGGGAGAGTCCAACCGGCCATCCCTCATCCCTCCCGTCGCGGCGCCAGACCCAGCGCCTTGAGGACGCCCTCGCTGAGGGCCACGTCGTTGTCCGGCCCGGCCTCGGTGTGGCCCGCCTCGATCCCGTAGTAGCCCTGGGTGGTGTTCACCAGTGCGTACTTCCCGTCGTCCATGCGCTCCAGCAACAGGACGTATTCGTGCCGGGGGGTGAGTTCGGGCCCGGAGGGCAGCGCGGCGCCCGGGCTGGGGTACGACACCTGGATCGTACGGCCGGGGGGCTTGCCTTTGCCCGTTGCCACCACCCTCACCGTGGCGATGGTCTCCGAGAACCCGTCCTCGTCGGTCTCACGGGTGGCGGCGACGCGCGCGCGGACGATGACATCGGCGGACCGCTCGAGGTCCCCGGTGGTCCGGTAGTACGGCTCGTCGGCGGCGACGGGGGGCCGGGCCGGGTCGTCGGAGCCCCCGCCCCGCGAGCCGAGGACGGCGATGGACGTGATGATCACGGCGAGCGCGGCGGCGAGCCCACCCAATACCAGCACGCGGCGGCGCGGCGCCCACCCGGATGGCTCGGCCGCCTCCTCCGGGGCCGCCTCCGGGACCGCCTCCGGGACCGGATTTGCTTGCTGCATCAGAGACTTGACGCGGATCATGCTGACTCCTGGGGCGAGGGGGCCGGGGCCCGGTAGAGGTCGCGAAACGCCTTGCGTGCGCGGTGCAGCCGCACCCAGACCGCCGGTGCGCCGCAGCCCAGAACCGCTCCGGCCTCGGCGGCGCTCAGCCCGTCCCAGTAGCTCAGCACCAGCACCTCGCGATGGTGGGCGGGCAGGCGGTCGAGCGTGTCCAGCACCGCCGAGTCCTGGTCGGTGGCCGCCGTCCGGCCCAGCTCGTCCGTGATGCGCCGGTGCAGCTCGCCCAGGCGGGCCTCGGCGCGGTAGTGGTTGCGTACGAGATTGCGTGCGGTGACGAACAGCCAGCCGGCCGTGATCTCGCCCCCGCCCCCGTCCTTGAGGGTGTGCTCCCACGCGATGCGGAAGACCTCCGCCGCAAGCTCCTCGGACGCGCCGCGGTCGCCCACCCTCCGGTGCACGAAAGCGACGACGCGCGGGTGTTCGCGCGCGTACACCGTGGTGAACCGCGTCGAGCGCCCGCGCTCGTCCCCCGTTTGAATCGTCTTCACGCCCCCTATATGTCTGGCGCCCCCGGCATCCTTACCGGGCCGCACCCAGGATTCGTCGCAGCCCCACGAACTCGAACTCCCCGAACACCGCCACCACCACCGCCCCGACGACCATGAACGCCCTCCCCAGCCCGGTGAGCCCCACCACATCCGTGCACGCGAGCACCACAAGCCCCACGCACGAGAGCGTGTTGACCACGACCACCGCCCCCGCCGACCGCGCCGGGATCCGCTCGTATCCGGCGATCAGCGCGAGGACGACGGCCCCGCCCAGCATGGCGATCCCGAGCGCGACCGACCAGCTCACCGGCAGCCCCAACAGGCCGTCGAACCACGTCGCACCGGCGAGCATGACGACGCCGAAGGCGCCGGTGGACCAGCTGTCGACGCGCAGGGTG
Source organism: Streptomyces sp. NPDC021225 (assembly GCF_044332865.1). Lineage (NCBI taxonomy): Bacteria > Bacillati > Actinomycetota > Actinomycetes > Kitasatosporales > Streptomycetaceae > Streptomyces > Streptomyces sp. NPDC021225. The sequence goes on along the minus strand of NZ_JBIRPV010000002.1, from coordinate 835,659 downwards.
GTGCGCAACAGTTCCGGCGTCGTGGTCATGGCCTGGGCGCTCATACGGGTCCCCTCGCTATCCGGGCCCGGGGCCTAGCCCGGCCCCTGGTCTGCGCAAACGGTGACACCCCCGCGGTCATGGGCTCAATGACCTCCGAGGTCATGGCCCCGCTGATCAACCGGCGGTTACGCTCCTCGCCATGGATGTGGAACAGCCGTCCCGGGTGGGTGCCCTGCTCCGGGAGTGGCGTCGGCGCCGCAGGCTCAGCCAGCTCGAACTCGCCCTGCTCGCGGACAGCTCGGCGCGCCACCTCTCCTGTGTGGAGACCGGCCGCGCCCGCCCCAGCCGGGCGATGGTGCTGCGCCTGTCCGCCGCCCTGGACGTTCCGCTGCGCGAGCGCAACACGCTGCTGATGGCCGCCGACTACGCCCCCGCGTACCGGGAGAGCAGCCTCGACGACGAGGACATGGCCTCCGTGCGCACCGCGCTCGACATGATGCTGGCGGCCCACGAGCCGTATCCGGCCGTCGTCGTGGACCGGCTGTGGAATGTGCTGACCGGCAACCGCGCCATGTCCGTCCTCATGGACGGCATACCGCCCCATCTGCTGGACCCGCGCCCGAACGTCTACCGGCTGACCCTGCACCCCGACGGCCTCGCCGGCCGCCTGGCCAACCTCGACGAGGTCCGGGCCCTCTTCCTCGAACGGCTGCGCCGCCAGGCCGACGCCAACGGAGACGCGGAGCTGCGGGCGCTGTACGAGGAGGTACGCGACTACCCTGCCCCCACCGGCGCGATCACCCCGAACGCCGACGCCCGTACGACGACACGGCCCAGCCCCATCCAGGTGCCGCTGCGGGTGCGCACGCCGATGGGCGAGCTGTCGATGTTCGGCACAATGGCCACGTTCGGGGCTCCGGCAGACGTCACGCTGTCGGAGCTGGCGATCGAGCTGTTCTACCCGCTCGACGAGTTCACGGCGAAGGCCCTGCGGGCGCTGGGGTCCGGGGCCGCTGGCTGATCAGCTCGTAACGCCGTCGAAGTCCCCGGCCTTCGCGGCGGCGAGGAAGGTGGCCCATATCTCGCGGGTCGTCGCGGCGGTGACGCGCGGGTCGTCGCTCTCCCGGAAGTGGACCAACCCGTCGGGCCCGGCGGCGATCTCGACGCACTCGCCCTGCGGACCAGTGCTGAACGAAGACTTGCGCCATATACGCTCGGACATCGGACTCCTTCTCACAGTTCGTACATCACATGCTGGATCAAGCTCAGAGAGTCGCGGCCGCCGTGGGACTCCGGCGTCGCTTCCGGGTCGACGGGAGCGAGCGCCAGGTCCGTCAGCTTCTCGAACATCTTGGCGTACTCGTCGATGTGCTCTCCATCCCCAAGGAACATCGAATTGCCCGGGTACTCGAGATAGACGGTGTGCAACTCGGGCGTTGAGCCCTCGAAGAGCAGGAAGGGTCGACTGAAGGCCGCGTATGCGCCCCGTTCGAACGGGAAGATCTGCACGGTCACATTGGGCAGCCGGGCAAGTTCGATCAACCTCAGCAACTGCTTGCGCATGATCCTGCCGCCGCCAACCTGCACGCGCAGCGCCGCTTCATGGATCACCGCGTGATAGGTGACCGGCGACTCGCCATCAATGACCCGCTGTCGCGCCATCCGGAAGCCCACGTATCGATCGTCGTGCGCGTGATCCTCGCTGGTGGCGAGGATTTCCGCACGCGCGTAGTCCTCTGTCTGGAACATTCCCGGGATGAACAGCGGCTCGTGCATCAGGATCGCCGTGGAACGTGACTCCAGCTCCGCCAAGTCGAGGGCGCTTCGGCCCATGACGTCGCGGAACTCGTCCCACCACCCCTTGCCGTGCACCTGCGCCATCTCCATGAGCCCGTCGAAGAGTGGCCCCTGCGGACACCCGTACTCGCGCAGGAGCTTGTAGAGCCGATTCCGCGACACGTCGATCCGGCCCGCCTCGATGTTGCTGATGCGAGCGCGGTCCGCCTCCAGGATCACGGCGGCCTGGTCGCCTGAGAGTCCGGCCCGATTGCGCAGCTTGCGCAGTTCAGCGCCGAGGCGGCGCTGACGCTCGCTCGGCTCACTCCTGGGTGCCATGCTCACTCCTCCTCACGATGTGCGGGCAGTCTGCACAGCGCCCGAGCGGGCGGTCCACCGGTTGCGCCTTCCACCACCCCTGCGGGGTAACTTCCCGAGAAAAGGTTGCGGAGTGGGAAAACTGTTCCCTACCGTCGCAATCGACCTTATCGCGCTGCTCAACGCACAAGTGAGCAATCAGCAACGCCACTTGCCCTGACGACACGCGAACCCCACCCCAGGAGGCCGACATGCCGCCTTCCGACTCCCGCCTCGTCTCCCTCGTCTTCCCGCCCGAGCCCGTCTGGGTCCGGGCCGCCAGGCAAGCCGTCCGTACCCTCCTCGCTGCCGCCGACCGGCGCGACCTCGCGGACACCGCGCTGCTCCTCACCTCTGAGGCCGTCACCAACTCCGTGAACGCCTGCCTGCGCAGTGGCTGCTCGACACCCGTCACACTCTTCGCCGAGTGGACCGACCCCCACCACCTCCGCGTCCTCGTACAGGACGAGGCCCCCGGCCTCCCCGTCCCCCGCGCACCGGCGGCCACAGAGGACGAACAAGGCCGAGGGCTGGCACTCATCTCCTACGGCGCCGACGCATGGGGCGTCTGCGCGCATGGTCCAGGGCCCGGCAAGGCGACATGGTTCGAGCTGGGACCCTGCCCACCAGCCCCCGCAATCGGGTGAATCCGGCGCATCCCCGACGCGTACAGCGATCGACTCCACCGTGGATGGCTCAAGGTGGTTCTCCTGACGTCGGAGTGATCGGAGTTCACCGTGCGTCGATCGCGTCTCCTGACCGCCTGTGCCGCCATCCTGTTCGGCCTCTCCGCCACGGCCGTCGGCTCCGCCTCGGCGGCACCGGCCCCGAAGGCCGCGCCCGAGCAGGTGACCGGGACGGTCAGCCTGTGGTCGGCCCAGTACAAGGGCGCCGGCAATTACGTCGACTGCCCGAGGATGGACCACCCCCTCGACATCACCCTCGTCCTGAACACGCCGCCCGTGGAGCGGGAGTACATCGACCGCTGCGGTGACTCCATGCGCGCCGAGTGGCTCGTCACCTACCGCTACGTCAGCCCGGCCCCGAACTCCAACCTGGCCAGCGCCACAGAGAACCAGGTCAGCGTCCATGTGCGCGGAGTGCTGTACGAGGGCGACACCGAGCAGACGATGAGCAAGAAGGGCGAGCTCGACCAGGACCTCTCCCTCGGCCCCGGCCGGCCGCTCCAGCAGACCGTCGAGATCCGCAACCAGGCGCAAGCCGGCCCCGACGACGACGCGAGAAAGACCGACAAGGCCTGGGCCCAGTTCGACCTCACGGACGACAGCCCCCTCACACAGTCCGAGACGTCCCCGCTCTCCCCGCTGAAGGACAAGCTGGGCGGCCTGGGCGACAAGCTCGGCTCCTTGGGCAAGCTGGGCAATGGGGGTGGGCTGCTGGACTCCCTGGGCGGCCTCGGCGGGAAGCCCCTCTCCATTCCGTAATGCCGGGCCCCAAGCGGTCAGGGGCCAGGGGCCAGCCGGCCCTCGATCCGTTCTCGCAGCTTCACCGCGCGCGCGTCGTCGTAGCCGGCCAGGAGCCGTAGGGCGTCGCCCCAGTGCCGCCTGGCAGCTACCGCGTCTTCGGCCGACAGCGACGTCGCGAGGGCGTCCAGGGCCAGGGCCTGGTGCCAGGAATCACTCAGTTCCTGATGGACTGCGGTGGCCCTGCGGAAAAAGTCAGCGGCTTCGCCAGTGCGCTCAAGGCGTTGGTACGTCCTGCCCGCGCCGTACCAGGCGAGCGCCTCGCGGCTGCGGTCGCCCAGGCGACGGTGAATCGTGGCAGATCGCTGGTAGGAGATCAGTGCCTCGGCACACTGCCCGCGCGCTTGCTGGGCATCGCCCAGATAGAGCAGCCAATACCCCTCCATCACGCGGTCGCGCAGCTCCAAGGCGATGTCCAGGGCCTCGTGCGCCGTCCGGGCGGCCTCGGTCAGCTCGCCGCGCTCCAGGTGGACAGCACTGCGCATGCGCAGGACATTGCCCACGCTGCCCTTGTTCGCCATCCGCTCATGCGCCACAAGGGCTTGTTCAAGATTGCTTCCTGCGCGGTGACCGGCTCGCCCGGGTCGTACCCCCGTAGGTTGACGTAGAGCTGGCCGTCGGGAAAGTCGGCCTTCACCTGGTGGGCCCAGCGCAGGGCCAGAGATGTCTTCCCCGCTCCGGCGGTGCCAGCGATCACACATATGGCGACGACGACAGAGTCGCCCTCCCCGCCGGCCAAGATCGCATCGAGGCGGTGCAGCTCCTCCGTACGGTTGACGAAGCCTCTGACGTCACCGGGCAACTGTCGCGGAACGACCCGAGCCGGGTCGTCCGCCGCCCGGGTGCTGTGGAAGTGCACTCCTCCGGAGATGGCTCCCGCTTGTACGACATCGCGAGAGGATCCCGACAGATCGTTGTCCGTATCTCCCCGACGCCTCCCGTCCGCGTCGTCCCTGGTGATCGCTTACACCGCTTTCGGTTGCGGCGGCGAAAGGTGGGCCACGCGGCGTTCGAAGTAGGACAGCAGATCTTCCCCGGCCTCGTACAGCTCCTTGATGAAGCGCTCCCAGCGCTTGGTCAGCTCGGTGTCCGTGAAACGGATCGCTCCGTCCAGGACGCCGGCTTCGGTGTAGACGACCTGGTACAGGACCTGGCCGCCGACCACCACGACTTCGGGTAGCGGGCCAGTGGTCTCCAGCGAGCCCAGGGCAGCGGGCGTGACGACTCGAATCTTCTTACCGGCCTCCGACTGCACCCGCAGCGCGTGCAATTCCCACTGCATATAGGGCGTCAGCGGCTCTTCCGCCACGCGAACGCGGTGGAAAGCGGTACCGCGCTCCCGGTCGCGCTGGGCCGTCTTGAGCAGCGCTTCCCGTTCCTCGCCGAGAAGCCGCAGGGATTCCTCCCAATGGCCTCGGCAAAACGCTTCCCAGCTGTCGTCCCGTTCCTCGAACTCCTGCTGTCGCTCGAACTTCCAGGAGTGACGATCCCGGAGCTCCGCTCGACGCTGCCGGTATTCGCTCCGATATGCCTCGAGGGACAGCCGTTCCCCCTGGGAGAGGGGGAGTTCGAGGGCGCTCCGGTCAGGCATCCGCGATGTCCGGCTTCGCGGAGCGGAGCATGCGTCCGGGAATGACCACCAGGCGCTCATCCGAGGCGATGGTGACATCCGCGGGCAGACGTGCGGCGTAGGCATCGGTGAGATCGCGTCCAACGATGGCGATGTCGCCGTTGCCGAGCTCCCAGATGTCCGGGCAGCCGTCCTCGTCCTTGGTCGTGCCCAGCTCCTTGGCCGACTTTCCCAACCGCCGCACGAATAACGCGGACGGATCGGCTTCCCAGGGACGGGCCATGTTGTCTCCCCCTATGCGCTCAGCTCGATCGCTACCGAGCGTATGGAGGCCCTTTACCTACCGCAAGGAGCATGCCGGTCAACATGGCCGAGGAACGCCCGCACGGTCTACGGCGCCCCAGGGGAGTGCGGTGCTGCCCCGTCGTCAGGGCATCTGCGCCACCCACGCGGGCAGCGGCTCGCGTCGTTCCAGCCAGTCGGCCGGGACGGCCGATACGCCCGTGGCCGCTCCGACGACGCCGCCCACGATCGCGCAGGTCGTGTCGACGTCGCCGAGGCCCTCGGCCGTGGTCCACAGCGCGGCGATCAGGTCGTCCTGGTGGCGGGCGGCGCACCAGAGGGCGAAGGGGACGGTGTCGTCGGCGCGGATGCGGCGGCCGCTGCCGAGGAGGTCGGCTGCCTGGCGCGGGGTGGTGGCGGGTGGGAGCTCGGTGGCGTGGGTGAGGCCGTCGCGGACCGGGCCCGGCGGGGTGCGGTCGGCGGCCTGGCGCAGGAGGTCGGGGATGGGAGCGCGGCGGGCGGTGAGGGCCGCCGCGACGGCGACCGCGACCGCGCCGGCGATGCCCTGGGAGTGGGCGTGGGTGACCTCGGCCGAACGGCGGGCCTGTTCGGCGGCGTGGTCCGGGTCCGCGCTGAACCACGCGCCCAGCGGTGCGACCCGCATCGCCGCGCCGTTGCCCAGGCTGCCCTCGCCGCCGAACAGGGCGCGGGTGGCGGAGGGCCAGGAGGAGGGGGCGGCGGCGAGGGACGGCAGGAGTTCGTGCATGCCGCTGCCGTAGCCGCGCCCGGGGTCGGACAGGAAGGTGTCGGCCAGGGTCTGGGCCAGCTGGGTCCGGTCGATCTTCCCGTGCTCGTTGAGCGCGCTCAGCACGCCGAGCGCCATCGCCGTGTCGTCCGTCCAGGGCCACCGCGGCTCCTCGGGCACGGCCCGCGCCCGGATTTCTTCGTACGCCCGCCGCCGGTCGCGAAAGAGCGGGAACCAGCGCTCGCCGAAGGCGTCGCCCAGGGCGAGGGCCTCGATGCTGCGGCGGGCGGCCGCCGGGTTCGGAGTCGGGGTCGAGGTGGGGGTGGGGGTGGGGGTCGGAGTCGTCGGGCTCGGGTTCGGGGCCGGAGTCGCGGTCATGGTGCGCATCGTGCCAGTGGGGGGTGGCCCGCGCATCGCCGTTTTCCCGGCCACCGCGCCTCCCGCGCCGCGGTGTCCGTCGCCGCGTCCGTCCCTTACGCGCGCCCGCGGGTGAAGAGGGCCTCGACGGTGACCGTGGTGTGGCCCTTCATCATGCCGAGCCGGTTCCAGGTCAGCCCGAAGTCGGCCGGGTCGACGGTGAGTTCGGCGGCCAGCGTGACCTCGTCGGCGGTGGCGCCGGGCCCGGTGGCGGTGAAGGACAGCGGGCGGGTGGTGCCGCGGACCGTCAGCTCACCGGAGACCTCCACCGCGCCCTGGGGGTCGGGGGCGGCGCGGTGGGCGGTGAACACGAGGGTGGAGTGGCGGTCGGTGTCGAAGAAGTCCGCGCTGCGCAGATGCGCGTCGCGCTTGGCGTGGCCGGTGTCCACCGAGGCCGCGTCGATGGTCAGGGTGCCGCTCGCGGAGCCGTCGGGCAGGGTCTCGGCCTCGCCGTCGACGTTGGTGAAGCCGCCCTTGACCGTGACCATTCCCCACATGGTCTTGTGCTGGATACGGACCCGCGTCCGCGCGGGGTCGAGGATCCAGGAGCCGGGCTGGACGGCCGAGGGGGGCGTGGCGGCAGCGGGTTCGGACATGACGGGAGGCCTTTCATACGGGCAGGTCAGGAGCAGTGTCAGGAGCAGTTTTAGGTAGCCAGATATTAAGTAGCTAGTTAGACAATAGCTGGCGTTGATACCCTGGGCAAGACGGCCGGAAAGCGCGAGAGGGGTGCGAGACATGGCGGAACGCCCGGAGAAAACGCGCGCGGGCGACGACGGCGACGCGCGGTGTCCCACCCCGGAGGACCTCGCGCTGCTGGAGCAGTGGGACGTCCTCCAGTCGGGAATGCGCCGGCTCACCGATCAGCTCCTGGACGACGTCGAGGCGACGACCGACCTGGCGCCCTCGTCGTTCCGGGCGCTGTGGTTCCTGCTCACCGCCCCCGAGCACGCCGCACCGATGAACCAGCTCGCCGCCACGCTCGGCTTCACCACGGCCGGGACCACCAAGGTCGCCGACCGGCTGGCCGAGGCCGGGCTGCTCGAACGGCACCCCTCGCCCTGCGACCGCCGGGTGACCCTCGCCCGGCTGACCGAGCCGGGCCTGGCCGCCGCCGTCACCGCCGCGCTCACTCTGGCCGACGCCCTGCGCAAGCGCGTCGTCGGGCCGCTGGGCGCGCAGAGCTTCGCCTCCCTCGTGGACGGGGTCGGCACGGTGGACCCGACCCCGGGGGCGCGGCGCGGCTGCCCCTGAGCCCCAAGCCCCCGACCGCGAACCTCAGTCGTCCGCCGCACCCTCGGCGATCGCCGCCGACACCTCCCCCGTACGCGCCGCCTCCTCCGCCCTGAAGCGCTTCGCGTCGAGCCGGTCGGCCAGCTCCTCGTCCTGGGACATCAGCTGGTCGAGATCGCCGTCGCCCAGCTCCAGCACGCCCATGTCGACATACGCGCGCCGCAGCCGCACGCCCCACAGCCCGATGTCCTTCACACACGGCACAATCCGGCTGAACAGCAGCTTCCGGAAGAGCTGGAGCTGCGGTGACCTCTCGATACACTCCCGCGCCTCGGCGCTCGGGATGCCGAGGTTCTCCAGGACCTCGACCCCGCCCAGCCGGTCGCGCATCAAGTAGCAGCCCTCGATGACGAACTCCTCGCGCTCGCGCAGCTCCGCGTCCGTGAGCTGCCGGTAGTAGTCGCGCAGCGCCATCCGCCCGAAGGCGACATGGCGGGCCTCGTCCTGCATGACGTAGGTGAGGATCTGGCGGGGCAGCGGCTTGTCGGTGGTGTCGCGGATGAGCCCGAACGCGGCGAGCGCCAGGCCCTCGATGAGCACCTGCATGCCCAGGTACGGCATGTCCCAGCGGGAGTCGCGGAGGGTGTCGCCGAGCAGCCCGGCCAGGTTGTCGTTGATCGGGTAGAGGGTGCCGAGCTTGTCCCGCAGGAAGCGGGCGTAGATCTCGGCGTGCCGCGCCTCGTCCATGGTCTGGGTCGCGGAGTAGAACTTGGCGTCCAGGTCGGGGACCGATTCCACGATGCGCGCCGCGCACACCATGGCGCCCTGTTCACCGTGCAGGAACTGGCTGAACTGCCAGGCGGCGAAGTGGTGCCGCAGCTCGCCCTTGTCCCGCTCGGTCATCTTGGCCCAGTGCCGGGTGCCGTGGAGGGCGAGGGTCTCGTCGGGCGCGCCCAGCGGGTCGTACGGGTCCACCTCCTGGTCCCAGTCGATCCGCTTCACGGCGTCCCACTGCTTGTCCTTGCCCTTCTGGTAGAGGGCGAGCAGCCGCTCGCGGCCCTCGTCGTAGTCCCAGCTGAAGCGGGCCGCCCCGGCGGTCGGCACCTGCCACATCGGGTCCCCGGGGTCCATCGCGTAGAGCTCCTGCGTCGACACCGGCGCCTCCTTCGCCTTGCTCGCTCCCCCGTGAACGGTTGGGAAAACGCAGGCTCACACGTCTAGTACGGCCGGGTCCTATGACGCTCGAGGATCGGTCGAGCGAGACCTCCACTCGGCCGTACACAAGGGATTGACGTGCTTGCTGACACATCGTCTCATAAGATGTATCCGCCGGTAACCCTCCCGGCGGCCCGCCCTGACCGAGGTGCCGACCATGACGACTGCCACCCCACCCTCCGCGCCGCGCGACGCGCTCGGGCTCCTCAAGGACCGCGAGAAGGTGGCCGAGCGGCTGCTGAAGTCCTCCGCCCGGCACTCCTTCGACCCGGACACCGAGCTCGACTGGGACGCGCCGTACGAGCCGGACAAGTGGTTCTGGCCGCCGGAGCTGGTGTCCCTGTACGACACGCCGATGTGGCGGCGGATGCCGGAGGAGCAGCGCGTCCTGCTGTCCCGGCACGAGTTCGCCGCGCTCCTCTCGCTCGGCATATGGCTCGAGGTGATCCTGATCCAGCTGCTCACCCGCCATATCTACGACAAGCCGTCGACCAGCGCGCATGTGCGCTACGCGCTCACCGAAATCGCCGACGAGTGCCGTCACTCCAAGATGTTCGCCCGGCTGATCGCCAAGGGCGGCACCCCCGCTTATCCGCCCGCCCGGCCGCACCACAACCTCGGCCGCTTCTTCAAGACGGTCTCCACGACCCCCGGCTCGTTCACCGCGACCCTGCTCGGCGAGGAGATCCTGGACTGGATGCAGCGGCTGACCTTCCCCGACGAGCGGATCCAGCCGCTGGTGCGCGGCGCGACCCGGATCCATGTCGTGGAGGAGGCCCGCCATGTGCGGTACGCGCGCGAGGAGTTGCGCCGCCAGATGGTGTCGGCGCCGCGCTGGACGGCGGAGCTGACCCGGATCGGCTCTGGCGAGTTCGCCCGGGTGTTCGCGCGCGCCTTCGTCAACCCCCAGGTGTATGCGGACGTCGGGCTCGACCGGCGCGCGGCGGTGGAACAGGTGCGGGCCAGCGCACATCGGCGCGAGGTGATGCGCACCGGCGCGAAGCCGCTCACCGACTTCCTCGACGACATCGGCGTGCTGCGGGGCGCGGGGCGGCGGCTGTGGCAGAGCTCGGGCCTGCTGGCCTAATCGCACGCAGGGCCGGTTACGCTGCCAGGCATGACGACAGGCAGCGGCACCGCCCCGGCGCACCCGGCGGAAACGACCCCCGCCGCCGCGCGCCCCGCGCGCCGCGGCGCCTACCGCCGGCTCAGCGTCGAGGAGCGGCGCGCCCAGCTGATCAGCGCCGCGCTCGGGCTGTTCGCCCACCGCGCGCCCGAGGACGTCTCGCTGGACGACGTCGCCACCGCCGCCGGGGCCTCCCGCCCGCTCGTCTACCGCTACTTCCCCGGCGGCAAGCAGCAGTTGTACGAGGCCGCGCTGCGCACCGCCGCCGACGAGCTGGAGCTGTGCTTCGCCGAGCCCCGGAGCGGCCCGGTCACCGTACGGCTGAGCCAGGCGCTCGACCGCTATCTCTCCTTTGTGGCCGAGCGCGACACCGGGTTCAGCGCGCTGCTCCAGGGCGGCAGCGTCGCCGAGACCTCGCGGACCAACGCCATCGTGGACGAGGTGCGGCGGGCCGCCGCCGACCAGATCCTGCTCCATCTGGAGGTGGCGGAACCCGGCCCGCGGCTGCGGATGATGGTGCGCACCTGGATCACCGCGGTCGAGGCCGCCTCGCTGATGTGGCTGGACGAGGGCAAGCAGCCGCCGATGGCGGAGCTGCGCGACTGGCTCATCGACCACTTCGTCACGCTGCTGGCCGCCACGGGCGCGAGCGACCCGCAGACGGCGCGGGTGCTGCGGGCGGCGCTGGCGATCGAGCCGGCGGAGGGGCAGGCCGGGGCGCTGGCCCGGCGCCTGATGCCGGTGCTCGGCGACGCCTCCCACCTGCTGTGAGACTGGTGCGGTGAGAAGCGAGGAGACGCCCTTTGTGGGCGGGCCGCTGGACGGCCGGGTGCTGCCGGTGCTGACCGGGCTGACCGGGCAGCCGCCGAAGACATACGAGGTGCCGGTCCCCGACGAGGGCGGCGGCGCGCCGACGGTGTACGTCTACCGCCGGGTGCCGGCCGCCACTTCGCGGCGGCTGGGCCTGGTGCGCGGGTGGCGCTACGAGTACGACCCGGAGGGCAAGCCGCACCGGCTGAAATGGCCCTGGTCAAAGCCTGACTGACGTCACGACAGGGCGTCGGCTCGTACGTGTATGCGAGGGAACGGGCACGCGGACCGGCCGCCGGACGGGTGACCGTATTGCCCAGACTGCCAACAATTCTCCCGAATATACGACTGGTCATGTCACGATCGCCCCGAGGTCGTCGAGCCCGGAGGTGAGACCGTGTCAGGACGCATCGTGAGATCGGTCTGCGCGGTGGCGCTGACCGCGGCCGCCGCGGTGGTCGCCCCCGCCCCGTCAGCGCCCGCCGCGGCCGCCCCCGCCGAGCAGTCCGTCGCCGAGCTGCTGACACAGCTCAAAACGGCGTACCGCAAGGCCGAGGAGGCGACCGAGGCGTACAACGCCACCGAGGAGAAGCTGCGCAAGCAGCGCACCAAGACCCGGGCGCTGGCCGCCGCCCTCGCCCGCACCCGCTCCCGGCTCGCCCTCAGCCACGACGACGTGGGGCGGCTGGCCCGCGAGCAGTACCAGGGCCACACCCAGCTCTCCTCGTACTTCTTCCTCATGGCGCTGCTGTCCCCCAGCCCCGACCAGGTCACCGAACAGACGCGCGTGCTCGGCCGGGCCGCCGACCGCCAGGCGCTCCTGATGGAACGGCTGGCCAGAGGGGAGGTACACGCGGCACGGCTGGTCCAACAGGCCAGGGCCTCGCTGAAGAAACAGCTGTCCCTCGCGACCAAACGGAAGAAACAGCGGGACAAGGTCGAGAAACGCCTCACCGCCATCGAAGTGAAACTGGCCTCGCTGAGCCGCCGCCAGATCCGGGCCATCCAGAAACGGGAGCGGCAGGACACCGAGAAGGCCCAGCGCGAGCTGCTCGACTCGGGGGCCCTCGACCCCCCGGTGCCCGACATCGCGCCCGACATCGCGCCCGACACCGACCCGGACGACGTCGCCCCCGACCCGCAGACCGACGACGCCGACACCGGCGCCGACGCGAACAGCGACACGGGCAGCGACACCGGCAGCGGAACCGACGCCAAGGAAACTCCCAAGGAAACCCCTAAGGAAACTCCTAAGGAAACCCCCTCGGAGCCCACCCCCGAGCCCGAGGCCTCCGAGACCCCGCCCCGGCGCCCCAAGGAGACCGTCCACCGCCGCACGCCCCGCCGCGCCTCCGCCTCCAAGGCGGCCGGGCAGCGGGCGCTGCGGTACGCGCTGAAGCAGATCGGCAAGCCGTACGTCTGGGGCGCGGAGGGGCCGCGCTCCTTCGACTGCTCGGGGCTGACCTCCCAGGCGTGGGCGCACGCCGGGCGGCGCATCCCGCGCACCAGCCAGGAGCAGTGGCGCCGGCTGCCGCGGGTGAAACTCAACCGGCTGCGCCCCGGGGATCTGGTGGTCTACTTCAAGCGTGCGAGCCATGTGGCGATCTACGCGGGCAACGGCATGGTGGTGCAGGCCCCGCGCCCAGGGGGCCGGGTCAAGCTGTCCCCGATCGCGTCCAACCCGCTGCGCGGCGCCGTACGCCCCACCAAGGGCTGACGGCGACCCGGCCGCACTCAGCCCACCTGCTCGGCCGCCTCGCTCTCGGGCTCACCAACCGCCTCGCCGACCGACTCGGCGACTAACTCGCCGTCCGTATCCGCTACGGCGGCCCCGGCCTCCGCCTCCTCCAGATACGCCGCGGTCTTGTCCGGCTCGTAGAAGAAGTTCTCGAAGTCGGCCGGGTCGTCGAAGCCGTTGGCGAAGCGGTGGGCGACCGCGGGCAGCTGGCCCGCCGCGCCCAGCAGCCGCACGATGTGCTCCGGCGGCGGGGCCAGCATCGCGTTGGTCCACTTGGTCACGTGGCGCGCCGTCGCCCAGAAGCGCCCGAACGTCCGCCGCATCCACGCCTCGTCGAAGGGCCGGTCGCCGTGCTCGACGATGCTCTCCAGATACGAGGTGGCGCACTTGGCCGCGGAGTTGGACCCCTGCCCGGTGAGCGGGTCGTTGGTGACCACGACATCGGCCACCCCGAGGACCAGACCGCCGCCCGGCAGCCAGCCGATGGGGTCGCGGACGGTCGGGGCGTAGCGCCCGGACAGCGTGCCGCCGGCGTCCGTCAGCTCGACCCTGGTGGCCCGCCCGTACTCCCAGGGCGTGAACCACTCCATGAGCTCGAGGGTGAGGGCCAGGTGTTCGGAGGGGTCGGTGACGCCGCCGAAGACATCGGCCGGGCCGCCGGGGATGGCCTCCCAGAACAGGATGTCGGCGCGCCCGGAGTTGGTGAGGGCGGGCATGACGTACAGCTCGCCCACATCGGGCACCAGATTGCAGCGCACCGCTTCGAGCTCGGGGTGTTCGAGCCGGGGGGCGAGGTTGTGGACATAGGCGACGGCGAGGGCGCGCTGCGGGGTGGTGTACGGGGAGCGGGCGGCGTCCCGGCCGAAGAGGGCGCCGAGTTCGCCCTTGCCCGCGGCGACCAGCATCAGGTCGTACCGCGCCGCCAGGAAGTCCAGGTCGGAGACGGCGGCGCCGTGGATGACCAGCCGGCCGCCACGCCGCTCGAAGGCATCCATCCAGCCGGCCATCTTCAGCCGCTGGTCGACGGACTGGGCGTAGCCGTCCAGCTCGCCCAGCCAGTCGACCAGGCGCGGATGCCCCAGCGGGGTGACGGGACCGGCGACCGAGACGCCGAGACCCTGGATGCGCGGGGCCTGCTCCTCCCAGAAGTTGATCTCCAGATCGCGCTCGTGCTGGAGCGCGGTGTGGAACATGCACTGGGTGGACATCACCCGGCCGCCGCGGATCTCGTCGGCCGTGCGATTGGACATCAAGGTGACGTCGTACCCCAGGGCCTGGAGCCCCAGGGCGAGCTGGAGCCCGGACTGACCGGCCCCGACGATCAGGATCCTGCGCATGGCCGGGCCCGTGTCACTCGGGCGAGACGTCCACGGCGAACCTCACCAGGGCGAGCAGAGTGTCGGCCACCGAAATGCGGTTGCGGGCGTCCATGCTCACCACGGGCACCTTGGCCGGTACGGAGAGGGCGTCCCGCACGTCCTCCGGCTCGTACTCCGGCGTCCCGTGGAAGTGGTTGACCGCGATGACGTACGGCAGCCCGCAGCTCTCGAAGTAGTCGAGCGCCGGGAAGCTGTCCTCCAGCCGCCGGGTGTCGACCATCACCACCGCGCCGATCGCGCCGCGCATCAGGTCGTCCCACATGAACCAGAACCGCTGCTGGCCCGGGGTGCCGAACAGATACAGCACCAGGTCGGAGTCGAGCGTGATCCGGCCGAAGTCCATCGCGACCGTCGTGGTCAGCTTCTGCGGGGTCGCGGCGAGGTCGTCCACGTCCTCGCTGGCCCGCGTCATCAGCGCCTCGGTCTGAAGCGGTGTGATCTCCGAAACCGCACCGACGAACGTCGTCTTGCCGACGCCGAAACCCCCCGCGACGACGATCTTGGTGGCGATAGGGGCCCGCGAACGGTCCGTCTGCCACCCCTGGAGCGCCTCGTCGGCCCCGGGTATGTTCGGCACCCGCACCGGTGCCACCGTCATCGTCTCAGAGTCTGCGAAGTCCACTGAGCACCCTTTCGAGCAACGCGCGTTCCGGCTGTCCGGGGCTCCGCCCGGTCCCGTACACGCGGATCTTTCCCTGGTCCGCGAGATCGCTGAGGAGCACGCGCACCACACCGAGCGGAATCTTGAGCAGCGCGGAGACCTCCGCGACCGAGCGCATCCGGCGGCAGAGGTCGATGATGGCGCGGATCTCCGGCACCATCCGGGAGGCCGGCCCGCTGAGCGCGGGCTCGACCGCCCCGTCCGGGGTCTCCAGCGTGGCCACGAAGGTCTCGACCAGCAGCACATGGCCGGAGCGGGTCCGGCCGCCGGTGAGCGAGTACGGGCGTACGCGGGCGGCCTTGTGGGACGCGGACGTCACTGCGCGGACTCCAGGGACCGGCGCAACTCGGTCCGGAGCTCGGGGGTGAGCACATGCCCGGCCCGGCCGACGAACAGCGCCATGTGGTACGCGACCACCGTCATGTCGCAGTCCGGCGTGGCGTGCACGCCCAGCAGCGAGCCGTCGCTGATCGACATGACGAACAGGCTGCCCTGGTCCATCGCGATCATCGTCTGCTTGACCAGCCCGCCGTCCATCAGCTTGGCCGCGCCCAGCGTCAGGCTGCCGAGGCCGGAGACGATGGTCGCCAGGTCGGCGCTCGACCCCTTCGGGCCGTCCTGGGCCGTCGGGTCCGCGGCTTCCACGGCCGCCGCGGCGTGCCGCGCGTCCGAGGACAGCAGCATCAGCCCGTCGGAGGAGACGACGGCGACCGAACGGACGCCGGGCACCTCCTCGACCAGATTCGACAGCAGCCAATGCAGATTACGGGCCTCAGAACTCAACCCATATGTGCTACTGGGCGCATTCACCTGCGTGCCTCCTCAACCGTGCCACCCTCGTCCTGCGCCCCCGATTGTCCCCGCTGCCGCTCCCCCGCCGGGCCACGACCCGCGAACTCGGCCTCGGCGTCGCGGCGTCCTTCGCGCGCGCCCTTCTGGAAACCGCCGAGCCTGCGCCGAAGTTCCTCGGCGTTCACCGCGCCCGTGCGCTCCTGCGGATCCGGTTCCGGCAGGGCCACGTTCCTCGGGGTGCGCTTGGGAAGTCCCTTGTCCGTGAGGCGCCGTTCGGGCAGGCCCCGTTCGCGCGCCGCCGCCTGTTCCGGGGCCCGCTGCCCGGGCACCCCGGACAGCGCGGTCCCGGCCCCGTCCGGGGCGTCCGCCGCCGCACGGCGCTGGGGCAACCCGGGCTGGTGGGCCGCGTCCTGGCCGGTCGCGGCGGTCGCCGAGGGCTCAACCCCGGGCCGGGTGTGCTCGGCGCGCTCGATCAGAGACGGCCCGGTGACCGACCGCGTCGCGTCCGCGGGCCCGGCCGGAGCCGGTACGCCGGCGGCCGGGCCGTCGGCGATCGGCGCGTCGGCGATCGGGCCCCAGGCGTCGGCGCCGACCGGGCGCATGCCGTGGCCGCCGATCGTGTCACCGCCGCCGCGCTGGGCCGGCCGACGCGGGTCGGGGACCGTCTCGCCCCGGCGCCCGGAGAGCTGGATGGTCCGCTCGGCGGCCTCCACCAGCGGGTCGGGGTCCTGCTTCGCGGCGCGCCGCGGCAGCATGGGCAGCGTCCCACCGTCGGACGGCATCGGGTGGCCGCGCGGCGGGGTCGGCTCCTGGGCGAACTCGAGGCCGGGGGCGGCCGCCGCGGCGGGGTCCGCCGTCCCGGGCCGCGGGTCCTGGGCCGGCCCGCCGGACGGCGTACCGGTGGGGGTCGCCGCCGTACGAGCCGGGCCGTCGGCGCCTTCCGTGGCGGCGCCCGGGCGCGGCAGCCCCAGGCGCCCACCGCGCCGGTGCGACAGCGTCCGCGGCGACTCCAGGTCGGCCGCGGAGGTCCCCGAGGCGGTGAGGGCCGGGCGGACCTGCCCCGGAAGGGTGTTGGAGTTGGCCTCGGCCACCGAGCCCGGGAAGGACGGCAGCGAGGCGCCGCCGTACGACGAGCCGGCGGGCACGGCGGGCGGCAGCCCGGCGCCGGGCGGACCGGCGGGCAGGATCTTGGTCGGCAGGACCACGACGGCCGCGACCCCGCCCGGCTTCTGCTCGCGCAGCTGCACCCGTACGCCGTGGCGCGCGGCCAGCCGGGTCACCACGTACAGGCCGAGCCCCAGCGGGTCCTCGGGCTGCGGGCCCTGGCAGTACTCGGGCACCGGGTCGGCCAGCCGGCCGTTCAGCTCGACGAAGCGCTCGGGCGTCATGCCGATGCCCTCGTCCTGGACGGAGAGCATGACCTCGCCGCTCTCCAGCAGCCAGCCGGCGATCTGCACCATGGTGTCGGGCGGCGAGAACGTGGTCGCGTTCTCCAGCAGCTCGGCGACCAGGTGGCTGATGCTGTCCGCGGCGTAGCCGGCGACCTGGGCGTGCTGCGGCAGGGACTGGATCTGCACCCGGTCGTAGCGCTCGACCTCGCTGATCGAGGCGCGCAGCACATCCAGCAGGGGCACCGGCCCCGGGTGCGCGGCCTTGTTCTCGGAGCCCGCGATGACCAGCAGGTTCTCGCCGTAGCGGCGCATTCCGGTGGCCAGGTGGTCGAGCTGGAAGAGGGTCTGGAGCCGGTCCGGGTCCTGCTCCCGCTCCTCCATCTGCTCGATGATGGTCAGCTGGCGCTCGATCAGGCCGAGGGTGCGCAGCGCCAGGCTGACGAAGCTGCCGTGGACGCGGGCCCGCAGCCCCTCGAGGCGGGTGGCGACCGCGTCCCGCTCGCGGCGCAGCTCGGACCGCTCGTCGGCGAGCTTCCGCCGCTCCTCGATCAGGCGGGTCCGCTCGGCATCCAGCTTCAGGGCGCGCTCGTGCTCGCGCACCGCGGCCTGGTGCATCTGGTTGACGGCCCGCACGGCCTCCGCGAACTCGTCGTCGCGGCCCTTGAAGGCGATCGGCTCCTCGGCCACCGGGTCGGCGGCCACCCGCCGCGCGCCGAGCCGCAGCGCGGCCAGCGGCCGGGTCATCGAGCGGGCGGCCTGGACGCTGGCGCCGATGGCCAGCAGCAGACAGGCGCCGAGGAGGCCGATGCCCACCTCGAGGTCGGTGACCTCGTCGTCGCGCAGCTTCTCCAGATGTTCGATCTCGGCGGTGGCCAGCGAGGACTCCACGCCGCGCATCCGGTCGATACGGGCGGACAGGCTGGACTCGACGCGCTCGTCGCTGAGGAACCGGTCGGTGTCGGAGAGCTGGGGCTGGTCGGTGAGGCGGGCGATATAGCGCTCGGCCGCGGTGACCTCGGTGCCGTTGACCGTGCGGGCGAAGCGGTCGCGGACGGAGGACGGGGCGAGCTGGTTGAAGTCGGAGAGCGCGGACTGCTCGCTCACATTGGTGCGCTGGGCCGCCGAGGTGAGCTTGGGCTGGCTGCCGCCCGCGGCCAGCGCGCCGAGCAGCAGCCCGCGGGTGGCGGAGGCCTCTTCCGTGGCGCGGCCGAGGGGGGCCAGCGCGGCCGCGGAGCCGTCGTCGGCGCCGGCCTCCAGCCTGCGGGCCAGGGTGTCGGCGAGGCCGCCGAGGGCCTGGATGGTCTCGGTGTAGCTCTCGTACACGTCCAGCGCCGAGCCGTTGCCGGTCAGCGCCTGCTGCCGGACCTTGGGCAGCGCGTCCAGCAGCCGCCGCACCTCGGCGGGGGTGCTCGGGCCCACCTCCTTGACCTGCCGGTCCACCCGGGCCCGCTGGCTCTCGGAGACCCCGGCGCCGGAGGCGGAGTTGCGCCCGGCCGCGACGTACTCGGTCATGGCGTCGCGCTCGTCGGCGAGGGCGTGGGAGAGGGTCACCGCGCCGCGGTTGGTCTCGGCGAGGTCGACCAGCTTCTGGGCGTCGGTGGTGTCGTCGAGCGCGCCGAGCACGGCCGGGGCCCCGGCCCCGAGGACGGCGAGGGAGACGATGGCGACGGACACGGCGAGCCGGTTACGGACGCGTGCGGTGCTGCGCTGCGGCGACGCCTCCTGCCGGCGTGGCTCGCCGCCCTGCTCATGGTTGCTGCCCCGAAGCCGCTTCTTCCGCACCGGTGCTCACAATCTTTTCTCGCCCGACCCACTGTGGTTCCAGAGGTGACGACGGTTCAACAATTGTGCTCGCTCCCCCACCTCTGGTAGGGGTTCCGACCCTTTCAGGAGGGCTTGGGATGGATCGGATCATCCGTTCCAGCCACCCTGAACGAGTGAACCGCATTGCGTAGTTGACCACCAAACTTCGGTCGCGGGCCATACCCTCCTTCAACCTTTCACGGGTTGGAAATCACCTGACCTCCTGACAGGATGCTCCCCCACACATCCCGGGAACCGTCAATCGCGACCAATCCGGCAAACGACTCCGCCACCTATCCGGCCGGGGGCGACGGACCCGATCCGGCAGACTGGCCGAATGCGCATCGAACTCGCCACCGCCCCCGGTGATCCCCACATCCCCAACGAGGACTACGCGTCGGTAGCGTTGCCGGCGTCCGGGCAGGGTGGCGCGCTGGTGGTACTGGACGGGGTGACGCCCCCCGAGGACGACGACGGATGCGTCCACGGCGTGCCCTGGTTCACCGCGCGGCTGGGCGGGGCGCTGCTCGAACTGTCCGGTTCGCGACGCGATATGCCGCTGACGGACTGCCTCTCACGCGCGATCGAGCGGACGGCCGCGGCCCACGGTCCCGAATGTGACCTTTCTCACGTTAGAACGCCGCAGGCGACGGTCGTCGCGGTGCGGTGGGACACGGAGCGGATCGAGCATCTGGTGCTCTCCGACTCCGCGTTGCTCATCGAGGGGACGGACGGCACGGTGACTCCCGTGCTCGACGACCGGATCGACCGGCTCCGCGCCGCGGGCCGGCGGCCGCTGGCCCCGCTGCGCAATGTCGAGGGCGGCTTCTTCACCGCCGCCGCCGACCCCGCGGTCGCCCGCAGGGCCGTGACCGGCACCCGCCCGCGCGCGGGGACGCGCGCGCTGGCGGCGCTCACCGACGGGGCGGCGCGATGGGTGGAGGTGTTCCGCGAGGGCGACTGGGCCGAGTGGATCGCCCTGCTGCGCAAGGAGGGCCCGCAGTCGCTGATCGACCGGGTACGGGCGGCGGAGGGCGCCGACCCGGAGCGGACGGGCTTCCCGCGCGGCAAGACCCACGACGACGCGGCGATCGTCTTCGCCGAGCTCTAGGGGCATCCGACACCCCCGTGCGCCGGGCCGCGCGCGGCCCGGCGTACTCCCGTCGCCACACCCACGTCGCCGGATCGGCGGACCTCGCCGATCCTGACGTACATGAGAGCCCTACTCCTGTGGCGGACGTGCGCCCTGGCCGGGCTCGTCGGTGAGCTGTACGGAGTTCAGCCGGTGCAGCAGCCGGGCGAGTTCGGCCACCTCGCTGCGCTCCCACGCCGCGAGGCGGCGCGCGTACCGCGTGCGCCGGGCGCCGCGCACCCGACGGAACCGGGCCCGCCCCTCATCCGTCAACTGAACCAGGAAGGCCCGCCCGTCCGCGGGGTCGGGAGCTCGTGCCACCAGCCCGAGATCCTCCAAGGCGCGCAATTGGCGGCTCATCGTCGCCTTGCCCACGCCGAAGTAGGCCGCGAGATCCGTGGCCCGCTGTTCTCCGGCGTCTTCCAGCCGCATCAGGAGTCCGTACGCGGCGGATTCCAGCTCCGGGTGGACTTCCCGGGCCAATTCACCCGAAGAGGCGCGGGCTCGGCGAAGGAAAACCGCCAATTCGCGCTCCAGAGCCAGGAATGCATGGTCTACACCAATTCCACCCATGGTGCGTCCCTCACCCCCCTCGGGGGGCAATGCCCCGTTATTATGCACGTCAGAGCCCTCTCCGGATTTTCATGGCCTGAAAGTTTCTTCCAAGCGCGGTCGTCGCCGCAGCTCCGCCAGTATTTCGCAGGATTAGACCAACGGCAGCAACCCGACCCCCTTCCGCGCCGCGTATCTACGCCCGTAGCGTCTACGCCCGTAGCGTCAGAGTGACATGGCCACACCAATGACAGACACGTGCACCTCTCCCCACACGAGGCCTTCGGAGGCACGCCATGCCCAAGTACAGACCTGGCACGACCCGGCGCACCCTCACCGCGCTGTTCGGCATTCTCGCCGCGCTCCTCGCGACGAGCTTCACGCTCTCCGGTACGGCCACGGCCGCGGACAGCGGGAAGAAACCCAACCCAGAGGACCACTGGGCGGGCTCCCAGATACTCAAGCACGAAGGCGGTTCCACGAGCGGCGAGGAACCGCCGGGGCTCCTCGCCTCCGTCGAAGGCGTTGACGTCAGCAGCCACCAGGGCAATGTCGCCTGGTCGACCCTCTGGAACAGCGGAGTCCGCTTCGCCTACGTCAAGGCGACGGAGGGCACCAGCTACACCAACCCGTACTTCGCGCAGCAGTACAACGGGTCATTCAACGTCGGCATGATCCGCGGTTCGTACCACTTCGCCCTGCCGGACAACTCCACCGGCGCGGCGCAGGCCAGGTACTTCGTCAGCAACGGCGGTGGCTGGTCCAAGGACGGCAAGACGCTCCCCGGCGCGCTCGACATGGAGTACAACCCGTACGGCGCCACCTGCTACGGCAAGAGCGCCAGCGCGATGGTCACCTGGATCAAGGACTTCACCAACACCTACAAGTCCCTGACCGGCCGCGACCCGGTGATCTACACCTCGACCAGCTGGTGGAAGAGCTGCACGGGCAACTCCAGCGCCTTCGGCAGCATCAACCCGCTGTGGATCCCGCGCTACGGCTCCTCCGTCGGTGAACTCCCGGCGGGCTGGGGCTTCCACACCATCTGGCAGTACACCTCGTCGGGCGCGACGGTCGGCGACCACAACCAGTTCAACGGCGCCCTGGACCGCCTCCAGGCCCTCGCCAACGGCTGACGCCCCCCGCGGCCCCACCCTCGGCGCTTCCGCCCTCCGGCGCACGGACCCGGCTGTCCGTGCGCTGGGGGGCGACGGGCTTTCAGTCCGTTTCAGTCCCGGGGGAATTCGTCGGTCTTGAGCGTCAGACCGACGACGGTGTCGGTCAGGTCCAGCTCGCTGCCGAAGGGGACGGTCACTTCGGTTTGGTATTCGCCGTCCTTGGGCTGGGTGAACAGTCGGCACCGGCCGACATACGGGTCGGCGATCAGATAGACGGGGACTCCGGCGGTGGCATAGGTCGCCTTCTTCGAGCCGTAGTCATTCATGCCCGTACGCTTCGAGATCACCTCGGCCACGAACTCCACATCCTGGTAGCGCCAGTTGCCGCTGGAGTCCTTGCCGGCGCTCTCGGCAAGCAGCGTCACGTCGGTGGCGAAGCCGTTGAGATAGCCGGGGTAGTCGATCCGCACATCGGACATCAGCCGCTTGTGCGGGTATCGCGTCCACAGCTGGTCGATGATGCCGATGGTGATTTCCCAATGGGTCTCCCGCTGGGGCCACGTGAAGATGTTCCCGTCGACAATCTCCACCTTGAATCCCTCGGGGACCGGCATCTTCTCAAGCGCCTCGAACATCCTGTCCAAGGTGAACTCGCTGACGATCACCGTGCCGCTCCTCCCCGCCGCAACTCGAATGCGTGCGACCGGTTGGTACAACGATACGACGGCCCTCACGACACGCGCGGCCCGGAACTCCCGTGCGAACGGGAGCCCCGGGCCGGCGTACCGGTGGCGTCCGTCACGCCGCCACCGGGACCTCCGGGGCGGCCGGGGTGGCCGCCGGGGTGAGGGCCAGTTCCAGGACGTGGCGGACGTCCGAGACCGGGTGGACGTCGAGCCCCGCCAGGACCTCGGCGGGGACGTCGTCCAGGTCGGGCTCGTTGCGCTTCGGGATGATCACGGTGGTCACCCCGGCCCGGTGCGCCGCCAGCAGCTTCTGCTTGACGCCGCCGATGGGCAGCACCCGCCCGGTCAGCGAGACCTCGCCGGTCATCGCCACGTCCGGGCGCACCTGGCGGCCGGAGAGCAGCGAGGCCAGGGCCGTGGTCATGGTGATGCCCGCGCTCGGGCCGTCCTTGGGCACCGCGCCCGCCGGGACGTGCAGGTGGACGCCGCGCTCCTTCAGATCACCGACCGGAAGCTCCAGCTCCGCGCCGTGCGAGCGGAGGAACGAGAGCGCGATCTGCGCGGACTCCTTCATCACGTCGCCCAGCTGGCCGGTGAGGGTCAGCCCCGCGCCGCCCGTCTCCGGGTCGGCCAGCGACGCCTCGACGAACAGCACGTCCCCGCCCGCGCCGGTGACCGCGAGCCCGGTCGCCACGCCCGGCACGGCGGTGCGCCGCTCGGCCGGGTCCTGGGCGGACTCGGGGGTGTGGTGCGGGCGGCCGATCAGCGGCCGCAGCTCGTCGGCGTCGATCGTGAAGGGCAGCTTCCGCTCGCCCAGCTCGTGCTGGGCCGCCACCTTGCGGAGCAGCCGCGCGATGGACCGCTCCAGGGTGCGTACGCCCGCCTCGCGGGTGTACTCGGCGGCCAGCCTGCGCAGCGCGTCCTCGGCCAGGGTCACCTCGCCCGGCTCCAGGCCGGCCCGCTCCAGCTGCCGCGGCAGCAGGTGGTCGCGGGCGATGGTGACCTTCTCGTCCTCGGTGTAGCCGTCCAGGCGCACCAGCTCCATGCGGTCGAGCAGCGCCTCGGGGATGGCCTCCAGGACGTTGGCCGTCGCGAGGAAGACCACGTCGCTCAGGTCGAGCTCGACCTCCAGGTAGTGGTCGCGGAAGGTGTGGTTCTGCGCCGGGTCCAGGACCTCGAGCAGGGCCGCGGCGGGGTCGCCGCGGTAGTCGGAGCCGACCTTGTCGATCTCGTCGAGGAGGACGACCGGGTTCATCGAGCCCGCCTCCTTGATGGCGCGTACGATCCGGCCGGGCAGCGCGCCGACGTACGTACGCCGGTGGCCGCGGATCTCCGCCTCGTCGCGGACGCCGCCGAGCGCGACGCGCACGAACTTGCGCCCCATCGCGCGGGCGACCGACTCGCCGAGCGAGGTCTTGCCGACGCCGGGCGGGCCCACCAGGGCCAGCACCGCGCCGCCCCGCCGGCCGCCGACCACGCCAAGTCCCCGGTCGGCGCGGCGCTTGCGCACCGCCAGGTATTCGGTGATCCGCTCCTTGACGTCCTCCAGGCCCGCGTGGTCGGCGTCGAGCACGGCCTT
Organism: Streptomyces sp. NPDC021225; assembly: GCF_044332865.1. Classification (NCBI taxonomy): domain Bacteria; kingdom Bacillati; phylum Actinomycetota; class Actinomycetes; order Kitasatosporales; family Streptomycetaceae; genus Streptomyces; species Streptomyces sp. NPDC021225. The sequence continues at coordinate 811,831 of NZ_JBIRPV010000002.1, read as the reverse complement.
GGCGCCGGTGATGTCGTACGCGTCCTCGGTGCGCTCGTTCCAGGGCAGCTCCAGGACGGTGTCCAGCCAGGTGCGGATCCAGCTGCCCTCGGGGCTCTGGTCGGAGGACCGCTCCAGCTTGTCGACCTCCTTGAGCGCGGCCTCCCGCACCTTCTCGGGAAGGTCGGCCGCCTCCACCCGGGCCCGGTAGTCCCCGGACTCGTCCTCCGGGTCGCCGTTGAGCTCGGCCAGCTCCTTGCGGACCGCCTCCAGCTGCCGCCGCAGCAGGAACTCGCGCTGCTGCTTGTCGACGCCCTCCTGGACGTCCTTGGCGATCGACTCGGCGACGTCCTGCTCGGCGAGGTGGTCGCTCAGCCAGCCCAGGGCCAGCTTCAGCCGCGCCACCGGGTCGGCCGTCTCCAGCAGCTCCACGCGCTGCTGGACGGACAGGAACGGCGAGTAGCCGGAGTTGTCGGCCAGCTGGCCGACGTCGTCGATCTGCTGCACCCGGTCCACGACCTGCCAGGCGCCGCGCTTGCGCAGCCAGCTGGCGGCCAGGGCCTTGTACTCCTTCATCAGCTCGGTGACGGAGCCGGGCAACGGATCCGGAACGATCTCCTCGACCTGGGTGCCCTCCACCCACAGCGCGGCGCCGGGGCCGGTGGTCCCCGCCCCTATCCGCACCCGGCGCACACCGCGGATCAGCGCGCCCGGGTCGCCGTCGGAGAGCCGGCCCACCTGCTCGATCGTGCCGAGCGTGCCGATGCCCGCGTATGTCCCGTCGACGCGCGGCACCAGCAGCACACGCGGCTTGCCGCCGCCGCTGCCGCTTGATCGGGCGGCGGCCTGGGCGGCCTCCACCGCGGCTCGTACCTCACTGTCGGACAGGTCCAGCGGCACCACCATGCCGGGCAGTACCACCTCGTCGTCGAGGGGCAGCACGGGCAGAGTGAGCGGTGTGGACATCGAAGCCATGATCTCCCCTTCGGCAGGCAAGTTGAGCTATGCAGACTCAATGCCTGGAGGCCCGCCGATGTTCCCGGCCCGTTGTTCGCTCTGAGCGATCAGCCCGGCAGCCGGATATTTCGGAACCCTCACCGCCGCTTCTCGGTGTCCCCTTCGGCCGCCCCACGGTGCGCGCCGTGATGTGTCGCCCCCGCGCTCGTCGCCACGATGTGCGCAGGAGGTCCGAGATGGCATTCAGGATCAGCAAGGAATTCCACTTCTCCGCCAGTCATCGGCTGGACGGGCTGGCCGAGGGGCATCCGTGCGGCCGGCTGCACGGCCACAACTACGTCGTCGCACTCGAGCTCGCCGCGGGGCCGGACGGCCTGGACCCGACCGGCTTCGTCCGGGACTACGGCGACCTGTCCGCGTTCAGCCGGTGGCTGGACGATGACGTGGACCACCGTCACCTCAACGATCTGCTCACCGATCGCAATCCCTCGGCGGAGAACCTCGCGCGGTGGCTGTACGAGCGCTGGCTGCCGCGGTTCCCGGAGCTGAGCTCCGTACGCGTCAGCGAGACGCCCAAGACATGGGCGGAGTACCGGCCGTGACGCGGGCGGCCGCGGGCGCGAGCGGAGGAGGTGATGCCGCTGTGGAACCGAAACTCGTCGTGAACGAGATCTTCGGCCCCACCTGAGCGCCGTACAGGGAGAGGGACCCTCGGCGGGGCAGCGCTGCGCCTTTCTGCGGCTGGGCGGCTGCAACCTGGCGTGCCGCTGGTGCGACACCCCGTACACCTGGGACTGGACCGGTGTCGGCGACTCCGGGGTGGCCTACCGCCCCCGCGACGAGCTGCACCCGATGGCCTGGCGCGAGGTGCTGGAGCGGCTGCGGGCGTACGAGGTCCCCATGATCGTCGTCTCCGGCGGGGAACCGCTCAGCCAGCAGGCCCGGCTGCTGCCGCTGCTGCGGGCGCTCATCGACACCGGCCATCGCGTGGAGATCGAGAGCAACGGCACCGTCGTACCGCTGCCCGAGCTGGCCGGCCTCGGCGTGCGCTTCAACATCTCGCCCAAGCTGGCGCACTCCGGCGACGAGGAGGAGCGCCGGCTCGTGCCGGAGGCCCTGGCCGCGCTGGCGGCCGTGCCCGGGACCGCGTTCAAGTTCGTCTGCCGGACGCGGGACGACCTCGACGAGGTGGCGTCCATCGTCGACCGGTACGGCACCACCCCGGTGTGGATCATGCCGGAGGGCCAGACGCCACACGAGGTCGACCGGCACATCGCGGCCCTCGGCGACGACGTGGTCGCCCGTGGCTGGAATCTGACGACCAGACTGCATGTCGCCGTATGGGGTGACAGGAGGGGTGTGTGACATGAGCAGTGGAGCGGTGGAGGTGAACGGGGCGGCGGAGGACCGCGACCGGATGCCGGACCCGTTGGAGGACGTGGCGCGCCGGCTCCTCCTCGAAATCGGCGAGAACCCGGACCGGGAGGGCCTGAAGGAGACCCCGGCCCGGTTCGCCCGCTGGTGGCGGGAGTTCAGCAACTACGACCCGGGCGAGGTCGGCACCCTGTTCCCGCTGCGCAACCAGGGGCAGATCGTCATGGTCTCCGACATCAACCTGTGGTCGCTGTGCGAGCACCACCTGCTGCCGTTCTCCTGCGCCGTCACCATCGCGTACCGGCCCGAGGGCGATGTGCTGGGCCTGTCGAAGTTCGCCCGGATCGCCCACCGCCACGCGCACCGGCTCCAGGTGCAGGAGCGGCTGGTCCGGGACATCGCCGAGGAGATCACCGCGGTGACCGGATCCTCCGATGTCGCGGTGGTGGCCCGGGGCGAGCACCTGTGCATGAGCATGCGCGGCATCCGCACCCCGGCGCTCATGACGTCCTCGGTGTTCAACGGGATCTTCCAGGATCACGGGCCGGCCCGCCAGGAGCTCGTGGCCGCCATCTTCCACGGACGGTGACGACCACCGGACCCGCACGTCAGGCACCCACCACCCCTCGCTCAAGGAGTGCACATGGCTCTGCGTGAAATCCGCACCGGACTCAGCCTGGACGATGTGCTGCTGGTCCCGCGGCACACCTCGGTGGTGAGCCGCTCGGCGACACACCTGGGCACCGAACTCGCCGCCGGAATCGAGCTGAGCGTCCCGGTGCTGTCCGCGAACACCCCGTGGTGCACCGGCGCCCGGATGGCCGAGGCGATGGCGCGCCGCGGCGGCCTCGGCGTGGTGCACCGCATGCAGACCGCCGAGGACCAGGCCGCCGAGGTCGCGGCGGTCAAGGCGGCCGCGCCGCCGGGGCCCGGCGGGCCGGAGGACCCGGCGCGTCCGACGGTCGACGCCGACGGGCGGCTGCGGGTGGCCGCCGCGGTCGGGGTGACGGACGACTATCTGCGACGGGCCGCCCTGCTCGTCGAGGCCGGCGCGGATGTGCTGGTCACCGACGTGGCACACGGCCACGCCGACTACGTGATCAAATCCGTCGAGGAGCTGCGGTCCCGCTTCCCGGGCACCACCCTGATCGCCGGGAACGTGGCCACCGCGGCCGGCACCCGGGATCTGATCGAGGCCGGCGCGGACGCGGTCAAGGTCGGCATCGGGCCCGGCGGCATCTGCACCACCCGCATCGTCGCCGGCAGCGGAGTGCCCCAGCTCACCGCGGTCCTCGACTGTGCCGAGGAGGCCGATCGCAGCGGGATCCCGGTCATCGCCGACGGCGGCATCAAGGCACCCGGCGACCTGGTCAAGGCCCTGGCGGCGGGCGCGCGTTCGGTGATGCTCGGCAGCGCCCTGGCCGGGGCCGACGAGAGCGAGGCGAGGCTGGTCGAGCACGAGGGGCGGCGCGCCAAGGTCAGCACGGGGTTCGTCACCTTCGGCATGCGGCTGACCCTCAAGCGGGCGCGCGGGGAGCAGGTGAGCCGCGAGGAGCTGGACGAGTACACCCCCGAAGGCGTCGAGGCGACCTTCGCGTACACCGGCTCCCTCGCCGCCACCCTGCGGCCCTTCCTCGGGGGCCTGCGGTCCGGCATGAGCTACTCCGGCGCGCACTCCCTGGCCGAGCTGCGCGAGCGGGCCGAGTTCATCCGGATCACCCCGGCCGGTATGGCCGAGAGCCGCCCGCACGCGCTCCAGCGCGCCGACCAGGTCCCCCTGGACTACGCCACGGAGGCCGCTGGATGACCACCCCCCTGGACAGCGGGCGGTACGGCACCGACGAGATGCGCGCGCTCTTCACCGACCGGGCCCGCTATCAGTTCTTCGTGACGGTCGAGGGCGCGCTCGCCGAGGCGCAGGGCCGGCACGGGGTGCTCCCGGCCGAGGCGGCGGAGCACATCGCGCGGCAGGCCCGCGACCACGTCTGCGACCTGGACCGGATCGCGGAGATCGAGGCGATGAGCCGGCATGAACTCTTCGCCGTGGTGCAGGAGTTCGCGCAGGCGTGCGAGCCGTACGGGCGGTACGTCCATCACGGCGCGACCAGCAGCGACATCCTCGACACCACCATGGCCCTCCAGCTGGACGCCGCGATCGGCATCCTGCGGACCCGGCTGACCGCCCTGATGGCGGCCCTGCGCGACCGGATCGCCGCCGACGGGGATCAGGTGATGATCGGCCGCACCCATGGCCAGCACGCCCAGCCCATCACGCTCGGCTTCAAGCTGGCCATCGCGCTGGACCAGCTCACACGCTGCCTGGCACGGCTGGACGGGCTGCGGGACCGGGCCGTGATGGGCAAGGTGGCCGGCGCGGTCGGTTCCCTCGGCGGACTGGGGCCGTCCGGGGTGCCCGTACAGCACGAAGCGCTGGAGCGGCTCGGGCTGCCGGAGCCGCGGATCTGTGCCCAGGCCGTGGCCCGCGACCGGTACGCGGAGTTCGTGTGCTGGGCCGCCCTGACCGCCGCCTGCCTGGACAACCTGGCCACCGAGATCCGCAACCTTCAGCGCACCGAGATCGGCGAACTCGCCGAGTCCTTCGCCGAGGGCGACCAGATCGGCAGCTCGGCCATGCCGCACAAGCGCAATCCGGTCCGCAGCGAGCGGATCTGCTCGCTCGCCAGGCTGCTGCGCTCCGCGGTCGGTCCGGCCCTGGAGAACGTGGTCACCTGGCACGAGCGGGACCTGGCCAACTCGGCCAACGAGCGGTTCACCCTTCCCGAGAGCTGTGTGCTGCTCGACGAGATGCTGACCACCGCCACCGCCGTCGTACGCGACCTGCGGGTCTTCCCCGACCGGATGGCGGAGAACCTGGCCCTGTCCCGCAACGCGCACCTCAGCGAGGCCGTCCTGCTCGCCCTGGTCGCGGGCGGCATGGACCGGCTGGCCGGCTACCGGCTGTTGCAGGAGGCCAGCTCCGCGGCCGCCCGGGACCGGCGCGACCTGCTCGCCGTGCTGGGCGAGGACCCGCGGGTCACCGCCACCGTCCCGGCCTCGGAGCTGACCTCCCTGGCGAAGGCCGCGGCCGACGTCGGAGCGTGTGCGGATCTCGCGCGCGAGACGGTATCGCGCGCCGAAGCGGCGATGCGCAACTCCGGATCAGGAGGACGGACATGACCTGCACGATCGTGGTGGGCGGTCAGTGGGGCGACGAGGCCAAGGGCAAGGTCTCCAGCTATCTGGCGCTGCGTGACGACCCCGGCGTCGCGGTCCGCGCCGGGCTCGGCCCCGGCGCCGGACACACCGTGGTGCACGGCGGGCGGACCCTGCGGCTGCGGCAGGTGCCCAGCGCCGTGGTCAACCCCCGCACCCGGCTGCTCCTCGGCGCCGGCGTGCTCATCCGCCCCGAAGTGCTGCTGCGGGAGATCAAGGAGACCGGGGTCGGCGACCGCATCGGCGTCGACCACCGCGCCACCGTCATCGAACCCGGGCACGTCGAGGCCGAACAGGCCGACGCCGGGCTCCGCGACACGGTGCGCTCCACCGGCAGCGGGCATGGCCCGGCCCTCGCCGCCCGGGCCATGCGCTCGGCGCGCCGCGCGCGGGACGTGGCCGAACTCGCCCCGTATCTCACCGATGTGGCCGCCGAGGTGAACGCGGCGGTCGACGCCGGGGACGGGGTCCAGGTCGAGGGCACCAACGGGTTCGGCCTGTCCGTGCTGTACGGCAGCTACCCGTACACCGTCGGCAAGGACTCCACCGCGAGCACCGCCGCGGCCGACGTGGGCCTGGGGCCGCTCGCCGTCGACGAGGTGGTCCTGGTGTTCCGGGCCTATCCCACCCGGGTCGGCGCGGGCCCCTTCCCCACCGAGATCCCCGAGGAGGAGGCGGAGCGGCGCGGGATCGTGGAGTACGGCACGGTCACCGGGCGGCGCCGGCGCACCGGCACCTTCGACCTGGACCAGGCGCGGGAGGCCGTCCGGATCAACCGACCGTCGCGGCTGGCGCTCACCTTCCTGGACCATGTCACCCCCGACGCCCTCGGCGTGCGCGGCGGGGCGCTGCCCGCGGAAGCCGCCGCGTTCGTCCGGCACGTGGAGAAGGGCCTGGGGCGGCCCGTGGATCTGATCGGCACCGGCCCCGCCAGCGACGACCTCATCGACCGATGGACGGCACAAGGAGGCGAACGATGAACGCGACCCCCACCTGGCGGCGCGCCAATCTGCTCACCATCGGCTGGTCCGAGATGGGCCGGATGCTGACCGGCCTGGCCCACGACGTCAAGGAGAGCGGCTTCGCCCCCACTGTCATCGTGGGCATCGCCCGCGGCGGACTGCCGCCCGCCGTCACCCTGTCCAACCTGCTGGGGGTGACCGACTTCCGGATCCTGGGTATCCCCCGCAACACGACCAATTCCCGCTACAGCGAGAGAGGCGAGGCGGTGCTCGACTACATCACCCCGCAGCGCCCCGTGACCGGCGCCGACGTACTGATCGTCGACGACATCATGGGCGACGGCGGCACCATGGCACTGGCGGTGGACACCATCCGCGGGCTGGGTGCCGCGGAGATCCGCACGGCCGTGGTGGTGCGCAACGTGGGATCGCGGGGGCGCGCCGACTTCCAGGCCGTCGAGGTCGACGACTGGACGGTCTTCCCGTGGGAACTGCCGCCGGGGGCCGAGGACTCCACCACCGTCCTCGCGGCGCCGCGGTGAACCCCGGCACCACGGTCATCCTGGACCGGGACGGCACCCTCCTCGACTTCTACGAGATGTTCCACCAGTTCGTGCTCGATCTGCACCGCGATGAGCGGGTCTCACCGCCGCCGCGCGAGGTGGTGCTCGGATACGCGTACTGGAAGGCCATCACCAGCGGCAGTCTGCACATCGGCGGGGTGCGGGTCCTGGACCGGGTGGACGATGTGGCCCACCGCTACATGGCACACGGCACGCTCTACGAGGGTGCCGTGCCCGCGATCACCGCCCTGTTCGGCGCGGGTGTCCGGCTGGCGCTGGTGAGTTCCTGGGTCGGCACCGCGCCGACGGTCGAACTGCTGCGCAGGAACGGCGTGGGGCACTGCTTCGGGGAGGTCGTCACCCGCGACGACCTGCCCGGCCGGGGCGAGGAGGCCTCGGACGCGGACGTCAAGATCACGCTGGCCCGGCAGGCGCTGGTCCGGATCGGCCACCGCACGGACGACCGGCTGTTCGTGGTCGGGGACACCGCGGCCGACGTGGCCCTGGGGCGCGGTCTTGACGCGGCCGTCGTGGGGGTGCGGACCGGAAACGGCCACATGCTGCCCGACGCCCCGCCTGAAGGCCCCGACACCATGCTGCCCTCGGTCGCGGGCCTGGTGGATGTGGTGCTGGGCCCGAACTGACGGGTTCCTGTGGTGCCGAGGGCCGGGATCCGCGGAGGATCCCGGCCCCAGGACCTGTCGTCAAAGGGGGCGCCCTGCTCCCGACGTCTGGCACGGCTCCCCCAGCTACCGCTGGGAGGTGCCCCCAGCTGCGTTGTCGCATCGCCCAAGTACGCCCAGTACGAGGACGATGCTCCGCCTTGCGATCCTCCCCCAGCTACCGCTGGGAGGTGCCCCCTGCGCCAGACGCCGCTCGCGGCCGGTCGCCCCCTTCGACGACAGGCCCTAGGCCGTTCAGGGCGCGGCGAACCGGGTCACGGCGTCCAGGTATTCCGTCGGGTCCGTCAGCCCGGCGGTCTGGAACGCCTCCCGCCGCTCGTAGCAGGTCCCGCAGGTGCCGCAGTGCCGCTCGCCGCCCTTGTAGCAGGACCAGCTGGCCTCCAGCGGGGCTCCGAGCCGCATCCCGTGGGCGGCGATGTCCGCCTTGGACCAGGTGATGAACGGCGCCTCCACCGAGGGGGTGGGGAAACCCTCGTTGGCCACCGTCACCAGCTCCCGCAGCGCGGCGTGGAACGCGGGCCGGCAGTCCGGGTAGATGAAGTGGTCACCGGCGTGCATGCCCAGCGCCACCACCCCGGCCCGGTGCGCGACCCCCACCGCCACGGCGACGTTGGCCAGCACCGCGTTCCGGTTCGGCACGACGGTGGCCTTCATCGACTGCTCCGCGTAGTGGCCGTCGGGGACCGTCACGCTGTCGTCCGTCAGCGCCGATCCGCCCAGCACCGAGCCGAGCCCGCTGAGGTCCACCACATGGTGCCGGGCCCCGTAGTGGGCCGCGATCCGGCGCGCCGAGTCGATCTCCCGGCGGTGCCGCTGGCCGTAGTCCACGGTCACGGCGATCAGCCGGTAGCTCAGCGCCGCGTAGTGCGCCATGAGCGTGGTGGAGTCCATGCCCCCTGAGAGCACCACCAACGCGGTGAACGGATCGGTTGGATCGGCACTGCTGCTGTTCTGCTCCATCATGAGCCTCCGGAGATAGGGGAGTCGCCGAGACACGAGGCGCATACGGCCGGGTGTGTTCGCTCATGGTGGTGTCCGGCCCGCGGGTCGCGCATCGCGGCACGGTGCCGAAGGACCCCTGGTACGAGGCCGAAGGGCGGGCACGGCGGTTCCGAGACGCAGCGGCCCGGGTCGGCCGGTGCGCTCTGCCGCGCGACCGGCGCCCCCTCGGTGAGCAGCGGCCACAGCCCGGGATCGCGGAACATCTCCGGGAAGTCCCGGCGGCCGGTGATGCCGAGCTTGCGGTACGCGCTCGACAGATGCAGCTCCACCGTGCGGCGGGTGATCCGCAGGGCCGTCGCGATGCGCTCGTTGGTGAGTCCGCGCGCCGCGTCGATCAGGATCTGGCGCTCCCGTGCGGTCAGCGCCAGCACGCCGCGCAGCGAGGAGTGGCGCGGGGCGCGGTCGTCCGCCAGGGCCAGCAGCTGCCGCCCCCGCTCGACCAGCGGCCGGGCGCCACACCGGCCGGCCAGCCCGATCGCCTGGGTCAGCACGGCGATCGCCTCGTCCGGCCGGTTGCGCCGGGTCAGCGAGGGCCCCAGGTCGGCCAGGCAGTACGCCAGGTCCAGCTCGCTCCCCTCCGCCTTCAGCAGCCGCGCCGCCGCGCGCAGCAGCCGCTCGCCCCGTGGCCCGCCGGAAACCCGGCTCAGCGCCCGCAACGCCCGGCCGCGCTCCTGCGGCGAGCCCGCGCGGTGGGCGAACCGCAGCTGCTCGCGGGCCAGTTCCAGGGCCTCGTCCGACCGCCCCACCTGGTGCAGCAGGATGGCGCCGTGCGTCCGCCACGAGGCGGTCACCGCGACGCGCAGCCCCGCCCCCTTGTTCCGGGCGTGCAGCTCCGCGAGGTCGCGCGCGGCACCCGGCAGATCGCCGTCGGCCGCCAGCAGCCGCGCCCTGGCCATGAGGACGTCCCGGTAGTGCCAGCTCGGCGGCAGATCGCCCCAGCACCGGTAGCGGCGCAGCAGCATGCGGGCCCGGTCGTTCTCGCCCTGGCTGATCAGCACGTCCGCGAGCGCGGCCAGCGCGGCCACCCGGGCCGGGGACCCCGGGCCCACGCCGTGCCGGGCGAGCTCCCGCAGGCACTCGCTCAACTGCTCGCGGGCGATGTCCAGGCGCCCTCGCGCGAGGGCGATCCGCGCCGCGACCGGCAGGAGCAGCACCCGGTACAGCGGGCGGGGCCGCAGGCCGGCCTGGTCGTCGTCCCCCAGCCGCGCCGCGGCCTCTTCGTGGTGGCCGTTGTCCACCAGGACGGTCAGCGCCGCCGCCCTGGCCAGCGGATGGAGGCACAGCTCGTCACCGGGGCGGCCGAGGGCCCGGCGCGCCTGCCCCACGGCCGACTCGGGAGCCTCGTCGGTGAGATGCCGGCAGAGCGCGGCCACGGCCGAGGCGGCCGTGCGCAGTCCGTCCGTGCCGTCCGCGTCGGCCAGCGGGTCCGGCCGGGACGCGATGAGTTCGTCGAGGAGCTCCGACGTCAGGCCCGGTAAGCGGTCGTACAGATGCCACGCGATGCGGTGCAGCCGGGGCCAGTGGGCCACTTCGGTCCCGGCGACGGCCACGGCGGTCGCGTCCAGCACCCGCTGCCGCTCCTCGGGGGAGTCCACGCCGTACAGCGCGCTCCCGACGCGCTCCAGCAGGCGCGCGCGGACGACCTCGTCGGTCGTACCGGCCAGGGTCGCCACCGCCGCGTCGAGGCCGCGGGCGCGGTCGGACCGGATCCGGATGTCGGCGATGCCCAGCACCGCCTGGCGGTGCTCGTCGCCGGAGGCCACCTGCGCGGCGTGTTCCAGACAGCGCAGCGCGGTGTCGGTGTCGTCGGCGGCCAGCGCGGACCGGGCGGCCTGGAGCAGCACGCCGGCCGGCCAGGAGCCGTCCAACGGGACGGCGGAGGCGATGAGATGGGCGGCGACCCGCTCGGCCGGGGCCCTCCGCTCGTGAAGATAGGTGGCGGCGGCCAGATGGGCCGCGTTACGGGCCATCAGGGTCATTCCGCCGACCAGGGCGTTGCGCACCAGGGAGTGCCGCAGCAGCAGGGTGTTGTCGTCCGCCACGAGCCCCATACGGACCAGCAGGTCCGCGGCCGTGAGCGTGTCCCCGAGCCCGGTGCCCGCCAGATGGGCGATGAGCGGGATGTCGGCACCGCCGTCCCCGGCGATGGCGATGGCCTCGGCCAGCCGCCCGGCCCTCGGGTCGATCCGGTTGAGCCGCCTGGTCACCACCTCGGCGACGGCCGGCAGCACCGCGGTGTCCAGCACCTCCGGGTCCGGGACGCCCCCGGTGTCACGGACGGTGTCACGGACCCAGCGGACGAGCTCCACCAGCATGAACGGGTTGCCGGCGGTCAGCCGGCGGCAGGCGTCGGCGAACCCGGTGCCGGGCGGGCGCGGCAGCCGGGAGCGTACGAGGGCGGCCGTCTCCTGCTCGGACAGCCCCCCGAGGTGCACCTGCTGTGCGCCGACGAGCAATTCGGCCAATTCCGAGGGAGCCGCGGCGGGCACGCCGTTCTGCACGGAGGCCACCAGCATCACCGGAAGGTGGCAGCATGCCTCCACCACGCAGCGCAGAAAGCTCAGCGACAACGCGTCGGCCCGGTCCGCGTCGTCGATGGTGATGACCAGCGGCGCTTTCACGGTCAGCTGGGACACCACATTCTGCACCGCGACCGCTATCTCCGCCCCCCATACCCGCGGAACAGCACCGTCGGGAACGGGACCCTGCGACAGTTTTTTGTAAATGTCGTGGAGTTCCACCCCCTGTTCACATCCGGGTGGCAAACAGTCTGCAAAACCTCCGACTAAATCATCCAGCAAGGCCCACGGAATGTAATGCCGCTGCTCGGTGCAGACCAGATCGACGACAGCGCACCCCTTGTGGCGCGAGGTGATGGCGAACGCGCGGAGCAGCGACGTACGCCCTATCCCCGCCTCGCCCGTCACCGCGTACCGGGCCGGGAGACGATCCGTGCTGTCGTGGCGCGCTCGGCGGAGCAGGCGCATTTCGGCCTGCCGCCCCATGAAATCCCGTAGTAGTTTCTCGTTCGCATGAACCATTGCTGAAACCCTCCGGTTCTGGATGACGCAGCCCGGTGTCAGATTCCCTTTTCCAGCTGATGCCGGGCACGTCGCCAAGGCTAAATCCAGGGAGGGTGACGGAGAAGGCAACAATCAGGCCAGCATGTCTGTATGTCGACGTTTCCCCGGCGGACATCATGATGTAAGGACCAGGATCTCGCGAGCGCCCCGAACCGGCCGGAAGTCCCGGCGCTTCGCCGTATCAAACGTGGTTCCGCGGTGGATATGTGCCCGGTCGCGCCCGGGGTGGCCGGTCCGCGACGGAGGGCGGTTCGGGCGAGTGGGTCCAGCACGGCGGGCGCGGACGTACCGGCGCCGTCCGCGCGCCGGTGACCAGCGGCAACAGGGCACCACGGACAAAGCGCCGACGCTCCGGTCCGGTGTCGCGATCCGCCCCTTGGTCCATCGGCCCGGTTCGGCGGCGGCGCGGAAGCACGCCCCCATGAGTGGACGCGCCATGCCGGACGCTGCCCGCTTTCCGTCGATCCCTGACCGAAAGCGGATCCGGGACGACCGTTTTCGACCCGCGTGCCCTCGGGCCGCCTGCCGTCGTTCCCCGCTCCTTGTTCGCTCTGAGCGATCAGCCACCGCCGCGCCGATTGCCCGGCCGAGGGAAGTCGGCCAACCGCGAACCGCCGCCCCTTCGGCGAGCGATAAGGAGTCGTGAAACTGTTCCGCCCCATGGGGCCAGACCGAAGCGACGGGGAGTTGCTGCGCGCCGTCGCGCGGGGGGACTCGCGGGCGCTCGCCACGCTCTACGACCGGCACGCGGGCTGGCTGCACGCGCGGCTCACCCGCCGCTGCCAGGACCCCGAGACCGTACGGGAGGTCCTCCAGGACACGTTCGTGGCGGCCTGGCGCACGGCCGACGCGCACCGCGGGCGCGAGGCGGGCGGCTGGCTGTGGACCATCGCGGCCCGGCGGCTCGTCGACGCCCAGCGCGCCGCCGCCCGCGCCGCCGAGGCCCAGGCCGCCCACGCCCGCCACCAGGCCGACGCGGCCCGCGCCACGGCGCCCTCCGCGGAGGAGCGGGCGCTCGACGCGCTGGAGTACGGCGACGTCGGCGCCGCCCTCGACCGGCTCTCCCCCGAGCTGCGCGCCGTCCTGCGCGCCACGGTCGTCGACGGGCTCACCACGCGCGAGGCGGCACAGCTCCTCGGCATCCCCGAAGGCACCGTCAAGACCCGCGCCCAGCGCGCCCGAAGAGAACTCCGCGCCGCCCTCACCCAGCTGCGCGCCACGCCCCCGCACCTCCTGGACGCCCTCGGAGGCACCGCATGACGCCCCGGCGACTGATCAAGCGCGGCGGCCCCGCCACCGCCTGGCACGTGACGCCCGGCCACGCGGCGTCCTACGCCGACGGCTCGCTGCCGGAGACCGACGCATGGTCGGTCGAGAAGCACGTCGAGTCCTGCACGGCCTGCGCGGAGCGCGTCTCGGCGGCTGTCCGCACGGGCGCGGCGGCCCCCGCGCTGGCCGAGATCCGCACGGCGGTGCTGGCCTTCGCCGCGCCGGACGCGGCGCCGGACGCGGAAGCGTCCCCCGCCGGGCGGCTCGGGGCGGTCCGGGCGTCCCGGGTGTGGATGGCGTGGGCCGCGGGGCCCGCGTTGTGGGGGCCCTGGCTGGTCGCGCTGGTGGTGACGGGCCTGGTCGCGGCCGGGGCCGCGCGGGCCGCCGGGATCTCCGGGGTGCGGCCGCTCCTGCTGGCGCTCGCGCCCGTACTGCCGTCCGCCGGGGTGGCCGTCTCGTACGGGCGGCACGTCGACCCGATGCACGAGCTGACCGCATCCACGCCGTCCGGCGGGCTGCGGCTGCTGCTGACCCGGACGGCGGCCGTGCTCGCCGTGTCCGTGCCGCTGCTGACCCTCGCCGGGCTGCTGCTGCCCGCCGCCGCCGGGGCGCCCGCCGCCTCGGCCTGGCTGCTGCCGGGGCTCGCGCTCACGCTCGCCGCGCTCGCCCTCGCCTCGTACGTCGGCTGCCGGATCGCCACCTTGGCGGTCGGCGCGGGCTGGCTGCTGGCGGTCGGCGCCCCGGCGCTGCTCGCGGGCCCGGTCCAGGGCGAGCGCGGCTCGCTCGCCGACGCCCTGACCGACTCCCTCACCGCCGTACTCTCCGGCCCCGCCGCCCAGAGCTGCTGGGCAGCCGCAGCGGCCGTCTGCGCGGGGCTGCTGACCCTGCGCCGCACCTCCTTCGACCGCCTGGAGCACATGTGAACAGCGCCGTCTCCGTCCATTCCGTCTCCGTCCATATCCATGGGTTGACCGTCCGGCACCGCAGGACCACCGCCCTCGACGCCGTCGACCTCGCCTTCGGCCCCGGCGTCCACGGCCTGCTCGGCCCCAACGGCGCGGGCAAGACCTCCCTGATCCGCGTGCTCGCGACGGTCGCCGCGCCCACCTCCGGGCGGGTGGAGCTGCTCGGCGGCGACATCTCGGCGCCCGCGCACCGCACCGCCGTACGCCGCAGGCTCGGCTATCTGCCGCAGGATTTCGGCTACTACCCGGGCTTCACGGTGCGCGAGTTCGTGGCCTACATGGCGTGGCTGAAGGAGATACCGCGGGCCGACGCCCCCGCCGCCGTGGAGCGCGCGGTCGCCCGGGTCGGGCTCGCCGACCGCATCGACGCGAAGGTCCGCACCCTGTCAGGTGGCATGGTGCGGCGCGTCGGCATCGCCCAGGCGATCGTCAACGACCCGCGGCTGCTGCTGCTCGACGAGCCGACGGCCGGTCTCGACCCGGAGCAGCGGGTGGACTTCCGGGCCCTGCTGCGGGAGCTGGGCCGCGACGCGACGGTGATCGTCTCCACCCACCTGGTGGAGGACGTCGCCGCGGCCTGCACGGAGGTCACGCTCATCGCGGCGGGCCGGGTGGCCTACCGGGGCACGCCGCAGACGCTGGCCGGGCTGGGCGCCGAGGCGGGGGCGGCGGACTTCGGCGACAACCCCATCGAGCGCGGCTACGCCGTGGCCCTGCGCCGCCAGCGGTCGGGCGCGGGGACCACCGGATGGACGGTGACCCGATGAGCCGGACCACCACCATCCGCCCCTCGCGCACCGCGCGCCCCCTGCGCACCGAACTCCGCCGCGGCATCGGCCCGGCCGTGGGCGCCGCGACGCTGGCCGCCCTGCTGCTCGCCATGTACGAGCGGGCCGACAGCTGGCTGGCCGGCTGGACCGACACCACCGACATGCTGCGCTCGGCCGGGGTGTTGGTCGGCGGGCCGCTGGCGGCCGCGGCCGCGTGCTGGCAGGGCGGCCGGGAGCGGCGGCGCGGGACGGAGGAGCTGCTGGCGACCGTGGCGCGCGGCCGCCTCCGGCGGACCCTGCTGACCGCGGCGCCCACCATCCTGTGGCCGGTGGTCGGGTATCTGCTCACGGCCGCCGTGTGCCTGGCGGCTACCTGGCGTTACGCGAGCGGCGTCGGCGGCCCGTACCCGTCGATGATCGCGGCCGACGCGATGGCGATCGGCTCGTTCGCCGCGCTCGGGTTCATCGCCGGCCGGCTGGTGCCGTGGCGGCTGGCCCCGCCCCTGGTGGCCTTCGTCGTCTTCGCCGTCGACCCCTTTGTCGCCAACCAGGACTCCCCCGTCGCCTGGCTGAGCCCCGGCAAGAACCACATCTTCTCCTGGGACCGGCCGGTGTGGTGGTTCGGCCCGGCCTCGATGGTGTGGACGGCCGGGCTCGCGGCGGCTGCGCTGCTGGCGTACGCCGCCCGCCGCCGCGCCCGCGCCCTGGCGCTCGCGCCGCTCGCCGCCGCGGCCACCGCCGCCGTCCTGATCGTGCAGACGGGCGACGGCGTATGGCGCCCGGACCCGGCGAGCGCGGCGCTGGTCTGCGACGACGGGACGCCGCGCGTCTGCGCGTCGCGGGCGCACGACCGGATGCTGCCGGACGCGTCCGCGGCGCTGGCGGGGCTGTCGGCGAAGCTGCGCGGCGTGCCGAACGCCCCGACCCGCATCGTCGAGAGCCGGGGCGACCACCACCGGGGGCCCCGCACCGACGCGGCGCTGTTCGGCTGGGACTACTACTTCCGGCGCAACCGGATCGTCGAGCCGGAGATGTTCGCGGCCAACGCCGCCCTCGGCGCGACGGCGCCGTCCTGCCCGGGCGTCTCGGACGAGGACCGCTACAACGACCTCAGCCAGGCCGTGGCCGAATGGCTGGCGCCCATGCCCCGGCCCGAGCCGCCCGCCGGCCAGGACGCCCCGGGCTACACCCGCGATCTGGAGAGGCTGAAGGCGATGCCCGACCGCGAGCGCACCCACTGGCTCGGCACCTACTTCGCCGCCGCGCGCTCCTGCCGTCTTGAGCAGGTGACGGCGCCATGAGCCTGCCGCTGTACGCGCGCTCGCGCGCCCTGCCCATGACCGTCGCCGTCCTGGCCGCCGCCTGGCCCACCACCGCCTGGCTCGCGGACTGGATCGTGGCGCACTCCGACCTCGGCCCGCGGGCCCGGCTGCCCCTCGTCGTCCTCGCGCCGGTGCTGGCCTCGGCCACGATCGGGGCGAGCCTGTACACCCACAGCGAGGAGCTGGACCGGACCGCCGTACGCCCGTGGTGGCCGCGGCGCGCCTGCCAGCTGCTGCTGCTCACGGCGGTGGCGGCCGGGCTGCTCGCGGCCGCCGTCCCCGGCGACCCGGAGCTGTACGGGGCGCCCGCCATGGTCCGCAACCTCCTGGGCGCGGTGGGGGTCACCGCGCTGGCCGCCACGTTCATCGGGGCGCGGCTGAGCTGGCTGCCGATGCTGCTGCACACCAGCGCGGTCTACCTCGGCGCGCAGACCGGCCCGGAGGACCCCGGCCCGGTCTGGGCCTGGTCGGTCCAGCCGGGACCGCAGCCGGCGGCATGGTGGACGACGGCCGTCCTCTTCGCCGCGGGCACCTGCCTCTACGCGCTGCGCGGCGCCCGCCCGGAGGGCCCCGGCTCGCGCCGCTGAGCGGGATCGCGCCGCCGGGCGGCCCGCCGGACCAACGGCCAGCACAGGACGCCGATCGCGAGGGCGAGCAGATGGCCCCAGTCGGTGAGCGGATCGGTGAACTCCAGCAGGTCCGCGACGAGGCCCAGCACGACCGCGCCGAGCACCGTCCAGCGCAGCCAGGGCCGCAGCAGCCCGGCGAGCGCGCCGGCGCAGGCGAGCAGCCCGTAGCTGATGCCGTAGTCGAGGCGGCGCAGCGAGCCGTCGGGCAGTTGCCCGGCGGCGACCGAGGCGGCCACGAACAGCTCGGTCAGCAGGGTCGCCAGGACGTGCCCGAGCAGGAACACCCCGGCGGTCCGCAGCGCGCCCAGCCGCCGCTCCAGGGAGCTGAGCACGACGAGGAAGGCGAGGATGTACGGCAGCCCGCCGACGAGCCAGGCCCCGCTGGCGACCAGCACCAGCACGGGCCGCTCGGCGAGGTTCGCGACGTCGGTACTGGAGTGGGCCAGCACGTCGCGCACGAGGTCCGGGTCCGCGAGCTGGGTGAAGGTCCCGGTGGCGACCAGGAGCAGGGCGTAGCCGAACGTGAACGGGGTCCGTGAGGGGCTGGGCAGGAACCGCGCCCACCCGCCCGCGCGCAGAGCCCGCAGGGCCCGGTTCTCGGAACGGAGCTGCGGGGTGTCGGCGTCCGGGGCGGCCGGGCCGGCATAACCGGCTTGGCCCGAGGAGGGGCCAGGGGAGGGGGCCGCGGCCGTACGACGCGCGGCGGCGTGGCGGCAGCGCTTCGGCGGGCGCGCCGCCCGCCGTGGGTCACCGGCCGCGGTGTCGACCGCTCGCGTCCACGTCACACCGGGGTTCCTTCCTCGTACCGCCCCCGTTTCACGCACAACAACAAACGGTCCGCGTCTCATGTCGCCGGACCGCCGGTTGTGAAGCAGGCCACAGTGAGGATCGCCGTCCCAGGGTCGGGCCCCGGTAGATTCGGCCGCATCCCGAGTTCACCCGGAAGGACCCGCCCCGTGTACCCGCCGTACGACACCGCCGACGCCGGCCGCCCCGTGACCCTCGACCGCCGCGAGGGTCCGTACGGCGAGGTGGTGCTGCGGCGGCGCGGCGGGGGCGGGACGGGTCCGGCCGGGGGCCCCGCCGCCCCGGCGCCGGTCTTCGAGATCATCGCGAACGGGTGCTTCCTGATGGACACCTCCGACGGCCGCTCCGAGCGGCTCCTGATCCGCGCCGCGCTGGACGCGCTGCCCGCCGGCCGGAGCGCGCCGGCGCTGCTGATCGGCGGCCTCGGCGTCGGGTTCTCGCTGGCCGAGGCGGCGGCCGAGCCGCGGTGGGGGCGGATCGCGGTGGTGGAGCGCGAGGAGGCGGTCGTCGACTGGCACCGCAGCGGCCCGCTGGGGCGGATCTCCGCGGCCGCGCTCGCCGATCCGCGCACCGAGGTGATCCGGGCCGATCTGGTCGCCTGTCTCCGAGCCGGCGAAGGGGCGGCGCCGTACGACGCCCTCTGCCTGGACATCGACAACGGCCCCGACTGGACGGTCACCGAGGACAACGGCGGCCTCTACTCCCCCGCAGGTCTCGCCGCCTGCCGGGCCCGCCTCACCCCCGGCGGGGTCCTCGCCGTGTGGTCCGCCCAGCCCTCGTCCGCGTTCGAGGAGGCACTCCGGAATGCCGGGTTCGTAGGGGTGCGGACGGAAGAGATCAGTGTTGCCCGAGGTGTCCCGGACGTCGTTCACCTCGCGGTTCGAGGCGCGTAGCCGAGCCGCGTACGCTGCCTTTACGCTGCTTGCCAGCGCGCGCGGCCGGGCAAGTGACCAGCCAGAGCCGCGGTTTCACGGAACAAGCAGGGGCGGGCGCATGGAGCAGACTCACAGCAGCCACAACGGGGCCGCCACGACCACCCCGGGGGCACAGCGCCGGGTGCTGGTCGTCGAGGACGACCCGACGATAGTGGACGCCATCGCGGCCCGGCTCCGCGCCGAGGGGTTCCAGGTGCAGACGGCCGGGGACGGCCCGGCGGCCGTCGACACGGCCGAGGCCTGGCAGCCTGACCTGCTCGTACTGGACGTGATGCTGCCCGGCTTCGACGGCCTGGAGGTCTGCCGCCGGGTGCAGGCCAGGCGCCCGGTGCCGGTGCTGATGCTCACCGCGCGGGACGACGAGACCGACATGCTGGTGGGCCTGGGGGTCGGCGCCGACGACTACATGACCAAGCCGTTCTCCATGCGTGAACTGGCCGCGCGGGTGCATGTGCTGCTCAGACGCGTCGAGCGGGCGGCGCTGGCCGCGCACACCCCGCGCAGCGGCATCCTGCGCCTGGGCGAGCTGGAGATCGACCACGCGCAGCGCCGGGTTCGGGTGCGCAACACAGATGTGCATCTCACCCCGACCGAGTTCGATCTGCTGGTCTG
This sequence comes from Streptomyces sp. NPDC021225, assembly GCF_044332865.1. Taxonomy (NCBI): domain Bacteria; kingdom Bacillati; phylum Actinomycetota; class Actinomycetes; order Kitasatosporales; family Streptomycetaceae; genus Streptomyces; species Streptomyces sp. NPDC021225. The sequence goes on along the minus strand of NZ_JBIRPV010000002.1, from coordinate 792,706 downwards.
CCTGGCCAATACGCCGCGCGCGGTGCTCTCCCGCGAGCAGCTGCTCGCGGAGGTCTGGGACTGGGCCGACGCCTCGGGCACCCGCACCGTGGACAGCCATATCAAGGCGCTGCGCCGGAAGATCGGCGCGGAACGGATCCGTACGGTGCACGGCGTGGGATACGCCCTGGAGACCCCGGCGGCATGAGGCCATCCGGCCGCCGGACGGCCGTCTGGAGCCGCGGACCCTGGCGCGAGACCTGGCGCGAGACCTGGCTCGGGGTCTGGCGCGGGATCTGGCGCGGGATCTGGCCGGAGACCCGGCGCGCCGCCTGGGCCCGCCACTGGGACCGGCTGTGGGAGGCGCTGAAGCCCTTCGACCCGTACCGGTCGGTGAAGGCCGCGCTCGGCGCGCTGGTCATCGGCTCGGTGATCATCACCACGCTGCTGGTGTTCGCGGCGATGCACTCCGACACCGAGCTGCGCATCATCACCATCTTCTCGATCATCGCCTCGCTGCTGATCACCCAGTTCGTGGCGCACGGCCTGACCGCCCCGCTGGACGAGATGACCGAGGTCACCCGGGCGATGGCGCACGGCGACTACACCCGGCGGGTGAGCGCGGCCGAGCGGCGCGACGAGTTCGGCGCCCTGGCCACCTCCTTCAACCGGATGGCCGCCGATCTGGAGGCGGTGGACACCCAGCGCAAGGAGATGGTCGCGAACGTCTCCCACGAGCTGCGCACCCCGATCGCGGCGCTGCGCGCGGTCCTGGAGAACGTGGTGGACGGGGTCTCTGAGGCCGACCCGGAGACGATGCGCGTCGCGCTGCGCCAGACCGAGCGACTGGGCCGGCTGGTCGAACAACTGCTCGACCTGTCCCGGCTGGACAAGGGTGTGGTGCCGCTGTACGCGCGGCGCTTCGAGGTCTGGCCGTATCTGGCCGGGATCCTCAAGGAGGCCGGGATGGCCAAGGGCGCGTACGGGGGCTCGGGCTCGCACACCCGCAAGGACGTCCACCTCAACCTGGACGTCTTCCCGTCCGACCTGTCCGCGCACGCCGACGTGGAGCGGCTGCACCAGGTCGTCGCCAATCTGATCGACAACGCCGTGAAGCACTCCCCTGCGCACGGCCGGGTGACGGTGCGGGCGCGGCGCGGCGAGAGCCCGGAGAGCCTGGAGCTGGAGGTGCTGGACGAGGGCCCGGGGATCCCGGAGGCCGAGCGGCACCGGGTCTTCGAGCGCTTCAACCGGGGCGGCCCGTCCGCGCAGGCCGGCGAGCCGGGGGAGCCGCGCGGCCCGGGGCAGGGCAGCGACGGCGGCACGGGGCTCGGTCTCGCCATCGCGCGGTGGGCGGTCGATCTGCACGGGGGGCGGATCGGCGTGGCCGAGTCCCCCCGGGGCTGCCGGATCAAGGTCAGCCTGCCGGGACGCGCCGATCTCTAGGGCGATCTCCAGTGCGAACCGCACCCCCACAGAGATCAAAATTGACGTAAAGTCGTCAACGAAGGCGCACAGACGTCGAAGGACGCGCACATCCGAGCGGGTGTGGGCGCCTTTCAGCGTTCCCGTCGCCGGTCCGAACCAGCGGTGATTCCCGCCACCTCAGGCCCCGAAACCAGCCGATCAATGTGACTTGCGCGACGATGACCAGTGCGGCCTGCACGTAAGGCCCTGAGAGGCGTAGCCTTTATTCCCGCTGTCCACCACCTTAGGAAGCGGAAGAGGGCGGTTGCCGCCGTGTCGCCACAGTCCCCCAACAGTTCGAGCGTCTCGACCGACCAGCAGGACGGTCAGGGGAGTAACCCTGCCGCCGCGTTCGGTCCCAACGAGTGGCTCGTCGACGAGATCTACCAGCAGTACCTCCAGGACCCGAACTCGGTCGACCGAGCCTGGTGGGACTTCTTCGCCGACTACAAGCCGGGCCAGGACACCACCTCCGCCGTGGCCGAGTCCGCAGCACCGCCGGGCCCGGCCGCCGCGGGGGCGGCCGGTACCGCTGCCGCGGCTCCGGTCCCGGCTCCGGCTCCGGCTCCGGTGAAGCCCGCCCCGGCCGCGAAGGCCCCGGCCGCCCCGGCCCCGGCTCCGGCGAAGCCCGCCGCGGCCGCCGCCGCACCGGCCAAGCCTGCGCCCGCGAAGGCCGCGCCCGCGAAGGCGGCCGAGCCGGCCGCCCCGTCGGCCGGCCCGGAGTACGTCACCCTGCGTGGCCCCTCCGCCGCCGTCGCGAAGAACATGAACGCCAGCCTCGAGCTGCCGACGGCCACCTCCGTGCGCGCCGTCCCGGTGAAGCTGCTGTTCGACAACCGCATCGTCATCAACAACCACCTCAAGCGCGCCCGCGGCGGCAAGGTGTCCTTCACGCACCTGATCGGCTACGCCATGGTGCAGGCGCTGAAGGCGATGCCCTCGATGAACTACTCGTTCGCCGAGAAGGACGGCAAGCCGACCCTGGTCAAGCCCGAGCACATCAACCTCGGCCTCGCCATCGACCTGGTCAAGCCCAACGGCGACCGCCAGCTGGTCGTCGCGGCGATCAAGAAGGCCGAGACGCTCAACTTCTTCGAGTTCTGGCAGGCCTACGAGGACATCGTCCGCCGCGCCCGCGCGAACAAGCTGACGATGGAGGACTTCACCGGGGTCACGGCCTCTCTCACCAACCCGGGCGGCATCGGCACCGTGCACTCCGTGCCGCGGCTGATGCCCGGGCAGGGCGTGATCATCGGCGTCGGCGCCATGGACTACCCGGCCGAGTTCCAGGGCACGTCGCAGGACACCCTGAACAAGCTGGGCATCTCCAAGGTCATGACGCTGACCAGCACCTATGACCACCGGGTGATCCAGGGCGCCGCCTCCGGCGAGTTCCTGCGGATCATGAGCCAGCTGCTGCTCGGCGAGAACGACTTCTACGACGAGATCTTCAAGGCGCTGCGGATCCCGTACGAGCCGGTCCGCTGGCTGCGCGACATCGACGTCTCGCACGACGACGACGTCACCAAGGCCGCGCGCGTCTTCGACCTGATCCACTCCTACCGGGTCCGCGGCCATGTCATGGCCGACACCGACCCGCTGGAGTACCGCCAGCGCAAGCACCCCGACCTGGACATCATCGAGCACGGGCTCACCCTGTGGGACCTGGAGCGCGAGTTCGCGGTCGGCGGCTTCGCCAGCAAGACGATGATGAACCTGCGCGACATCCTGGGCGTGCTGCGCGACTCGTACTGCCGCACCACCGGCATCGAGTTCATGCACATCCAGGACCCGAAGCAGCGCAAGTGGATCCAGGACCGCGTGGAGCGCCCGCACGCCAAGCCGGAGCGCGACGAGCAGCTGCGGATCCTCCGCCGGCTCAACGCGGCCGAGGCGTTCGAGACCTTCCTCCAGACCAAGTACGTCGGCCAGAAGCGCTTCTCGCTGGAGGGCGGCGAGTCCGTCATCCCGCTGCTCGACGCGGTGCTGGACGCGGCCGCCGAGTCGCGCCTGGACGAGGTCGTCATCGGCATGGCCCACCGCGGCCGCCTCAACGTCCTGGCGAACATCGTCGGCAAGTCGTACGCGCAGATCTTCCGCGAGTTCGAGGGCAACCTCGACCCGAAGTCGATGCACGGCTCCGGCGACGTCAAGTACCACCTGGGCGCCGAGGGCACCTTCACCGGCCTGGACGGCGAGCAGATCGCCGTCTCGCTGACCGCCAACCCCTCCCACCTGGAGGCGGTGGACCCGGTCCTGGAGGGCGTGGTCCGCGCCAAGCAGGACATCATCGGCAAGGCCGGCACCGACTTCACCGTCCTGCCCGTCGCCCTGCACGGCGACGCCGCCTTCGCGGGCCAGGGCGTGGTGGCCGAGACGCTGAACATGTCGCAGCTGCGCGGCTACCGCACCGGCGGCACCGTGCACATCGTCATCAACAACCAGGTCGGCTTCACCGCCGCCCCGGCCGCGTCCCGCTCCTCGATGTACGCCACCGACGTGGCGCGCATGATCGAGGCGCCGATCTTCCACGTCAACGGCGACGACCCGGAGGCCGTGGTCCGCGTCGCGCGGCTCGCCTTCGAGTTCCGCCAGGCGTTCAACAAGGACGTGGTGATCGACCTCATCTGCTACCGCCGCCGCGGTCACAACGAGACCGACAACCCCGGCTTCACCCAGCCGCTGATGTACGACCTGATCGACAAGAAGCGCTCGGTGCGCAAGCTCTACACCGAGTCGCTGATCGGTCGCGGCGACATCACCGTGGAAGAGGCCGAGCAGGCGCTCCAGGACTTCCAGGGCCAGCTGGAGAAGGTCTTCACCGAGGTCCGCGACGCCACCTCGCACCCGGCCCCGACCGCGGTCCCCGAGCCGCAGGCGGAGTTCCCGGTGGCGGTCACCACGGCCGTCAGCCAGGAGGTCGTCAAGCGGATCGCCGAGTCCCAGGTCAACATCCCCGACCGGATCACCGTCCACCCGCGGCTGTACCCGCAGCTCCAGCGGCGCGCGGCGATGATCGAGGACGACACGATCGACTGGGGCATGGGCGAGACCCTCGCCATCGGCTCCCTGCTGATGGAGGGCACCCCGGTCCGCCTGGCCGGCCAGGACTCCCGCCGCGGCACCTTCGGCCAGCGCCACGCGGTGCTGGTGGACCGGGAGACCGGCGAGGACCACACCCCGCTGCTCTACCTGTCCGAGGAGCAGGCCCGCTACAACGTCTACGACTCGCTGCTCAGCGAGTACGCGGCGATGGGCTTCGAGTACGGCTACTCACTGGCCCGGCCGGACGCGCTGGTCATGTGGGAGGCCCAGTTCGGTGACTTCGTCAACGGCGCGCAGACGATCGTCGACGAGTTCATCTCCTCGGCCGAGCAGAAGTGGGGCCAGACCTCCGGCGTCACCCTGCTGCTCCCGCACGGCTACGAGGGCCAGGGCCCGGACCACTCCTCGGCCCGCATCGAGCGCTTCCTCCAGCTGTGCGCGCAGAACAACATGACGGTCGCGGCGCCGACGCTGCCGTCGAACTACTTCCACCTGCTGCGCTGGCAGGTCCACAACCCGCACCACAAGCCGCTGGTCGTCTTCACCCCGAAGTCGATGCTGCGTCTGAAGGCGGCGGCCTCCAAGACCGAGGAGTTCCTGAACGGCTCCTTCCGCCCGGTCATCGGCGACGAGACGGCCGACCCGGCCGCGGTCCGCAAGGTCGTCTTCTGCTCCGGCAAGGTCTACTACGACCTGGCCGCCGAGCAGAGCAAGCGCGGTGCGACGGACACGGCCATCATCCGGCTGGAGCGGCTGTACCCGCTGCCGGGCGCCGAGCTCCAGGCCGAGATCGCCAAGTACTCCGGCGTCCAGAAGTTCGTCTGGGCGCAGGAGGAGCCGGCGAACCAGGGTGCGTGGCCGTTCGTCGCGCTCAACCTGATCGACCACCTGGAGCTCGCGGTGGGCGCGGACCTGCCGGCCTCCGAGCGGCTCGTCCGGGTGTCCCGGCCGCACTCCTCGTCCCCGGCGGTGGGGTCGAACAAGCGGCACCAGGCGGAGCAGCAGGCGCTGGTCAACGAGGTCTTCGAGATCTGACGGCCTCCACGGCCCGTACCGGTACGGAAGGCCCGGCTCCCGCGCGACGCGGGGGCCGGGCCTTCCGGCGTACGGGGTCCGGTACGGCGGTCAGACGGGCAGCGGCTCGAAGTTCCACAGCGGGCGGGCCCGCTGCCAGGCCGCCACCGCCTGGGGGTGGTTCGGCCCCAGCAGGGCCTCCAGCTCGCCTATGGCCGCCTGCTTGATCGTCCACGCCTCGTCCCGCCCGCCCTTGATCTCGCCCAGATCGGCAGCGAGCGCGAGCCGTGCCGCCAGGGTCAGCGGATGTCCCTGGCCCAGCGTCTGTTCGGCCCGCAGCGCGGCCTCCCGGCTCAGGGCGCAGGCGTCCGTCCAATCGCCGAGGCTGTGGCAGGCGGCGGCGGTGTTGACGGCGATCCCGAGCGTCCAGGGGTGTTGCTCACCAAGCGCTGTGGTCATGTCGTCCAGGGCCTTCTCCAGTACCGACCGCGCGTCATGGGGATCGCCCCGCTTCAGCAACACGAGCCCCTGGTTCGCCGATGCCCCGATGGCATACGGATGCAGCTCTCCCAGAGTCACCCGGTAGGCGTCCGTGACGAAGTCATCGAGCGCTATCGCCTCATCGCGGCTCTGCCTCAGCAGCGCACACGCGTAGTGGGAGGCGATCATCAGGGACAGCGGCGCGGCCTCGCCCAGCAGCCGCCGCGCGCGGTCCAGCACCACGGCGAGCAGGGCCGTACCGGATTCCGACTCACCGCACTTGAGCCGGCACACCGCCAGGGCGCACTCGGCCGCCAGCGTGTGCGGGGTCTCGCTCCCCACGGCGGCGTGGTGCCGCCCGACGCTGCGGTACTGGTGGGCCAGGGCGTCCGCGTAGCGGCCCGTCAGCAGCAGGTCCCAGGCGTAGTCCGTCTCGGAGGCCAGCGTCTCGAGATGGTCGCTCCCCAAGATCTCCCTCCGGCGCCCCAGGACCGTCTTGTCCAGCTCCAGCGCTTTTCCGTACTGGCCGAGCGCCCGCAGCGAGGCAGCCAGTTCGGCTTGGCTGTGAAGTTCTTTACGGTGGTCGAGCACCGGGTGGAAGTCGGACTGGCGCCGGCAGAGCTCGTACGCCTCGGCGTAGCGGCCCAGGCCCCTCAGATCGGCGGAGAGTGCGTTCATCGCGGCGAGGGCGCTGGGGTGGCTCAACTGCCCCATGAGCGGCCGGTCCAGCCGCTCGGCCCGGGCGTAGTCCCCGGTCGCCCGCAGCAGCGCGGTGCGGCACAGTGTCAGCTCCCAGTCCGTGACGTCCATTTCCTTGTCGACGAGGCGCAGGGCCGTCGCGTCATCGCCTCGGAGCGTCAGATATGTCAGACAGTCGCGCCGCAGCGGGCGCGTCCTGTCCCGGGGATTCGGGGACTCCAGCGCCCACAACACGTCGAGATACGGCATGAGTTCGGCGTAGCGCGGCCAGGTAGCCGGTTCCTGGGGCCATCCCGGACGCGCCGCGACGAGGGCGCGCCAGACGACCTCGGCGTCCTTGTTCCGGCGGTCCTCCGGCCGCCTTCTGCGCACCGCGTCACAGACGAAGCGGTGCAGATGCAGCACCTCCGCCTCCCGCCGGACCACGGAGTGCTGCACCAGCCTGGCGACGGTGACCTCGACGTGGGTGGGGTCCTCCAGCAGCGACGCCAGCGCCGGGGAGACCAGCTTTCCCGGAACGGCCCGCAGCAGCGCGAGCGGCACCGGGCCCGGCCCGAAGACCGCGCACAACTGGAGCAGATCGGCGGCCAGTTGTGAGTGCGCCTGAAGCCGCCGGATCAGCTCCTTGTACGCGGCGGCGTACGACGCCGGGTACGCCGCCCCGGACTTCACCGGCACCGTCCCGCCCTCGCGCAGCTTGCGGCTGTACTCCTCGGCGGGCATCGTCGAGCCGTCCAGCCACCCCGCGGTCTGGTCGAGCGGCAGCGGCAGGTCCTCCACGGCGGCGGCGAGCCCGTCAGCCTCCTCGCGGCCCAGCCGTGGAGCGCGGGCGCGTACGAACGCCACGCTCTCGTCCCTGCTGAACGGCGGCACCTCCAGCAGCTCGACGTAGTGGTCGGCCCAGCCGCGGTTCTGCGAGGTGATCAGCACATGCCCGCGCCCGCCCGGCAGCAGATCGGCGACGGCCTCGGGGGCGTCGGCGCCGTCGAGGACGAGCAGCCAGCGGTCGGACGGCACGCCCCGGCGCAGATTGTCCAGCGCGGCCCCGGCCCGGGCGGAGGCGGAGTACCCCTGAACGTCCTTGCCGAGGTGCGCCAGATGCCCGCCGAGCCGCTCCTCCAGCACCCCGCGGTCATCCGCCGCGGCCCACCACACCACGTCGTACTCGGCGCCGAAGCGATACGCGTACTCGGTGGCGAGCTGGGTCTTGCCGATGCCCGGCAGCCCCACGAGCGCGCACACCGCGGCCTCGGCGGGGGCGCTCCGCAGACGGTCGTTGATCCGCTCCAGGAGCAGGTCCCGGCCCGTGAAGCGCGGGTTGCGGCGCGGCACCCCGTCCCACAGCTCGGGCGGGTCCCCGGGCAGCCGGGACCGCTGCCGATCACCGTTCGCCCTGGCCGGGGCCCCGCTCCCCCCGAGCGCGCGCAACAGCCGCCACTCGCACTCCTCCTCGTCGACCCCCAACAGCCCGACGGCCCCCAGCCGGGCGACGACGAGCGGCAACGGGTGACCGCTGACGACGAAGGCGGCGATCCGGTCCGCGCGTACGGCGCCCCTTCCCAGCGCCGCCTCCCACTCCGCCTCGATGCGGGCCGAGTCGGGGGCGAAGAAATGCTCGCTCAGCAGCAGCAGATGGAAGGCGTCGTCGACAAGCAGGTCCAGGGACGGCTCGGCCGCGGGATCCCAGCGCCGGACGGTGATCTCCTCGCGCGCGACCCCCGTCGCCTCCAGGCGCTGGGCGACCCAGGCCGCCCAGGGGCGGTTGGGCCCGGCGTACGTCACGACGACGGGCAGATGGCCGGGGAGGCCTGTGGTGGGGACGCCGGCCGGGCCCGGGCCCGGCGGCGCGGACACGTGCACCGCGTCCCGGTGCTGCACCGCGACCACCCAGTCCCGCGCTGGGACCCGGGAGGCCCGCCCGCCCTCCTCGCCCCGCATCCGGGCGAGCTCCGCCTCCAGCCGCCGGGCCCGGTCCTCCGCGGCGCTGGCCTGCTCCTCCGCCATCCACAGCCGGTGCGCCACGGGGTCCTCGGCCCCGGCCTGCTCGGCCGCCGCCTCCTCCCCCGCCTGAAGCTGGTGCTCCAGATCCTCGCACCGCCGCTCGGCCTCCAGCGCCTGCCGCCGCGCGTGCTCCAGCTCGCCCTGGAGCCGGGCGACCTCCTCCTTCAACCGGTCCCGTTCACCGCGTAACCGCTGCTGCTCGCCCCGCAGCAGCTCTACCTCGGAGCCGCGGCCGTCGCGCTCGACCGACATCGACACCGCGAGCTGCCGCTGCTCCAGCTCCATCTCCGCGATCCGCTGTTTCCGCGCCTGCAACGCCTCGGTCAGCGCCTCCGCGCGCACCTCGGCCTGCTGGCGCCGGCGGTCGGCGTCGGCGAGCTGGTCACGCAGGTTCTGAAGCTCCCAGCGGGACCTGTTGGTGGCCTGCAACGCCCGCCGTTGCAGGCCGTGCACATGGGCGACGACCTCGGGCGAGGCGGGCCGCCCGGTGGCCTTGGCTGCGTGGGTCAGCAGCGTGTCCACGAACTCGGCGGGGGCGACCACGGTCCCGTTGAGATAGCGCGAGACGGTCCCCGGGTCGCAGTGCACCCGCAGCGCGAACACCCGCAGGGACACCCCGACCGCCCCGAACAGCCCGCGCAGCCCCGCCGCCAACTCGGCGCAGGACGGCTCCACATGGTCCGGTATCGGCTTGAGGTCCCCGACCCGCCCGGTGTCCCCCGAGAGCGGCACCAACTCCCCGCGCAGCTCCCCGTCCTCGTCCTCCACGCACGCCCCTCCCCCGTTGCGGCGACCCGGCAACGCGTGACACCTGCCGCAACACCCGGCGTCCCGCGCAAGGTGAACGTACCCGGCGAACCGACCGGCCGCACGGAAAGGACCCCTCAGCCATGCACCCCACGAACCGCCCCACCCCCCGCCCGCTCCTCGCTCTCGCCGCCGCCGCGGTCTCGGGCGCCGTACGAGCCCTGGTGGGCTGGCTGTTGGAGCGGACGGTGGACTGAGCGTCCGCTCGGCTCGCTCTTGTCCGCCGCGCCCTCCGTGGGATCATGTCCCTGACCAGGCAGTCCACCGAAGGAGACAGGCCCGCACATGTTCGACGCCCTTAAGAACCTCAAGGAGAAGGCAGAGGACCTCGCCGAAGCCCACAGCGACAAGATCTCTGACGGGCTCGAAAAGGTCGGCGACTTCGTCGATGACAAGACCGGCGGCAAGCACAGCGACAAGATCGACACCGCGGTCGACAAGGCTCAGGGCTTCGTCGAGAAGCTGGGCGAGAAGAAGGACTGATCCGCTCGGGACGAGCCCGGAAACTCAGCGGGCGGCGCCTGCCCACCCCGTCATATCGGCAGTGCGCCGTACAGGCCCGCTCCCACGGCGGCGAAGGCCGCGGTGGCCCACTGAGGCCAGCCGCGGGCGCGTCGTCCCGCCACATGGGCGAGGGCCACGGCGGCCATGGCGGGCCACAGAACGCTGAAGGCGGCGGTGCGGGGATAGAAGCGATCCGTGGCGACGACAGCGACCGCGTACCCGGTGATCGCTGCCATCGCGGTGACCGGGAAGCCCGCGCCGAACGGATTCCAGACGTCGGGAGCCGCCCCCCGACGCTTGGTTCGTACGGAAAGCGCGATCGCCGCGATCAGCGAGGCGGCGGCCGCCACGGTCCACAGCGTTGCGGGTATGACCAAGAAGGGGCCGGGCGCGCTCATACGGGTCCTTCGCGAGCCTGCTCCGCCTGGGAACGATCACGATCGGAGCGCGGACGGGCACAGTAACACGGGTGGCTCAGTTGGCCGTACGGCGCCCGGCGAGCTCGTCCTGCCACACCGGGCTCTCGAAGTAGTGGTTGTCGTACGTCTCGGAGCTCTCGCGGATCTCCCGCACGCTCGCCTCGCCGCGGTACACGCGCTCCAGCAGCCGGTAGTAGTCGAAGCGGTGCAGCCCGGGCGTGAACACCACCAGCAGCTCCGCGGTGCTGTCCGCCGCCGGCGCGAACGCGTGCGGGACGGTCGGCGGCACGGTCAGGAAGTCGCCCTTGCCGAGGATGTGCACCTCGTCGCCGACCAGGATGCGCATCGTGCCGTCGAGCACGAAGAACATCTCGGTGGCCTTGGTGTGGAAGTGCGCCGGAGCCCCCGGGGACCCCTTCTCGAAGGTCGCCTTGTTGGCGGTCAGCGCCCCGCCGGTCACGCCCGCGTCGGCGAGCAGCGTGATCAGGCTGGTGGCACCGTCCTGGAGGGTCTCGGCCTGCTCGGCGCGGACGAGGACGGGGGCGGTGGGCTCGGTGGCGGTGGTGATGTTGCTGCTCATGGTGGCTCCTAGCTGCTTGTGGCGGTTGTCCCCTTGACACCAACAAAGCTAGGCCGCCGAAAGACCCATTGGACGGTTCATTCAGGCGCCGATTTCATGGGTCAATTTGGCGGGCGGCGGCAGCTCCCACCGGCCTCACTGTTGGATGCTTCCGCCGCACATCTATTACTGGATGGGTACCGGCAGGCCTACCATCCGCACGGGTGTACGATCGTCGCCCAAGAAATCTATGAGGCTGATCCAAGCCGCCATGGAGGTCTGCGACTTATGCCAACCACCCCGGTCCTGAGCACGGCTGTGTGGCACAAGTCCAGCTACAGCAGCACCCAGGCAGGGTCATGCGTTGAGGTCGTCGACGGCATACCGGGCATAGTCCCGCTTCGCGACAGCAAGAACCCCGAGGGCCCGGCCTTGGTCTTCGAGTCTGCAAACTGGACCTCGTTCGTGCAGGCCGTCAAGCGCGGGGAGTTCCACGCCGCCTGAGCCTTGAACCGCAGGCGACTTTGCAGTGGATACGAGACACGGACAAGCCGTGGCGTCGGCGTGCGTGTCCTGGTCGGGCCACCGCCACTTCAGGCGGGCAGCTCCCACTGATGACCACGATCCGGGTCCGCGTGCCATGCCACCTGCTGGTCAGCGGTCACCGTGAGCCCGAACTCGTACAGCTCCGGCTGCCCGGCCGCCCGCCACCACTGGTACGCGCCCTCCACCTCGGCGAAGAGGTCTCGCGGGCCCCATTGCTGCACGCCCCCGTCGCGTACGTACGCCCACGAGTCGGCCGTGGCGAACCACCACGCGTCGCCCTCCCAGTCGGCATGCACACCGGGAAGCCGGAGGCCCAACGCGAACCGTGCGTGAAAGTTGTCGTCCAGGAACGACAGGTCGAGGTCGGTACGGCTATCGCGGCTCTCGTCCCAGGATTCGGCGGTGTACACGTCCTTGAGCGGGAACTCCGGCCGCCGCTGACCCCGTAGATCCATGAAGGACATCGGGCGCCCGAAGTGTCCGCTCGCGGAGCCGCCGTCCTCCGACACCCGCAGGCAGGCCATCCCGTGAGGCTGCAGCGTCGTCTTCCACGGGGTGACGATCAGACCACCAGGCCGGGTCTGTTCCACCCACGCAAACGGAACGCGGTGCAGTGACGCCGTGCACAACACACGGTCGTACGGTGCCCCATCCGCCCAGCCACACTCCCCGTCGCCCGCCACCACCCACGGCAGGTATCCGGCCTCGCCCAGCCGCCGAACGGCTCCCTCCGCCAGCCCCGCATCCACTTCCACCGATACGACGTTCGCCTCCCCGGCCCGCTCGCAGAGCAGCGCGGCGTTGTAGCCGGTGCCGGTGCCGATTTCGAGCACCTTCATGCCGGGACGCACATCGGCGGCGGCAAGCATGGTGAACACCGCGTTCGGGGCGCTGATCGAGCTGGTGGGCAGGACTCCTCGCGCGTCCGCGCCCACTCCGCCGACGCGCCCGTCATCCACCTGCGTGACGAGGGAGTGCAGCGGGTCGTACACCAACGTGGCCCACGTGTCCGGCTCGTCGGCGGCGTGAAGCGGTCGGTAAGCGTCCTCCCGCCAGACCCATACGGTGTCGGGCACGAACGCGTGGCGCGGCACCTTGAGGAAGGTCTCACGCATCCAGTGCTCAGGAAACCCGTCCAGGCCGCCGATGATCTCGGCGGCCTGGACGCGCAGTTCATCGAGGGTCATTTGCGGTGCGTCCCGCCACCCGGCTTCGACACATCCGGGTGCTGACTGTCGCTGTCACTCGGCGACGGCTCCTTCGGCTGGGGGTTCGGGGCTGGTGGCTTTCCATGGCTACCCATCGGCTTTCCTTCCTTTCGTTGGTTCCAGCGCACGGCTCAAGGCAGGGTCACCTGCCCGCTGACGGCAGCGCGGGCACTCGCACGGCGGCCAGACAGACGACAGGCTGAATGGATCGCCATAGGCCATGGGCGGGCACGATAATGAGCAGACACTCGTCCGCTTCCCCGTCTCGGGATTGACCTTGTACACCTTGATCGTCATCGCGGACATGAGATGGCGGCTCCGGACTGGTTCGGCTGTCTTGCGTCCGATCCACCTTTTCGAGGGGTAGCCATCGCCGACCAGCCCAGCTCCCTATAGGACCGCCCTATAGTCGAAGCCATGGTGAACCAGTCGGCACCAGAACCGGCACCGAACCTATGGACGCACCCCCGGCTGGCCGCCGCAGCCGCCGACGAGAACTGGCAACAGCTCTTCCGCGTGTGGCGTCAACTGACCGGCACCAGCCAGACCCGACTCGGCGCGCTCGTGGGACTGGCACAATCCGACGTCTCCGAGATCGAACGCGGACGGCGGCGAGTGACCTCTTCGGAGGTGCGGCAACGCATCATCGACGGGTTGGGCGTTCCAACCGAGCTTCTTACCGGCGCTCCGCGACCGATTCCGACGCCCGTCAGCTCGCTTGGACTAACTTCCCTCGTGCCCGACGCCGACCTGCTCGACCGGCTGACGAAAGTCGTGGCGTCCCCCGCGAGGGTCGACCACGCGACCTTGGACTGGCTCGACCGGCTGCTCGCCGAGCATCGCCGGGCAGAGGACGACCTCGGTTCGAGGCCACTCGTCGGCATCATGCGACGGCAGTTGAGCACCGTCGCCGATCTCTACGCAGGCGCATCTGGCGTGTTGACGAACCGGGTTGTACGGCTCGCTTCCGAACACGCGCAGTTCCTCGCCTGGATGGCGCAGGACCAGGGCGACTCAGCCGCCGCCCTCGCCTGGTACGACCGCTCCCACGAATGGGCTCTGGAAGCCGACGAGCCCGATATGGCGGCGACGACTCTCAGCATGAAGGCGCATCTAGCCTGGTCAGCAGGGAACGGCCAGCGGTGCGCCCGCCTCGGCCAGGCCGCGCGCAGGGCTTCCCCTGGGGTCTCTCTGGGTGTCCAGGGCATGGCGGCGCAAATGGAGGCCCGTGGCCACGCGTTGGCGGGCCAGGCCGACGCGGCCCATCGACTCCTCGACGAGGCAGAGCGACTCATCTACCGCGCCGCAGAAAGGCCCGAGGACGAGCCACCGTGGATGTATTTCTACGGCGAGAACTGGTTCACGCTGCAACGCGGCATGGCCGAGATGCATCTGCGCCACTGGGACGGCGCTGTCGACTTGCTGCGTACGGGAATCAGCGTCCTGCCCGTCCAGTACCGCCGCGACCGCGCCTGGTACGGCGCTTGCTTGTCCCATGCGCTCGCCGCATCCGGTCACGTCGACATCGCGGTACAGACCGCAGTCGACTGTGCCGCTGACGCGGCCGATGTCGGACGCCCCCACGCCTGGAACGAACTGCACACCACCGCAGCGCTGCTCCTGCGGCGCGGCGCACCTCAAGCGCGCACCCTGGTCGATGCCTTGCGCGGCTACTGATCCCCTGGGCGGCCCTAGATCCAGTGCGTTTGCCCGGCTCGCTGGCTAGGCTGGGGCGACGGAACAGCGGCTGGTTGGAGGGGCGAGTTCGTGGATCCGGAGATGGTCGCGCTGGCGGGTACGGCAGGAACGACCCTGGTCACCATGATGACAACCGAGGCGTGGCAAAGCGTCAGAGAAGGCTTCGCCTCGTTGTGGCGCCGTGCTCAGCCGGACCGGGCCGACGCAATTTCCGCTGAGCTCGACGCGACGCGCAGCGACCTGCTCACTGCGCAGGCCAATGGTGACCTCGACTCCCGTGAGGAGTTGGGCGCAGAGTGGCAGGGGCGCGTCCGGCGGCTGCTCGTGGCCCATCCCGAGGAGATGGAGGAGTTGCGGACGCTGTTGAACGAACTGGCCCCACACACGCCCGAAGTCCCATCGGTGACTCAGCACGCCACCGCCTCAGGTCAAGCCCGGGTCTACCAGGCCGGCCGCGACCAGAACTTCGGCCCACGATGAGCGGCCGCAATGACGCCTGGGCCGATGGCCAAGGCCGCGTCTATCAAGCCTCCGGTGACCAGCACATCACCGAGCACCACCATCACGCCCCCGAGTGGTCGGGGCCCGACTCCGTACGCCGCCCGGCGGTCGGCCGTGCTCCCGCAGTGCTTCGCGACCGAGTCGGGGAGATGGACCGACTGCGCGCCGCCGTTGAACCTGGCGTCGGCAACCGCGTCTACGTCCTCCACGGCCTGGGCGGATGCGGCAAGACCGCTGTTGCCTACGCGCTCTTCCACCACGCCACTGGCGAGGCCGGTCGACTCGGGCTGTGGGTCAACGCGTCCGATCCCGCCTCTCTGCGGGCCGGGATGCTCGCCGTCGCAGCCGACCGCGGAGCCACCGACGGCGAGCTGATCGGGGCACGCAGCGGACTGCGTCCCGCCGCCGACCTCGTGTGGCACTATCTCGACCGCTCCGACGAGCCCTGGCTGCTGGTCCTCGACAATGCCGATACCCCCGCCATCCTCCGCGATGGTGGCTGGCTGCGCACCAGCCCAGCCGGCACTGTCGTCGTCACAACCCGGCAAGCGGCAGCTCACTGGTGGCCTGGTGCCGAGCTCCTTCAATTCGGCGTGCTTCCGCGTGAGGATGCCGCTCTCGTCCTCCGCGACCTTGCGCCACATGCCGGATCGGTCGAAGACGCCGCTGAGGTCGCCGACCGCCTCGGACGACTGCCCCTGGCACTCACCCTGGCCGGCGGATTCCTTGCCCACCAGGTGATCGACCCATGGACTCTCGCGGACTACAGTCGCCGGCTGGACGGCAGCGGCTCCGGTCTCAGCCCCACCGATCCCATCGAGCTCATCGACCAGGGCGCCGCAGCCGTCGGCGGTGACTCCCGTCACCTGCTCAGCCACACCTGGCAGCTTTCCCTCGATGCCCTCGCCGCCCAAGGCCTGCCTGAAGCGGACCGCCTTCTGAGCCTCCTCGCTTGCTGGTCCAGTGATCCGTTGCCGCTGTCGGTCCTCTCCGGAGCCGAGCTCGAACCGACACTCCCGGCTTATCGCGTTGAATCAGCCCTGCGCGGACTCCTTGATCACTCCCTTACCGAGCTCGTACCTGGGGAGACGCGCTGCCTACGCACCCACGGCGTACTCCTCGACAGCGTGGCCCGAACCACGCCCGATGACCAGCGCGAGCAGCTCTCGGCCGCGGCCGCCCGCCTACTTCTCGCTGTCTTGCCTGAGGTACCTGACCGAGGCACGCAGGAACCCCGGGTGAACATGCTTGCGCCGCATGTGATCGCCCTACTGCGGAGAACAGCGAATTGGGCACCCAGCCAATCGACGGTGGAAGCTGCAGCGGAGTGCGCTCTTCGGCTCGTCACTGCTGTCCACAGGGCTGGCGACTATGCGTCAGCACTCACGTTGAGCAGTGAAGCTGTGGAGCTGGTGAATCCCCGGCTGGGCGAAGACCATGTGTTGGTTATCGGGTTGCGTCAGCGTGTGGCGCGGGCTCTTTTTCGACTTGGCCGATTCGAGGAGTCCGAGGCTCTGTACCTGCACCTACTGGCTGACTGCGAACGGGCGCTGGGTCCAGAGGCATCAGAAACTCTTGGAACTTGCTTGAAGCTAGCCAGTCCAGTGATCAACCTTGACCGTGAAGCGGATGGCATCGCGCTGATTCGGCGCGCAGCAGAGGGGTACACCCAACTACACGGACCTGTACATCCCTTGACACTTATCGCGCGGTCATCCCTGCTGGATCAAACCACACAGCCGACCGAGGCCACCGCAGGTTCGACCGTGGTCACGGATTGCCGTCGCGAGCTGGGAGAAGACCACACCATCACGCTGGGCGCGGAGCTCGACTATGCGTGCGCACTCCATCACGGCGAGCGAAACACTGAGGCGCTACCATACGCCCGCTCGGCCTTTGCGAAGTACGTACAACGCTTTGGCTCTGATTACCCAATCGCGTTGAACGCCAGATCAACGCTAAGCATGATTCTGAGTGCACTCGGCCAATACACAGAGGCGATCGAGCACGGGGAAAAACTTGTAGAAGGCCGGACCAGAGTGCTCGGCTCGACTCATCCGTGGACACTTTTCGCCAAGGACCTCTTGGACCAATCTCGACGCTCGCAAAGAAACACCTGAGCGCGGAAAACCGCCATCCCCATTCATCTGCGCCCGAGTCACGGGATCCGTCAGCGGATTTGCGGTGGATATGGGACACAGACACGCCGTGGCGTCGGCGTGTCGCCGTCCCATATCCACCACAAACTCCATGCGTGCCGCCACCGCGCCAAGCCGACTTGGCGGCGTTGGCCACCCTCCGCGGTGAGAAGGGCATCCGCCGGGGCGGACGCCCCTCACGAAACCGCAACCTGAACCCGGCGGACCTATGCGGTCGCAGCACCTAGCCGAGTGGATTCCAGTTGAACCAGCCCCGGGAAGTGTCGTAGAGGCTTGTGGGTTCGTCGCAACCCTGGGATGTAAAAATTTGCAGGGCGACGGCATCCGCGCGCGCCGCATAGTCGTCCGCCAGAACCACCAAGATCAGAACCGAAGACAGCATGAGCACGGGAAGAACTCGTCCGCGGCGCACACGTGAGATGGCCAGCGCTGCCACGGACACCACGAGACCGGCCAGGAGGAGCCACCGGTTCATGCTTACTTCCTGGTCGAGTCGTTCGGACAGCTCTCCAACGTCACTGCAGAGTATGTACGTCTCCGGCCCACCGAACAGCGACAGATAGCGTTCCAGTACTGCGGCCAGCACGATCAACACCCCAAGCACCGGCAGCAGACTCGGCTCTCTCTCCGACCCCGACTCCGTCCTGACCTCCTGCCGCGCAACCCCCATTCCCCCACCCTTCGACCGCCCGGCGGAACATCCGACCGAGCGCAGAGATTACCGCCCCATGCGCGTCGGGGTTCGGTTGCCCAAGTCGGTGAACGGATGTGGTCAGAGCACCGGACAGTCCGCAAGACCGGCCGGCATCAGGCGATAATGATCACTAGCTGCCTGTGCGTATCTGCGTATTGCTTTGGGAGGTCTTGTGAGTCTGAGTCCGCGCGAGGTGTTTCTCCGGCTTGTTCATGGGGTCGCCGGCGGCAACTCAAACGAGTTGCCTGACCTGTATGGCGAGGTCACCGATGTCCGGCATCCGATGGCAACGCCCGAGTCCGAGCCGTTGACAAGTCGGCGGGAGCTCCAGGAGCACTTCACGGTGGAGCCGGAGGTTCGGGAGTCCGCGCCGAAGAGGCGGGTGGTCGATGTCGTCGTTCACGAGACCGCCGATCCTGAAGTGATCGTCGCCGAGTTCGCCTATGAGTTCACGTTGCCGGACGGCTCCACGGCCAAGGTGCCCTGTGTCTTCGTCATGCGGGTCCGGGACGGTCAGATCATCGAGTCACGCGACTACATCGACCCGATCCGTACGTACACGGCACGCGGCGACCTTGACCTCCTCATCGCGTCGTTGCGCAAGGATGTTTCCTGACTCCGCGCTTTCACGCGATGGGCTTTGCGAGGGCTGATCAGAGACGCGAGAGAACCAGGCCGCCAACCGCAAGAAGAAGGGCAGGCGGGGCGGCCGTCCCGTCACTTTCGACGCAGGGCTTCGGCGTGGTTTCCTGTCGTCCGTTTTGATCATGTGAGGCCGAGAAGGGCAAGGGGCCGGGTTTGGTCTCGGGCTGCCCGTCGGAGGCCGGAGGCGATGTTGCGGGCGCCGGTCAGGCGGAGAGCTCCGATCGCAAGGTTTCTGCAGGCGGCCAGGAGGTGGATCTTCCGTCCCTTCGCGCGGGCCGCACCCCGCAGCGACTTCCCGTCGACCACGAGCCCTCGCAGCCCTTGTCCCCTGGTCTGCCGGTCCGCGAGCCAGGCTCCGACCGCCCGGTCCAGGGTGTCCGCGTCGATTCTGGCGAGCAGTCGCCGGATCGTGGATTCCGCGGGCCAGGACCGTTTCGGGACCAGCGGGTCGACGGCCGTGCCGAGCCGTTCGAGCAGGGCCGGCGGTGCGTCGGCCACCCATTCACTCACCGCGAGCAGGGAAGATCGCTCCCGGACACTTCCGGATGCGGTCTGAGCTGTTCAAAGGCAGGGGAGATCAGAGATGACGCGTCGGCAGGCACGGGCAGTCCAAGGTCACAGAGCGTAGAGAACTCCGTGATCGCGGACGTCCGTGCCTGCTGTGTACCGAACCCCGCCCACCATGACGAGACGTCAGCAACCGGGCGTCAGCCGACTACGCCGAAGTCCTGACCGAAGAGGGCCCGGTAGTACGCGACTTCCGGTTCGCGCTCCATCCAGATGTTGCCGGTGGGGGTCTCCGTTGTTGCGCTGTCGGACCATCCGGTTGGTTTCCGCTGCGCTCTTCGAGATGCACGACGAATGGATCGCCTTACCGCGCCGCCACCTCCCCGAAGGCGATATGGGCGATATCTGCCGTAAACTCTCTTTTAGTTCCTCCGCGCTACCCAACGCACCGAAATGCAACCGCCAGTTGATCCCCAACAGCATGAGGAGGGACACTACCTGGCGGATGCGTGTTCCCGACCGAGTGGCACTCGCTTCGGTATCCTCCCGTGCAGGTCGTCGGAGGCCATTTACCCATAGATTACTGGGCAGTTGACCTCAGGGTTTCGTGGTAGCGTCCTTGTTCGGAGGGACAGTGCAACCTGAAAGGGAAATCGTGAACACGGAGAAGATCGCCGCTCGCCGCCTCTCGCTGGAAGAGGTGACGAAGCTCGGTGTGAAGGACAGGCTCTTCATTTCCGCCGACACGGCAGAACTCAAGCTTCCCGACTGCTATGTCTCTGCTTTTCTGACCAAGTCCGGTGAGGATTTCGAGGGCGGCTCGATCACGGCGAGAACCGTATTCCAGGAAGAGGTCACCTTCCTTCCCGACGACGAGAATGAAGCCGGAATCTACTTGGCCGACGAGAACGGCTCGGTGACCATCGAGGTCCTCCAGTCCGCCGGTGTCGTTCTGGACCTGGCACTTTTCGTCCCCGGTGGGGACAAGGGGGCCCTCACGGCCCTTTACGCCGCGGCCCGGCAGGCCTTCGGCGCCGACGTCGTGCAGATCTGGCGCCAGGGCCTCAAGGAGGTCCCCGACGTGAAGGTCGACATCTTCGAGGAGCAGATTCCCCGGGGGCGCAAGGGGACCGAAAGCCCCAAGCGTGACCGTCGCGCGGTCGACACCTACCCCACCCGTGCGGACTTCATCGAGTTCTCCGCGGGGTGGAAGCCGGTCGTTGAGATTCACAGGCCGGTTGTTGACGACACCCCGACCATCTGAGGCGGCGTTACCTCTCGGTCTCGGCCTGTGAGAACGCCGAGAACGCATGCGCCGGACCCGGTCGGCCCCTGAGCGACCCAGGGAGCCGTCGGAAAATAACTCACGAACGCCGAAGCGCCGTTCCCCTCGATGACCTCGCGAGACAGCCCGCCTGATCAAGATCAAAGCCTGAAGTTGTGCTGCGACAGCCCTCAGGGCTTCGGCGTAGTCGAGTGACCTCCACTTCGTGCTCAGGCGAGGCCGAGGAGCGTGAGGGGTCGGCGGGCGTCACGCGCATTGCGGCGACGGCCGGAGGCGATGTTCTTCGCGCCGTTCAGCCGCAGGGCGCCGACCGCGAGGTTGCGCCAGGTCGCCATGGCGCGGGGTGCGCTGTCGGTCCGCCACCGCGCACGCGGTCAGGTCGAGGACGACGGCCGGGCGCGTGCCGCACTCCTCCCAGCCGGATCATCTGCTATCAGCCCGAACGCCCAGCCCAGCCGCTCATCCCATGCACGACTTTCCAGCCGTACTGGGCCGGGGAACAGTGGTGGGTACCGCGAGGGGGATACGCGCCTTAGACCCTCCCCAGATCGGCCGCGAGGTCCGCCGCCCGAGAGAGCTCGTCCGCCAGTTCCGTCCGCTCCCCCTCGGTGAGTGTGAGGGCGGCCGCATCAGCAAGATGGGCGCGGGCCGTGGCGGGGTCGTCGAGTTGGGCGGCGAGGTCGGCGCGCAGGATCAGGGCGCGGTAGTGCTCGGCGGGGCCAGACGGGGTCTCCTTCGCGAGGACACGATCGAGGATGCGGGCGGCTTGGGCGGGGTCCTCCTTGGAGGTGCCGATCAGCGATGCGTTGTGCACCGCGCGGGCGAAGGGCTCCTTCGGTGCGGGGGCGTGTTCGAGGGAGGCGCCGGTGGGCTGGCCGATGCGGATGCAGTTGCCGCCTGGGTCGGTCATCAGGAACTGCCGCATGCCGTACGAGGTGTCTTTCAGCTGCCCGATGCGCGGGAGGCCACGGGTCGGGATGCGGCCGAGGGAGGCCTTGAGCCGGGCCCGGAAGGTCTCGTACAGCTCATCGACCCGGTCGGTGGCGATGTAGCAGGTGGACCAGGACTCGGCCGGGACAACCGACTTGGTGCCGAAGAACTGCAGCTCGATGTTGTCGCCGTAACTGAGTGCCGCGTACGGGTTGGGGCGGGTCTGTAGGTGGTCCACGGCGAAGCCGAGGCGCTCGTAGAACTCCACCAGTTCGGGGATCGACGGGCAGGGGAGGATGGGGATCATCTTCTCGACCATGCTCCAGACGGTAGGGCGCAGACACCTTCTAGTCAAAGTTGACTAGAACACATGCCACTACCCGCCCACCACCGCCCGCACCTCATCCACCAGCCCACCCGCCCGTCCCACCCGCTCCCCCAACTCCCCCGCCCCGCCGCCCAACTCCCCCAGCAGCGACTCCGCCCGCCCGGCGAACCCGGCAGGCGTGTCCGGCATCCCCGCCACCGCCGCCATCGCGCCCTTCTCATTGAGGCACCAGCGGCGGTGATGCGCGAACAGCGCCTGGACGAGCAGCCCAACAGCCCGGGACAGAGACAGTGAGACATGCAGGACGTCACCCCGCCGGGCGGACTTCGCGGCATTCGCGACCAGGAACCCCGCCTCCCACACCGCCCCCGCCGTCAGGGCATCCCGCAGCGGCTCCGGATAGTGCCCCGCCTCCGCCCGCAACTCGTCCAGCTCCCCGCCCGGGTCGGCCAGCACCCGCCCCAGGGCCACCTCGCCCACGTAGCAGGGCGACCAGAACCCGAGCGGATGCCCGGCCTGCGTGCCCACCTCGTACCGCCCGGCGCGGCAGTCCTCCCACACCGCCCGTACGCGGTCCACGTCCCGCAGGATCCAGTCCACCGCCCGGCCGTCCACGTCCAGCCATGCCCCGCCGTTCACCCACGGCCCCCACTCGCCCGGACCCGCGACCTCCACCGGCCCGCCGACCACCTCGGCCGCCAACACCCCCAGCCGCTCCACATCCAGCGGGCCCCGGTAGTACACGCCCAGGTCCCAGTCCGAGTCCGGGGCGTGTTCACCCCGCGCCCGGCTCCCGCCGAGCATCACCCCGACCACGCCCGGCACCTCCACCAGCCGCGCCGCCATGTCCGCGATCCCGATCGTCATCGGCCCATCCTCCGCCGCGCAAACTCGGTGGAGCCACACCGATGTCGCTGCATAGGCTCGCGGGATGGCCACTCGTACCTTCCGTATCACCGTCCGTGGCGTCTTCGACGGATTGAGCACCGATCAGCGGTCGGAGCTCCTGGCCCGCGCCGCCGAGCACGACGTACTGCGCGCGGCGTTCACGCCGGAGGGGCATCTCAGCTACGACATCGCCGCTCGGCCCGCCTTCACGTTCCGCTTCCTGGACTCGGGGGAGGCCGAGGAGGACATCCTGGACGCGACCGAGCGCGCCGAGGACGCGGCGAGGGAGTGGCTGGGGCAGCGCGGCTACGGCTTCAAGAACCTCAGGTCCAGCGCCGAGGACCTCTCCCAGGCGCCGCTGGGCAAGCGGCAGCGCCGCGAAGCCGCCCGGAAGGGGGCGTAGTGGGTCTCGGGACGGTAGCGGTCACGGGCGCGGCGGGGAACATCGGGTCCGTGGTGCGGAAGGCGCTGCGGGGCGAGGCGGAGCGGCTGATTCTGCTCGACCGGGTGCCGCTCCGGCCGGAGGCCGGGAACGAGGAGGTGCGCACCGTCGATCTGCGGGACGCGGCCGCCGTGGAGTCGGCGCTCGCGGGGGCCGACCGCGTGCTGCATCTCGGCGGTGTGCCGGATGAGGCGCCTCTTCCGGATCTGCTCGAGGCCAATGTGCTCGGTACGCACCACGTCCTGGAGGCGGCGCGGCGCGCGGGGATCGGGCGGGTGGTGCTGGCGAGCAGCAACCGCGCGACGGGCTTCTATCCGGCCGGGCATCTCACCGGGCCGCAGGAGCCGGCACGCCCGGACGGCCTCTACGGGGTGAGCAAGGTGGCCGTCGAGGCCCTCGGGCAGCTGTACGCGGACAAGTTCGGGCTGTCCGTGGTGTGCCTGCGTATCGGCAGTTTCGAGCACGCGCCCACCGAGCCCCGGCATCTGGCGACCTGGCTGAGCCCGCGCGATGCCATCGGCTTCGTCCGGGCCGCGCTGACCGCCCCGGCGTCCACTCGTTTCGCCACGGTGTACGCCGTCTCCGCCAACGCCCGCCGCTTCTGGGAACTCCCCGACCCGACGGTGCTGGACTACATCCCCGTCGACGACGCGGAACTCCACGCCGGGGACATCCCCGGGGCCGACCACCCCGCCGACCCTGCCGCACCTCAGGCCGGCGCGTACGCCCTGCCGGAGTTCACCCTCGAACACCTCCGGCCCTGACCGAGATCATTCACCTGCGAGGAGTGACGGCATGCCGGAAACACCGGGGACCAGCCATGTCGCGATCGTGACGGGCGCGAATCAGGGCATCGGGGCCGCGACGGCAAAGGCGCTCGCCGCCCGGGGCGTTGCGGTGCTCTGCACCTATCTGCGGCTGCGCGACGCCGATGCGACGGACGCAACGGACACGACAGACCGGTACCACAGCGAGCGATCCGTCGACGGCACGGACGTGGTGGACGAGATCCGCCGAGCCGGGGGCCGGGCCGAGGCATTCGAGGCGGATCTCAGCGACCCCGACGCCCCCGCCACACTCTTCGACGTCGCCGAGGAACGTCTGGGGCCGGTCAACATCCTGATCAACAACGCGTCGGGGTGGATCCAGGACACCTTCACCCCGAATCCGGCCGACCAGTTCGGCCGGCCGCTGCAACCGGTCACCGCCCACACCTGGTCCCGGCAGTTCTCGGTGGACGCGATGGCCCCGGCGCTGCTGATCGGCGAAATGGCCCGTCGGCACAGGGCCCGTGGTGCCGACTGGGGAAGGATCGTCGGTCTGACCTCGGGCGGCGACCTCGGCTTTCCGGGAGAGGTGTCGTACGGGGCAGCGAAGGCGGCTCAGACCAACTACACCTTGTCCGCCGCCGCGGAGCTGGCCCCTCTCGGCATCACCGCCAACGTCGTGCATCCGCCCGTGACCGACACCGGATGGGTCACGGACGAGGTGCGGCAATTCGTCGCGTCGAGCGCCACGCACTTCCATGTCGCCGACCCGGCAGACGTCGCGAAGACCATCGTGTTCCTCACCTCCGACGATGCGGCCCTGGTCACCGGAAATGTGATCACCCTTCGCTGAAGGGCCTGCGCCCGTCCGGTGAGTCACCAGGCGGTCAGGTCAGCCCATCCAGAATTCCCGCCACCTCCGCC
The DNA here is from genome assembly GCF_044332865.1 of Streptomyces sp. NPDC021225. Classification (NCBI taxonomy): domain Bacteria; kingdom Bacillati; phylum Actinomycetota; class Actinomycetes; order Kitasatosporales; family Streptomycetaceae; genus Streptomyces; species Streptomyces sp. NPDC021225. Next base: position 768,210 of record NZ_JBIRPV010000002.1, on the reverse strand, counting down.
GGGCGCAGGAGAAAGCCGACATGGCTGGTGTCCAGGGTGTGCACGTCGTAAGGGTTATCGGGCGTCAGTGCGTCGGCCTCGGCGATCAGACGATCCTGCATCGCCACCGGAAGCGTGCGGTCGCCGGTGAGCCGGATATACGTGCGGGCGATCGTTCCCCAGGTGTCGGCCTGCCCACGGGCATCGGCCGTCATCACGGCGAGCGACTCATCAGGTTGCAGAATGTTCAGAAAGGCACGGAACTGCTCGTCGGTGGCATCCGCCATGACCGCTGCCTTGAGGGCGGCCAGCAGGTCGGGGTCGGCCGTGCGGTAGTTCGCCCGCCCGACGCCGAGTCCGGCCGGGTCGCCCACGTTCAACGCGGCCAGCGGGGCCAACAGGTTGTCGGCGAACTCGGGCTCCTGCATGTACTCAACAGGGCTGGACCGCTGTACGCACGACCACGCGGAAATGTACACAAGCCTGTCCACCAAGTCGGGCACCGCGTTGCCCACTCCCGTGATGGCGGTCCCGCCAAGGCTCGCGCCCACCAGCACCACGGGTCCGTACCGGGCCACTCGGCGGACGACGTCAACCACCGTCTCCACGTTGTCCCGCAAGGTGACCTCGGCCAGCGTCGAAGGCTCGGCCGCCCAGGCGTCCAGGTCCTGCGGGGCCTGATAGGCCACCGGGTACTGCGCGTCGAAGCCGTGGCCCGGCAGGTCGACGGCGAAGCTGCGATGGCCGAGCAACGCAAGTTCCCGCTGGACGGGCGCCCACATGAACGAACTGGAGCCGGAGCCGTGGACCAGCACAAACGTGGGGCCGTCAGGGTGAGTACTCATGATTCGGATCGTAATGACCGCACCGCGACCTGACCTCCGGATTTTCGGCGGCGGCCCGGCCGGGCGACGTCGGTGTCACCAGCGGCACGCTACGCCGCCGCGACGAGGACGGCCGCGAGAGCCAGCAGGCCGAGCCCGGCGAGCAGACAGTCGACGGCGGCCCGGATGAGGCGGAACTTCCGTGCGGCGAGTTCGGCCATGAACCGCACATGCTCCACCTGGTAGCCGGCGGACAGACGCTCGCCCAACTGGTCATCGCTCAACGCGGGCCAGCTGGTCCAGTCGTTGCCCCCGACGTACGGACGCACCGCGAGCAGCAGGATCACGGTCGTGGCCAGCAGGGCGGCGGTGCCGAGGGCGCCGGCCACAGCGGCCGGGACGGTCGGGTGGAGGTCGGACGCCATGGAGCCGAGCGCCACGAGCGCCGCTCCGGCCAGGGCGAGTAACAGGCTGGCTTTGGATTCGGAGCGGGCCAGGTCGGCCTGTAAGGACGTCACCGTCGCGGCGATACGGTCTTGCGCGCGGTCCGGTCGCGGGTCAGGTGTGGTGGTGGTTGCCATCGGTGTGCCCTCTCCCATCGCGTCGGCGGGTTTGCCGAGCGCGGTCTGTTGAGAACTGAGACGCCGCGGACCGTCGCTCCGTTTCCGCCCGACGAGCGGGCCTGCCCCCCGCCCAGCCGCCTGAGCCCACGGCAGGTAGTGTCACCAGCGGAGTTGTTCAGGGGGAAACGGCATATGAGCACGGTCCAGCACTCGGTCCAGTTCGAACTCACCCACACAGGCTCCGCCCGGGGCCGTCTCAGGCTGAGGGCCACCCACACCTGGGCCGGGACCGTGCCCGGTTTCGGGCCGGTCGAGCTGGCATGTCCGGCGGAGGAGGATCTCTTCCAGGAAACCCTCACCGCCTGGGTGTCGGGACACGCGACACCCCCCATGTCGTTCACCGGCTACGAATTCCGCGACCTGCCGCGCCTGGCCACGATGACGCTGACCGCCGACGGCTGGACGGGCACGCTGCGCCGCCGCCACCTGGCGGTGACGGCGCGCGGGCGGGCGCTGCGGATCGAGGTCGCCGGGCGCTCGTACCGCTACCAGGTGCTGGGCGGCAAGCTCCGGCACGAGCTGCGGCGCGAGGGGGCCGTCGTCACGATGTCGCGCTCGGGCTGGCGGTATCCGCGCACCATCTCGGGCACGGGGCAGGGCGGCGTCGACGGGCTGGACATCGGGCTGGCCATCCTGCTGGAGGGCGTCTACACACGCAATCTCTCCTTCAGCGGCGCGCTGTATTCGTGGCCCGGCCGCTTCCTGAGCCGGCTGGACGATATTCCCGACTTCTGAGTCACTACGAAGAGGGCTGAGCGCCCGCCTCCGCAACCTCCGCCACCACCACGTACAGCGTCACCGCCGCGAAGAACGGCCCCTCCGCGAGGTGGTCGAGAAACCGCAGCGCCGCCTCCTCGCTGAGGTATCCGGCCGCCGCCGCGCGCTCCGCGTTGCGCTGGAAGCCGAGGATCCGGTCGGCGGACCGGGTGTCCCGGAAGACGGAGGTGACGGGGACGACCGCCGGCACCGCGAAGCCGGCCTCCGTCGCGAGCCGGGGCAGCTGGCGGCCGATGACGCCGTTGCGGACGATCCGCTCGGTGATGTGGCGGGTGTAGGCGCGGGAGATCTCGGGGTCGGGGTGGTCGATCGCCAGCGAGTCCCAGTCGGGCTCGCCCATGACCAGCCGCCCGCCGGGCCGCAGCACGCGCCGCGCCTCGGCGAGGACCTGGGCGGGGTCCGCCACGTGTTGAAGGGTGCGGTCGGTGCGGGCGCGATCGACGCTCGCGTCCGCGAGGGGGAGGGCTTGGGCGTCCGCGATCCGTACATCCACGACGGGGAGGTCCGCCGTACGCTCGCGGGCCCGGGCCGCCATCTTGGGGTCGGCGTCGATGCCGATCACCGTCCCGGACGGGGTGACCGCCTCGGCGAGGACGGCCAGATCGGTGCCGGGGCCGCAGCCCAGGTCGAGCGCGGTGTGGCCGGGGCGGACAGCCAGCGCGTCGAGCATGACCTGCTTGTAGGAGCGGGCCTGGTCGGTCCCGGCCAGCCGGTCCAGGTAGCCGATCCGGTCCGGCACGGCGGCCTCGAACATCCGCCCGGCGACCTCGGCCATGGACCGCACCTCCCGCTCCAGCACCTCGTGCCCCTCGGCCGTGAGCCGCATCGGTCGCTGGCGGCCCTCCCCCTCCAGGGGCTCGATCAGCGCCTTGGACTCCAGGCGGGCGAGGGCCCCGTAGAGGCTGCCGGGGCCGAGGCGTTCGCCCGACAGCTTCTCGATGGCGGCGTTGATGGCGTAGCCGTGCAGGGGCCCGTCGGCCAGGGCGCAGAGCACCAGCATCTGGGCGTCGTTGGTCCGCATGAACCCATACTACGCGATGCGTAGTACGCCGCGCGTAGCATTAGCGAGAAGAGGGCCCCGGCCGCTCTATCCTGGGGCCGTACGCACCCGCACACCTGACCCGACCCAACCCGACCCGGAGCACCCTCTTGTACTTCACCGACCGCGGCATCGAGGAGCTGGAGAAGCGGCGCGGCGAGGAGGAGATCACCTTCGAGTGGCTCGCCGAGCAACTGCGCACGTTCGTGGACCTGAACCCGGACTTCGAGGTCCCGGTGGAGCGCCTCGCGACCTGGCTGGCCCGGCTCGACGACGAGGACGAGGACGAGTAGCCCGCCTCGGCCGACACCGGGCCCGCCGAGGCCCGGTGTCGGGCTCCCGGCTCAGCCGTCCAGGTAGATGAGGCCTTCCGTCCGGGCGCTGTCGTAACGCTCCTGGCCGGAGCCGACGAGGTGTCGCGACAACCCGCTCTCGGCGCTGTAGCCGTTCTCCTTGGCCCAGCCCGCGACGAGATGGTTCACCTGCTTCTGGCCGGTGGTGAAGTGATACTCCGTCTCCCCCGCCGCCGCGTGCCCCGCCTGGGCGATCTGGTCTTCCTTCCAGTCGTAGACGCCCGCGTAGAGAATGCGGTAGACGGCGTCCGTGACGAAGCCGGTGGCCGGGCCCTTGCCGGCGAGCGAGGCGCCGGCGCTGGCAGCGGCCTGTATACCCCCGGTGATGACGAACTCGCCGGTCTGGGCGTGGTTGGCCCAGGAAACGGCGTCGTCCTTCTTGTCGCGGGCGATGTCGGAGCTGATTCCGTCGTAGAAACCGAAGACGGAGGACGCCCCTTCGATGGCCGAGGCACGTTCATTGGGGTCGTGGAAGTCCGTCTTGGTCAGCGTCCCGGCGGCGTAGAAGCGCTCGGCCTCGTACATCTCGTCGAATGCCTTACCGTCTTCCGACACACCGCGCATGATGCGGACGAGGCTCTCCCGGGGGACGGACATATGGGAGTCCTTGGGGTCGCTCGTGCCGTCGTTCCACACGCCGTCCTTGTCCATGTACATGCCCGTGCGGGTCAGGATCTCATGGGTTTCGGGTGTGTAGTCGACGAGCATGCGGCCCATGTTGTCGCGCAGGTTCGGGTGCAGATCGCCCCCGTGGCGGCCCTCGTCCAGGAGCTTGATGGTGTCGCGCATGATGCGGGCCTCGGCATCGGTGTGATAGCCGAGAACGTGGTCCGTGCCGGGGACGTTTCCGGTGGCCCCCGCTTCGAGCGCGGGCCCCAGACCCTGACGGCTGTCGGGGTCGTCCCGGTAGTAGATGTCGCCGTCCGGGGTCTGCATCACGATCTTGGGCCAGTTGCGGTCCTGGAGCACATAGCGCAAGTGGTCGTTCGAGCCGTCCACGCCCGGATCGAGGAATGCCTTGGCGACGTCGGGCTGCTTGCCCATGATGCCGAGCAGATCATCGAGCGGGTCGGTGGATTCGAGGCTGTGCCCGGCGCCCTTCTGCCACTTGTCGGTGCCGTCCTTTTTCTCCAGAGCGATGAGATCGTTCCCGAGATCGAGCAGGAACTTCTTCCCGTAGTTCTTGCCGTGAGTCATGAGGTTGAGGAACGACTGGTAGCCGTAGAGGCTTTCCCCGATGCGCCCGAAGTTCTCGGTGCCCACCTTGCGCAGCCCCTCCTGCCACTTCTTGTAGAAGGGGTCGGAGGGGGACTTGGTCGCGGTGGCCAGCGAGGTGGCCACGCCTTCCTGGAGGGCGCGGAAGTCCTTGTCGTCGCCGTCCTTGGCGAGGCTGTTGAACTTGTTGTTCAGCTGGATGGTGGCCTTGGGGCCCATGGCGTCCAGGAATGTCTGGCTGAACGCCTTGTCGTGCTGGTTGTCCCGGAACAGCCGCTGGAGTTCGGCCATCTCCTTGTCGCTGAGCTTGTCGCCGGAGTTGATTCTGGTCGAGAGCTCCTCGGCTTCCTTGGCCTCGACCTTCTCGATGTCGCCTTCGGCCTTGTCGTTGAACCCGTTGACCGCGCCGTCGATGAGATCGGGGTCCTGAACGGCCGCCTTGAGCGCGAGCTTCACGCCCTGGTCGGCGTCGTCGACGGCCTTGACCGCCGCGTCGATGTGCCGGGTCCAGGTCTGCTCGGCCTCATGCGTTCCCGGGTCGTGCCGCGCCGCGTTGGCGGCGCTCGCGCCGGCCTTCGAGTAGTCGTAACTCGCGACACCGGCGTCCGAGACCTTCATCCCGGCCTTCTGCGCGTCCGCGACCGCCGATTTCACCTTCCCGCGCAGCTCCACGAACTGGCTGTGCGCGTCCCGGAGAATCGAGGCGATGGCGCGGGCTTCCTTGGGCGCCGCGGTGAACTGGTGATCGGTCAGCTGCATATTGGGGCGCGCGACCAGGTTCGCCTGGCCGGTCCAGCTCCCGTCGAGCCCCACCGACTTGACCTTGCTGTCGTAGATCCTCTGGACCGCTTCGAACTTCTTGGCGGCCTCGTCCCATTTGGTGGCGGCCGTTTCGAGAAGGGACAGATCGGTGGTCATGACCTGGCGGTACGTGAGCACGATTCCCCTTCAGCGGTTCTTGGCGGCGCGAGACGGGGACGGCGTGTCTTGCGGATATGGAGCGAGCGGGACGAACAGCATGATTCCCCCGTGGCCGGTCATCAAGTGGAACGCCACATTCGGCGATTGCACTTTAGGAAGCTAGCAGCGCCACGTACAGACCTGGCTCGAAGATCAGAAGCTTGAGGACGATCTGAGGCGGCCGGCGGCAGCGGCGTCCGCGTCGGCGACCTCGAGCAGTCGCGCGGTGGGCCGCACGGACGTCGGGCCACCACCCGTTACGCCACCACCGGCCCCCGCCCCGCCGCCCCCGACTCGAAGTCCAGGCGGGGGTCGGAGGCCAGCACCGCCTGCTGGAGGCGCTGGAGCCTGGCCGACGGTTCGAGCCCCAGCTCATCCGTCATGGCCATGCGCAGCCGCTGGTAGACCGCGAGGGCGCGGGTGCGCTGGCCGGAGCGGTGGAGCGCGAGCATGTAGTGGCCGTGGATGCCCTCGTGGAAGCGGTGCTCGACGACGAGGGAGGCCAGGTCGCTCAGCGCCTCCTGGTGGCCGCCGAGCCGCAGCCGGGTCTCGATGCTCCGCTCGGTGACCGTGAGCCGGGACTGTTCGAGCCGGGCGACCTCGGCCTGGAGGGGGCGCCCGTGCGGCGTGACGTCGACCAGGGCCGGGCCCTGCCAGATCGACAGCGCCCGCCGGAGCGCCGCGTCGGCGGCCCGCTCGTCGCCCATCTCCAGGGCGCGCTCGCCGTCGGCGACGAGGTCGCGGTAGCGGTGGACGTCGAGCTGGCCGTAGCGCAGCACCACGGCGTAGCCGCCGGGCCTGGTCTGGAGGACGTCCCGGGCGACCGCGGTCGACGGGACGCCGAGCGCCTGCGCCAGCAGCTTGCGCAGATGCAGGACGTAGGTCTGGAGCGTGGTCAGCCCGGTGCGCGGCGGCCGCTCGCCCCACAGCTCGGTCATCAGGGTCTGTACGGGCACCATCCGGCCGTCGTGGAGCAGCAGCAGGGACAGGACCTTGCGCGGCTTCATCGCGCTGGGCACCGCCGACTGTTCGCCGAGGCGCAGCGTCAGCGGTCCGAGGACGCTCACATGCATAGGTGGTGCCACCTCCTCACACATCACCTGCGGTACGCGCGTACGAACAGGTCTGCGGCCTTCTCGCAGATGGCCGCGGCTTCGTGCCCGGGCAGCGGGCGGGTGCCGTACATCGACTGGTGCAGACCCTGCTGGACGAGCAGGGCGACGAACTGGCGGGCGACGGTGGCCGGGTCGTCGACGCTCAGCTCGCCGCGCTCGGCGCGGCGGGTGAGCAGGTCGACGAGGTGTTCGACGAGCTGCCTGGGTTCCCCCTCGGCGCAGGCCGGGCGCAGCGACGGATGGCGGGCCACCTCGGCGATGACCAGGCGGCGCAGCGCGGAGGCGCGCTCGTCGAGCAGTACGTGGAGCACCCGGTGGCCGAAGGTCACCAGGGCGGTCTCGGCGTCCGTGTCGTCCTGTCCCCCCGACGCGTCGGCGGGATCGGAGCCGAGGACGGGGGCGAAGTCGGCGGCCACCCGCTCGCGTTCGCCCTCGACGGCCGCGAGGAACAGCCGCTCCTTGTCGCCGAAGTGGTTGTAGACGGTCTGCTTGGACACCCTGGCCTCGTCGGCGATGACGTCCACGCTCGCCCGGGTGTATCCCTCGCGCAGGAAGACGGCGACGGCCGCCTCCAATATGGCCTGGCGCTTGGCGGGCTGAGGGCCCGCCGGCCGGCCCACGGTGCCGCGCCGCGGCGCGCTGTCCGTCCGCACAGGCCCGTCCTCCTGACTCCCCCGGTTTCGGTGCGCTCTTGCCCCCAATGGACTTGCGAGTCTAGCCTTCCATCACTTCACTGGACTAGCCAGTCCAGTCCAATAAATGACGACCCGGCCCACGAGGAGACAGCTCCATGAGCACACCGGAGAACAGCGACGCCGCCCTCAGCCACCTCACCCTGGCGCCCGAGGCGCAGAACCAGCTGTTCCTGGAGGCCCGTACGGCCAACACGTTCACCGACGAGCCGGTCACGGACGAGCAGGTCCGCGCCATCTACGAACTGGTCAAGTACGCCCCCACATCGATGAACCAGCAGCCGCTGCGCGTGGTCCTGGTGCGCTCGCCGGAGGCCCGCGCCCGCCTCGTGTCGTACATGACCGGGCGCAACCAGGAGAAGACGGCGAAGGCGCCGCTGGTGGCGATCCTCGCGGCGGACCTGGACTTCCACGAGGAGCTGCCCCGGCTGGTGCCGTTCATGGACAGCCCGCAGGACCTCTTCGCGGAGCCGGGCCTGCGCGAGGCCTCGGCGCGGTTCAACACCGCCCTCCAGGTGGGCTACTTCATCCTGGGCGTGCGGGCGGCGGGGCTGGCCGCCGGGCCGATGATCGGCTTCGACCCCGAGGCCGTGTCCAAGGAGTTCTTCGAGGACGGCCGGCACCGGGCGCTGTGCGTGGTCAACATCGGCCGGCCGGGGCCCGAGGCCTGGATGGGCCGGCTGCCGCGCCTGGACTACGCGGAGGTCGTCACCACGGCGTGACGCACGAACGGACCGCCTGTGCCCCGGCGGTAGGGCACAGGCGGTCCGTTCATGCGGGGGTCAGCTCTCGATCAGTTCATGGAACGCCACGGTGTCGAAGATGTCCTCCATCCTCGTCGCCTTGCCGTCCCGCATCGTCCAGGAGTGGACGAAGGCCAAGGTCATGGTGGTGCCGGTGCGCGAGGTCACCTCGCGGGTGCCGAAGACGACCACCCGGTCCCCCTGCTCGATGAACTCCTCGGGTCTGAGTCTCATCCCGCCGAGCACCGTCGGGACATGCGCGAGGAATTCCTTGATCCCCGCATGGCCCAGCTTGGTGCCGCCGAGGCCGTACTTGGCCATCCCGTCCGGGTGGACCCACTCCACGTCCGGGTGCATCCCGGAGAGGATCCCCTCGACGTCCCGGTCGCGGAAGCCCGCGTAGCACCCCTGGATGGCCTCGATGTTCTGTGACGCCACGGTGGTTCGAATCTCCTCGGTCTCTTCTCGGTCTCTTCTCGGTGTCTGCTCGGTGTCTGCTCGGTGTCTGCTCGGATCAGGCTGCCGGGGCGGCCGGACGCGGCTTGACGTGGTCGGGGTACAGCGCCTCCAGGGTCTGCCGCACCCCCTCGCGCCAGGGCACCCGGCAGGGACCGGTGAGCGCCAGGCGCCGCGCCGGGTCGAACTGGTAGGTCTCCCGGGTGACCTGGCTGGGCACCAGCTGGGCCGCGACGCCGGTGAGCTCCTCGAGATAGCGGACGCAGTCGGTCATGCCGACCGATTCGTCGCCGCCCCAGTTGACCAGCGTCGCGGGCACGGACGCGGCCGCCCACAGCCTGGGCACCTGGTCGACGAGGTCGTCGGTGTGGAGCAGCGAGCACCAGTTCTGACCCTCCAGCGGCACCGGTATCGGCTGGCCGGCCAGCATCCGCTTGAAGTAGAGCATCGGCACCCCGCCATAGCCCCCGGGCCCGTACGCGATGTTGAGCCGGGCGATGGTGGTCGGCAGGTCCAGCACGCTCGCGAAGGCCCGTACGGCGCCCTCGGCGGCGATCTTGCCCACGGGATAGGCCGGCAGCCAGTCGGCCACCCCGTCCACGGGGTCGTCCTCGGCGTACCGGTGGTCCAGGGTCTGCCGCTTGTAGAGCGCGCCCGTGGAGACGTAGAGGAACGCCTCCGCGCCTCGGCAGTGGGTCATCAGCCGGCCGCAGGCGACCGAATTGACCTCGATCGCGGCGTTGACGTCACCGTCCTCGCCGCGCCGCACGGCCGAGTGGATGACGTGGGTGAAGTCGTCGGGGAGCCCGTCGTACCCGGCCCCGCTCAGGTCGTCCATGTCCCAGTGGCGCGTCCTGATCCCGCGGGCGTTCAGCTCCTCCTCGACGCCCGGGGTGCCGAACCGGCCCAGGCACCAGACCTCGTTGTGCTCGGCCAGCGCCTCGGCCACCGGGCGGGCGACCTGTCCGGTGCCGCCCGTGACCAGGATCTTCTTGCCTTCCAACCTGCTCTTCTCCTCTTGCTCTCCGTCGACTGCCTGCCGTCGACTGCCTGCCGTCGGCTACGTGCCGTCGACTACGTGCCGTCGCCCAGCGCGCGGTCGAGCTCCCTGCGCAGGATGGCCTGGAAGGCCGCGACGTGCTGCGGCCCCATCAGGGTGTAGTGCTCACCCGGTACGTCGATGTACCGGTTGGCCTCGGTGCTGTGCTCGTCCCATCTGCGCAGCTCGTTGTCGAGCCAGTCCTGCTTGGTGCCGCGCAGCGGGATCGCGTAGAAGACCGTCATCGACCGGGTGGTGCCGGTGGGCGTGTAGCCGCGGCCGAGGTCGGTGAGCCCGCTGGCGAGCGCGGCCCAGGCGGCGAACTTCTCCAGGTCCAGATCGAGCTCGGCCAGCCGGCCGGCCGGGGCGATCTCGAGGAGGTGCGCCAGCTGCTCCTCCCGGGGCAGCCCGCGCAGCTGCCCGGGGAGGTCGAGGGACTGCTTCTTGTTGATCAGGTCGAGGAAGAAGGCGAGGTTGGTCGCGGTCTCGACGAAGTCCAGCTCGTCCATGCGGTACTTGATGTGCGGAGGGAGGTTGAAGCTGCCGACGAAGTCGACGCGCTCGCCCCGGGCCTCCAGCGCCTTGGCGATCTCGAAGGCCACGGCGCCGCCGTACGAATAGCCGGCGACCGCGTAGGGGCCGTGGGGCTGGGTGGCGCGGATGGCGTCGACGTAGGTGGCCACCATCTCCTCGAAGCTCCCGAAGGGCCGCTCGCCCTCGTTGAACCCCCGGGCGCGCAGGGCGTAGAAGGGCCGGTCGCCGACGAAGTACTTGGCGAGGTTGACGAAGACCAGGACCTCGCCGACGCCCGGGTGGACACAGAACAGCGGCGTCTTGTCGCCGGCGGCCTGAAGCGGCACCACCGGGTCGTACGCCGTGGCGGCGGGCGAGCCGCCCCCGTCGATCCGGGCGGCGAGCTGCCGCACCGAGGGGGCGGTGAGCACGGCGATGACCGGCAGGTCGGCGCCGCCGAGGCGGCGGGCCACCTGGCGGCGCAGCCGCAGGATGTCCAGCGAGGTCCCGCCGAGGTCGAAGAAGCTCGCGGTGACGCTGACCTGGTCCGGGGCCAGGTCGAACATCTCGGCGTAGATCTCGGCGAGCACCCGCTCGGTCCCGCCCTCCGGCGCCGTGTATCCGCCGAGCCTGCGGGTGGTCAGCTCGGCGACGCGCGCGATGACGTCGTCGAAGCCGCCGGACTCCAGGCGCGTGCGCATCCGCCGGCGCAGCGTCTTGCCCAGGCTGGTCTTGGGGAACGCCTCCTTGGGCAGCGGCAGGATGAGGGAGGGGCGGAACCCCCAGTGCATCACCACGGTCGAGCGCACGGCGGTGAGCAGCCGGTACAGCCCCGCCTCGTCGTCCTCCGCCGTCTCGGGGTGGACGGCGATCACCAGCTGCTCGGTGTCGCTGCCGGGCCGCCGGGTCGGGAAGGCCGCGGCGTAGCCGCCCGCCACGCCGTCCAGCTGCTCCAGCACGGCCTCCATCTCATGGCTGAAGTAGTTGACGCCGTTGACGATGACGCTGTCCTTGCTGCGCCCGACCAGGGTGAGCCGGCCGTCGTCGATGCGGCCCAGGTCGCCGCTGCGGAACCAGCCGTCGGGGGTGAAGGCCTCCGCGGTGGCCTCCGGGTCGTTGTAATAGCCCGCCGTGATCATCGGGCCGCTGAGCTGAAGCTCCCCCACCTCGCCCGCGGGCAGCGCGCGATGCTCGTCGTCGGCCACCCGGATGGACAGCGCCATGACGGGGGTGCCGAGGTTGGCGAACTCCTGGCCGGTGTCGGCGGCGGGGAAGTCGCGGTTGTAGATGCTGCCCGCGCAGGTCTCGGTCATGCCGAAGGCGGGCCAGAGGGCGGACCTCCGCAGGCCGTACGGGGCGTAGTTGGCGAGAAATGCCTCACCGGTGGCGACCACATTGGCCTCGCCGCCGCTCACGATGTGGCGCAGGGCGCTCAGGTCGAGCCGCTCCCCGCCCGCCTCGGCCTCCTCACCCGCCTCCGCCGCCTCCGCCGCCTCCTCCGCCTCTGCGAGTTCCCGAGCCGCGGCATTCAGCGGGCCGAGGAGAAAATTCGGCGTGAAGGTCATCGTCACCTGGTGGCGGGATATGATGCGGAGAAACCGCAGAGGCTCCTCGAGTATGACCGAGGCCGGGGCGTGCAATTGGTTCGCGCCTGTGTAGAGCGGCAGCATATGCGCTTCGAGAAGCGCCGCGACATGGTCGTAGGAAATCCAGTTGAAAGTGGTGTCGGCGGCGGTCAGCCGCTGTTTTTCCGCCTTTCCGGCCATGGACGCGAGCACGTTTCCATGGGAGAGCATCACGGCCTTGGAATTCCCGGTGGAGCCGGAGGTCAGCACCAGCAGCGCGAGGTCCTCCGGCGCGGCCCGGTGGATGTCCGGCGCGGGTTCGCCGCCGCCGAGCTCCTCCGCGGACGCCACGGCGAGCCCGGGCACCGCGGGCAGCTCGGCGCGCATCGCCTCGGTGGTGACCAGCAGCGGTCCGTCGAGCAGCCGGTTGACATGGGCGAGTTGCGCGGCCCAGCGGGCGGGGTCGCCGGGCACCGGCACCATGGGGCAGGGGACGAACCCGCCGAGCAGACAGGCCCAGAAAACGGTGAGGAATTCCCGCTGGCCGTCCAGCAGCAGCACGACCTTGTCATGCGGCTTCAGCCCGCGGGATCGCAGTGCGGTGAGCAATCGGAGCGCGGAATCAAGAAGCTCTGGATAGGACTGACGTGTTGATTCGCTCTCCGCGCCTTCGGCCAAGTAACCTACCCCCGAATAGGGGTAATCGTCCGCTGCCCTGACCAGCAGCTGGGCCACAGAACGCAGATCCCGAGCGTCTTCGGGTGTGATGTATTTCAAGGGCTGTGCCGGCATGACCCAATTTGACCCTTCCCCCCCGATTCCGAGGCCCTGAAGGTAACAGCCTCGAACATTCGCACTCCATGACTCTCCAGCAAGGCTCTAGCGGCGCTCTAGCGGAATCCCCGGACGACACCCTCGTCAGGAATCAGCCATTCCGTTCCTCGCCGCCGCCCCGCGCCCGGAACCGGCCCCGCCTCCGCCGCCGCTTGACTCTCCGGATCCGCGATATATCGTGTCTAGCAGGAGACGCGATATGTTGCGTCGCATCCGTCACGGGGTCCGGTCCGGGGTCCCGTCAGCGTCCAGCCCAGGGGAGGCCAGGGATGTCAGCCGGGTCGAAGTGGTCGTTGACCGAACCGCAGAAGCTCACCTTCGACGACCCCGTGTCCACCCTCCAGGTGCGCGTCGTCGGCGGCACCGTCAACGTCGTCGGAACCGACACCGGGCCCACCCGCCTGGAGCTGGCGGAGATCGACGGGCCGCCGCTGATCGTCACCCACGAGGAAGGCGTACTGCGGGTCGGATACGACGACGTCCCGTGGAAGGGCTGGCTCAAGTGGCTCGACCACAAGAGCTGGAACCGCACGGTCCATCTCACCCTCACCGTGCCCACCGGCACCAGCGCCTCGATCGGCGCGGTCGGCGCCGGCACCGTGCTCTCCGGGCTCGGCGGCCGCACCGATGTGCACGGCGTCACCGGCGACTTCACCCTGGTCGGGCTGACCGGCCCGGTCCGGGCCGACACCGTCTCGGGCCGGGTCGAGGCCCAGGCCGTCACCGGGCGGCTGCGCTTCAACTCCGTCTCCGGCGACCTGACCGTCATCGAGGGCTCGAGCGCCTCCGTGCGCGCCGACTCCGTCAGCGGCGACATCCTCCTCGACCTCGCCCCCGTCGCCGCCCCGGGCGGCGCGGACATCGCCCTCACCACCGTGTCCGGCGAGATCGCGATCCGGCTGCCGCACCCCGCCGACGCGGAGGTAGAGGCGCACACCACGAGCGGCGCCGTCTCCAACGCCTTCGAGAATCTGCGGGTCAGCGGGCAGTGGGGGGCCAAGAAGATCTCCGGCCGGCTCGGCGCCGGCCATGGCAGGCTCAAGGCCACCACCGTCTCGGGCGCGATAGCGCTGCTGCGCCGCCCGCCCACCGGAGAAGAGGATGCGGCCGGCCCGGCGCAAGGCCCTGACCGCCCCGAAGGAAAGGTCCTCTGATGCCGCCCGTATTCGCCCACGGCCGACTGCGCCTGTACCTCCTCAAGCTGCTCGACGAGGCGCCGCGCCACGGCTACGAGGTCATCCGCCTGCTGGAGGAGCGCTTCCAGGGCCTGTACGCGCCCTCCGCCGGCACCGTGTACCCCCGGCTGGCCAAGCTGGAGGCCGAGGGCCTGGTCACCCACACCACCGAGGGCGGCCGCAAGGTCTACTCCATCACCGACGCCGGCCGCGCCGAACTGGCCGACCGCGGCGGCGAGCTGGCCGACCTGGAGGTCGAGATCCGCGAGTCCGTCGCCGAGCTGGCCGCCGAGATCCGGGAGGACGTACGCGGCTCCGCCAGCGATCTGCGGCGCGAGATGCGGGAGGCGGCGCAGCAGGCCCGCACCTCCGGCAACGGCTCGAACGGCTCGGGCAGGTCGGGCGGCTCCGCCGAGCAGCCGGGGCCGTCGTGGGAGGGCCCGTGGGGGGACAAGGAGGCGTGGCGGCTGGCGAAGGAGGAGATGCGCCGCGCCAAGGACGAGTGGAAGGAGCAGGCGCGCCGGGCCAAGCAGGAGAGCCGCCGGGCGCGGCAGGACGCCCAGCGCGCCCGGCAACAGGCCAAGGACGCCCAGGACTTCGCGCGCGAGGAGATGCAGCGGATGGCCCGGCGGCTTCAGGAGCAGACGCAGGAACACCTCCGGGCGGGCGACTGGCAGCGCGCGGTCCGGGAGGGGCTGGCCGAGGTGTCGCGCGGCATGGGCCGTATCTCACGGCAGAACGCCGGGGGCGCGGAGCGGGCCGAGCCGGAGGTCGTCGTCGAGCGCGTGGATCTGCCGGAGACGGAGAAGGAGACGGCGGCTGAGGCCGGGCCCGAGCCGGAGTGGGCCCGGGACTTCACCCCGTCCGGCGACCCTGCCCGCGACCTGGACCGGCTGCTGGACCGCTTCCGCGACGACATCCGCGACACGGCCCGCGACCACGGCGTGAACGCCGAACAGGCGGCCGAGGCCCGGCGGCGGCTCGCGGCCACCGCGGCGCGGATCAACGCGCTGCTGCGGGGACGTACGGAGGAATAGGCCTCACCCTCCCCATGCTCTGGCTATCCTTCGGCCTCGGCTTTCCCCCGCTTCCGCCCGCCCTCGCCAGAGTCTCATCCGAAGAGGTAAGAGTGACGCAGTATCAAGCGCTCGCCCGCCGCATGTGGCACCAGCTGGAGCCGGTGCACGCATGTCTCTACTTCGCTCCGCAGGCATCCGAGGAGGCCGCGGCGCTCGGCTACGACGTCGAGTCCCGCTGGCCCAGCTATTTCGCCTGGCGGGCCGCCCCGCTGGGCCCGGTCGGCCCCGAGCTGGTGACGGCCACGTTCTACAGCTTCAGCCCGCGCACCATAGCCGAGTACATCCCCGCCGTCTGGTCGACGGCCGCCCCGGACAAGGTGGTGGCCGCCCGGCTGCGGGCGGTCGACCGTACGTACCGCGCGCTGCTCGGCGACCGGATCGACGGGCCGGACATCGCCGAGGCCGCGGCCCTGGCCAAGGAGGCGGCCGAGGCCGCGACCCTGGCCGCCCGCCCCATCGCCGCCGCCAACCGCGACCTCGGCTGGTCCGACGAGCCGCACCTCGCCCTGTGGCAGGCCACCGCCGTGCTGCGGGAGCATCGCGGGGACGGCCACCTGGCCGCGCTGCTCACCGCCGGTCTCGACCCGTGCGAGTCGCTGGTGTCCTTCGCGGGGATCGGCGCCGCTCCGACGGCCAACTTCGGCGGCCGCGGCTGGACCGCGGAGGAGTGGAGCGCCGCGGCCGGCCGACTGGCCGAGCGCGGCTGGCTCGACGCGGAGGGGAACGCCACCGAGCGCGGCCGGCAGGGCCGCGACGCGATCGAGCGGCTGACGGACGAGCTGGCCGCCGAGCCCTGGCGCGCGCTCGGCACGGAGCGCGCCGAGCGGCTGGCGAGCCTGGTCCACCCGCTGCTCGCGGCGGTGTTCGAGGCGGGCATGCTGCCCATGCAGAGCACGCTGGGCATCGCCGCGGTCCAGGTCGCGTACGAGTAGCGAACGGCCTTGACCTCAACCTCGGTTGAGGTATCAGGATCGCGGGCGAAGGCGAAGCGGCCTTCGCCCGCGATCCCGAAGGAGCCCCCCATGCTCGGTCCCACCAGCCCACTCCCCGACCTCGCGCGCCCCGACGTCGGCGCCGCCCTGTTCTCCACCTGGGGCGTCGGCACCCCCGAGCGGCAGCGGGCGACGGTGGATGCCCTCGCCCACTCCTGGGACTCCCGTCCGTGGCCGAGCCCGGAGCTGTTCTCGCAGAACGTGTATGTGGGAATGGACGGCGAGACGCTGATGCACCACGCCCAGTGGGCGAGCGAGGAGGCGTACCTCGCCTTCGTCCGCGCCCAGCGCCAGGAGCGGGTGGACGAGATCGACGCCGCCGTGCCGGGCATCGAGCGCCACGGCATCGCCAACTACCGCCGCTACCGCGGCTTCGACACCCGGGCGGCGGGCGATCCCCGGGTGCCCGGGTGCATCGTCGTCATCAGGGCCGACTTCGACGACCCCGCCCCGGAGCTGCGGCGGAGGTGGATCGACGCGGTCATCGAGGCCCTGGAGACCGACCCCGCCCCGAGCCCTGACCTCATCTCCGCCGACTTCCACCTGATCGTCGACGGCGCCCGCCATCTGGCCAACGACCGGGCGCAGGTGCTCAACTACGCCCAGTGGACCAGCGAGGAGGCGTACGACGCGGCCATCGCCGCCGACGATCCGACCCCTGAGTGGGAGCGGGTCAGGCACTTCCCCGGGTTCCAGGGCACCACGGCCAAGCGGTACCGCTTCGCGCGGAGCTTCATACGGCCGTAAAGCTGTGAAGCCGTGAAGCCGTAAAAGCCCTCAGACCCTCAGACCGTCAGCACGACCTTGCCGAAGAGGTCCCCGCTCGCCATCTTCTCGAACCCCTCGCGGGCCCGGTCCAGCGGCAGCACCGAGTCGATGACCGGCCGCACGCCGCGCGCCGCGCAGAAGCTCAGCAGGTCCTCCAGCTCCTCCTTGCTGCCCATCGTGGAGCCGACGACCTTCAGCTCCAGGAAGAAGATCCGGTTGAGCTCGGCGGACTTGGGGCTCGGCCCGCTGGTCGCGCCCGAGATGACCAGCGTTCCACCGGGCTTGAGCGACTTGACCGAGTGCGACCAGGTCGCCGCGCCCACCGTCTCGATCACCGCGTCCACGCGCCGCGGCAGCCGCTCCCCCGGCTCGTACGCGCCCTCGGCCCCCAGGTCGACCGCGCGCTTGCGCTTGGCCTCGTCCCGGCTGGTGGCCAGCACCCGCAGCCCGGCCGCCGCGCCCAGCACGATGGCCGCGGTGGCCACGCCGCCGCCCGCGCCCTGGACCAGGACGCTGTCGCCGGGGCGCACGCCCGCGTTGGTGAACAGCATGCGGTAGGCGGTCAGCCAGGCCGTCGGCAGGCAGGCCGCCTCCTCGAAGGAGAGCTCCGGGGGCTTGGGCAGCAGATTCCAGGTGGGGACGGCGACCTTCTCCGCGAAGGTGCCCTGGTAACGCTCGGTGAGGATGGAGCGGGGCTCGCGCGCGCCGACGCCGTGCCCGGTCTGTCCGATGACCGAGTGGACGACGACGTCGTTGCCGTCCTCGTCGATCCCGGCCGCGTCACAGCCGAGGATCATCGGCAGCGACTCCTCGCCGAGGCCGACGCCGCGCAGCGACCACAGGTCGTGGTGGTTGAGCGAGGCGGCCTTGACGGTGATGGTCGTCCAGCCGGGGCGCGTCTCGGGCTCGGGGCGTTCGCCCAGTTCGAGGCCGTTCAGCGGCTGGTCACGGTCGATACGTGCGGCGTAGGCAGCGAACATGATCCCGACGATAGGGGCGGCGGGCCGGGCGGCGGAACCACGCCGCGGTGTGACACGCGCCGCGCGTACGAACGGCCGCCCGCGCCCGTACGACGACCGGGCCGCCACCTCCATGCGAGGCGGCGGCCCGGCCGTCGTATACGACGCGCGCCCTGGGGGACTCAGCGGCGCGCCACGCCCTCCGCGCGCGCCGCCGCCGCGACGGCCGCGGTCACGGCCGGGGCGACCCGGTCGTCGAACGGCGAGGGGATGACCGTGTCGGCGCTCAGCTCGTCGGCCACCACGGCGGCCAGCGCCTCGGCGGCGGCGAGCTTCATGCCCTCGGTGATCCGGGAGGCCCGGACCTGAAGCGCGCCGGCGAAGATGCCCGGGAAGGCCAGAACGTTGTTGATCTGGTTCGGGAAGTCGCTGCGGCCGGTGGCGACCACCGCGGCGTACTTGTGGGCGACGTCCGGGTGGATCTCCGGGGTCGGGTTGGCCATGGCGAAGATGAAGCAGCCGGGAGCCATCTTGGCGACCGCCTGCTCGGGGACGGTGCCGCCGCTGACGCCGATGAAGACGTCGGCGCCGTCCAGCGCGGCCTCCATGGGCCCGGTCAGACCGGCCTTGTTGGTGAAGCCGGCCAGCTCCCGCTTGACGTCGGTGAGGTCCTCGCGGTCGGCGGACACGATGCCCTTGCGGTCGCAGACCGCGACATCCCCGATCCCCGCCTCGACGAGGATCTTGGCGATGGCGACGCCCGCGGCGCCGGCGCCGGAGATGACGGCGCGCAGCTGGCCGAGCGAGCGGTCGGTCAGCTTGGCCGCGTTGCGCAGCGCGGCGAGGGTGACGACCGCCGTGCCGTGCTGGTCGTCGTGGAAGATCGGGATGTCGACGCGCTCCTGGAGCTTGCGCTCGATCTCGAAGCAGCGCGGGGCGGAGATGTCCTCCAGGTTCACGCCGCCGAAGGAGGGGGCGAGTCGGACGACGGTCTCGACGATCTCGTCCACCTCGCGGCAGTCGAGGGCGATCGGCACCGCGTCGACGCCGCCGAACTGCTTGAAGAGGATGGCCTTGCCCTCCATCACGGGCAGGGAGGCCTCCGGACCGATGTCGCCGAGCCCGAGCACCGCGCTGCCGTCCGTGACGACCGCGACGACGTGGGACTTCCAGGTGTACTCGTCGACCAGCTCGGGCTTCTCCGCGATGGCGCTGCAGACCTTCGCGACGCCCGGCGTGTAGGCGAGGGACAGATCGTCCTTGTTCCGCACCGGCACCGTCGCCTCGATGGCCATCTTGCCGCCCCGGTGCAGCGCGAAGGCCGGATCGAAGGGCTCGCCGTCCGCGACTCCCTCCGCGTCTCCGGCGCTTCCGTTCGTGCTGTCGCTGCGAGGATTCGCGATCTCCGCTGCCACTATTTGACCCCTTTGTCGTATTTCTGTTGAGGGTATCCGCCCCTGGTTGGGGAGCGGGCGGGCACCGCGTCCGGGTCCCACTGGGCGGATATCCGCCGCTGGGTCCAGATTCGAACGCCGGGCGCGCCGCACACGCGCCCCGAGCCCCGGGTGAGGGGGGTAACCGTCCGTTCTACCGGAAGGGCTCCTCCGGGGACGAACGGTTTCCCGCCGCGGTCGTATGTGTGGTGTTCGAATACCTCGCGTTACCTGCGAAAGCGATTGAATCACCCTTGAACGTCCACCACTCGAGACGTTTCCCTATGTGATCAAACGTGATGAACGTCTCGTTCCGCTCATTGGCCGCGGTCTTCCGGCCGGGCGTTTCCGCCCCTGTGCACCACGGGGGTCGCCCGTTACCCGATTTTGACATGGCTGGACGTCTGATCGAGCCAGTCCGGTGGCAAGATGCCCCAATCACACAGGGTCGCGACACCCACAAACGTGTTCTGGCCCATCCGGACACCCTCTCACCCCGCAGGAGGAACGAGCATGACCGCCAGCATTACGCGCCGACGCAGCCGACGGACCGGCATGAAGTCCAAGGCGGCCGTCGCCGGCGCGATCGCGGTCACCGGTGCCCTGCTCCTGACGGGCTGTGGCGACCAGAGGGACAAGACGAACACCACCAGAGGCGCCACCACGGCCCCGCTCTTCAGCATGTTGCCGAAGAAGATCCAGAGCGCGGGCGTGATCAAGGTCGGCTCGGACATCAACTACCCGCCGGTGGAGTTCAGGAAGAACGGGCAGGTCATCGGCCTGGACCCGGACCTCGCCGCCGCGATGGGCAAGGTCCTCGGCGTGGAGTTCAAGTTCAACAACGGCACGTTCGACGGTCTGCTGACCGGCCTGCGCTCCAAGCGGTACGACATCGCCATGTCGGCCATGACCGACAACAAGAGCCGCCAGGACGGCGTCGACCCCGAGACCGGCAAGCCGGTCGGCGAGGGCGTCGACTTCGTGGACTACTTCACGGCCGGTGTGTCGATGTACACCAGGAAGGGCGAGGACCAGGGGATCAAGACCTGGGACGACCTGTGCGGCAAGGACGTCGTCGTCCAGCGCGGCACCACCTCCCACGACCTGGCCAAGGCCCAGAGCAAGACCTGCGAGAAGAACCACAAGAGCAAGATCTCGATCGAGGCCTACGCGAACGACACCGAGGCCCAGACCCGGCTGCTCGGCGGCGGCGGTGACGCCGGCGCCAGCGACTTCCCGGTCGCCGCCTACGCCGTGAAGACCTCGGGCGGCGGCAATGACTTCCAGGTGGTGGGCGAGCAGGTCGAGGCGGCCCCGTACGGCATAGCCGTGGCCAAGGGGAACACCGAGCTGCGCGATGCGCTGCGGCAGGCGCTGGCCTTCATCATCGCGAACGGCGAATACGACAAGATCATCGCCAAGTGGGGCGTCCAGGACGGCGCGGTCCTCAAGGCCATCGTCAACGGCGGCAAGTGACCCGGCCTCCCCTCTCCCCCACTGAAAGGCTCTTTCCGTGACTGTTGAGATCGACAAGGTGGGTCCCCAGGACGCCCCACCGCCCCCACCCGAGCCGGAGAACATCAAGGCCATCCCGGTGCGGCACTACGGGCGCTGGGTCGCGGCGGTCGTGGTCATCGCCTTCCTGGCGTCAATCGTGTACGCCTTCTCCCAAGGGAAGGTGAACTGGGGAGCCATCCCGGATTACTTCTTCAACGACCAGATCCTCAAGGGCGTCGGCAAGACCGTCTGGATCACGATCGCCTCCATGGCGCTCGGCGTGGTCCTCGGCATCCTCCTCGCGGTGATGCGGCTGTCCAAGAACCCGGTGACCGCCTCCATCGCCTGGGGCTACATCTGGTTCTTCCGCGGCACCCCGGTCTATGTGCAGCTGCTGCTGTGGTTCAACCTCGGGCTGATCTTCGAGTACATCAACCTCGGCCCGATCTACCAGGACGAGTGGTCGGACTTCATGACCCCGTTCCTGGCCGCCCTGCTGGGGCTCGGCCTGAACGAGGCCGCGTACATGGCGGAGATCTGCCGCGCGGGCATCCAGGCCGTCGACGAGGGCCAGACCGAGGCGGCGCACGCGCTGGGCATGAGCCACGCCAAGACGCTGCGCCGGGTGGTGCTGCCGCAGGCGATGCGGGTGATCGTGCCGCCGACCGGCAATGAGTTCATCAACATGCTCAAGACCACCTCGCTGGTCGTCGCCGTGCAGTACTGGGATCTGCTCCAGGCCACCAGCGAGGTCGGCCAGACCTCCGGCGCGCCCGCGGAGATGCTCTTCCTCGCGGCCCTCTGGTATCTCATCCTGACCTCCGTCCTGAGCGTGGGCCAGTTCTACCTGGAGCGGTACTACGCCCGCGGCTCGAGCCGCAGCCTGCCCATGACCCCGCTCCAGCGGATCCGGGTCAATCTCTTCTCCTTCTCCAACCGACCCTCCGGAGGTGTGGGCACGTCATGAACGCCATGGTGAAGGCCGAAGGCGTCCACAAGTCCTTCGGCGCGCTACAGGTCCTCAAGGGCATCGACCTGGAGGTCGCGCCCCGCGAGGTGTTCTGTCTGATCGGCCCGTCCGGCTCCGGGAAGTCCACCTTCCTGCGCTGTATCAACCACCTGGAGAAGATCAACTCCGGGCGGCTGTACGTGGACGGCGAGCTGGTCGGCTACCGGCAGAAGGGCGACAAGCTCTACGAGCTCAAGGACCGCGAGGTCGCCGCGAAGCGCCGGGACATCGGCATGGTCTTCCAGCGCTTCAACCTCTTCCCGCACATGACCGCGGTGGAGAACGTCATGGAGGCGCCGGTCCAGGTCAAGGGCGAGGCCAAGGCGGTCGCCCGGGAGCGCGCGCTGCGGCTGCTCGACCGGGTGGGCCTGTCCGACAAGGCCGGCAACTACCCCTCGCAGCTCTCCGGCGGCCAGCAGCAGCGCGTCGCCATCGCGCGGGCGCTGGCCATGGAGCCCAAGCTGATGCTCTTCGACGAGCCCACCTCGGCGCTCGACCCCGAGCTGGTCGGCGATGTGCTGGACGTGATGCGCGGGCTGGCCGAGGACGGCATGACCATGGTCGTGGTGACCCACGAGATGGGCTTCGCCCGGGAGGTCGGGGACTCGATCGTCTTCATGGACGACGGGGTGGTCGTGGAGTCCGGGCACCCGCGCGAGGTGCTCACCAACCCGCGGCACGAACGGACCAAGTCGTTCCTCTCGAAGGTTCTTTAGGCCCTCCAGAGCTGTCCCGCGGCGCACGACGGGTGGTACGGGCCGGATCCGGCCCGTACCACCCGTGCCTGCTTCAGCTCCTCCAGCCACTTCGACTACGCCGGCTACTTCAGGGCGAGCACCATCGCGTCCGACGGGGAGCACCACACGGCCCGCGCCTCCCCGAACCCCGCCTCGCGCAGCGTGGCCGCGTGCCAGCCGACGGGCTGGAACGCCTCGGCCACGCCGTCCGCGTGGTCCGCGCCGTCGGCCGGGTTGCCGAAGATCTTGAACCGCTCGGCGACGGGCGCGGCGAGCGCCTCGTCCCGGGCCGCCGCCTGCCACCACGCCGCCCAGTCCTGCGCGCCCTCGGCCCTGGCCCGCTCCCGCCGGGCGTGCTCGAACGCGCGCACGGCGGCATCGATCCTGGGCGTGTCCCGCCCCGGCATGTGGTCGGCGTTCAGGAACGCCCCGCCGTCCCGCACCACCCCTGCCAGCTGCCCGTACAGCACGCGCAGCGCGTCGTCCGGCAGCCAGTGCAGCGCGGTGGCGGTGAGCACGACGTCGTACGAGCGGTGTGGCAGCCTGTCCGTCCACCCCGGGTCGCGCAGGTCCGCCGTCACGAACTCGGCCCGGTCGTCCGCCGCGAAGTGGCCGCGCGCGATGGTCAGCAGCGCCGGGTCGAGGTCCACGCCCGTGCTGGTGGCGCGGGGGAATCTGCGCAGCGCCCGGTCGGTGATGCTGCCGGTGCCGCAGGCCAGGTCCAGAATTCTCGGCTCCGGGCCGACCAGCGCCTCGACCATGTCCAGCATCACCCCGAACCGCTCCTCGCGGTCGGGGAGGTACCACTCCTGCTGCCGGTCCCAGCTCTGCTGCCATGCCCGCCAGTCCGGCGCGGCGACGGTGTCGGTCATCAATTCTCTCCCCGCCTGCTCCGTCGTAATACCCTCGTAGCCATATCAGCCATTACCGACGATAGCCCGACCCTCGTAAGGACCACAAGTGGAACTGGCCTATTACTCGGATCTCGCCGTGCGCCTGGTCAACAGCGAGGAGCCCGCGCGCGGCACCGACGCCCTCACCTCGGTCGATGCGGTGCGCGCACTCTTCGGGGAGAGCCAGCAGGCGGCGCGGCGCGCCACCGACTCCGATGTCACCCGGCTGAGGTCGGTGCGCGCCCGGCTGCGCGCCGTCTTCGAGGCGGCGGCGGGCGGGGACGAGGTGCTGGCCGTGGACCTGCTGAACGCGCTGCTCATCGAGTTCCCGGTCAGCCCGCAGATCTCCGGGCACGAGTACCGGGACGAGGACGACCGCCCCAAATGGCATATGCACATCGCCGACTACGCCGCCAACGCGAGCGCGGGTTACGCCGCGACCGCCTCCATGGGGCTCGCGTTCCACCTCACCGAACTGGGCGTCGACCGCCTCGGCATCTGCGAGGCACCGCCCTGCCGCAACGCCTATCTCGACACATCGACAAATCGATCCCGGCGCTACTGCTCCGACCGCTGCGCCACCCGCGCCAACGTCGCCGCCTACCGCGCCCGCAAGCGCCTGGACACCGAGCGCTCCGAGACCGCCCCGCGCCGGCCCGGCAGCACCCCCCCAGACCGTGCCGACCGTGCCGACCGCGCCGACCCCACCCGCCGCACCGCGGACAGCACCCACGACAGCATCCCGGCCACCGACCGCTGACCCGACCCGGCCCCCGGCAGCGGCCGCAGCCGCACCCAGACCCTGGCCACCACCAGCTCGTCCGGCACCACGCCGAACTCCCGGCTGTCGTTCTCCACGTACGGGTTGTCCCCCATCACCCACCAGCCGCCGTCACGCCGCTCCACGATGCGCTTGACGATCAGCAGGTCCTGGCGGAACGGATGCCGCAGCAGCACCACATCGCCCGCCCGGACGGCCACGCCGTACCGGACGACCAGCTGATCTCCGGGGTTCAGCGTCGGCACCATCGACGGGTTGTAGACCTCGGCGAGCCCGATCCGCAGCAGCCCACGGCGCTCGCGGTCCTGCTCCTGCCCGCGATCGTGCAGCTGCTCTGGCATCAAGACACCTCCGGTCACGTACATTCAGCATCCCAGGCGTCCCAGGCTGCCACTGGACTTTTGACCTAAGCCCCCCGGGGCACCCGGGAAAAGCCTTCCCCCACGGAGTAATCTCGCACCTGAGAAGACGATCACTTAAGGAAGGACAGCTCTATGCTCTCCCGCCTGTTCGCCCCGAAGGTCAAGGTCAGCGCCCACTGCGACCTGCCCTGCGGTGTGTACGACCCGGCCCAGGCCCGTATCGAAGCCGAGTCCGTCAAGGCCGTCCAGGAGAAGTACCAGGCCAACGAGGACCCGCACTTCCGGGCCCGCGCCACCGTCATCAAGGAGCAGCGCGCGGAGCTCGCCAAGCACCACGTCTCGGTGCTGTGGAGCGACTACTTCAAGCCGCCGCACTTCGAGAAGTACCCGGAACTGCACCAGCTGGTCAACGACACCCTCAAGGCGCTCAGCGCCGCCAAGGCCTCCACGGACCCGGCCACGGGTCAGAAGGCTCTGGACTACATCGCCCAGATCGACAAGATCTTCTGGGAGACCAAGAAGGCCTGATCTTGGATCATGCCCTCTGAGCTGCGGTTGCTCCGATCGCAGCACCTTATTCGTCCGCACCCGGGCCACGGGCCGCCGACCACGGCGTCCCTGCGGTCCGGGTGCGGTCTTTTGTGCGGATGAGTACGGCTGAGTACGGATGTTTCTCGCGCGGCGCCCTTCGTCCGGGAACGCTCCATGGCCGCCGCTCGTCTACAGTTCCGTAGACGAACGGTGTTCCGACGGAGGATCATGCGCCCCAAGATCCTGGTGGTGGAGGACGATCACGCCCTGCGGGACGTGCTGCGCCGTGGCCTGTGCGACGAGGACTTCGCCCCGGTCCTGGCCGCCGACGGCGCCACCGCCCTGCGGCTGGCCACCGCCGACATCTCGGCGGCCGTCCTGGACGTCGGCCTGCCGGATGCGGACGGACGGGACGTATGCCAGGCGATGCGCGCCAATGGCTTCCTCGCCCCCGTGATCTTCCTCACCGCCCGGCACCAGCTCACCGACCGCCTGTCCGGATTCTCCGCCGGAGGCGATGACTACCTGCCCAAGCCCTTCCACCTCGCCGAGCTCGCCGCCCGGCTGAGAGCCGTACTCAAACGGGCCGCCACGACGGCGGTGGCCTCCGTCGGGGACCTGGTCCTGGACGCGGTGGACCACAGCCTGACCGTGGGCGGTGCCCGCGTCGCGCTGTCCCCCACCGAGTTCCGGCTGCTGGCCACGCTCGTCGCCGCCGACGGGACGCTGGTGCGCCGCCGTGACCTGGTGCGGGCCGGCTGGCCCGAGGGCGCGCAGGTCAGCGACAACACCCTGGACCAGTATCTGAGCCGGCTGCGCCGCAAGCTGCGGGAGGCGGGCAGCGGCCTGGCGATCGGCACGGCGCGGGGCGCGGGACACCGTCTGTCATGAGCCGTGTCTCCCGGGTCTTCCGTCGCCTTGTCCCCCGCACCCTGCGCGGCCGGCTCTCTCTCGTGGCGCTGACCACCGCCACGCTGCTGATGACGATCCTGACCGTGGCGTTCAACGCCGCGATGGACCGGCATCTGCGGCACCAGGCGGACGACGAACTGCGCAACCGGGCGGCGGCCGTGGCCACGACCATCGACACCAGCGGCCCCCGGGTTCGGGTCCTGGAAACCGTCAACGACCGCCTCCTCGACGCGAACGTCTGGACCTACGACGGCACTCGCCCGCTGGAGAAGCCGCCGTCCGTCACGGCCGACAGCCCGCTCACCCAGGCCGCCGACCGGCTGGCGGCGCAGCGGAAGCATGCCTGCGCGACCGTCGACGCCCGCGGTCACCCGCCGGTCCGGCTGTGTGCCCAGCCCATCCCCGGCCGCCATGTCACCGCCACCGTCGTCACCGCGCTGGACCTGACTCCGTACCGCAGTTCGGCCGACACCCTGCTGCTGGGGTCGCTCATCCTGGACGCGGTGATGCTCGGCTGCACCTATGGGCTCACCCGCCTGTCCGTCGGCCGGGCGCTGCGCCCGGTGCGGACGATGACCGACCAGGCCACCCAGTGGAGCGCCGTGGGCTCCGACGCACGCTTCAGCGCGGAGGACCGCCCGGCCGAGCTCGCCCGCCTCGGAGCCTCACTGGACCAGCTCCTGGACCGCATCCGCACCGTGCTGCGCCACGAACAGCAACTGACGGCGGAGCTGTCCCACGAACTGCGCACCCCGCTCACCCGGATCATCATCGAGCTCGACTGGTTGCGGGCCCGCCCCCGCACGGACGCCGAGACCCGCGCCACCCAGGAGGTGATCGCCGAGGCGGCGCAGTCCATACGCACCATCTGCGACACCCTCCTGGACGACGCCCGCGAGAACGCGCTGAACCCGGCGGCGGCCCCGGGGACGACCGACGTCGTGCCCGTCCTGTACCGCCTGCTCCAGCGCCTCGACACACCGGATCAGGTGCGGACCTCGATGGAGCCGGGAGCCCCGGTGCTGGCGGCGGGGGTCGCGCCCGCTCTCCTCGAACGCATCCTCAGCCCCCTGCTCGCCAACGCCGCCCGCTACGCCCGTTCCCGCGTGACCGTGTCCGCGCGGCCCGTCCCCGGCGCCGTGCGGATCGCCGTCGTCGACGACGGCCCCGGTGTGCCGGAGGCGTTCGTGGACGAGCTGTTCCAGCCCGGCAGGCGCGCCGACACCGGCGATGGGCACGACGGCGCCGGGCTGGGGCTGCCGCTCGCGCGACGCCTGGCCCGCGCCGTCGGCGGTGACGTGTCCTACGAACCCGGACCCGCGCCCGGCGCCAGGTTCACGGTCAGCCTGCCTGCCGGATGACCGGCTCCCGCTCCGGCTTCGCCGCAGGGGCGTCGGTCCGGCGCTCCCGCACCTGGGCGAAGGCCATCAGGCCGAACAGGACGGCGAGCAGGACGGCGGACGAGCCCGCGGTACCGAGATCCAGGCCGCCCTTGGCGACCGGCTTGGTGAGGAAGTCGCCCGCGGTGGCACCCAGCGGGCGGGTGAGGACGAAGGCGAACCAGAACAGCAGCACATTCGGCACCGCGCGCACCTTCATCAGCGCCACGAGCACGGCGAGCACCCCGGTCACGAGCAGTGCGCCGCCGGCGTAGCCGAGGCCCGAGCTGTCGGACAGGAAGTCGCCCATGGACGTGCCGAGGGTGTTCGACACGAGGATCGCCGCCCAGAACAGCGCCTCGCCCCTGAAGGTGACGATGTCGCGGATCCGGAACGTCATCCCGCTCACCTTCCAGGCGAGGAAGATCGCCAGAAGGATCGAGATCAGGATCGCCGCTCCGACCGGGTAGCCGAGGCCCAGCCCCTGCGGGCCCCAGCCGAGCGAAGCGGCGCCGTTCGCGAGGTATTTGGCGCTGGCGTCGCGATTCATGAAGTCGGACATCGTGGTGCCGGCCATGCTGGTCGACAGGATCACGGTCCAGTAGAAGAACGGGTTGTAGCGGTGGGATCGCAGCTGGACCACCAGCGTCACCACGAAGATCAGGAACAGCGCGATCGTGGTGAGGAAGTAGCCCAGCTTCAGGGTCTGTGAGAAGAGGTCGCCCGCCGTCTCACCCAGGGTCGTCGCGGCGATCTTCATGATCCAGAAGGCCAGCGTGACCTCGGGCAGCTTCTTCATCACCGACTTGGTCGTGCTCGACGTGCTCGACGTGTTCGACGTACTCGCCACGTCGAGTTCGGTGAGGATCTCCGATTTCGCCAACTCGGCTTCTCCTGTCCGGTCGAACAACAGAGCGCTCGCTCCCGGGACCGGGACGAGCGCCCTGTTGAGATGAACCGGCCGCCGGTGGCGGCCGGGATCTCCGACCGTGGCACAGAGAGCCTGAACGCATCCTGAACGCGGACCGCTCGGCAGGTCAGGCCGGGTGTCAGGCGGCCCGCTCCGGGGCGGTGACGTCCCTGCGCGTCACCCCCAGGTAGACGACCAGACCGAGGATGACGGCCAGGAACAGCGCGCTGGTGATGACGGTGCCCAGGCCCAGGCCGCCGTCTCCGGTGGGCTGGGAGAGGTAGTCGCCGATCGAGGCGCCGAGCGGCCGGGTGAGGATGTACGCGATCCAGAAGCTCCACACCGCGTCGAGGCCGAGTGCGAAGTGCGCGACGGCGACTGCGGCGATGGCCAGGGCGAACAGCACGGCGGCCAGCCAGTAGCCGAGGCTCATGCGCTCGGAGACCAGGTCACCGGCCGCGGTGCCCAGGGCGAAGGTGAAGAGCACCGCGAGCCAGTAGAAGGACTCGCGGCTGGTGGTGTCGACGCTGTGGATGGACAGCGTCCGCTCGCGCCGGTACCAGACGGCGAACACGGCCGCGAGGACGATCGCGAACACCGCCGTACTCGCCTCCAGCGGCACGCCCATGTTGTCGGTCAGGTTGTCGCTGATCAGGGTGCCGACGACGCTGATCAGGGCCACGGCGAGCCAGTAGACGCCCGCCCGGTACGCACTCGTGCGGAACTGCACCACAAGCACCACGGCCAGCAGCGCGCTCATCAGCACCGACACGCCGGTCAGGCCGAGCCCGGCCTTCTCGTTCAGCAGGTCGGCGGCGGTCTCGCCGACCGTCGTGCACAGCACCTTGATGATCCAGAAGTAGACGGTGACCTCGGGCACCTTGTTCCAGCTCAGCCGATGCCGCGCCGGAGCGGCGGGTCGGCCTGCCGTGGACATCGCGAATGTCTCGGACGTTTCATGGGTCATGGGCAGCGACCGTGCCATCGGACACCTGAACGCATCCTGACTGCCGCACGATGAGTTTTCCCGGCACGGACGGTCTCACTGTTGTCCATAAACGCAGGAGGAGACGCATGCATCAGCTGCTGAGAGTTCAGAACTTCAGTGTCTCGAGCGACGGAATCGCCGCCGGCGAGGACCAGACCCTCGAAAATCCGTTCGGCCACGTCGATCCCGGGAGGCTGTTCGCCTGGGCCGGCGCCACGGCGAGCTGGCCCATGCGCACCGACCCCGGAGGCAGCCGCGGCCTCGACGACTACTTCACTCGGGACTTCGCACGCAATATCGGCGCCGAGATCATGGGCCGTAACAAGTTCGGGCCCCAGCGTGGGCCCTGGCAGGACGAGGAGTGGCGCGGCTGGTGGGGTGACGAGCCCCCGTTCCACACCCCGGTGTTCGTCCTGACCCACCACCCGCGTCCTTCGTTCACGCTCTCCGACACCACGTTCCACTTCGTCGACGGCGATCCGGCCACGGTCCTCCAGCAGGCGCGCGAGGCGGCGCGGGGCAAGGACGTCCGGCTCGGCGGCGGGGCCACCACGATCCGGGAGTTCCTCGAGGCCGACCTCGTCGACACCCTGCATGTGGCGGTCTCGCCGGTGAAGCTCGGATCCGGGATACGGCTCTGGGAGTCGCCCGATGAGCTGCTCGACCGGTTCCACCTCGATGTCGTGCCCAGCCCCAGCGGGGTGACGCACCACCTCTTCTGGCGAAAGGAACGCGCTCCGCGCGCATGACGAGGCGCCCCCGCGTCCCGGCCCGGGAGCCGGAACGAGGGGCACCGCCCATCAGCCGCCGTCAGGCGGTGGCGCCCTCCGCCGCCCGGGGGCCCGGTGCGGCCGGCGGGAAGGGGATCTGCTCCAGGACGGGGAGCAGCTCCGCCTCCTCGTCGTCGAGATGGCGGGTCAGCTCCTCGGTCATCCGGTCCAGCTCGGCCCGGAAACGGGCCGGGTCGGCGGTGGTGATGTCGGCCAGGAGCGCGAGAAGCCGCTCCTTGAGGACGGCGACCGTACGGTGCTGGTCGCGCAGGCGGTCGAGGGGTTCGCGCAGATCCGGGTGGTGGGTCGCCAGGGCGGGGAAGACGGCGGTGTCCTCGCCGGTGTGGTGGTGCGTCAGCGCCTCGCAGAAGGCGAGGCAGTGCTGCCGGATCTGAAGGCCGAGCCCCGGTGCCGGGGGTTCGCCGGGCCCTTGGTGGGCGGCGCGGGCGACGAGGTGGGCGTCGGCCTCGTGGCGTATGTGGCGCAGCTGGCCACGCAGCCAGGCGTGGATCTCCAGGACCTTGTCGGCGAGGGTCCTGATCTCACGCGGCACCTCCCCCGCCGCTCCGTGGTCGGGGCGCTCCAGCGCCACGACCGGCAGGGCGCGCTCGGTACGGCTCTGGTAGTCGCCGTATCCGGGCGCCACCCGCACCACCCGCTCGAACAGCTCGTCCCGCCGCGCCCCCTCGGCGGGGACCGCGATCGCCTCGAACGCCTCGGCGCCGATCTCCACCCCCACCACGGGGTGGGCGAGGATGTTGCGGTACCAGGCGGGATGGCGGTGTGCGCCCAGGTTGGACGCGATGACGAGCAGCAGGTCGCCGTCGCGGACGTAGCCGAGCGGCACGGTGTGCCGACCGCCCGACTTCGCCCCGGTGGTGGTGAGCAGAAGGAGATCGCCGCCCTCGAAGGGGCCGCCGACCTTTCCCTCGTTGGCTCGGAACTCCTCGATGATCTGTTGGTTGAAGGATGTGGGCATACGGTGCCGAATCTCCAGAAAAGGTGTGTGACGACGGTGAGGCGCGCGACCCTGGTCCGGAGGCCCGGACATGGACGTCTGTGTGCTCAGTCGGCTGAGCGGAAGTGACGGAAGAGGGACGACGCGCGGAGGCGGTGCTCAGGTCAGACGCGCAGCGCGGAGTAGGCGCTCATGACGTGGTCCCTTCGTGATGGTGCTCGCCCAGCTGCCGGCCTGCCCACTGCTCTCTGGCCGACGCCACGTGGCACCGGGCGCCATTACAGCCGGGCGTTCATCCCCCTGTCAACGCGGAAGATCGGCCCTGACGAGGGGTTCCGCGCCGGCATCCCGGTTGATGTCGTGCCGGATGTGCACGACGCTGGATCTGCGCGCCCTTGTGACCTCCCGCTCGGAGGCCGGGCCAGGCGCGGTGAAAGTGGGACAGATCGACGATGACGGGCCAGGAGAGCGCCCTTCCCTTTGGCGACGGGCTCGGCGACCGGCGGGGCGACCCGCTCGACGAGGCGGCCACGGCGAGGGCCACGATCAGCGCTGACGCCGTCGTGACCAGCTGGAACGAGGGCGCCCGACGGCTGCTCGGCCACCTTCCCGCGGAGGTGGTGGGCCGGGACGCGGCCGCGCTGCTCGCCGAGGAGCTCTCCCCCGACGACGTCCGGGCCGCGGCGGCCCTTCCCCGCTGGAGCGGCACGCTGACCCTGCGCCACCGCGACGGGCGCACCGTACCGGTCCGGCTGCTGGCCCACCGCGGCGCGCCGAGCGCGGACGGGCCGGGCGACTGGCTGCTGGTCTCCCCGCTCCCGGGCCCCGGCGAGGGCACCGGGGGCACCGAGGACGTCACTGAGGACGTCACCGGGCAGGCGGAGGACGACGCCCTGCTGGCGCTGGCGTCCCAGCAGGCCCCCTGCCCCGTGGCGATCTACGACCGGCTGCTCAGGCTGCGCAAGATCAACGACCATATGGCCCAGGTCATCGGGTTGCCCGAGGAGGAGATCCGCGGTCTGCGGCTGTCGGAGATCGGCGGAAAGCTGGAGAGCGAGGACCTCGAACGGAACATGGCCGAGGTGCTGCGCACCGGGGAGCGGCGCAATGTGGAGACGTACCGCCGCGTCGGCGCCGAGACCCGCGCGCACGCCTGGTCGGCCCGCCTCGCCCCGCTCAAGACGCCGGACGGCGAGGTGCACGGCGTCTGTCTGGCCGCCCATGACATCACCGAGCAGTACCGTGCCCGGCAGCGGCTGCTGCTGCTCAGCGAGTCCAGCGTGCGCATCGGCACCACGCTCGACGTCACCCGCACCGCGCAGGAACTGGCCGACGTGGGCGTCCCCGGCCTGGCCGACTTCGTCAGCGTCGATCTGCTGGAGCAGCGAGGCCACAACGAGGGGGCCGAAGGGGTCGAGGGGGACGGGGCGTTCGGCGAGCCCCCGCCCGGGCCGCTCGCCGGCCCGGTGGTGCTGCGCCGGGCCGCCCACCAGTCCGTCCTCCCGGGCGCCCCGGAGGCCGTGGTGAAGCTGGGGCAGGTGGACACCTACCCGGAGTACTCCCCGCAGGCCGCGTCCCTGGCGGCGGGCCGGCCCATCATCCACCGCGAGACCGACGCCGCCATCAGGCGCTGGGCGGCCGAGTCCGCGGCCCGCGCCGCCACGCTGCGCACCTACGGCTTCCACTCGATGATGTCGGTGCCCATCCGGGCCCGTGGGGTCACGCTCGGCGTGGCCGCCTTCTCCCGCCACAGCCGGCCCGAGCCGTTCACCGAGGACGATGTGCTGCTCGCGGAGGAGATCACCGCCAGGGCGGCCGTCTGCCTGGACAACGCGCGCCGCTTCACCCGGGAGCGCGACACCGCCCTGGCGCTCCAGCGCAGCCTGCTGCCCCAGACCCTGCCCAGGCCCACGGCGCTGGACATCGCCTTCCGCTACCAGCCCGCGGGGACGTACGCCGGGGTGGGCGGCGACTGGTTCGATGTGATCCCGCTGTCCGGGGCGCGGGTCGCGCTGGTCGTGGGCGATGTGGTCGGCCACGGCATCCAGGCCTCCGCCACGATGGGCCGGCTGCGTACGGCGGTGCGCACGCTCGCCGACGTCGACCTGCCGCCCGACGAGCTGCTGACCCACCTCGACGACCTCGTCATCCACCTGTCCGCCGAGGGCGGCGCGGGCACCCCCACCGGGGACGTCGGCGCCACCTGCCTGTACGCGGTGTACGACCCGGTCGCCGGCCGCTGCTCGCTCGCCCGCGCGGGCCATCCGCCGCCGGTTCTGGTGGCCCTCGACGGCACGGCGAGCGCCGTCCACGTGCCGGCCGGGCCGCCGCTCGGCGTCGGCGGGCTGCCCTTCGAGGCGATCGAGTTCGACGTCCCGGAGGGCGTGGTGCTCGCCCTCTACACCGACGGCCTGATCGGCGGCCGCGGCCGTGACCTCGACGACGGGCTGACCGCACTCACCGCCGCGCTGGCCCATCCCGCCCCCTCCCTGGAGGCGGGGTGCGACAGCGTGCTGCGGACGCTGCTCCCCGAGCACGGCGCCTCCGACGACGTGGCCCTCCTGCTGGCCCGCACCCGCGGTCTGGACGCCTCGCGCGTGGCGACCTGGGACGTGCCCGACGACCCGGCCCTGGTCGCCCGGGCCCGCCGGGACGTGACGGACCGGCTGCTGGCCTGGGGGCTCGACGAGGCCGTCTTCACCACCGAACTGGTCGTCAGCGAGCTGGTCACCAACGCCATGCGGCACGCCGCCGAGCCCATCCAGCTGCGCCTGATCTACGACCACACGCTGATCTGCGAGGTCTCCGACGGCAGCAACACCGCCCCGCATCTGCGCCGCGCCCGCGTCTTCGACGAGGGCGGCCGCGGGCTGCTGCTGGTCGCCCAGCTCTGCCTGCGCTGGGGCAGCCGGCACTCGGCCACCGGGAAGACGATCTGGGCGGAGCAGGCGCTGCCGTCGCTGTAGCGATGGGGCTCTGCGGTGCGGCTCAGGGTTTCGGCAAGGGCCGGACAAGGCTCACGCGGGCAGCCGGTTCTTCGTGGGGTTGCCGCCCTCCGACGCGCGCGGCAGCGGGCTGTCGTTGCGCCGCAGCCACTGCCGGTACGCCGTGCTCGCCCAGGCCAGCTCCAGGTAGGAGTCCCTGAGGTCGTGGAAGAGCGCGTCCGCGTCGGGCGGGTCGGTGGGGCGGGAGGCCAGGGAGAGGCGGAGGGTGAGGGGGTCGTCGAGGAGGGGGCGGATGGCGAGGCCGGGGCGGGGGGTCGCGGTGGGGCGGCACGGGGTGACCAGTTCGCCGGAGGCGACCAGGTCGGCGGCGGTGGGGTAGTCGCCGTAGACGACTCGGGGGCCGCGGCCCGCGGTGGCGAAGGCCCGGCGGAGGGTGGCTTCCTGGCCCTCGTGGGCGGGGTCGAGCATCCACTGGTCCGCGGCGAGGTCGGCAAGCGGGACGACGGGGCGGGCGGCGGCCGGGTGGGTCGCGGGGAGGGCGACGAACTGGGGCTCACGGGCGACGAGTACGCGTCTGCGCACGCCGTCGGGGACGCGCAGCGGGGCGCCTTCGACCTCGTGGACGAAGGCGACGTCCAGCTGGCTCCCGGCGACCATCCGCAGCAGCGAGTCGGCCCAGACGTCGATGTGGATGGTGGTGTCCGCGTCGGGGAAGCGGGCGCGGAGTCTGCGCAGCCAGCCCGCCACGGCCTGGCCGCCGGTGCTGCCGATGCGCAGCCGGGCACCCGTGGCCGGACCGCACCGGCCGGCCTCCTGCTTGGCCTCCGCGACGAGGGCGTTCATCTCGGCCACGATGGGCCGGGCCCGGCAGAGCACGGAGCGCCCGAGGGGGGTCGGCCGGCTGCCGGTGAGCTCGCGTGAGAACAGCGGGCCGCCGATGGCGTTCTCGATGCGCCTGAGCTGGGTTGTCAACGAGGGCTGGCTCATACCCAGTTGGCGTGCGGCCTTGCGTAAGCTGCCGGTGTCGGCGATGGCGCACAGTGCGCGAAGGTGCCTGACCTCGAGCTCCACGGCGCGAGCATAACGGCCGTTCAGGAGGTCACACCAGACACTCAATGCACACGAACACCGCATCCCGGACGGTCGATCGAGGTCCGGGAGACGATCGGAGCGCGGCCGGAAATTCGGGGGCGCACGGGGGTTATGTGATGGTGCTATCGCCGGTTGATATCTCCGCGTGGCGCCGGATCTGACCAAGACTTCGGGGCACCAAGCGTTCATCCCATGGCCTCGGCCCGCCACCTCACCGTGGACGGACGGGGCCTGACGGACGATGAGGAGCCCCCCACATGAAGTTCTCCACGTCGGCGCTCGTGACGACGCTGGGCCTCGGCCTGGCCTCGACTCTGTCCGCCGTACCCGCCTCCGCCGCCACACCCGACGGCGGCGCCGTCAGCCACACCGCCAAGTCCGCGTACGTCGCGAGCGGCGAGAGCCGCGCCGACACCGACGCCTTCCTCAAGGCCGTGATCAAGTCGGTGCTGGACAAGCGGGGCGTGGTGCCCGGCGCGGAGGCCGTCACCGTCACCTACAGCACCAGCAGGGCCCCGAGCTTCAGGTCCGTGATAGCGCGCTCCACCCAGATCTGGAACTCCTCGGTCAGCAATGTGAAGCTTCAGGAAGGCAGCAACGCCGACTTCGAGTACCGCGAGGGCAATGACCCGAGCGGCTCGTACGCGAGCACGGACGGCCACGGCAACGGCTACATCTTCCTGGACTTCGCGCAGAACCAGCAGTACGACTCCACCCGCGTCACCGCGCACGAGACCGGCCATGTGCTCGGGCTGCCGGACCACTACTCGGGTCCGTGCAGCGAGCTGATGTCGGGCGGCGGGCCGGGCACGTCCTGCAGGAACTCCCAGCCCAACGCGGCCGAGATCAGCAGGGTGAACCAGCTGTGGGCGAACGGCCTGGCCGCCCTCGGCAAGACGTACGGAGCGAGCGCCCGGTAGGGCCGCGACCGGCACCCCTGACCGCACCCGGCACCCCGCGCCACGCCGGGTGCGGTCCGGTGTCCGCGGGGAGTACCGTAAAGGCCACGAGAGCATTCAGCGCATAACGGCCGGATTCCCTCCAGACTGGG
Source organism: Streptomyces sp. NPDC021225 (assembly GCF_044332865.1). Classification (NCBI taxonomy): domain Bacteria; kingdom Bacillati; phylum Actinomycetota; class Actinomycetes; order Kitasatosporales; family Streptomycetaceae; genus Streptomyces; species Streptomyces sp. NPDC021225. The sequence continues at coordinate 732,262 of NZ_JBIRPV010000002.1, read as the reverse complement.
GCCCGGCCCCTGGGAGTGAGCGCCATGGAGACCGTCGTCATGGTGGCTGTGATCGTCGTGCTGGTCGTCACGGGCGTGGTGGTGATCCACCGGCTCAACGCCCAGCACGGCAGTCGGGTCTCCGCGCTCCGCTACGGCGACAACCCGCCCGGACAGCGCCGCCCCCTGCGCCACCACCGCCTGCTCGCCCGCCGGCGGGCGAGCCACCACCGCGTCACCCACGGCGGGGGCCGGCGGCTCTGAGCGGCCCCGCGCCGCCTCCTCGGTCAGTCCTCTCGCAAGGCGTCGGCCAGCGTCGGCGCCGGGCGCAGCACGTCCAGGAGCCCGCCCACGCGCAGTGTGCGCAGGATCAGCGGGCTGTCGCAGACCAGCCGCAGCCGCCCGCCGCGGTCCCGCACCCGGCGGTAGGCGCGGCACAGCAGCTCTAACCCCGAGCAGTCGAAGAAACGGGTCGGCGTCAGGTCGATGACGACGGAGGGCGCGGGCGGGGAGGTGGCCCGGTCCAGCTCCAGGCCGATGCGCTCCCGGCCGACGATGTCGATCTCGCCGTGGAGCTCCACGACGGTGTACCCGGCGACCTTGTATGTACAGGCGCGGGGCGCCGCGCCGCGGTCCGCGCGGAGGCGCCCGGGGGTGATGGCAGGCGCGGGCACCTCCCGGCGGGGAGGGCCTTGCTGCGTCATCGCGAAATCACCTCGGAACGGCACACTGCCCCCTTTCACCCTCATGAGGGTCCCGGAAGCGGGCAGGGTCGGCACCGGGACGGATACCACCGGGGTCCTGGGTGATGTGCCCGCGAGCGTAGACGGGTGACCGCCGGTTACGGAGGTAGGGACCCGATTTTTGCCGGAGTAAATGCGCTCGTGCGAGTGAATTTCTGCTCATACTATTGACACTTGGTCGGACACACTTTTACGCAATGGCGCCGCTGCTCCCTCCGGCGCTCACCTCCCCCGACCGCGCGACCGCGAAGGCCAGGTCGTCCACGACCTCGAAGGCCTCATCGAGCCGGACCATCCGCAGCAGCCGGGTGAACCGCGGGTCGACGATCACCAGCCGCAGCCGCCCGCCGCGCTCCAGCACGCGGTTGCGCAACCGGCACAGCAGGGACACCCCGGCACAGTCCAGGAAGGTCACCATCCGCAGGTCCAGCACCAGGTTCGGGCGGGCCGCGCGGGTGAGGGAATCGAGCCGGGCGGAGATCCTCGCCGCGGCGAAGATGTCCAGCTCGCCCGAGACCTCCGCCACCGTGACACCGCCGAGCACACGCACGCGCACGCCGAACGCGGGCCGATCGTCAAACATGAAGCCCCCTTGGGGTGATGGAGGCGCGACCACGTCAGTACATGACATACCCATCTATCCGCTCACCAGTCAACGAACAGGGCGGCAAGTGTCGTTGGCGTATTTGCGCCGACCACATGAACACCGCCCCGCCCGGGTCACCCGAGCCGTGGCGCGGGCGGGCCTCCCGGCCCCCAGTAGCGCTCCGCCCGCCTGCGGCGCCCGGCCTTCAACGCCCAGAACGCCGCGGCCACCAGGACCAGCAGGACGCCGCCCACGGTCAGCAGCCAGGCGGGGACGCCCCCCACCCTCAGCAGCTCGTGGTCATAGGTGACGCGCTGAAAGGTGGTGTCCTCCGCGGCGCGCCGGAACTCATGGTCCCCGTCGATGAGTTCCGGACGCGCAAACGACTGCTGAAAGCCGGTCAGGAACATCCGCCGCCCCGCGACCTCCGCCAGCTCCCCCAGCGGCGCCTGCCCGGGGGTGAACCACCCGGCGTAGGTCACTCGCGGCGCCCCGCCCCCGATGTCGCCGCGCGGCTCCATGCGGTGCGGCGCCAGCACATACAGCTCCAGGGCCTGCGGAGTCTTCGCCAGCCGCGACAGCCTCATCGGATAGACCAGGCGGGACGAGTCGAAGGTGAGCCGCAGCGGGTCGAGCGTCCCGCCGAGCACCTCCTTGGCGCCGTCACCCTTGTCACCGGCCACCGCGGGCGCCAGGCGCACCGCGACGTACTCCCACTTGGCGCGCACATACGGCTTCAGCCCCTCGGCCAGCCGGTCGGGCAGTTCAAATCCGTGCGCCTCCAGCCAGTCGCGCAGCGCGTCCGGGTCGGTCGCGGTGAGCCGGGCGACGTCGAACGGGCCGAGCCGCTCACGGCTGACGACGCCCACGCGCGGGGGCGCGCCGGCCCCGGCGCCGTCCCGGGGCCCGCCCAGGTACTCGATCTTCCGGTCGTCGAAGGGCCAGTCGCCCGGCCTCGGCCAGAAGTAGTGACGCGTCCGGCGCACCGGCGCGGTGAGCTCGCGCACCTCGTCGAAGAGGGCGCGGTCCCCGAGCCGGACCGTCGCCCGGTTCGGCACCGGCATGATCCAGGCCGCCTCGTGGGCGTCGCCGCCCACGGTCAGGCTCATCACGATCTCCTCGGTGCGGCCGTCCCAGCGCACCACCGACGTCTCGCGCTCCACCACCATGGTGGTGTTCCGGCCCGGCACCAGCCCGCCGCAGCCGCAGGCGTACGCCGGCCACACCAGCGATCCGAGCTGGAACGTCACCAGCGCCAGCACCACCAGCCACGTCCGCCGCCCCGGCCACGCCAGCCGTCCCCCGACGTACCGCACTCCGTACTCCCCGCTCGCGGCGCCCGGCTCCGCCGTGCCGCATCACACCGTGCCCGCATGTCGCCATGCGCGCGTTCCCCCGCCCTACCGGCGGACATGACCTCAGACGGCGGCCACGAGGGATCCGGTTCCTCCGCTGGAAAGGCCGTAAGCTCCAGAACTCGGGGCGCAAGATTGGCACGTACCGGCGTGTCCAGTGGCCGCGCGCCCCCACAAGACTGAAGGCGACCAAGCCGACCGGCTCCCCGCTCACCCGCACATCCGGGCGGCGGCCGGATGGACACCCGGGCGAAGGGCTAGACAGCATGACGGGTTCACGCATAGCGGCCGTCGGCCATTACCAGCCCACGAGGGTGGTCACCAACGACGACCTGGCCGCCATCGTCGACACCAGCGACGAATGGATCCGCACCCGGGTCGGGATCCGCACCCGGCACATCGCCCGCCCGGACGAGACGGTGGACGAGATGGCCGCCGCGGCGGCCGGCAAGGCCCTCGCCGCGAGCGGGCTCGCCCCCGCCCGCATCGATCTGGTGATCGTCGCCACGTCCACAGCGATCGACCGCAGCCCCAACATGGCGGCCCGGGTCGCCGCCCGGCTCGGCCTCGGCTCCCCCGCCACCCTGGACCTCAACGTGGTGTGCGCCGGCTTCACCCACGCGCTGGCCACCGCCGACCACACCATCCGGGCCGGGTCGGCCACCGCCGCCCTCGTCATCGGGGCCGACAAGTTCACCGAGGCGGCCGACTGGACCGACCGCTCCAGCTGTGTGCTGCTCGGGGACGGCGCGGGCGCCGCCGTCGTGGTGGCCGACGACACGACGTACACGGACGGCGTCCCGGCGATCGGACCGGTCGTCTGGGGCTCGGTGCCCGAGATGGGCCGCGCGGTGCGCATCGAGGGCACCCCGCCCCGCTTCTCCCAGGAGGGCCAGACCGTCTACCGCTGGGCCACCACCCAGCTGCCGCCCATCGCGCGAGAGGTGTGCGCGCGGGCCGGGGTCACCCCCGAGGAGCTGGCCGGGGTGGTGCTGCACCAGGCCAATCTGCGGATCATCGAGCCGGTCGCCCGCAAGCTCGGCGCGACGAACGCGGTCATCGCGCGCGATGTCGTCGAGTCCGGCAACACCTCAGCGGCCAGCGTGCCGCTCGCGCTGTCCAAGCTGGTCGAGCGGGGGGAGATCGAGCCGGGCGCACCGGTGCTGCTCTTCGCCTTCGGCGGCAATCTCTCGTACGCGGGCCAGGTCATCCGCTGCCCATAAGGGCGCGCCGCCGGGCGGTGTCCGATTCGTTCAAGACCGGGGGCCGGCCCGGTGCCTACGCTGCCCGCATGACAGCACGATTTGACGCGGTCGGCCTGGTCGCGACCGACCTGGCCGCCTCGCTCGCCTTCTATCGCCGGCTCGGCGTAAACATCCCCGCCGACGCCGATACCCAGCCGCATGTCGAGGCCACCCTGCCGGGCGGGCTGCGCCTGCTGTGGGACACCGTCGAGGTGGTCCGCTCCTTCGACCCCGGCTGGACGCCGCCGCCGAGCGGGTCCGGGCGCATCGGCCTGGCCTTCCTCTGCGACAGCCCGGCGGACGTGGACAAGACGTACGCCGAGCTCGTCGAGTCGGGCGTCGGGCGCGGGCACCGGGAGCCGTGGGACGCGTTCTGGGGCCAGCGGTATGCCACCGTCCTCGACCCGGACGGCAATGGCGTCGACCTGTTCGCGCCCCTGGCCACCGACTGACGGGGGCGCGCGGGCGCGGGCGCGGCTACAGCAGCCGGCTCAGCGGCACCCCGGTCAGCGCCCTGACCTCGCGGGCGAGGTGGGCCTGGTCGGCGTAGCCGGTGACGGCCGCGATCTCGGCGAAGGCCGTCCCCGCCCGCGCCGCGTCCAGTGCGCGGTTCAGCCGCAGGACCCGGGCCAGGGTCTTGGGGCCGTAGCCGAACGCCGCGAGCGACCGCCGGTGCAGCTGCCGCTCCCCCAGGCCCACCTCGGCGGCGACCTCCGCGACCGTCCGGCCACCGGAGAGCCCCGCCACGACCGCGCCGACCGCCCGGTCGGGCGGCTCGGCGCCGCGCAGCCGGTCCAGCGCTACGGCCTCCAGCGCCCGGCCCGCACTGCCCTGGCCCGTACCGCCCCGGCCCGCGCCGTTCCACCCCGTGCCGGCCCGGCCCGCCTCCTCCGCCAGCCGCTCGGCGAGCCGCCGCACCTCGGCGCCCGGCCACAGCGCCGCCAACGGCACCCGCTGGTCCTTCAGTTCGTACGCGGGCACACCGAGCACGGCCGGACCCGTGCCGGGGGCGAACCGCAGCCCGACCCAGCCGGTGCCCGGGGCGCCCTCCGCGAGGTGCGCCCGGGTGTCGGGCCCGGCCACGAACAGTTCCCCGGCCGGGGCGGCCGGGTCGCCGTAGCTCCAGATCAGGTCGGTACAGCCGTCCGGCAGCACACGCTGCGGCCCGGCCCCGGCGGTACGGGACCACACCACGGCCCGGCCGCCCAGCAGCCCTGATCGCCACTCCTGGTACGGCACCTCGCTCAAGGAACCTCGCGCAGATACATCGCGCCACAAGAATGGCAGAAAGGCACCGAGTCGTCCGTGGCCCAGACCTCCGCCGACTGCGTCTCCGCGTCCGGGTTCAGCTCGCGTCCGCACATCGCGGTCGTGCCGATGCCGCGCACCATGTGCCAGATCTTGACCGGCGCGCCGGCCACCCGCCCGGAGCTGCCCTCCTCGTATTCGGCGCGCATCTCGTGCTGCATGCGTACACCTCCTGCTCCTTCCATGGTCCCGCCCGCCCCGGCCGAACGCCACCGGGGTCCGCACCCCCGAAACACCGGCCAGGACACCGGCTAGAACACCGACCAGCCGGTCAGCGTCGTGAAGTGGTCCAGCGCCGCCGTCCCGGCCACCGAGTTGCCGCGGGCGTCGAGCCCGGGGCTCCAGACGCACAGCGTGCAGCGGCCCGGTATCACCGCGACGATGCCGCCGCCGACGCCGCTCTTGCCGGGCAGGCCGACGCGGTAGGCGAAGTCGCCCGCCGCGTCGTACGTGCCGCAGGTGAGCATGACCGCGTTGATCCGCTTCGCCTGGCGCGGCGACAGCAGCCGGGAGCCGTCCGCGCGCAGCCCGTGCCGGGCCAGGAAGCCGCCGGCCAGGGCAAGGTCGCGGCAACTCATCTCGATCGAGCACTGCCAGAAGTAGTGCTCGAGGACCGTGGGGACCGGGTTGTCGAGATTGCCGTAGCTGGCCATGAAGTATGCGAGGGCGGCGTTGCGGTCGCCGTGCTCGGACTCGGAGGCGGCGACGGACTGGTCGAAGGCGAGGCCGGGGTTGCCGCTCTCGGCGCGCAGGAACTCCAGCATGGTGGTGCTGGCGTCGCCGGTCAGGGTCTGGAGCCGGTCGGTGACGACCAGGGCGCCGGCGTTGATGAACGGATTGCGCGGGATGCCGTTCTCGTACTCGAGCTGCACCAGGGAGTTGAAGGGGTTGCCGGAGGGCTCCCGGCCGACCCGCCGCCAGATCCGCTCGCCGTCCTGTTCGAGGACGAGCGCGAGGCTGAACGCCTTGGAGATGCTCTGCACCGAGAACGGGACCTCCCAGTCGCCGACCCCGGTCACCGTGCCGTCCACGTCCGCGACGGCGATGCCGAACCGGCGCGGGTCCACCGAGGCCAGCGCGGGGATGTACTGGGCCACCTCGCCCTGGCCGAGCTGCGGTGCGACGTGGGCCGCGACCTCGTCGAGAAGTCCCTGGTAGTCCATGGTTCCGTGGTTCTCCTGCGCGTCGTCGAGCGGCTCGGAACGCACGATAACCGGAGTGCTTCACATCGCTTGCACCAGGACTCGTCACCGAGCGTTTTCATGGGTATGCACGGGGTGACAGTCGGGCCGCGAGGGGCGGCCCCGCACGACGCGAACGGAGGCGGCCATGGCCTCACCCATGTCCGCAGGGGACTTTTTGTCGGCTCTGGAGCGCGAGGGCCTGCGTGTGGTGCAGGTCGGCGACTGGCGCCACCACAACAGAAACCACAAGGGGCCCTGGGGCGAGGTGCACGGCGTGATGATCCACCACACGGTCACCTCCGGCACCGACCTCACCGTGCGGATCTGCCGGGACGGCTTCGACTCGCTGCCCGGCCCGCTGTGCCACGGCGTGATCGCCAAGGATGGCGCCGTACACCTGGTGGGCTACGGCCGCGCCAACCACGCGGGGCTCGGCGACGACGAGGTGCTGCGCGCCGTGATCGCCGAGAAGGCCCTGCCCCCGGACAACGAGGCGAACACCGACGGCAATCGCTGCTTCTACGGCTTCGAGTGCGAAAACCTCGGGGACGGAAAGGATCCCTGGCCGGAGGAACAACTGGCGGCGATCGAGCGGGCCGCGGCGGCGATCTGCCGTCATCACGGCTGGACCGAGCGCTCGGTGATCGGCCATCTCGAATGGCAGCCGGGCAAGACGGACCCGCGCGGCTTCACCATGGACGCGATGCGCGCCCGCATCCGCGACCGCCTGAAGTGACCCCGCGGACTGGCCCGAGTCCGGGCACCGGCTAGTCCTCGTTCTCCTCGCGGTAGGCCGCCGCCTCCTCCAGGTCCAGCCTGCGCAGCAGGGTCCGCAGCATCTCGTCGTCGATCCGCCGGGCGTCGCGGAGCTCCACGAACACCGCGCGCTCGGCGCCGATCACCTCGCTGGCGAGCCTGCGGTACGTGTCGTCGGCCGACTCCCCCGTCACCTCGTTCACCGCCCCGAGCCGCTCCCACACCGCGTTGCGGCGCCGCTCCAGCACCGTGCGCAGCCGGTCGGCGAGCGGCTGGGGCAGGGCGTTGCGCTCGTCGGCGAGGAGCTCGTCGAGGCGGCGCTCGGCGGCCCGCGACGCGTCGTTCTGGGCCTGGGCCTCCGCCAGGGTCTGGGCCTGGGGGTCGCGACCGGGCAGCGGGAGCACGCGGATCAGCGCGGGCAGGGTGAGCCCTTGGATGACGAGGGTGCCGATGACGGTCGTGAAGGTCAGGAAGAGGACGAGGTTACGGGCGGGGAAGGGGAGTCCACCGTGCACGGTGACCGGGATGGAGAAGGCGATGGCCAGCGAGACCACGCCGCGCATCCCGGCCCAGCCGATGACGACCGGAGCGGTCCAGTCGGTCTCCGGCTCCCGCTCACGGATCCGCCGGGAGAGCGCGCGGGGCAGGAAGGTCGCGGGGAAGACCCAGGCGAAGCGCACGCACACGACCACGAGGAAGAGCAGGGCCGCGTACCAGCCGGCCTCGAAGGGGCCGTACTCGCCCAGGCCCCGCAGCACGACCGGCAGCTGGAGCCCGATCAGCGCGAACACCACGGACTCCAGAATGAAGGCGAGCATCTTCCACACCGCGGTCTCCTGGAGCCTGGTGGCGAAGTCCACCTGCCAGGACCGGTGCCCGAGGTAGAGGCCGACCACGACGACCGCCAGCACGCCCGAGGCGTGGACCTGCTCGGCCGCCGCGTAGGCGACGAAGGGGATGAGCAGCGAGAGGGTGTTCTGGAGCAGCGGATCCCGCAGCCGGGTGCGCAGCCAGTGCAGCGGCACCATCAGGATCAGCCCGACGCCGACGCCGCCGATGGCCGCGAGGGCGAATTCCTCGAGGCCGCCCGCCCAGGTGGCCCCCGCGCCCACCGCCGCGGCCAGCGCCACCTTGTAGGCGGTGATGGCGGTCGCGTCGTTGACCAGGGACTCGCCCTGGAGGACGGTGATCAGCCGGGAGGGCAGGCCGACCTTCCGGGCGATGGCCGTCGCCGCGACCGCGTCGGGCGGGGCGATGACCGCGCCGAGGACGAGCGCGGCGGTCAGCGGCAGGCCCGGTACCAGCAGATAGGTGATCCAGCCGACCGCGACGGTCGCGAAGAGCACATATCCGATGGAGAGCAGGGCGACGGGGCGGATATTGGCGCGCAGGTCCAGATACGAGCTGTCGTACGCAGCCTTGTGCAGCAGGGGCGGCAGCACGAGGGGCAGCACGACATGCGGGTCGAGCGCGTACTCGGGCACCCCGGGCACATACGAGGCGATGAGCCCGGCGGCGACCAGCAGCAGTGGCGCGGGCACGTGTGTGCGGCGGGCCGCGCCCGCCACGGCCGCGCTGCCCGCGACCAGTACCAACAGGGGAAATACGTCCATCAGCCAGCCCGTCCCGCTCGTCTTGTCGGTTTAGTCTGGCAATCATGAACGAGTGTCCGCATGTTCCCGAGCTGCCGGTGCCCGAGCCGGAGCCGAGGTACGACACCTGCCCGGAGTGTCTGACCGTGGGAAGCCATCCGGTGCAGTTGCGGCTGTGTCTGTCCTGCGGCCACGTCGGCTGCTGCGACTCATCGCCGTTCCAGCACGCCACCGAGCACTTCAAGGAGACCGGACACCCCGTGATGCGCAGTTTCGAGCCCGGCGAGAGCTGGCGCTGGTGCTACGTGGACCACATGATCCTCTAAGGACTGCCCCATGGACGGTGTGGCCCGCTAGCCTTCATCACATGATCCGAACAGCGACGCCTTCAGCGGGAGAGGAGGGGAAAGGAGCCATGTCACCTGCGGATCCTTCAACGGGGCGACATCTCTTTCGAATTGAGGCCGCAAACCTCTAGCCACTGTGCGTACTCATGTGCTTACTATGAGTGATATCGAGGACCTTCGGGTCGGCGTTCACCCATGACGGGGGCCGTGCTTCGTCCGGGCGACACCGAGCCGCAGATCGCGATAGCGTCGCAGCCGAACCACGTGCCGCGCCGGTCCGTTTCCCCCTCCACCATAAGGGCTCACGACCGGCGCTCCAATCAGCTCAGCTCAATCAGCTTGTGTCACCTTGGAGGTGAGGGTGTCCCAGATCGCAGGCGAGCCCGGGACCCAGGACTTCGTAGAAGTCCGGCTGCCCGCTGAGGGTGCCTACCTGTCGGTGCTGCGGACGGCCACGGCCGGCCTCGCAGCCCGCTTGGACTTCACCCTCGACGAGATCGAGGATCTGCGCATCGCCGTCGACGAAGCGTGCGCGATCCTGCTCCAGCAAGCCGTGCCCGGCAGTGTGCTGAGCTGCGTCTTCCGCCTGATCGACGACGCACTTCAGGTGACCGTCTCGGCTCCGACCACCGACGGGCGCGCCCCCGAGCGCGACACCTTCGCCTGGACAGTGCTCTCCGCGCTCGCGGGCAAGGTCGACTCGACCGTGGCCGAGGACCGCACGGTCAGTATCAGCCTGTACAAGGAGCGCGGCGCCGGCCCCGGACAGCCGTGAAGGAAAGGGGGGCTCCGTGAGCACCGCATCATCGCGGGGAGTGCGTACCCCGGCCATCCCGCACCCGCCGGCCCAGCCGCATCCCGCGGACCCGGAGGCGGCAGGAGACCGACCAGAGCGGGCGGACCACATGGATCAGCATCAGCACGAGCGGCACGAGCGGCCCGATCCGCATGACCGCAGCGGAGCGCGGGCGATGTTCGTCGAGCTGCGCGGGCTCCCGGAGGGCTCCGAGGAGCGCGCCGAGCTGCGCAACACCCTCGTGCGGATGCATCTGCCGCTGGTGGAGCATCTGGCGCGGCGCTTCCGCAACCGCGGCGAGCCGCTGGACGACCTCACCCAGGTCGCCACCATCGGGTTGATCAAGTCCGTGGACCGGTTCGACCCGGACCGCGGTGTCGAGTTCTCGACGTACGCGACCCCCACGGTCGTCGGCGAGATCAAGCGGCACTTCCGCGACAAGGGCTGGGCGGTGCGGGTGCCGCGCAGGCTTCAGGAGCTGCGGCTCTCGCTGACCACGGCCACCGCCGAGCTCTCCCAGCGACACGGCCGCGCCCCCACGGTCCATGAGCTGGCCGAGCATCTGAGCATCTCCGAGGAAGAGGTGCTGGAGGGCCTGGAGTCGGCCAACGCATACAGCACGCTCTCCCTGGACGTGCCGGACACGGACGACGAGTCCCCGGCGGTCGCGGACACACTCGGCGCGGAGGACGAGGCGCTGGAGGGCGTCGAGTACCGCGAGTCGCTCAAGCCGCTGCTGGAGGATCTGCCGCCGCGCGAGAAGAAGATCCTGCTGCTGCGCTTCTTCGGCAATATGACCCAGTCGCAGATCGCGCAGGAGGTCGGCATCTCGCAGATGCATGTCTCACGGCTGCTGGCGCGCACCCTCGCCCAGCTGCGGGAGCGGTTGCTGGTGGAGGAGTAACGGGCCGCCAGGAGTACAGGAGTAAAGGCGGCCGGAGGGCCGGGGAGAGGGGTCAGGCGTCGCGCGGGCCGATGCCCAGCGCTTCCGTCGCCGTCGGGTTGATCAGCAGCGCCAGCACGGCAAACGCCGCGAGGGCGGTGGCCACCCCGACGGCGATCAGCCCGCCGCCGTTCTGCACCAGCGTCCAGGCCACGGGCAGCGCCATGAGCTGAGTGATCATCGCGGGCCCGCGGCTCCACCGCCGGCGCAGCCACAGCCCGCGGGCGGCGGCCAGCGGCAGCAGGGCCAGCGCCAGCACGGTCACCCCGAGCATCTCGGCCTGCTGCGGGCTGTCCGGATCCCCGGTCACCCCCATGATCAGCACATACACCCCCAGGCCGACCAGCACCGCGGCCTCGGCCGCGGCGAGCACCGCGGCCGCGGTCAGCCGCGTCGGGCGGGGGCCGGACGGGGCCGCGTCGGCGGGGGCCTGCGTGGTCGCCTTGGCCGTCGTCGCCTTCGGGGCCGTCGTCGCCTTCGGCGTCGGCTTCGCCGTCTTCGCGGGCCTGGCCTTCTTGGCGGAGGCGGACTTCTTACTGCTCACCCCGGCAGCCTAGCCGCCGCCCGGGTCCGGCCGGGGCGGGCCCGGGATTGCGGGCGGTTCATCATCAGTGGGTAGGCTGCTGCGCATGCGCGCACTCATCGTGGTCAACCCGGCAGCAACCACCACCAGTGCCCGCACTCGCGACGTCCTGATCCACGCGCTCGCCAGCGACCTGAAGCTGGACGTCGCGACCACGGAGTACCGGGGGCACGCCCGCGACCTGGCCCGGCAGGCCGCGGAGGGGGGCACACACGAGCTGGTCGTCGCCCTCGGGGGCGACGGCACGGTCAACGAGGTGGTCAACGGGCTGCTGCACAGTGGCCCCGACCCGGACGCGCTGCCCCGCCTGGCCGTCGTGCCCGGCGGCTCCACCAATGTCTTCGCCCGCGCCCTCGGTCTGCCCAATGACGTCGTGGAGGCGACCGGCGCCCTGCTGGACGCGCTGCGGGACGGCACCGAGCGCACCGTGGGCCTCGGCCTCGCCGCGGGCACGCCGGGCACCGCGGACGAGTCGGTGCCGGCCCGGTGGTTCACCTTCTGCGCGGGCTTCGGCTTCGACGCGGGCGTGATCGGCCGCGTCGAACAACAGCGCGAACGCGGCAAGCGGTCAACACACGCGCTCTATATACGCCAGGTCGCACGGCAGTTCCTCGGCGACCCGCACCGCCGCGAGGGGACCATCACCCTCAAGCGCCCGGACGAGGACCCCGTCGAGGGGCTCGTGGTGTCCATAGTCTGCAACACCGTCCCGTGGACATATCTGGGCAACCGCCCGATCTACGCCCTACCGGACGCGTCCTTCGACACCGCCCTTGACGTGCTCGGACTCTCCAAACTGTCCACGCCGGCGGCCACCCGCTATGTGACCCAGCTGCTGACTTCCAGCCCCGAACGGGGGCCCCGCGGCAAGCACGCGGTCTCGCTGCACGACCTGACGGACTTCACCTTGCAATCGCAGGCGCCACTGCCGTTTCAGATGGACGGTGACCATCTGGGACTGCGTACGAGCGTGACGTTCACAGGCGTACGCCGTGCACTGCGTGTGATTGTGTGAGTGAGACCGCAAAAAGTCCTTCCAGTCGAACGTTTAGCCTGGCTTCCACCCCCCGGAAGTAGGGCTGTGACAGAGCCGACACCAAGGAATCAAAAAAAACTTTCCGGAAGGGGTTGTATCCGCCGCCGAGGTTTGCGAGTCTCTTCTTGGCGATCGGGACGGCCTCCAGAAGGCCCCCTTGAGAGTCCGAATCCCCCTCCTCATTCCATGGGACCGCACCAGCCCCAACTGGTTGATGTCCCTACCCTTGTCGAGGGGTTCGTGAAAGCGTTCACATTCACAAGCAACTTTTCCGCAACACGAGGAGATGGAGCAGCCATGGACTGGCGTCACAACGCCGTTTGCCGCGAGGAAGACCCCGAGCTGTTCTTCCCCATCGGCAACACCGGTCCTGCGCTGCTGCAGATCGAGGAAGCCAAGGCCGTCTGCCGCCGCTGCCCCGTCATGGAGCAGTGCCTGCAGTGGGCGCTTGAGTCCGGCCAGGACTCCGGCGTCTGGGGTGGACTCAGCGAGGACGAGCGCCGCGCAATGAAGCGCCGTGCCGCTCGCAACCGGGCACGCAACGCCAGCGCCTGACGCCCACACCCCGTGGCCCCCGAGCCGCAGCGCGCAGTAACCCCGATGCGCACAGCAACGTGAGCTTTGAGCCCCGGACCGGAAACGGTCCGGGGCTCAGTGCTGTGCGGCTCAGTGCTGTGCTCAGAATGTGAGCGTGTGCTGAAGGTCTCACCCGGAATTCCGCCCGGCGCGACCCGGCGCGACCCGGCGCCGGGTCAGTGCTTCTCGGCCCGCACCGGGATGTCCAGGACCACCCGGGTGCCGCGCTCGGGCGCGGGCACCATGTCGAACGTCCCGCCCAGCTCCCCCTCCACCAGCGTCCGTACGATCTGAAGGCCCAGGTTGCCCGCCCGCTGCGGGTCGAACCCCTCCGGCAGCCCGCGCCCGTCGTCCTCGACGGTGACCAGCAGCCGCCCGTCCGCGCCGGTGCCGCCGCGCACCGCCGAGACCTCGACCGTGCCCAGCTCCCCCGGCCCGAAGCCGTGCTCCAGCGCGTTCTGGAGCACCTCGGTCAGCACCATGGACAGCGGGGTGGCGACCTCGGCGTCCAGGATGCCGAACCGGCCGGTGCGATGGCCGGTGACCTTGCCCGGGGATATCTCGGCGACCATGGCCAGCACCCGGTCGGCGATCTCGTCGAACTCGACCCGCTCGTCCAGGTTCTGGGACAGGGTCTCGTGCACGATCGCGATCGAGCCGACCCGGCGCACCGCCTCGTTGAGCGCCTCCCGCCCCTGGTCGGAGTCCATCCGGCGGGCCTGGAGGCGCAACAGGGCGGCCACGGTCTGGAGGTTGTTCTTCACCCGGTGGTGGATCTCCCGGATGGTGGCGTCCTTGGTGATCAACTCGCGCTCGCGGCGGCGCAGCTCGGTGACGTCCCTGAGGAGGACGAGCGAACCGATGTGGACGCCCTTGGGCTTGAGCGGGATGGCCCGCAGCTGGATGACGCCTTCGTCGCCCTCCACCTCGAACTCGCGCGGCGCCCAGCCGCTGGCCAGCTTGACCAGCGCCTCGTCCACCGGGCCGCGCACCGGGGCGAGTTCGGCGGTGGTCTGGCCGAGGTGGTGGCCGACCAGGTCGGCGGCCAGGCCGAGGCGGTGGTAGGCGGACAGGGCGTTGGGGCTGGCGTACTGGACGACGCCGTCCGCGTCGAGCCGGATCAGCCCGTCGCCCGCGCGGGGCGAGGCGTCCATGTCGACCTGCTGCTCGGGGAAGGGAAACGATCCTGCGGCGATCATCTGAGCGAGGTCGGAGGCGCTCTGGAGGTAGGTGAGCTCCAGCCGGCTGGGCGTCCGTACGGTCAGCAGATTGGTGTTACGGGCGATCACCCCGAGCACCCGGCCCTCCCGGCGGACCGGGATGGACTCGACCCGGACCGGGACCTCCTCCCGCCACTCCGGGTCGCCCTCCCGGACGATCCGGCCCTCGTCGAGAGCGGCGTCGAGCATCGGGCGGCGGCCGCGCGGGGCGAGATGGCCGACCATGTCGTCCTGGTAGGAGGTGGGGCCGGTGTTCGGGCGCATCTGCGCCACCGACACATAGCGGGTGCCGTCGCGGGTCGGGACCCACAGGACGAGATCGGCGAAGGACAGGTCGGAGAGCAGCTGCCACTCCGATACCAGCAGGTGGAGCCACTCGAGGTCGGAGTCGCCGAGTGCGGTGTGCTCGCGTACGAGGTCGTTCATGGAGGGCACGCTGTGAGCCTACCCGGACGGCGGATTCAGCCTTTCCGCGCAGAGCCGTGGACAGGCAAGACTGGTCTAGTCCAGAATGGGCCCCACTACGATCTTCCACTCTCCCCGCACAGGAGGGTGGATCGAGGCACGCGGGGCGCTCTGCCCTGACCGCTCCGGGCGCCTCAGGTCGGCCCGCTGCGGCCGATGCAACTCCGGGCTGCGGTGCCGGGCGGGTTGAGGGTCCCGCTTTGGCGCCGCGGCCCGCGGGTGGTTTTGGGGGGTCTGGGGGTCTGGACGCCTGCGGCGAGCCGTTTCCCCTACCCGCCCCTTCCCTCAACTGGGGCTCCGCCCCAGACCCCGAGAGTCCAGGGGCGCCCCCGCCCCGAAACGGGAGGCTCCCGCGCCTCGCAGGGAGGCGCGGGAGCCGGTGGGGGGTGGCGGCCCGTATCCGGTGACTCAGCGGGTCTCGGTGACCTTCGCGAGGGCGCGGGGGGCGTCCGGGTCCTGGCCTCGGGCGATGGTCACCTCGTACGCGAGCAGCTGGAGCGGCAGGATCTCCAGGATCGGCTGGACCTCCTCGGCCACCCCCTCCGTGGGCAGGGCGAAGCCCGCCGACGCGCGGTCGACCTCCGACTGGGCGCCGATCACGACCAGGTCCGCGCCGCGGCCGCGCAGCCGCTCCAGGACCGGCTGAAGCGCCTGGCCGCCCTTGCCCTCGGTGACGATCGCGATCACCGGGGAGATGTTGTCGACCATGGCGAGCGGGCCGTGCAGCAGGTCGGCGCCGGAGTAGGACAGCGCGGGGATGTAGCTGGTCTCCATCAGCTTCAGCGCGGCCTCCTTCGCGGTCGGGTAGCCGTAGCCACGGGAGGTGATCACCATGCGCTCGGCGAAGCGGTAGCGGCCGGCGAGCTGCTTCACCTCGTCCCCCCGGTCCAGGATCTGCTGGGCCAGCTCGGGGAGGCCCTTGGCGGCCGCGCCGTCGCCGCCCCGCAGGCCCTCGACGAAGAGGTAGAGGGCGAGCAGTTCGGCTGTGTAGGTCTTGGTCGCGGGGAGCGCGTTCTCCGGGCCGGCCAGCACGTCGATGTGGAACTCGGAGACGGCGGCCAGCGGGGAGTCGGGGTTGTTGGTGACCGCGAGGGTGATCGCGCCGGCCTCGCGGGCGGCCTTGGTGGAGGCGACCAGGTCCGGGGAGCCGCCGGACTGGCTGACCGTGATCACCAATACATCGGTCAGGTCCTGCTCGGCCCCGTACGCGGTGGTGGTGGACATGGAGGTGAGGCCGCACGCCTTGCCCAGCAGGACCTCGAGCAGATACTTCGCGTACAGCGCCGCGTTGTCGGACGTGCCCCGCGCGGTGAGGAGTACGAAGCGCGGGTCGCGCGCGGCGATCCGCTCGGCGATCTCGCGGATACGGGGCGCGCCCTCGTCGAGGATCCGACGCAGCACCGCGGGCTGCTCGGCCATCTCCCCGGACATGATCCGGCCCGGCTGGTCGCTGTGCTGTGCCGGAGTCGTGGCGGACATGCTGGGTGCCTCCAGTGTGCTGTGCTGTGCCGGGCCCGCGGTGCGGGTCCGGCTGGGCGGTGGTGTCATCGCCCGGCCACGCCGCCGGTGATGACCTCCGCGGCGGCCACCCCGCAGACCCGGGCGGCGCCGTGAGTCGCGATGTGCAGCGCCCCGGTCGGCGGCGCCTGGGGCACGCCCATCTCGACGACGACCGTGTCCGGCCGGGCGGCGAGCAGGGTGTCCAGGGCACCGGCCATCCAGGGGTGGCGGTGGACATCGCGTACCACTGCGACGATCCTACGATCCGCCGCCTCGCCGAGTACATTTGCGATCAATGCGGGCGCACCCTCCGCAGCCTCAGCAGCCTCCGCAGCCTCAGCAGCCTCGACGTCCTGCCGTCCGTAGGTGGCCGTGCCGGTGCCCGGGAGCAGCCGGGCCAGTTCGGCGGCGACGCCCCAGGGAGTCTCGTCGCCGACGGCGATGTTGGCCACCGGGGTGAAGGCGGCGACGAACACCGGGCCGGCGGGCGGCTCGTAGGGCCGCTCGCCGCGGGTGATCCGCAGCGCCCGGCGGGCCGCGCGCAGCCCCGCCTCGGGGGCGGGTGCGATCCCCTGCGCCGCACCCGGCCCCCCGGCGTGGCGCGCCCAGTCGCCCAGGGCGCGTACCCGGGCCGCGGCGTCGGCGAGCCGCTCCTCCGGCAGCTCCCCCGCCCGTACGGCGGCCACCAGCGCGTCGCGCAGCCGCAGCACGGTGTCCTCGTCGGAGAGCCCGCCGCCGACGCAGATCGCGTCGGCGCCCGCGGCGATGGCGAGCGCGCTGCCGCGCTCGATGCCGTAGGCGGCGGAGATGGCCCGCATCTCCATGCCGTCGGTGACGATGAGCCCCTCGAAGCCGAGGCCGCCCTCGGTGGCGGGGGCGCGCAGCAGGCCGTGCAGGGCGGCCGGGCTGAGAGTGGCGGGGAGGGTCGGGTCGAGCGCGGGCAGCAGGATGTGGGCGCTCATCACGGCCTTGGTGCCGGCGGCCACGGCGGCCCGGAAAGGGACCAGTTCGCGGGCGGCCAGGGTGTCGAGATCGGCGTCGATGCGCGGCAGGGCGTGGTGGGAGTCGATGGCGGTGTCGCCGTGCCCGGGGAAGTGTTTGGTGCAGGCGGCGACCCCGGCGCCCTGGAGGCCCCGGACGTACGCGGCGGTGTGGCGGGCCACGAGCCCCGGGTCGGCGCCGAAGGCGCGTACGCCGATGACCGGGTTGTCGGGGTTGGAGTTGACGTCGGCGGACGGCGCCCAGTCGAGGTTCACTCCGCACTCGGCGAGCCGGCGGCCCAGCTCCCGGGCCACGGCCTCGGTGAGGGCGGTGTCGTCGACGGCGCCGAGCGCCAGGTTGCCGGGGAAGGAGGAGCCGGTGCGCACCTCCATCCGGGTGACGTCGCCGCCCTCCTCGTCGATGGCGACGAGGACGTCGTCGCGCTCCGCCCGCAGCTGGGCGGTGAGGGCGGCGAGCTGCTCGGACGAGACGACGTTGCGGCCGAAGATGCCGACGGAGCCGAGCCCTTCGCCGAGCCGCCGCAGCAGCCAGTCGGGGGCGGTGGTGCCGGCGAAGCCGGGCTGGAGTACGGCCAGGGCGTCCCTGGTGAGGGTGGCCGAGCCGCGGGCGAAGGTCGTCATGCGAGGGATCATCCCTTCACAGCGCCGGAAGTGAGACCACCGACCGCCTTGCGTTGCAGGAAGAGGAACAGGAGGAGGATGGGGAGGGCGAAGAGCGAGGCGGCGGCCATGGTGGCGCCCCAGTCGTCGCCGAAGTTGCTCTGGAAGCTGGACAGCCACAGCGGCAGCGTCTGGGCCTCGGCGTCCTTGTTCAGGATGAGCACGAGCGGGAACTCGTTCCAGGCCGTGATGAAGCCGAACAGCGAGGTGGCCATCAGGCCGGGCGCCAGCAGCGGGAAGATCACCCGGGTGAACGCCTGCGGCCGGGTGCAGCCGTCGACCATCGCCGACTCCTCCAGCTCCTTGGGCACGGCGGCGACATAGGAGCGGAGGGTGAGGACGGTGAAGGGCAGCACCATGACCATGTAGAAGAGGGTCAGCGGCACCAGGCTGTTCAGCATCTCGCCATCGCGGACGATCATGTAGATCGCGATGACCATGACCTCCCAGGGCGCCATCTGGGCGATCATGAAGGTCACCAGGAAGCCGCGCCGCCCCTTGAAGCGCATCCGGGCCAGGGCGAAGGACGCCAGGAGCGCGATCACCAGGGAGAGCGCCACCGCCGAGACGGTCACGGTGAGGGAGTTGCCCACCAGGGTCCAGAAGTTCTCGGCGTCGATGGCCGTCCCGAAGTGCTCGAAGGTGGCGTCGGCCGGGAACCAGACCGGGTCCTCGGAGATGATGTCCGAGGTGGGCTTGAGGGCCGTGCTGAACATCCAGTAGACGGGGAACACGAAGGCGACGAAGAGGACGACCGCCGTCGCATTGGGCCACAGCCGCCCGGCCAGCGAGCGTTTCACAGCTCGTCCTCCTCCTGCTTGAGCACGATCCGAAGGTAGTAGGAGGTCAGGGCCAGCAGGACGAGGATGGTCAGCAGCGAGATCGCGGCTCCCATGCCGTAGTGCTGGTTGCCCACGCCCTCGATGAACGCGTAGACGGGAAGGGTCTCGGTGAGCCGCTCCGGGCCGCCCTCGTTGATCGCGAAGACCTGGGCGAACGACTTGAAGACCCAGATCACTTCGAGGAAGGTCGTGGCGAACAGGAACGGCTTGAGGAAGGGCAGGGTCACGGAGGTGAAGCCGCGCCAGGCCCCGGCGCCGTCCAGCGCGGCCGCCTCGTACAGCTCCTGGGGGATCGTCGTGGTCGCGGCGTAGAGGTTGATCGCCACGAAGGGGATCGACTGCCAGACGATGAGCACAGTGATGACGAAGAAGGTCGAGAACTGGCTGCCGGTCCAGTTGTAGTCGGCCATCGAGTGCCAGCCGAGCTTGTCCAGGACCCAGTTGACCACCCCGAAGCGCGACGCGAAGAGCCACTGGAAGACGGTGGTGGCCGCGATCACCGGCATCGCCCAGGCGAGGACGAGGCCGGTCGACAGCAGCAGCCTCATCTTCTTGCCGAGCCGGGCCAGCAGCAGCCCGATCAGCGTCCCGAGCACCATGATCAGTACGACGTTGACGGCCGTGAAGACCACCGATCTGAGGGTGACCCGCCAGAAGTCCTCGCTGGTCAGCGCCTCGCGGTAGTTGTCGACGCCGTTCCACTCGGTGAGGTGCTGGATCAGCTGCCGCATATTGAGGTTCTGGAACGACAGCATGCCGTTCTTCACCATCGGCCAGCCCAGCAGCACCACGGTGACGGCCAGCGCGGGCAGGAGCAGCAGATAGGGCGCGGTGCCGGTGAGCCGGCCGCGCCGCCCCCGGGGCGCTCCGCCGCCCGTGCGCGTACGGCCCGGCGGCGCTCCGCGCCCGGGGGCCCCGGCCGCCGTCGGGCGGCCGGGGCCGGGGCCCTTGCGTGTGGTCGCTACAGCCATGGCCGTTACTGCTCCTGGCTGAGGCGCTTGTTCATCTCGTCCTCGACCGACTTGGCCGCTTCCGCGGGCGACTTACCCCGGAGCACAGCGGTCATATAGGTCTTGATCGGGTTGGGGGCGTTCTCCACCGGGGCCCACTCGGGGATCAGCGGGGTGGTGCCGCCGCCCGCGGCGGCGGGTGCCGCGGCCTCGGCCGCCGCGTTGCCCTTGAGCTGGGACTGGAGCGACTCCTTGTTGGGGATCACGCCGCCTTCCTTCGCCAGCTGCCCCTCGTGGGTGTCCGACAGTGCGATCTTCAGGAACTCCTTGGCCAGTTCCTGCTTCTTGCTGCCCGCCGCGACCGCGAGGTTGGAGCCGCCGAGGAAGACGCCCTCCGGCTTGTCCGCGGTCTCCCCCGGGATGGTGAAGTAGCCGATGTCCTGCTCGATCTTCGGGTTGGCCTTGATCGCGGTCGCCGCCTCCCAGCCCATTCCGATGAAGGCGCCGGTCTTGCCCTTGGCGAAGACCTCGGCCTGCTGCGGGGTGGCCTCGTCCTTGTCCTTGGGGGCCTCACTGAAGGACTGGTACTGCTTGTAGATGTCCATGGCCTTGGCGACCTTGGCGTCGGCGAGGTTGGAGACCCACGTGTCGCCTTCCTTCCTGACGAGGTCGGCGCCGGTTCCGATGGTCAGCCCGTCGAAGAAGTACCAGTTCTGGCCCGGCAGATAGATCGGCTCGGCGTCCGTCTTCTTCTTGATCGCGTCAAGGTCCTGGAAGAACTCGGACCGGGTCTTGGGGGTGTCCTTGATCCCGGCCTTGGCCCAGATCTTCTTGTTGTAGAGCACCACCCGGTTGGCCGCGTACCACGGGGCGGCGTACTGCTTGCCGTCGTAGACCGCGGACTTGTTGAGCGACTCGGCCCAGTCGGCGCCGATCGACTCCTTCAGGTCGGTCAGCTCGGCCAGACCGCCGGTCCGGGCGTAGGCGGGGGTCTGGGTATTACCGATCTCGATCACGTCCGGCGGGTCGGACTCCGAGAGCGCGGTGGTCACCTTCTGCTGAATGCCGTTCCACTGCTGGACTTCCAGCTTCAGCTTGGCGCCCGTCTTCTTCTCGAACGCCGCCTTGACGTCCTTGGTCCAGCCGTCGGGGGTGGATCCGTCCATCGCCCATACGGTGAGCGTCTCGCCCTTGAAGCCGTCCGCCCCTGTCTTCTCGTCGTCATCGCCGGACCCGCAGGCCGCGACGGTCACCAGCATTGCCGCGACGCCCGTCGCCGCTATCAGCCCACGCTTCACAGCACACTCCCCAAAGGACCGGAAGACAGGTTTAATGGTTTAGACCAGTGCCCGCAGCTTGGCCTAGACCTTTTGGGGTGTCAAGGTGCCCAAGAGCCGCCGTAGGCTCCGTTATCGGACCGACACCTGACGACATCCGGGCGCAGCAGTCGTCCGAGGCCAGGGCCGTGCCACGATGTGAGCCGCTGAAAACGGAGGAGCCGGTGACGGCAGCAGATCAGGAGTCGGAAGGGCGCGCGATGGACACCGAGGGGGCAACGGCGACGGCCGGCACGGCCACGGCGGCTACGACGGCCACATCGGCCACGGCCGAGAGCGCCAACAGCTCCGGCAGCAGCTCCGGTGGGACGCGCACCGCGCGCGTGCCCAAGTACTACCGGCTCAAGCGGCACTTGCTGGAGATCACCGAAACCCTGCCGCCCGGCACCCCGGTCCCCCCCGAGCGCACCCTCGCCGCCGAGTTCGACACCTCCCGCACCACCGTGCGCCAGGCCCTCCAGGAACTGGTCGTCGAGGGACGCCTGGAGCGGATCCAGGGCAAGGGCACCTTCGTGGCCAAGCCCAAGGTCTCCCAGGCCCTCCAGCTGACCTCGTACACCGAGGACATGAAGGCCCAGGGCCTGGAACCCACCTCCCAGCTCCTGGACATCGGCTATGTGACCGCCGACGACCGGCTCGCCGGGCTCCTGGACATCGCGACCGGCGGCCGGGTACTGCGCATCGAGCGGCTGCGGCTGGCCAGCGGCGAGCCCATGGCCATCGAGACCACCCACCTGTCCGCGAAGCGCTTCCCCGCGCTGCGCCGCAGCCTGGTCAAGTACTCCTCGCTCTACACCGCCCTGGCCGAGGTGTACGACATCCACCTCGCGGAGGCCGAGGAGACCATCGAGACCTCGCTGGCCACCCCGCGCGAGGCCGGGCTGCTGGGCACGGACGTCGGGCTGCCGATGCTGATGCTCTCGCGCCACTCGCTGGACGCGGCCGGCGAGCCGGTGGAGTGGGTGCGGTCGGTCTACCGGGGGGACCGCTACAAGTTCGTGGCCCGGCTACAGCGGCCGAACGGCTGAGCCCACGCCGATCGGCTGAGCCTCCGTCATCCGAGTCGCCTCCGACGCCCTTTCTTTCCCATACCGATATACGGACGGGTAGTGACGTCCGCCCGGCCTCTGGCTTAGATTTCCTGCGCATTAAGCAAACGATCAGTCTGTATACACAGGTGCTCAGCGCAGGTGCTCAGCCACGGGACGGACGGGACGGAGCAACCGCCAATGTCAGGAACATCCGAAACACAAGGCAGGAGACCGGTCATCACGCCCTCGCGCGTCGTGGTCGGTCTGTGCCTGGTCGCCCCCTTCGTGGCGTTGCTGTGGGTCGACTCGTACGCCAAGGTCGAGCCCACCTTCATCGGCATCCCGTTCTTCTACTGGTACCAGATGCTCTGGGTGCCCGTCTCAGCCGTGCTGACGGCGGTCGCGTATGCGCTGGTCCGCCGTGAGAAGCGGGCGCTGCGCGAGGCGGAGCGGGCGCAGAAGGGAGGTGCGGCGGAATGAAGAACGACGTGAACGGCGTCGCGCTCGGCGTCTTCATCTTCTTCTTCCTGGCCGTCACGGTCATGGGATTCATGGCCGCGCGCTGGCGGGCGGCCGAGAACGCCAACAACCTCGACGAGTGGGGCCTGGGCGGCCGCAGCTTCGGCACCTGGGTCACCTGGTTCCTGCTCGGTGGCGACCTCTACACCGCGTACACCTTCGTGGCCGTCCCGGCGGCCATCTACGCAGCGGGCGCGTCCGGCTTCTTCGCGGTCCCGTACACCATCCTGGTGTATCCGCTGATCTTCCTCTTCCTGCCCCGGCTCTGGTCGGTGTCGCACAAGCACGGGTACGTCACCACCTCGGACTTCGTCCGCGGCCGCTTCGGCTCCAAGAGCCTGTCGCTGGCCGTCGCGGTCACCGGCATCCTCGCCACCATGCCGTACATCGCCCTCCAACTCGTCGGCATCCAGGCGGTGCTGGACGTGATGGGCGTGGGCGGCGGCGAGAACACCAACTGGTTCATCAAGGACCTGCCGCTGCTGATCGCCTTCGGCGTGCTCGCCGCGTACACCTACTCCTCGGGTCTGCGCGCCCCCGCCCTGATCGCGTTCGTCAAGGACACGCTGATCTACATCGTCATCGTGGTGGCGATCATCTACATCCCGATCAAGCTGGGCGGCTTCGACGACATCTTCTCCAAGGCGGGCGCCTGGCTCTCCAGCGACAACCCGAAGACCGGGGCGCCGCGCGGCGCCCTGGCCCCCGGGGAGAAGGCGCAGTGGGCCTACGCCACCCTGGCCGTCGGCTCGGCGCTCGCGCTGTTCATGTATCCGCACTCGATCACCGCGACGCTCTCCAGCCGCAGCCGCGAGGTGATCCGCCGCAACACCACGATCCTGCCGCTCTACTCCCTGATGCTGGGCCTGCTGGCGCTGCTCGGCTTCATGGCGATCGCGGCGGGCGTGAAGGTGGACAACAACCAGCTCGCCATCCCGCAGCTGTTCGAGGACATGTTCCCGGACTGGTTCGCCGGCGTCGCCTTCGCCGCCATCGGCATCGGCGCGCTGGTCCCGGCGGCGATCATGTCCATCGCGGCGGCGAACCTCTTCACCCGCAACATCTACAAGGACTTCCTGCGGCCGAACGCCACGCCCGAGCAGGAGACCAAGGTCTCCAAGCTGGTCTCGCTGCTGGTCAAGGTCGGCGCGCTGGTCTTCGTCCTCGGCATGGACAAGTCCGTCGCGATCAACTTCCAGCTGCTGGGCGGCGTCTGGATCCTCCAGACCTTCCCGGCCCTGGTGGGCGGCCTGTTCACCCGCTGGTTCCACCGCTGGGCGCTGCTGGCCGGCTGGGCGGTCGGCATGGTCTACGGCACGATGGCGGCGTACGGCGTGGCCACCCCCACCCAGAAGCACTTCGGCGGCAGCCAGAAGGAGATCCCCGGGATCGGCGAGATCGGCTACATCGGCTTCACGGCCTTTGTGCTCAACGCCGCCGTGGTGGTCGTCCTCACCCTCGTCCTGCGCGCCGTGAAGGCCCCGGACGGCGTCGACGAGACGACGGCCGCCGACTACAAGGCGGACGCGGGCGACCCGGGCGTCAAGGCGGACCTCCCCCCGGCCACGGCCGGCACCTCCGGCGGCCACTGAGCCACACCTGACGGGCCGCCGTCCTCCCTGGTGGGGGGATGGCGGTCCGTTCGCATGCGTACGGCTGTCAGCGCTCGTCGCCGGTGGTGGGCGGCGCGTGAAACGCCGCGGTCAGGAAGGTGACCAGCCGCCCGGCGTCGTCATCCCCCGGCGCCGCGCCCTCGGCCGCGTCGCCCGGGTGCAGATCGCCCAGAGCGCTCGACTGATGCAGGCCCAGCAGGCCGACCATGGCGCGGAAGCGGAACGCCACCTCCGCCGCGGACAGCTGAGGCAGCGCCGCCCGCAGCGCGTCGAGGTACCGCCCCTCCACCGGGCCGACCTCCGTGGCGAAGAGACGCCGGATCGCGGGGTCGGGCTCGGCCATCACCCGCCCCAGGAACCGGGCGACCGACGCGCCCCGCTCCCCGCTGCGCTCCACGAGCCGCGCGCCCGTCATGACGAAGGCGCGCACCAGCTCCGCCACTCCGGGCCGCCCGTCACCGGCGGCCCCCAACTCCTCCAGCAGGCGCAGGCGCTCGCCGTTGACCTCGGCCATGGCGCGCTCGACGACCGCGCGCAGCAGCCCCTCCTTGGATCCGAAGTGGTAGTTGACCGCGGCCACATTGGCCTCGGCCGCGACCGTCACCGTGCGGAGCGAGGTGGCGGCGAAGCCGTGCTCGCCGAACAGCCGCTCGGCGGCGTCGAGAAGCCGGTCCCGGGTCGGGGCGGGACGGGACGGGGGCGCGGCGGTGGGCTGCTTGGGCTCGCTCATCGCCACCGAGTTTAAACGAACGCTTGATTCAAGCAAGCCACTCATGCTCCACTTGAAACAGTCGTTTGAAACGCTCGCTTAAACGGAGTGATCGCCATGCAGCAGTCCACGGCCCCGCCGACCGCACCGCCACACCCCGGCGCCGCCCGCCGGACAGCCGTCCTGGTGGTGATGTGCCTGGCCCTCGCCGTCGTGGTCGGCATGCTCGCCTCGCTCCTGGTGGCCGTGCCCGACATCGCCCGCGACCTGCGGGCCACCGAGTCCGAGCTGCAATGGATCATGAACGCGTACGGCGTGGCCTTCGCCGGCCTGCTGCTCCTGGGCGGCGCCCTCGGCGACCGCTACGGGCGCAAGGGCGTCCTGCTCGTGGGCCTCGCCCTCTTCGCGCTGTCCTCGGGCGCCGTCGTCTGGACCGACGAGGTGACGCTGGTGATCGGCCTGCGCGGCCTGGCGGGCGTGGGCGCCGCCCTGGTCATGCCGATGACCCTGTCGATCATCACCCATGTCTTCCCGCCCGAGGAGCGCGGCCGCGCCGTCGGCATCTGGTCCGGCGTCAGCTTCGGTTCCGGCCTGCTCGCCGTACTGCTGGCCGGCGGCCTCCTGGAGGCGTACTCCTGGCGCTCGGTGTTCCTGACGAACGCCGTACTCGCCGCCCTCGCCCTCGCCGTCGCCGCCGCGATCGCCCCGGCCTCGAAGCAGACGGAGTCGGCGCGGCTCGATGTCGTGGGCGCCCTGCTGTCGGTGATCGGCATCGGGGCGCTGGTCTTCGGCATCGTGGAGGGCCCGGAACTGGGCTGGTCCGACGGCTCGGTGATCACGGGCTTCGCCCTGGGCGCCGTCGGCCTCGCGGCCTTCGTCGGCTGGGAGCTGCGGACCGCGCACCCGCTGCTGGACGTACGGGTCTTCCGGCTGCCGGGCGTCTCGGCGGGCTCGCTCATCATCACGGCCGAGTCGATCGCCATGTTCGGCTTCTTCTTCCTCGGCCTCCAGTACCTCCAGCAGATCCTCGGCTACTCCCCCATCCGCTCCGGGCTCGCCCTGGTCTCCATGGCCCTCGGCGCGATCCTGTTCTCCCCGGTCGCCCCCGGATTCGCCAAGCGGTACGGGATGCGCGCCGTGATGGGTCTCGGCATGGCCCTGATCGCCGCCGGGCTCGGCGTCCTGGCCGCGACGGTCGACGGCGGCGGCCTCTGGCCCTTCCTCGCCAGCACCACCCTCCTCGGCGCGGGCATCGCCTTCGCCGCGACCCCCGCCACCGAGGCCATCGTCGCCGCGCTGCCGCCCGAGAAGCAGGGCGTCGCCTCCGCACTCAACGACCTCACCCGCGAACTGGGCGGAGTTCTCGGCATCGCCGTCCTGGGCAGCGTCTTCAACTCCACCTACCGCTCCGACATCGCCGACACGGCCCACGGCCTGCCCGCCGAGGCGGCGGATGCCACCCGGGACTCCCTGGCCGGCGCCCTGCGCGCCGCCACCGAACTGGACGACCGCACCGGAGCCCGGCTGACCGACGCCGCCCGCGAGGCGTTCAACAGCGGCATGGCCAACGCACTGCTCGGCGGCATCGCGGTCGTCGCGCTGGGCGCGGTCGCGGCGGTGGCGCTGCTGTCGCGGCGCGCGGACCGCGGCTGAGCGCCATCCCGACCGTCGCGATCAGGCGGCGATACACGGGGCCACCGCCCCCTGGGGAGCGGTGGCCCGTTCGCGTGGTGTCGGCGTCGTCGTTACGCGCTTCCCATCTGCCTCAGTGTCTTCTCCAGGGCATCCGCATACAGCCGGGCTCCTTCGATCTTCGGGTGGAAGGACTGCGCGGACGTACCGGCCTTGATGGGGCCCCACTCCCACAGCGGGTCGTCACCGGGGGTCAGGTCCGTCACGACGCCATGGATGGTCTCCGGGTCGTCGCAGACGCCCTTGCCGGAGAACTCCTCTGCGGGGTCGGCGAATGTCACGTCCACCCCGGCGGCCCTGGCGTCCGCGGCGGCCTCGGTCATGACGTCGGTCAACACGCCGCCCATCTCGTTGAACCACCGCACCTCCGCGTCGCTGAAGAAGGACCCATCGGCAATGCACCGCCCGTAGTCCGACTCCGAGAACAGCAGCGGATATCCCATCAGGACGATCCGCGCGTTGGGCGCCTTCTCCTTGATCGCGCCCAGCGCTTCGGTGATCTTGGGGGTGACCTGGCTCCGCATGTACTTCGGCTGAGCGAGCTCCAGGCGCTCGCTGTCGTCATCCATCGTCTCCAGGTGGCAATCCGGCCGCATGGCGCAGAACGAGACGATGTCGGCGAAGCGCGCGTCGTTGCCGCCGATCGACAGAGTCACCAGCGTGGTGTTCTGGTCCAGGTAGCCCTGGTCGAGCTGGGCCAGCTCGCCGTACCCGCCCTTGTTCCCGGGCAGCAGGTTGTGCGTCTTGGCGCCGGAGCAGGCGGTCATGTGGAAGTCCAGGGACGGGTCCCAGTTGGCGACCCGCTCCCCGACGCTGGTGCTGTTGCCCGGCAGCGCCGCCTGGCGCGACCAGGCCTTGCGGGAACGGTGGCAGGCGCTGCGCAGCTTGCCTTGGTCACCACCCCAGTCGGTCTCCCGGTAGTAGTCGCCGCCACCGCCGGCGGAGGCTCCCTCGCCGGACGAGTACGAGTCGCCCATCGCCACGACGAAGTCGTCCGGCTTCTCCGACAGCGGCTGGAAGGCGACGGCGTCCCAGGCGACGTCCTCGCTGCCGTCGCCGTCCTGCGCATCGGTGGACAGTGACACCTGGGGCGTGCCGGTGAACCGGAACACCCCCAGCTCCACCCATCTGTTCTCCATGGTGCGCTGCGGCACCACCCGGACCGGGCTGGTGGAGTCGGTGCCCCTGATGATGTAGCGCGCCTGGCGGGTGTGCGCGCCGTGGTCCGGGATGTGCGCCATCACCCGGGCCCACCCGCCGAGTTGCCGATCCAGCGTCCAGGTGCCGGTGGTGGACAGGCGCCGGCCGTCCGTGTCCCCCGGGTCCCGGGTGTCGCGGGTGTGGGAGAACCAGAAGTGGTTGCCATAGCCGGCGCCGATCTGATGGGTGTCGATCTTGCCGGGATACTGCCCCCCGTCGTTGGCGAAGGTGAACTCGAATGTGCCGCGCGAGGCGATTCCCGAGCATTGCCGTGGTGCCGATCCCGCGTAGGCGGCGCCGTTCGGCAGGTCGTCCACGATCAGCGAGCCGGTCGGCAGGCCGCTGATGCAGCGTGGCGGGTAGGAGTTCTCGTCGGGCTGTTCCGGGTAGTCGCTGTTGTTGAACCGGTGAATCGCGTTGCCACAGGCCGCGCTGGAGCACAGTTTCCACCGGGCGGGTTTGTTCCACCAGCAGTACAGATCCTCGCGCTCACAGGCCCCGAGGCCCGGTTCGTTCGCGTCCTCGGGCCCGATCAGGCTCGGGTCACACTCGTTCGAGGCATCGCAGAACAGGTCCACCGGGGGTTTGACCGTGGAGCGGTCCGCAGGCAGGCTCCACCACGCCGCGCGGTAGCCGGGCTGCATGTCACCGGGCTTGAACAGCGCGGAGATCGGCCGGGCGGCCCAGCCGAGGACCTTCTCCTGGTAGGGCCAGTCCTGGGGATGCGCCGCGTGTGAGTAGTCGTCACCGCCGCTCTCGCCTTCCAGGAACGGGAGCCGGTTGGCCTTCCACAGGGGATTCGCGGGGTTGTTGGTCCAGCCCACACCCCACTTGCCCTTGTTCTCACCGGCGTCCGCCTGCGGGTAGAAGCCGGAATTGTAGGCCCACAGGGCGAAGAACCAGCTCTCCAGATACCTCGGGCTGCCCTCCGCGATGATCAGGCCGGCGCCGCGGGTCTGGTTCCACTTCTCGGCCAGGATGTCCGCGCCCGCGGCGATGTTCGCGGTGTAGTCCAGGGCGACGGCCTCCTGCTGGGTCTCGCTGAGGGTCGGCTGGCCGTGGCCCGGCAGCCGCATGCCGTCGGTGACCTGGGTGATGCCGTAGCCGCAGTCCGCCTCCGCCCAGTCGACGCGCCACGGGTCGACCTCGGTGCCGTCGGAGCCGTACGCGATGCCGTAGTAGTTCCCGATCAGCGGGTTGGACGTGACACCCGGCACGGCGAAGCGGGTGGCCTGCCACATGTTGGACTCCTGCGCGGTGATGCCGAGCAGGATCTGCGCCGGGATGTGCCACTGTTCCTCGTCGCGGTCCACCTTGCCGTTGGGGTCACCGGACAGCACCCGCAGCGGGAACAGAGCCTGCGGCCGGTAGGCGGCCATCCCGGTGTTCTTCCAGTTCGCCGGGCGGCTGATCCACTTGTCCAGGCCGTTGATCACAGCCTGGTCGACGGCCCACTCGACCTGCCGCGGCGTCGGCTGGAAGGCCTGCTTGCGGACGTCACCGCGCGGCACCGAGCAGGTCCGCTCCGACTCGACCGGGTCGTGGGGGTCGGCGGCGGCCTTGACGCCTTGCGGGACGGCCAGAGCGGGAGAGGTTCGCCGTCCCAGCGACATCCACCGTTCGGCCACGGGCGAGGCGCCGGGCACCGAACCGAGCCGCACTTCCTTCCCCGTGCCCGGAACCGTGATGTCGATGGTGACGGTACGTTCGGTCAGGGCTTCTTCGGAGCGGATACGGGAGCCCTTACCGGCCGCCCATCGGGATGCCACGGCCGCGCGGCCGCGCGTGCTGACCTTTGTCTCCTTGAGAAGGCCACCGGGATTGTGCACATGTACGGGAGCCTTGCCCCGGCTGGTGGCCTTCCCGGTGACGAACACCTCTCCGGAGGCGGAACCGGTGAGATCCAGCGCGGTCAGCTCACCGGAGGCCACCAGTCTCGGCTCGGGCTCCGTCCCGCCGCGGCCGGCCGCATCGATGGCCCCGGCGGCCACATGTCGGACGTGTCCGAAGGTCTTTCCCGTCTTCGCCTCGCGACCGGCCCGGTCCAGGTAGCTGATGCCGTCGGCGGCGTCCTTGGTGATCTGGAACGGTATGCCGGCGGTGTCGGCGATCTTCGTCCGCTTCCCCCGCTTGTCGATCTTCACCAGACGGGTTCCGTCCGCGGCGACGATCTCGTCCTTGTCGTAGGGGATGGCGGAGGTGATCTGCCCCTTGGCCTCCAGCGGCTTGAGGGCCCTGCCCGCCGCGGCGTCGACGGTGATCAGACGGGTGGCGTTCTCGGCCATGCCGTCATCGGTGAGCTGGGACAGCACCGCCCGCTCGCCATGACCACAGCCCGGCGAGAAGTACGCCAGCGACGACTGCACCGGCAGCTTGGTGACCTTCCCGCTGCCGAGGTCGACGACAGCGGTGAACGCGCCCCTGCTCATCAACTCGGGCTTGTTGGTGAAGGTGCGCGGCGCATAGGCGACGACCGCGCGGGTGCCGGATTCCGTCACGCAGGCGTTTCCGATCCAGGCGTCGGTGTCGAATCCGGGCTCGGAGAGCGTGGCGGCGGTCTTCCAGCGGTAGCCGCCCTTGGCCTCCGCCACCAGAACGTGGAAGCCGGTGGCGTCCCCGGACGTGGTCCACGCCCGGTCACCGGATGTTCGGTAACCCTCACCCAGGACGGCGGCGCGCTCATCGGGCTCGACCGCGTCGGCAAGCGACTGTCCCGGGACCTGCTTGTCGGCCTCGTGGACTGAGGACGACGACGCCTCGTCGGCTCGCACCGCCGGTGCCTGAAGCAGACCGGCGGCCAGCGCGACGGCCAGTGCTCCCGTCCCCCAGAGCGGAGTGGTACGTAATCCGTGCCGGTGTTTCATCCCTGCCCCTTTCCGGGCGAAAAAGCTCGACACCGCCCTCCGGCGCCGGTGCGACCGGAGGACGCTGCCGGGGATTGCCCGTCAGTTACACGAACCCGCCACCCTCACGGCGTCGATGAGGGCCGTGCCGGAGCTCTGGGAGTTCTTCATGATCGCGGTGACCCTGGCGCACTGCGGGTATTTCCATTGAGTGCCCGTGTACACCGGGCCCGCGTACTGGCTGAAGTTTCCTTCGTCCGTGTCGCAGGGAGGATTGTCGGTCTTGTTGTCACACACCTTGAGCTTCATGTATTTCGTGCTGCCGGTGTTGTTGTCGAAGATTTGGCACCCGCGCCACGAACTCCCCGCGCCGGCTTTCAAGTAGAGAAAGAGCGTTCCCAGTCTCCAGTCCGTTTCGGGAAGCTGATCGGCGTCGGAGAGCTCATAGCCCGAGCCGCACAGCGTGGCCGCAGCCTGGACCGCCTGCGGGTCCTCAGCGGCTATCCTTCGGGTCTCTTCGTCCGCCTGGGGCGCGACCAAATCGACGACGGAGGCCGTCTCGGCGGCGGATGCCTGCGGAGCGGTGAAGCCGAGCGCCGCGAGCGCGGCAGTGGCCACGGCAACTCGTATGGTGGCTCCTGGGGAAATGGACATACGTGTCCCCTCGTTGTCTGCGTGTGGATTTCCCGGGGGTAAGTTTTCCGCGGCTGAGATGCTCGAAATCCCGAGGGATATCCCAGCAGCGTCAATCGCTTTCAGAGTGTCATGCGGCCGTCGGGACGTCTTTGACCGGAAGTACCCACTTCGTTGATGATGCGTCCACGGAGGGCGACGCCTGGCGCCGCTGCCGTCTGAAGGACCGGCAGAGGACGTCCGAGAGGGAACGTATGCGCACAGAAGACATGAACAGCTCCCAGGGCCTGCGCCTCACCGTCCTCGGTTGCGCCACGCCGTACCCGAGCGTCGACAACCCCTGCTCCGGTTACCTCGTGTCCAGTGGCGACACCCGCGTCTGGGTGGACGCGGGCACCGGGACACTCGGCCCGCTGCAACGCTATGTCCGGCTCGACGAGCTGGACGCGATCTGGATCTCACATCTGCACGCCGACCACAGCGCGGACCTGCTCACCGCCTACTACGGCGCGCTCTTCGCGGACATCCGGCTCGCCGCGCCCATCCCCCTCTACGGCCCGCCGGGCATCGCCGACCGGCTCGCGCACTTCCTCACCAACACCTCCGAGCGCAGCCCGGTCGAGTCCGCCTTCGCCATCGACGAACTGCACGACGGCCACCAGGCGCGCGTCGGCGCGCTCACCCTCACCAGCCGCGCGGTGGCGCACGGCATCCCCGCCTTCGCCCTGCGCGCCGAGGCCGAGGGCCGGTCCTTGGTCTACTCCGGGGACACCGCCCCGTGTGCCGGCCTCACCAGCCTGGCCGAGGGGTGCGATGTGCTGCTGTGCGAGGCGGAGAGCGCGGAGCGGCCGAGCACGGGGGAACAGGTCCACCACACGCCCGAGGACACCGGCGACACCGCCCGCGCGGCCGGGGCGGGACGGTTGATCGTCACGCATGTCGGCCGCTTCCTCACCCCGCAGCAGGCCGTGGCCCGGGCCTCGGCCCGTTTCCCCGGTCCGGTCGACTACGCCGCACCCGGCGCCACGTTCGTGGTCGGCTGACTCGCCTGCGCCGTGGGCCGCCTCAGGCCGCGATGTCGAAGGCATCACAGGGTGTCGGCGCGAGCTCGAACCAGAGCAGCTTGCCGCTGACCCCGAACAGTTCGTCGGCGAGGGCGTAGCCGCCCCAGTTGTCCGCACAGATCCGCACGATGAGCAGCCCGCGCCCGTACGTGGCCTCGGTGTTCGCGGCGGCTTCGGCGAGGGCGGCCGAGCGGCCGAAGAGGGCCGGGGGCTTGTCGAAGGGCGGCGGGATGTCGGGGTTGGTGTCCCAGATGCTGACGCGGAGGCGGCCCTCTTCGACGGCGCGGATGCGCATTTCCGCCGGGCCGGTGGTGTGACGGTAGGCGTTGGCCACCATTTCCGACGTCACGAGCTCCGCTGGGTCCGTCAGTTCTCGCATACCGTGCCAGGCGAGTACGGCCCGCAGGGTGGTTCGGGCGATGGCGGCGGCACGGGGGTCGTGAGGCAGGCGGAGGGAGTATGACCAGGGGTTTTCCATCGCCCACATCCCTGGCCTGCTGCAGACCCCCGAGCATGCTCGGGAGATCTTCCGGCAGGCTGTGCCACAGCTGCCTCCTCCCGACGTGGAACACCGTGTCTCGCACCGCATCAAACGCCAGGCGATTCTGTATCGCGACAACCCCACGCCATATACGACGATCGTCCACGAAGCTGCTTTGCGCATGCGTTTCGGTGGCCCGGAAACCGCGCGAGGGCAGCTGCGGCACATCCTCGACATGAGCGAGCGCAAGCACATCAGGGTGCTGGTGATCCCCTTCGAGGCCGGATCGTTCCCGGGCTCGGGACAGTCCGTCTGCTACGCCACCGGGCCTGTCCCACAGCTGGACACGGTGCAGCTTGATGCGGAATATGGCTCCGAACTACTCGACGCCGCAGCGCAGTTGGAAAAGTACCGCGTCGTGCTGGACCGTATGGAGGCGGTCGCCCTCACGGAGCACGAGTCGCGTGACCTCATCCGGAACATCATCCGCACCCTGGAAGGTGAATGAGTTGTCCTCTCGCAATTGGCAAAAGTCCTCGTACAGCGCCGAAGGCAACGCCTGCCTCTACGTCTCCTCGACCGACGACGCCACCGTCCGGCTCCGCGAGAGCGACGAGCCCGACACCATCCTCACCACCACCCCCGCCGCCCTCCGCGCCCTCATACGCAGCGCCAAGGCAGGCCACCTCGACCACCTCCGCAGGACATGAGCATCGACCCTAAAACCCTCAGGCCGCGTACAGCTGACTTCGACGCCGTGCTGCGCCGGTGGAGCCGCAGCGACGGTGCCGAGGACCCCGCCGAACTGACCGACCGGTAGCTCAGCGCCCCTTGGGGAAGGCGGCGCGCAGTGCGGAGCCGCGGGTGAGGAAGGCGACGCGGATGATGGGCAGCATGCAGACGACCTGCGTCACGACGTACCACGGCGGGCAGACACCCGGGATCAGGTCGACGCCGATGATCGCGATCGGCATGATGACGGCGAGGGTGCTCACGCGCTCGAAGGCCCGTCGGGATCCCCGGGAAGCGGAGATGGCCATCCGGTAGATCAGCGCGGTGACGACCGGCAGCAGGACTGCCCGGACCCACATGAACGTGTTCACCATGTGCCCGCTGCTCGACACCACGACGACCGCCAGGAGGGCGACGGCGCTGAGCGCGCCGTAAACCTTGATGCTGCTCTTCGCCGTGTCGAGAGCCCCTTGGGCGCGGGGGTTGTCGAGGAGTGCCGCCTCGGTCGTGGTGTGCGTGTTGGTGTCCATGCTCACCGACGCTACGAAGCGCTTGGCCGAGGCGGTATGCGCCTGGACCCACAGCCGGGTGGGGCCAGACCCACTTCGCGGCCGATCCGGCGGGCGTCCGGCTCCGTGCGGTGCACAGTGGCAGCAGCGAGCCGTACCGGCCAGGTCGGCGCACCGTGTTGAAGGAGACGGAAGGGTCATGCGACAGGTGGTGTCGTGGGCGACTGACGCCTGCGTGGGGTTTGTGCGGGGGTGTGTCGTGGTGGTCGTCAGCATGCTGGTCCCGGCGGTGTGGGGGGCCGCCGTGACACTGGGGATCTGGTGGGGGGCGGGCAACCCGTGGTCGTGGGTCGCGCCGCTGGTGCTGGTGTGCGTGGGCACGCTCGGCCTGGCCCGCCCGGTGTGCCGGATGGTCCGCCATCTCGTCGCGCGGTGGACCGCCACCGTCGTCCCCGACGGATACCGGCAGGCCGGGCCGGTGACGCGGATGTCCACCGGGTACTGGTGGAACGGCTTCGGGTACGAGCGCACCAAGCGCGACGCCCTCCTGGACCAGAGGTGGCGGGTCCGGTGGAAGGACCCCGCCAACTGGCGCGACCTGCGGTTCACGGCGATCGCGCCGCTCACCGCGGGCCTGGTGGCGTCCCTTCCGCCGGCCGGGGTGGCCGCGGCGGTCCTCGGGCTCGGTTCGCTCGGCCAGGGCGAGTCGGGGCCCGCCGGGCGCGTCGTCGGGGCGCTCGGCCTGGTCGTGGCCCTCGCCGGGGCCCCGTACGCCTGGCGGCCCGTCGAACCGGTGGCCGTCCGCTTCCTGGGCCCGTCGCCCGCGATGGCGCTGGCGGACCGGGTGGACGAGCTGACCGCCCAGCGCGCGGACACGACGGTCGCGCAGGCCGCCGAGATCCGCCGGATCGAACGCGACCTGCACGACGGGGCGCAGGCACGCCTCGTCGCGCTCGGGCTCTCCCTGGCGACCGCGGAGAAGCTGATGGAGACCGACCCCGACCAGGCCAGGGCACTGATGAGGGAAGCGCGGGTCGGCGCCGCCACATCGCTGACCGAACTCCGCGACCTGGTCCAGGGAATCAACCCGCCGGTGCTGAACGACCGGGGGCTCGTCGATGCCGTGCGCGCCCTCGTCCTGGACAGCCCGCTCGAAGCGGCGGTCAGCGCCGACGTTCGGCTCAGCCTGGACCCGCCGATCGAGTCCGCCCTGTACTTCGGAACCACCGAACTGCTGACCAACGCGGTCAAGCACGCCCATGCGACCCGGGCGCGGATCTCCATCGCCCGGGACGACACCGCCATCGTCATCGATGTCGAGGACAACGGCCGGGGCGGGGCCCGCGTGCGGACCGACGGAGGGCTCGCGGGGCTGCGCCGCCGTCTCGCGGTCTTCGACGGCACCCTGGAGGTCACCAGCCCGGCGGGCGGCCCGACCCGCGCGAGGATGATGGTGCCGTGCGAATCGTTGTAGCCGAAGATCTCTACCTGCTGCGTGACGGGATGGTCCGCCTCATCGAGGCGTGCGGACACGAGGTGGTGGCGACGGCGGCCACCGGACCCGAGACGCTCGACGCGCTGCTGACATGGCGGCCGGATGTCGCCGTTGTCGACGTCCGCATGCCGCCGAGCCAGTCGGACGAGGGCCTGCGGGCGGCTCTCGCCGCCCGCCGCGAACTGCCCGGACTGCCGGTCCTCATCCTCTCCCAGTACGTCGAGCAGCTGTACGCCCGCGAGCTGCTGGCCGACGGCGCCGGTGGCATCGGCTACTTCCTCAAGGAGAGCGTCTTCGACGCCGATCAGTTCATCGACGCCCTGGAGCGCGTCGCCGCCGGCGGTACCGCCATGGACCCGGCCGTCATCGCCAAACTGCTGTCCAGCGGGGCCTCGAACCGACGGCTCGGAGGGCTCACCGAACGCGAATACTCCGTGCTCGGCCTCATGGCCGAAGGACTGTCCAACCAGGCCATCGGCCGGCGGCTGTTCCTCAGCGACAGCGCCATCAGCAAGTACACCACCTCCATGTTCGGCAAACTCGGCATCACCGACGACGACAGCAGCAACCGCCGCGTCCTCGCCGTGCTCACCTACCTGAACAAGCCCTGACGGCTTTGCCATCTCTTTACAACCCGCGCCGCCGCTGCCTCGTCTCTCCGCTCGATCCGTAACCCAGCCCGCCGGGTACCGGCCAGGCGGACCGACGAGAGAGAGCGATCAGATGCGCCGAACTGTCCTCAGTGCCGTGGCACTCGCGTGCACCGCTGTGCTGGCGAGCACCGGGCCCGCGTTCGCCGACGAGGCGACCCCGGTTCCCAAGCCCACCGTCAGCGCCGAACCGACCAAGACGCCGGCCCCCGCCGACCAGGCTCCGAGCATCGAACCGTCCAAGTCCCCCGCCACCGCCGTCCCGACCCCCCGCGACGAATCGGCCCAGAAGCGGGCCGAACCCCAGGTCCGCGCGGTGCCGAAGGGCGCGCCGAACACCGGGGTGGCGGAGGAGTCCTCGGGGTCCGGGGCCGAGGGCGCGCTGATCGGCGGGGGCGCCGCCGCGCTGCTGGCCGCTGGTGGCGCGGCCGTCTTCGTCGTACGCCGCCGGCGGGCCACCGGGGCATGACCCCCGTCTCCAGGCGCGCGTTCGCCACCGCGGCGATGGCTTCGCTGCTCGTGGGCTGTGGTGGCGGCAACCAGGCCCCGCGGACCCGGCAGACCACGGCCGGGCACCGCGAGAGCACGCCCCCGCCGTCCTCGACCCCCGTGAAGAGGGCGCGCGCCCTTGCGCGTTCGGCCCCGGTCAGGCTGCGGATCCCGGCCATCGGGGTGGACACCCCGGTCATGCGGCTGGGTTTGGCGGCGGACGGCACCGTGCAGGTGCCCCCGATCACGGCGCACGACCGGGCGGGCTGGTACCGGGACTCGCCGACACCGGGGCAGGTCGGCCCGTCGGTCATCCTCGGCCATGTCACGGTCGGCGCCTACGGGGATGGGGTCTTCCGTCACCTGTCGCGGCTGCACCGGGGCGACCGGATCGAGGCGCGCCTGGAGAACGGCACCGCGGCGGTGTTCGCCGTCAGCAGCGTACGGACGGTCGCCAAGGCGGACTTCCCGGCGGACGACGTCTACGGGAACGTGGACCGCCCGGAACTGCGGCTGATCACATGTGGTGGCCCTCGTAGCGGCAGTGTGTACCGCGACAACGTGATCGTCTTCGCCGCTCTGAGCCCCACCAGCCCCTGACCCACCCCCCACCGGATCCCGGGCCCGCGGAACGTACGCCGCCGGGCCCGGGATCCTCCCCTACGAGTGCCATCACGGCCATGGAGAGCGTTGAAACGGTCCCGTGACAAGGCGGCGTCCGAGCTGTTCGCCGCCTTCTACCCGCGCCTCGCCGGCTGGTGCCGCAGGCTCGTCGACGACGACGAGACGGCGCACGAGATCGCCTCGGAGGCGTTCACCCGGCTCTGGGCCCGGTGGACGTCCGTGGAGGAACCCCGCGGCTTCCTCTATGTCACCGCGGCAAACCTCGTCCGGGATCACTGGCGCAAGCTGGAGCGCGAGCGCAGGGCCCTGCGCCGGGTCACCGCCGAAGCCGCCGTCCGCCCCCACGCCGAACAGGGCGACCCGTCGGTGCGGCTGCTCGTGCAGTCGCTGCCGGAACGGCTGCGTGTCCCGATCCTGCTGCACTACTACGCTGACATGCCGGTCCGGGACGTGTCCGTACTGACCGGGCGCAAGGAAGGAACCGTCAAGGCCGACCTCCACGCGGCCCGCGAACTGCTCCGCGCCCACCTGAGGAGAAGCCTTGACCACACGCCTTGACGACGGCCCGGAGTTCGAGCCCGACGACCCTCTCGCGGTGATCCTCCGGCCCGCCTCCGACCGCCTCGCCCCGCCCCCCGGCCGATACGAGGCGATCCGCCGCACCGCGACCCGCCGTCGGGTGCTCCGCACGGCGGCCGGGGTCGGCGTGTCCTGTGCCGTCGCGGCCCTGGTCGCGCTGCCGCTCCACCTGGCGACGCGCGAGTCGCCCGCGCCCCCGTCGGTCCCCCTGGCCCCGCCGGCGAGCGGCCGTACCGCGTCCCCGGCCCCGTCGGCGACCCCCACCCCGTCGTCGTCGCCCGAACGCGTCACCCCCCGCCCCACCCAGCGGCCCCAGAGCAACACCCCCGGCACCACCGCCACCCCGAGCGGCCGGGCCGACCCCACCCGCGCACCGGTGCGGCCGACCACGCCGCTGGACCAGCCGACGAAGCGCCGGACCTCCACCCCCGCCGAACCGGAGCCCCGGTCGTAGGCGGGGCCTCCGTCCTCAGCCCAGGAACGCCGCGGTGGTCGCGGTGAACCGGTCCGCGTCGTCCAGCCAGGGATAGTGCCCCGCCCCCGGCTGCACGACGAGCGTGGCGTCGGGGAACAGCTCCGCGAACTCGGCCACCGACTCGGGAGGGCTGTTCAGGTCGTACTCACCGGCGAGCAGCAGGACGGGGGCCTCGCAGGCCGCGAGCGCCGCGCGAGTGGCCTCCGGGTCGAAGGCGCCCTCGGCCCCGAAAAGGGCGACGGCTTCCTTGTTGCTCGGCCGGGCGGCCGCATGGTGCTTCCGCGCCGCGGCGTCCCACCGGCCCCAGAAGAAGGGGGCGATGGCGTCCCCATCGCCGCCCCTGCCCTCGGTGATCGCCTCCAGGGCCGTGAACGCCGCCGGGAACCACGGCTCGTCCTTCCGCAGCCGCGCGAGCTCGCGCCGCGTCTCCCCGGTGATCGCTATGCCGACGGCTCGGGTGCTGGGGCCGATCAGGGCGAGCCTGCCGAGGCGCTTCGGGTGTCGGGCCGCGTATTGCGCCGCGATGTTCACGCCCGCGGAGTGCGCGAGCACGTCCATCCTGGCGAGCCCGAGGTGTGCGCGCAGCGCCTCGACGTCGTCGACCAGTCGGTCGCAGCGGTACGAGGAGACGTCCTCGGGGATCGCGGACCGGCCGGTGCCGCGAAGGTCGAGAACGATCAGCCGGCGGTGCGCGGACAGGCCGCCGAGATCGCCGAGGTAGCCGGCGTCCGTGGGACCCCCGGGGATGCAGACGACCGGGTCGCCGTCTCCGTGTACGCGGTAGGCGAGTTCGGTTCCGTCAGGTGCGGAGAAGGTGGGCATGGGTCGCACCCTGCCATGCCATAACCGAGTTATACAACCCGGTTATGGTGATGGCGCACCCGCACCCGCTCCCGGGTGTATAACCGTGGTGTGGCAGGTGAGGAGAGCACGGACCGGATCCCCGAGGCGCTGACCGAGGAACAGGCCGGGCGGATGCTCGCCGCCATGAACGAGGTCATCCGCGCGGGCGAGGAGATGCGGAAGCTGCGCGCCGAGATGATCAAAGTGCTGGTCGGCTTCGGCTGGACCCAGGACAGGATCGCCCGGCTCACCGACATGAGCCAGCCCGCCGTGTCCAAGCAGGTCGCGAAGTACAGGGCGGGGGACCCACCGCCCCCGGTGACGCTCTCCCTGGACCAGCGCGACATCTCATGGCTCGAAGGACGCCTATGGGGCCTCGCCGAGGAGATCTCCGAGACCTTCTACGACACCGCCCGCTGCACCCGCTACGTGAACGCCATCGCCCGGGGCAGGAAGCGCTTCACGCCCGAGAATGTCGACGAGCTGAGGCGCCTGGTCGAAGAGGACCTGCGGACGCATCAGCCGGAGCTGCCCAGCGGCTATCGGGCCGCGTACGACGAGATCAGCCGCGCCCTCGACCTCCCCTCGGGGGCCACCACCACCGCATCGGCCTCCGTACGCCGCGCCCTCGCCCACCAGATCCAGCGCGACCGGCTCCGGGACGGCGCCTGAGGCCGAGTGCGCCACACTGCCTGGTATGGACATCATGATCAGGCGGGCGCGGGACGAGGAGCTCGACGAAATCGGCGAGTTCACCGCGCGGGCGTACCTCGCGGACGGGCTGCTGGAATTCGACGAAAGCGGCTGGTATCAGGGCGAGCTGCGCGACGTCCGGCGGCGGGCCGAGCATGCGGAGGTCCTGGTCGCGGCCGACGCGGGGAGCGACGAGGTGCTGGGGGCGGTGGCCTTCACCGGGCACGGCGGGGCGTACACGGATCTGGCCCGCCCGGGCGAGGGCGAGTTCCGGATGCTGGCCGTGCGGCCGGAGGCACGGCGGCGGGGAGCGGCGGAGGCGCTGGTGCGGGCGTGCCTGGAGCGGGGGCTGGAGCTGGGCCTCGAACGGATCGTGATCTGTAGCCAGCAGAAGATGACCACCGCGCACCGGCTGTACGGGCGGCTGGGGTTCGTACGGGCCCCGGAGCGGGACTGGGAGCCGATACCGGGGATCACGCTGTGGGCGTTCACCGTTGAGCTGTAGCCGGGCAGGGGCTTCCGTGGCCTGCCGGCGGTTCGCCGCCGAGATGCCGCACACCGGGTTGGTCCGGGTCGCGGGGGCCGACCACATTCCCATGGAGAACGACGCCGCCGCAGTAGCGCGCGCTCTGGCGGACTTCTTCACGGCCTGACACCGAGGCCTCGGTTTGTGGTGAGTATGGGACAGCGACACGCCGTCGCGACGGCGTGTCGCTGTCCCATACTCACCACAACCGCACCCATGACGGTGTCATGGCGGGCCGAGCACGTCCGGGGTGACCAGGGCGCGGGCGGTGTCGGCGAAGTAGTCCTCGGGGGCCGCGTCGATCCGGCCGAGGATGACTCCCTGGCTGAGGCCGACCAGGAGCCCCCTGACCGCGGTGGCCAGGCGTTGTGCCTGGGGCGGCGTCACGGCGGAGCCGTCATGGGACCGGCCGGTGAAGAGCCCGGCCAGTCGCTCCTCGTGGGCGCGGACGGACGCGGCGAGCCTGGGCTGCAACTCGGGGTCGCGCAGGGCCAGGTCCTGCAAGCTGATCTCGAACGAGAGATGGCGCAGCGCGTCGGGGTCGTCGCACAGGCGGCGGTAGTGGCGGGCGAAGGCGTCGACCGCGTCGACGAGCGCGAGCTCGGCGGGGAGGAGCCGCTCCAAGCCCTCGTCGTGCGGGCCGAGGTGGTCCGCGACGAGCGCGATCAGCAGGCCGTTCTTGCTGCCGAAGAGGGAGTAGATCGCTCCGGTGGTCAACTCGGCCCGCTCGGCGATCTCTTCGAGCCTGGCCCGGTGGCCGTCTCTGGCGACGATGCCGCGCGCGGCGTCGAGGAGGGCCCGCCGGTTGCGCTGCTTGGCCTCCACCCTTGTCATTCTCATAATCTCATTATTACGGTAACTCCATTATGAATACAGGGGAGTATCTGAGCCGGGTCCCCGGCTCCACCGCGTTCCCGTCCGTCGACGCCATGCACGCCGAGCTGGATGCGTTAGCCGCCACCCACCCCGACCTGGTGCGACTGCGCCGCATCGGCACCTCGCGCCTGGGCGAACCGCTGCGCGCGCTGACCGTCGGCGACGGACCGGCGGACGCGGTGGTCATCGGCGGACCGCACCCCAACGAGCCGGTCGGCGGCCTCACCGTCAGCGCGTTGATCAAGCTGCTGTGCGAGGACCCCGAGCTGCGGGCGGAGCTCGGCCACCGCTGGCACTTCGTCCCGTGCGCGGACCCGGACGGCGCCAGGCTCAACGAGCCCTGGTACAGCAGGCCGGGCGACCGGCGCGGCTACGTCCGGCACTTCTTCCGCCCCGACCTGTCCGAACAGGTCGAGTGGACGTTTCCGCTGGCCGAAGGCGACTACCGCTTCGACCGCACGCTGCCGGAGACGGCGGCGCTGATGCGGCTCATGGACGAGGTGAGGCCGTCGCTGGTCTACTCCCTTCACAACGGCGAGTACCACGGCGCGTTCTTCTACCTCAACCGCGACAACCCGACGCTCGCCGAGCGGCTGGCCGAACTGCCAGGCGAGGAAGGCCTCCCGCTGCACCACGGCGAACCGGAACTGCCCGGCGCCAAGCCGATCGCCCCCGCCGTCTACCTGACTCCGTCCGGGGCCCACGTCGGCGCCGCCTTCGGCGCGGGCGGCAGCAGCGCTGACTACGCGGCCAGGTTCGGCGCGCTCCACCTCGTGGCCGAGGTGCCGTACTGGGCCGACGACCGCGTATCCGACCGAAGCGCCACCGACCGGCCGTACGGCGAGGTCGTCGCCGAGGCGGCGGTGGCGCGGCGCGAGCTGATCGAGACGCTGAAGGCGGCGATGCGGGCCGTCTCCGACGACCTGACCGTACCCTCGCCGTTCCGCCGCTCGACCGAGAGCACGCTGGAGACCTTCCGCAGGATGGCCGAACTGGAGGAATCCCGGCCCGGCCCTGGCCCCGGCCTCGGCCGCCCGGCCACCGTCGCCGAGGAGTTCAGCAGCCACCAGACCACACACCTACTGCGCCTTCGCCTCCTCGGCGTGTTCCTGCGCATGCTCGACGCCGAACTCGCCGCCGGAAACCTGACACCGGCGATCCGCGAGCAGCACCGCGCCCTCACCGAGCGTTTCGACCAGTGGTACGGCCAGGCCGAGGCGGACTCCCCCGGCCTGCCCGTCGAGCTCCGCAAGCTCGTCGCCGTACAGCTGGGCGCCGCCCTGATCGCCGCCTCGCACACGGCGGAGGGAGCCTCGCCGTCATGAACGGGCTGCCCTGTCTGTCGATCGGTGCCGGGCCGCCGCTGATCGTCCTGCTCTTCACGCCCGAGGCGGCCAACCCGACCGGACTGGCGCGCCGTTACCTGATGCGAACGGTCCGGCCCTACACCGAGCACTTCACCGTCCATGTCCTCAACCGGCCGCCCGGGCTGCCGCCCACCACGACGATGGCCGAGCTGGCCGACTGTTACGCCCACGCGCTCAAGGCCACCTTCACCGGCCCGGTGAACGTCCTGGGCCTGTCCAGCGGCGGCTCCGCGGCGCTCCAGCTCGCCGCCGACCGCCCCGAACTGGTCGCCCGCCTGGTCCTGGGCGGTACGGCCTGCACGCTCGGGCCGATCGGCAGGCGCGCCCAGCGCGCCTACATCGACCGCGCGCGGCGGGGCGAGCGCCCGAGCCCGGCCCTGGCCGAGTTGGTGACCGAGTCGACGGTCGGCCGCACCCTCGTCAGGGCGCTGGGATGGCTGGCCGACGGCCGGAAGGACCATACCGACGCCGCCACCATGCTGGGCGCCGAAGACGGCTTCGACCTGCGCGGGCGGCTGGACGACATCAAGGCCCCCACGCTTCTGATCCAGGGGGAGAAGGATGTGGTCTACCCGCTGGAGCTGGCCCGCCAGACGGTCGCGGGGATCCCCGGCGCCCGCCTGATCAGCTACCCGGGCAGGGGCCACGGCGCGACGTTCACCGACAGGCGGTTCGCCGCCGACGCGCTGGCCTTCCTCCTCGGCGGCTGACCGGCGGGACACGGTCGGCTCAGCCGGAGTTGTCGGCGTGGGTCAGGGTCTCCCAGGCCACGAAGAGATTGTTGGTGCCGGCCGGGCGCTGTTGCTCGGTGAGCTTCTGGGTGTTGTCCATGGGGTAGCCGAGGCGGTTGTGCAGGGCGTTGAACCCGACCTCGGTGACCGGCCCCAGCTTGTCCTTGAGCGTCCCGCCGCACAGCCAGGACGGCACGGACGCGCCGAGATCGTACTTGGACTGGAAGCCCAGCGCCTGGCGCAGGCGTTCGCCGACCTTCGGGTAGAGGTCCTCGCCCTGGATCCGGGAGGTCTCCGCCACGTGGGAGATCGCGGAGATGCCGTAGCCGGTGTGGGTGAGGTCCCGGCAGGTCTCCTGGGTCAGCCCGGTGACGAACGTGGACTGGCCCTGCCAGTACTTGACGATCTTGTCCTTGGTGTCCAGCCCGCTGCCCGGCACGGTCTTGGGCAGGGCGCCGTCCGACTCCAGGTAGACGTAGGCCTGGGTCCGGTTCAGATAGCGGGCGACCGCCTTGTCGTAGCTCGCGCGGTCGTCGAGGAAGACGGAGATGCCGACGGCGGCCTCCATCATGGACAGCTCCCAGTTGCCGTTGCTGTTCGAGCCGTTGATCACCTTGGGGAGGTAGACGTTGCGCAGCATGGTCGCGAAGCGGCTGACGTTCGGCCAGCCGGTGTAGGTGTAGCGGATGATCTCCGCCGCGCGCGGCCACACGGATCCGGCCCAGCCG
Source organism: Streptomyces sp. NPDC021225 (assembly GCF_044332865.1). NCBI lineage: Bacteria > Bacillati > Actinomycetota > Actinomycetes > Kitasatosporales > Streptomycetaceae > Streptomyces > Streptomyces sp. NPDC021225. The sequence goes on along the minus strand of NZ_JBIRPV010000002.1, from coordinate 688,157 downwards.
GTCTGTAGGGGCGCGTTGCTGTTGGTGTGGTCTTTGATCGTGGCCGACCAGGCGTCCATGATCTCGATCGCCTTCTTCGCGTAGCGGTCGTCGCGGGTGACGTACCAGGCGAGCGCGTGGGTGTACGCGGCGATGGCGTCCTGCCGCTCGTCGGTGCACCCGTAGTTGGGGTCGGAGTACGGGCCGCACTCCACCACCGCGCGCGGCTTCGGCGTGTACGACAGCGAGCCGTACTTGCTCGCCATCATCGCGTCGTACGCCCCCTTCCAGGGCGCCGAGCCGGCCTGCACCTTGCCCCGGATGAAGTCGAGTTGGGAGCGGCCGACCAGGACTCCGGGGTGGGTGAACGCGGCGGGCGCGGCGGCCTTGTCGGCGGAGCGCGGTGCGGACGCCGTCTTCGCGGCCTGGGCCTGGGCCGGGCCGACGAGGGCACCGGCCAGGCAGGCGGCGGACAGGGCGGCGGCGGTGAGTGCGGGAATCCTTCGCCGGCGGGGGCTTCGCGGGTGGGTCGGTCGCTGAGCGGTCTCGCGCATGAGGGTTCTCCTCTCGGCGGCAGATGCCGGGGCATCTGTCTGTGGACCCGAATCCCAGTCACATACATGACAAGTGGGGGCGGAGGAGAAGCTAGGTATAGACCAAGCCTCCGTCAAGGGGTCGGACTTGACTCCGTTCGACAGTGGGTACCGGGGGAGCCCGGGGAGCGATTCCGAGGGCCGGACTACAGCAGGAGGCCGGACTACGCCGGCCAGCCGCGTTCGCGCAGGGCGGCGGTGAAGGCCGCGTACGACTCGTCGAGCGCGGCGCGCTCGGTCTCGTCCGGGTCGATGTCCCGGCCCGTACGGACCATCGCGGCGGCGCTCGCGGCCAGGTCGGGGTGGAGGGTGCCGGAGGCAGCGAGGAGCGCGGCGCCGAAGGCGGTTTCGGCGTGGTCGGCGACGCGCAGGGGCATGCCGAGGGCGGTGGCGCGGACGCGGGTCCACAGGGCGCTGCGGCTGCCGCCGCCCGCCGCCCACAGCGGCCCCTCGACGGGTACGCCCAGCTCCCGTACGCGCTCGATGGCGAGGCGTTCCAGGAAGGCGACGCCCTCCAGCTCGGCGCGGTGGCGGTCGGCCTCGTCGGCCGGGGTGCCGAGGACGAAGCCGCAGGCCTCGCCGCTGACGAACGGGAAGCGCTCGCCCTCGCGGCGCAAGGGGTAGGTCACCACGGAGGCGGGGCCGCGGGCGGCCGCGGCGCGGTCGAGGGCGGGGAGGCGGTCGGCGGGGACGTGCGCGAGGGCCTCGCCGCCGGTGTTGGAGGCGCCGCCCGGCAGCCACCAGCCGTCGGGGTGGCGGTGGCTGTAGAGCGCGCCGGTCGGGTCGTGGACCAGCTCGCGGGTGACGCCCTTGAGGACGTACGTGGTGCCGAGGACGCCCACGAACTGGCCGGGCCGGACGGCCCCGGTGGCGATCTGTCCGGCGCAGCCGTCCGTCATCCCCAGGCGGACGGAGCAGCCGACCGGCAGCCCGGTCTCGTGTGCCGCGGCCGCGCACACCGTGCCCACCTCGGTGGCGGGCGGCTGCACGGGCGGCAGCCACCCGGGCGGTACGCCGAGCGCGTCCAGGACCTCGGCGGGCCACTCGCCGAGGCGCGCGTCGTAGCCGCTCTTGAGGGCGTGGCTCCAGTCGGTGGCCACCGGGCCTCCGGTGAGCCGCCGGCCGATCAGGTCGGGGGTGTGGAGGAGCTTGCCGTCGTCGCCCTCCTCCTCCGCCGCCAGCCAGGCGATCCGGCCCAGGGCCGCCGTCGGGCCGACCGAGAGGCCGAGGGCCTGCCAGCGCGGGGCGCCGACGCGCTGGGCGCGGGCGTTGAGTTCGGCCGCGCGGCGGTCGTCGTACATCAGGGCCGGGCCGACCGGTTCGCCCGCGCCGTCGGCCAGGACGACCGTGCCCGAGGTCGCGGACGTGGCGACGGCCACCACCTCCCGGCCGCCCGACGGGAGCGCCGCGGTCGCCCGCCGCAGCGTGGCGGCGACGGCGGGCCACCAGGCCCGCGCGTCCTGCTCGCTGCGCCCGCCCGCGCCGCGCCGGGGCGGCGGCAGCGGCTCGCGCGTCTCCGCGCGGATCCGGCCCTGCGCGTCGACGCACACCACCCGGACCGCCGCCGTGGCGATGTCGATGCCTGCCACGACCTCCAGGGAGGGCGACGTTGTGCTCATAGCGGTCGGCTCCTTCGACGCGCGGCGCGGCCGTACAACGGTGGGCCTTGGGGGCTCCCCGGCGCGCCCAAGGCCCACCAGCCTCATGTGCGAAGTGAAGTTAACACGGGAGACGTTAAGAGCGCGCCCCCGCCACCCTCACATCCGTGCGCTCCCGCAGCTCCACCAGCAGCGCCGCGTCCACTCCGCCGTCCACCACCAGGTGGTCGAACTCGTCGACCGGGCAGAGGCGGTGCAGGGCGGTGCGCCTGGTCTTCGACGCGTCCATAAGGAGCACTTTTCGGCTTCCGGCCGCGAGCATCGCCCGCTTCACCAGCACCACGTCCTGCTCCTGGTGGTAGGTGGTGTGCGCGTCCACCGCCGAGGTGGAGACCAGCACCATGTCCACCGACAGCGCCTCGATCGCCGCCACACAGGGCACGCCGAGGAAGGAGTCGTGGGTGTGCGAGTACTCCCCGCCCAGGCCGATCAGCCGGGTCTGCTCCACCCCCGCGAACACCTCCACCACGCGCCGGGCGTTGGTCACCACGGTCAGCGGGGCGGCGTCGACGAGGAGCCGGGCCAGGGCGAGGGCGGTCGTGGAGTCGTCCAACATGATCGACATGCCGGGCTCGACCAGCTCCGCGGCGGCCGCGGCCACCGCCTCCTTCTCGGCCCGGTTCACGCCCATCCGGTAGTCCAGGCTGGACTCGAAGACCGACGACGGCAGCGCCGAGACCCCGCCCCGGAACTTGCGCACCACCCCGAGCCTGGCCAGCTCGTCCAGGTCCCGGTGCACGGTCATGAGGCTGACGCCGGCCAGCTCGGCGAGCTCGGCCGCGGTGGCGGTGGAGTGCGCCAGCACGTACTCGGTGATGGTCTGTCTGCGTGCGGCCTGGGAGCGGGGCGGGACGTCGGACGCGCCGGTCGTGGTCATGGGGCGGATTCTCCCCCACGGCCGGTGTACGCGTCCCCGGCGGGCGCGGCCCCCGTGGCCCCCGCGCTCGTGGCCGCCGCCCCCGTGGCCGCCGCGCTCGTGGCCACCGCCCCCGTGGCCCCCGCGCTCGTGGCCACCGCGCCCGTCGGTACGTTCAGCGAGCGCAGCGCCGTCCTCTCGCCTGCCACCTCGATCTCGCTCACCGCCGCGTTGTCCAGCCGCGGGAAGACCTGCCGGTAGCGGCCGACCGGGATGCCCAGCAGCGCGCACAGCGCCATCCGCAGCAGGGAGTTGTGCGCCACGACGAGCACCGTGCGGCCCGGGTGCGCGGCGGCCAGCCCGCGCAGGGCGGACGCGGCGCGGGCGGACGCGGCGCCCGGCGGTTCCGCGCCGGGGAAGGCGCCCGCTTCCGCGTCCGCCCGGAAGGCCCGTACGGCCGCCGGGTCCTCCGCCTCCATCTCGGCGATGGTGCGGCCCTCGCCCCAGCCGAAGTCGACCTCGCGCAGGTCCTCGACGATCTCGGGGACGAGCCCGAGCGCGTCCGCGGCCGGGCGCGCGGTGAGCCGGGCGCGGCTCAGCGGGGAGCAGGCCACCACGTTTACTTCGCGCCCCTTCACCCAATGGGCGAGCGCTTCCGCCTGCCGGAATCCCCGTTCCGTCAGGGCCACGTCCGAGATCCCGGCATACCGGTTCTCCGCGTGCCACACCGTCTCTCCATGGCGGACGAGCAGTAGGCGAGCCGTCACAGGACGCTTCCTCCCTTCGGCCCGCACGACGCGCGGGCCATTGCTTTGTCACGTCAACGATGTTAAATCTAGCGTCGCCTCTGTGATGGAACGCCGAAGAAAGGCCACCCATGCGTGTCCTCGCCGCCGGAGACCACTTCGTACGCCCCGACCTCATCATCGCCGCGCTCCGCGACGAGCCGGGGCTCGAGGACATCGACGTCGACGTCGCCGAGCTGACGCTGCCGTGGCCCCACGAGCCCTTCGGCCCGGTGGGCGGCCCGGCGAGCCGGGTGATCGAGGCCAGCGGCACCGAGGAGCAGCTGATCGAGGCGCTGGCCGGGGCCGAGGTGTGCGTGACGCAGATGGCGCCGTTCACCGCCGAGGTCTTCGCCGCCCGCCCCGAGCTGCGTATGGTCGCGGTCTCCCGCGGCGGCCCGGTCAACGTCGACCTGCCGGCCGCCACCCGCGCCGGCGTCGCCGTCAGCTTCGCGCCCGGCCGCAACGCCACCGCCGCCGCCGAGTTCGCGGTCGGCATGATGCTCGCCGCGATGCGCCGCATCCCGACGGCGGACGCCGAGCTGCGCGCCGGCCGCTGGCGCGGGGACTTCTACGCGTACGAGGAGGGCGGCATCGAGCTGGACGGCGCGACCGTCGGCCTGGTCGGCTACGGGGCCATCGGCCGGATCGTCGCCCGCGTGCTGCGCGCGTTCGGCGCCCGGGTGCTGATCGCCGACCCGTACACCGACCCCGAGACCGCCCGCGCGGACGGCGTCGTCCCGGTCGAGCTGGACGAACTCCTCGCCCGCTCCTCCGTGGTCAGCCTGCACGCCCGGCTCACCCCCGAGACCCAGGGGCTCATCGACGCCGACCGGATCGCCCGGATGCGGCCCGGCGCGGTGCTGGTGAACACCGCGCGCGGCGGCCTGCTCGACTACGCCCCGCTGCCCGAGGCGCTGCGCTCCGGCCGGCTCGGCGCCCTCGCCCTCGACGTGTACGACCTCGAACCGCCGCCCGCCGACTGGCCGCTGCACTCCGCGCCCAACGTCGTCACCACCCCGCACCTCGCCGGCGCCACCCGGCAGACCGCGCACCGCGCGGCCGCCATCACCGCCGCCGAGGTCGGCCGCTACGCCCGCGGCGAAAAGCTCGCCCACCCCGCGAACCAGCCCACGGGCTAGGAGGTGTCCGGCGGCAAGATCCGCCGGACAGGCCCAGCCCGGCCCCCGCACAACAGCCCCGCACAAACCCGCGCAGTCGACGCCCCCAAGGAGGGCCCACGTCATGAGCATCGTCCTCGGAGTCGACGTCGGCACCTCCGTCACCAAGGCCGTGGCCTTCGGCCGGGACGGCAGGTCCCTGGCGGCCGCCAGCCGTCCCAGCCGGCTCGACCGCCTGCCCGGCGGGCGGGTGGAGCAGGACCTGGAGGACGTGCTGCGCACGGTCGCCGAGGTGGTCCGCGAGGTGACCGCCGCCCTGGCCGCGAAGGGCCGGGAGGCCCCGGTGGCGCTCGCGCTCACCGGGCAGGGCGACGGGCTGTGGCTGCGCGACGCGGCGGGCCGCGCCGTGCGCCCGCCGATCTCCTGGATGGACGGCCGGGCGAACGACACCGTGGCCCGCTGGGGCGAGGACGGCACCATCCGCGACCTCTACCGGCTCACCGGCTCCGGGGTGTTCCCCGGCTGCCACGCGCCGCTGCTGCGCTGGCTGGCCGACCACGAGCCACAGGCCCTGGCGCGCGCGGAGGTCGCGGGCTACTGCGTGGACGCGGTGGCCCAGCGGCTCACCGGCGTCATCGGCGTGGACGCCTCGGACGCGTCCATGCCCTTCCTGGACGTGACCACACGCGCATACGTCCCCGATGCCCTGGAAGCGTGCGGAATCGCCGAATACGCCCGGCTGTTGCCGACGCCCGCCGCGCCCGGCACCGTCCTGCGGCTCGACGACGCGGGCGCGGAGCTGCTCGGGCTGCCGGCCGGACTGCCCGTCACGGCGGGCCCGTACGACCTCCCGGCCTGCGCGATCGGCAGCGGCGTGACGGAGGTGGGCGACGGGCTGCTGATCGTGGGCACCACGCTCGCCAGCCAGGTCCTCACCGACAGCGCGCGGATCGACCCGGCGGCCGACCCGGCGGGCATGTGGCTGTGCACGCCCGACCGGGACCGCTGGCTGCGCGGCATGCCCGCCATGGTGGGCACGGCGGCCCTGGAGTGGGTCCTGGAGTTCACCGGGGCGACCACCGCGGATCTGGAGACGCTGCTCGCCGACAGCCCGCCGGGGGCGCGCGGGGTCACCGCGCTGCCCTTCCTGTCGGACGCGGGCGAGCGCGCCCCGTTCGTGGAGCCCGCCGCGCGGGGCCGGTTGGACGGCCTGACCCTGGCCACGACCCGCGCGGACGCCGTCCGGGCCGCCTGCGAGGCCGTGGCGTACGCGGCACGCCACTGCCTGGAGGCCGCGGGGCTGAGCGCGACGCTCGCGGCCTGCGGGGGCGGCACCCGGTCCGCCGCCTGGACCCAGCTGTTCGCGGACGTCCTGGGGCGGCCGGTGCGGATCCCGGACGAGCCCGAGGTGGGGGCGCGCGGCGCGGTCGCGGTCGCCTGGCGCGCGTTGGGCGACCCGGTGGACGCGGCACAATGGCGAGCCGATTCGCGTACTGTCGTACCCGACGCGGAGCGCGCCGAGGCATACGAGCGCGGCTACGCGGACTACCGGGCCAGGCTGGCCCGTACCCTCGCGGAGTGGCGGGCAACGGCGCCCGCTTAAAGGCGACCCGGCGCCGCGCCGGGCCCGGCGCAGGCCCTTGCCGGGCCCCTGCCGGGCTCGCGCCCGACCGTCCGCGCCGGACCCGCACCGGGGCCGCGCCGGGGCCGTACCGGCCCCCTGCCGGCCTCTGCCGGGCCACCTCGGGGCACCTCGGGGCACGCCCCAGGGCCCGCGTCAGGCCTGTCTCGGGCCTGCGTCAGGCCTGTGCCAAGCGCGCGCCAAGACCGCGCCAAGTCCGGCACTGAATAGCACATTCGTACGAAACACTCCACCTCGCGACACAACATGTGGGGGCGCGTGCGCTCGCCACCACAAGATGTATGCTCATGCTCGCTGTCGCCGCAGGGGAATCCGGTGCGAATCCGGAACTGTCCCGCAACGGTGTACGCGTACGCTTTTGCGTACCCGCGAGTCCGAGGACCTGCCGACAGCCGTCTCATACGTCCGGGCCCCGCGGGTTGGGCCGATGGACGCTGTGCGGTATGCCCTTGGCGGTTTCGGCATGCCCGCACGCGCCCATCGCGTACCACCCGCCCGGCCCCCAGCCGAGCGAGGGAGAACACTTCAGTGACCATCGCGCCAGCCGATCCGGTTTCAGAGGCAGCGGCTACTCAGGCAGCGGACGACGCGCCCGGGACCGCCCTGCTGCGGACCCTGACGGAGCTCACCGCCGACCTGCCCGCCACCGACCCCGGCAAGGTCGCGGCCGCCGCCCTGCGCGGCCGCCATCCCGGCTCGGACGAGGCGGAGTTGCGCACCCTCGCGACCGAGGCGGCGGCCGGTCTGATCGCCGAAGAACCCGAGTACTCGAAGCTCGCCGCGCGGCTGCTGACCCTCGCCATCGCGGAGGAGGCGGCCGGGCAGGGCGCGGTCTCCTTCTCCGCCTCGGTGGCCGTGGGCCACCGCGAGGGCCTGATCGCGGACGGCACGGCCGAGTTCGTGACCGCCCACGCCGCCCGCCTGGACGCGCTGGTCGAGCGGGCGCTGGCCGACGGCGCCGACGACCGCTTCGGCTACTTCGGGCTGCGCACCCTCCACAGCCGCTATCTGCTCCGCCACCCGATCACCCGCCAGGTGATCGAGACCCCGCAGCACTTCCTGCTGCGGGTGGCCTGCGGGCTGGCCGAGGACCACTCGGAGCGGGCGCTGGACGACGTCGCCGAGCTGTACCGGCTCACCAGCACACTGTCCTACCTGCCCAGCTCCCCCACGCTGTTCAACTCCGGCACCCGCCACCCGCAGATGTCGTCCTGCTATCTGCTGGACTCGCCGCTGGACGAGCTGGACTCGATCTACAACCGCTACCACCAGGTCGCGCGGCTCTCCAAGCACGCGGGCGGCATCGGCCTGTCCTACTCGCGCATCCGCGCCCGCGGTTCGCTGATCCGCGGCACCAACGGCCACTCCAACGGCATCGTGCCGTTCCTGCGCACCCTCGACGCCTCCGTCGCCGCCGTCAACCAGGGCGGCCGGCGCAAGGGCGCGGCCTGTGTGTACCTGGAGACCTGGCACGCGGACATCGAGGAGTTCCTGGAGCTTCGGGACAACACGGGCGAAGAGGCCCGCCGCACCCACAACCTCAACATCGCGCACTGGATCCCGGACGAGTTCATGCGCCGGGTGGAGGCCGACGCCGACTGGTCGCTGTTCTCGCCGGTCGACGCGCCCGCGCTGGTCGACCTGTGGGGCGAGGAGTTCGACGCCGCGTACCGGAAGGCCGAGGCGGACGGGCTGGCCGTCAAGACCGTCCCGGCGCGCCAGCTGTACGCCCGGATGATGCGCACCCTCGCGCAGACCGGCAACGGCTGGATGACCTTCAAGGACGCCGCCAACCGCACCGCCAACCAGACCGCCGAGCCCGGCCGGGTCGTGCACTCCTCCAACCTGTGCACCGAGATCCTGGAGGTCACGGACGACGGCGAGACGGCCGTGTGCAATCTGGGCTCGGTCAACCTGGCCGCGCACCTGGGCAAAGACGGCGGCGCCGGGGAAGAAGTAATGGACTGGGAGCGGCTGGACGCGACCGTCCGCACCGCCGTCACCTTCCTCGACCGCGTGGTGGACATCAACTTCTACCCGACCGAGGAGGCCGGGGCGTCCAACTCCCGCTGGCGCCCGGTGGGCCTGGGCCTGATGGGCCTCCAGGACGTCTTCTTCCGGCTGCGGCTGCCCTTCGACTCGCCCGAGGCGCAAGCGCTGTCCACCCAGATCTCCGAGCGCATCATGCTCGCGGCGTACGAGGCGTCCTGCGCCCTCGCCGAGCGCCACGGCCCGCACCCGGCCTGGTCCGCCACCCGCACCGCGCGCGGTGTGCTGCACCCGGACCACTACACGGACGCGGTGGCGACCTGGCCCGAGCGGTGGGCAGCGCTGCGCGAGCGGATGGCCAAGTCCGGGATGCGGAACTCGCTCCTCCTGGCCATCGCGCCGACCGCCACCATCGCCTCGATCGCGGGCGTCTACGAGTGCATCGAGCCGCAGGTCTCCAACCTCTTCAAGCGCGAGACGCTCAGTGGTGAGTTCCTCCAGGTCAACTCCTACCTGGTGAACGACCTGAAGAAGCTCGGCGTGTGGGACGCCCAGAGCCGTGAGGCGCTGCGCGAGTCCAACGGCTCGGTCGAGGACTTCTCCTGGGTGCCCGAGGACGTACGCCGGCTGTACCGGACGGCGTGGGAGATCCCGCAGCGCGCCCTGATCGACATGGCCGCCGCCCGCACCCCGTACCTCGACCAGAGCCAGTCGCTGAACCTCTTCATGGCCTCGCCCACCATCGGCAAGCTCAGCTCGATGTACGCGTACGCCTGGAAGCGCGGCATCAAGACCACGTACTACCTGCGCTCGCGCCCGGCGACCCGGATCGCCCAGTCGGCCCGCGCGGCCGCCCCCGCCACCGTGCCCATCCCCACTCAGCAGGCGCCCGTCGACCCCGAGGTCATCGCCTGCTCCCTGGAGAACCCCGAGTCCTGCGAGGCCTGCCAGTGACCACCGCCCCCGAACGCGTCAAGAACCTCCTGGACCCCGGGTTCGAGCTGACCCTGCGGCCGATGCGGTACCCGGACTTCTACGACCGCTACCGCGACGCGATCAAGAACACCTGGACCGTGGAGGAGGTCGACCTCCACTCGGACGTGGCCGACCTCGCCAAGCTCTCCCCCGGCGAGCAGCACCTGATCGGCCGCCTGGTCGCCTTCTTCGCGACCGGTGACTCGATCGTGGCGAACAACCTGGTGCTCACCCTCTACAAGCACATCAACTCGCCCGAGGCGCGGCTGTATCTGTCCCGGCAGCTGTTCGAGGAGGCCGTGCACGTCCAGTTCTATCTGACGCTGCTGGACACCTACCTCCCCGACCCGGACGACCGGGCCGCCGCGTTCGCCGCGGTGGAGAACATCCCGTCGATCAGGGAGAAGGCGGAGTTCTGCTTCCGCTGGATCGACTCGGTCGACAAGATCGACCGGCTGGAGACCAAGGAGGAGCGCCGCCGCTTCCTCCTCAACCTGATCTGCTTCGCGGCGTGCATCGAGGGCCTGTTCTTCTACGGCGCCTTCGCGTACGTCTACTGGTTCCGCTCCCGCGGCCTGCTGCACGGCCTGGCGACGGGCACCAACTGGGTGTTCCGCGACGAGACCATGCACATGAACTTCGCGTTCCAGGTGGTGGACACGGTCCGCGAGGAGGAGCCCGAGCTCTTCGACGACGAACTCCAGCAGCAGGTCACCGACATGCTGCGGGAGGCCGTCGAGGCCGAGCTCCAGTTCGCCCGCGACCTGTGCGGCGACGGGCTGCCGGGTATGAACACCGAGTCGATGCGCGAGTATCTGGAGTGCGTCGCCGACCAGCGGCTCGCCCGGCTGGGCTTCGCCCCGGTCTACGGCTCGGAGAACCCGTTCTCCTTCATGGAGCTTCAGAACGTCCAGGAGCTGACCAACTTCTTCGAGCGCCGCGCCTCCGCGTACCAGGTGGCGGTCGAGGGCTCGGTCTCCTTCGACGACGACTTCTGAGCCGCTTCTGATGCAAACCCGGCATACGGCGCGGCGCCCCTGGGATCTCCCGGGGGCGCCGCGCCGTATGTATGCCCTGTCGGGCGTCAGTCGTTGGGCACCGTCTCGTAGCGCGGCGTGCCCTCCGCCATCTGCCGCAGCGCGTCCTTACGGTCGCGCTTGGAGAGGCGGTCGATGTAGAGACGGCCATAGAGGTGGTCCGTCTCGTGCTGGAGGCAGCGCGCGAAGTAGCCGGTGCCCTGGACCGCGATCGGCTTGCCCTGGGCGTCCTGGCCGCGCACCACCGCGTAGTCGGGGCGGGCCAGCGCGGCGTAGGCGGTGGGCACCGACAGACAGCCCTCGTTGGAGTCGTCCAGCACCCGGCGGTCGGCCGGGAGCTCGTCCAGCACCGGGTTGCAGACCACGCCCACATGGCGGACGCCGTCGTCGTCCGGGCAGTCGTAGACGAAGACCTTCAGGTCGACGCCGATCTGGTTGGCGGCCAGGCCCACGCCCTCGGCCGCCTTCTGGCTGGCGAACATGTCGTCGATCAGCGCGGCCAGCTTGTCGTCGAACTCGGTGACGTCCTGGCACTCCTTGTGCAGCACCGGATTGCCGACGACCGTGATCGGGCGGGCCGTGCCGCGCTCGCGATACGCGCGCTCGCGCTCCTCACAGTCCTCCGTGTCCACGATGAACTCGTCGTCCACCCGCTGCTCAGTCCCTTGCTGCGCCATCGTCCGCCGCACGCCTTCCTCAAAACCGCCACTCGTCGCCCTACAGGGTAACGGCCGCACCCCAGGTCGTAAGGCCCGCGACGGATGAGCGGGTATGTCAGCAGACCTCTTCCAGGTCCCGCCACTCACGGGTGTCCGGGCTGTCCGCGACCCAGCCGTCCAGCAGCCCCCGCACCAGCCCGCTCGGCGCGGCGATCCCGCACTCCCGCTCCGCCACCCACAGCGAGCCCGAGCCCGCCATGCGGTGCCCCAGCGGGCCGGGCTGGCCGGGCTCGCTGTGGTCGTGCGGGTCCAGGTGCTCGCCCTCGCCCTCGTCGCTGGGCATCCGGCTCTCCGAGCAGGAGCGGCACAGCAGCCGCACCGAGGACGACCAGTCCTCGGCGGCGAAGCCCGCGTCCGCCGCGAGCCGCTCCAGGGCGTCCCGGTCGGCCTCCGTCGCGGCCTCCAGCAGCACCACCCAGGTCGGCACCGGGGACGGCGCCCACAGCTCGATCTCGTCGAAGACCGGATACGCGGGGCCGGCGGAGGTGACGCGCTCGCCGTGCGGAACGCCGTCGTGCAGCACCACCTCGCCCCAGCGCCGCCCGGAGGACGGCAGCGGGATGGACAGCACCTCGATCCGGGCCGGGTCGAGCCGGCGGCCCCAGACGACCTCGGACTCGCCCTCCGGCGACAGCCGCACGGCCGCGCTGCCCAGCTCCATGCCCAGCGGCTCACCGGACGCGGAGGCCTCGCCCGGCACCTTCAGGCCGTACGCCTGCCAGGCGCGGCGCGCCAGCGGCCAGTCCTGGAGAGCGGTGGCGGCGATCCCCACGTTCCACCAGTCCGGGGCGCCGGTCTCGCGGTCCAGCAGCGCGACCGCGCGCAACCCCGCCGCGCGCGCCTGCTCCCAGTCGTGCCGGAACTTGTGCAGCAGCGCCAGGTTGAACCAGGACTCCGACAGCCACGGTTCCAGGTCGGCGGCGCGGGTCAGCAGAGCTCCCGCGTCCTCGTACCGGCCGTCTCCGATGAGCGTGAACGCGCGGTCCGTGGCCTGCCGCCATGACGCGGACGGCCGGTGCCGCACCTTGCCGAAGATCTTCACCATTCCCGCCTGCCGGTATCGAAGTAGTACCGCACCAGATGCCTTCGCGGACGGACAAGCCCTCCCTCGACGACAACCTGCCACACATTCGCGGACATCTCAGCCCGGCCCCTCACACATCGGCCCGGGGACGATGCCCACCACACCTCCTTGCCGCCGGCCATAGGCCCGACACCCCCTCTCTTCGCATCCAACCATGCCTCTCGGGGCAGCCGCTCATTACCCGCGAGTTCTCGCTTCGGGAGACCTCGGGTGACCTGGTACGCGGCCGGCTCGGCGGCCGTGCACCAGGTCGGGCGCCGGACGCGACACGACCGTGGCCAGGGCCTCCACCACGGCCGGGTCGAAGTCGTGGGCCGTGCCCCGCCGCAGCCGTTCCAGGGCCCTGGGCCCGGCCGCGCCCCGGCCCTTCTGAGGGCTTCCCAGGGAGCCGCCCGGGGAACCTCCCACCGGCTCGGTGTAGGCGTTCACCAGCTCGGTGTAGGCGTTCACGGCCCGCACGATACGGGCCGGAAGCGGCTGTTCCCGATACGGGTCCGCCTGCCGCTCCACGATCTCCGCGACCTCGTCCGGCACCCCGGTCTGCCGGACGACGGCCCCGCCCAGCAGCGCTATCCGCCGCCGCTCGGCCTCCGGCAGCGGCTCGGTGGCCCCGGCCGGCACGGCGTCGAGCAGCGACAGCTGGCCGATGTCGTGCATCAGCGCCGCGTACTCCAGCACGGTCAGGGACGGGCCGGAAAGCCGCAACTCGCGGCCGACGGCGCGGCTGAGGAGGGCGACCTGGCGGGCGTGGCCCGCGGGGGTGTACCCGGCCGTCTCCGTCGTCCTGGCCAGCGAGGCGACGGTCTGGCGGCGGGTGGCCCGGATCGCCGCGCGGCGGCGGAAGGAGTGCTGGACGAGCAGCAGCGGCACAGCCAGCACCGGCAGCGCCCACAGCCCGGCCACGGCCACCGCCGGGGCCATGGCCGCCGCCGTCGCGCAGACCGCGGCGCCCACGCCGGGCAGCGCGCGCAGTCCGTCGCACAGCAGGAGGGCGTACGGCCGGCCCGTACGGGCCCGGGTCAGGGCCGCGGCCAGGGCGGCGTCGCCGAGCGCGGCCAGGGCCAGGACCAGCAGCGAGGAGACGACGAGATACGAGCCCTCGCTCAGCCGGTCGAGACCGTCGAGCAGGGCGGGCAACCGGCCGGTGTGGTGGAGCGGTTGGCAGCAGAGCGCGACAAAGGCGACGGCGAGCACCCGGCGCGCGGCGCGGTCGGTGTCCAGGCCGAGGCCGAGGCCGACCGGGCGCCCGAGCGCGACGCGCGGCAGCAGCGCCACGAGGGAGGCGGCGCCGATGACGGCGACGGCCTGGAGGACGCCGTGCGCGGCCGGCTGGCCGTTCAGCCGCCCCAGTACGGCGGCGTAGCCGAGGGCGCCGGCGGCGGCGACGGGCGCGGGCTCGCGCTCCCCGGCCTCCGGCTCGTCCGGCCGCCCGGGCGCCCCGGCCGGGCCCGCGCGCCCGTCCCACCGCAGGGCCTCCCCCAGCGCGACCAGCGCCCCGAAGGCGAGCGCCGTCCCCGGCTCGCGCACGCCCCGCCACTGCGTCCAGGCGACGGCGGCCACGGCCAGCGCGCCGGCCGCGCCGTACACCGCGACGACGGTGAGCGCTCCCCGGCCCCGCCGCGCCGAGCGGCCGGACCATGGCCGGTGCCCGGCTTCCGGCCCGGGCCCGGCCTCGCGTCCGCCGCGGCGACCGGCCCGGCCCGGGGCCGCGGCACCTCCCCCGCCGACGGCCGTCCTGCGCGCGCCCGCGCCGGGCCACGGCACGGCGCACCGCCACGGGCTCATGTGCCACCGCCCGGCCCGGGCCGCGAGGCGCTCAGCCCCCGGGGCCGGGAGCCGCCCGGGCCCCGGCCCGGCACGGTCTCAGGGGACGCAGGCGGGACGTTTCCGCGCCGGTCCGGCGAATGCCCCGGTGCGCGTTCCCGGCCGGCCGGGGCGAGGTGGCGCGCCTCCTCCGGGGCCGGGGACGGGGCGGGGACAGGCCAGCCGTACCGGTCCAGGGCGCGGGCCAGGGCCCCCACCATCCGCGGGTCAAACTGCGCCCCCGCACACCGCTCGAGCTCCTCCATGGCCACGGGCACCGGCCGCGCCCGCCGGTACGCGCGGGTCGAGGTCATCGCGTCGAAGGCGTCCGCGACCGCCACCACCCTCGCCGACTCCGGAATCTCCGCCCCCGCGAGCCCATAGGGATAGCCGCTCCCGTCCAGCCGCTCGTGGTGGTGCAGGACCGCCTCCCGCGCCTCCTCCAGGAAGCCGATGCCGCGCACCATCTCGTGCCCGTACTCGGGGTGGAGTTCGATGACGCGGCGCTCCTCGGGGGTCAGCGGACCGTTTTTGCGCAGCAGCCGGGTGGGGACGCCGAGCTTGCCCACGTCGTGCAGGACGCCCGCGACGCGCAGCGCCTCCAGCCGGTCCCCGCCCATCCCCAGCTCGCGGGCGATCATGACGGAGGCGCGGCCGACCCGCTCGCAGTGGCCGCGCGTATAACGGTCCTTGATGTCGACGGCCTGGACGAGGGCGCGGACGGTGGCCTGGTGGGCGGCGCGCTCCTGGTGACACAGCGCGAAGGCGCGGGCGCAGACGTACATCGGCACCGGCACCAGCAGCGCGGCGGGCGGCCCGTACGGGCTGCGCCACAGCGCCGCCATGAGCAGCCCGGCCAGGCCGTGCGCCAGATGGGGGACGACCGAGCACAGCACCCGGCCGCGCCAGGCGGCGCGCGGCGAGCGGTCCTCGGCGGTGATCAGCACACCGCCTTCCAGGGCGGCGGCGGTCAGGCCCAGGACGAGCGCGGCGACGGCCGCGGGCACCAGGACGTACGGAAAGCCGCCCGGCACATCGGGCGCACCGGCGGTGGCGGGGGCGGCCAGGGCCTCCCGACCGCCGCAGAGCGCGAAGGCGCCCGAGGCGGCGTATCCGGCGAGCGCGAGCCGCGCGGCGCGCCACAGCCGCCGTACGCCGGCGGGGCGCCGCTCGACGGGTCCGAGCAGCGCGCCGGGCACCGCCACGAGCGCGGCGGCGGGCGCGGGCAGCAGAAAAGCCCCGGCCAGAAGCGCGGGGCTGAGCAGGAGGGAGCCGGGCGGCCTGCGGACGACGACCGCGTGGAGCGCGGCGAGCAGCGCGGCCGTGGCCCATGAGACATGCGCCGCGGGCCACAGGGCCGGGGCGGCGCACACCGCGGCCAGGAGCGCGGCGCTCAGGATGTAGACGCGCGCCGCCAGAGGAACCGCCCGCATGCCCCCTCCTCCCCGTCCGTCCGCGGCCCCGGTCGGGCCGTCAGATTGGGGAGGATAGAGCCGGGCGCGCGGGGTTCGTCCGTGTGCTCCGCCCGATTGCACACCTTCGGGTGATGATCGGGCGGCCGTACTGTACGAACGCGCGAGCCGGGCCGGGCTGCCCGGACAGCGCGCAGGGCCTCGGCCCCGCACGGCGGTGAACGGAACAGCCCGCCGGAGGGCGCCTAGTCCTGCGCGGGCGTCGGCGCGTTCGCCTCCGCGACGACCTCCCGCTCCGGCGCGACTTCGCCGGAGCGGATCAGCTCGATGCGGTTCATGACCTTCGAGCGCAGGTCGCTGGGCACGTCGTCATGGCCGCAGCACCGCTTGACCAGCTTCTTGACGGCCTGCTCCAGCCCGTACTTCTCCAGGCAGGGGGAGCACTCGTGGAAGTGCACCTCCAGCTTGGCGCGGTCCACGTCGGGCATCTCGCGATCGAGAAACTCGTAGAGGTGGTCGAGGACCTCGGAGCAATCCGTCTCGTGCGGCTCTCCGCAGCTCATGAGTCCGCGCCTTTCCGATCGTGCGACTCGTCCGCCGCGGCGGGCGCGCCGGCCGGGACCAGCCCGCGCCCACGGGCATAGTCCTCGAGCAGTCCGCGCAGCTGGCGGCGCCCACGGTGCAGCCGCGACATCACGGTACCGATGGGTGTCCCCATGATGTCCGCGATCTCCTTGTAGGCAAACCCCTCGACGTCCGCGAGATAGACCGCTATGCGGAACTCCTCGGGAATGGCCTGGAGCGCTTCCTTGACATCCGAGTCGGGGAGGTGGTCGAGCGCCTGCGACTCGGCGGAGCGCAGACCGGTCGACATGTGCGACTCGGCGCGCGCGAGCTGCCAGTCCTCGATCTCCTCGGCCGCGCTGCGCTGGGGCTCCCGCTGCTTCTTGCGGTACGAGTTGATGAAGGTGTTGGTGAGGATGCGGTACATCCACGCCTTGAGGTTGGTGCCCTCACGGAACTGGTGGAACGACCCGTAGGCCTTCGCGTACGTCTCCTGGACCAGGTCCTCGGCATCGGCCGGATTGCGCGTCATACGCAATGCGGCGGAGTACATCTGGTCGAGGAACGTGAGGGCGTCCCGCTCGAAGCGCGCGTTGCGCTCGGCGTCAGTCTCGTGCGGCTGCCCGGCCGGCCGGCCCTCGGTCACGCCGTCGGTCCCCGCGTCGGTGCCAGTGACCTGACCCACCTCCTCCGCCTTCGTGTCGGGACCGCCGAATGCGGACCCACTCGAATCGGAGAATAGACGACGATCCGGTCCGCCCGCCGCTTCGTTCCGGGCGGTCCACCCCGGCTGCGGCTGCGACCAGTCCAGGTCGGCGGCGCGCGGGCGGGCCGGGCAAGCGAGCGAACCCATACTGGGGACTCCTTCTCCTGGTGCGGGTACCTGAGCCTGTGCCTTGTCCTGATTCATAGCTACGCGCGCTACAACACACAGCGTCCCGATCGCATTCCCGGGCCGCCTCCGCCGCTCGATACGGCACGTCCGCGCAGCTCAGCCCGGTAGGCGGGCCAGCCAGTCGGCGACGGCTCCGGTGATCAGCGCCAGCGCCTCCTCCTGGCCGATGTCCGCCCTCTTCGGCACGGCGAAACCGTGGTCGCCGTGCGGGATCCCGACCAGCTCCATGCCGACGGGCAGCTCGGGGAACTCCTCGGGGCGGCCGAACGGGTCCCGGTCGCCCTGGACCACCAGCGTCGGCAGGCCGGCGTCCAGCAGCTCCTCGGCCCGGGACCGCTCCGGCCTGCCCGGCGGGTGCAGCGGGAAGGACAGCGCCAGCACGGCGCTCGCGCCCAGCTCGCGCGCCGTACGGCAGGCCACCCGCGCCCCGGCGCTGCGCCCGCCCGCGACGACCGGCAGCCCGGGCTTCTCCAGCGCGGGCCACAGCGCGCGCCATCCGGTGTCCAGGGTCTTGGGCGCGGGCGCGACCTTCTTCCCCGCCACCCGCCACGGCTGCTCGACCAGCGCGACATCGACGCCCAGCGGCGGCAGCGCGGCGGCCAGCGCCCGCAGGTCCCGGGCCTCGATCCCGCCCCCGGCGCCATGGCTCACGGCCAGCACGGCGCGGGCGCCGGAGGCGGAGGCGGCGCGGTGCCAGGTGATGCGGGCGTCACCGGCGGGGGTCGGCACGGTCTCGCCGGTCCCGGCCGTCGTCGCTCCGGACGGCTCACCGGTCTGTGCGGTCTGCTGGGTCTGCTCGGCGCTCACAGGCCCATCCTGCCGCGTCCGGGCGGCGCGCCGCGGTATCGACCCCGCGCCGATCGGAAGACCGGCGGCGCAGAACGCGGCGCAGAACGCGGCTCAGAAGAGCGTGCCCGCCTCGGGGGCCTCCAGCTCGGCCACCAGCTCCGGCCCGTTGTTGCGAACGTCACTCACGGCCGTGGCGACCGGGTAGGCGCGCAGCAGCCCCGCGGGCGGCGGGGCGAGCAGCGGGCGCAGCTCGTCGGGGTCGGTGTGGGAGGGGTCGAGCCAGTCCGCCCAGCGGTCCTCGGTGAGCACGAGCGGCATCCGCGGGTGGATGTCGGCGAGCGACCGCGGCCCCGCGCCGGCGTCGTCGCCGCCCTCGCCCAGCAGCGGGAACGGCTCCTTCTCCGCCTCGGTCGTGATGACCGTGCAGGTCACCCACCAGGCCCGCGGATGGTCGTCCGGCAGCGTCCGGTCCCGCCAGAACTCGTACAGCCCGGCCATGGCCATCACCGAGCCGTCCACCGGGGTCACGAAGTACGGCTGCTTGCGCGGCCGCTTGCGCTTCCCCTGCTCCTCCAGCTGCCGCTCCGCCGGTGCGGTGACCCACTCGTAGTAGCCGTCGGCGGGCAGCAGACAGCGGCGCGAGGCGAAGGGGCGGCGGTACGAGGGCTTCTCGTGGACCGTCTCCGCCCGCGCGTTGATCATCTTCACGCCGGTGTCCGGCGACTTGGCCCAGGACGGGACCAGTCCCCACTTCAGCGCTCTCAGCTGGCGGACCGGGCCCGGCTCGTCGGCGTCCTTCAGAGGGCGTTCCAGAACCGCGTACACGTCCTTGGTGGGCGCGACGTTCCAGTCCGGGGCCAGCGTCTCCTCCGGCTCCCACTTCTGCACCGCGAAGAGGCCCACGAGGTCCTCGGGCTTCCGGCTCGCTGCGTATCGACCGCACATAGGTGCCACACTGCCACGACGCCCGGGGCCGGTGACGCCGGGCCGTCGAAACCGCGCGACCAAGAAGAACGTACAGAACAGAAGAAGCACCGAACTCGGACGCGAGGAGCCTCCCGCGCATGGACAGCACGAACGCCGCCGATCTGTGGGACCGCGTCGTCGGCACCCAGCCGGACCCCACCCCCTGGCTGGTCGCCGCCACCGGGCTCATCGCGCTCTCGGCGGTCGTCTCCCAGATCGCCTGGCGGATCGCCCGCAACGCCATCACCATCGCCCACGAGGGCGGCCACGGCCTGGTGGCGCTGGTCAGCGGGCGGCGGCTGGACGGGATACGTCTGCACTCGGACACCTCGGGGCTGACCGTCTCGCGCGGCAAGCCCACCGGCCTCGGCATGATCCTCACCGCGGCCGCCGGATACACCGCGCCGTCCCTGCTCGGCCTGGCGGGCGCGTGGCTGCTGGCCGCGGGCCACATCACCGCGCTGCTGTGGGGGACGACGGCGCTGCTGGCCGCGATGCTGGTCATGATCCGCAACGCGTACGGCGTGCTCACCGTGGTCCTCTCCGGGGCCGCCTTCTTCCTGGTCTCCTGGCTGACCGAGCCGGACGTCCAGGCGGCCTTCGCGTACGGCGTGGTCTGGTTTCTGCTCCTCGGCGGCGTACGCCCCCCGTTCGAACTTCAGCGCAAGCGCCGCTACTCGGGGGCGCACGACTCCGACCCCGATCAGCTGGCCCGGCTGACCAATGTGCCGGCCACGGTCTGGCTGCTGCTCTTCCACGTGGTCTCGCTGACCTCGCTGATCGGCGGCGGCCGCTGGCTGCTGGGGGTGTGAACCGAGGTCCCGCCGGTCCTCGACCTGGCCGCGAGCCGGCCCCGACCCGGCCCCGAGCCAACCGCGAGCTGTTCATACCAGCGGCGTGTTTCGACTGGGTTTCGCCACTTTTGATCAGGAATCTCACTCTCGGCGAGCCACTAAAGTGAGAGCCATGACCGGCATTGAGACCTCTTCGGGCGCGCACTCCGCCCTCTGGCCCGCTCCGCTCGCCGACAGAGCGGTCGACGCGACCGTCACCGTGCCCGGATCCAAGTCGGTCACCAACCGCGGCCTGATCCTGGCGGCGCTCGCCGCCGAGCCCGGCTGGCTGCGCCGCCCGCTGCGCTCCCGCGACACCCTCCTGATGGCCGAGGCGCTGCGCGCCCTGGGCGTGGGCATCGAGGAGACGGTCCCCGACTATTCCCCCGGCTCCCACGGCGCGCCGGGCTCCGCGGGCGGCGGCGAGGCCTGGCGGGTCATCCCGGCGGGGCTGCACGGCCCGGCCACCGTGGACGTCGGCAACGCCGGCACCGTGATGCGCTTTCTGCCGCCGGTCGCGGCGCTGGCCGACGGCCCGGTCCGGTTCGACGGCGACAAGCGCTCGCACGAGCGTCCGCTGCACGGCGTGATCGACGCGCTGCGCGCGCTCGGCGCCCGGATCGACGACGACGGCCGCGGCTCGCTGCCCATGACCGTGCACGGCGGCGGGGCGCTGGACGGCGGCCCGGTGCGCATCGACGCCTCCTCCTCGTCGCAGTTCGTCAGCGCGCTGCTGCTGTCCGCGCCGCGCTTCAACCAGGGCGTCGAGGTGCGCCATGTGGGCGCCGCGCTGCCCTCGCTGCCGCACATCCGGATGACCGTCGACATGCTGCGGGCCGCGGGCGCGGCCGTGGACGCCCCGGAGGCGGGCGGCGAGCCGAACGTCTGGCGGGTGTCGCCCAGCGCGCTGCTGGGCCGCGACCTGGTGGTCGAGCCCGATCTGTCCAACGCGGCGCCGTTCCTGGCGGCCGCCCTGGTCACCGGCGGCCGGGTGACGATCCCGGACTGGCCGGAGCGCACCACCCAGCCCGGCGACTCGCTGCGCCGGATCTTCACCGACATGGGCGGCTCCTGCGAGCTCACCGAAGCCGGGCTGACCTTCACCGGCACCGGCCGGATCACCGGCATCGACGCCGATCTGCACGAGGTGGGCGAGCTCACCCCGGTGATCGCGGCGGTGGCGGCGCTGGCCGACTCCGAGTCCACGCTGAGCGGCATCGCGCATCTGCGGCTGCACGAGACCGACCGGCTCGCGGCCCTGGCCAAGGAGATCAACGAGCTGGGCGGCGATGTCACCGAGACCGCCGACGGGCTGCGGATCCGCCCGCGCCCGCTGCACGGCGGGGTCTTCCACACCTACGAGGACCACCGGCTGGCCACCGCGGGCGCGGTCATCGGCCTGGTCGTCGAGGGCGTGCGGATCGAGAACGTGGCCACCACGGCCAAGACCCTGCCCGACTTCCCCGGCCTGTGGAGCGGCATGCTCGACGCGGCGACGGCCCCGGCGCGGAGAGCCTGAGGCGCCCCCGCCATGCGCCGCTACGGCAAGCACACCGACGAGGACGACGTCCGGGTCCGCCCCAACCGCAAGGGCAACCGGCCCCGCACCAGCATCCGCCCCAAGCACGCGGACGCCGCCGAGGGGTTTGTGCTGACCATCGACCGCGGCCGGCTGACCGTCCTGGTCGAGGACCGCACGATCATCGCCATGAAGGCCCGCGAGCTGGGCCGCAAGGGCGTGGTGGTCGGGGACAGGGTCGCGGTCGTCGGGGATCTGTCGGGGGCCAAGGACACCCTCGCGCGGATCGTGCGGGTCGAGGAGCGCTCGTCGGTGCTGCGCCGTACCGCCGATGACGACGACCCGTTCGAGCGAGTGGTCGTGGCCAACGCCGACCAGCTGGCGATCGTCACCGCGCTCGCCGATCCGGAGCCGCGCCCGCGGCTGATCGACCGCTGTCTGGTCGCCGCCTTCGACGCCGGTCTTTCCCCGCTGCTGGTCCTCACCAAGTCCGACCTGGCTCCGGCGGCCCCGCTCCTGGAGACCTACGAGCCGCTCGGCATCCCCTATGTCGTCACCAACCGCGAGGAGTTGACCGACGGCGCCGCGGCCGACCGGGTGCGCGCGCGGCTTGCGGACCAGGTCACGGTCTTCGTCGGGCACTCGGGCGTCGGCAAGACCACCCTGGTCAACGCCCTGGTGCCGGAGCGCAAGCGGGCCACGGGCCGGGTCAACGCGGTGACCGGCCGCGGCCGCCACACCACCACCTCCGCGCTCGCGCTGCCGCTGCCCGGCGACGACGGATGGGTCATCGACACCCCGGGCGTACGGTCCTTCGGGCTGCACCACGTCGACCCCGCGCGGGTCATCCAGGCCTTCCCGGACCTGGAGCCCGGCACCGAGGGCTGCCCGCGGGCCTGTAGCCACGACGAGCCGGACTGCGCGCTGGACCAGTGGGTCGCCGACGGCCACGCCGACCCGGCCCGGCTCTACTCCCTGCGGCGGCTGCTGGCCACACGGGAGCGGCGCGAGGGCGACTGATCCGCCCGCCCGCGCGACGTTTGCCACCCCCCATCACATGGGAGGTAACTGGATAATCACACCGGGCCGATCCAGATCGCGAGATCGGCTCCAGGCGAGCGAGGCGGAAGCAGCCGACACCGGCGCGGGAGGACTTGTATGGCGTGGCTGCTGGTCGTGGTCGCCGGGCTACTCGAAACCGGCTTCGCCGTCTGTCTCAAACTCTCGCACGGCTTCACCAGACTCTGGCCGACCATCGCCTTCTGCGCCTTCGCGCTGGGCAGCTTCGGCCTGCTGACGCTCTCTCTGAAGAAGCTGGACGTGGGCCCGGCGTACGCGGTGTGGACGGGCATCGGGGCGGCCGGAACGGCGATCTACGGCATGGTCTTCCTCGGTGACCTGGTCTCCACGCTCAAGATCATCTCCATCACGCTGGTGATCGCCGGCGTGATAGGACTCCAGCTCTCCGGCTCGGCCCACTAGGGCCGTGGCGAAAGTGCCGGCCTAGGCCAGGACGCCGCGTACCGCGCTCTCCGCCTCCTCCTCCGACACGGGCGCGACCACGTACGACAGCGCCAGGCGCGCCGCCGTCTCGCAGGCCCGGCCGAGGTCCGCCGCCGCGCCCTGCGGCCAGTCGCCCGCCAGCAGGCGCACCGCGCGGTCCCTGATCTGGGCCAGGACCTCGACGGGCGAGGGCAGCGGATCGTCCGGGCGGTCCGGGCGCCACGACGGCCTCACCGGAGCGGCACCGGCACCGGTACCGGCTCCCGCCCCCGCGTGCGCGGGCGAGGGCAGCCGTTCGCTCCAGCAGCCGGTGAGCACCGCCCGCACCAGAGGGTTCGCGGCCGCCACCCGCAGGGTCCAGACCACCGCGGCCGCCAGCCGCTCGTCCGGGCCGGCGGCGCCGGACGCTCCGGACAGCGCCCGCTCGACGCCGGTCAGATACGCCTCCGCCTCCCGGCGCACCAGAGCGCGCGCGAGGCCGTCCTTGCTGCCGAACTCGTTGTAGAGCGTCTGCCGCGAGACCCCGGCCGCCAACGCCACATCGACCATGCGGATCAACGCCCACGGGCGGTCGGCGAGCGCGGTGAAGGCCGCGTCGAGCAAGGATTCACGTGCTGCGGGCATCGTCGCCTCCCAGGCCATGCGTCCCTCTTCAGCGGCACGTGCGGACAGAATTGACGCACCGCCAGGTGATGTCAATGGCCACGGCGTACGCCCCGGGCGCCCCCCGTCCGGCCGTCGTCGTGTGGATCGGCCGAATCCGTATCGATACTGTTCGGCCATGCCCGACTACCACGATGACCTGCGTCTCGCCCATGTACTCGCCGATGCCGCCGACGCCACCACCATGGAGCGATTCAAGGCGCTCGACCTCAAGGTCGAGACGAAACCTGATATGACGCCGGTCAGCGAGGCCGACAAGGCGGCCGAGGAACTGATCCGCAGCTCGCTCCAGCGCGCCCGGCCGCGGGACGCGGTGCTGGGTGAGGAGTTCGGCAGCGAGGGCAGCGGTCCGCGCCGCTGGATCGTGGACCCGATCGACGGCACCAAGAACTATGTGCGCGGGGTGCCCGTCTGGGCCACACTGATCGCGCTCATGGAGCGCGGCCAGGGCGGCGACCGGCCGGTCGTCGGGGTGGTGTCGGCGCCCGCGCTCGGCCGCCGCTGGTGGGCGGCCGAGGGGCTGGGGGCGTACACCGGCCGGAGCCTGTCGTCCGCGACCCGGCTGGGGGTTTCGCAGGTGTCGCGGCTGGAGGACGCGTCGTTCGCGTACTCCTCGCTCAGTGGCTGGGAGGAGCGCGGCAGGCTGAACGGCTTCCTCGATCTGACGCGGGCCTGCTGGCGGACGCGCGGCTATGGCGACTTCTGGCCGTACATGATGGTCGCCGAGGGGTCGGTGGACATCTGCGCCGAGCCGGAGTTGTCACTGTGGGACATGGCGGCGAACGCGGTCATCGTTCAGGAGGCGGGCGGCCGCTTCACGGGACTCGACGGGGTGCCGGGGGTGCTCAGCGGTGACGCGGCGGCATCGAACGGCCTGTTGCACGGCGAACTGCTGAACTATCTGGGCGGCTAGGGCCGCTGGCGGGCCCGGACCGGCTCGTACATCCCGGAGCGCGGGGGCGCACCAGGCGGTAGATCGGCTTCCGCACGCCCCTTGTTGACGCCCGCGCCCCCATGTGAACATGTGAATCCGCGCGCTTGTGAACTTGTGCAGTCGCCGCGGTTTCGCTCACCCCCGCAATCGTTCACCCGCGCAGCCGTTCAACCCCCCGCAGTAAGGATTCGCCAAGGAGGAGGCGACGACCATGTCCCCACCCATGCTCGTCCGCGACGCCATGAGTTCCGTGGTGCTCACCATCGGCCCCACCCACACCCTGCGCCAGGCCGCCCGGTTGATGTCCGCGCGATGCGTCGGCTCGGCGATCGTGCTGGACCCCGACACCAGCGGGCTCGGCATCCTGACCGAGCGCGACGTCCTCAACTCACTGGGAGCGGGCCAGGACCCGGACCATGAGCCGGCCCACGCCCACACCACCTCCGACGTCGTCTTCGCCGCGCCCCAGTGGACGCTCGACGAGGCGGCGCGCGCGATGTCCCACGGCGGCTTCCGCCATCTGATCGTCCTGGACGCGGGCGACCCCGTGGGCGTGGTGTCGGTGCGCGACATCATCCGCTGCTGGACCGGCGCACGGCGGCCGGCACCGGCACTGGCAGGCTGAGACGAAGCCCACCCTGGACAACGTCTAACTCAATAATGCCTTCAGAGTGATAACAGATCTGGTCATGGACGCGCCCACTGCTACCCTTGCCTTATCTGACTGATAGGTGAATGGCATGAGTGACCTGCTGGAACGACTCCGGGGACGCGGCTGGCGGTTGACGGCACAGCGGCGCGTCGTCGCCGAGGTCCTCGACGGGGACCATGTGCACTACACCGCCGATGAGGTTCACGCCCTCGCAGCCGGGCGTCTGCCCGAGATCTCGCGCGCGACCGTATACAACACCCTCGGGGAGTTGGTTTCGCTCGGCGAGGTGATCGAGGTCAGCACGGACGGCCGGGCCAAGCGGTACGACCCGAACGCCCACCACGCCCACCAGCACCTGGTGTGCGCGCGGTGCGGCACCATCCGCGACGTCCACCCCTCCGGCGACCCGCTGGCCGACCTCCCCTCGGAGGAGCGCTTCGGCTTCGCGGTCTCGGCGGCCGAGGTCACCTACCGCGGACTCTGCCCCGACTGCGTGGCCGCCTGACCCCAGGCGACCGCCCGGTCCCGGACGCACGGGCGCGACACGAAGGGCCCGGATCCTTGAGGATCCGGGCCCTTCGCCTTGGTAGCGGGGACAGGATTTGAACCTGCGACCTCTGGGTTATGAGCCCAGCGAGCTACCGAGCTGCTCCACCCCGCGTCGGTGTGTCGAAATATTAACCACAGGGCGACGGCCAGGGCAAATCGCGAGCAGAGAGCGATCAGCGGGAAGGGGCGCGGGAAGGAGGAGGGGGCCGGGGAAGGCGGGGCTACGCCGTGAGCTCCTGCTGGAGGGCGTCCCGCAGCCGCGCCGCGCGCTCGGCGACCTCCGCGGGGCCCAGCTCGACCGCCCGGGCGCACCACCGCTGGCCCTCGGAGAGCGCCCCCCGGCGGGCGGCCAGGAGGGCCAGACGCAGCGCGGCGCGGCCGTGGCCCGCTTGGGCGGCGCGGGTCCACCACAGGGCGGCCTCGGGCTCGCTGCCCTCGCGGGCGAGGAGCAGGCCCAGGTTGAACGCGCCGTTGCTGCTGCCGGCCTCGGCGGCCTCGCGGTACCAGCGGGCGGCCTCCACCACATCGCCCCGGCCGGCCGCGAGCATGCCCATGCGCACCTGCGCGCGCCGGTGGCCCTGCCGGGCGGCGCGCTCGTACCACTCCTCGTACTCGGGCACGGCGGGCTCCGTCTCGGCCCGGCCGAGGGACCCGCGGGGCGCGCCCCCGTCGGCGGACGGCCGGTCCAGGAGCGCGCCCAGCCGGAAGGCGGCCTCGGCGCTGCCGCCCCCGGCCGCGCAGCGCAGATGGCGCTCGGCCTCGCGGCCGTCGCCCTCGCGCAGCAGGACGATGCCGACCTGGAGCGCGGCATCGGTGTGCCCGGCGGCGGCGGCCCGCTCGTACCACTGGTGGGCGGCCCGCTCCTCGCCCCGCCCGGCGTACAGGATGCCCAGGTTGAACGCGGCGTCCACGCTCCCGGCCTCGGCGGCCTTGGAGAACCACGGCTCGGCGCCGGCCGCGTCGGAGCGCTGGAGCAGCATGACGGCCACCGCGTTGGCGGCCTCGCGGTGCCCCGCGTAGGCGGCGCGGCGGTACCACTGCTCGGCCTGCGCGGCGCGGCCCTGCTCGGCGCAGAGCAGCCCGAGGTTGTACGCGCCGTTGATGTCCCCGGCGTCCAGGGCGGTGCGGTACCAGCGCTCGGCGGTCTGGGTCTCGCCGCGGTCGGCGTGCAGGGCGCCCAGCGCGTTGGCCGCGTTGCCGTCGCCGTCCTGGGCGGCGCGGTGCCACCAGACGGCGGCGCTGTCGGTGTCGCCCGCGTCACGCAGCAGGAAGCCGAGCGCGCAGGCGGCGCGGGCCTCGCCGTCCTTGGCGGACGTCAGGTACCAGCGGCCCGCCTCCTGGATCTCGCCGCGCTTCTCCAGGAGCGTGCCCAGGTGGAGCGCGGCACGGCGGTGGCCGCGCGCGGCGGCCTGCCGGTACCACTTCTCGGCCTCCGACTCGGCGCCGGGACCGGCGCGGCCTCTGACGGCCTCGTCCTCGCGCTTGTCGAGGATGCGGGCGAGGCGGTACGAGGCCTCGCGGTGGCCGCGCTCCGCGGCGGACCGGAACCAGTGCTCGGCGCCGATGTCGCTGCGGTGCTCCAGCAGGTCGCCGAGGGCGTAAGCGCCCAGGGCGTGGCCGGACTCGGCGGACTGGCGCAGCCAGTACTCGGCGGCGGGCTCGTCCCCGCGCTCACGGTGGTGGCGGCCGAGGGCGTGGGCCGCGGCGGCGGACCCGGCGACGGCGGCGATGCGCCACCAGCCTGCCGCCTCGTCCGCGTAGCCGCGCTGATGGAGAAGGACACCGAGGTTGTTGGCAGCGGCCCGGTCGCCCGCGGCGGTGGCCCCGCGCAGATGCGCCTCGGCACCGTCGAGGTCGCCGCGGCGCAGCAGCAGCGCACCCAGGGCGCTCATCGACGCGATGTCGCCGGACTCGGCGGCCCGGCGGTGCCGGGCCTCCTCCTCGGCATCGTCGTGAGTGTGCGCAAAACGCCCTGTCTCCAACAGACTGACCCTGTCCCCCATAAATTCCATCGTGGCATCACCTGCAACCCGGGTACACCTTGGTATACCGCAGCCGATGAGGTCACTTCAGCGTTTTGTCGACATGCCCACAGAGAGACAACCCAAACGCTTGTATCGCGATTCCTTGGGTAGACGTCCGGCGGACACACGACAAGGCCCGGATCCTTTCGGATCCGGGCCTTGTCTGTCAGTAGCGGGGACAGGATTTGAACCTGCGACCTCTGGGTTATGAGCCCAGCGAGCTACCGAGCTGCTCCACCCCGCGCCGTTGTTTCTCAAGGTTACCACGGCGCGGGGTGGCGGCCGCCCGGATATTCACCCGAGCGGCCGGGGCGTCAGCTCAGGCGTCTTCCCGTCTCGCCTTGTCGTCGGCGGACTGACCCTGCTTCTGGTCCTGCTGTCCGCCGTCCTGGCTCTGGCCCTTCTTCTCGGCCGCCTTCTCCTCGGCCTTGGCGGCCCGGTCCAGCGCGTCCTTGAGGTCCTGCTGGGCCTTGCCGTAGGCCTCCCAGTCCTGCGGGTCCTTCTTGAGCGCCTCCTGGGCCTGCTCGTACGCCTTCTGGGCGTCCTTCAGGGCCTGCTC
Organism: Streptomyces sp. NPDC021225; assembly: GCF_044332865.1. NCBI lineage: Bacteria > Bacillati > Actinomycetota > Actinomycetes > Kitasatosporales > Streptomycetaceae > Streptomyces > Streptomyces sp. NPDC021225. The sequence goes on along the minus strand of NZ_JBIRPV010000002.1, from coordinate 660,054 downwards.
GACCGTGGCGTTACCGGCCGCCGGCGGCTTGGAGGTGTCGCCACCGCCACCGCCGCCGTCCTGGCCACTCGAGGAGTCGGACGGTTCGCTCTGACCGAAGACCACGTCCAGCGCCTTGCTGAGCGAGCTCTCGAAGGCGGTCTTGTCCCCGTAGCTGACCAGCACCTGCCGCAGCAGCGGAAGGTCCGTACCGGCGCCTCGCAGATAGACCGGCTCGACGTACAGCAGGCCACCGCCGAGCGGAACGGTGAGCAGATTGCCGTACTCGATATCCGAATCGCCCCGCTTGAGAATGTTGAGCGTTTCGGCGATCTTGTCATCGGAGTTGAATTTGGACTGCACCAACTGTGGACCGGCCACACCGGTGTTGGACGGCAGTTTCAGGATTCTGATCTTGCCGTAGCCGCTGCTCTCCGAATCCGCGTCCACCGCCACGAAGGCACCGAGGTTGTCCCGGCCCTTGGGCGTGAGCGTCGTCGTCAGCGAGAAGGTCTGCTCCTTCTGGTCCGGCATCTTCATGCTCAGGTAGTACGGCGGTACCGAGGTGCCCTTGTTGGTCGGGTCGTCCGGGACCTGCCACACCTCACTGCCGCTGTAGAACGTCACGGGGTCGGTGACGTGGTAGCGGGTGAGCAGCTCGCGCTGCACCTTGAACAGGTCCTGCGGATAGCGCAGATGCTCCATCAGGCTGGAGCTGATCGCGCTCTTCGGCTTGACCGTGCCCGGGAACGCCTTCTTCCACGTCTTCAGCACCGGGTCCTTGGTGTCCCACTCGTACAGCGTGACCTTGCCGTCGTACGCGTCGACGGTCGCCTTGACCGAGTTCCGGATGTAGTTGACCTTGTTCTGCTGCGCGACCACCGACCGCTCGCCGTCGTGGTCGTTGAGCGAGTCGGCCGTCGTGTCGCCGAGTGTCGTACGCGACGCGTACGGATAGCCGTCCGTCGTCGTGTAGGCGTCCACTATCCACTTGACCCGGCCGTCGACCACCGCCGGATAGGCGTCGCCGTCGATGGTCAGCCACGGGGCGACCGCCTCGACGCGCTCCTTGGGCGTGCGGTTGTAGAGGATCCGCGAACCGTCCCCTATGGCCCCGGAGTACAGGATCTGGGGCTCACTGAAGGTCAGCGCGTACGCGGCGCGGGTGATCGGGTTGGACAGCTTGACGCCGCTGTCGCCCTGGTACCGGTAGGTCTTCTCACCCTTGTCGCTGGAGTAGTCCAGCTCCTTCTGCGGACCGCCGACGATCGAGTACTGGGTGGTCTTCTCGCCGTAGTAGATGCGCTGCTCGTACTTCGGGAGCTGACCCTTGGACGGCAGGTCCTCCTCGATGAAGTCCGGAGCGCCGCGCCGCGTCTGGGACGTCGTGGTGCCCTTGGCCGCGACCGCGCCGTACCCATGGGTGTACTTGAAGTGGTCGTTGATCCAGTTGTGCTCGGGGATACCGCTCACGTTCAGCTCGCGCAGCCCGATGACGGTGTCCTGGTCCTTGCCGTCCGGGGTCTTGTAACGGTCCACGTCCAGGGTGGACGGGAAGCCGTAGTAGTCCTTGACCTGCTGGAGCTGCTGGAAGGTCGGGGAGACCACATTCGGGTCGAGCAGCCGCAGGCTGGCCGTGGCGTCGGCGTCGGCGCGCAGCTGCTTGCGGTCCGCGTCCTTGGGCGCCTCGCCCTCGTAGTCCCGCACGTCGGAGCCGTCGATGCCGTACGCCTTGCGCGTGGCCTCGATGTTCTTCTTGATGTACGGCGTTTCCTTGGCCTGCTCATTGGGCTGGACCTGGAACTTCTGCACGATCGCCGGGTAGAGCCCGCCGATCAGGATCGCCGACAGCACCATCAGGCCGAAGCCGATGACGGGCAGCTGCCAGGTGCGCCGCCACAGCGTCGCGAAGAACAGCACGGCGCAGATCGCCGCGATGCAGAAGAGGATCGTCTTCGCGGGCAGATAGGCGTGGGCGTCCACATAGCGCAGACCGGTCCAGTTGCTGGACGACTTGAAGTCGCTCGACTTCACCGCAAGCCCGTACCGGTCGAGCCAGTACGCCACGGCCTTGAGGCTGACGAAGATGCCCAGCAGCACCGACAGATGGCCGGTGGCCGCGCCGGTCGCGCGGGCGCCCGGGCTGGTGACGCGCAGGCCTCCGTAGAGGTAGTGCACCAGCGCGGCGGCGACCAGCGAGAGCACCGTCGCCGCGAAGCCGAAGCTCAGCAGGAAGCGGTACCAGGGCAGGTCGAAGGCGTAGAACTTGACGTCCAAGTGGAACTGCGGGTCGTACTGGTGGAACGGCACGCCGTTGACCCACAGCAGCCAGGTACGCCACTGGCTGGACGCGGAAGCTCCCGCGATCAGCCCGACCACCACGGTGATCGCCAGCAGCACCCACTTCTTGTAGGGCGCGATGCCCATGCGGTAGCGGTCCAGGCTCTGCTGCTCCAGCGACATCGCGCTCAGCGGCGGCCGCAGCCGGTGCGCCAGCCAGATGTTGACGCCGACGGCCAGGGACATCAGCAGGCCGAAGACGAAGAACAGACCGATCTTGGTCCACAGGGTGGTGGTGAAGACCGAGGAGTAATGGACCGAGCGGTACCAGAGCCAGTCGGTCCAATACCCCGCGAACATGACGAAGAGCATGGCCAGCACGGCCAGCACACCCAGGGTCATGAGCAGGGTCCGGACTCGCCGGGACGGTCGGCCGACTCTGATCCGCGGCCCCGTCGGGCCTCCGCCGCGGTCCGGCATCTGGAAAGCCAAGGTGTGCACCTCGAAGTTCGCTGTCGACTAGCGGGTCCGGGCAGTAGGACCCAATGGAGCAACTTACCCAGGCTTTACTCAGTTCCCGTTTCCGGGTCCGATCAGGGCACGATATGACCCATGTCGAACGTTCCCCCTCCCTCCGGGCCCCTGGCCGCCAATCCGCTGACCCGTGCCGTCCTCGAGATCGACGAGTACGCCGCCGGGCTCGGCTGGGACCGCCCGGCCCGCCTCTTCGCCCTCGTCGACACCGCGCGGCTGCGCGAACAGGAGCCCGGCCTGGCCGCCCAGCTCGGGCTCGACGAGGAGACCGACACCACGGAGGCCGCCACCCTCACCCCCATCGAGCAGGACGAGCTGCCCGCTGGCACCCCCTTGGACGAGTTCCTGGCCACCATCGCCTGGCCCGACGCGGTGGTCGGCTGCGCACTCACCGTCGAGCGCCTGATGCTGCCGCCGTCCGCCGAGGACTCCGTGCCCCAGAACCTGAGCGAGAAGCAGCTCGCCGCCTGGGTCGCGAAGCATCCGGACCGCCAGGAGGTCCGCATGACGGTCGCGGTGCTGCGGGACGGGTCGCGCGAGGCGGCGGTGCGGCTGCGCGAGAAGGACTCGCCCACCGACGTGCTCACCGGCGCCGACCTGGTGCCGGGGCTGGCCGAGGCGCTGTCCGCCACCTTCGCCGACTGACGGCGGCGGGGGCCGCGGCGGGCCGGGGCTGCGGGGGCCTGCGGGGCCTCCGCTCAGCCCCCGCCCGGGCTCAGCCCTTGGCGCACTTGGGCAGTGCGGCGGTGTCCCCCGCGCGGATCTGCTTCAGGGCCTTCATCGCCCCGTCGAGAGTGTGCACCTTCACCAGCGTGAGGCCGCCGGGCTTGTCCGCGGCGGCCGCCGCGCAGTTCTCCTGGGGCGTGAGGAAGTACTCCGCGCCCGCCTTCCGCGCGCCGATGGTCTTCATCTGGATCCCGCCGATCGGGCCGACGGTGCCCATGTCGTCGATGGTGCCCGTGCCCGCGATGAACTTGCCGCCGGTCAGGTCCCCCGGCGACAGCCGGTCCACGATGCCCAGCGCGAACATCAGCCCGGCGCTCGGCCCGCCCACGTCGGCCAGCTTGATGTCGATCTTCAGCGGGAAGGTGTAGTCGACTCCGGGCCCGATGCCGACGATCGCCCGTCCGTCCTTCGCCTTCTCGGTGGTGACGGTGACCGACTCGCGGCGCGTGGCCTCCTTGTTCTGCTTCTCCGCCGCGGCCGCGTCCTTGGCCGGGACGACCGTGAAGACCACCTTCTCGCCGGGCTTGTGCTTGGTGATCAGCTTGGCGACGTCCTCAGCGCTGCGCACCGGCGAGCCGTCCACCTCCTTGATCACATCGCCCGCGTGCAGCTTGCCCTGGGCCGGCTTGTCCCGCTCCACGCGGGCCACGATGACGTGGGCCTTGACCTTCTTGCCCAGCTGCCTGAGCGCCGCCACCTTCGCGCTCTCCTGGGACTGGGTGAACTCCTCCGCGTTCTCCTGGTTCACCTCGTCCGCCGTCTTGTCGTCCGGGTAGAGCGTGCTGTGCGGCACCACCACTTCGTCATGGGCCAGCCAGCCGTAGACGGCCTCCACGAGGTTCATCTTGTACTCGGAGCCGGTGACGCGCACCGTCGTCATGTTCAGATGCCCGCCGGTGGTCTCACAGCCCTTCTGGCCGGAGATCTGAAGCACGCACTCGCCCTCGTGCGACCCCAGAGTGTTGTAGGTCGGCCCCGGCGACATCTCGGAGTACGGCACCGGGATCAGCAGCCCGGCGCACAGCAGCGCGATCAGCATCAGGAGGGAAGCGAGCATCGTCGCGGTGCGGCGTGGCATGGAACGACAGTACGGGACACGCCCGTCAGTGCACCGCCCGGGCCGTCCGTACGAGCCGACGGCCGAGGGCGGCGACGACTAGGCGGCGTCCGAATCGGAATGTGCGCGTTCCATCGCCTCACGGAACCGCGCGTACCCGGCGAGCTCGGCAACGTCCCCGGTCTTGCGGGTGCGTGAGGCCCAGCCCGTATAGAGCACGGCAGCCAGTGCGGCAAGAACCGGAATGAGCAACCACAGAAGCACACTCATAGCGGCCTCCCATCCCCATGACACAACCGCGACTGACAGATGAGCAGATTAATCCTCCGCCATGTCAACGCTCGGGGCAGGGTGCGGGTTACGCAACCGGAGTACATCCTTCAGCGGTACACCTCCACCCGCCCGCCCTAAGCGCCCCTTACGCGCCCACCCGCCCTCCCGTCACCCGACCACCACCCCTCAACGAGGCGCTACGCGCCCACCCATTCGTCTGTGCCGTCGCTGAAGGTCTGGTGCTTCCAGATGGGGACCTCGCTCTTGAGGTCGTCGATCAGCCGGCGGCAGGCCGCGAAGGCCTCGGCCCGGTGCGGGCAGGCCACGGCCACGACCACGGCCAGGTCCCCGATCGCGAGGTCCCCGACCCGGTGCACCGCCGCGAGCGCCCGCACCGGGAAGTCCGCCGCGACCTTCTCGGCCACCCGGCGCAGCTCCGCCTCGGCGGACGGGTGGGCTGAGTAGCCGAGTGCGCCCACGTCAGCGCCTCCGTCGTGGTCGCGCACTGTGCCGACGAACAGCGCGGTGCCCCCCGCGGCGGCGTCGCCGACCGCCCCGAACACCTCGTCGACGGACAGGGGGGTGTCACGGATCGCGAGCAGGCGGATCGGATCGGCGGCCGCGAGCTCGCCCGGATGGTCGTACCTACGTCCCATGCGCCCCATCGTGCCCCACCGCACTCACTCCACGGAATGCCGGATCTTGCCGGATGGCGGAACATGGTTTCCGCTCAGGCCCTGCGGCGTGCCCTACGGGCGCGGCGGACGATCGCCGCGGTGCCCACCAGGGCCACCGTCGCGCCGGCGGCGCCCAGCGTCGTGGCGGCGTCCTTGCGGCCGAGCCGCCGCCCGGCGACCGTGTGGCGCCCGGAGACCTCCTCCAGCAGCTCGGCAAGAACCTCCTCATTGGTCCACCGCGGGCGCCAGCCCGCCTCGTGCAGCCTGCTGCCGCTGACCGCCCAGGGGTGCATGGTGTACGCCAGGTCGCCCGCCGGGGACGGGGTCAGGCCGAGCCGGTGCAGCCGGGAGGCCGCGCCCAGGGCGACCGCGGAGGGCAGCTCCATGCGCCGGATGCCCGACAGCTCCTCGATCTCCTCCTGCTCCAGCCACCCGTCGCAGCCGACCGCCAGCTCACCCTCGACCTTCTCCAGGGCGGCGTACTCCAGCGCCTCGACCAGGTCCTCGACATGGCAGAACTGCCAGGTGGGCCGGGATCCGGCGACCACCAGGAGGCGCGGCGACTCGAAGTAGCGGGTGAGCGCGGTGTCCGTGCCGCCGACCAGGATGGCGGGGCGTACGACGGTGACGTTCAGCCCGGGGTGGGCCCTGGGCGCGCGCTGGGCGAGCCGCTCGATCTCCAGCAGGTCCCCGACGCCGGTGGCCTCTGCCGTGGCGCGCAGCTCCGCGTCCTCGGCGAGCGGCACGTCGTTGTCGGGCAGCGCCCCGTAGACCATCGCGGAGGTGCACAGCACCACGCGGCGCACCCCGGCGGCCGCGGCGGCGGTCAGGACGGTCTGGGTGCCGCGCACGTTGTAGGCCGTACGGGCGGCCGGATCGGTGCCCAGGTCGAGGTCGACGGCGAGGTGGACGACGACGTCGGCGCCCCGCAGCTTCTCGGCGATGGCCGGGTCACGCACGTCCAGGACATGCCACTGCGCCTCGGTCACCTCGCCGCGGCGCTCGTCGATGGCCAGGACGTGCTTGATCTCGTCGGATTCGGCGAGCCGCTGCGTGAGCAGGGCTCCGGCGCCCGACGCGGCGCCGGTGACCGCGACGACGGGGCGTCGCGCGGTGCGCGGCGTATCGTTTCGCGCTGCGCGAATTTCTCGGTCAGCGGCGCGAACTTCTCGGTCTGGGGAACTCACCGGGCGTCTCCAGCGGTTGTCTTCAGTACGCAGCGCACTGACGCATACGTACCAGGTGACGTCCATCCTGCCGCAGGCCCGCTATCAGCGAAGCACTGAGCCCGCAAACCGGCGAGGTGTCTAGGCTGGGTGGTGATGCAAGGCATTCGCCGCCGGCCCGGGCCGGCGGCCCTACGAGCCGAGGGAACCCGTGAGTGACACCCCATTCGGATTCGGCCTCCCGCCGGAGGAGCCGGATGACGGCGACGACGGCAAGAAGAAGGGCGGCCACGGCGGCAGTCAGGGCCCCGCGAATCCGTTCGGGTTCGGCGCGGGCGGTGGCGGCGGTGAGAATCCGTTCGCCGCGATGTTCGGGTCGCTGAACCCGAGCGACCTGGGCGCGGCCTTCCAGCAGCTGGGCCAGATGCTCTCCTATGAGGGCGGCCCGGTGAACTGGGACATGGCCAAGGACATCGCGCGGCAGACGGTGGCGCGCGGCACGGCGGACGGCACCAAGGACTCGAGCGTCGGCCCGGCCGAGCGCGCCGCGGTCCAGGAGGCCCTCCGCCTGGCCGACCTGTGGCTGGACGGCGTCACGTCGCTGCCCTCCGGCTCGGGCGCCGCGCTGGCCTGGAGCCGCGCCGAGTGGGTCGAGGCCACCCTGCCGGTGTGGAAGGACCTGGTGGACCCGGTCGCCGAGCGGGTCGGCGCCGCCATGGGCGATGTGCTCCCCGAGGAGATGCAGGCCATGGCCGGCCCGCTGCTCGGGATGATGCGCTCCATGGGTGGCGCGATGTTCGGCACCCAGATCGGGCAGGCGGTGGGCGTGCTGGCCGGCGAGGTCGTCGGCTCCACGGACATCGGGCTGCCCCTGGGGCCCGTGGGCAAGGCGGCGCTGCTCCCGATCAACATCGCGGCGTTCGGCTCCGGGCTCGGCGTCCCCGAGGAGGAGGTCCGGCTGTACCTGGCGCTGCGCGAGGCCGCCCACCAGCGGCTGTTCTCGCATGTGCCGTGGCTGCGCTCGCATCTGTTCGGCGCGGTCGAGGGGTACGCCCGCGGGATCAAGGTTGACACCGCGAAGCTGGAGGACGCGGTCGGCCAGCTCGACCCGACCCACCCGGAGCAGCTGCAGGAGGCGCTCCAGCAGGGCATGTTCCAGCCGGAGGACACCCCGGCCCAGAAGGCCGCGCTGGCGCGTCTGGAGACCGCCCTGGCGCTCGTCGAGGGCTGGGTGGACGCGGTGGTGCACGCCGCCGCGGCGCCCCATCTGCCGTCGGCCGACGCCCTGCGCGAGACGCTGCGGCGGCGCCGGGCGAGCGGCGGCCCCGCCGAGCAGACCTTCGCCACGCTGATCGGCCTGGAGCTGCGGCCGCGCCGGCTGCGCGACGCCTCGCGGCTGTGGGCCTCGCTGACCGACGCCCGCGGTGTGGACGGGCGCGACGGGCTGTGGGCGCACCCCGACATGCTGCCGACGGCCGAGGACCTGGACGACCCGGACGGCTTCGTCCACCGCGAGCAGCTGGACTTCTCCGAGCTGGACAAGATGCTCGGCGAGGCCGCGGGCGGCGAGAAGGGCACCGGCGGCCCTCAGCAGGCCGGCGGCGCCCAGGACGGCGAGGACGACGGCGACAAGGGCAGCGGCGGCAAGGGCGAGAGCGGCCGGTGAGTCTGCACCAGGACGCGGCGCGCGTGCTGCGCGAGTGGCCCGCGCCGGACGCCGCGCAGGACCGGCTGCGGCAGGACTACGGCGACCATCTGGCCGCGTATCCGGACGGCATGTGGAAGGCCTGCCAGGACGGGCACATCACGGCCAGCGCGCTGGTGATCGACCCGTCCCAGGAGCGGGTCCTGCTGACGCTGCACCGCAAACTGAAGATGTGGCTCCAGATGGGCGGCCACTGCGAGCCCGAGGACGCCACCCTGGCGGGCGCGGCGCTGCGCGAGGCCACCGAGGAGTCCGGGATCGAGGGGCTGACGCTGCTGCCGGGCGGCCCGGTGCGTCTCGACCGCCATCGGACCCCGTGCGCCTGGCACCTGGATGTGCAGTACGCGGCGCTGGCCCCGCGGGGCGCGGTCGCGGCGATCAGCGAGGAGTCGCTGGATCTGCGCTGGTTCGGCTATGACGAGGTGGCGGGCGTGGCCGACGAGTCGGTGCACCGCCTGGTGGCCCGTACCCGCGCGCTGGTGTAACGACCTGGGGCGCCATAGGGAGTGGGCCAAGGAGCGGCGTCCGGTGCGGTCGATCGCAAGGCACCGGAAGGTCCTCGTAGCGGAGCTACTTGGGCATTTCGGTAACGCCGCGAGCGGCCGTGCTGGACGTCGCGACGCCGCTCCCTATGGCGCCCCAGGTCGTAAGGGAAGCGCGCGGGTACGGCGGGCCCCGGGCCGCCACACCCGGGGCGTCGACTGCCGTCGGCCGACATCAGCGGCCGTCGGTGGCCGTCAGTTGCTGAAGATGTTGCCCTGGTTCTGCCCACGGGCGCCCTGCTGGCCCATGCCGAACTGGGCGGCCGCCCCGCCGCCGATCGTCGCGTCCTGCGGCGGCAGCAGCTCGCTGGGCTGCACCAGCGCATAGCCCTGGCCGAGGAAGCTGAGCTCCCAGCCCTCCCCCGTGTTGCCACGGCGCCGCCACACTCCGCTGGAGTGCGTCTGGGCCTGCATCTGGACCCGCAGCGAGGTGGACCAGGCGACGATGGCGTCCGCGTCCACATTGACGTACTTGTCGGGGGTGACCTGCATCATCAGCGGCTGGCCCGAGGTCATCAGGGCCACCTTGCCGCGGCCGGAGATGTTGAGGTTGTACTTCCCCGAGCCGGAGATGCCGTACTGGCTGTCCACCGCGATCGACTCCCAGTGCAGGGTGGAGTCGAGCGCGAGCACATAGGCGCTGTCGACGGTCAGCCCCTCGTGGTCCACATCCAGGACGTGGATGTGCTGCGCGAGGTTGGCCAGGTAGACGGTGCCCTGGCCGGAGCAGCGCATCAGGTCCAGCGCCTCGCCGGTGCGGGCCCGGGCGCGCTGCTGCCCCTGCGTCTGGTATTCGCCGTCGAACTCGATCAGCCCCTGGTAGGCGACCATGGCGCCCTTGCGGGCCAGTACGTCCTCATGGCCGTTGAGGGCGACCCGCAGCAGCTGCGGGTTCTGAAGCGCGTAGCGGTCCTGGGTCTGGGCCTCGGTGAAGCCGAAAAGCGGGCTCTGCATGGTGTCTTCGCTCCCCCTCAGCCCCGCGCCCGGAGCCGGTCAGTGCTGTCCTCGCTGGGCTGGACGACGACGAAGCCCTGCCCGGAGAAGCCGAGCTGGTAGGCCTCGCCGCTGCCCCGGCCGATCAGGGACGACGCCTTGAAGCTGCGCTTCCCCTTCACCTTGAGATTGGTGGACCAGGCCACAAGTGCGTCCGGGTCCACATAGGTCTCGTCCTCGCCGCGGCCGCAGTCGACCACGATGGGGGTGCCCCGGGAGGTCAGGGCGACCCAGCCGGTGCCGGAGACGCCCACGTTGAACAGGCCCTGCCCGGCGAACTTGGCGATCCCCTTGACCCGCTCGACGCCCCACTGGAGGTGGGCGTCGAAGGCAAGCAGATTGGTCCCGTTCACCGACAGCGAGTCGCCGTTGAGGTTGACGCACACGACGTCCGCGCCGTAGTCGGCGAGATAGAGCAGGCCGTCGCCGCTGCACTTCATGAGCGGGGCGCCCTCCCCGGTGAACCACTGGGAGGCCATCTGGCGCACCGCGGGCGGGTTGGGCTCGTACTGGATGAAGCCCTCGTACGCGACCATCGAGCCGGTGCGGGCGAAGAGGTCCTGGCCGCTCTGCATGGCGACCTTGAGCATGCTGCTGCCGTGGTTCTCCATCCGGGCGGAGACCGGGGCCGGCGCGTAACCGTTGATCAGTTGCTGGTCCATGGCGGTCCCTTTAGACCTCGTAGGGCTGGACGACGATGAAGTTGCCGGGCGCACCGCGGAACTGGAGGTTCACGGTCTCCCCGCTGTGGCCGGGGTAGGCGTTGCGGCGCAGCCGCACCTGGCTGGAGATGATCACCTGTGAGGCGGCGGACCAGGCGACGACGGCGTTGGCGTCGGCGAAGGTCGTGGGGGTGACCGGCAGCACGACGGGCGTGCCCAGGGTCTTCACGACGACGGTCCCGGTGCCCTGGAACTGCATGGTGAACAGCGCCCCGCCGGGGATCCCGTGGCCCTCGATCCGGCGCACCTCGTGGTGCAGCCCCTCGTCGAAGGCCAGCACGCTCTCGGCGGACACGCAGATCGCGTCGCCCTGGAGCTCGATGGGGTGGAGTTCGGCGGCATCCTCGGCGAGGAAGACCTGGCCCTGGCCGGTGCAGCGCATCAGCTGCATCTCCTGGCCGGTCGCGTTGCCCGTGATCCGGCCGCGGAAGCCGGCGCCCTTGTAGCTGAAGTCGACCTTGCCCTGGTAGAGCACCATCGAGCCCTGGCGGGCCAGGATCGGCTGGCCGCCGACCCCGAGGTCGGCCCGGATGAGCCGGGGGTTCTGCGGCGTCCAGCGCTGGCCGGTGGGCGCCTCGCGGTACTTGGCGAGCGCGGCCTGGACGCCGGGGGCGGCGCCGCCGCCCTGCGGCTGGGCCGGCTGGCCGTACGGCGCGGGTTGGCCGGGGTACGGGGCGGGCTGGGCGGGCTGGCCGTACGGGGCGGGGGCCGGGGGCATCTGGCCCGGGGGCTGGCCGAACTGCGGCTGGCCGGGGTACGGCGCGGGCTGGCCCGGGGGCGGCACCTGGCCGGGCGGCGGCACCTGGCCGGGGGGCACGATCGGCGCGGCGATGGTCGGTGCCGCGTGCATCTGCGGCGGGTTGGGGGCCACCGGAGGGGGCGTGCTGCCGGGCGGCGGCGCGAAGCCCTGCGCGGGCGCGGGCTGCGGGGCCTGCGGTGCGGGCTGCGGCGGGCCGAAGTCCGGGGCGGGCTGCGGCGCGGCGGCCGGGGGCGCGAACCCCGGCGCGGGGGCGGCCTGGCCGGGCGGCGCGAAGCCGGGGGCCGCGCCCTGGGCGGGGGCGGGCTCCTCCTCGGCGACCTCGCCGCCGAAGTTCTTGAGGAGCGCGTCGAGGCCGCCGTCGAAGCCCTGGCCCACCGCGGCGAACCGCCACACGTCCTTGAGGTAGAAGTCACCGAGCATCACGGCGCGTTCGGTGCTGAACTCCGCGCCGGTGAAGGAGTAGCGGACGACCTCCTCGCCGCCCGCGACGACCCGGATGTAACCGGGGCCGACCTGGGACATCTGGCCCGCGCCGTCGATGGTGGCGGTGAAGGAGAGCTTGTGGATGTGGGCCGGGATGCTGTCGAGGGTGACGCGGAACGACTCGGCGTCGCCGGCCTGCGCCCCGAGCTGCTGGATCGCTTCCTCGGGGGACTTGGGCTGGTTGAAGAAGATGAAGTAGCGGTCGTCGGAGAGCCGCTCGTCGGCGTCGAGGCCGAAGCAGGTGATGTCGAAGGTCAGGCCGGGCCCGGCGATCTGCACACCGACATACAGATCCCTCCCCGCGGTCAGATCACTGAGCTTGGCCTTGTGGCCGCGTTGGAATTCCCTGGCCATACGTAACGACCGTCCCCCATCCCGATAGCGGAGAATGCATTGCGCGCCAGGCTAACCGCTGCCGCCGAGAAGGAGCGACGCCGGGGAGCGACGTGTGGTTCCGGTGACTACTCGGCCGGGGCCGGGGGGAGGTGCGGCAGTCTTCCTGCGGCCACCACGCCCTCCAGATACCCCCGCGCCCGCTCGGTCCGCGGATACGACTCCAGCAGCTGCCAGAAGCGCCGGCCGTGGCCGGGCACCAGCAGATGGGCCAGCTCGTGGACGAGGACGTAGTCCACCACGTACTCCGGCATCCCCTGGAGGCGGTGCGAGAGCCGGATGCTGCCCTCGGACGGGGTGCACGACCCCCAGCGGGTGTTCTGGTTGGTGACCCAGCGGACGCTGGCGGGGCGGGCCCGCCCCGCCAGGTACTGCTCGGACAGCCACTCGGCGCGGTCCGCGAGCTCCGTGTCGCCGAGCATCCGCTTGCTCTCCTGTGCGGCGAGCTTGTCGAGCATCACCCCGACCCAGCGCTGCTCCTCCGCCTCGGACATGCGGGCGGGGATCAGGACGATGGTGCGGTCGCCCTCGCGGTACGCCGAGACCGTTCTGCGCCGCCGTGTGCTCCGGCGGACCTCGACCGCGCCCGGGCCCCGGCCGGGCGGGCTCTGGGCGCCGCGCGTCCTGGCGGCGCTGTGCGAAGAAGTCTCCCCGGCGAGGTGGGGGGAACGGTCGGCAGACACCCCTTGACGTTACCCGCTGGCAGCCGGGGAAGTCCCGCCGCGCACCGGGTCGCCGGACGAACCACTCCACCGTGGTCATCGCTTGTACGACTATCCCCCGGGGCTGTGGACAACTTTCGGCGGCGGCGTGGCGGGGTCGCGCAAGCTGGGTGCAGTTCGGAGACGGGGACTGTGACCACGGGGGTGGCGATGCATCCGATGCTCAAGCCCGCGCTGCGGCGCGGCTGGCGAAGCCGGGACACCGTGCAGTTCGGGGTGGCCCGGGCCCATGCGGTGGTGGTGGGGCCGCTGGACACGGCGACGGGCAGCTTTCTGGAGCTGCTGGACGGCACGCGCGGGCTGCCGCTGCTGCGGGAGGAGGCCAGGGCCCTGGGGTTGCCGGAGGGGCGGGCCGACGCACTGGTGGAGCGGCTGGCGGCGGCCGGTCTGCTCGACGATCCGGTGGAGGGCGGTGAGCGGGCGGCCGCGGCCTGGGGCCGCGGGGCGGCCCTCGATCGGCTGCGGCCCGATCTGGCGGCGCTGTCGGTGCTGTGTCCCGAGCCGGGGGCCGGGGCGCGGCTGCTGGCCGCGCGCGGTGCGATGCGTGTGCAGGTGAGGGGCGCGGGCCGGGTCGGGGCGGCGGTGGCGGCGCTGCTGTCGGCCTCGGGGGTCGGGCGGGTCGATGTGGTGGACGGCGGCTGTGTCGAGCCGTGGGATGTGATGCCCGGCGGGCTGCCGCCCGAGCGGATCGGCGAGCGGCGGGACGCGGCGGCGCGCGGCCTGGTGCGGCGGTCCGCGCCGGGGCCGATGCCGCGCCGGCCGTCGGCGGGCCCGATGCCCTCGGGCGAGCCGGGGCTGAGCCTGGTGGTGTTCGCCCCGCGCGACGGGCTCGCGGCCTATGCACCGGATCCGGCGGAGGCCGAGCCGCTGCTGGCCTCGGGGACACCTCATCTGTACGCGGGGGTGCTGGAGGCGACGGGGGTGGTGGGGCCGCTGGTGTGCCCGGGGATCACCCCGTGTGCGGGGTGCGTCGCGGCGGGGCGGGCCGAGCGGGAGCCGGCCTGGCCGAGGATGCTGGCGCAGTGGCGGTCCGGCCGCCGCCGGCCCACCTGGGCCTGCGACACCGCGTTGGCCACGGTGGTCGCGGGGGTCACGGCCGTGCATGCGCTGGGTTTTCTGGACGGGCGGCTGCCGGCCGCCGCCGGAGCCCGGTTGGAGGCGGCGCTACCGGCTCTCACCTGGGACATGCGGCGGATCGAGCCCCATGCGGAATGCGGCTGCGGTGCGGCGGAGCGGACTGATGCGGTATATGCCTCGGTTGCCGAGGACCCGCACGCGACAATGTCCGGGTGACCGGCGTCCGCCAAGTGGGCGACGGGGGCCCGGGGGCCACCTCCCGGGAATGGCTCAGCTGTAGTTGGAGGGGCGCATGTCCGATCTGCCGCGCAAGGCGATCACCCGTACCGCCAAGCTGGCGACGCTGCCCTTGGGGTTCGCCGGGCGCGCCACCTGGGGTCTGGGGAAGCGGATAGGGGGACGGCCGGCGGAGATCGTCGCGCGAGAGGTGCAACAGCGCACCGCGGAGCAGATGTTCAAGGTGCTCGGCGAGCTCAAGGGCGGTGCGATGAAGCTCGGCCAGGCCATGTCGGTCTTCGAGTCGGCGCTGCCGGAAGAGATAGCCAAGCCCTATCGGGCGGCGCTGACCAAGCTCCAGGAGGCGGCGCCACCCATGCCGACCCGCACGGTGCACGGCGCGCTGGAGCAGCGGCTGGGCCCGGAGTGGCGCGAACTGTTCGCCGAGTTCGACGACAAGCCCGCGGCGTCCGCCTCGATCGGGCAGGTGCACCGGGCGGTGTGGCACGACGGGCGCACGGTCGCGGTCAAGGTGCAGTACCCGGGCGCGGGCGAGGCACTGATATCCGACTTGAACCAATTGAGCCGATTTGCCCGAGTCTTGGGGCCGTTGGTGCCGGGCCTGGATGTCAAGCCGCTCATCGCCGAGCTGCGCGAGCGGGTGGCGGAGGAGCTGGACTACGAGCTGGAGGCCGACTCTCAGCGCATCCACGCCGAGGAGTACGCGGAAGATCCGGATGTGGTGGTCCCGCAGGTGGTGCACCAGAGCGACCAGGTGCTGATCACGGAATGGCTGGACGGCATACCGCTCTCCGAGGTGATAGCCGAGGGCACGCCCGAGGAGCGGAACCGGGCCGGACAGCTGCTCGCGCGCTTCCTGTTCTCGGGCGCCTCCCGCACCGGGCTGCTGCACGCCGACCCGCACCCGGGCAACTTCCGGCTGCTGACCGGTGACGCCCCGGATGGTCCGCCGGAGAAGTGGAAGCTGGGGGTGCTGGACTTCGGTTCGATGGACCGGCTCCCGGGCGGGCTTCCCGAGCCCATCGGCATCGCCCTGCGGATGGCGCTGGAGGGCGATGCCCAGGGGGTCTATGACCTGCTGCGCGGCGAGGGGTTCGTCAAGCCGGCCATCGAGCTCGACCCGGAGGCGCTGCTGGACTTCCTGCTGCCCATGCTGGAGCCGGCCCAGGTGGAGGAGTTCACCTTCGACCGCCAGTGGCTGCGCCGCCAGGCGGCGCGGGTGGCCGATCGTCGCTCCCCGGTCTATGAGCTGGGCAACCAGCTCAATCTGCCGCCCGCCTATCTGCTGATCCACCGGGTGTGCCTGAGCACGATCGGGGTGCTGTGCCAGCTGGGCGCGGAGGTGCGGCTGCGCAATGAGCTGGAGGACTGGGTGCCCGGCTTCGCCGAGCGGGACGAGGAATACACAGAAGAAGCAGCAGAGGCACCCGAGACGGTCGAGGCCGTCGAGGCCACAGAGGTGGAGGAAGCGGACAAGGGTTCGTCGGAGATCGTCGCTGAGGTGCCCGGGAAGACGGCTGAGGCATCTGCCTGAAGCGTCCGCCCTCATGGCGGACAGACGAAGGGGCCGGTCCGATCGGACCGGCCCCTTCGTATCCCCCTGTGTTACTGCATGACCGCCACGGCCAGAGCGCGGCGGGCGCGGAGCGAGGCGCGCTCCGCACGGCGCTGCATCCGCCGCGCCGCGGCGAGCCGGAGCGCCCTGCGTTGAGACTCGGCCTCGTGCAGTCGTTCACGCATATGCGCACGGGCCAGGGCTTCTGGGATGAGTTGCATTTCACGGGTCCTGTTCTGGCGCGACTCGGTCGCACCCGAAGTGTTGCGGGCTGAGGTGTCGGAGACGGACGGGGTCATCGGGACCTGTTTCATCGGGTCGTGCGTCGCTGGGCGATCGATGGTGCCGGTGGCGTTCATGCCATGACCGGGTTCTTGCGCGGGCGACCACGCGGCCGCTTCCGGGCGACGACGACGCCCTGGACGAAGAGCTCGCCGCCCCACACCCCCCAGGGCTCACGGCGGTCCTTGGCCCCGGCGAGGCAGGCCTCACGCAGCGGGCAGGTCTGACAGAGCGACTTGGCGTACTCGACGTCGGCCGGGGACTCGGCGAAGAAGACTTCCGGGTCGTAGGAGCGGCACGGCACGGCCACGCCGAGGTTCTCGATGGCCTCATCCAACTCGGTGAGGGCGGTAAGCGGGGTCAAGGAGTCCTCCGAAGGGTCGGGCGGGGGGATCAGGTCGGTCGCTACGGACGGCGTGTGTGCCTTGAGTTGCACGGTCGTCAGTTCCTCGTCTTTTCGGTCCGGCTGGTGGCCGGACGCGGGCAAATCAAAAGGGCCGCGGATCCCGGTGTGGGTTCCGCGGCCCTGGAAGGTGCCGACCTGATCGTGGATCAGGCTGGATAACTCCAGGGTCCAAGCCCGCGGAGGGCCCACTTCTGGTGGTGCTGCTGCGTCGTCCGGGATCCGGCACCATTGGCCGCAAACGCATAGGCAATCGCCCGCGCGGTCGCTGCTACCGCAGGTGCCTGGATCGGTCGCTCGCTGAGACGTGCTTCATTGGCGCCGGTGGACAGACCGGTGCCAGGCAGTTCAAAGCCGAGCGGGCAGGCGGCGACGACCGAACGATCGGTCATTTTGATGGT
This sequence comes from Streptomyces sp. NPDC021225, assembly GCF_044332865.1. Lineage (NCBI taxonomy): Bacteria > Bacillati > Actinomycetota > Actinomycetes > Kitasatosporales > Streptomycetaceae > Streptomyces > Streptomyces sp. NPDC021225. Next base: position 643,087 of record NZ_JBIRPV010000002.1, on the reverse strand, counting down.
CTTCATGAAGCTGATCATTGGGCTCGCCTCCTCTCGGCGTCTCAGGGACCGTCTCGAATCCGGTCCGGCTAGTTCAGTACAACACGGATTCATCGGATCCCGGAAGGGCCGTTGTCTCCGTGCTCGGAAGGCTATGGGTATGCGCTCCGCGCGCGCAAACTATTTTTCCGTCGAGTTTTGCGCGGTGTCTTCGGGACCACTTCCGCCGGTCCCGTCGGCATCCTCCGCCCGGGTGAGTTCCCGCCCGGAGCAGAGCATGAGGACGTCGGCACCGAACTTGTCGAGCTTCCGCCTCCCCACTCCAGGGATGCCGGCAAGCTCCCCTTCGGTTCCCGGCACAGCCTCGGCGATCGCCAGCAGCGTCTTGTCGGTGAAGACGCAATAGGCGGGCTGACTCAGCTGTCCGGCCTGCTCGGCCCGCCAGTCCCGCAGCCGCTCGTACAGCGCCTCGTCCATCTCGGAGGGGCAGTCCTCGCAGCGCCTCAGCTTCATCTCGCCCCCGTCCGTCAGCGTCCTGCCGCACACCCGGCAGTGGACCGGGCCACGCCGCTTGCGGACCGGGCCGGTCGCGCCGCCGCTGACGCCGCGCTCGATGCCGCCGCCCCCGCCCGGAGCGCGGGGGACGGAGGCCGCGGAGCCGGGGCGCAGCCCGTTCAGAAAACGGCTGGGGCGGCGGTTCGCGCGGCCCCCGGGAGAGCGCGAGAGGGCCCAGGAGAGGGCCAGATGGCGGCGGGCGCGGGTGACCCCCACATAGAGCAGCCGACGCTCCTCCTCCACCTGCGCGTCGGTCTTGGCGTAGGTGATGGGCACCATGCCCTCGGTGAGCCCGACCAGAAAGACCGCGTCCCACTCCAACCCCTTGGCGGCGTGCAGTGAGGCGAGTGTCACACCCTCCACCGTGGGCGCGTGCTGGGCCGCCGCCCGCTCGTCGAGCTCCGCCACCAGGTGGGCCAGGGTGACCTGGTGGCCCTCCGCCAGACGGCCCGCGCAGAACTGCTCGGCCAGCCGCACCAGCGCCGCCAGGGACTCCCAGCGGTCCCGCACCGCGCCCGACCCGGCCGGGGGCTCCGGCGTCCAGCCGCGGGTGCCCAGCACGGCCCGCACCTGGGAGGGGACATCCGCGTCCGTCAGCGCGGGGTCGGCGCTTCCGGCGCGGGCCGCGCCGCGCAGCAGCAGCCCGGCCTCACGCACCTCGGAGCGCTCGAAGAACCGCTCGGCGCCGCGCAGCTGGTAGGGCACCTGGGCATCGGCCAGCGCCTGCTCGTACACCTCCGACTGTGCGTTGACCCGGTAGAGGATGGCGACCTCGCTCGCCGGGATCCCGCCGCCGCCCCGCTCCACGGGGGTGATCAGCTCGCGGATCCGGCGGGCCACCCCCTCGGCCTCGGCCGGCTCGTCCGCGTAGGCCGAATAGACCGGGTCGGGTCCCGGCTCGCGCTGCGACACCAGCTCCAGCCGGTGCTCGGCCGCCCGGCCCCGGGCCTGGGCCAGCACCCCGTTGGCCAGGTGCACGACCTGGGGCGTGGAGCGGTAGTCGCGGATCAGCTTGACGACCGTGGCACCCGGGTGGCGGGTGCGGAAGTTCAGCAGATGGTCGGGGGTGGCGCCGGTGAAGGAGTAGATGGTCTGGCTGGCGTCGCCGACCACGCACAGGGTCTCCCGGTCGCCGAGCCACAACTCGAGCAGCCGCTGCTGGAGCGGGCTGACGTCCTGGTATTCGTCGACCACGAAGTGCTGGTACTGACGGCGCACCTGGTCGGCGATGTCATGCCGCTCCTGGAGCACCCCGACCGTCAGCAGCAGCACATCCTCGAAGTCGATCACCCCGCGCTCGCGCTTGAGCTGCTCGTACATGCCGTAGATCCGGGCGATCTCGGCGGCGTCGCGCGGGGCCTCCCGGCCGGACTTGGCGGCCGCGGCCGGATAGTCCTCGGGCACCGTCTGGGTGACCTTCGACCACTCGATCTCGCCCGTCACATCCCGCAGCTCATTGCGGTCCAGCCGGACCCGGCAACGCGCCGCGGCCTCCGCGACCAGCTGCACCTTGCGCTCCGCCAGCCGCGGCACCTCGCCGCCCACCGCCTTGGGCCAGAAGTACTGGAGCTGGCGCAGCGCGGCCGAGTGGAAGGTGCGCGCCTGCACCCCGCCCGCGCCCAGCTGCCGCAGCCGCCCGCGCATCTCCCCCGCCGCGCGGTTGGTGAAGGTGACGGCGAGCACGCTCGCGGGCTGGAAGACTCCCGCACGCACCCCGTAGGCGATCCGGTGGGTGATGGCACGGGTCTTGCCCGTGCCGGCTCCGGCCAGCACGCACACCGGGCCCTGGAGGGCCGTGGCCACCTCGCGCTGCTCCGGATCGAGCCCTTCGAGCACCGCGTCGGCGTCGCGCGGAACCGCCGCGTACTCGGCCGGCGTGGAGACTCGCGGGAAGAGAGGGGAGGGCGTTGCTGCTGTCACCCCGCCATGCTGCCAGGTCCGCTGAGACCGCCGGGACGGTTGTCCACAGCCGTGACCACCCGGTCATCTCATCTGCCTGCCGGTCATCCGCCTGCCGATCATCTGCCTGCCGGCGGGGGCCCCGTCGCACGGCGGCGAGGGTCGCGCGGCGGCGGGGGAATCTCCGGGGCCGGGCGGACGTTCCACCACTGCCATACGCCGAGCCTCACGGAGAGGCCGAGCCCCGAGGAGAGTAGGACCGATGTCCGGCACTGTGACGATGTACAGCACCACCTGGTGCGGCTACTGCCGCCGGCTCAAGGGCCAGATGGACCGCGAGGGAATCGCGTACACCGAGGTCAACATCGAGCAGGACCCGGAGTCGGCGGCCTTCGTCGAGAAGGCGAACGGCGGCAACCAGACGGTGCCCACCGTGCTCTTCGCCGACGGCTCGACCCTGACCAACCCCTCCCTCGCCCAGGTCAAGGCGAAGGTCGGCGCCTGAGCCTGGCGCCTGTGCCCAGCCTCACACCCGGGCTCGCACCCGGCCTCGGGCGCGGGCTCAGGCCCTGGGCAGCGGCTCCCCGTACCAGAGCTCGATGAGACGGGCCGCGATCGAGATACCCGACGGAGGGAGCACCTCCCCGGACTTGAACGCGGCCCGCAGCTCGTCCCGCGAGAACCAGCGCGCCTCGTGGATCTCCTCCCCGTCCACCTGGATCCGGGAGGTGGTGGCGCGCGCCATGAAGCCGAGCATCAGGCTGGACGGGAACGGCCACGGCTGGCTGGCCACATACTCGACCTGGCCGACCGTGACGCCCGCCTCCTCCGCCACCTCGCGCACCACGGCATGCTCGATCGACTCGCCCGGCTCGACGAAGCCCGCGAGCGTCGAGAAGCGCCCCTCGGGCCAGTGCATCTGGCGGCCCAGCAGCGCCCGGTCCTGCTCGTCGGTCACCAGCATGATCACGGCCGGGTCCGTCCGCGGATAGTGCTCGGCCCCGCAGGCCGGGCAGCGGCGGATGTGCCCCGCCGCCGCGATCACCGTGCGCTCGCCGCAGCGCGAGCAGAAGCGGTGCAGCCGCTGCCAGTTCTCCAGCGCCACCGCGTGCACCAGCAGCCCGGCGTCCCGCGCCGACAGCAGCGCGCCCGCCTCCCGCAGCCCCGCGGGGCGCGCCGACTGGTCCATCCGGCCCGGCAGCGCGTCCTTCTGGAGCGCGAAGTAGCGCACCCCGTCGTCGTCGGTGCCCAGGAAGTAGCGGTGGTTCTCGGTGAGCGGGGCCTCGAAGGACGGGGTCATGACGAGCTCGGTGCGCCCGTCGGAGGTGTCGTCGACCAGCGCCTGGCCGCCGGAGACCACGAAGACCCGCGTCGTCGGGTGGCTCCACGCCGCGGCCAGCCACGCCTCGTCCAGACGGTGGTGCGCGGCACGGTCGATGCCGCTCGCGCCGCTGAGGGCGATCGGCAAGTCGTCGGTGCGATCGGTCCAGGTGGTCACGGCTGCTTCCAACTCCCCCTGAGGAACGGGTGTCTTACCTACATATGCGTGCTATACGGGGCGTTTCTCCGCGAGATCGCACCACAGGTACGCGGCCGTCTCGGCGCCCCTCATGAGCAGGTCGAGCTCGACCTTCTCGTTCGGCGCGTGCCAGCCGTCGGAGGGCACCGAGATGCCCAGGAAGAGCACCGGCGCCCCGAGCACGTCCTGAAGATCGGCGGCCGGTCCCGAGCCGCCCTCCCGGGTGAAGCGGATCTCGGTGCCGAAGGCCCGCCCCATGGCCCGCGCCAGCGACTGGAGCGCCGGGTGGTCGAGGGGGGTCAGACAGGGGCGGGTCGCGTTCCCGAAGGCGATCTCATGGCGGATGCCCGTCGGGAGCCGGGCCGCGACCCACTCCCGCACCGCCGGCTCGAGCTTGTCCGCGTCCTGGCCCGCCACCAGCCGGAAGGACAGCTTCAGCTGGGCGTACGACGGCACGATCGTCTTGCCGCCCGGCCCCTGGTAACCCCCGCCGATCCCGTTGACCTCCGCGGTCGGGCGGGCCCAGATCCGCTCCAGGGTGGAGTGGCCCGCCTCGCCGAGCGTGGCGTGCGAGTGCGCCGAGCGCAGCCAGGCGCCCTCGTCGAAGGGCAGCTCGGCGAACAGCTCGCGCTCGCGGTCGGTCAGCTCCACGACCCCGTCGTAGAAGCCGGGGATGGCGACGCGGCGGTCGGCGTCGTGCAGGGCGGCGGCCAGCCGGGCCGCCTCGGTGGCCGGGTTCGGGACCGCGCCGCCGAACGAGCCGGAGTGGATGTCCTGGTCGGGGCCGTAGAGATCGATCTGGCAGTCCGCGAGACCGCGCATGCCCGTGCAGACGGTCGGGGTGTCCTCGGACCACATCCCGGTGTCGGAGACGATCACGGTGTCACAGGCGAGCCGGTCGGCGTGGGCCTGGATCAGCTCGGCGAAGTGCGGCGAGCCGGACTCCTCCTCGCCCTCGACGATCAGCTTCAGGTTGACCGCGGGGGCGGTACGGCCGGTCGCCGCGAGGTGGGCCCGTACGCCCAGGGTGTGCAGGAACACCTGCCCCTTGTCGTCGGCGGCGCCGCGCGCGTACAGCCTGCCGTCCTTGACTGTGGGCTCGAAGGGCTCGGTGTGCCAGCCGTCCTCCCGGGCGGCGGGCTGGACGTCGTGATGCCCGTAGACCAGCACGGTCGGGGCGTCCGGATCACCGGACGGCCACTCCGCGAACACGGCCGGCGCCCCGGCCGTCGGCCAGGTCTCGGCCACCGGGAACCCCGTGGCGGTCAGGCTCGCCGCCAGCCACTCCGCGCTCCGCCGGACGTCGTCGGCGCGGGCGGGGTCGGCGGACACGGACGGAATGCGCAGCCACTCGGCGAGATCATCGAGGAACGCGGCGCGGTTGCCTTCCACGTAGGTGCGGACGGCGATGTCCGTGTCCGGGGTATTACTCATGCACTTGAGCCTATCCGGCCCGGAGGGGTGCCAGGGCCGGGGTCCACGCGCGGCCGCCGCCGCTATGTGTTCTCCGTCACGTGTTCCTCGGCTTGCTCGGCGTGCGGCTCGTGCTCCTCGCCGAGCAGGATGCGCTCGAGCCCGGCCCGGCCCGGCAGGTCGGCCGGGCGGACGACGTCGCCGGTGCGCACATAGAGGAACGCCGCCGAGACCGCCGACAGGGGCAGACCGCGCTGCTCCGCCCAGGCCAGGCGGTAGACCGCCAGCTGGAGCGGGTCGGCGTCCTGCGAGCGGCCGGTCTTCCAGTCGACGATCTCGTACCGCACGCCCGGCCCGGCCCCGGCGGCCCGCGGCACCCGGTACACCGCGTCGATCCGGCCCCGGATCGTCCGGCCCGCCAGCGCCAGCTGGAACGGCTCCTCGACGCGGTAAGGGGTGCGCCGCGCGTACGGCGTGCGCGCGAACGCCTCCTTGAGCTCGGCCAGGTCCCGCTCGTTCGCGATCTCCGGCTCGTGGTCCTCGCCGCCGGGCAGCTCGTCCGGGCCGAGGAACGGGAGCGGCAGCGCCTCGAAGCGCGACTCCACCCAGGCGTGGAAGCGGGTGCCGCGGCGGGCGGCGGGGCGCGGCGGGCGCGGCATGGGGCGGGCCAGCTCCCGCGCGAAGCCGTCGGGGTCGGCGGCGAGGCGCAGCAGCTGCGAGGCGCTGAGGGTGTACGGCATCGGCACGTCGCGGACGGTCGCGCGGGCGCGGCGCAGCTCGCCGGCGAGCGCGTCCAGGTCCCGGTCCCAGGAGCCGACCAGCCGCGCCTCCTCCGGCGACAGGCCGCCGCCGGGCGATGCGGCTGCCCCTACCGGGGTCGGGTGGGGGTCGGCTTCGGCAGGCCAGTCGGCCCACAGGTCGTCGTCGGGTCGGTCTCCTCCCTCGCTCCGCCCCTTCCCGGCGGCGTCGGGGTCGGGGTACGGCTCATCGGCGTACGCCTCGTCGTACGGGTACGGGCCGTCGTACGCGTCCGGGTCGTCGTACGCGTCCTCGGGCGGCTCGGGCCAGGCCGGGGCGTCTCCGGCGCCGACGTCTGCCTCGGGCGTCCGGCCGACCGACGGGTGGCCCGCGTCGTGCGCGGCGGGGCCACCGCGCGGGGGCAGGGCCTCGGGCGCGGGCGGCTCGTTCCGCGCCGCCTCCAGGCGGTCCAGGTGCGCCAGCACCACATCCGCGGCGCGGCGGCGGCGGGCGAGCGCGTCCGGGTCGAGGGGCAGCGGCCAGGCGCGGTCGGCGGCCGCGGCTTCGAGGGCCGGGTTCTCCTCGTCCTCCTCCGGGGGCGGCGCCCACGCCTCCACCTCGCCGTGGCCTGCCTCGCAGTGCTCGCGCAGGGCCTCCAGGAAGGCCGAAGGGCCGCGCGGCCGCTTCTGCGTGGGCCCCCACCAGTGGCCGGAGCCGAGCAGCAGGGAGCGGGGGCGGGTGAAGGTCACATAGCCGAGCCGCAGCTCCTCGGTCCTCTGGTGCGCCTTCATGGACTCCTTGAAGGCGGTCAGCCCCTTGGCGTTCCAGTCGGCGACCTCGGGGAGCGTCTCCGCGTCGCCGCGCAGCCCGTGCGGCAGCACCCGCGCGTTCGCCGTCCAGGACTCGCGGGCCTGGTCGCTGGGGAACTGCTTGGCGACGAGACCGGGCACCGCCACCACGTCCCACTCAAGCCCCTTGGACTTGTGCGCGGTGAGCACCTTGACCGTGTTCTCCCCGCCGGGGAGGGAGTTGTCGAGCCCCTTCTCGTACTGCGCGGCCGTGCGCAGAAAGCCGAGGAACGCGAGCAGCGTGGCCTCGCCGTCCAGGGCCGCGAAGCCCGCCGCGACGTCGAGGAAGTTGCCGAGCGTCTCCCGGCGGCGGGCGGCCAGGGCCTGGGGCGAGGCGGACAGCTCGACCTCCAGGCCGGTGGCGGCCAGCACCCGGTGGAGCACGTCCATCAGAGGGTCGCCCAGCGAGCGGCGCAGCTCGCGCAGTTCGGCGGCGAGGCGGGCGAAGCGGATCCGGGCCTCGGCCGAGAAGGGCAGCCCGTCGTCCGGGCCGTCCGGGGTGAGGAAGGTGTCCAGGGCGTCGGCGAGCGAGACGATCTCGGCTGGGTCGACACCTTCGACGGCCTCGGCGAGCCGGCGGTCGGGGTCCTCGCCCCCATCCGGCAGCCCCGCGCCCCCGTACCGCACGAGCGCGCGGGCGCGGCGGCCGAGCAGCGCCAGGTCGCGGGGGCCGATCCGCCAGCGGGGGCCGGTCAGCAGGCGCACCAGGGCGGCGTTGGCGCCCGGGTCCTGGAGCACCTCGCAGACGGCCACCAGGTCGGCGACCTCGGGGAGGTGCAGCAGCCCGGAGAGGCCGACGACCTCCACCGGGACCTCCCGCTCCACCAGGGCGCCCTGGATCCGGGCGAAGTCGCCTGCCGTACGGCACAGCACCGCGATCTCGCCGGGCGGGGTGCCGGTGCGCACCAGGTGGGCGATGGAGTCGGCGAGCCAGGTCAGCTCCTCGGCGTGGGTGGGCAGCAGCGCGCAGCGCACCACGCCGTCCCGCTCGGCGCCGGGGGCGGGGCGCAGCGCCTCGACGCCCTCGTGCATGGCGCGCAGGGGCGCGGCGAGCCCGTTGGCAAGGTCCAGGAGGCGGCCGCCGCTGCGGCGGTTCTCGCTGAGCGCGAAGCGGCGCGCGGGGCTGCCGTCGGCGTGCGGGAAGTGCTCGGGGAAGTCGTCGAGGTTGGCCACGGACGCGCCGCGCCAGCCGTAGATGGCCTGGCAGGGGTCGCCGACGGCGGTGACGGCGTGGCCGGTGCCGCCGCCGAAGAGGCCGGAGAGCAGCAGGCGCTGGGCGACCGAGGTGTCCTGGTACTCGTCCAGGAGGACGACAGCGAACTGTTCGCGCAGGATCCGGCCGACCTCCGGGCGGGTGCCGGCCAGGGTGGCGGAGAGCGCGATCTGGTCGCCGAAGTCCAGCAGATCGCGGCCGCGCTTGTCCGCGCGGTACGTCTCGACGAGGCGCAGGAGTTCGAGGCGGGCGTGGGCGGCCTCGGGCACCTTGCGCAGCTCGGCGTTGGTCAGCTTCACCCCGTCGAGGGTGCGCAGCAGCTCGGTGTCGTACGCGCGCAGCCGCTCGGCGGGGACCAGGTGTTCGGCCAGCTCGGCGTCGAGCGCGAGCAGATCCGTGACCAGGTCGGCGAAGGGGCGGGTGAGGGCCGGGAACGGCCCGGGGGCGGTGCGCAGCACGCGCGCGGCGAGCTGGAAGCGGGTGGCGTCGGCGAGCAGCCGGGCGCCCGGTTCGAGGCCGATGCGCAGCCCGTGCTCCTTGAGCAGCTGCCCGGCGAAGGCGTGGTACGTGGAGATGTGCGGCTCGCCCGCAGCGATTTCGGGCCCGGTCCCGGCGCTCCGCGCGGCCCCCGGCGGCACCGGCTCCGGGTCCGTCACCCCTGCCTTGACCAGTGCCTTCCGCACCCGCTCCGACAGTTCCCCGGCCGCCTTGTTGGTGAACGTGAGGCCGAGCACCTGCTCCGGGGCGACCTGCCCGGTGCCCACCAGCCACACCACCCGCGCGGCCATCACCGTGGTCTTGCCCGAGCCCGCTCCGGCCACGATCACCTGAGGGGCTGGGGGCGCGGTGATGCACGCGATCTGCTCCGGGGTGAACGGAATGCCGAGGAGCTCCTTGAGCTGCTCGGGGTCGGTGATGCGGGCGGACATTCCAGTGAGGCTATCCGGGCCCGCTGACACCGACGTCAACACCGAGGTCAGCGCCGGTCCGTACGCGGGCCCCACCGGACGGGACCGATCGGCATCAATCAGCAGCAACCAGAACCAATCAGAACCGGTGTAGCGAACGCCACATCGCTCACTCGCTCACTCCACGACGTGCCGCCCCTCCGCCCGCGCGCTGCACGCCCCGCGGAACGAGCAGCGGTTGCAGTGGTCGCCCGCGCTCGGGGAGAAGCGCTCGTCGAGGACGCGCCCGGCCGCCGTGGCCAGCAGCTCGCCCACCCACTCCCCCTGCAACGGCTCCTGCGCCTGCACTTTGGGCGCGGTGTCCCCGCCCTCCTTACGGGCCGCGCCCTGCCGCAGCTGTACGAGCTCCGCGCCGCCCGGCTCGGGGCGGCCGTCCGCGAACAGGCCGTCGACCGCGCCCTCCCGTACCGCCAGCTGATACACGGCCAGCTGGGGGTGGCGGGCGACGGCGTCGCGGGTCACCGACTGCTTGCCCGTCTTGAAGTCGACAACATAGGCGCGGCCATCCCCGTCCGCCTCGACCCGGTCCATGCTGCCGCGGATCCGCACCAGATAGGCGTCCGCCTCCAAGGTGACGTCGAACTCGTGCTCGGTGGCCACCGGGGTGCGGCCGCCGCGCTCCATCACATGCCAGCGCAGAAAGCGTTCGAGTGCCGCCCGCGCCTGCTCCTTCTCCTGCCGCGACTTCCAGGGCGCGTCGAAGGCCAGCGCCTCCCATACGGAGTCCAGCCGCTCCATGAGGACCGCGAGATCGGCCGGGGTGCGGCCGGACGCCACCTCGTCGGCCAGGACGTGGACGACGTTGCCGAAGCCCTGGGCGGCCGTCGCCGGGGTGTCGGCCTTCACTTCCCGACCCAGGAACCACTGGAGCGAGCAGGTGTTGACCAGCTGGTCGAGCGCGCTGCCGGACAGCGCCACGGGGCGGTCGCGGTCGCGCAGCGGCACCTCGCTGTGCGTCGGCTCGTACAGCCCCCACCAGCGGTAGGGGTGCGCCGAAGGGACGAGCGGCTGACCGTCCTCGTCGCGCAGCGCCGCCAGCCGCGCGAGGCGGCGCGCGGCGGCGTCCCGCAGGGCGTCGGGGGCCGCCGGGTCGACGGTGGTGGCACGCAACTCGGCGACCAGCGCCGCGACCGACAGCGGGCGGCGCGGGCGCTGGGTGACGTCCACCGGCTCGACGCCCAGCTCGGCCAGGAACCGGGAGGGCTGGTCCCCGTCCTCCGCCGCGGCCTTGACGGCCGTGACCACGAGCCGCTCCTGGGCCCGCGTCGCCGCGACGTAGAACAGCCGCCGCTCCTCGGCCAGCAGCGCCCCTGCGGGCAGCGGCTCGGCCAGCCCGTCCCGGCCGATCCGGTCCGCCTCCAGCAGCGAGCCACGGCGCCGCAGATCGGGCCAGAGCCCTTCCTGCACCCCCGCCACCACGACCAGCCGCCACTCCAGGCCCTTGGAGCGGTGCGCGGTCATCAGCCGTACGGCGTCGGGGCGGACGAGACGGCGGGAGAGGGTGTCGGCCGCGATGTCCTGCGCGTCGATCTCCTCCAGGAAGTTGAGCGCGCCGCGGCCGCCGACGCGCTCCTCCGCGCGCGCGGCGGTCTCGAACAGCGCGCACACCGCGTCCAGGTCGCGGTCCGCGTTGCGCCCGGCGGCGCCGCCGCGGTGGGCGGCCCGCTCCAGCCGCTGCGGCCAGGGCGTGCCGTCCCACAGCTCCCACAGCGCCTGCTCCGCGGTGCCGCCGCCCGCGAGCAGTTCGCGCGCCTTGCCCAGCAGCAGGCCGAGCCGCTGCGCGCCGCGCGCGTACGCCGGGTCGTGTGCGACCAGCCGCTCGGGCTCGGCGAGCGCCTCAGCGAGCAGGACGTCGGAGGGGCGCGGCACCCCCCGCCCCGCGGCCCGCTCCTCCTCCCGCAAGGCCCGGCCCAGCCGCCGCAGATCGGCCGCGTCCATGCCCCCGAGGGGCGAGGTGAGCAGGGTGAGCGCGGTCTCGACGTCGAGACCGGCGGCGGGCACGGCCGCTTCGGCCGGCCCGGGGCCGGTGGCACCGGCCGCGTCCGCGGCCGCGCCGGGGGAAGCCGCCGCCCCGGCGAGCCCTGCGGGCTCGGCGGACCCCCGGCCGCGAGCCGCCACGGGCGCACCTCGCCCCACGGGCCCCCGCCCGGCGGGCCCCCGCAGGGCGGCCGTCGCGGCGGCGCGCAGGGCGGTGAGGAGGGGGGCCACCGCGGGCTCGTGGCGCAGGGGGATGTCGTCGCCGTCGACCTCCACGGGCACGCCCGTCGAGGTCAGGGCGCGGCGGACGCCGGGGAGCGAGCGGCCTCCGGCGCGCACCAGCACGGCCATCTCGCGCCACGGAACGCCGTCCTCCAGATGGGCGCGGCGCAGGATGTCGGCGATGTTGTCGAGCTCGGAGCCCGCGGTCGGATACGTGTACGCCTCCACGCGGCCGCCCGCGCGGGCGGGCGCGAGCTCCCGGTGGGCGCGCACCGCGGCCGCGGGGAGGCGGGTCAGCGGCATCCGGTGGGTGATCAGGCGGGTGGCCGCGAGCAGCGCGGCGCCGGAGCGGCGGGAGGTGGTGAGGACCTCGACGGGGGCCGGTCGGCCGTCCCGCCGCGGGAAGCTGCGGGGGAATTCGAGGATGCCGCCCACGTCGGCGCCGCGGAAGGCGTAGATCGACTGGTCCGGGTCGCCGAAGGCGACCAGCGTCCTGCCGCCGCCCGCCAGCGCGCGCAGCAGCCGCAGCTGGGCCACGTCCGTGTCCTGGTACTCGTCGACGAAGACGGCGTCGTAGCGCGCGGCCAGCTCCGCCGCCGCGCCGGGGCCTTCGGCGAGCAGCACGGCCCGGTGCACCAGCTCCGCGTAGTCCAGCACCCCCTGCGCGTCCAGCACATCCAGGTACTCGGCGAGGAAGGCCGCCGCCGCGCGCCAGTCCGGCCGCCCCTGGCGCGCCGCGAAGTCCCCCAGCGCGCCGGGGTCGAGCCCCAGCTCCCGGCTGCGCGCGAGCACCGCGCGCACCTCGTCGGCGAAGCCGCGGGTGGTCAGGCAGGCGCGCAGCTCGTCCGGCCAGCGGACCGCGGCGCGCCCCTCGCGCTCCAGCTCGGCCTGGCCGGTGAGCAGCTCGCGGACCACGACGTCCTGCTCGGGACCCGACAGCAACCGCATCGGATCGGCGAAAATGTCCATGTCCTGGTAGGCGCGGACCAGGGCATAACAGAAAGAGTGGAAGGTCGTGGCCTGCGGTCCGCGGGCGCCCCCCAGGCGCGCCGCCATCCGATCGCGCAGCTCGACCGCCGCCTTGCGGCTGAAGGTGAGCACGAGGATCCGCTCGGGGTCCGCACCGCCCCGCACCCGCTCGGTCACCGCCTCCACCAGCGTCGTCGTCTTCCCCGTGCCCGGACCGGCCAGCACCAGCAGCGGGCCGCCGGGGTGGTCGACCACGGCGCGCTGCCGTGCGTCCAGCGCAGGCGGCGCCACCGGGTCCGGCCGGGTGCGGACCAGCCGGTACGTGCCCGGGGACGGCTGCCGTGAGGACGGCTGTCGGGCCTGCCGCTGGCGCGGAACGGACGAGGAGGAGGAGCTCACGTGGATCGCCGGTCCTGGTGGGTGTGCTGGGTGCGGCACAGCCTCTCATGTGACGCGGGGCGTCACCCGAATGGCTGTGGATACGGCCGCGGGCGCGCCGCGTCGCTTCGGCATGGGCCCCGCCGGCCATGCGACCGGCGGACGTGGGGCCCGGGGTCAGTCCGCACCGGCCCCGCCGTCCCCGCCGTCCCCACCATCCCCGCCCCAGCGGGCCCGGGCCATGTCGATGCGCGGCAGATGGCCCTCGGCCGAGCGCGCCGCCTCGCGCAGCGGCGTGCCCTCCTGCCGGTAGTGGCCGAGCGCCCGCAGCTCATGGCCGGGCAGCAGCGCGCCGTCCGCGCGCACCACGCGCCACCAGGGCACGGCGCCGCCGTAGAGCGCCATGACGCGGCCGACCTGCCGCGGGCCACCCTCGTCCAGCCATTCGGCAACATCGCCATAGGTCATCACCCGGCCGGGCGGAATCAGCTCGGCGACCTCCAGCACTCGCTCCGCGTAGTCGGGCAGCTGGTGCGCGTCCCCCGTCCGCTCGCCCTCGGCGTGCTCACCGCTCTGATCGGGAATCCGGCTCATCCGGTACATCCTGCCGCACCCCACCGACAGCCCCGCCGGTGCTCCACAGCGCCATCCCCCGACCCGGCCATCAAGCGTGCGGAAACCCCATACGCGACGTACCATCCGAATTTCACGTCCCCGAAATGCACCCTGATGCCCACCTGCTCAGCCCGGGCATGCCACCATCTTCCGGGCGGTGACTGGTGATACGAGATCAAGAAGAGACAGCCGAGCAGCAGGGTGCGCAGCCTCCGGAAGGGGAGGCCCGCTCCCCCAAGGCGCTGCCCCGCGCCAAGAAGCGAGAGCCCTCGAAGCGAGAGCCGAAGCCAGAGACGTCCGACCACGAAGCGTCACGGCCCGAGGCGCCCGAGCCGGAGCCGTCCGCCCCTGAGGCTCCCGAGACTCGTGAGGCTCGCGAGACCGGCGACAAGACCTCCGAGATGAACGACTGCGACACCCCCCAGCCGCCCGTCGACCGCGTGTCGGGCGACGAGCCTCTGCTCCCCGCCCGGGTCCACCGCCCCTTCGACCTGATGCGGCTGCTGCTCGGGATCCTGGGCATCGGCGTCGTGCTGGCCATCGCGGCCTTCGCCCACGGCACCACCGCCGGCCTGGAGAAGGACATCGGCCACGGCGCCAACCAGGCGCCCACGCTGCTGATCGACTTCGCGGGCCTGGCGGCCAGCGTCGCGGTGCTCCTCCTCCCGATGGCCTTCGCCATCGAGCGGCTGATCAAACGCGACGGACTGCGGATCGCCGACGGCGTGCTGGCCGCGGTCCTCGCCCATGGCGTGTCCCTGGCCACCGACCTGTGGGTGGCCCGCGGCGCCCCCGACTCGATCCGCGAGGCGCTCACCCAGCCCGCGCCCGGCGGCACCCTCAGCGACCCCGTCCACGGCTATCTCGCACCCGTCATCGCCTATATGACGGCCGTCGGCATGGCCCGCCGCCCGCGCTGGCGGGTGGCCATGTGGTTCGTGCTGCTGCTCGACGCCTTCGCGGTGCTGGTGGGCGGCTACACCACACCGTTCTCGATCATCATCACGGTGCTGATCGGCTGGACCGTGGCCTACGGCACGCTGTACGCCGTCGGCTCCCCGAACGTGCGCCCCACCGGCCAGCATCTGCTCGCCGGGCTGCGCCGGGTCGGCTTCGCGCCGGTCAGCGCGCTGCGATACGACGATTCCGGCTCCGCCGACGGCGAGCACGGGAACCACAACGACCGGGGCCGCCGCTATCTGGTCACCCTCGAGGACGGCCCGCCGCTGGACGTCACCGTCGTGGACCGCGAGCAGCAGGCCCAGGGCTTCTTCTACCGCCTCTGGCAGCGGCTGACGCTGCGCACCATCACCCCGCCGCGCAGCCTCCAGTCGCTGCGCCAGGCCCTCGAGCAGGAGGCGCTGCTGTCCTACGCGGCCATCGCGGCCGGCGCCAACGCGCCGAAGCTGATCGCCACCTCCGAGCTCGGCCCGGACGCCGTGATGCTGGTCTACGAGCACATCGGCGGCCGCCCGCTCAACGCGCTGCCCGACGCGGCGGTCACCGACGAGCTGATGGCCGGGGCCTGGCGCCAGGTCCAGGCCCTCCAGTCGCGCCGCATCGCCCACCGCCGGCTGGACGGCGACGCGCTGCTGGTGGACCGCTCCGGCACCATCGTGCTGACCGATCTGCGCGGCGGCGAGATCGCGGCCGGCGACGTGGTGCTGCGGATGGACGTCGCGCAGCTGCTCACCACCTTCGGCCTGCGGGTCGGCGCGGAGCGGTCCGTCGCCGCCGCGGTCGCGGTCCTCGGCCCGGACGCGGTGGCCGACAGCCTTCCGCTGCTCCAGCCTCTCGCCCTCCACCGCAGCACCCGCGCGACGCTGCGCCAGCTGGCGCGCGAGCGCGCGCAGCGCTACCGGGAAGCCGTCGTGGAGGCCTCGCGCGCCGCGAAGGAGGCCAAGGAGGCGAAGCAGGCCGAGGAGGCGGCCAAGGCCGTCCCCGCCGAGGAGGTGGGGCGCCGGGTGGACACGGCGGCGGTCGACCGCAAGGCGCTCAAGGCCGAGAAGCAGGCCGAGAAGCGGGCGATCGACGAGGCCGTGGAGGTGGCCCGGGAGGAGGACCTGCTCTCCCAGATCCGCCGCCAGGTGCTGCTGATCAGGCCGCAGGCGCCGATAGAGCCGGTGCGGCTGGAGCGCATCAAGCCGCGCACGCTGGTCAGCTTCTGCGCGGGCGCCTTCGCCGCGTACTTCCTGCTGTCCCAGTTCACCCACATCAAGCTGGGCACGGTGGTCGGCGAGGCCAACTGGATCTGGGTGATCGCCGCCCTGCTGTCCTCGGCGCTGACGTACATCGCGGCGGCGCTGGCCCTGCTCGGCTTCGTGCCGGAGAAGGTGCCGTTCGGGCGCACCGTGCTGGCGCAGGTCGCCGCGTCGTTCGTGAAGCTGGTGGCGCCCGCCGCGGTCGGCGGGGTCGCGCTCAACGCCCGCTTCCTCCAGCGCGCCGGGGTGCGGCCCGGGCTGGCGGTGGCCAGCGTCGGCGCGTCCCAGCTGTTCGGCCTCGCCAGCCACATCCTGCTGCTGCTGGCCTTCGGCTACATCACCGGGACCGAGCGCACCCCGACCCTCTCGCCGTCCCGCACCGTGATCGCCGGGCTGCTGACGGCCGCGGTGCTCGCGCTCGTGGTGGCCGCGATCCCGGGCTTGCGGAAGTTTGTGTCCACCCGCCTGCGGTCCCTGTTCGCGGGCGTCGTCCCGCGCATGCTGGACGTGCTCCAGCGGCCCAGGAAGCTGCTGGCCGGGATCGGCGGGATGCTGCTGCTGACCGCGGCCAACGTGCTCTGCCTCGACTCCTCGATCCGGGCGTTCGGCGGCGACATGAGCTACGCGAGCATCGCGGTGGTCTTCCTCGCGGGCAACGCCATTGGGTCGGCGGCGCCCACCCCGGGCGGCGTGGGGGCTGTCGAGGCGGCGCTGATCGCGGGTCTGACGCTGGCCGGGCTGCCGTACGAGATCGCCGCGCCCGCGGTGCTCCTCTTCCGGCTGATGGTCTTCTGGCTGCCGGTGCTGCCGGGCTGGCTGGCCTTCACCCACCTCACCCGCAAAGAGGCCCTGTAGGGGGCCCGGGCACGGAGCCCTTTGGTGCCCGGGCACGGATCACCCGTACGCCCGCACCGCGCGCGCCGGGCCCGGGCGCGCCGGAGGATGGCACCACGCCCCCACCCCCGGAGAGCGCCGTGTCCCGACCCGTACGCGCCGGTGCGCCGTCCGCCGTCGCCCTGCTGCTGGCCGCCGCCGTGGGCTGCGGAACGGGCGGCGACGAGCGGCCGGACACCTCGGCCCACCAGAAGCTGAAGTGGTCCACCTGTCACGCCCCCGACAACAGCGAGGACGGGGCCACCACCAAGGCCCCCGGCAAGCAGTGGGAGTGCGCGACGCTCCACGTCCCGCTGGACTACCGCAAGCCGCACGGGGAGACCCTCGGCATCGCCATGATCCGCGCCAAGGCCACCGACCAGCGCCGCCGCATCGGCTCGCTCATCTTCAACTTCGGCGGCCCCGGGGGCTCCGGCGTCGCCGCCCTGCCCGCTTTCGCGAGGGGCTACAAGGAGCTGCGCACCCGCTATGACCTGGTCAGCTTCGATCCGCGCGGGGTCGGTCTCAGCAGCGGGGTGAGATGTCTGAGCGACAAGCAGCTCGACGCCTTCTTCGCGGCCGACTCGACCCCGGACGACAAGACGGAAGTGAACGCCCTTGTGGGCCGCGGCAAGAAGTTCGCCGCGGCCTGTGAGAAGCGCTCCGGAAAAGTGCTTCCGTATGTCGGCACCGCCAACGCGGCCCGTGACATGGATCTCATGCGCAGCGTCCTCGGCGACAAGAAGCTGCACTACTTCGGCGTCTCGTACGGCACCGAACTGGGCGGCGTCTACGCCCATCTGTTCCCCAAGAAGGTGGGGCGCGCGCTCTTCGACGGCGTGGTCGACCCGACGCAGAACCCCGAGCAGGGCGCCCTCGGCCAGGCGAAGGGCTTTCAGCTGGCGCTGGGCGACTACATGAAGGCGTGCGCCGGCGGCAGCGGCGGCGGCTCCAGCTGCCCCACCCAGGCGGAGATCCGCGGGCTGCTGAAGAAGCTCGACCAGCGCCCGCTGCCCGGCATCGGCGGGCGCAAGCTGACCGAGTCGCTGGCCGGCGGGGGCATCGCGCAGTCGCTGTACTCGCGCGACTTCTGGCCGTACCTCACCGAGGGCATGGCGGACGCCGAACAGGGCGACGGCAAGATCCTGCTGGCCCTCGGCGACGCCATGAACGGCCGCAGCCCGGACGGCCGCTACAGCACCCTTCAGTCCTCCCTCGCCGCTATCACCTGCGCCGACTTCAAACAGCGCTACACGGTCGCCGATGTGAAGGCGAGGCTGCCCGAGTTCCGCAAGGCGTCCCCGGTCTTCGGCGACTCGCTGGCCTGGGGCCTCACCCAGTGCTCCGGCTGGCCGGTGCACGGCGCCTGGCGCACCCCGGACGTCAGTGCCCCGGGCGCCGCGCCGATCCTGGTCGTCGGCAACACCGGCGACCCGGCCACGCCGTACGCGGGCGCCCGCAAGATGGCCCAGGAGCTGGGCCCGGGCGTCGGGGTGGAACTGACGTACCGGGGCGAGGGGCACGGCGCGTACGACAGCGGCAACGCCTGTGTGCGCCGTACGGTCAACGACTATCTGCTGCGCGGCAAGGTGCCGGCGAACGGCAAGGTCTGTGGCTAGCGGGCCCGGTTCCGTACCGGAATCCACACCCGACGTTCCGGAACCTGTGACCGAATCGAGAAGGGACCTGCACCTTCCGGGTCATACCGTGCTCATAGGATCCTCGGCTATGTCGAGTTCCATACGCACCATACGGGCCAGGGCACTGGTCTGCGCGACCGTCGTGGTCGCACTCACCGCCGTCGCCGGCTGCAACGACGACAACGGCGGCGAAAACAGCAAGGACAATGCCTCCTCCGCCCCCTCCTCGTCGTCCGACGGACCATCCGCCTCCGGCCTGCCCACCTCGCTCACCGGACAGAAGCTGAACTGGAAGTCCTGCCCCGCGCCCACCACCATGCAGGGCAGCGGCGAGGCCCCGGGCAGCGACTGGCAGTGCGCCACCCTGCGCGCCCCGCTGGACTACGCCAAGCCCGAGGGCGAGACGATCGACCTCGCCCTGATCCGTTCCAAGGCCACCGATCCGGGCAAGCGGATCGGCTCGCTCATCTTCAACTTCGGCGGCCCCGGCGGCTCCGGGGTCTCCACCCTCCCCGGCTTCGCCGACGACTACGAACGCCTGGGCGCCCGCTACGACCTGGTGAGCTTCGACCCGCGCGGGGTCGGGGAGAGCGCGGGCGTGAAATGCCTGAGCGACAAGGAACTCGACGCCTCCGACTCCGTGGACGGCTCGCCCGACGACGCCGCCGAGATCGCGGCCGCGACGGCGGACCAGAAGAACTTCATAGCCGCGTGCGAGAAGAACTCCGCCAAGGTGCTCCCGCATGTGGACACCGTCAGCGCGGCCCGCGACATGGATCTCATGCGGGAGGTGCTCGGCGACAAGAAGCTGCACTACTTCGGCATCTCCTACGGCACCGAGCTGGGCGGCGTCTACGCCCACCTCTACCCCAAGAACGTGGGGCGCGCCGTCTTCGACGCCGTGGTCGACCCGACCGAGGACCCGGAGCGGAGCAACCTCGGCCAGGCGAAGGGGTTCCAGCTCGCCTTGGACAACTATCTGAAGGACTGCGCCAAGAAGGGGCTCGCCTGTCCGGTCGGCGACGACCCCGACCAGGCCGAGAAGACGATCACCACGCTGCTGGCCAGGCTCGACAAGCAGCCGCTGCCCACCAGGAGCGGCCGCGAGCTCACCCAGGACCAGGCCGTGGGCGGCATAGCCGCCGCGCTGTACAGCAAGGACACCTGGCAGTACCTGACGCTGGGGCTGACCGAGGCCCTCCAGGCCAAGCAGGGCAACATGCTGCTCCTGCTGTCGGACTCCATGGCCGGCCGCGACGAGAACGGCGGCTACAGCAACATCAACGCCGCCAACGTCGCCATCAACTGTGCGGACGACAAGCAGCGCTACACGGTCGCCGATGTGAAGGCGAAGCTACCCGAGTACCGCAAGGCCTCCCCGGTCTTCGGCGAGTTCCTGGCCTGGGGCATGCTCTCGTGCATGGACTGGCCGGTGACGGGCAAGACCGAGCACCCCGAGGTCAGCGCCCCGGGCTCGGCTCCGATCCTGGTCGTGGGCAACACCGGCGACCCGGCCACGCCGTACGAGGGCGCCCGGAAGATGGTCCAGGAACTGGGCAAGGGCGTCGGCGTGGAGCTCACCAACAAGGGCGAGGGCCACGGCGCGTACAACGGCGGCGGCGGCAACACGTGCACCACGAAGACCGTGAACGACTACCTGCTGAACGGGAAGGTGCCGGCGGACGGCAAGGTCTGCTCGTAGCGCCTGCGCACAGGGGCCCGCACCGTCCTCGACGGTGCGGGCCCCGTGGCACACAAGCCTCGGGTCAGTAGACGGGCTTCTCGGGCTCGATCTGGTGGACCCAGCCGATGACGCCGCCGCCCACATGGACCGCGTCCGCGAAGCCCGCGGACTTCAGGACGGCCAGGACTTCCGCCGATCGGACACCCGTCTTGCAATGCAAGACGATCTTCTTGTCCTGCGGAAGGTCCTGGAGGGCGCTGCCCATCAGGAACTCGTTCTTCGGGATCAGCCGGGCGCCGGGGATCGAGACGATCTCGTACTCGTTCGGCTCGCGGACATCGATGATGTCGATGTTCTCGCCGTCGTCGATCCACTCCTTGAGCTGCTTGGGAGTGATCGTCGAGCCGGCCGCCGCCTCCTGGGCCTCCTCCGACACGACGCCGCAGAAGGCCTCGTAGTCGATGAGCTCGGTGACGGTGGGGTTCTCGCCGCAGACCGCGCAGTCGGGGTCCTTGCGGACCTTGACCTGGCGGTAGGTCATCTCCAGGGCGTCGTAGATCATCAGGCGGCCGACCAGCGGCTCGCCGGTGCCGGTGAGCACCTTGATGGCCTCGGTGACCTGGATCGAGCCGATGGAGGCGCACAGCACGCCGAGCACGCCGCCCTCGGCGCAGGAGGGGACCATGCCGGGCGGCGGGGGCTCCGGGTAGAGGCAGCGGTAGCAGGGACCGTGCTCGGACCAGAAGACCGACGCCTGGCCGTCGAAGCGGTAGATCGACCCCCACACATACGGCTTGTTCAGCAGCACGCACGCGTCGTTGACCAGATAGCGGGTGGCGAAGTTGTCGGTGCCGTCCACGATCAGGTCGTACTGGGAGAAGATCTCCATCACGTTGTCGGCCTCGAGGCGCTCCTCGTGCAGCACGACCTTCACATACGGGTTGATGCCGAGCACCGAGTCGCGCGCGGACTCCGCCTTGGAGCGGCCGATGTCCGCCTGGCTGTGGATGATCTGGCGCTGCAGATTGGACTCGTCGACCTCGTCGAACTCCACGATGCCGAGGGTGCCGACACCGGCCGCGGCGAGGTACATCAGCGCGGGCGAGCCGAGACCGCCCGCGCCCACACACAGCACCTTGGCGTTCTTCAGCCGCTTCTGCCCGTCCATCCCCACATCAGGGATGATCAGATGGCGCGAATACCTGCGGACCTCGTCGACGGTGAGCTCGGCGGCCGGCTCGACCAGGGGTGGCAGCGACACGGGGACTCCGTAATGAGTGGGAGCAGGGTTCTTCTCCTCGTAACACTGCCATGGCCCATCTCATTCCGAGACGGGCGGTCCGGTCCGCGAGACGGATCCGTCCCAGCACCCGGGCAGCGCCGCCGGCCGTCAGATGCGGCACGCCGCCTCCATCCAGATGTCGGCCAGCGACTCCTCCAGACCGATCCTGGAGCGCCAGCCGAGCCGGTCGCGCGCGGTGCGCACATCCGCCTGCTGCCAGCTGCCGCAGCCGTCCGGGTACGGATACGCGCCGCCCACGTGCTCGACCCCGGGCCCGGCCGGGCCCGCCGCCGCGGGGATGTGGTGCAGCGGCCCGCGCCCGGGCGGGCCGTCGATCTCGTGCAGGGTGCCGCCGTAGCCCGCCACCCGGGCGAGCACGGCGGCCGCGTCGCGCAGCCGGACGGCCCGCCCGGTGCCGATGTTGACGACCCCCTGCGCGGCCGAGAGCGAGGCCGCGTGCACCGCCCGCGCCACGTCCCGTACGTCCACGAAGTCCCGCTGCACCCCGAGGCCGCTCAGCTTCAGCTCGCCGTCCCCGGCCTGCATGGCGCGGCGCATCGCCTCGGCCAGCCGGCCCAGCGGCGAGCCGGCCGGGGTGCCGGGCCCGACCGGAGAGAAGACGCGCAGCACCACCGCGTCCAGGCCGGACCCCAGCACCAGCTCGGTCGCGGCCAGCTTGCTCACCCCGTACGGGCCACCGGGGCGCGGAACCGCGTCCTCGGCCGTCGACGAGCCCGGCTGGGACGGCCCGTACTCGGCGGAACAGCCGAGCTGGACCAGGCGGGCGCCGCAGCCGCTGCGACGCAGCGACTCGCAGATCGTGGCGACGGCCACGGTGTTGTGCCGGGTCAGCTCGCGCGCCCCGCCGCGGGTCGCGCCCGCGCAGTTGATCACCACTCCGGGGTGGACGGCGTTGAGGAAGCGGGTCAGCGCGCCGGGGCTCCCGGTGGACAGGTCGAACCGCACATCCGCGTCGTCGCCGCGGCCGAGCGCGGTGAGCTGGACGGCGGGGTCGGCGAGCAGGTGTTCGGCGACATAGCGGCCGAGATATCCCCCGGAGCCGAGCAGCAGAACTCTCATCGGCCACGCTCCCGGGGCTGTGGGTCGGTCATGTCGTCGCGCATGTCATGTGCTCCTTGTGGTGGTGGGGCGGAGGGGGGCGGCGAGTTCGGAAACGTCGGAGGCGGCGGCGTACGGGGAGTGGGCCGAGGCGCGGGAGAGCGCGGCGAACGCGTACGCCAGCAGCGCGAGGGCGGTGGCGCCGCAGATCGCGGCCGGGATGGCGGCGGGTGCGCAGGCGGCCGAGGCCCACGCCACCGCCTCGGCGAACCGCCCGCCGCCCGGCAGCCGGCCGGCCGCGGCACCGGCCAGCACCGCCGCCTCGGCCGCACAGGCCACGGCGGTGCCGGCGGCCGCGGCCCCGCGGAAGCCGTGGACGGCGAGCAGCCGGGCGACGAACAGCAGGACGCACACGGTCACCACGGCGCTGTCGGACGCGGCCGCCGCGTCCGCCGCCGGGACGGCCCCGGGCGGGCGGCCGGGCAGCGGCAGCGCGAGCCGGACCGCGAACACCAGGGGCGGCAGGGCGCAGAGGAACAGCGCCACCGTGCCCGCGAGCAAGGGCCGCGCCCCCGCCGCGAACTCCTCGAGCCCACGGCTGGCCGCCAGCCTCCGGCGTGCCCGCCGCGCGAACCAGCGCGCGCACCACGCGGCGGGCGCGACGGCGAGGGCGAGGACGACAACCGCCTCTGCGGCGAGGGGCCGGTCGGCGGGCGCGGCGCCATACGGCCGCCACACACCGGTACGCACCCCGGCCAGCAGCCAGTCGCCGCAGAGGGCGTACGCGACGAGCCAGCCGGCGCGGAGCAGCCCGGCCGGCCGCCCGGCGAACCCGCCGCCCCGCGCCTTCAGCGGCCCGCGCGCCAGGCACAGCCACAGCGCGGCCCCCGCCAGCACCGCCCCACCCGCCCCGGCGGCCACCCGCGCCCCCGGCGCCGCGTCCTGCGCCCTGGCGAGCCAGACGACGACCGCCGCGCCCAGCACACCGGGCACCAGGTGCAGCGCGCCCAGGGCGTATCCGCCGCAGGCCCGCCCGCGCGGCGGCGCGGCCGCCGGGCCGCCTGGGGCGCCTGGGACGCCTGGGACGTCGTCCTCGCGGTCTTCGCGGGGGACGCGCGCGTACAGCTCCTCGGCGAGCGAGAAGACGTCACGGTGGCGGAAGCGGGCGGCGGTGCGGTCCGTCACGCCGTGGGCCTCCAGACCGGCGGCGATCTCCAGCGGGTCGACGGCGTACGCGCACAGCTCGTGGTGACGGTGTATCAACGCCCGCACCGGATCCGCCGACCCCCGGCCGACGGGCGCGGCATCCCCGGAAAGATGGGGGGCCGCTTCGGCAGCGGCGTCCGACGGCCGCGGGACGTCCCCCGGGGCGGCGGGGCCCGGCCGGGTCATGGGCGCGCCTCCCCCGGCAGGGGGGCGCACGGGCCCACGCCCAGGGGTTCGGGTCCGGGTCCGGTGTCGCTGCCGGGCCGTGCGGCGGCCCAGCTGGGGATGTGGTCGTCGGGCGCGGGGCCGGGGCGGCGGATGGCCGCCCAGCGGCCGGGGATATGGGCCTCGGCCGGGCGGGCGAAGGGCACGGGCTCGCCGTCCGGGCCGAACTCCTCGCGGCGCACCGGGCAGTGCGACATCAGCTCCAGATAGATGCCGCGGAACGCCGCCACGTTCTGCTCGGCGGTGAAGAGCTCAAGCGCACGGGCGCGCGCCGCGGCGCCCAGGCGCTCCCGGCGGGCGGGGTCGGCGAGAAGCTCCAGGCAGGCGTCGCCGAGCGCCCGCGGATTGCGCGGCGGCACCACCAGGCCGGTGCCGCCGATGACCTCGCACACCGCGCCGACGTCGGTCGACGCCGTGGCGCGCCCGCAGAACATGGCCTCCACCAGCCCGACCGGGAAGCCCTCGACGACGCTGGACAGCACCACGACGCTGCCCGCCGCGTAGGCGTCCGCCGCGGTCGGCAGCTCCGGGTCGCCGAGGCGCTCGAAGGAGACGGGGTTGTCGCCGACCGTGTGGGCGTCCGCGGCCTCGTCGGGGAAGAGGTGGGCGGCGAGGGCGCGGCAGTGGGCCGGGTAGCCCCCGACGGTGGGGGCGGCGGGCCCGGTCTCGACGAGGCGCAGCCGCGCCCGGGGCACCGCCCGCCGCACCTGGGCGAAGGCGTGCAGCAGCGCCACGACGTCCTTGGCGGGTTCGAGCCGGCCCAGCCACACCAGCGTCCAGCCGTCGTCGGCCCGCGCCCCGGCGCCCCCGCTCCGGCCCCCGCCTGATTCCGTGCCCGCGCCGCGCTCGCCGACCTCGGCGAAGCGGTCGGCGTCCATGCCCGGGTAGACGGTGCGCAGCCGCTCCGGGGCGGCGCCGCAGCGCTCCTGCCAGCGGCGCGCATGGGCGTTGCCGGGGGTGATCAGCGCGGCGCGGGCGTACGCCTCGGCGGCCAGCCGGCCCTGGAACGAGGCGAGCAGCGTCCGCACCGGCCCGGAGAGGGCCGCGCCTCGGGGCGCGGCGGGACGGGCCGCGGTCGCCAGGTAGTACTCGCGCAGCCGGACGCCGTACTCGGTGATCAGGAGGGGGGTGCCGAAGAAGCGCCGGGCCAGCAGCCCCGGGAGCGCGGCCGGGCCCGCCGAGGCGGCGTGGCACAGATCCACCCCGGACAGGCCCGGGTCCGCCCCGGCCCCGGCCGGGGCGGACCCGTCGCCGTACCAGTCGAGCGACAGCGGGCGCAGCGCGCGCTCCAGCGCTCCGGCCACGGTCAGCAGGTCGGCGACCCGCACCCGGTGCGCGCCCTGGAGCGCACCGGGGGTGTGGCAGGCCCGCTCCAGGGCGCGCACGGCCGTCTCGGAGCGGAGCGCGGCGGGCAGCCCGCCGCGCTCCCGGGCCAGCTCGGCGAGCCCGTACAGGCCGCTGGCGAAACGGTCCGCCTGGCCTGTGGCGGCCCCGGGGACGCCGGGACCGTCGGGGGCGTCGGGACCGCCCGTACTGCCGGGCCCGCCCGGCGCGCTGATGGCCGCCGCCAGCTCCCCGAAGCACTCGGCGAACCGCCGCCGTTCGCGCCGCCCGTAGGACCCCCCGTCCCGGCGCTCCCCCCACAGCGGCGCCGTACGGACCCGCCGCACCGAGTCGGGCAGCTCCATGAAGCCCCCCGCCGCCTGGCGGGCGCCGCGGCTGAGCGCGTAGACCTCGAACTCGTGCTGGGCGAGCCCCCGCACCAGCCGGTCGCACCACAGCCGCGCCTCACCGCTCGCGTACGGATATCCACCCTCCGTGAGCAGTCCCACGCGCATGAGCGCACCCCCGATCTCCCATGTCGGCAAGCCGTCGCGCCGCCGTCCGGCAGCGGGAGCACGTTATGCGGGAGGGGTGGTGGTGCGGCGGACGGTTGTCCGTCGCACCACCGGAAGGGGTGAACGCCCGTGACCTTCCATGACGTCAGGCGTTGTCGAATGCCGCTCGGCGCCGGTACGTCAGCCGGGGGCGGGGCCGGGCCGGGTTCGCCGGCCCGCCGCTATCGGTTCGCGGTGCCGCCGCCCGAG
Source organism: Streptomyces sp. NPDC021225 (assembly GCF_044332865.1). Lineage (NCBI taxonomy): Bacteria > Bacillati > Actinomycetota > Actinomycetes > Kitasatosporales > Streptomycetaceae > Streptomyces > Streptomyces sp. NPDC021225. The sequence goes on along the minus strand of NZ_JBIRPV010000002.1, from coordinate 617,537 downwards.
GCGGCGGCGGGGTACGGCCAGGCGTTCGGCCGACAGGTGACCCCGTCCGTCGACAGGAACTTGGTCTGCTGCATCATCACCGGCGCCAGCGCGCCCTGCCGGGTGCATGCCTCGTGGTTGTGGCCGAGCCGGTGGCCCACCTCGTGGTTGATGAGCATCTGCCGGTAGGCGTGCATCTTGTCGTCGCCGAAGGTCTTCGCGCCCTGCGCCCACCGATAGGCGTTGATCATGACGCGCTCGGTGGAGGCGGAGTCACAGGAGACGTTGTCCTGGGTGGTGTCAAGGCCGGATTTCAGACACCAATCCGCGGTGGTGCCGGGGCTCGCCAGCGTGATCACGAAGTCGGCCCGGCCCGAGGAGACCCGGTCGAAGGAGCGCATCCCGGCGTGTGCCCAACTGCGGTCGTCGTTGAGCGTCTTGTGCACGGCCTTCGCGAACAGCTCGCCGTCCAGCGGCAGGCCCTTCTCCACGTCCACGCGATAGCGCCACACCCGGCCCCGGCCGGTCCCCTTGTCCTGCCCGGAGACCGTGGTGAACGCCCCGGACCCGCTCAGCTTCGGGTCCAGCGGGAACTGCCGCGCCATCAGCGCGTCGTACGAGGTGGCCTTCGGGCTCGGGGTGGCGGTGGAGGGCGCCGCCCGCCCGGCCCGCCCGTCGTCGCGGTCGCCCGCGGCGTCGGTGCGCTCCGCGCCGCCCTGGGCCCGTGCGGTGTTGCCGCCGTCCTGCGGCCCGTTGGCCACCTGCCCGGCGACCACGACCGCCAGCACGGTCGTCACGGCCGCGGCGGCGACGCCGGTGAACGTCCGCCCCTTGCCGCCCTTGCCGCCCACGTCCTGAGGCTCGTCCTCCGCGCCGTCGTCGGCATCGGCCTCGGCGCCGCTGCCGACATCGGTGCGGCGCGGTCTCCGCTCCGCTCCCGGGGCGCCCGCCGCGAACACGTCCTCGCCGTCGCAGTCGAGGGCGTCGGCCGTGTCGAACGCATCCACGTACTCCTTGCGCGGGCCGGGCATCAGGCCGCCCGCCGCCGCGCCCGCCGGCGGGCCCGCGGTCCGCGCCCCGAAGGACGCCCGCGCCCCGCCCGGCACACCACCGGGACCGCCGCCGCGCCGCACCGGACCGCCGGGGCCCATCTGGCCGCCGGGGCCCATCTGGCCGCCGGGCCCGCTCGGCGCGCCCAGGGCGCCCCAGCCGCCGCCCGGCTCGCGGTGCTCCGGGTGCCCGCCCCTGGCCCGCGGCACCGCGGGCCCCTGCGGACGCATCCGCGGCACGCCCTGCGGCGGGGTCACCCCGGGGTCCGCGCCGGTCCCCGGCGCCACCCGCCGTCTGCGGCCGGTGCCCGGAGCCGCGCCGGAGGCCGTGTACTCCACGAAGCCGGGACCGGAGCCGGGGCCGCGCCCGCCGCCGGGGGCCGAGCCTGGGCCCGCCTGCCCGGACGGGCGGTCGCGGCCCTCCTGGCTGCCACGTGCGCTGTGTTTACCCACGCGCCGCACCGCTCCCGTCCGCGCCCGGCACCGGGGCGGCGGGCTCCCCCGGGTCGCCCCGGCGGCCGCCGTCCTCCCAGCCCTCCAGGCCTTCTCTGACTTCTCTGGGTTCTCTGCCTGTCACATCGTCGAGCAGCTCGCGGATCCCCCGCGCCACTGCCTCGGGACACTCCATCATCGCCACGTGCCCCGCGTCCACCAGCGTCAACAGCCGCGAGTCGCGGAAGGCCGCGCCGGCCCGCCCCGCCATCCGGTAGGACACCAGCTGATCGCGCATGCCGTAGACCAGCAGCGTCGGCGCCAGCACCCGCTCGGCCTGGCGCCACATCGAGTGCTGGCCGCCGAGGGTGTACGAATCGACGAGTCCGCGCGCAGAACGGGACAGCGCGTCCCAGAAGTACGGGAGGGCGAGCCGCCGCTCGAACTCCTCCACCGCCATCGCGAAGTGCTCCGGGCTGACCCGCGACGGGTTGCCGTAGGTGAGCGCCATGACCTCGCGGGTGCGCCGCTCCGCGTCCCAGTCCTTGGTCAGCCGGGTGAACAGCCGGGTGACGCCGGGGATCGCGAGCAGGCCGGTGGGGACCGCGGTGCGCTGCGGGCGCAGCTCGGGCAGCGCGGGCGAGACGAGGGTGAGGGTGCGCACCAGGTCCGGCCGCAGCGCGGCGACACGGGTGGTGACCGCGCCGCCCAGCGAATTGCCGATCAGATGGACGGGCCCGCGCCCGCTCGCGTCGAGATAGCGGACCACGGCGCGGGCGTGGCCGGCTATGGAGTAGTCGCCGTCGTCCGGCGGCGGGGAGTCGCCGAAGCCGGGCAGGTCCAGGGCTTCCCCGTCCACCAGGTCGGCGAGCGGCTCCATCAGGAGCGACCAGTTCATCGAGGAGCCGCCGAGCCCGTGCACATACAGCGCCGGCGGCAGGCCGTCCCGCACCGGCGGACGGGACCGTACGGTGAGAGTGAGGCCGGGGAGGCGCGCGGTGCGCAGCTTCTCCCCCGCTCCGAGACGAACGGGCCGGGCGGGCGGGACCGCGGAAACAGTGCGGGCATCCGGCTGCTCGGTCGAAGACATGCGGCAATGTTACGAGACGATCACGTACGGAGCTCTGTGTTCGGCCTCACAGGCCGCGTAGCGTCCGAAAGTGAGCTCTCCTAGGCTCGTAATACACAGGGACGATCACCCGGGCCGGAAAGCGGGCGGGACAGACGCCCGGATCCGGGGACCCGAGGAACGCAGGAACGCAGGAACGCCCCAGGAGAACGCGCCCCAGGGAAGGGGAGAGATGTCCGTCGACCCCAGCGACCCCGAGACCTTCGAGGAAACCGACGTCACCGAATCCGCTGTGGAGGACGTCGAGGCGCCGGAAGTGGACGCCGCGGAGCAGCGCCACGATCTCCTTCCGCACCGGGACGAGCCTCTGCCCCGGATCACCGACAGACTGGTGGAGGCGAACGAGGCGGACCGGGTGGAGCAGACCCGGGTCGTCGAGGTGAACGAGGACGACTATCAATGACCTGCGCCATTTGTCAGCTTTTCATGGAGTCCGGTCCGTGAAATTCTCCGTACGGACCGCGCGCCGCCCTGTTACCCAAAAGTACGATGGCGGCGCGGTGGACACCGTGTACGGAACACTCATTTGGGAGGCGGCGTGACAGCCATCGAGCAGACCGAGGCGCGCCCGCGTGGCACGCGCCTGCCGCGCCGAGCCCGACGGAATCAGCTCCTGGGGGCCGCCCAGGAGGTCTTTGTCGCACAGGGCTATCACGCGGCGGCCATGGACGACATCGCCGAGCGCGCCGGGGTCAGCAAGCCCGTGCTCTACCAGCACTTCCCCGGCAAGCTCGACCTCTATCTGGCCCTGCTGGACCAGCACTGCGAGGCGCTGCTCCAGGCGGTGCGCACCGCGCTGGCGTCGACGACCGAGAACAAGCAGCGGGTCGCCGCCACCATGGACGCCTACTTCGCGTATGTCGAGAACGAGGGCGGCGCCTTCCGCCTCGTCTTCGAGTCCGATCTGACCAACGAGCCGGCCGTGCGCGAGCGCGTGGACCGGGTCGCGCTCCAGTGCGCCGAGGCGATCAGCGAGGTGATCGCCGAGGACACCGGGCTGTCGCAGGACGAGTCGATGCTGCTGGCGGTCGGCCTCGGCGGGGTCTCGCAGGTGGTCGCGCGCTACTGGCTCTCCAGCGAGAGCTCCGTCCCGCGCGACACGGCGGTGCAGCTGCTCACCTCGCTGGCCTGGCGGGGCATCGCGGGCTTCCCTCTGCACGGGACCGAAGGCGGCCACTGAACGGCACGGCCCCGCCGCGTATTCCCCGCGGACGGCGGTGCGTGTTCGCTGCGGGCGTGCGCCCGGGCGGCCCGCTCGGTCTCCGCACCGGGCTAATGTGTGCTGCGTACGGCGCGGCTGGCCGCGCACCCAACTGACCGTCGGAGGGACAAAGCCGTGGAGGTCAAGATCGGCGTGCTGCACGCGCCCCGCGAGATCGTCTTGGAGAGCGGGCAGACCGCCGAGGAGGTCGAGCGCGCGGTGGCCGAGGCGCTCGCCGGCAAGGCGCAGCTGCTGACCCTGGTGGACGACCACGGCCGCAAGGTCCTGGTCCCGTCCGACCGGCTGGCGTACGTCGAGATCGGCGAGCCGACCGCCCGCAAGGTCGGCTTCAGCGCGCTCTGAGCGTCCGAGCGTCCGCGCCAACAGCGGCGGGGCCCGGTGGGGAAACCTCACCGGGCCCCGCCGCTTTCCGTACGGAAGGCCACCTTCGGGTGCGGCTCGGGCCGACAGGGGTTGCCTACCCCCGGCCGGGGGTAGGACGGCCTCGACCAGGGCACGGACCGATGTGACCCCGGGCCCCGGTCCCGATCCCCGCCCACGGGAAGGACGCACCATGATCTTGGAAGCGCTCGCCTCCGTACTGATCGGTCTCGCCATCGCTTACGGGGCGGGCCGATGGCAGCCCCGGAGGTTCCATTCCAGGCGTCTGCTGCTGTCCACCGGCCCCGGCGCCGCACTGCTCGGCGCCCTGCTCGCCCACGCCGTGCTGGGCGCGGGCCACACGGCGACGGTGCTGATCGTCGCGCTCGGCTTCGCGGTGGCGCTGCTGTCGCTGCTGGTCCGCCCGGCGAGCGGGCTGCGCCGCTCCGCCCCGGCCTGAGACCCGGCCGCGCATCCACCGGCCTGTCCATCCCACCTGAGCGGCGGCCCGCACCCCCCTGGGGCACGGGCCGCCGCTGCCGTTCCGTCCGCCGACTCAGGAAGCCAGGCCCAGCGCGGCCATCCGCTTGGTGTGCGCCTCGGTGATCCGGGAGAACATCCGGCCGACCTCCGCCAGGTCGAAGCCGTCCGCCACCCCGCCGACCAGCATGGTGGACAGCGCGTCCCGCTCCGCGACCACGCGCTGCGCCTGCGACAGCGCCTCGCCCATCAGCCGCCGCGCCCACAGCGCCAGCCGCCCGCCGACCCGCGGGTCCGCCTCGATGGCCGCCCGCACCTTCTCCACCGCGAACGTGGCGTGGCCGGTGTCGTCGAGCACGCTCAGCACCAGCCCGCGGGTGTCCGAGTCCAGCCGGGCCGCCACCTCGCGGTAGAAGTCGCTGGCGATCGAGTCGCCGACGTACGCCTTGACCAGGCCCTCCAGCCAGTCCGACGGCGCGGTCTGGCGGTGGAAGCCGTCCAGCGCCGCCGCGAAGGGCTCCATGGCCGCCGTCGGCTGCTCGCCCACCTCCGCCAGCCGGTCCCTGAGCTGCTGGAAGTGGTGGAACTCGGCGGACGCCATCTTCGCCAGCTCCGCCTTGTCCTCCAGCGTCGGCGCCAGCTTGGCGTCCTCGGCCAGGCGCTCGAAGGCGGCCAGCTCGCCGTAGGCGAGGGCGCCGAGCAGATCCACGACGGCGGCCCGGTACTGCGGGTCGGCGGCCGCCCGATCCCAGTCCTGGGCGGCGATCCCGGTGGGCTCCTCGCCGGTGTGTCCCTCTGCGGTCTCCCCGGCGGCGGGGGCGTTATCCGGTGTGTCAGACGTCTCCATGGAGCGCACAATAGCCCGCTGAGCGCCCCTGGGAAGGCCCTGGTCAGCCACGGCCGACCACAGGGCGGAACCGGCATCCCGGTCACAGATGCGCGCTCTCGGGGTACAGTGCTATTGGCGCCCGCCGAGTATCGGCGGGTCGTTCCACGAATACGGATGCCCGGTCGGTGGCCCGATCGGCTCCAAACCGACCGCCCTCCGCGCGGCGCGCATGGAATCGTGCGCACGGCAGGAGGGACCCGCTCGCGGTATGAGCGCTCGAGCGAGGGCAGTGGTCCCGCGCCGGACCGGCCACCCCAAGGCCGGTTGTACTCGGGGCGCCGTGCGACCCCCTTCGCCGCCTCACGCCGCGTCTCACAGAAGAGGCAAGCATCCTGACCACTTTCCGAGAACTCGGGATCCTCCCCGAGACGGCCGAGGCCCTCGAGGCCGTCGGCATCACGTCCCCGTTCCCCATCCAAGAGATGACGCTCCCGGTGGCCCTCTCGGGCTCCGATGTCATCGGCCAGGCCAAGACCGGCACCGGCAAGACGCTGGGCTTCGGCCTCCCGCTGCTGGAGCGCGTCACCGTCCCCGCGGACGTCGAGGCGGGCCGGGCCGCGCCCGAGCTGCTGACCGACGCCCCGCAGGCGCTCGTGGTCGTCCCCACCCGCGAGCTCTGCCAGCAGGTCACCAACGACCTGCTCACCGCCGGCAAGGTGCGCGCCGTGCGCGTCCTGTCGATCTACGGCGGCCGGGCCTACGAACCGCAGGTCGAGGCCCTGAAGAAGGGCGTCGACGTGGTGGTCGGCACCCCCGGCCGGCTGCTCGACCTGGCCGGCCAGAAGAAGCTGCGGCTCTCCGCCGTGAAGTCCCTCGTCCTCGACGAGGCCGATGAGATGCTCGACCTGGGCTTCCTGCCCGACGTCGAGAAGATCATCCAGATGCTGCCGGCCAAGCGCCAGACGATGCTCTTCTCGGCGACCATGCCGGGCCAGGTCATCTCGCTGGCCCGGCGGTACATGTCGCAGCCCACCCACATCCGCGCCACCGCGCCGGACGACGAGGGCGCGACCGTCGCCAACATCACGCAGCATGTCTTCCGCGCCCACTCCCTGGACAAGCCCGAGGTCGTGGCGCGTGTGCTCCAGGCCGAGGGCCGCGGCCTCGTCATGATCTTCTGCCGTACGAAGCGGACCGCCGCCGACATCGCCGACCAGCTGGCCCGCCGCGGCTTCGCCTCCGGCGCGGTCCACGGCGACCTCGGCCAGGGGGCGCGCGAGCAGGCGCTGCGCGCCTTCCGCAACGGCAAGGTCGATGTGCTGGTGGCCACCGACGTCGCCGCGCGCGGCATCGACGTCGAGGGCGTCACGCATGTGATCAATTACCAGTCCCCCGAGGACGAGAAGACATATCTGCACCGCATCGGCCGCACCGGCCGCGCGGGCGCCTCGGGCACCGCCATCACCCTCGTCGACTGGGACGACATCCCGCGCTGGCAGCTGATCAACAAGGCGCTGGACCTGCCCTTCAACGAGCCGGAGGAGACCTACTCCACCTCCGAGCACCTGTTTGAGCTGCTGAACATCCCGGAGGGCACCACCGGTGTCCTGCCGCGCGCCGAGCGCACCCGGGCGGGCCTGGACGCCGAGGAGATCGAAGACCTCGGCGAGACCGGCGCCCGCGGACCCCGGGGCGGCCGCGGTGGCCGCCGCTCGGCGGCGCCCGTCGAGGAGCGCCCCGCCCGCACCCGCACGCCGCGCCAGCGGCGCCGGCTGCGCGGCGGCGTCGCGGTCGACGGGACGACGGGCGAGACGGGCGAGACGGCCGTGGACACCGCGGCGGTCGAGTCCCCCGCCGACGCCGAGACCGCGCCGGCCGAGCCGAGGCAGCCGCGCCGCCGTCGCCGTACCCGCGCCGGGGTCACCGGCAAGGCGGCCGAGACGGCCGAGGCAGCCGTGGCCACGGCCGAGGGCCCGGCCACGGCCGTCGCCGACACCGCTCCGGCCCAGCCGGGCGCGGAGGCGGCCGCCGAGCCCGCCGAGGCCCCCGCCAAGCCGCGCCGTCGCCGCACCCGCTCCACCACGGCCGCCAAGGCCGCGGAAGCGGCAGCGGCGGCCCCGTCCGCCGAGGCCGAGGCGTCCCCGGCAGCTGCCGAGGAAGGCGAGCCCCAGCCGGCCCGCCGCCGTCGCCGCACCCGCGGCGCGGCCTCCAAGGCCGCCGAGGCCACAGAGGCCACAGAGGCCACAGAGGCGAGCTGACGGCACCCGCTCAACCGCCGAAGGGCCCGGTCCGCTCCCCGCGGACCGGGCCCTTCGGTGTCCCCGTCCAGGCCCTCGAGCGGCCCGCGGCACGGGGTACTCGTCACGGTGGGTTGGCCGGGATTTTCCGTGTACGCGCTAGCCTCGGCGCATGAGCAGGCCGCCGTTCCTCACGCTGCCCAGGTGCGCCCGCGCGTACCGCCTTCGCACCGCGCGCGGCGAGTTCGCCGTACACGAAGCGCGCCCCGAGGGGGCGCCGCGCGGCACGGTGCTGCTGGTGCCCGGGTTCACCGGCAGCAAGGAGGACTTCATCGCGCTGCTGGAGCCGCTGGCCCGCGCCGGGTTCCGGGCGGTCGCGCTGGACGGGCGGGGGCAGCACGAGAGCGAGGGGCCGCGGGACGAGGCGGCGTACGCGCAGCCGGAGCTGGCCCGGGACGTACTGGCGCAGGCGGCCGCGCTGGACTCCGCCGCTGCCGGGAACCCCGCGCCGCCGCATGTGCTCGGGCATTCGCTGGGCGGGCTGATCGTACGGGCCGCCGTGCTGCTGGACCCGGGCGCCTTCGCCTCGCTGACGCTGATGTCCTCGGGCCCGGCCGCCATCTCCGAGCCGCAGCAGGCCCGCACCAAGCTGCTGATCGACGCGCTGTCCGTGACCGACATGGAGAGCGTCTGGCGGGCGATGCGCGAGCTGGACCCGCAGGAGGCGCCCGAGGAGACGACGCCGCCCGGCATCGAGGAGTTTCTGCATCAGCGCTGGCTCGGCACCGTGCCCGAGCAGCTGATGGCCACCGGGCGGCAGCTGAACCGGGAGCCGGACCGGGTCGCGGAGCTGGCCGCGGTGGCGCTGCCCAAGCATGTGCTGTCGGGGGTGGTGGACGACGCCTGGCCGGTGTCGCTGATGGACGGGATGGCCGAGCGGCTGGCCGCCCGCCGCACCGTGATCCAGGGCGCGGGGCACTCCCCCAACGCCGAGCGGCCGCGTCCCACCGCCGAGGCACTGATCGACTTCTGGTGCGGCGTCGCACCCCGCCAGGGCTGACCCTCGGCGCCGGGCCTTCAGTACCGGGTTCAGTACTGGGCCTGTAGGTGCTCCCAGAAGCCGTCCCGCAGCGCCCGGCGCAGATCGGCGTGCGTACGCAGCGACAGCCGCAGCAGCGCCTCCGCGTCGATCAGCAGCTCCTGGTCGACCGAGCCCGGCAGATAGGGGTGGCCGGGCAGCAGCTCGGCGAGTGACTCCCGGCCGCGCGAGGACAGCCATCGCGCGGCGATCTGCGCCCCGACGAAGCGCACATCGTCGCGGCTGGGGGCGGGACCGCCCGGGACCGGGTCGCCGCCGCCGTACGGCTCGAAGCCCATGGGGCGGCGGGTGACGTACGGCTTGCAGAAGTCGAGGTCGAAGGTGCGCTGGCTGTCGACCTCCCACAGCAGCGGCTCGGCCTGGTTGCGCCCCTCGACGGCCTCGATGCCCCACAGGTGCACCCGCGCGCCGTACCCCTGCGCCGCCTCGACCGCGGAGACCAGGTCCTCGTCCCCGCCGATCAGCGCCGCGTCGCCGATGGCGCGGTGCCGGGCGAGGGACTCCAGGTCGGTGCGGATAAGCGAGTCGACGCCCTTCTGCTGGTTGTTGGCGTTGAGGTTGCCGAGCCGGACCTTGACGTCGGGCAGCTCGGCGATGCCCTGCTGCTCGGAGGTGTGGATACGGCGCCGGGCGCCGTCGTACCAGTAGACGCGCAGGAGTCTGCTGTCCGGGAAGATCGTGCGGGCCTTGTCGATGAACGCCTCGATGAGCCCCTCGGCGTCGAGCTCGAAGGCTCTGCGGTCCTCGGTCCCGGCGACCAGTCGGCCGGCTGCCGCGTAGACGTAGCCGGCGTCCACGAATATCGCGTGGGTGGAGGGTGTGGTCGCGACCTCGGCGAGCACACGCTGCAACAGCTCGTTGGTGCGCTCGATGCCCGAGACGATCGAGGCGAGGTCTGGTTGGCCCGCAGGCGTGACGTCACTCATACGCGCTTCATTGTCCGGGCCAGCGCGCTAGGGACACAACCGGACCTGGTACGAGACGGTAATTAGGCTCCCGAAAATTTTCTTTAGCGTAGGGAATGTTTTCCGTAGACCCTCTGTTGGACCGTACAGACGCTCGCGGCAGTGACGCCGCCGGCGTCCGTTCATCATCACAGTTCTCCTCAGGAGGATCAGACGAAGGGAGAAGCCATGCGCTTCGAGATCATGCGCCTTGACGACGTCGACGGCACCGCCGTGGACAGCACCGTTGTAGACGCCGCCTCCGTCAACCGGATCGTGCAGCAGGCCGCCGCAATCGGTCAGCGCATCTACATCCGTCCCGCCGAAAGCTCAGCCCGGTAACGCCCCGCATGTAGTACGCAGCTAGTACGCAGCTTCCGGCGCCCCTGTGCCTCGTCGCACGGGGGCGCTTGTGCGTCCGGGCGTCCCCGGTGCCGGGCTCAGCCCGCCGTGCCCGGCACCGGGGACGCCCCGGTCGCCCGGCGGGCGATCTCTCCGTAGATCTCCGGATCCGTCGTGTACTCACCGAGACGACAGGTCTTACGGCTGCCGTGGTAGTCGCTGGAGCCCGTGGTGAGCAGTCCGAGGTCGGCGGCGAGGCCGCGCAGCCGCGCGCGCGTGGGCTCGTCGTGGTCCATGTGGTCCACCTCGATGCCGTCGAGACCCGCGGCGGCGAGCTCGGCGATCGCGCTCTCGGGCACGCACTGCCCGCGCTTGAGGGCCAGCGGATGCGCGAAGACGGTCACCCCGCCGGCCGCCTTGACCAGCCGGATCGCGTCGAACGGGTCGAGCTCGTGCTTCTCGACGTAGGCCCGGCCGCCATTGGCGAGCCACTGCGGCGTAAACGCGTCCGAGACGCTTTCGACGACACCCAGGTCGACCATCGCGGTGGCCACATGCGGCCGCCCCACGGCCCCGTCACCGGCGATCCGCGCCACCTGCTCCCAGGTGATCGGCACGCCCAGCTCGCGCAGCTTGTCGACCATCCCGCGGGCGCGCGGCACCCGGTCGTCGCGGACGAGCTCGCGCTCGCGCGCCAGCTCCGGCTCGGCCGGGTCGAAGAGATACGCCAGCATGTGCAGGCTCACGCCCGCCGCGCCGTCCTCCGAAGCGCCCGAACCGCCGCCGCCGGACGGCGGGAGCACCAGCCGGCACGACAGCTCGGCGCCGGTCACCAGGGTCAGCCCCGCAGGCAGCGCCCGCTTCGCCGCCTCGTATCCGCCGACCGTGTCGTGGTCGGTGAGCGCGACGACGTCCAGCCCGGCCGCGGCGGCATGGCGCACCAGCTCGGCGGGGGTGTCGGTGCCGTCGGACGCAGTGGAGTGGGTGTGCAGATCGATGCGCACGACGCGGACTCCCGGCTACGGCGGTGGAACGGAGCGGACGCTCCAGGGTAACCGGCCGCGACCGGGATGATCAGCCCAGGATCCGCGGCGAGAGCGCCCCGCACGGCACCAGGTCCACCTCGGCCCCGGCGTCCCGCAGATCGGTGAGCACCATCTCGTCGTACATCATCAGACCGGTCTGCTCGGGCCAGAGGATCGCCCACAGCCACAGCCCGCACGCCTCGCCCGCGAACACCGCGCGGTCGTCCGGCGTGCCCTCGACCAGCCACAGCGGGGTGGGCCGCCCCGCGGCCAACACCTTGACCTGCGGCGCGCGGTCGACCCGCATGCCCGGCCCCGGATCGGGGCCGCGGATCCCGGCGTAGCGCGCCCCGAGCCCCACCCCCAGCTCCTCCGCGACCAGCAGCAGCTCCCCGGGCCCGCCCAGCGGGCCGGGTCCTGAGCAGGCGACGGCGGTGGCCCGGCCGCCGCTGCGGTCGTCGCCCGCGCACGCGACACCGGTGAACAGCCAGCCCACGGGCAGCGGCCACGGCATCCACACGGGCACCCGGGCACGGTTGGTCACCACCACGAGTGCTTCGACGCTCGGCGGGACGACCGGCTGGAGGGGGTGCACCGTGCCGTGCACCCCGCACTGCCAGGAGTCGGCGAAAAGACCGGGCGCCCGCACCCGGCCACCGCACTTCGGGCAACTGGGTTCGCCCCTCATAGGGCACCACGGTCCTCCCCGGAAACCGCCACGTCAAGGACGATCACCCGTCCGGATACGACGCGTGGACACGCCCGGATCGACCGGGGCCCGGCCGAGGACCTACGGCCGCGTCCCTCAGCTCGCCAGCGGCACCGCGGAGCGGGCCGGGTCCCGCAGATCCGTGCCGTGCCTGAGCCAGCGGTCCTGGAGCGCCCCCGCCCCGTGCACCCGCTTCCAGGCCGCCTCGTTCCCGGTCATGGGCAGCAGCGGCAGAAACCGGACCGGGTCCCTCGGCAGGTCCAGCTCCACGTCCTCGACCAGCCCGCCGGGTTCGGCCACGAGTACGGAGCTGAAGGGCGCCCCCGGCCACAGCGGCCCGCCCAGGTCGAGCGAGGCGCCCGGCGTCACCACCACCCCCTCGACCTGAGGGGAGGCGGCGAGGACCGCCAGCGGGCGGAGCACCTCGTCGAGCACGGACAGCCCGGGGCCGGCGTCCTCGCCGATCCGCACCGTCAGCACCAGCTCGGCGCGCGGGCCGCGCAGCGGGTTGCGCGCCGAGCTGGTGGGGTCGGCCATCGGCCGGTCGGACATGCCGAGCGTGGCGTAGCGGACGACGTCCCCGTCCCGGAAGCGGAGCACCTCGATGCGGTCCGTACCGACGAAGGTCACGGCCGCGCGGGCGTCGGGCTCGCCCAGCGCCGTACGCAACCGGGCCTCGACCAGCTCAAGAACGTCTGACATGCGGCGAGCATAGATCGCGTATCGAACAGGCAAAGCGACGGCTGAACGCTTCAGGCGGCTGATAGCCTTGACGCCTGCCCAGGGAGTTACACGTCATCCCTCAAGGGGGACCGGCTGGAGGAGGTGGGGCTGCGGTGGATCCGAGTCGACCGTGCAGTACCGACAGTTCTCCCGTCCTCTTCCCCTCGGTATGCGTCTGTTCGTGATCTGAAACCTTCCGTACCCCACCGCCTCGCGGTGAAACACGTGAAGTGATTTCGCATCCAGGGCACGTGACGGTAGAGCGCCTTCGTAACGCTTTGCCCCTTTCTTTATCGCGCCTCCGCGATTTTCCGCGAACTTCCGTCAGCGCCATCGCACGGAGCGCCGCCCGCTTTGCGGACGTACGGCCACCGGAGCCCGTACGTCCACCTTCCGGGCCGCGCTGCGCCGCGCGCCCGCCGCTGACGGCCCGCTTGTGAAGGAGCCCGTCATGTCGATGATCCGCGACCTGCGCGCAGCCGTCCGCCCCGCCCTGCGCCGCCCCCGCGCCACCAGCAACTACGACACCACCCGCGACCCGTCCGTCTCCAGCGCGGTGATCGACTGCGCCGTCTACCGCGAGGGGCGGCGGGTCAGCGACCACTGCTCCCCGGCCGAGGCCATGAAGCGGGTGCGCGCCGAGGGCGGCTTCGCCTGGATCGGGCTGCACGAGCCCACCGAGCGCGAGTTCGCCGGCATCGCGCAGGAGTTCGGGCTGCACCCGCTGGCCGTGGAGGACGCGGTCCAGGCACACCAGCGGCCGAAGCTGGAGCGGTACGACGACTCCCTGTTCACCGTCTTCAAGACCATCCACTACGTCGAGCACGCGGAGCTCACCGCCACCAGCGAGGTCGTCGAGACCGGCGAGGTGATGTGCTTCACCGGCCGGAACTTCATCGTGACCGTCCGGCACGGCGGCCAGGGCTCGCTGCGCGCGCTGCGCCACCGCCTCCAGGAGGACCCCGAGCTGCTCGCCAAGGGCCCCTCGGCGGTGCTGCACGCGATCGCCGACCAGGTCGTGGACGGCTACCTCGCGGTCGCCGACGCGGTCCAGGACGACATCGACGAGGTCGAGATCGACGTCTTCTCGGCGGCCAGCTCCCGGCGGGGCGGCGACGCGGGGCGGATCTACCAGCTCAAGCGCGAGGTGCTGGAGTTCAAGCGGGCCGTCTCGCCGCTGCTGCGGCCGATGCAGCTGCTCAGCGAGCGGCCGATGCGGGTGGTGGACCCGGACATCCAGAAGTACTTCCGGGACGTCGCGGACCACCTGGCCCGGGTCAACGAGCAGGTGCTGGCCTTCGACGACCTGCTCAACTCGATCCTCCAGGCGAACCTGGCGCAGGCCACGGTCGCCCAGAACGAGGACATGCGCAAGATCACCTCCTGGGCGGCGATCTTCGCCGTGCCCACGATGATCGCCGGGATCTACGGCATGAACTTCGACTACATGCCGGAGCTGCGCTGGAAGTTCGGCTACCCGGCGGTGCTCGTCGTCACGGTCGCGATCTGTGTCACGATCCACCGCGGCTTCAAGCGCAACGGCTGGCTCTGATCTGTTCGCGGCCCGGCAGCCCGGCCCTCAGCCCGGCTTCCTGCGGTCGGCCAGGATCACCAGCGCGAGGCCGATCAGGATCACCGCGAGCGCCGGGTAGGCGACCGCCTCGGGCGTCTGGCCCAGCCAGAGGGCGGCGATCAGCGCCGCGCCCGGCGTCTCGAGCAGCAGCGCGGTCGAGGTGATGGACGGCCCCAGGCCCTTGACGACGCGGTTGATGAGCGAGTGGCCCAGCAGCTGGGCGGTGACCGTCAGCACGGCCAGCTTCAGCCACGTCGCGCCGCTGTAGCCGCCCAGGGCCGTGCCGGAGGCCAGGCAGGTGAGCAGCAGGAGCACGCTGGTGGTGCCGTAACAGACATAGGTGTACGCCGTGGTGCTCACCGTCCGCCGCACCTCCGCGCCGAGCACCACATACCCCGCGCCCGCGATGCCGCCCACCAGCGCGAGGGCGTCGCCCGCGAGCGCGCGGGGGGACAGCGCCAGGTCGACCCCGGTCAGCAGCAGCACGCCGAGCATGGCGACCGCCATGCCCGCCCAGGCCAGGGCGGGCGGGCGCTGCCCGCGCAGCCGCAGCAGCAGCGCGGTCCAGATCGGGGTCGTGGTGACCAGCGCGGTCGACGAGGCGACGGAGGTCATGTGCAGGCTGGGCAGCCACGTCCCGAAGTGCAGCGCCAGCAGCGCCCCCGCCCCGGCGGACAGCAGCACCCCGCCGCGCCCCATCCCGCGCAGCTCCCGGCGATGGCGCAGCGCCGCGAAGGGAGTGAGCACGCCGACGGCCATGGCGTTGCGCCAGAACGCGACGGCGAGGGCCGGGGCCGCCGTCGCGGCGACCAGGGGCGCCGAGGACGAGACCGAGACGACGGCGAGCGCCAGCAGCGCCACATCGAGGGGGGCGGCTCGGTGAGGGACGGGCTCGGCGGCCGACCCGGCACCGGTGGCGGCACCGGTGCTGCTGGAACTGGCGCTGGACACCGCCTCAGGGTAAGGGGCATAGGTCCGCTTCGAAACTGTCCGCCCACGTGCTGGGACGGCCGTCCGTCCGGCGGTCGCCGGGGGTGGCCATAGGCTGTCCGCATGACGCAGACCCCCATGGACCGCGCCCTCATCGAGGAGGCGGCCAAGAAGTCCGCCCTCATCTGGGTCCGGGGCGCGGACGGCGCCCGGGACACCGAGCGCGCGCTGTGGCACGTGTGGCACGAGGGCGCGGTGTGTCTGGTCGGGGACGGCCCCGGGGAGCAGCCCCTGAGCGGCCTCGGCCTGGTGGACGGGGGCGCCGCCACCGTCACCGTGCGCAGCAAGGACAAGGGCGGACGGCTCGTCGCCTGGCCCGCCCGGGTGGCCGAGCTGGCGCCCGGCGGCGAGGCGTGGACGGCCGCCGTCGAAGAGCTCAAGGGCAAGCGGCTGAACGCGCCGGACGCCGAGCGGATCGCCGAGCGCTGGGCCCGTGAGTGCCGGGTGCTGCGCCTGGAACCGGCGCCGGGCCCGCTCGCGGAGCCGCCGTCCGGCTCCCTGGCCGCGACGCCGCCCCCGAGTCCGGCCATCACCCGCCGCCCGATGCCCGCCGCGCTCCCCAAACTCCTGACCCGCCGCCCCCGCACCCGCAAGCGCGCCTGAGCCCCCGTCGATTTCCGTCGCGCCCGGCTCCCCCGCCCGCAGCCCCGACCCCGCCGCACGAAACTCCAGCCCACGGCCCTCCAGCACGCCGGTCCAGCACGCGGGGCGCCAACACGCGCAGGGCCCGCCTCGCGGGCCCCTGCCCCCGGGGTCTGGGGCGGAGCCCAAGGGGCGGGTAGGGGAAAGGGCCGGCCGCAGGCGCCGACGCCCGCCAGGACAGCGCCGAGCCAGCCCGCCGCAGGCGCTACGTGCCGCTCGGAATCTGCTGTCCGTAGTCCACGACATCGCCCTTCTCAGGCGCGGCCAGCGTGAAGTCCTTGTCCCAGTCGGCGAGCCGGATGACCCCCGCGTCACCCGCCCGCTGAAGCCGCAGCGGATACGGCCGGCCCTCCAGGGAGACGTCGAGCATCCCGCCGCTCCCCTCCCCGCCGCGGATCCGGATGGTCCGTACGCCCCCGACCTTGCCCCGGTCGCCGGTGGAGATCTCGCCGTGCAGGGCGAGCAGCCCGTCGAGCAGCAGGCTCTTGTCCGTCAGCCCGCTGAGCCGTTTGTACGAGGGGTCGCCCACCGGCACCTTCACGTACTTGTCGTCGAGCTTGTCCGCCGCGGCCGCGTCGGCGTCGGTCGGCGCGCCGCCGTTGCCCTTGCCGCTCTCGTCCTCGTGTGACCAGAAGCCCGCGTCGGCCTTGAGGTAGAGCTCCTTGCCGACGCGCAGCAGCTCGAAGGTGCTGCCCTCGCTGGAGACCTGGCCGGTGCCGCCGTCCGCCTTGAGCCGCATGTCGACCTTGTAGGTGCGCCCCTTGGTGACGAGGTTGCCGGACAGGCGTACCGCCTCCGCGCCCACCGCGGCGTTGCGGGCCTTGCTCTCGATCTTGGCGGCGGGAAGTTTGCCCACGCCGTTGGTGCCCGCGTCGGGGTCCTCACCGCCGCCGTCGCCGCCGCATCCGGCGACCGTCGCGGCCAACGCCGCGCACATCGCCGCCACGAGAGCCGTGTTCCGGGTGCGCACGTCTGCTCTGCCTCCTGAAGCCGGTGCAGGGGCAGCGTACCGGTGCTGTCCAGAGGTGTCGGCACGGTGGAGCGGGAGGGGGTACCCCAGCGGTAGCCGGGGAGGTTGTCCGGCGGCAGGGCAGGGCAGGGCGCGCTAGCCTGAACCAGGCATTCAACCAGATAAGCCACAAATAGTTCACAGGGAGGCGCATGACATGCCCGCAGGCGCCCCCAGGGTGTTCGTGTCGCACCTCGCGGGTGTTCCCGTCTTCGACCCGAACGGCGACCAGGTGGGCCGGGTCCGTGACCTGGTGGCCATGCTGCGGCTCGGCGGGCGGGCGCCGCGCGTCCTGGGGCTGGTGGTCGAGGTGGTCACCCGCCGGCGGATCTTCCTGCCCATGACCCGGGTGACCGGCGTCGAGTCCGGACAGGTCATCACCACCGGCGTGGTCAACATGCGCCGCTTCGAGCAGCGCCCGACCGAGACCCTGGTGCTCGGCGAGCTGCTCGACCGGACCGTGACGCTGGTGGAGACGGGCGAGGACGTGACGGTCCTCGACGTGGCCATGGGGCAGCTGCCCGCGCGCCGCGACTGGGCGATCGAGAAGGTCTTCGTACGGCGCGGCAGGTCGGGCGCGCTGCGGCGGCGCGGGGAGACGCTGATCGTCGACTGGTCCGCGGTCACCGGCTTCTCCCTGGAGGAGCACGGGCAGGGCGCGGAGAACCTGCTGGCCACCTTCGAGCAGCTGCGCCCCGCGGACCTCGCCAACGTACTGCACCACCTCTCGGCGAAGCGACGCGGCGAGGTGGCCGCGGCGCTGGACGACGAGCGGCTCGCCGACGTCCTGGAGGAGCTGCCGGACGACGACCAGGTCGAGATCCTCGGCAAGCTCCAGGAGGAGCGCGCGGCCGACGTCCTGGAGGCGATGGACCCGGACGACGCGGCCGATCTGCTCTCCGAGCTCCCGGAGGAGGACAAGGAGCGGCTGCTGGCCCTGATGCGGCCGCGGGACGCGGCCGACATGCGGCGGCTGATGTCGTACGAGGAGGGCTCGGCGGGCGGGCTGATGACGCCCGACCCGATCGTGCTGCGCCCCGACGCGACGGTCGCGGACGCGCTGGCGCGGGTGCGCAACCAGGACCTGACCCCGGCGCTCGCCGCGCAGGTGTATGTGTGCCGGCCGCCGGACGAGACGCCGACCGGCCGCTATCTGGGGCTGGTGCACTTCCAGCGGCTGCTGCGCGAGCCGCCGTACACCCTCGTCGCCTCGGTCGTGGACACCGATCTGCGGCCGCTGCCGCCGGAGGCCCCGCTGCCCGGTGTGACCAGCTATCTGGCCACGTACAACCTGGTCACGGCGCCGGTCGTGGACGAGAGCGGCTCGCTGCTCGGCGCGGTGACCGTGGACGACGTACTCGACCACCTGCTGCCGCACGACTGGCGGGAGCGGGAGCTGTACGGCCTGACCGTGCGCCCGGTCCCCGGCAGCGCGCCGCCCGAGGTCCCCGATGCCAGGTGAGGGAACCCGGCTCGACCGGCCCAGGGAGCCGCGCCGCGTGCGACTGCCGCGGTGGGACCCGGAGGCGTTCGGCAAGGCGTCGGAGCAGATCGCCCGTTTCCTGGGCACCGGACGCTTCATCGCCTGGATGACGGTCTTCGTAGCCGTGTGGCTCGGCTGGAACATCCTGGCCCCGGAGCGGCTGCGGTTCGACTCGTACCCGTTCATCTTTCTGACCCTGATGCTCTCGCTCCAGGCCTCCTACTCGGCCCCGCTGATCCTTCTCTCCCAGTACCGGCAGGCCGACCGCGACCGCGTCACCCTGGAGCAGGACCGTGCCCGGGACGAGCGATCCATCGCCGACACCGAGTTCCTGGCCCGGGAGATCGCGGCGCTGCGGATGGGGCTCGGCGAGGTGGCCACCCGCGACTGGATCCGCTCCGAGTTCCAGGAGCTGATCAGGGACCAGGAGAGGGACCGGGCCACCCCGCCGTCCGGTGCCCCGTCCCCCGGCGCGCCGCCCCCCGGCGCCCCACGTGACGAATCAGACCGCTGACGGCCCTTACCGCCGAGTACCCGCCGCGCCGTACCATCTCCGTATGGCTACCGACACTGCCCCCACGCCGGCCGAGGACGCGGTGCGCGCCGCGCTCGCCACGGTCAACGACCCGGAGATCCACAAGCCGATCACGGATCTCGGCATGGTCAAATCCGTCGAGATCGCGGCGGACGGGACGGTCGCGGTGGCGGTCTATCTCACGGTCTCCGGCTGCCCCATGCGCGACACGATCACCGAGCGGGTGCGGGAGGCGGTCGGCAAGGTCGCCGGGGTGGCCGGGGTCACCGTCGAGCTGGATGTGATGAGCGACGAGCAGCGGCGCGAGCTGGCCGCCTCGCTGCGCGGCGGCCAGGCCGAGCGCGAGGTGCCCTTCGCCAAGCCCGGCTCGCTGACCCGGGTGTACGCGGTGGCGTCCGGCAAGGGCGGCGTCGGCAAGTCGTCGGTGACGGTCAACCTGGCCGCGGCGATGGCCACCGACGGTCTGAAGGTCGGCGTCGTGGACGCCGACATCTACGGCCACTCGGTGCCGCGCATGCTGGGCGCCGACGGCAGCCCCACCCAGGTCGAGAACATGATCATGCCGCCGTCGGCCAACGGCGTGAAGGTCATCTCGATCGGGATGTTCACGCCGGGCAACACTCCGGTGGTGTGGCGCGGGCCGATGCTGCACCGCGCGCTCCAGCAGTTCCTGGCCGATGTCTACTGGGGCGACCTGGACGTGCTGCTGCTGGACCTGCCGCCCGGCACCGGCGACATCGCGATCTCCGTGGCCCAGCTCGTGCCCAACGCCGAGATCCTGGTCGTCACCACGCCGCAGCAGGCCGCCGCCGAGGTCGCCGAGCGGGCGGGCTCGATCGCGGTCCAGACCCATCAGAAGATCGTCGGCGTGGTGGAGAACATGTCCGGGCTGCCCTGCCCGCACTGCGACGAGATGGTCGACGTCTTCGGCACGGGCGGCGGCCAGCGGGTCGCCGACGGGCTGACCCGGGCCACCGGCGCCACGGTGCCGGTACTCGGCTCCATCCCGATCGATGTGCGGCTGCGCGAGGGCGGCGACGAGGGGAAGCCGGTCGTGCTGACCGACCCCGACTCCCCGGCGGGCAGCGCGCTGCGGTCGATCGCGGGCAAGCTCGGCGGGCGGCAGCGCGGGCTGGCGGGCATGTCGCTGGGCATCACGCCGCGCAACAAGTTCTGAGCGCGTGCGCGGCCGCGGGCCGCGCGCCATGAGCCACTGAGCCATGAGCCACTGAGGGCGGCCTCCCCAAAGGGGGGCCGCCCCACTCATGTCCGCCCATATGCCGCCGTACGGCTACTCGTACGCCGTGATGTCCTTGACCACCGCGAAGCCCAGCCCGTACGCGCTCATCCCGCGCCCGTACGCGCCGATGTGCACGCCCTCGCGGGCGGAGCCGGCCAGCACCCAGCCGTACTCCGACTCGCGGTAGTGGAATTCGGTCGGCACCCCGTCCACCGGCAGCGACAGCTGCGACCAGCCCGGGCCTTCCAGGTCGTCCGCCAGCTCCCAGGCGATCGCGGTCTGCTGGTCCAGCCAGTCCTGGCGCAGCGCGCGCTCCATGCGCGTCGGCCAGGTGGACGACAGCAGTCCGGACCCGGCCAGCCAGGCCGCCGAGGAGACCGAGGTGGCCTCCAGCACGCCCGTGCCGTCCGCGCTGTCCCGCACCGGGCGGCTGGCCACGGTCACCACCACCGCGAAGCGCTGCTGGTCCGGCTCGGTCTCCGCGCGCAGCGACGGCTCGTCGCCGTGCCCGGTGGAGCCGTGCTCGACCGTGCCGTCCGCGGCGGCGCCCACCTGCATCAGCCAGCGCCGTCCCGTGAACGCCTCGTCAAGGCCGTACCACGGAAAGGCGGCCAGCAGATAGCCGTCGACCTTCCGCCGAGCGTCGGCGGGGATCCCTTGCGCGGCCGACGCGCCGTCCCCGGCGGGCGCGCCCGGTGTATCAGCCACGCCATGCGCCCCTAGCCGACCCGTCGTCTCCATCTGTGCGGAGCCTCCTCGTTGCCCTTCGTCGTGGGCGGCCCGCCCCCCTCAGGCGTCCTCACCCCGGACAAAGGGAGGATAGCCATACGGGTCAACCAGGCCGGGCATACGGGGGGATCAAGTGGCGTCGGAGTCGAAAGGAGGGCGCTCCTCGCGCTTCGGCTCCTCGCGCTTGCGCAGCAGGTCAGGGGTGCTGGAGCCGCTGTCGGTGCCGGACCCGCCGCCGGACTGGGAGGCCGGGGAAGAACCGGAAGAGCCCTGTGCGGAGTCACTCTCCCGGCCGTTCACCGAGTCCGCGACCTCGGCCATCTCCTTACGGAGGTCGAAGCCGTTGCGGATCTCCTTGAGGCCCAGCTCGTCCGAGTCCAGCACATGCTTGCGGACGAAATTCTTCGGGTTCAGGTCCTCGAACTCGAAGTCCTTGAACTCCGGGCCCAGCTCGGAGCGGATGTCCTCCTTGGCGTTGTCGGAGAACTCCCTCACCTTGCGTATGAACCGCGACACATCCTGGATGACCTTGGGAAGCTTCTCCGGGCCGAAGACGAGCACCGCAAGGACGACGAGCGCGATCAGCTCGAGGGGTCCTATGTCGAAGAACACCTTGCAGCTCCTAGAGACGTCCGTGGCCACGGTCCAGGCCACTGAACACGGTACCCGTCAGTGGGGGCGGGACGGGAGACGCCCGGGCCAACATCCGGCGTCCTCCGCCCACCATCACCGCCCCCAGCTACCGCTGGGAGGTGCCCCCTGGCCTCCACCAGGCGTGCTCAGCCGCTGCCGCCCGCCGAACCGAGCGTCAGCTCCACCGTCCGCTCCTGGCCGTCCCTCCGCAGCGTCAGCCGGAGCCGGTCGCCGGGCCGATGGCTGCGGATCTTCACGATCAACTCCTGCCCGCTGTGCACCCGTACGCCGTCGACCTCGGTGATCACATCGCCGGCCTTGATCCCGGCCTTGTCGCCCGGGCCGCCCGGATTGACCGGCGGGCCGCCGGCGCCGCGGGCGTGCACCCGGGCGCCGTCGCCCGCGTACTCCATGTCGAGCGTGACGCCGATCACAGGGTGGGTGGCCTTGCCGGTGTTGATCAGCTCCTCGGCGACCCGCTTGCCCTGATTGATCGGGATCGCGAAGCCCAGGCCGATGCTGCCGCCCTGGCCGCCGCCGAGCCCCGAGCCGTCGTCGGCCGCCCGGATCGCGCTGTTGATGCCGATGACCCGCGCCCTGGAATCCACCAGCGGGCCGCCGGAGTTGCCCGGGTTGATCGGGGCGTCGGTCTGGAGCGCGTCGACATAGCTGATGTCGCTGCCGTCGCCCTCATCGCCGCCGGCGGTGATGGGGCGCTCCTTGGCGCTGATGATCCCGGATGTCACGGTGCCCGCCAGGTCGAACGGGGCGCCGATCGCCACAACGGGGTCACCGACGCGCACGGAGTCGGAGTTGCCGAGGGCCAGTGGGTGCAGCCCCGAGACGCCGTCGACCTTGATGACCGCCAGGTCGTAGCCGCTGTCCCGGCCGATGATCTTGGCGTCCGCCACCTCGCCGCCGTTGAACGTCACCGATATGTCGCCGCCCGAACCCGCGGGCTCCACGACGTGGTTGTTGGTGAGGATGTGGCCCTGCTTGTCGAGCACGAAGCCGGTGCCGGTGGCCTGCTCCGAGCCTCCTCTGACATGGATGGTCACCACGCCCGGCAGCGCGCTCTCGGCGATGCCGGCGACGCTCTTCGGGTCCCTGGCGCCCTTGTCGAGGGGCGCCTGCGGGAGGTCGACCACGCTGTCCTCGGTGGTCCGCTGGTGCTCCAGATACGCGCCGACGCCGCCGCCGATCCCGCCCGAGATCAACGCGATCACCGCGATCACGATCAGAGCGACGCGGCGGTCGGACCTCCGCGGCTTCTCCGGCGCGGGGACCTCCGTCCACGGGTCGTAGTGCTGCCACTGCGCGGCCTGACCCGGCTGGGGCTGAAGGGGGGGCTGCGGCCCGGCCTGCTGCTGCGGCAGCTGGGCGGTGGCGGCGGCGCCCGGGTCCGCCTGCGCGCCCGGCGGAAGCTGGGTGCCGTGCGCGGGGGTCATCCCGGGCGGGGGGAGCTGGGTGCCGTGGGCCGGGGTCATCCCGGGCGGGGGCATGGTCTGGGCCGCCGCGGGCGGCACCTGGGTGCCGTGTGCGGGGGTCGTGCCCGGGACGACGCCGGGCGGAAGGTGGGTGCCATGGGCCGGGGTCGGCACGGGCCGCTGCACGGGAGGGGCGGGCGCCCAGGGGCCCGGCCCGCCGTAGGGCGGCGTGCTGTACGGGTCGGGGGCGTGCAGCGGGGTGGCGGCCCGCCCGGCCTCCGCGCCGGAGGCGGCTCCCGCCACGGCCCCGGCACCGCCGCCGTCGGCCGCCGATGACGGAGACGCGGACGACGCGGACGACGCCGACGACGCCGACGACGCCGACGACGCGCCGTCACCTACCGCGCCGTCGGCGGGTTCTTGGGCCACGGGCGCCGCGCCCGGCTCGGCCGCCCCGGCCGCCTGGACCGTGTCACCCGTCGGGGCCGGAGCCGACGCGCCGTCAGCCGGGCCTTGTGCGCCGCCGGCCGCGCCGGGCGCCGCGGCATCCCCGGCCGTGGTGTCTCCCGCGGGCCTCAGCCCGGCCCCGGATGACGATCGGCCGCCGGGCCGCGCGTCCGGACGGCTCCACCACTTCGGCTTGGGCCCGGTGGCCTTCCCCTCGTCCATGATCTCCTCAGAGTTCCCGCGAAACGGCACGGACTGCGCCGCCTCGGAACAGCCGCCACCGCCACCGGGTGGCGCTGCCCGGTAGCGATTCAATCAGGTCCGCCGACGCCCGCGCAGTGCGTACGCCGGGAGCCGCCCCCGCCGCGACGGTTCACCGCCCCCGCCCCCGCCCTCGGGCCAGGTCGGGTCCGCAAAGTCTCATCGGATCAGCCCGCGGCGTCAGGGGGCACCCCCAGCTACCGCTGGCGGGGGCGTGTGCGATCGCAAGGCGGAGGGTCGCTCTCGTCCTGGACGTACTCGGGCGAGCCCGAGAACGCAGCGAGCGCGGGCGGACATGGCGCCCGCCGGCCACGGCTACTCCGGGGGCGCGCTGACGCCGTGGTACGGCGGGGTCCGGGTCGCCGGGTGGGAGGGGCCCGCCATCTGGGAGGGCTCGGGGGCCGCGGGCGTGGCCGCCGCGGCGCGCAGCAGCCGGGTGGCGGCCAGGATCGGCTGGATGAGCGGGTCCGGCACGCTGCCGGCGGCCTCGCTGAGGGTACGGGCCCGGGTGGAGCCCGGGGAGGTCGTGTCGACCGGGGCCGCCACATCCAGCAGCCCGACCTCGCGACGGGTGCGCTCGCGCACGCCCATGGCGTCGGCATCCTCCACCTTGGACGTCACACCGACCGGGCTCGCCGCGCTGTCCGAGCCCTCCGCCTGGCTCCCGGGCGACTCGACCGCCGCGTCCAGCGGAAGCGCGCCGCCGAGCGCGAACGCGGCCAGCGACACCGCCCCCGCGGCCGCGAAGGCGAACCGCCGGCGCGGCGCGGGGCGCTCGACCTCATGGATCCGGAAGCCGCGCTGACGCGAGGCGGCGACAGCCGCGGCGGCCGGGCCGACCGGCCGGCTCGTGGGAAGGAACGCGAAGGCCTGCTCCCGCGGCTCGTGGACACCCCGGGTGTCCGGGACGCCGAAGACGCCCGAGGCGCCGAACGGCGAGCCGTCGCCCCCGGCGCCGTCGCCATCGTCCGCCGACAGGCCCGGCAGGCCCTGGAGACGCGCCAGAAAGCCCTCCGAGGGAGCGGGGGGCGCCGTCTGCGCGAACACGTCTTTCAGCCGCCGCTGAGCGTCGGCCTCCGCCTTGCACTTGCAGCACGTCGCGAGGTGTGCGAGCACGCGCTCACGGGCATCGTGCCCCAGCTCGCCATCGATCAGAGCTGCAAGGCGGTCGCCGAGATGCTGCTCGGCGGGGGACTGACCGCCTGACCGGGTCACGCGATTCCGACCTCCCCGCTGAGCCGGGGCGCGGCGACGCGGCGGGGCGCCGCGGTCACCGTGCGCTGCTCGGCCCGCGCCGCGGGCGAGCGGTGCTGGAGGGCCTTGCGCAGATGCGAGCGGCCGCGGTGGATCCGGCTGCGCACCGTGCCGAGCTTCACACCGAGGGTCGCGGCGATCTCCTCGTACGAGAGCCCCTCGATGTCGCAGAGCACGACGGCCGCGCGGAACTCCGGCGCGAGGGTGTCGAGGGCCTGCTGCACATCGGCGTCGAAGTGGGTGTCGTTGAAATGCTGCTGGGGAGAGGGCTCGCGGCTGGGGAGCCGCTCGGCCGCGTCCTCACCGAGCGCGTCGAAGCGGATGCGCTGACGGCGGCGGACCATGTCGAGGAAGAGATTGGTCGTGATGCGGTGCAGCCAGCCCTCGAAGGTGCCCGGGCTGTAGGTGGACAGCGAGCGGAAGACCCGGACGAAGACCTCCTGTGTGAGGTCCTCGGCGTCGTGCTGGTTGCCGGTGAGGCGGTACGCAAGGCGGTAGACACGCGCGCTGTGCGTGCTGACGATCTCCTCCCAGGTAGGAGGTGTCCACGCCGGAGCGTCCGCGTCGGTGGCGAAGGTCGCGGTCGTAGCGGAATCGGCGGAACGAGGACGGTCAGCGATGTTGGTCACGGATTTCGGCTCGCCCGTTGACCTGCGAAAGCGCCTCAGCACTCTCCGGTCACCGGCCGCAGCCGCACCTCCCCTGTCGGCTCTGGTGGTGTCCAGTAGAGCCCCTACCATATCCACCTCGCCCGTTAGCTCCGGATAAGCATTTTTGACCTGCATTTGTTCGCGATCCATATGCTCCCCCCTTCTCCTCTCAACGCCCGGTCCCATCAGCGGGTTCCCGGGCGCAGCGGCTACAGTCACGCTTGCGTCAACTACGGGGACAGGAGAGGGCCATTACCGCCAACCGGCAGACGAGCTGGGCGTTCGCCGATGCGTTCGTCGCCGAGGACGCAGCCCTGCGCTGGGCCCGTGAACGGGCCCGGGAGGCGGGGATGCGCTCGGTGTCGTCCGGTACGGGCGCCGCGCTGCGCCTGCTCGCCGCCACCGCGGACGCCAAGGCCGTCGCCGAGATCGGCACCGGGACCGGGGTCTCGGGCATCCACCTGCTGCACGGCATGCGGCCGGACGGCGTGCTGACCACCGTGGACTCCGAGCCGGAGATGCAGCAGTTCGCCCGGCAGGCGTTCCGCGCCGCCGGCTTCGCCGGGAACCGGGCGCGCTTCATCCCCGGCCGGGCGCTGGATGTGCTGCCCCGGCTCGCCGACGGCGGCTACGACCTGGTGTTCTTCGACGCCGACCGCTCCGAGTGCCTCGAATACCTCGGTGAATCGTTGCGCCTGCTGCGGCCCGGCGGGCTGGTCTGCTTCGAGGGCGTCTTCGCGAACGGGCGGACCGTGGACTCCGCCGCGCAGCCGGCCGAGGTGCTGCGCCTGCGCGAGCTGCTGCGCAGCGTACGGGAGTCCACCGTGCTCCAGTCCTCGCTGCTGCCGGTGGGCGACGGGCTGCTCTGCGCGGTCAAGCGCGCGTAGCCGCGCGGGGGCGCCGGCGGTCAACCGCGCGTGATCAAGCGCGGATGGTCAAGAGTGCCTGGTCAAGCATGGGTAAAGCACCGCCCCGGCGGCCGGTACGTACATACCGGCCGCCGGGGCGGCACACGGGTGGTGGTAGGGCCTGAGCCTTCAGCCGACAACCTTCTTCAGAGCGTCGCCGAGCGCGTCGGCCTCGTCCGGTGTCAGCTCGACGACGAGCCGACCGCCGCCTTCGAGCGGAACGCGCATGACGATGCCCCGCCCCTCCTTGGTCACCTCGAGCGGGCCGTCGCCCGTCCGCGGCTTCATGGCCGCCATGCTCGTTCCCCTTCCTGAAACCAGCTCATCGCAGCCGACAACCCAGGTGTCACCGGCATCGAACACGTTGCTTCCCTGTCATTATCCCGCATGGCACGACCCGATGACCAACATCAGTCGGCAACCCCCGCGCAACGCGCTCGCCCAAAACCACCCAATTCGGGGAGGGGTCGCGATACCGTACGGGCGCCGATGTCCGGGGCACCCGCCGGCGATGGCCCGGAGAGGGCCGAATTCTTTGACGCAGGTCACATGTCGGCCGAGCCGATCTTTCGGCATGCTGAGCGCTGACCGCCGCGGCGGGGCCCCGACCGGGCCGCCGGTGCGGCGCCACCGGCGGCCCGGACCGGGCCCCGCCCCAGCCGCACCGGAGGACCCACCATGGCCGACACCGTGCTCTACGAGCTGACCGACGGACTCGCGACGATCACCCTGAATCGTCCCGACGCCATGAACGCGCTCGACATCGACACCAAGGTCGCGCTGCGCGACGCCCTGCTGCGGGCCGCCGGGGACGCGGCCGTACGGGCCGTGCTGCTGACCGGCACCGGCCGCGCCTTCTGCGTGGGCCAGGACCTCAAGGAGCACATCGGGCTGCTGGCGGCCGACCGGGCGGGGGAGGGCGAGGGCTCGACCATGAGCACCGTCGCGCTGCACTACAACCCGATCGTGACCGCGATCGCCGGGATGCCCAAGCCGGTGGTCGCCGCGGTCAACGGGGTCGCGGCGGGCGCGGGCGCGGGCTTCGCCCTCGCCGCCGACCACCGCATCGTCGCGGACACCGCCTCGTTCAACACCTCCTTCGCCGGGGTCGCCCTCACCGCCGACTCCGGCGTCTCCTGGACCCTCCAGCGGCTGATCGGCCATGGCCGCGCCGCCGACCTCCTCCTCTTCCCACGCAACGTCGGCGCCCAGGAGGCGTACGACCTGGGCATCGCCAACAAGGTCGTCCCCGCCGCGGAGCTGGCCGACGAGGCGGCGGCGGTGGCCCGGCGGCTGGCGGAGGGCCCCACCGCCGCCTATGCGGCGATCAAGGAATCCCTCGCCTTCGCGGCCGGGCACGGCCTGACCGAGGCCCTGACCAAGGAGGACGAGCTCCAGCGGCGCGCGGGGGCCTCCGAGGACCACCTGGCGGCGGTGGACGCGTTCGTCAAAAAGCAGAAGCCCCGCTTCACCGGGCGCTGATATTTCAGCCGGCGCCCCGCGCATGGCAGTCGGCCAGGTGGTCGTTGACCAGGCCGCACGCCTGCATCAGGGCGTAGGCCGTGGTGGGGCCGACGAAGCGGAAGCCGCGCTTCTTCAGATCGCGGGCCAGCGCCGTCGACTCCGGGGTGGTCGCGGGGACGTCGGCGAAGGTCCGCGGCGCCGGGCGGCGGGCCGCGTTCGGGGCGTGCGACCAGATCAGCTTGTCCAGCTCGCCCGCCGCGAGCTCGCCGGCCACCCGCGCGTTCGCCACGACGGCCGAGATCTTGGCGCGGTTGCGGATGATGCGGGAGTCGCCGAGCAGCCGCTGCTCGTCCGCCTCCGTGAACTCCGCGACCGCCGCGATCTTGAAGTCCGCGAAGGCGGCGCGGAACCCCTCGCGGCGGCGCAGGATCGTCAGCCAGGACAGGCCCGACTGGAACGCCTCCAGGGAGATCCGCTCGAACAGGGCGTCGTCGCCATGGACCGGGCGGCCCCACTCGGTGTCGTGGTAGGCGCGGTAGTCGGCCATGCCCTCGGCCTCCAGCCCCCACGGGCAGCGCGCCAGCCCGTCCGGCCCCAGAACCACGCCGGCGGCGCTCATGCGCCCTCCCCGTCCTGGCCGCGCGGCGGGAAGTCGGGCGCGGGCGGATGGTTCGGGGGCGGGTCGTGCGGGGTCAGGTCATGGGTGGGCAGGTCGTGCGTGGGCAGCCCGGGCGGCGGCAGGTCATGCGGCGGCAGGTCGTGGGCGAAGCCCGGAGGGGCGACATCGGGCGGCGGAAAGCCGCCGGGCCCCTTCAGCGGCCCCGGCCCGCCCCGCGCCGACGCGTGCGCCCCGGCCAGGGCCGTCTCCAGCTCGGCGATCCGCGCGTCGCGCTCGGCGAGCTCGGCACCGAGCCTGCCCAGCACATCGTCGACATCGGCCATCCGGTAGCCCCGCACGGTCATCGGCAGCCGCAGGGCCTCCACATCGGCCCGGCCCAGTGGCCGGTCGGCGGGCAACGCGTCGTCCAGCCGGTCGGGGGGCGCCTCGGGCAGCACACTGCCGTCACCGCCCCCGACGACGGCGAGCGTGACCGCGCCGACCACCACGACCAGCGCGATCAGCAAGAACCAAAACACGACGATCGTCTCCCCGGGGTGCGCTCGTACGTCCTACCAGTCTGCCTCGATCGTGCCATGCCCCACCGACAGTTATCGTCGCTGGCAGCCCCTCCGGGGAGGAAGCGAGAGGAAGTGCGGATGTTGCGGCTCGGACGGCGTGAGTTCGGCGAGAACGAGCAAGTGATCATGGCGATCGTGAACCGGACGCCCGACTCCTTCTACGACCAGGGGGCGACCTTCCGCGACGAGCCCGCCCTGGCCCGCGTGGAGCAGGCCGTGGCCGAGGGCGCCGCCATCATCGACATCGGCGGGGTCAAGGCCGGTCCGGGCGAGGAGGTGAGCGCCGCCGAGGAGGTGCGCCGCACGGTCGGCTTCGTGGCCGAGGTACGCCGGCGCCACCCCGACGTGGTGATCAGCGTGGACACCTGGCGCCACGAGGTCGGGGAGGCGGTCTGCGCGGCGGGCGCCGACCTGCTCAACGACGCGTGGGGCGGGGTCGACCCCAAGCTGGCCGAGGTCGCGGCCCGGCACGGCGCCGGCCTGGTGTGCACCCACGCGGGCGGCGCCCAGCCGCGCACCCGGCCGCACCGGGTCGGGTACGACGACGTGGTGGCCGACATCCTGCGGGTCACGCTCGGGCTCGCGCGGCGCGCCGTCGAGCTGGGCGTGCCGCCGGAGTCGATCATGATCGACCCGGGCCATGACTTCGGCAAGAACACCCGGCACTCCCTGGAGGCGACCCGGCGCCTCGGCGAGCTGGCCGAGACCGGCTGGCCCGTGCTGGTGTCGCTGTCCAACAAGGACTTCGTGGGCGAGACGCTCGACCGGCCGGTCAAGGAGCGGCTGCTGGGCACCCTGGCGACGACCGCGGTCTCGGCCTGGCTCGGGGCGCGGGTCTACCGGGTGCACGAGGTGGCCGAGACCCGCCAGGTGCTGGACATGGTCTCGTCCATCGCCGGGCACCGGCCCCCGGCGGTCGCCCGGCGCGGCCTGGCCTGACAGCACCCGGCCGGACAGCACCCGGCCGGAAAGAGGCGCCGGGCGGGCGGTCCGGCAGGCGGGGTCAGCCGCCGGACTCCTTCGTCATCAGGTCGACCGCCTCGTCCACGTCGTCGGTGAGCCGGAACAGCTCCAGGTCCGCGGGGCTCGCCTTGCCCTCCGCGACCAGCGTGTCCTTCAGCCAGGACATCAGCCCCTGCCAGTAGGCGCAGCCGTAGAGCACGATCGGGAAGCGGGTCACCTTCTTGGTCTGGACGAGGGTGAGCGCCTCGAAGAACTCGTCCAGCGTGCCGACCCCACCGGGCAGCACCACGAATCCTTGGGCGTATTTCACAAACATTGTTTTTCTTACGAAGAAGTAGCGGAAGTTCACACCGATGTCGACGTAGGGGTTGAGCCCCTGCTCGTACGGCAGCTCGATGCCCAGCCCGACGGAGACCCCGCCCGCCTCGCACGCGCCCTTGTTCGCCGCCTCCATCGCGCCCGGGCCGCCGCCCGTGATCACCGCGAACCCCGCCTCCGCGAGCGCCCGCCCGATCCGCACCCCCGCCTCGTACTCCGGCGACTCCCGCGGCGTGCGGGCGGACCCGAAGACGCTGACCGCCCGGCCGAGCTCGGCGAGCGCGCCGAAGCCCTCGACGAACTCCGACTGGATGCGCAGCACCCGGAACGGATCCTCGTGTACCCAGTGCGTCGCGCCCTGGGTGTCCAGCAGCCGCTGGTCGGTCGTGCCCGGCCGCATCTGGTGGCGTCGGCGCACGACCGGACCCTCACGCTGCTCCCGCAGCGCTCGCTCGTCCTCCGCGTTGCCCATGTGTGCTCCCTTCGCCAAGATCTGCCTCCGATCAGCCGCAGATCTGTCGTTCAGCGTAGGCCCCTCGATTCGGCACGTCAGCCAGGTCGGGGCGGCGGCCGGGCGGTCAGGCGGTCAGGCGGTCAGCCAGGCCCGCAGCCGCTCCTCGGCCTCCAGCACCGCCGCGGTGGCCACATGCTCCTCCCGGGTGTGCGCGAGCTTGGGATCGCCGGGGCCGTAGTTGATCGCGGGCACGCCGAGCGCCGAGAAGCGGGCGACGTCCGTCCAGCCGAACTTGGGACCCACCTCCGCGCCGACCGCCTCGACGAAGGCGGCCGCGGCCGGGTGGGACAGCCCGGGCAGCGCGCCGGGGGCGCTGTCGGTGACCTCCACCTCGAAGCCGTCGAAGACCTCGCGCACATGCGCCGCCGCCTCCTCCTCGGAGCGGTCGGGGGCGAACCGGAAGTTCACCGTCACGGTGCAGTGGTCGGGGATGACGTTGGTGGCGTGGCCGCCGTCGATGCGCACCGCGTTGAGGCCCTCACGGTAGGTGAGCCCGTCGATGTCCACGCGGCGCGCCCGGTAGGCGGCCAGCCGGTCGAGGACGGGCGCGGCCTTGTGGATGGCGTTCTCGCCGAGCCAGTCGCGCGCGGAGTGGGCGCGCCGGCCGCTGGTGGTGACCTGCACCCGCAGGGTGCCCTGGCAGCCGCCCTCGACATTGCCCTCGGTGGGCTCCAGCAGGACGGCGAAGTCGGCGGCCAGCCACTCGGGGTGCCGCTCGGCCAGCCGCCGCAGCCCGTTGAGCTCCGCGGCGACCTCCTCGTGGTCGTAGAAGACGAAGGTCAGATCGCGGCCCGGGTCGGGGACGGTCTGGGCGATGCGCAGCTGTACGGCGACGCCGGACTTCATGTCGGAGGTGCCGCAGCCCCACAGCACGCCGTCTTCGTCGAGCCGGGAGGGCACGTTGTCGGCGATCGGCACGGTGTCGATGTGTCCCGCGAGCACGACCCGCTCGGCCCGCCCCAGGTTCGTCCGGGCCACGACGGCGTCCCCGTCGCGGTCGACGGTCAGGTGCGGCAGGGCGCGCAGGGCCTCTTCGACGGCGTCGGCGAGCGCCTTCTCGTCGCCGCTGACCGAGGGGAAGTCGACGAGGCGGGCGGTGAGCCGGGCGGCGTCCAGGGACAGATCGAGTGCGGGATGTGCCATACCCGCGACCCTAGCCCGTTCGCGGCGTCCGCCGGGCGGCGGTGGTGGCGGCGGCTCTCACGGCGGTGGTGGCGGGGTCCCCCGGGCCCGTGATGCTCCTGTTGACACAAGCCGGTCCGGGTCCGGGCGGCCCTGAAGTAACGTGTCCGCCGTGCCCCTGCCCGTCCTCGCCAGCCGCGCCCGCCGGACGCGTGCCGCGATCGCCTGTGCCGTACTGCTGGCCCTGGTCGGATATGTGGCGCTGCACGTCCTGACCGGTGGCTGGGGCCCGCCCCGCTGTCTCGTGCGGGCGGAGGGCGAGGGGGTGTCGCTCGACCCCGAACAGGCCGTGAACGCGGCCACGATCGAGGCGGTGGCCGCCTCCCGGGGACTGCCCGAGCGGGCCGTCACCATCGCGCTGGCCACGGCGCTCCAGGAATCGGGGCTGCGCAACATCCGCCATGGCGACCGGGATTCGGTGGGGCTCTTCCAGCAGCGGCCCTCGCAGGGCTGGGGCACCGCGCGGCAGATCCTCGATCCCGTCTACGCGGCGGGGAAGTTCTACGACCGCCTGGTCAAGGTCCCGGGCTACTCACGGCTTCCGCTCACGGTGGCCGCCCAGCGGGTGCAGTACAGCGGTTTCCCGCAGGCGTACGCGAAGCACGAGACCGAGGCCGTGGTGCTGACCGGCGCGCTGACGGGGCGTTCGGCGGCCGCGTTCTCCTGCCCCGGCCCGGCGGACGACGGGATTCCGGGCGATCCGGCGCGGGTCCGGGCGGAGCTGAAGCGGCAGTTCGGCGCCGAGGTGGCTGCGGCGGTGCGGTCGGCCGGGCAGGGTGGCGGGCGCTCCGCGGCCGCGGATGTGGTGCGGGTGCCGACCGGGGCGACCACGGCCCGCGGCGGTGCAAAGCAGCGCGGCTGGGAATTGGCGTACTGGGCGGTGGCTCACTCGGACGAGTTGCGCATCGAACGCGTTTCTTACGGAAATCACGTGTGGACCGCCGGGAATTCAGAGGCCCGCTGGCGCACCACCGAAGACGGATCCGGCTCGGAAGTGCATATCTCCACCGCCCGATAGCGCGGTACATCTCCGCAGGTGAAAGCGGGTTGGAGCGGGTTCTGAGGCATTCCCGGAAACCCACTCACATCTTAAACGGATTATGCGACGCATTATCAATTCTTTACCTTGGCGTACCGCAACCTTCCCGCTTCTCACGCGGTATTCACTGCGTCCGCCTGCCGGACATTCACGCCAAATGTCCCTCCGTCAAAGGAGCATCATGTCCCTCCCCCTCACGCGTCGGATCGCGCGAACCGCGCTGCTGGTCGCAGCGGGTGCAGCTCCCGTGGCCGGTGCCGCCGGCGCCGCGAGTGCAGCGGACCTGAACCTCTCGCAGGCCCCCAAGCTGGGCGGGCTGAGCGCGCTCGACACCTCCTCGGTCGGCAACCTCGCGGACTCCGCCTCGCGGCAGGTCGGGAACGCGGCGGGCGGGACCGTCAAGCGCGCCCTCCGGGGCCCGGAGCAGGCCGCCCCGGCCGCCCGGCCCGCGGACAAGACCGCTCCGGCGGCGGGCAAGGCGGCCCCCTCCGGGGCCAAGGCGGCGTCCGGGACGAAGGCGGTCGCGGGCAAGGCGGGAGAGGACAAGGCCGTCAGGGCCAACAAGGGGGCCAAGGCCGCCAAGGCCGCCGGGGGCGAGCACGGCAAGGCCGCGGCCCCGGCCGCCAAGGGCAAGGGCAAGGGCCGGCACGCCGCGCCGAGCCGTGGCAAGGCCGTGATGGGCAAGGTCGGAAAGGCCGTCACCGGCAAGGCGGGCAAGTCGGGCAAGATGGAGAGGGTCGGCAAGGAGGGCGCGGCCGCGCCCGAGCAGCCGACCTCGGCCGCGCCCTCCGCCCCGGTCGCCCCGAACCCGTCGCCCCTCGCCGCCCTGACCGACAGTCTGCCGCTCAAGGGCCTGCCGTTCATCAGCGGCTGACGCCCCGCGACACACCCGGGCCCGGGGAGCATCGGCTCCCCGGGCCCGTCATGTCCGTGCCGGCCGGTGTGTCCCGGCCGCCGTGTCCCGGCCGCGCCCTCAGCTCCTGGGCAGACCGCCGCCCAGCCGCTGGACCGCCGACGCGACCCGCTCGTCGGTGGCGGTGAACGCGACCCTCACATTCCGCTCCCCCGCCACGCCGTAGAAGTCACCCGGCGCCACCAGGATGCCCAGCTCGGCGAGCGCGCCGACAGTTTCCCAGCACGGCTCGTCCCGCGTCGCCCACAGGTACAGCGACGCCTCGCTGTGCTCGATCCGGAAGCCGCACCCCTCGAGCGCGCCGCGCAGCGCGGAGCGGCGGCGGGCGTAGCGCTCGCGCTGCTCGGCCACGTGCGCGTCGTCGCCGAGCGCCGCGATGGTGGCGGCCTGTACGGGCGCGGGCACCATCATCCCGCCGTGCTTGCGCAGTTGCAGCAGCTCGCCGAGGACCGCCGCGTCACCGGCGAGGAACGCCGAGCGGTAGCCCGCCAGGTTGGAGCGCTTGGAGAGCGAGTGCACCGCCACCAGGCCGTCGAAGCTGCCGCCCGACACCTCGGGGTGCAGCACCGACACCGGGTCGGCGTCCCAGCCGAGCTCCAGGTAGCACTCGTCGCTGACCAGCAGCACGCCGTGCTCGCGCGCCCAGGCCACCGCCGCCCGCAGCTCGTCCTTGTCCAGCACCCGGCCGGTCGGGTTGGACGGGGAGTTGAGCCACAGCAGCTTCAGCCCGGCCGGGTCGAGTTCCGTAGGCTCGTCGTACGGCACGGGCTCCGCGCCCGCGAGCCGCGCGCCCACCTCGTACGTCGGGTAGGCCAGCCGCGGGAAGGCGACCCGGTCGCCGGGGCCGAGGCCCAGCTGGGTCGGCAGCGACGCCACCAGCTCCTTGGAGCCGACGACCGGCAGCACCTGGGTGTGCGACACACCCGTCGCGCCCAGCCGCCGCTCCACCCAGCCGGTCAGCGCGTCCCGCAGCGCGGCGGTGCCCCACACGGTCGGATAGCCGGGGCTGTCGGCCGCGCCGCTCAACGCCGCGCGGATCAGCTCGGGGACCGGGTCCACGGGGGTGCCGACCGACAGGTCGACGATGCCGTCCGGATGCGCCTCGGCGGTCGCCTTGTACGGTTCGAGCCGGTCCCACGGGAAGACGGGGAGACGGGCGGAGACGGGTGGCACAACTGGCTCGCTTTCTCGGGAAAACAGCCCGGCCCCGCAGGCCCGGGTGGCTTGCGGGACCGAAGGCTGCGCGGTGCCGGGGCGTCTTCAGAACGCGCCCGCGCGCCGCGAGGTCACTCGTCGTGCTCCTGCGGGGGCAGGGCGGCGATGAAGGGGTGGTCACGCTCGATCAGGCCCAGCTTGCTCGCGCCACCGGGCGAGCCCAGCTCGTCGAAGAACTCGACGTTCGCCTTGTAGTAGTCCTTCCACTCCTCGGGAGTGTCGTCCTCGTAGAAGATCGCCTCGACCGGGCAGACCGGCTCACAGGCCCCACAGTCGACGCACTCGTCCGGGTGGATGTACAAGGACCGCTGGCCCTCGTAGATGCAGTCGACGGGGCACTCCTCGATGCACGCCTTGTCTTTCAGGTCGACACAAGGCTGCGCGATGACGTAGGTCACGCTGTCGTTCCTCCTCGTTAGGGCTGCTATCGCGCGGGAGCGCGGCGTCGTCGATGCCCGCACCTAGTATCTCCGTTCTTGGGCACCAGACGCACACGAGGGGCGAGCAGAGCTGTGGATTTCACCACTGGCGGACGGCTAGAGGTCCGGATTACCCCATCCGACGTGGGTAAACGTGTGTCCGTCAGGCTGACGATCGAGGGTGGGAACAGCGGCGCGCGGTTCACGGACGTCGTCGGAGTGCTCACATCGTGGACGAGCGGTGTGCTGTGCGTCACCCGGCGCACGGGAGAGGAAGTCCGCATCGCGGAAGCCTCGCTCGTGGCGGGGAAGGTGGTGCCCGCCGCTCCGGCCCGCCGCCGCGGCCCGGCGGCGACCGCGGCCGAGCTGGACCGGGCCGCGGCCCGCGCCTGGCCGCCGGTGGAGAGCGAGCGGCTCGGCGCGTGGGAGCTGCGCGCGGCGGGCGGCTTCACCCGGCGCGCCAACTCCGTGCTGCCGCTCGGCGACCCCGGCGTCCCGGTCGAGGAGGCACTGCGGCGGGTGACCGCCTGGTACGCCGAGCGCGGGCTGCCCGCGTACATCCAGGTCAGCACCGGCGCCGAGGGGACACAGGAGCTGCTGGCCGCGGAGCTCGCGGCCCACGGCTGGATCCAGGAGGTCTCCGCGGAGACACGGATCGCCGCCCTCGCGCCCCTCGCGGATCTCGACGCCGATGTCTCACGGGTCGCCCTCTCCCAGGACATCGACGAGGCCTGGCTGGCCCGCTATCAGCGCTCCGCCTCCGGCGAACCCGCCCCCGAGGTGCTGCGGGTGCTCGGCGGCGGCCCGTCGGTGTGGTTCGCGACCATAGCGACCGCCGAGGCGACCTCGGAGACGGAGAACGAAAGCGTCCCGGCCGCGATCGGGCGGTGTGTGGTGGACGGCCGCTGGGCCGGGTTCACGGCCGTGGAGACCGATCCGCGACTGCGCCGTCAGGGGCTGGCCACCGCCGTGATGACGGCGCTCGCCCGCAAGGCCCTGAAGGAGGGCGCCTCGGCCGCGTATCTCCAGGTCGAGACGGACAATGACGGTGCCCGAGCGCTCTACGAGGGCATGGGCTTCACCCTCCACCACCGCTACCACCACTGGCGCGCACCCCACGAGAACCACCGCTGATCGGGTACGAGGCACCTATGCCACGCAGAGACGACACCCCGGCCCGGCGCCGGCGCTTCGCCGAGGCGGCCCGCGAGGAACGCCCCGACCTGGCGTTGCTGTGCCTGCTGCTGGCCCAGGAGGCCGATCCGGAGCTGGACGAGGACGCGATCGACGCCACGCAGATCGAACTCGACCGGCTGGCCGGTCTGGTGCCCTACTCCCCCGACGGGCCCGGAGCCTGGGCCGCGGCGCTGGCCCGGCTGCTCGGCGAACGCCTCGGCTTCCGCGGCTCCGCGGCCGACTACCGGCGGCTGGAATCCTCGCTGCTGCACGAGGTGCTGCGGCGGCGGCGCGGGCTGCCGATCCTGCTGTCCGTGGTCTGGATGGAGGTCGCCCGGCGGGCGGGCGCGCCGGTGTACGGGGTGGCGCTGCCGGGCCACTTCGTGGTCGGCTTCGGCGATCCGTACGGGAGCCATGTGCTGGCCGACCCCTTCGACGGCGGGCGGTCGCTGTCCGACGAGGACGCGGCGCTGATGGTGGCGGGCGCGCTGGGGACCCCGCCGGGCCCGATCAGGCCGGGCCCGGCCACCCCGCTGGAGATCGTCCTGCGGATCCTCAACAACATCCGCGCCTGGGCCGCCGCCAGGCCGGGGGCACCTCCCAGCGGTAGCTGGGGGAGCTCGGACGTCCAGCTCTGGGCGGTGGAGCTGTCACTGCTGCTGCCCAGCCACCCGGCCAGGCTGCGCTACGAGCGCGCCAAACTCCTCGTGGAGCGCGGGGACTTCGTGGGCGGCGCGCAGGAGATGGAGGAGTACGCGGAGGTGGTGGCCGCGATGGAGCCGAACGCGGCGGAGGCCATACGGCGCCAGGCGCGGGCCGCCAGGGCGAGGCTGAACTGAGCTTCGCCGCCGAACCGGCTGCTGAGCCCGGTCAGATACTGATCCTGGTCAGAGCCACCCCTTGTCACGGGCGATGCGCACCGCGTCGGCGCGGTTGCGGGCGGCGGTCTTCTGGATGGCCGTGGAGAGGTAGTTACGGACCGTGCCCTGTGAGAGGTTCAGCCTGCGCGCCAGCTCCGCGTTGGTCGAGCCGTCGGCCGAGGCCCGAAGCACCTCCCGCTCCCGCGCGGTCAGCGGGCAGGCCCCGTCCACGAGCGCGGCCGCGGCCAGCGTCGGGTCGATGACCCGCTCGCCGCGCAGCACCCGGCGCACCGCGCCCGCGAGCTCGGCCGCGGGGGCGTCCTTGACCAGGAAGGCCTCGGCCCCGGACTCCATCGCCCGGCGCAGATAGCCGGGGCGGCCGAAGGTGGTCAGGATCACTATCCGCACGCTGGGGAGCTCCGTGCGGAGCACGGCTGCGGCGTCGAGCCCGGTCATGCCGGGCATCTCGATGTCCAGCAGCGCGACGTCCGGCCGGTGGGCCCGGGCCGCGTCCACCACCTCGTCCCCGCGCGCGACCTGGGCGACGACCTCGATATCGGACTCCAGCCCGAGCAGCGCGGCCAGCGCCTCCCGCACCATCGACTGATCCTCGGCGAGAAGCACCCGAATGCGACCGCCCGGCGCCCCGCCCGGCTCCCCCGTCTGCACGTTCATGGGCCCAGAGTAAGTGGCGACCCCGACACCCTTGGCCCGGGTGTGGACGGCGCTCTACCCGGCTGTGGACAACCCGCTTTACCCGGGTGTGGACGACGAGAGTTCGGGGGCGGTGGCTCGGCGCGAGAGGGGCACATAGGCCCGGAGCGCGAACCCGCCCCGCTCGCCGCTCCCGGTCTCCAGCCTGCCGTCGGCGAGCTGGAGCCGCTCGGACAGCCCGGACAGGCCGTTGCCCGGCGGACCCTCGGGGCCCCGGCCGTCGTCGCTGACGGTCAGGCGCAGCTCGTCGCCGGCCTCGGTGAGGGTCACGGCGCAGCGCAGCGCCCCGCTGTGCCGCACCACATTGGTGATCGCCTCGCGCAGGGCCCAGGCCAGCGCCCCTTCCTCGTCGGGCGGCAGATCCGGGTGGCCGTCGGCGGCCCGGCCGAGGTCGGCGGCTATGCCCGCGGCGGCCAGCGCGGTGCGGGCCCCGGCCACCTCGGCCTCCAGGGTCGGGCGGCGGAATCCGCCGACCGCCTCCCGTACGTCGACGAGCGCCTGGCGGCCGACCCGCTCGATGTCGGCGACCTGCCGCCCGGCCTCCTCGGGCCGGGCGGGGAGCAGCCGCCCGGCCAGCTCGCTCTTGAGCGTGATCAGCGACAGTGAGTGGCCGAGCAGGTCGTGCAGATCGCGGGCGAGCCGCAGCCGCTCCTCGTTGGCGGCGAGCTGGGCGACGGTGGCCCGCGCCTCCCGCAGCGCCCTGGTCGTACGGACCAGCTGCCGCACCCCGCTCATCGCGAACCCGCCGAGCAGCGCGGGGATCACCAGGGCGGGCAGCAGATGCCGGGCGTCCCTGGCCGTCAGGCCGACCAGCAGCAGGACGACGGTGACCAGCGGGATCGCCAGCCGCGCGGCCCTGAGCGGGAGCACCGCGCCGCAGGCCACCGACACATAGACGAAGAGCACCAGCCAGGAGGCGCCGAGCGTCAGCGCCAGGACGGCGGCCAGCGCGGCCATCGTGACCAGCGCCCCGACGACCTTCCGGTGGTCCAGGGGCCGGCCGACGTGCCGGAACAGGAGCACGCAGTAGGCGGACAGGAAGGCCAGCAGGCCCAGGCAGCCCAGGGCGGTGGCGAGGGGGCCGTGGCCGCCGTTCAGCAGATCTCTGACCGGAGCGGTCATATACGCCATCCAGATGCCGACCCACATCAGCTTGATCAGCGCCTGCTTGCGGTCGGTGGCCTCGCGGCCGATGCCGGTCAGCACATCGTCCTCGCGCGTCAGCGACCGGCGCCAGGCCGCCCGGCGGGCGCCGCCTCGCTCGGCCGCCCCGCTCTCCCGCTCGCACCGCTCGTCCACGCCTCTCATCCCTTCTCGGCCCCTCGGCCCTCGGCTTCTCGTATGGTCCCTCCCTGCGGCTCAGGCCTTGCGGGTGTCCTTGCGGTACAGCCAGGCGGCCGCGCCCGCGAAGAGGACCAGATACGCGGCCAGGAGCGCGACGTCCTTGGTGTGCGGCGCGCCGCCCAGCTCGATCGCCTGGCCGAGCGCGGCATAGGCGTGGGTGGGCAGGTAGTCGGATATGTGCTGGAGCCACTGCGGGTAGGAGGTCGTCGGGCTCCACAGCCCGCCGAGGATCGAGAGCCCGAAGTAGATGATCATCGTCAGGGGGCGTACGGCGTCGCCGGACGCGAGATAGCCGATGGCCACGCCCAGCGCGGCGAACACCAGGGAGCCCGCCCAGATCACGCCGGTCAGGGCGAACCACTGCCACGCGGCGTCGAACCGCACGTCCTTGGCCGCCGCGGCCACGACGAAGACGACCACGATCGCCGGGAGGGTGGCGACCGCCGCCGAGGCGATCTTGGCCACCACATAGCCGCGCCCGGGCAGCGAGGTCAGCCGCAGCTGCCGCACCCAGCCCGATTCGCGCTCCTTGGCTATGCGCTCGCTGTTGCCCATCAGCACGGCGGTCAGCGAGCCGAAGGAGGCCATCGCGACCATGTAGTACAGCGGCATCGTCAGATGGGTGTTGGACACCAGGGAGGTGGTGTCGCTGGTACCCGCGATCATCAGAAACAGCGCCGAGGGGTAGATGATCGTGAAGAACATGAACTTCCGGTTGCGCAGGGCGCGCACGATCTCCAGCTTGATCAGGGTGGTCATCGTCCCGCCTCCTCAGCGGTCGCGGCGTCGGTGATGGCGAGGAACGCCTGCTCCAGGCCGAGGCCCGCGACCTCGATGCCGCGCGGGTACACCCCGAGGCCGTAGAGCGCGTGGACCGTCGCGTCGGCGTCGCTGGACCGCATCCGGACCGTGCGCCCCGATATCTCGATCCCGGTCAGACAGGGCAGTGCGCGCAGCGCCGCCTCGTCGGCCGGCTCGTCGAGCTCGAAGGCGATCCGCCGGGCCCCGGCCATCGCCTTGATCTCGGCGGACGAGCCGTCGGCGAGCACCCGCCCGCGGTGCAGCACGATCACGCGGTCGGCGATCGTGTCGGCCTCTTCGAGGTAGTGGGTGGCGAAGAGGATGGTGCGCCCCTGCCGCGCCTGCGCCCGCATCGCGGCCCAGAAGGTCTGCCGGGACGAGACGTCCATGCCGGTGGTCG
This sequence comes from Streptomyces sp. NPDC021225, assembly GCF_044332865.1. Classification (NCBI taxonomy): domain Bacteria; kingdom Bacillati; phylum Actinomycetota; class Actinomycetes; order Kitasatosporales; family Streptomycetaceae; genus Streptomyces; species Streptomyces sp. NPDC021225. The sequence continues at coordinate 576,696 of NZ_JBIRPV010000002.1, read as the reverse complement.
GCTCGTCCAGCACGATCAGATCGGAGGCGCCCGCGGTGGCGAGCGCGAAGCGCACCCGCTGCTCCTGGCCGCCGGAGAGTTTGTTCACCTTACGGTCGGCGATCTCCGTGATCCCCGCCTGCTCCAGCACCTGCCGCACCGGGTGGGCCCGGGGGTGCAGATCGCAGGCCAGCCGCACCAGCTCCTGGACCGTGACGTCCTCCATCAGGCCGCCGCTCTGAAGCATCGCGCCCACCCGGCCGCCCTCGATCGCCTGGCGCGGGCTGGTGCCGAACAGCCGCACCGCGCCGGAGTCGGGGGTGCGCAGCCCCAGCAGCAGATCGAGGGTGGAGGACTTCCCCGCGCCGTTGGGCCCGAGCAGCGCGACGGTCTCGCCCTCGTGCAGCGTGAGGTCCAGGTCGGCCACGGCGCGCACGCTGCCGTAGCTCTTGTTCACCTTGTCGAAGGCGACCACCGGCGCGGACGCCGGGGCGCCGCCGGACGCGGTGGCCGGGCCGGAAGCGGACTGAGCGGTTGTTGCGGTCATGGCCCAAGCTTCGCCCGGAGCGATGGCTCCCCGGCAGTGTCTGCGGTCGTGGGCTCGGCATGACAGATGTCATGGTCCGGGCCGGGCACGCCGCGGCCCCCGCCCGGAGCCGGACGGGGGCCGTACGCGATGTTCACTTGGTCGCGATGATGCCGATCCGCTCGGCCGGGGTCTTGCCCTGGAGCGCCTTGCCCAGCGCGACCGCGACATCGGTCGGGGCGACGGGCTGCTTGCTCCCGTTGCCGCGCTCGATGAGGACGCTGTCGAAGAAGCCGCCGTACAGCTCCTTCAGGGCCTTCAGGTCGTAGTGCTCCACCAGCTTGCCGTCCACCACCTTCATGGACAGGACCTTCCACAGGGAGTTCTGCGGGCTCAGCGGAAGGGAGTGCGCCGGGTCCGTCTGGACCTTGACCAGGTCCGACATGGCGGGCTGGGCGAAGGTCTTCATCTTCCGGTCGACCTCGGCGTTGCTGACCTGCGGCTGCTTGGTGACGACGGGCAGGGTGATGACCTTGTTCTGGCCCGTGGCGGCCCGCTGCCGGAACGCCTCGTCCACCGCCGCGACCGCCTTCTCGACGTCCAGCGCCTTGCCCGCCTTGCCGTACACCGCGACGGCCCGGCCGGGCTGGAACCTGATCGTGCCCTCGCGTGCCGTGCCCGAGGTGCCCGCGAGCCGCTCCAGCGCGTCCTTGAGCTTCTCCTCGTCGATCGTGACGACCGGCTCGGCCTCATGGGTGCCGCCGAACAGCGAGCCGACCACGGTGACCGGGTTGTAGTCGCGGCCCGCGACCTCGCGGACCGTGGCCTCGGTGTCCAGCGTCAGGCCGGCGACGGACGGCTTGATCTCCTTCTGCTGGCCGTCGACCGACACCTTCAGCGGGGCGGTGGTACGGCCCGACAGGGCGGTGTCGAGCTTCTGGACGGCCGTCGCCTTGGAGGTGCCGCCGATGTCGACGCCCAGCACGGTGGTTCCGTTCGGGACGTCGGCGTGGTTCATCACCAGGCCCGCGCCGTACGCGACGCCGCCGATGAAGACGAGCGCGCCCACCGCCAGGACCATCTTGGAGCGCCCCTTCTTCTTGGGGCGGGCGGCCGCCGGGGTCGCGGGCGGCTTCGGGCCGCTCGGCGGGGCGGTCCCCTCGTCGGGTGTGGGGGGCGAGGCGGCGCCGCTCGGGGCGGACGGGAAGGGCGAGCCCGGCCCCTTCGCAGCGGGCGGGACCACGGGGATGCCGCTGACCAGCGTCTCCCCGGAGGCCTGGTCGACCGGCACGCCCCCGCTGGGGGTCGGGTCCGGGTCGCGGAACAGCGGCGGCGCCGTGTCCGTCTGGGCGCCCGGCTTGCCGCCGGGGCCGCCGAGCGGCCCGGCGGGCGCCACGGGGCTCGTACCGGTGGTGGCGCCGAGACTGCCGGACAGCGGCGAGCCGTTCGGCGGGGTGGGCGGCTGGCCGGCGAGCCCGGCGCCGCCCAGCGGCGGCCGGGTGGCGCCCGAAGGCCGGGGCAGCCGCATGTCGCCGGTGACCGGGCCGGTCGTCGGGCCACTGGGCTCCGGCACCCCGGAGAAGCCGCCCGGCGGGGTGTCGGTGAAGTAAGGCAGGTCGGCGCCCGGCCCGCCGCCCAGCGAGGGGGCGGGGAACTGCTGCGTGGTCTCGGGAGCCGAGAAATCGGCGGCCGGGAAGTCGGCGGCCGGGAAGTCGGGGGCCGAGAAGTCGGGCGCCGGGAACTGCTGGGTGGTCTCCGGGGCGGCGGCCGCCGCCCCGAACGGCTCGGCCGCGAACGGCTCGGCCACGGAGGGCCCGGGGGCCGGGGGCGTGGCGGCCGGCGGCACCGGAGGCTTGGGCGAGCTGCCCGTCGTCGACCCGCCGCCCTTGCCCTTGCGGGGCGCGAACCAGTCGCTGGTCCGGTCCTCCTTCTTCTTCTCGGCCCTGTTCGCCGAATGCTCTCCGTGTTCTCCGCGCACCGGCAGGGGCGGGCGCGGGCCGTCCGCCGGGGCGGCGTCGGGCCCGGGCTGGTCGTCGGCGCCCTCGGGGTCGTCGGCGGAGCGCTGGTTCGGCACGCCCTCCTCGCCGACCGGTGTGCGCATGACCACCGGAGGGATGGGCCGCGACCCGGGGATGTTGATCCTGATCCGGGTCGTCAGTGTGGTCTCGGTCTTCGGCTCCTCCGGCCTGGCCGCGGCACGCGCCTCGCCGTCTCCGGAACCGCCCTGCTGGGCATCCTGCGACGGGTACTGGCGGGATCCGTACGGCGGGGTGCCCGGCGGGTACGCGGCGGCGCCGCTGCCCTTCCGGGTCCCGGAGGACGAACTGTCAGATTCACGGCTCAAAGCAGGTTCTCCCAGTTAGCTCCGCCGCCCGTCAGACTCGCGCGGGCGGCTCGGCGGCGGCACCACCTTACTGGGCCCCGCAGGCATGCACTTGACGACCGCTGCGACAGCGCGGCCCGCGCACCGGCGGGCACCGCCCGCCGCCCTGGCGAAGGCCCCGGCGAAACGTGACGTCACTTAACAAGTCGGGCCGGGCCTCTGCCCGGTTGCGACACCTTCGGGATCGTGGCGCACATCACACCCGCGAACATTCCGCCCAGCAGGAAGACATAGGAACCCAGTCCGGCACCGAAGAGGAAGTCCCCCTCGGGCCGGGCCGCGGTGAGAAACAACACGGCGATCACCCAGGCCCCGGCCGGCACCACCCCGCCCAGCCGGGCGTCCATCGCCTTGACCCCGCCGACGCACAGCGCGCCGATCCCGAGCAGCGCGAGCAGCAACCCGCCGGGAAACCAGGCCGCTTGGACCAGCGCGCCCGCGGCGGCGACCAGCACCCCGAGAACCCCGAGCCCCACATACCCCGCCAGGCGCACGGCCGTCATGCCGGCACCCCCGCGAACAGGTCGTCCTCGCGGCCGCGCGCCGGGTCCGCCGCCGCGGCCGCCCGCCCCCCGACGAGCAGATAGTGCTCCGTGGCGAACAGCGGCTGCCCCAGATCGTTCGAGAGCGCGAAGAAGGGCTCGTCCACCACGATCTGGGTGGCGTGGGCGCGCATGGCCTCCGCCTTCGCCCCGGCGTACGCGGCGCCGACCACGGTCGTGGTCACCCGCGCGTCGTCGACCACCCCCGGCACGTCCTCGGCCGAGGCGGTCCGCGGGAACGGGGCCTCCGCGCCCGCGGCGCGCAGCCGGGCGAAGCCCTCCTCGAGCTCCGAACGCGGCACGCAGTTCCAGTAGATCTTGTCGATCTCGTGCGGGTTGCCGAGGTCCCGGCGGTAGACCGGCTCGGCGGCGAGCTCCGCCGCGCGCATGGCGACGCGGTGCGCCTGGATGTGGTCGGGGTGGCCGTAGCCCCCGTGCGGGTCATAGGTGACCAGGACCTGCGGGCGCATCTCGCGGACCACCTCGACCAGGTGCGCGGCCGCCTCGTCCACCTCCGCCCGCCAGAAGCACTGGGGGCGGTCGTTCTGCGGGGCGCCCATCATCCCGGAGTCGCGATACCGGCCCGGTCCGCCCAGAAAGCGGTGATCGCTGACCCCCAACGCCTTCATGGCCACGGCGAGTTCGCCGATCCGGTGCGGGCCGAGCGCATCGTCGCGATCGGCGGCCAGATGCGCCAGGGCGGGCGGGATGATCTCGCCCTCCTCGCCGAGCGTGCAGGTCACCAGCGTGACATGAGCACCCTCGGCGGCGTACTTGGCCATGGACGCGCCGTTGTTGATCGACTCGTCATCCGGATGTGCGTGTACCAGGAGCAGGCGTCGGGCGGGAAGGACCGGGGTCATGGGCACAGCCTACGAGCCCCCTGGGGGAGGATCGTGGGTCACCCGCGGATCAGAGGTCGACATCTCCGATCATGTTCGCCACGTTCGTCGTGAGGTCGTCGATCGTCGGGGCGATCGACGAACTGGCGAGGTAGAAGCCGAGCAGCACACAGACAAGCGCGTGCGCCGACTTCAGCCCAGCCTTCTGGACGAGCATGAAGACGACGATCAGCAACAGCACGACCAACGAAATCGAGAGCGCCACAGCGGCTCACCTCCAGGTACACGCGCTCGAACGGACAACATATTCATGCCACAGGGGGCCTACCCACTATGCGCAATCGATCATAACTATGGGCCCGTGCGCACGACTCGGTGCACGGGAGCATGACAGGGGCGCATGCCTGTTCGCACGATCGCCCTCGTCATCAGGCCTGATTCTCGCCACATTCGGTGAGTTGATCTTCTCGGGCGTCGCGGGACGAACATGCCCCCGGCAACCCGGCCCGGGCCGTACGCTCGGCCCATGACCGGACAGCTCTCCTTCCCCCGGCAGCACGCCCGCACCCAGCGCTTCACCCTCGGTGCGCCGCGCGCCTTCGCCGTGGCCCCCGACGACTCGCGCGTGACGTTCCTGCGCTCCCGCTCGGGCACCGACCGGGCCAACCTCCTGTGGGTGTACGACCTCGAAGAGCGGCGGGAGTACCCGGCCGCGGACCCCGCCGCCCTGCTCGGCGGCGCCGACGAGGAGTTGTCCGCCGAGGAGCGGGCGCGCCGCGAGCGCAGCCGGGAGGGCTCGGCGGGCGTCATCGATTACGCCACCGACTTGGCCGTCGAATTGGCCGCTTTCGCACTCTCCGGACGGCTGTTCGCCACCGAGTTGCGCGCCGGTGTGACCCGTCGACTCCCCACGCCCGGACCGGTGATCGACCCGCGCCCGTCGCCCGACGGACGCCACATCGCCTATGTGGCGCAGGGCGCGCTGCGCGTAACGGACGCCAACGGCGGCGCCGGGGGCACCGAGGGCGCCGGCGACCGGGCGCTGGCCCTGCCGGAGGGCGACACCGTCACCTATGGGCTCGCGGAGTTCATCGCCGCCGAGGAGACACAGCGCTCGCGCGGCTTCTGGTGGTCGCCGGACAGCGACGCCCTGCTGGTCGCCCGGGTCGACGACGCGCCCGTGAGGCGCTGGTGGATCGCCGACCCCGCGCACCCCGACCGGGAGCCCGCCGAGGTCGCCTACCCGGCCGCGGGCACCGACAACGCCGAGGTGCGGCTGGTGCTGCTGGGCCTGGACAGGTCCCGTACGGAGGTCGAGTGGGACCGGGGGCGCTATCCGTATCTCGCCCAGGTGCACTGGTCCGCGTACGGCCCGCCGCTGCTGCTCGTCCAGGCGCGCGACCAGCGCAGCCAGCTCTATCTGGCCGTGGATCCCGATTCCGGGCGCACCCGCACCGTCCATGTGGACGAGGACCCGGTCTGGCTTGATCTTTTCCCTGGTGTACCGGCCTGGACCCCGGACGGACGGCTGGTCCGCATCGCGGACGAGGGCGGCGCCCGCGTGCTGATGGTCGGCGACCGCAAGCTCACCTCGGGCGCGCTGCACGTCCGGGCGGTCCTCGACATCGGCGAGGAGGACGTCCTCTTCTCCGCCTCCCCCGGCGCGGACGCCGACCTGCCCGAGCGGCCCGGCGAGATCGGCGTCTTCCGCGCCTGGTACCGCGGCAGCGGGGACCAGGGCGGCTGGGAGGCGGTCGGCAAGCGGCCCTTCCCGGCCGTGCACTCCGCCGTGCGCGGCGGCGAGGTGATCGTCCTGTCGTACGCCGAGCCGGAGCGGCCCGGCGCCACGGTCGAGGTGGTCCGTCCCGCCGCCGACGGCTCGGCGGAGCCGCTCGCGGAGATCGCCTCGTACGCGGAGCGGCCCGTCATCACCGCCCGCCCGCACCTGGTCTTCGCGGGCGAGCGCGACATCCCGTGCGCCGTGCTGCTGCCGGCCGGCCACACCGCGGACGACGGCCCGCTGCCCGTCCTCATGGATCCTTACGGCGGTCCGCACGGCCAGCGTGTGCTGGCCGCCCACAACCCCCACCTGACCTCGCAGTGGTTCGCCGACCAGGGGTTCGCGGTGATCGTCGCCGACGGCCGCGGCACGCCCGGCCGCTCCCCCGCCTGGGAGAAGGCCGTCCGCGACGACCTGGCGGAGGTGACGCTGCGGGACCAGGTCGACGCGTTGCGGGCGCTCGCCGAGCGCTATCCGCTGGATCTCTCCCGTGTGGCCATCCGCGGCTGGTCGTACGGCGGCTATCTCGCCGCGCTGGCGGTGCTGCGCCGCCCCGACGTCTTCCACGCGGGCATCGTGGGCGCCCCCGTCACCGATCTGCGGCTGTACGACACCCACTACACCGAGCGGTACCTGGGCCACCCGGACGAGCAGCCGGCGGTCTACGCGGCGAACTCGCTGGTGACGGACGAGGGGCTGTCCGGCGCGGCGGACCCGCACCGCCCGATGATGGTCATCCATGGCCTGGCGGACGACAATGTGGTCGCCGCGCACACCCTGCGCCTGTCCTCCGCGCTGCTCGCGGCCGGCCGCCCCCATGAGGTGCTGCCGCTGTCCGGCGTGACCCATATGACGCCGCAGGAACAGGTCGCCGAGAACCTGCTCCTGCTCCAGGTGGACTTCCTGAGGCGGTCGCTGGGCGCGAGCTGAGCCTTCCTACCAGCCCGGCGGGGGCGGAGGCGGGGGCGAGGAGGGCGGCGGCGGGACCGCGGGCGGGGTCGCGGGCGGCGGGGGCGGAGCCGTCGGCGGGGACGACGGGTAGCCGTAGCCGCCGGACGCGCTGCCGTAGGCGCCGTAACCGCCGGTCGCGTCGCCGTACCCCCCGGGCGCGGCACCGTAGCCGCCGTAGCCCCCGTACGGCGGCGCGGGCCGGCCCCATCCGGTGAGCGGTCCGTCGTCCGTGGGGACGCCGCGCTGCGCCAGGGCGATCAGCGCGACCAGGCCGACCAGCACCTCGAAGAACGCGGTGAGCACGCCGAGCACGACCACGGTCGGCACCTCGTCGAGGTGCTCGACGACCTTGACCTTGATGTACACCGAGACCTCGGCGATCCCGCTGCCCAGCACCAGCGCCGCCGCCGTCATCCCCAGCGGCCGGGCCAGCGGCGCCCGGCCGAGCGCCGCGAAGGCGGCGGCCAGGGCCAGCGCCACCACCGTCCACGACGCCCAGGCACTGGGGGGCGAGAGCAGCGTGGAGATCGTGTGCTCGCCGGAGAGTAGGTACTTGTAGTTGTCCCAGCCCCGCTCCTGGGCCCAGTAGATCTGCCAGGCGCCGCCGACGACCGCGACGGCTCCCAGGAACAGCGCGGCCGTCACGGCGACCGCGGGCGTCGGCCGGGCGGGCGGCTGGTCGGCGGGCGAGACGGCGTGGTCGGGGACGGCCGGATCGGCCGGGCGCCGGGCGGCGGCCACGACGGCCAGCAGGAGGCCGCCCAGCACGACGGCCGCCCATACGCTGAGCTGCGCGCGGGTCTTCAGCCCGCCGGGGATGCCCTGCATCCAGTCGGCCTGGAGATTCCACAGGCTGGGCAGGCGCAGCACGACCGTCGCGACGGCGGCCGAGGCCAGCGCCCCGGCGGCGGCCGACGAGCGCAGCGCCGTGATGCCGACGGCCGCATAGACGGCCAGCAGGACCACGTCGACGAGGGACGAGCCGAGGAGCCCGTACGGAATCCCGGAGGTCCAGGCCCACCACACGTCACTGGCCTTCTCGGCCTTGTCCAAGTCCCGGATGATCCACGCCAGTGAGATCAGTCCGAGCGCTGCGCAGACCAGTGCGCCGAAGGTGCGCGCGCCGCGGTTGAGTATGCGTCCCTGCCCCATGGCTGTAGGTTTGCCCCGCCCCGGCACCGGATCAACCGTCGAGGCGCCACCAATGTGCCGGCAGTGTGCCGAAGGTGTGCCGACATGGGTGACCGGCCGGGGCGACATGGCGCGCCCCGGCCGGTCTACGGCACCCGCACGGCCGTACGCAGTTCAGCCTGGCGCGTCCGTATATCGGTATCGCGTCAGTCAAGTTGCTTGCGTGTTAACGCGTTTGATGTGCGTTGCTCACTCTTTGTCGCCGACGGACGATCTCTGTCAAGCACGCCGGGACCTCGATCTGCAAAATGTTCGCTCAAGACTGCCCGGTGGGTGCCTTCCGCTTCCGCTGGCCCCTTGACTGGGCTGCGAATCGGTTGCGAAAGTCCGCTCATCCCGAGACGCGCACGACCACCGGCGGCCGGGCTGCGACATGACGCGAGTAGACCAGCGCGAAAAGACACAGCGAACAGTCCGGGGGGCGTTACGCGATGACGAGTCCTTCCCAGGCCGCGGCGGCCGGGGCGAACGCGCCCCCGCCCGGCCCGGATGCCGCCCCTGCGGCCGAAGTCGGCAAGGGGGGCGCGCCGTTGGTGGGGCGCTCGCCCGGCCAGCTGATGTGGCGGCGCTTCAAACGCGACAAGACAGGCGTGATTTCGGCCTACATCGTGATCTTCTTCTTTGTGATCGCGTTACTCGCGCCCGTGATCGCCTGGCTGTACGGCAAGAACCCGTACACCACCTACGGACTCGACAGGCCCGGGCTGCTCAACGAGTTCTACTACCCCATCAAGCCCAACGGGGGCATCGACGGCGAGTTCTGGTTCGGCCTCCAGCCGCAGCTCGGCCGGGATGTGTTCACCCAACTCCTGTACGGCATACGGACCTCGCTGCTGATCGCGGTTGCCGTCACCCTCCTGTGCACCCTCACCGGCATCCTCGTCGGCGTCACGGCCGGCTATATGGGCGGCAGGACCGACTACTTCCTGGGCCGCTTCATCGATCTGCTCCTCGCCTTCCCGGCGCAGCTCTCCTTCGTGGCGTTCACCCCGGTCGTCTACTCGCTCTTCGTCAGCCCGGAGAAGGAGACGCCCACTTATCTGCGCGTGATCACTCTGATCCTGGTCCAGTGGGCGCTGGGCTGGATGGGCCTGGCGCGGCTGCTGCGGGGTCAGGTGCTCAGCCTGCGCGAGCGGGAGTTCGTGGAGGCCGCGAAGGTGACCGGCGCCTCCCCGTGGCGGATCATCAGCAAGGAGCTGCTGCCCAATCTGTGGACGCCGATCCTCGTGCAGTCGACGCTGATGCTGCCGACCTTCGTGACCGCCGAGGCCGGGCTCTCCTTCCTCGGGGTCGGGCTCGTCGAGCCGACCCCCGACTGGGGCCGGATGTTCGCCACCGGTGCCAGGCACTACCAGAACGACATCACGTACATGTTCTTCCCGGGCGTGGCCATGGTGATCTTCGTGGTGGCCTTCAACCTGCTCGGGGACTCGGTCCGGGACGCATTCGATCCGAAGACTAAGCGCTAGGCAGGTGCAACGACACATGACCTCATCTCAACGGGGCAGAGGGCGGCTGGCGGCCGTCTCTCTGGCGATCGGGGCCCTCGTGCTCTCCGCCTGTAGCAGCGGCGGGGGCGGCGAAGAGGATCCCGTCGAGAACAAGCCGGACAAGGCCAGGGCCGAGAACTACTCGCTCGGCACCGCGGCCGACTCCACCGGCCCGGCCGCCGAGGTGCCCGGCGCCAAGAAGGGCGGGACGGTCAACGTCCTCCAGCGCGACGCCTTCACGTATCTCGACCCGGCGCAGATCTACTACGCCGACATGCTGACCGTCCAGATGCTCTACAACCGGTCGCTGACCACCTACAAGGTCGACGACAAGGGCCGGGTGAAGCTGGTCGGCGACCTCGCCACCGACACCGGCAAGTCCTCGGACGGCGGCAAGACCTGGACGTACACGCTCAAGGACAACCTCAAGTTCGAGGACGGCTCCCCGATCACCTCGGCCGATGTCCGGCAGTCCGTCGAGCGGCTCTACTCCAAGTGGGCGACCGACGGGCCGCTGTACATCCCGCAGTGGCTCTCGGGTGAGGGCCAGTCCTTCCGGAAGGCGCTGCCCGACGGCCCGTACAAGGGCAAGCACCTGCCCAAGGACGTGCTGGACACGCCCAACGACAAGACGGTCATCTTCCACTTCAAGGAGCCGCACGCGGACACGCCGTACGCGGTCGGCATGCCGAACATCGGGGCGGTGCCCTCCGACGGCAAGAGGGACACCGCCGAGAAGTACACCAACCATCCGGTCTCCTCGGGCCCGTACAAGATCGAGAAGCTCAACCCGGACAAGTCGCTGACCCTGGTGCGCAACGACCAGTGGGACCCGAAGACGGACGCGGTCCGCCACCAGTACCCGGAGAAGTTCGACATCCGCTTCGGCGTCCAGGAGCCCGAGTCCGCCCGCCGGCTGCTGGCCGACCGGGGCAGCGACAAGCAGGCGATGTCCTTCACCAACGCGGTCACCGTCGAGTCCGCCCAGGAAGTGGCCAAGGACGCGGGGGCCAAGGCGCGCACCTTCCTCGAGGTGCAGCCGTACGTCGACTACATGGCCATCAACATGGACCGGATCAAGGACAAGAAGGTCCGGCAGGCCCTCGCCTACGCCATGCCCAACGACCAGATCCTCGGCCAGTTCGGCGGCAAGCGGGCCGGGCAGGTCGCGGGCAACCTGCTCGCTCCCTCGCTCGCCGGGTGGAAGGAATTCGACCCCTTCGAGAAGACGAAGAAGGGGAACGAGGGCGGCGACACCAAGAAGGCCAAGGAGCTGCTGAAGGAGGCGGGCAAGGAGGGTCAGGAGATCGTCTACGCCTACCCCAACACCACCGAGTACCAGAACGTCTCCGTGGTCGTCGTCAAGGCTCTGCAGGCGGCCGGGTTCAAGGTGCAGAAGAAGGAGATCGACTCCAACAACTTCTCCACCGAGATCTCCAAGGTCGACAACGGCTTCGACATCTACCGGGCCTCCTGGGGCGCCGACTGGCCGGTCGGCTCGACCGTGATCCCGCCGCTGTTCGACAGCAAGGCCGTCGCCGACGGTTCGCAGAACTACTGGCACCTCAGGAACACCGAGGTCGACTCCGAGATCGCCCGCATCCTGAAGATCACGGACGTGGAGAAGGCGTCGGGTGAGTGGGTCACGCTCGCCAACAAGATCCTCACCGACGATGTGCCGGCCGTCCCGCTCTTCTACAACCGCCAGTGGAACATCTGGGGTTCGGGGCTCGGCGGCATCAAATACCAGCCGGTATATGGAACCGCGGACCCGACCGGGGTGTATGTGAAGTAGCACAACCGCGATCGCCACGCGGCTCCGCCGCGTGATCACCGCACCAGCCCCAGGGCGCGCTGTCCGTCACCCTCCGCGGGTGGCGGACGGCGCCGCCTCTCCGACCCGCCCTGGTCGCCCAAGGCGCCCGTACCGGAAGACCCGCGACGCCATGCTTCGTTTCCTCGTACGCCGCTCCCTCGGCGCGATCGTCATCATCCTCCTGATCAGCGCGATCACGTTCTTCCTCTTCTTCGCGCTGCCCTCCGAACCGGCGCAGCTGGCCTGCGGGAAGAACTGCGGCCCGGACGCCATCGCCCTCATCAACAAGAACCTGGGCCTCGACCAGCCGGTCCCGGTCCAGTACTGGCACTATCTGGTCGGCATCTTCGCCGGCCGGGACTTCGAGGTCGGCCACTGCCCGGCCCCCTGTTTCGGGTACTCCTTCACCAACTCCCAGCCGGTCTGGGAGACCATCATGGACCGCTACCCGACCACGCTCTCGCTCGCCGTCGGCGGCGCCGCGGTCTTCCTGCTCATCGGGGTCTCCATCGGCATGATCGCCGCGGCCAAGCGGGGCACCTTCGCCGACAAGTTCTTCAGCTCCCTGTCGCTGATCGGCAACTCGCTCCAGATCTACTTCGTCGGCGTCATCGCGCTGTGGCTGCTGGTCGACACCTGGGGCCTGGTGGACCGGCCCGAGTACACCCCGTTCACCGATAATCCGGCCAAGTGGTTCAGCGGGCTGCTGCTGCCCTGGCTGGTGCTCTCCATCATCTTCATCGCCAACTACAGCCGTATGACGCGCTCCCAGATGGTCGAGCAGCTGGGCGAGGAGCATGTGCGCACCGCGCGCGCCAAGGGGATGTCGGGCCGTACGGTCTTCTTCCGCTACGCCTGGCGCGGCGCGATCGCCCCGATCATCACCATCGTCGGCATCGACCTCGGCTCGCTGTTCGGCGGCGCGATGATCACGGAGTTCACCTTCACCCTGCACGGCCTGGGCCGGCTCGCCGTGGAGTCGGTGACCGAGAAGGACCTCCCGATGCTGATGGGCGTGATGCTCTTCAGCTGCACGGCGATCGTCATCGCCAACATCATCGTGGACGCGCTGTACGCCGTCATCGACCCGCGCGTGCGCCTCGCCTAGGAGTACGACCGACGTGACCACCCTGACCAAGTCCGAGGCCACCCCGGCCCCCGCCGCGGGCGACGCCTTCCTGTCCGTGCGCGACCTGTATGTGCGCTTCTCCACCGAGGACGGCGTCGTCAAGGCCGTGGACGGCCTCTCCTTCGACCTCGAGCGCGGTCGCACCCTCGGCATCGTCGGCGAGTCCGGCTCCGGCAAGTCCGTCACCAACCTCGCCGTCCTCGGTCTGCACGACCCGCGCAACACCGAGATCCGCGGCGAGATCGTGCTCGACGGCCAGGAGCTGACCCGGGCGCCCGAGCGCGCGCTGGAGAAGCTGCGCGGCCACAAGATGGCGATGATATTCCAGGACTCGCTCACCGCCCTCTCGCCCTATTACACGATCGGCCGCCAGATCGCCGAGCCCTACCGGAAGCACACCGGGGCCTCCAAGCGCGAGGCGTGGGACCGCGCCATCGAGATGCTCGAGAAGGTCGGCATCCCCAACGCCAAGCTGCGCGTGCGCGACTATCCGCACCAGTTCTCCGGCGGTATGCGGCAGCGCGCGATGATTGCCATGGCCCTGGTCTGCGACCCCGATCTGCTCATCGCCGACGAGCCGACCACCGCTCTGGACGTCACCGTCCAGGCCCAGATCCTCGACCTGCTCAAGGATCTTCAGCAGGAGTTCGGCTCCGCGATCATCCTCATCACCCATGACCTGGGCGTGGTCGCCAACACCGCCGACGACCTGCTGGTGATGTACGCCGGCCGGGCCGTGGAGCGGGGCACGGTCCGCGAGGTGCTCCGCTCCCCCGGGCATCCGTACACCTGGGGGCTGCTGGGCTCCATGCCCCGTCTGAACTCCGCCGTCGACGAGCCGCTCAGCCCCATCCCCGGCGCCCCGCCCAGCCTCCTCGCCCCGCCGCCCGGCTGCCCCTTCCACCCGCGCTGCGCCTACACCGAGGAGGTCGGCGGCGACCGGTGCGCCACCGAGCGCCCCTCGCTCCCGGACGGGCGGGGCGCGGCCTGCCATCTGGCCGCCGAGCGCAAACAGACCATCTTCATCGAGCAGATCAAGCCCCGGCTGGCTTAGGAGTCACGGACATGAGCAGCAACGCGTCGCCCGCGTCCGGGGAACCCCTCCTCGTCGCCGAGAAGCTGACCAAACACTTCCCGATCATGGGTGGCTTCCCCTTCAAGCGGAAGGTGGGCGCCGTCCAGGCGGTGGACGGCATCGACCTGACCGTGCGCGCGGGCGAAAGCTTCGGCCTGGTCGGCGAGTCCGGCTGTGGCAAGTCCACCACCGGCCGGCTGCTGACCCGGCTCGTGGAGCCCACCGCCGGGACCATCACCTACCAGGGCCAGGACATCACCCACGCGGACCGAAAACAGCTCGCTCCGATCCGCTCCGAGATCCAGATGATCTTCCAGGACCCGTACTCCTCGCTGAACCCCCGGCAGACGGTGGGCGCGATCATCTCCGGGCCGATGGAGATCAACGGCATCAGGCCGCCGGGCGGCCGCGAGGCCCGGGTGCGCGAGCTGCTGGAGATCGTCGGGCTGAGCCCCGAGCACTACAACCGCTTCCCCCACGAGTTCTCCGGCGGCCAGCGCCAGCGCATCGGCGTCGCCCGCGCGCTCGCCCTCGAACCCAAGCTCATCGTCGCCGACGAACCGGTGTCAGCTCTCGACGTCTCCATCCAGGCCCAGGTCGTCAACCTCCTCCAGGAGCTCCGCCGCGAGCTGGGCATCGCCTTCCTCTTCATCGCCCACGACCTGGCCGTGGTGCGCCACTTCTCGCAGCGCGTCGCGGTCATGTACCTCGGCAAGATCGTCGAGGTCGGCGACCGCGACTCCATCTACCTCCGCCCCCGCCACCCCTACACCCACGCTCTGCTGTCCGCGGTCCCCGAGGCCGTTCTGCTGGCCGAGGACGAGGGCGAGGACGACGGCGAGGCCGACGGCTCCGGGGCGAGCGCCACCTCCCGCCGCGAGCGCATCCGTCTCGCCGGCGACGTCCCTTCCCCCATCGACCCGCCCTCCGGCTGTCGCTTCCGCACCCGCTGCTGGAAGGCCCAGGACAAGTGCGCCCGCGAAGAGCCCCCGCTGATCCGCCTCGAAGGCAACCGCGAGGGCCATCTGTCCGCCTGCCACTTCCCCGAGGACCCGACCACCGAGGCCCGCGAGCAGGACGTCATCCTCGACCCGGCCCTGATAGCGGCGGAGGACATCCACAAGGACTGAGCGCACCGATGCCTGATCGACGGCGCTTGGCGCGGCTGGTGAAGTACCAGATCGTGATCGACCAAATCGACCGAACGACCGACAGGGTGATGTCCTTGCGTAAAAGTACCCAAACCGGCGGAGCGTCTGCCGTAAGCCGTCGCACGCTCTTCCGAACCGGAACAGGGTTAGCAGCCGCCGCAGCGAGCGGCGGCCTTTCCTTATTCGCGGCTGAATCGGCGTCCGCGACCGTCCCGACATCGCAGCGCTTCGTATTCGAGGGGGCCGGCGGCGATCCCGTTGTGCGGGCCACGCTTCACCAGCCTTACTGGGCGATGCAGTCCTTCGCCTTCGACCACGTCCACGGGCACATCTACTTCGTACAGACCAAGGTCGGGAGCACGAACGGCGACCTCTGGATGACCAGGACCGACCTGAGCGGCAAGGTGCTGGGTGCCATGGCGCTCCACGGGTTCGACCACGGTTCGTCGATGGGGATCCAGCCGGACACGTCCGGCTCTCCGTATGTGTGGCTCGCGGGCGACTGGCGGAGCCTGTCCCCCGATACGGCCGCCAACAGCCACACGATCTGCCGCATCAAATACAGCGACGGGGGCGAGCTCGACTACGCCGAGGACGCAGGGGTCTGGAAATTCCCGATCGGCCTCTCCGATTTCCGGGACTGTCCGAGACCGTCGATCGATCCCTACACCAACCGGCTGCTCGTCCGGTACATGGGGACGACGAGCCCGTGGCGCCTCGCGCTGTTCGACCTCCCCGCCGTCATCAACAAGGGCATCAGCGACAGCACTCCCATCCTTGCCAAGCGCGCCCTCCCGACCAACGCGCAACTCGGTCTCTCCGACTCCGACCTCTTCCAGGGCGTGACCTCGTACGGCCAGTACGCGTACCTCTCCTACGGCGGTGCGCCCGCGACCCCCTCGGACCCGGCCGAGCCGTCCTACCTGGTCCGTCTCGACATGAACAAGACCGGGGGTTCGTTCGAGGAGGTGTACCGGACGAGAGCGGGCGAGTCGCTGCCCGGTCGCGAACCCCAGGGAATGGCGATCTGGCGATCGTCGGGCGGCCCGCGCCTCGCGTTCGGCTTCTCCAGCAAGATCAGTGGCAGTCCTGACCAGTTCCGGGCGACCGTCTTCTACAAGAGCGACCTCGCCGGGTAGGTCGCCCGAACCGTAAGCCTGGCTGGTAGCGTCCGAGCGCGTGAACGACAGCGTGTACGTGGGCAACGCGGGCAAGGACGCCCCGCTGGACCGGGGATGGATCCTCGGCCACTTCAAGGACGCCGGCGATCCTCGCCACAGCGACGCCGTGGAGATCAAGTGGGGCATCCACCCGCCGGGTGACGAGCGGGCCCAATGGGTGCGGGGCGAGGAACGCACGGCTCTGCTGGTCCTCATCAGCGGCCGCTTCCGCGTCGAGCTGCCCGGCCGCAGCGTGCTCCTGGAGCAGCAGGGCGACTACGTCGTGTGGGGCCACGGCGTCGACCACTCCTGGTTGGCGGAGGAGGAGTCGGTGGTGCTGACGGTCCGCTGGCCGTCCGTGCCCGGCTACGCGGTGGACGCGTCGGACACGGCGGAGCCGCGCGGCTGACCGTCAGACCTCAGCCGACCCCAGGACCAGCACCTGGATGGCCAGAACCGCGGCGCCACGGGCCCAGTCATGGAAGTCGGAGACCTTGGTTTCCAGGTTGACCGGGTCGGCCTGGGGGTGGCGGCCCGCGAGGATGGCGTCCTCCACCGCCGGGCCGGCCACATCGACCAGGCTCACCCCCTCACCTGCCAGCAGGATCTTCTGCGGCATCGCGAAGTTGGCGATCTGGGCCACGAGCGTGCCCAGGGCCCGGGCGGCCTCGTCCACGACACGGGCCGCCATGGGCTCGCCCTCGGCGGCGAGGGCGAGGATCTCCTCGTAGGTCATCTCACGGCCCGTCGCGGCCTGGAGTTGGTAGCGGATGCTGGGGATGGTGAGCAGGGAGATGGCGCTGCCCCGATCGCCATAGGGGGTGAGCGGTCCGTAGGGGTTGACGATCCACCGCCGGCCCACGCCCGCACCGTCCTCCGAGGAGGCCACCCGCCTGCCGCCGACGACCAGCCCGTAGCCAAGACCCGCCCCGATGGTGAGCACCGCGAACCGCTCCAGGCCCCGCCCCGCGCCGAACCAGGTCTCGGCCTCCACCAGCGCCGCCACGTCGTTCTCGACGACCACCGGCAGTCCGGTGCGCTTCTCGACCAGTTCGGCCAGCGGCACATCCGCCCAGTCGAGGAAGGGCGAATCGACGACGGCGGAGCGGTCCCGGACGCTGCCTCCGACGCCGATGCCGATCCCCGCCAGGCGGGGAAACGCACGAGCCGGCTCGTCCGTCATCTCATGCAGCAGGTCGGCCACCTCGGCGGGGTCGTGTGTGGTCAGCGGCCGTTCGTAACGGGCCACGACCTCGCTGCGCAGGGTGGTGACGACCCCGTACACCCGGTCCCCGGTGATCTTGAACCCGAGGAAGTAGCGGGACTCGGGGATCACGTCCAAGGGCTGTGAGGGCCGCCCCTGCCGTACCTCCGCGAGCGTCGTGTCCTCGGCCGACTCGATCAGCAGACCCGACTCGATCAGCGGCTTGGTCAGCCGGGTGAGGCTGCCCGCCGAGAGGTTCAGCCGGCGGGCGATCTCGCTGCGTGACAGCGGGCCGTGCACCAGCACCTCGATCGCCACCGCGCGCTCACCGGGACTCAGCGGTGGCCAACTCGCCGCACGTGTCGTCATGAAGGTCGGACCCCCACAAGATTTTTTTCACCAAGGAAGTAATGGCGTCACTCTACGCCGAAGGATCCGGGCACAGAACAAGTTTGCACGGCTCTTGACGCGTGGATTCTTTTGCATCAAAAGTAAGTGCCCTCAACCTGAGGACGCCGCAGACGAGGGAGTCTCCGATGACCGTCGCCTCCAGCAGCCCTCCTTCGCGTCTGCCGTTGCGCGGCGCCGACGGAGTCACACCGAAACTCAAAGCCCGCAAGGCCCGGGAGCGCGGAGACGGAGCCCTCGCGGCCCTCTTCATCGCCCCCGCCCTGCTGGGCTTTCTGGTCTTCCTGCTCTGGCCGACGCTGCGGGGCATCTATCTGAGCTTCACCCGCTTCAACCTGCTCACCCCGGCCGAGTGGGTCGGCCTGGACAACTACGTGCGCATGGTCCACGACCCGATCTTCTGGGACTCGCTCAAGGTCACCGTCGAGTACGTGGTCATCAACATCGGCGTCCAGACGGTGTCTGCGCTGGTGATCGCGGTGCTGCTCCAGCGGCTGACGCAGTCGGCGGTGCTGCGCGGCATCGTGCTGGCCCCGTACCTCATGTCGAACGTGGTCGCGGGCATCGTCTGGCTGTGGATGCTCGACAACCAGCTCGGCATCGGCAACGAGATCCTCCAGAGCCTCGGCTTCGACCGCATTCCCTTCCTCGCCGACGAGACCTGGGCGATCCCCACCATCGCCCTGATCAACGTCTGGCGGCACGTCGGCTACACCGCGCTCCTGCTCTTCGCCGGCCTCCAGGCGATCCCGAACGACATGTACGAGGCGGCCAGGGTCGACGGCGCGAGCGAATGGCGGATGTTCTGGCGGATCACCATGCCGCTGCTGCGGCCGGTCCTCGCGGTCGTCCTGATCATGACGGTGATCGGTTCGTTCCAGGTGTTCGACACGGTTGCCGTGACAACCGCGGGCGGTCCGGCGAACGCGACCAACGTCCTCCAGTACTACATCTACGGCTCTGCCTTCGGCCGCTTCCAGTTCGGCTACGCCTCGGCGATGTCCGTCGCCCTGTTGGTCGTCCTCAGCGCGATCACCGTCATCCAGTACCGGGTCACCCGGGCCGGCCAATCCGACCTCGGCTGACGGAAGGGAGAGATCCGACATGGCTGCCGTGGCAACGACCACCACCGTACGGCGCGTCCGGCGCAGGCCCTCCCTCGGGCGGGCCCTGGCCTGGACGGTGATGGCCGCGATCGTGCTCATCACCCTGCTGCCCTTTTACTGGATCCTGCGCACCGCGCTGTCCGCCAACAGCGCGCTCGTCGCCCACCCCGGCGACCCGCTGCCCGTGGACCTCACCGGCGGCGGCTTCGCACGCGCCCTGGGCCTCCAGTCCACGCAGGAGGCGATCGCCCAGGGCGGCTCGGGCGGCGGGCTGGCGTTCTGGCGCTATCTGCTGAACTCGGTGATCGTCTCGACGCTGATCACCGTCTGCCAGATCTTCTTCTCGTCCATGGCCGCGTACGCCTTCGCACGCCTGCGATGGCGGGGCCGGGACAAGGTGTTCGGCCTCTTCCTGGCCGGGCTGATGGTGCCCGCGATCTTCACCCTGCTGCCGAACTTCGTGCTCATCAAGCAACTCGGGCTGGTGGACACGCTGCTCGGGATCGCACTGCCGACCATGTTCATGACCCCGTTCGCGGTGTTCTTCCTGCGGCAGTTCTTCATGAACGTGCCCCGCGAGGTCGAGGAGGCCGCGCTGCTCGACGGCGCCGGCAAGGTCCGCGTCTTCTTCCGGGTGCTGCTGCCCATGGCGTCCACCCCGGTCCTCACCCTGGCCGTGCTGACGTACATCACCTCCTGGAACGACTACTTCTGGCCGTTGATGGTGTCCTACAGCGACAGCTCCCGGGTGCTCACCGTGGCGCTGGCCATTTTCCGCGCGCAGACGCCGCAGACCGGCACCGACTGGTCCGGTCTGATGGCGGCGACGCTCATCGCCGCGCTCCCGATGCTGGTGCTCTTCGGCCTGTTCGCGCGCCGCATCGTCAGCTCCATCAGCTTCACCGGGATCAAGTAAGGGGACCGTGATGCGAATTCGTAAGGTGGTGGCGCTGGCCGGGGCGCTGACGCTGTCCCTGCTGACAGGCTGCGCGAAGGGCGACTCGGCCGGGTCGTCCGGGAACACGGTGACGTACTGGCTGTGGGACGCCAACCAGTTGCCCGCCTACCAGGCCTGTGCCAAGGACTTCGAGAAGCAGAACCCGGGCCTCCGTATCAAGATCACCCAGATGGGCTGGGACGACTACTGGACCAAGCTCACCGCGAGCTTCATCGCGGGCACACAGCCTGACGTGTTCACCGACCACATCCAGAAGTTCGGGCAGTTCGCCGACCTCGACGTGCTTCAGCCGCTGGACGACCTCGGCATCGACGAGGCCGACTACCAGCCGGGGCTGGCGTCCAGCTGGGTCGGCCAGGACGGCCACCGCTACGGATCCCCGAAGGACTGGGACACCGTCGCCCTGTTCTACAACCAGAAGATGGCCCAAGCGGCCGGGCTGACCCCCGAAGAGCTGAACAGCCTCTCCTGGAACCCGAAGGACGGCGGCACCTTCGAGAAGGCCATCGCCCACCTCACCATCGACAGGAACGGCAGGCGCGGCGACGAACCGGGCTTCGACAAGCGCCACGTCAAGGTGTACGGCCTGGCCACCGGAGGGGCGGGCGACGGCGACGGGCAGACCCAGTGGAGCAACTTCGCCGCCTCCGCCGGATGGTCCTACACCGACAAGAAGCGGTGGGGCACGAAGTACCAGTACGACAGCAAAACCTTCCAGTCGGTCATCACGTGGTACTTCGGGCTGGCGAAGAAGGGCTATCTCGCCCCGTTCACCGACTACAGCCAGGGCGCGAACCCCGCCAACGCCCAGGTGGCCTCGGGCAGGGCGGCGACCGCCTTCGACGGCGCCTGGATGATCTCCACGTACTACGGCTTCAAGGGCGTGAAGATCGGCACCGCCTTCACCCCCACCGGTCCCACCGGCAAGCGGGCGACGATGATGAACGGCCTCGCCGACTCGATCACCAAGAACGCCCGCAACAAGCGGGGCGCCGAGAAATGGGTGAAGTACCTGTCCTCGAACGAGTGCCAGAAGACGGTCGGCGGGTACGGCATCGTCTTCCCCGCCACTCCCGACGGCACGAACGCCGCGGTCGCCGCCTACAAGAAGAAGGGCATCGACGTCACCGCCTTCACCAGGGCGGTCGCCGACAAGAAGGACTCCACCACCTTCTCCTTCCCGATCACCGACTACGCGGCGGACGTGTACGCGCTGATACGCCCCGCCATGCAGGACGTCTACGCCAACGACGCGCCCGTGAGCGGCCTCGACAAGACCAACGACCAGATCAACTTCATCCTCGGCCAGTGAGGCCCCCGTTGATCCCCGACCACCGAAAGGGCAACCCCCACATGACTTTCTCGCTCGGCATCGTCGGCGCCGGCCAGTTCTCCGGCCAGTTCGCCACGCTGTTCCAGGCCCATCCCGGCGTCAGCGACATCTACGTCACCGATCTGCTGCCCGAACGCGCGGAACAGCTCGCCGCCGCACAGGGGCTGACGGGCACCTTCCCCTCGTACGAGGCGATGCTGGAGTCGGAGGCGGTCGACGCGGTCGCCATCTTCACCCAGCGCTGGACGCACGGTCCGCTGGTGCTCCAGGGCCTGAACGCGGGCAAGCACGTCTACTCCGCCGTCCCCATGGCGATCAGCACCGAGGAGATAGCGGCGATCATCGAGGCCGTACGGGCCACCGGGCTGACATACATGATGGGTGAGACCAGCCAGTACAACCCGGCGACCGTCCATGCCCGCGATCAGATCGCCGAGGGCGCCTTCGGCCGGCTCTTCTACGCGGAGGGCGACTACGTCCACGACATGGATCTCGGCTTCTACGAGGCCTACCAGTACAGCGGCGGCGAGAACTGGAAGGCGACCGCCAGCTATCCCCCGCTGCTCTACCCGACGCACTCCGTCGGCGGGGTGCTCGGCGCCTGGCAGACGCATGCGGTGAGCGTGTCCGCGATCGGGGTGAAGGACGACCGCGGGGACGGCGTGTTCGACCGGGAGATCAGCCAGTTCGGCAACGACTTCTCCAATGCCACCGCGCTGTTCGAGGTGGCGGGCGGCGGGTCGTTCCGTACGAACGAGTTCCGGCGAGTCGGCTATCCCTCGCACATACGGGAATCACGATTCCGGTTCTTCGGTACGGAGGCCAGCATGGAGCAGCTCGCCACCGTCAGCTTCTGGCAGGACAAGGAGGGGGTGAAGGACATCACCGAGCTGCTGGAGCCCAAGCCCACGCTGGCGCCCGACGATCCGTCGCTCGAGCACATCGCCCCGGCCCTGCGGGCCGCCTTCACCTCGGGTTCCGCGCCGGTGCACGACCGGTCGCGGCTGCCGAGGGCGTTCGACCATCTGCACAACGGCCATGAGGGCAGCCATCACTTCCTGGTGGACGACTTCGTGACCGCGGTCAACACCCGCACACTGCCGTCCGTGAACGCCTGGGTCGCGGCCCGCTACACCCTGCCGGGCATCGTCGCGCACCAGTCCGCGCTCCAGGGCGGCGTCAGGCTGGATATCCCGGACTTCGGGGACGCGCCCGAGGCGTAGTCGGTCCGCACGGCTCACGGCGTGGCGGCCCGGTGGCGGGTGAAGACATGCGCGCGGCCCACCACCGTGAAGCCACGCCGGGCGTACCAGTGGCGCGGCCAGTCGTCGGCGTCCGCGATCAGGAAGCGGAGGGTGCAGCCCGCGGCGGCGGAGCGGTGGAGGGCGTCGGCCAGGAGGGTGTCCGCGTGGCCGCGGCGGGCGTGGGGGGCGGCGGTGACCAGGTCCTCGACCTGGGCGACGCCGTCCGTCGGGGCCAGGTAGAGGTCGGCCCAGGAGGCCAGGTCGCCGCCCGTGGCGTACACGCCGAGGAACTCGACCCGCTCGGCTCCGCGGAGCCGGGCGGCGCGCCGCTCCACGAGTTGGCGGATCGTCTCGTCGTCGGCGTCCGGCATCCAAAGGCGCTGTTGGCGGGCGAGCGCGGGCGCGAGGGCCGGCAGGTCCAGGGACTCGGCGCGGGCCGGGGCCGGGGGCGGAGTGGGGCCCGTGTGAGTCATGACGAGCTCGGTGGCGTGCTCATAGCCGGCCCGGGTGAGATGAGCGGCGCAGGCGGTACCCAAGGCGTCGTCGTGGACGGTGATGAGGCGGTGGGGCAGATCGGCCATGGCCGCCTCGGCGAGGCCGGAGACCTCGGCGGGGGACACGGGCCCGTCGAGGTGGAGTTGGTTGTGTTCGTACGAGCGGGCGTAGCGCTCGTCCAGCACCAGGAAGCCCCCCGGCACCTCCCGCACCTCGGCGGCCTGGCGGCGGGCGAAGGCGAGCCGGAAGGCCGTGGCCCGATGGAGATCGCTCGATGGCATGGGGGGATCGTAGGTGCCCCGGCGCGGGATCAGGAGGGCGGGTCGTCAGCGGCTGGGAGCGGGCAGGCGTTCCCCGGCGAAGTGGCAGGCCGAGGGGTGTGCGGCCGGGCCGCCCGAACGCTGGAAGGCCGTGGGCACCGCGAGGCGGGGCACCTCCACCGCGCAGCGGTCCTCGGCCTTCCAGCAGCGGGTGCGGAAGCGGCAGCCGGAGGGCGGGTCGGCCGGGGAGGGGACGTCTCCGGCCAGGATGATCCGCTCCCGGCCCTCGCGCGAGGTCGGGTCGGGGACCGGGACCGCGGACAGCAGGGCCTGGGTGTACGGGTGGGTCGGGTGGTCGTAGATCTCGGTGTCGGTACCGGTCTCGGCGAAGCGGCCCAGATACATCACCGCGACCCGGTCGGAGATATGGCGGACGACGGACAGGTCATGGGCGATGAAGAGATAGGAGAGGGCGAACTCCTCCTGGAGCCGCGCCAGCAGATTGACGACCTGCGCCTGCACCGACACATCCAGCGCCGAGACCGGCTCGTCGCAGATGATGATCTCCGGGTTGAGGGCCAGACCGCGCGCGATCCCGATGCGCTGGCGCTGACCGCCGGAGAACTGGTGCGGATAGCGGTTGATGTACTCCGGGTTCAGACCCACGACATCGAGCAGCTCCTGGACCTTGCGGCGCCGGTCGCCCTTCGGGGCCACCTCCGGGTGGATCTCGAACGGCTCCCCGATGATGTCGCCCACCGTCATCCGCGGATTCAGCGAGGTGTACGGATCCTGGAACACCATCTGGATATTGCGCCGTACGGCCTTCAACGCCCGTCCCGACAGCCTGGCGACGTCCTCGCCCCGGTAGCGGATCTCCCCCGCGGTCGGCCGCTCCAGATTGACCAGCAGCCTGGCGAGGGTGGACTTGCCGCAGCCGGACTCGCCGACGACGCCGAGCGTCTCGCCGCGCCGCAGCTCGAAGGAGACGCCGTCGACGGCCTTGACCGCGCCGACCTGGCGCCTGAAGACGACGCCCTGGGTGAGCGGGTAGAGCTTGGCCAGGTCACGGACGCGCAGGAGCGGCTCGGCGGCGGGCTCAGGGGGCTGCGATGGCGTCGCGGGCATCGAGCTCGTCCTTCCAGAAGTGGCAGGCGCTGGCCCGGCCCACGGGCCCGTCCCCGTACGTCACCTCGTACAGCGGCGGCCGTTCGGTGCGGCAGACGTCCTGGGCGCGGGGGCAGCGCGGGGTGAAGGGGCAGCCGGGCGGGAGGTCCGCCGGGCCGGGCGGCAGGCCCTTGATCGCGTACAGCTCGCGACCCCCGTGAGCGCCCCCGCGGGCGTCCAGGCGCGGCACCGAGTCCAGCAGCCCGCGCGTGTACGGGTGGGCGGGGCGCCGGTAGAGGTCGCGTACGGGCGCGGTCTCGACGATCCGGCCCGCGTACATCACGGCGATCGTGTCGGCGGCGTCGGCGACCACGCCCAGGTCATGGGTGATCAGGATCAGACCCATGTCGTACTCGCGGCGCAACTCCGCGAGCAGCTCCATGACCTGGGCCTGGACGGTCACGTCCAGCGCCGTCGTGGGCTCGTCGGCGATGATCAGATCCGGCTCCAGCGCCAGCGCCATGGCGATCATGATGCGCTGGCGCATACCGCCGGAGAACTGGTGCGGATAGTCCCCCACCCGCTCCTTCGCCGCCGGGATCCGCACCCGGTCCATCAGTTCGACGGCCCTGGCGCGCGCGGCGCGGCGCGACAGGCCCTGGTGGACCTCGTACATCTCGGCGAGCTGGGCGCCCACCGACAGCACCGGGTTCAGCGCGGAGAGCGCGTCCTGGAAGATCATCGCCATCCGGGCGCCACGCACCCGGCGGCGCTCCTCCTCCCCCATCGCCAGCAGGTCCCGCCCCTGGAAGAAGATCTTCCCGCCGGTCACCAGGGCGGGCGGGGAGTCCAGGATGCCCATGATCGCCTGGGCGGTCACCGACTTGCCCGACCCCGACTCGCCCAGCACCGCCAGCGTCCGGCCCGCGTCCACGCCCAGCGTCACCCCGCCCACGGCCTCGGTGACGCCGTCCCGGGTGCGGAACTCGACCCGCAGGTCCCGTACGTCCAGCAGCCGCGGCACGGCGGGCGGTTCTTCGACGCGGCTCATCTCAGCGCAGCTTCGGGTCGAGCGCGTCGCGCACCGCGTCGCCGAGCATGATGAACGCCAGCACCGTGACGCTCAGCGCTCCGGCGGGCCACAGCAGCATGTGCGGGGCGTTGCGGATCTGGGTGGAGGCGGACGAGATGTCGATCCCCCAGGAGACGGTCGGCGGCTTGAGCCCCACGCCCAGGAAGGACAGGGTCGCCTCCAGCGCGATGTACGTGCCGAGCGCGATGGTGGCGACGACGATCACGGGCGCCACGGCGTTGGGCGCGATGTGCCGCAGCAGCGTCCGGGCGTCGCTCGCGCCGAGCGCCCGCGCCGCCTGGACGTAGTCCTGCCGGGTGGCGGTCAGGACGGTGCCGCGCGCGATCCGGGAGATCTGTGGCCACCCCAGCAGCACGATGAAGCCGACCACCGGCCACACCGACCCGCTGGTGACCACGGACAGGAAGACCAGGCCGCCCAGCAGGATCGGGATGCCGAAGAACACGTCGGCGATCCGCGACAGCAGGGCGTCCCACCAGCCGCCGTAGTACCCGGCCAGCCCGCCGAGCACGCTGCCGAGCAGGGCCGCGCCCGCGGTGGCGCAGATGCCGACGGTGATGGAGGCGCGGGCCCCGTAGACGGTGCGGGTGTAGACGTCGCGGCCCTGGAGGTCGTAGCCGAAGGGGTGGCCGGGCGCCGGGCCGTCCTGCGCCTTGGACAGGTCGCCGCGGTACGGATTGCCGTCCGTGATCAGCTGCGGCCAGATCGCGATCAGCACCAGGAAGACGATGACCAGGGCGGAGACCACGAAGACCGGGTTGCGGCGCAGGTCCCGCCAGGCGTCGGACCACAGGCTGTGGGGCGCGGCGGCCCGCCCGCCGTGGCGGCCCCGGCCGCGTCGGCCCGCGGGCACCACGGGGGCCGGGGCGGGGGCGCCCGCCAGGGTCGCGGTGTCGGCCCCGGCCAGGGCCGGCGCGCCGCCGCCGGGCGGGACGATCGCTTGGGGGGTGTCGTAGGGCTCAGGCATACCGGATCCTCGGGTCGAGCACGGCGTAGAGGAGGTCGACAAGCAGGTTCGCCAGCAGGAAGACGATCACGAGGATGGTCACGAAGCCGACGACCGTCGGGGAGTTCTGGCGCAGGATGCCCTGGTAGAGCTGGTATCCCACGCCGTGGATGTTGAAGATCCGCTCGGTGACGATGGCGCCGCCCATGAGCGCGCCGATGTCGGTGCCGAGGAAGGTCACCACCGGGATCAGGGAGTTCCGCAGCAGATGGCGCACGACCACCCGGCGTCGCGGCAGCCCCTTGGCGACGGCGGTGCGCACATAGTCGGCGCGGGCGTTCTCGACGATGGAGGTGCGGGTGAGCCGCGTGGTGTACGCGAGCGAGACCAGGCCGAGGACGACGCCGGGCAGCAGCAGCTGGTCCAGGGGCGCCTCCGGGGCGACGGAGGGCGTGGTCCAGCCCCACTTCACCCCGATCAGATACTGGAGCACCGAGCCGCTGACGAAGGTCGGGACGGAGACCACGACCAGGGTCAGCAGCAGGACCGAGCTGTCCAGGCCGCGCCCGCGGCCCAGCGCGGTCGCGACGCCGAGGGTGAGCCCGAGGGCCGTCTCGAAGAGGACGGCCACGACGGTGAGCCGGAGGGTGATGGGGAAGGCATCGGCCATCAGCTCGGTGACGGGGCGGCCGTCGAAGGCGGTGCCGAAGTGGCCGGTGAAGACCTGCCCCATGTAGTGCGCGTACTGCCGCCACAGCGGCTCGTCGAGGTAGAGGTCCTTGCGGATGCGGGCGGCGGTGGCGGGGTCGGGGGCCTTGTCGCCGAAGAGCGCGGCGACGGGGTCGCCCAGCGCGTACACCATGAAGAAGATCAGGAAGGTGGTGCCCAGGAACACGGGGATCATCTGGAGCAGCCGCCGGAGCACATGACGGCCCATGGCTCAGCCCACCTCGATCCGGTCGTAGACCGGGACGCTGAACTGGTTGAGGGCCACGTCGGAGAGCCGGGACGAGTAGCCCGCGCTGCCGTTCTGGTACCAGAGCGGGATGGCGGGCATCTGCGCGGCGAGGATCTTCTCGGCGTCCTGGAAGGTGGCGACGGCCCGGCCGTCCGCGGACTCGGCGTTGGCCCGGTCGACGAGTTCGTCGAAGCCGGTGTCGCTCCAGTGGCCGTCGTTGGAGGAGGCGTCGGTGTAGTACATCGGCTGGAGGAAGTTCTGGATCAGCGGGTAGTCCATCTGCCAGCCCGCCCGGAACGGGCCGGTCATCCGCTGGTTCGCCACCTTGTTGCGGTAGTCGGCGAAGGTGCCGACCGGTCGGCCGACGCAGGCCCGGTCGCTGCCCAGCACGGTGTTGACGCTGTTGCAGACGGCGTCGACCCAGTCCTTGTGGGAGCCGGTGTCGGCGTTGTACGTGATGGTCATCCGGCCGCCGGGCAGCCCGCCGCCCGCCTTGATCAGCGCCCTGGCCCGCGCCGGGTCGTAATCGCAGGCGCCGCCGCACAGGCCGGGCCGGTAGCCCCCCTGGCGGCGCAGGACCGGGGAGGTCCAGTCGCTGGCCGGGGTCCGGGTCCCGTGGAAGATCCGGTCGGTGATCTGCGCGCGGTTGATCGCCATGGAGATGCCGCGCCGCAGCTTGGCCGAGCCGGGCCCCCGCCAGCGGCGGTCGTACATCGGGAAGGTGAGGGTCTGGATGATCCCGGCGGGCCGGCTGATGTAGCGGTCGCCGAGGTCGGAGCGGACGAACTTCAGCTGGGCGGCGGGCACATCGTCCACCAGGTCGAGATTGCCCGCCTGGAGATCGGTGTACGCGGTGTTGCTGTCGGTGTAGACGCGCAGCTCGACGCCCTTGTTGCGGGGCCTGTCGGGGCCGGGGTAGCCGTCCCGGGCCCGCAGCTTCATGGCCGAGCCCTTGTCGTACGAGACCACCTCGTACGGGCCGTTGCCGACGGGCTTGCGCAGCCAGGCGGCGTGGTCGTCGAAGAACGCGCGGGGCAGCGGGGCGTAGGCGTTGTAGCCCAGGGTCTTGGGCCAGCTGGAGAACTTCTGGGTGAGCTTGACCGTGAACGTCCGCGCATCCTTGACGCGCAGGCCGGAGAGGGTCTTCGCGGTGGGGTGGCCGGTCGCCGGGTGGACCTTGTCGTAGCCCTGGACGTACTCGAAGAAGTAGGCGTTGCGCTGCTTGTTGTCGAGCAGGGCGCCGTAGTTCCAGGCGTCCACGAAGGACTTGGCGGTGACCTTCTCGCCGTCGCCGAACGTCCAGCCGTCCTTGATGGTGACCGTGAAGTTCCGCTGGTCGCTCGTCAGGATCCGCTCGGCCATGGCGTTCTTCGCCTCGCCGGTGACGGGGTCGTACCGCTTGAGCCCCCGGAAGACCATGTCCAGGACCTTGCCGCCCTGGACGTCATTGGTGTTGGCGGGCTCCAGCGGGTTGGGCGGGTCGCCCCAGGAGGACCGTACGACGCCCTTGGGTGCGTTCCCGCCGCCGCAGCCCGTCGCGGCCAGGGCCAGCACCAGCAGGCCGAGAACCGGCACGGCGGGGCCCACCGGCACGCGGGCGGCCCCCGATCCACGCCGAAGGCGCCGAGCGCGTGTGGCGATGCGCATGGGTGCCTCCCGAGGGCGGATCCGAGTTCCGGCTTAGGCCCATATGGCATCCCATGAGATGACTTTCCGCATCCGGGAGGGGTCCGTCCGTGTTCTCCAGGAGGAGAAGGGCGGTCTCAGCCCTGTGAGCACTCCGCGCCGACGCAGTCGGCGTCCGTACGGCAGGTCCTGCGGTACTCGCTGGGGCTGACCCCGTGGATCCGCTTGAAGGCCGCGCTGAGGCCGAACGCGTCCGCGTATCCCACCTGGCGCGCCACCGCGGCGACCGTCGCGGTGGACCCGGTCAGCAGATCGGCGGCCAAGGCCATCCGCCAGTCGGTCAGATAGGTCAGCGGCGGCTTGCCCACCAGCTTGGCGAACCGGCCGGCCAGCGCCGTACGCGACACCCCCGCCTCGCCGGCCAGGGCCGCGAGCGTCCACGGCCGGTCCGGCGCGGCGTGCATGGCCCGCAGCACGGGGCCGATCACCTCGTCGTCCAACGCCCGGAACCAGCCCGGCGGCACAGCCTCCGGTTGCTCGGACCACTCGCGCAGCGCGCACACCAGCAGCCAGTCGAGCAGCCGGTCCAGCACCACCTGCTGCCCCGGCGGGCAGGCGGCGACCTGCGCGTCCAGGAAGTCGAGCAGCGACGCGCAGCCGTCGTTGCCGGGCATCACCAGCACCGGCGGCAGCACCCCCAGCAGCCGCTGTGACACCTCGGACCGCACCTGGTACGTCCCGACCAGCAGCACCGTGCGACCGGCCGGTCCGGCCGACGAGGGCCGGTCGGAGAGGACGTACGGTCCCGGCCCGCGCACGATCGCGGTGTCACCGACCCGCACCGGCCGCGGTTCCCCGCCCTCTCCGGGACGCTCGGAGGAGATCCATCCCTCGCCCCGCAGCGGCACACACAGCGTCAGGGACGCCGCATCGGTGAACCGCAGGGCCCACGGCGGCGACAGCTCCGTCCGCCGGAAGCCGGCCCCGTCGGCACGGACACCCCGCAGCAGATCGTCGAACGGATCCATGTGCCTCACGATAACCGTCTGGACGATCGCGTATGCCCCGTGTACGACCGGCCATCCCCAGCCCGCGCCCCGGCCGGTTGACTTGCTGACCATGACGACACACGCAAACGAGATCCTGGTCCTGGGCGGGACGGGCAAGACCGGCCGCCGCCTGGTGCACACGCTGCGGGCGGCGGGCGAGCACGTCCGGGCCGCCTCCCGCTCAGGCGAGGTGCGGTTCGACTGGTCCGACCAGGACACCTGGCCGACCGCCCTGGACGGGGCCTCGGCGGTCTATCTCATGGCTCCCGAGGACCCGGCCCTGGCCCAGGTCTTCGTCAAGCGGGCGACCGAGGCGGGCGTCGGCCGCTTCGTGGCGCTGTCCGGCCGCGGGATCGAGCAGGTCTCCGCCGACGCCTTCCAGGGCATGGCCGCCGCGGAGCAGGCCGTGCGCGACTCCGGCGCGCGGTGGACGATCCTCCGCCCGAACAACTTCAGCCAGAACTTCGACGAAGACGTGTGGCACGCCCCGCTGCGGGACGGCCGGCTGGCGCTGCCGATCGGCTCCATGCCGGAGCCGTTCATCGACGCCCAGGACATCGCCGATGTGGCGGCGGCCGTGCTGACCACGGACGGCCATCACGGCCAGGTGTACGACCTCTCGGGGCCCCGGGCGCTCACCTTCGAGGCCGCCGTGGCGACGATCGCCGAGGCGGCGGGCCGTCCCATGCGCTACGTGGAGCTCACGCCGGAGGAGTACCGGGCCGAGCTCCTGGCCGAGGGGTTCCCGGAGGAGGCCGTCAGGGAGCTCGACGCGCTGTTCGCCATCATGCGCGCCGGGCACTTCACCGAGCCCGGCGACGGGGTACGGCGCGTCCTCGGACGCGAACCGATCGATTTCGGCGCCTACGCCGCGCAGGCCGCCGCGGCCGGGGCGTGGGCTTAGCCAAGGGGGCGCACGTGTGCTGACGCGCGCCGGGGGCAGGCCCCTTGAGGACGTCAGCCGTCCTCAAGGGGCCCTACCGTGCGCCCCATGAACGACACCGCGCACGGCGACCACCCCGCCATCCGCCCCTTCCGCATCGCCATCCCCCAGCCCGACCTCGACGACCTGCGCGAGCGCCTGGCCCGTACCCGCTGGCCCGATGAGCTCCCCAGCGTCGGCTGGTCCTACGGCGTGGCGCTCGACTACGTACGCGAGGTGACCGACTACTGGGCCGAGCAGTTCGACTGGCGGGCGCAGGAGGCGCGGCTCAATGCGTTTCCGCAGTTCACCACCGACATCGACGGCCAGCGGGTGCACTTCCTCCATATCCGCTCCCCCGAGCCGACGGCCCTGCCGCTGCTGATCACCCACGGCTGGCCCGGCTCGGTCGCCGAGTTCACGGAGATCATCGGCCCGCTGACCGACCCCCGCGCCCACGGCGGCGACCCCGCCGACGCGTTCCACCTCGTCGTCCCGTCCCTCCCCGGCTTCGGCTTCTCCGGCCCGACCCGCGAACCCGGCTGGGACATCCGCCGCATCGCCACCGCCTGGAGCGAGCTGATGCGGCGCCTGGGCTACGAGCGCTACGGAACGCAGGGCGGCGACTTCGGCTCGCTCATCTCTCCCGAGGTGGCGCGGGTGGCCCCGGCCGAGGTCATCGGCGTGCACGTCAACGCGCTGGTGCCGATCCCCTCGGGCGACACGGTCCAACTGGAGGGGCTCACCCCGGCGGAGGAATCCCGCCTGGCCGGTACCCGCCGCTGGCGCCGCGATCTCTCCGGCTACGCCGCCATCCAGGGCACCCGTCCCCAGACCCTGGCCTACGGCCTCGCCGACTCCCCCTCCGGCCAACTCGCCTGGAACCTCGACTGGTTCGCCGCCCATGGCGACAAGCCGGACGCGCTCGACCGCGACGCCGTGCTGACCAACGTCTCGATCTACTGGTTCACCAACACGGCCGGTTCTGCCGCCCGGCTCTACAAGGAGGCGGCGTCGGTGTGGAGCACTGTCCCGGAGCGGTCCAAGATCCCCACGGGTGTGGCGGTCTTCCACGGCGACGGCGCCATCCGCCGCCTCACCGAGCCGTACCACGCGATCACACACTGGTCGGAGTTCGACGCGGGCGGCCACTTCGCGGCGATGGAGGTGCCGGAGCTGCTGATCGGCGATGTACGGGCGTTCTTCCGCTCGCTGCGCTGACGGCTGTCCTTCCAGGCCCAATGCCAGTGACTTTGCGGTGAGTATGGGACAGCGACGCGCCGACGCCATGGCGTGTCGCTGTCCCATACTCACCGCAACCTCAGGCTTCGGACGCAAAAGTCACCGAGGACGCCGACGCCACGCACCGCAGGGGTAACGCGCCTCCGTCCGCCGGGGTCAGCCGTGGCTGATGACGACCTTCCCGAAGCCGCCGCCCGACTGGACGTACCGGAAGGCGTCCGGTACCTCGTCGAACGGGAACACCCGGTCGATCACCGGACGCACCCGATGCGCCGCGACGGCCCGGTTCAGCTCGGTGAAATGGGCCCGGCTCCCCGTGGCGACCCGCCGCAGCACCGCGCCCGCGCCGAACAGGACCGCGGGGTCGAGGGGCTTGGCCCCCTCGGCCCCGGACAGCCATCGGCCTACGAGCGCCACCTCGCCGCTGACCGCGACGGACTTGAGTGACTGCTCCAGTGGGCCCGACGGATCGACGACGCGATCGGCGCCGTGGTCATCGGTCAGGGCGCGTACGTCCTGCCACCACTGCGGGCTCTCCCGGTAGTTGATCACCTCGTCGGCGCCGAGTTCCCGCAGCCGCTCGGCCTTGGCCGCGCCGGAGGTGGTCACGATCACCCGGGCGCCGGCCAGCTTCGCGAACCGCAGGGTGAACAGGGAGACGGCTCCCGAGCCGAGGGTCAGCACGGTCGAGCCGGGGCGCGGCGCGCCGCCCGTGGTCAGGGCGTTCCAGGCGGTCACCGCTGCCAACGGCAGCGTCGCGGCCTCCTCGTACGACAGATGCTCCGGGATGGGCACGACGCCGTCCTCGCTGAGCACCGCGTACTCGGTCAGCACCCCGTCGATCATGGTGCCGAGCTGTGCGGCGTTGTCGCGCCGGAACGGGCCGTCGAGCCAGCGGGGAAAGACGGCGGCGGCCACCCGGTCGCCCGCCTTCACCCGCCCCACGTCCTCGCCGACGGCCACGACCTCCCCGACTCCCTCGCAGCCGGGCACCACGCCGGGCGTGATCGGCAGCGGATAGTTGTCGGCCAGCACCATCAGATCGCGGAAACCGATCGAGTTCGCGCGCATCCTGACCACGACCTGACCACGCCCCGGCTCGGGCTCGTCCCGGTCCTGGACGGTCAGCCCGGCGAGGCCATGGCCCGGAACAAGGCGGTAGCTCTTCATCAAACGGCCTTTCGCAGTCGCTCAGTGGTTGTGCCGAGCGATCCTGCGAGGCGGCCCGCGATGCGGCAATTCCCTCCAGGGAATCGCCGCATGCCACGACCTCCGGATACAACTACCCGGGTGAACAACACCGTCGAGCAGTCGGGCGTCGGCGCCGAGCTGAGACGCTGGCGCCGGGCGCGCCGGCTCAGCCAGCTCGAACTGGCCGCGCTGGCCGACACCACCCAACGCCACCTGAGCTTCATCGAAAGCGGCCGCTCCCAGCCGGGCCGCGCGATCCTGATCCGGCTCGCCGAGTCGCTCCGCCTGTCCCTGCGGGAGCGCAACGACCTGCTCGGCAGGGCCGGTTACGCCCCGGTGTTCGCCGAGTCGGGCCTGGACGAGACCGCGCTACGGCCGGTCCGTACGGCCCTCGAGCAGATCCTGCACGGTCATCTGCCCTACCCCGCGCTCGTCATCGCCCCGTACGGACGCGTGGTCGCGGCCAACGACGCCGTCGAGGTCTTCACCGAGGACGCGGCCCCCGAACTGCTCGTGCCCCCGGTCAACATGCTGCGGCTCATGCTCCATCCGGACGGCATGGCCCGCCGCGTCCGCAACCTCCCCGAGTGGGGCCGCCACGTCATCGAGAACCTCCGCGCCCGGGCCCGGCGCAGCCCGGACCCCCGCCTCGACGCGTTCACCGACGAGCTGGCCACCTACGTCCCCCAGGCCCCCGTCGGCCCTGACCACCTCGGCTTCTCCGTTCCCATGCGACTGACGTCGGCGGACGGCGAGCTACGCCTCATCACCACGCTGACCTCCTTCGCCACCGCGACGGACATCACGCTCGCCGAACTCCACCTGGAGGCGTTTCTGCCCGCGGACCAGGCCACGGCGGAGCTGCTGCGTATCCGCGGGGAGCGGCACCGGGGTGATCGACGTGCGTCCTCGCCGTGAGCGAGCGAAGAATTGAAACAAAGGCAGTTCAGAATCGATCCGAGAAGGTGACAGTGATGCGGAACTCGATCGTACGCACCCTGGCGACCGGTGCTGCGGCGGCCCTGCTGGCCAGCGGAGCGGCGGTGGCCTCCACGAGTACCGCTTTCGCGACGCCCGCCGCGTCGGTGACACACGCCAAGACGGTCTCCGCCCAGGACACGCCCTCGCCCACGCCTTCGCCCACCATGTCGGGCAAACAGTGTAAGGAGGTCAAGGCGAAGACCAAGACGGTCACCCACAACGGCAAGACCTACAAGATCTGGATCGAGGGCCACAAGGTCTGCTACATGAAGTGACCGCCGCCGGGCACTAGATCATCCGGTCGAACTCCCCCGCCTTCGCGGCCCGCAGAAGCGCACGCAACGCGGCCGGGGTCGTGGCTATGACGACCTCCGGGTCGTCGCTCTCCCGGAGGTGGGGAGTTCCCGTGGGGTCGGCGGCGAGTTCCACGCAGTTGGCGGCGTCCCCGGAGCTGAAGCTGGACTTGCGCCACTGAAGCGTGGACATGCGGACGTCTCCTAGAGCAGGGGATACAGGACGTGCTGGATGAGCCCGAGCGAGTCCTTCACCGTACGGCCCTCGGGTGCGGCTTCGGCGTCGATGGGCGGCAGGGCCAGCTCGCTCAGTTCGGCGAACGACCGCCCGTATTCGGCGAACGATCGACGGTCGTCAAGGTACTGGGTCTTGCCCAGTTGGTCGACCAGCGCCGTCCCCAGTTCCACCGCGTCCGGTTCGATCAGCATGAACGGGTGGCTGAACGCGCTACGACCTTCGTCGTCCAGCGAGATCACCTGGATCATCACATTCGGCAGCCGTGACACCTCGATCAGCCGCAAGAGTTGATCACGCATCACCGCCCGGCCTCCGTACAGCACGCGCAGCGCCGCCTCATGGATGATGGCGTGCAACCGAGGGGGCTGGGCCCCGGTGAGGACATGCTGGCGCCGCATCCGGAACTCGACGGCCGTCTCCCGTACCTCGTTCGCGGCAGGGGAGAAGACACTGCGGTGGACGGCGGTGGCGTACTCGAAGGTCTGGAGCAGCCCTGGGATGAACAGCAGCTCGTAGTTGCGCAGGGTGGCGGCCCCGGCTTCCAGCTCGGCCAGGTCCAAGTGAGTCGCGCCGACAGTACCGCCGTAGTCGCTCCACCACCCCTTACCGGACTCCCGACCCAGCGCCAGCAGGGCGTCAACGGGATAGGTATACATACCCCTCAGCACCTCAGCCAGTTTCTGAAGCCGCTCGGCCGACAGGCTCGTCCGACCCGCCTCGACGTTGCTCAGGTGCGGTTGACGCATTCCCAGCAACTGCGCAGCCTCGCCAACGGTCAGCCCCGCCGCCTCACGCAGCCTGCGCACCTCGATGCCGAACCGGCGCTGCCGATACGTGGGATCGGCCCTGAGCCCCATGCGGATTCCCCTTTCACCTGTGGCGAGTGTTGCGTGGTGCAGGCGGATGCGTCCACTCCGTAACCACCATCCAGCCAACTGGGTTGTATGTATACGCATCGAGTCGCTACCTTACGTATGGCGCCAGTCACAGAAGGCACTCACCCGGAGGCTGCCCCATGCGCACGCCCGAAGAGCCCTGGTCCTACGGCCTGTTCATCCCGCACGACCCCCGAGCCGTGGGCGTCGTCCGGGCCACCATCCGCTGCGTCCTTAAGGCGGCCCGCCTCGACTGCATCGTCGACACCGCCGAACTCCTCGTGTCCGAGCTGGTGACCAACGCGTACCGCAACACCACCACCGACGCGTACGTCAGCATGGACTGGGAGCCCGCGCCGCCCGACTTCCGGGTCACCGTGTGGGACTCCGGCGACGACCTGCCGCAGCCGGTGCCCGCCCGGTGCGACGACAGACTGGATGACCATTGGCCGAAGTCGACACGGCGCTGTCGCCCATGCCTCCGCTCTCGGAGCAGGCCCTGCGGGTCGCTGTTCGCGCTCTGGCGCCCAGCGCGTCCGTCCGGTTCGAGGCCGAACTCCACCATGCCAAGCGGGAGGCGGCGAAGGCTGACAGCACCGTGCCCACCCGCACCTTCCTGCACCGCTGGGACGTGTTCGTGGCGCTGCGACGCCACCCCTACCGTGCTCGGCGGCTCCAGGAGCTGGAGCGCGCCGTCGGGCAGGCGGACGGGATCGAGGACGCCCGCCGGGCCTCGGCCGAGATCGGGAGGCTGCTGGACGCGGCCCGCCGTGAGGTGAGCGGCGGGGCCTGAACGACCGCGAGGGCCGCTCGGACCGTCGGTACGGTCCGGGCGGCCCTCGTCGTGGCCCGAGACGGGAACGCTAGGCGTGGACCACGTCCTTCTCCTCCGCGAAGTGGCACGCCGACTCGTGCGCCGCCGGCGAGTCCGTGCCCGCGAAGCGCTCGGGGATGGCGAGCAGCGGGGCCTCCTTGGCGCAGCGGTCCTCGGCCTTCCAGCAGCGGGTGCGGAAGCGGCAGCCGGAGGGCGGGTTGGCCGGGGAGGGGACGTCTCCGGCCAGGATGATCCGCTCCCGGCCCTCGCGCGAGGACGGGTCGGGGACCGGGACCGCGGACAGCAGGGCCTGGGTGTACGGGTGGGTCGGGTGGTCGTAGATCGCGGTGTCGCTGCCGATCTCGACCACCTTGCCCAGGTACATCACGCCGACGCGGTCGGAGATGTGGCGCACGATGGACAGGTCGTGGGCGATGAAGAGGTAGGAGAGGTTGAACTCGTCCTGGAGCTTCTCCATCAGGTTGATGACCTGTGCCTGGACGGACACATCCAGCGCCGAGACCGGCTCGTCGCAGATGATGATCTCCGGGTTGAGGGCCAGACCGCGCGCGATCCCGATGCGCTGGCGCTGACCGCCGGAGAACTGGTGCGGATACCGGTTGATGTACTCCGGGTTCAGACCCACGACATCGAGCAGCTCCTGGACCTTGCGGCGCCGGTCGCCCTTCGGGGCCACCTCCGGGTGGATCTCGAACGGCTCCCCGATGATGTCGCCCACCGTCATCCGCGGATTCAGCGAGGTGTACGGATCCTG
This sequence comes from Streptomyces sp. NPDC021225, assembly GCF_044332865.1. Lineage (NCBI taxonomy): Bacteria > Bacillati > Actinomycetota > Actinomycetes > Kitasatosporales > Streptomycetaceae > Streptomyces > Streptomyces sp. NPDC021225. The sequence continues at coordinate 539,563 of NZ_JBIRPV010000002.1, read as the reverse complement.
GAACACCATCTGGATGTTGCGCCGCACGGCCTTCAGGGCACGCCCGGACAGCCTGGTGATGTCCTGGCCCTTGTAGAAGACCTCGCCCGCCGTGGCGGTCTCCAGGGTCATCAGCAGCTTGGCGACCGTGGACTTGCCGCAGCCGGACTCGCCGACGATGCCGAGGGTCTCGCCCTGGTAGAGGTCGAAGGAGACGCCGTCGACGGCCTTGACCGCGCCGATCTGCCGCTTGAACAGGATGCCCTGGGTCAGCGGGAAGTGCTTGACCAGGTTTCGCACCTGAAGGATCGGCTCGCCGCGCTCGACCGGGGCGTCGAGGGCGGCCACGGCCGCCTCCTCGGTGGCCGCCTCGACCACCTCCACCTCGGTGACGTTGGGGGTGGCGTCCATGGCCTCGTCGTTCTTGTCGGTCTCAGCCATGGATCGTCTCCTTCCAGAAGTGGCACGCGCTGCCGCGGCCCGGCAGCGGGGTGCCGTCCTGCTCTGTCACCGGCTCCAGCACAGGGACGTCGGTGCGGCAGATGTCCTGCGCCTTGGGGCAGCGCGGGTTGAAGGCGCAGCCCGTCGGGATCTTGAGCAGGTTGGGCGGCAGGCCCTTGATCGCGTAGAGCTCCTGGCCCTTGCGGTCCAGGCGCGGGATCGAGTCCAGCAGCCCCTGGGTGTACGGGTGGGACGGGCGCTTGTAGAGCTCGTGGACCGGGGCGGTCTCGACGATCCGGCCCGCGTACATCACCGCGATCTTGTCGGCGACGTCGGCGACCACACCCAGGTCATGGGTGATCAGGATCAGGCCCATGTTGAACTCGCGCTGGAGCTCGGCGAGCAGATCCATGACCTGGGCCTGGACGGTCACGTCCAGGGCGGTCGTGGGCTCGTCGGCGATAATCAGATCCGGCTCCAGCGCCATCGCCATGGCGATCATGATGCGCTGGCGCATACCGCCGGAGAACTGGTGCGGATAGTCCCCCACCCGCTCCTTCGCCGCCGGAATGCGCACCCGGTCCATCAGCTCGATGGCCTTGGCCTTGGCCGCCTTCTTGGACAGGCCCTGGTGAACGCGGAACATCTCGCCGAGCTGGTAGCCGACGGAGAGCACCGGGTTCAGCGAGGAGAGCGCGTCCTGGAAGATCATGGCGATCTTCCGGCCGCGGATCTTGCGGCGCTCCTCATTGGACATGGTGAGCATGTTCTCGCCGCGGAACAGGATCTGGCCCTGCGGGATCTTGCCGGGCGGCATGTCGAGGATGCCCATGATCGCCTGGGCGGTCACCGACTTGCCGGATCCGGACTCGCCGAGGACGGCGAGGGTTTCGCCGGCCCGGACGCTGTAGTTGACGCCGTTGACGGCCTTGGCGACGCCGTCCCGGGTGTGGAACTCCACGTGCAGATCGCGGACTTCCAGCAGCGGGGTGGCGTCGTCACCCTCGGTCTGCGCCGCGGGGGCGCTCGTGGTCTTCTCGATGGTGGTCACGTACGCCCTCCTCAGCGCAGCTTGGGGTCGAGGGCGTCGCGCACCGCGTCGCCGAGCATGATGAACGCGAAGACGGTGAGGCTCAGCATCCCCGCCGGGAACAGCATCACATGCGGATTGTCCCGGATGGCGTCCTTGGCCGAGGAGATGTCGACACCCCAGGAGACCGTCGGGTCGGCGAGGCCCAGGCCCAGGTAGGACAGCGTGGCCTCGGCGGAGATGTACGCACCGAGGGCGATCGTCGCGACGACGATCGTCGGGGCGATCGCGTTCGGCAGCACATGGCGCAGCAGGATCCTGGGCGTACCGGCGCCGAGGGCGCGCGCCGCCACCACGTAGTCCGCCTGCTTGGCCGTGATCACCGAGCTGCGCGTCACCCGCGCGATGGTGGTCCAGCCGAGGAACGCCAGGGCGCCGACGACGACATACACCTTGCGCTCGGTGAAGGCGTTCATCACGACCATGGTGCCGAGCAGGAACGGCAGGCCGAAGAAGATGTCGGTGATCCGGGAGATGATCGTGTCGATCCAGCCGCCGAAGTAGCCGGCCAGCATGCCGAGCAGCCCGCCGACGATCGTCACCACGAGGGTGGTGCCGAGGCCGACCAGGACCGAGGCTCGGGTGCCGTAGATGACACGCGCGTAGATGGAGCGTCCCTGGCCGTCGTAGCCGAACCAGTCGGCCTGGAAGAAGTGGGTCAGCTCCGGCTTGGTCAGGAAGTGGTTGGTCAGGTCGCCGTCGCGCGGGTCGGCGCCGGTGAACAGCCCCGGGAAGGCGGCGATGGCGATCAGCAGCACCAGCAGGACCGCCGAGATCCAGAACATGGGCCGGTGGCGCAGTTCGTACCAGGCGTCGCCCCACAGGGAGCGCGGCTTGCCCTGGGGGGCGGGTCCGGCGGCCGGGGCCGCGGCCGGCTCGGCCGGCGGGGCCACCGCGTCGATCGCCGTCTCGGTCTTGGTCTCGGTCACGTCAGGCATAACGGATCCTCGGGTCCAGGACCGCGTACAGCAGGTCGACCAGCAGGTTGATCAGCAGGATGATGAGAACGAGGACCGTGACGATGCCGACGATCGTGACGCCCTCACGCTGTACGAGCGCGGTGTACAGCAGGTTTCCGACACCCTGGACGTTGAAGATGCCCTCGGTCACGACCGCGCCGCCGACGAGGCTGCCCACGTCGGTGCCGAGGAAGGTGATCACCGGGATGAGCGAGTTGCGCAGCAGGTGGACGCCGACGATGCGGCGGCGCGGCAGGCCCTTGGCGAGCGCGGTGCGCATGTAGTCGGCGCGCAGGTTCTCCGCGAAGGTGGTGCGGGTCAGCCGGGCCACATACGCCATGGACAGCATCCCGAGGACGAAGCCCGGGAGCAGCAGTTGCTCCAGGCTGGTGGAGTCCTGGACGTTGGGCGGCAGCCACTGGAGTTCGTCCGCGAAGAGGAACCGGGCGAGGTAACCGAGGACGAACACCGGCATCGCGATGACGATGAGCGTGAAGATCAGCACGCCGGTGTCGACGGCCTTGCCGGCCTTGAGCCCGGCCCAGGCGCCGAGCCCGATGCCGACGATCATCTCGATGGTGAGGGCCACCGCCGCGAGGCGGAGGGTCACCGGGAACGCCTGGGTGATCTCGTCGAGGACGGGGCGGCCGCCGAACGTCTCGCCGAAGTCACCCTTGAACAGGTTGACCATGTAGTCGACGTACTGCTGCCACAGGGGCTTGTCCAGCCCGAACTTGTGGCGCAGCTGCACGACCTGCGCGGGGTCCGCCGCCTTGTCGCCCCACATCGCCCTGATGGGGTCGCCGGGGAGGACGTGGATCATGAGAAAAATCAACAGAGTCGTCCCGATGAACACCGGGATCATCTGGAGCAGTCGTCTGAGGACGTAGCGCCCCATTATGCCTCCATGCCGTTGGGGGGCGGCGAAGGCCTCGTCTCGTCTCGTCTACAGCCACCGGGTGGGGGGACAAGTGGCGGGGCCTTGACGCCTGCGAGCCGGTGCCGCCGCTCCCCGGGGTGAGGGGGAGCGGCGACACCGGCAGGCGGTCCCGATGCTTACTTCTTCTTCACCTGAACGTCGGTGAAGATGGGGTCACCGTCCTGGCCGTACGGGATCTTCCCGAGGACGTTCTTGGACTGGCCGCTGTTGACCTTGTAGAACCACAGCGGGATCGCCGGCATGTCCTTGGCGAGGAGCTGCTCCGCCTGCTGGTACAGCTTCACCGTCTCGTCGAGCGTCGGGGCCTCGTCGGCCTTCTTGCTCAGCTTGTCGAACTCCTTGTTGGAGTAGCCGCTGGTGTTACCGGCGGAGGTGGTGCCGTACAGGTCACGCATGAAGTTGGAGTTGACCGGGTAGTCGAGCACCCAGCCACCGCGGTACATCGACTTGACCTGGTGCTTGTCACGGGCGTTCAGGTCGGTCTGGAAGTCCGGCTTGGAGTCGCCCACGCACTCGATGTCGAGGGCCTTGCGGATGCTGTTGCAGACCGCGTCCACCCACTCCTTGTGCGGCTGGTCGGCGTTGTACTGGATGGAGATCTTGTTACCCGGGACGCCGCCACCCTCCTTGACCAGCTCCTTGGCCTTCGCCGGGTCGTAGGTGACCTGCTCCTTGAGGGCACCCGGCTTGTAGCCGAGCACGCCGCGGGCGACATAGCTGTCGGCCGGGGTGCGCGAGCCGTGCAGCACGGTCTTGGTGATCGTGTTGCGGTCGATCGCCATCGACAGACCCTGGATGACCTTGGGGTCGATGTCCTTGAACTGCTTGGTGTAGAAGGCCGGGACGATCGACTGGACCGCCGAGTACTCCTGGTCGATCGCGCGGGCACCCAGGTCGCTCTTGTAGTTGGTGAGCGCGGTGGTGGGGATCTGCTCGATCCAGTCGAGGGTGTCGGAGCGCAGCGCGGAGTAGGCGGCGTCGGCGGTGGTGTAGTTGACGAAGTCGATGCCGCCGTTCTTGGGCTTGTCCGGGCCCTGGTAGTCGGCGAACTTCCGGACCTTGATCATCTTCTTGTGGTCCCAGGAGACGAACTTGTAGGGACCGTTGCCGATCGGGTGCTCACCGGCGGCCTTGGGGTCCTTGAAGAACTCCTTGGGCAGCGGGGACCAGACGTCGTAGCCGAGCTTGTAGGCGAAGTACGAGACCGAGCTGGCCAGCTCGATCTTGAACTCGTTGTCGTTGACGACCTTCAGACCGGACATCTTGTCCGACTTGGGGTCACCCTTCGCCGGGTGGACATCCGCGTAACCCTTGATGTCCTGGAACCAGCTCGAGTTGGTCTGGTTGTTCTTGACGTTGGCCGACCAGTTCCACGAGTCCACGTAGGACTGGGCGGTCACGGCCTCGCCGTTGTGGAACTTCCAGCCCGGCTTGAGCTTGACGGTCCAGACCGAGGAGTCCTTGTTCGGGGTGACGGACTCGGCGTTGACGTAGGTCAGCTTGCCGGTGCCCGGCTCATAGCCCACCAGCTGGGAGAAGACCGAGCGGATGACGCGGCTGCCCTGGCTCTCCTTGGCATTCGCCGGCTGAAGCGGGTTCTGCGGCTCGCTCAGCTGGGCGGTCAGGATCCCGTTCGGGTCCGCCGTCCCCTTGTTCATGTCCTTGCTGCCGCTGTCCTTGTCGTCGCCGCCACCACAGGCGGTTGCGGCCAGCGCCACAACCGCGGCCATCGCGACCCACTTGGCGCTCATCGCACCGCGCATGGGTAAGCCTCCTCAGGAGTCCACTGTCACTACGAAAAAAGGGGCCGCCGGAGACACGCTGACACCCCTGACAGCGAAAGGGACCGGAACCCCCCGTGTGCTCGTAGGCCGGCGCTCCCCACAGCGCGTGACCCATCGACCCGAGCCCAACGGACCCAATAATTGAGCACGGCAGTCCCGTTAACCACACTTTAAGGGTCTCGCTTTGGTCACGAGATCTACGCGCGGAGCTTCGAAATCCGGACAAAACTGCCGCAGACAGACACACGCGAAACGGACTGTTAACACATCATGCGGAGCGCATTCACCGATAATCGGACACTGGTTGTCGGATAAGAGCTTGACTGGCAAGTTGCTGACATGGCAGCGGCCCGGACCCCGACCAAAGAGGCCGAGAGTCCGGGCCGCCGAATAGCGCAGACGCCATACCGGCCGATTACGTAGGGTAATCGGCCGGTATTGTTTTCGATATTGCGTTTACGGGCGGTCGCGCGCGGCGTTACCGCCTCGCGCAGGCCTTACCGCTTCGCGCGGGCGGCGGTCCGGGCGCGGTCCTTCTGGTCCAGCACCACCTTGCGGATACGGGCCGTCTCCGGGGTCACCTCGACGCACTCGTCGTCGCGGCAGAACTCCAGGGACTGCTCCAGCGACAGCTGCCGCGGCGGGACCAGGGACTCGGTCACATCCGCCGTCGAGGACCGCATGTTGGTGAGCTTCTTCTCCTTGGTGATGTTCACATCCATGTCGTCGGAGCGGGAGTTCTCCCCGACGATCATGCCCTCGTACACCTCGGTGCCCGGGGAGACGAACAGCGTGCCCCGCTCCTGGAGGTTGGTCATCGCGAAGGCGGTCACCGCGCCCGAGCGGTCGGCCACCAGCGAGCCGTTGTTGCGGGTCTTCAGCTCCCCGAACCACGGCTCGTGGCCCTCGTGGATGGAGTGCGCGATACCGGTGCCCCTGGTCTGGGTCAGGAACTCCGTACGGAAGCCGATGAGGCCGCGGGAGGGGACGATGAACTCCATGCGGACCCAGCCGGAGCCGTGGTTGGACATGTTGTCCATCCGGCCCTTGCGGGTGCCCATGAGCTGGGTGACCGCGCCCATGTGCTCCTCGGGCACATCGATGGTGATGCGCTCGATGGGCTCGTGGACCTTGCCGTCGACCTCCCGGGTGACCACCTGCGGCTTGCCGACGGTCAGCTCGAAGCCCTCCCGGCGCATGGTCTCCACCAGGATGGCCAGCGCCAGCTCGCCCCGGCCCTGCACCTCCCAGGCGTCCGGGCGGTCGGTGGGCAGGACGCGCAGCGAGACATTGCCGATCAGCTCGCGCTCCAGGCGGTCCTTGACCAGGCGCGCGGTGACCTTCCGGTCCTTCACGACCGACTTGTCGGCGCCCTTGCCGCCGGGGCCCCGGCCGACCAGCGGCGAGGTGTTGGTCCCGATGGTCATCGAAATGGCCGGCTCGTCGACCGTGATCAGCGGGAGGGCGATCGGGTTCTCGGGGTCGGCCAGGGTCTCGCCGATCATGATCTCCGGGATGCCCGCGACCGCGCAGATGTCGCCGGGACCGGCCACCTCGGCGGGCTTGCGGGTGAGCGCCTCGGTCATGAGCAGCTCGGTGATCCGGACGTTGGAGATCGAGCCGTCCCGCTTGATCCAGGCCACGGTCTGGCCCTTCTTCAGCTCGCCCTGCTCGACGCGGAGCAGCGCGATACGGCCGAGGAAGTTGTCCGCGTCCAGGTTGGTGACATGGGCCTGGAGGGGGGCGCTCGCGTCGTACTCGGGGGCCGGGATGGTCCCCAGGAGGGTGGAGAAGAACGGCTCGAGACTGTCGCTGTCGGCCGGGACGGTGCCGTCCTCCGGCTTGTTCAGCGAGGCCACGCCGTCACGGGCGCAGGCGTAGACGATCGGGAACTCGATCTGCTCCTCGGTCGCGTCCAGGTCCAGGAAGAGGTCGTACGTCTCGTTGACGACCTCGTCGATCCGGGCGTCCGGGCGGTCGGTCTTGTTGATGCACAGGATGACCGGCAGCTTGGCCTGAAGCGCCTTGCGCAGCACGAAGCGGGTCTGCGGCAGCGGGCCCTCGGAGGCGTCCACCAGCAGCACGACCGCGTCGACCATGGACAGGCCGCGCTCGACCTCGCCGCCGAAGTCGGCGTGGCCGGGGGTGTCGATGATGTTGATGGTGACGGGGTCCCCGCCGCCCGCCGGGTGGTACTTGACGGCGGTGTTCTTCGCGAGAATGGTGATGCCTTTCTCGCGCTCCAGGTCATTGGAGTCCATGACCCGGTCGTCGACGTGCTGGTGGGCGGCGAACGCGCCGGCCTGCTTGAGCATGGCATCGACGAGGGTCGTCTTGCCGTGGTCGACGTGGGCGACGATGGCAACGTTACGGATGTCGTGGCGCGTGGGCACTGCGGCGCTTCTCCCGGAATCGTGGATGGCGGCGCGCCCGGTCCGGTACGCCCGCCCGCCGGGCAGATCACGCCACGGCCTCACCCCATGGTACGTGGGCGGGGAGGTAACGGGCGCCCCGCCCACGTACGGCCGGTGGGCCGTGCTCAGGCCCGGGCGCGGTCGCCTTCGCGGCAGCCCAGCCTGGCGGCCTCGCGCGCGCCGCCGCTCGCCTTCTTGTCCAGCTTCTCGCCGCACTCCAAGGAGATCGAAACATTGATCCTCCAGGTCACCACGTGACCGGAGCTGACCGTCTTGTCCCCGCAGGCATAGCGGAAATCGGCCTCGACCAGGTCGAACGCGCGGGCCGTGACATAACGGCCGGGCGCTCCTTCGCCGGAGGAGGAGTCCTTGTCCTTCTCCTGGTCCTTGTCGTACGCGGTCGTTTGCCCGATCCGGTCGGCCAGGGGGACGACCGGCTTGACCTGCCGGGCGAGACTGTGGATCGACTGCTTCTCGGACAGGGTCGCGCCCTGTGTCCGGACAGACACGGTGTAGCGGGCCACCGTCTCAAGGCCACGGGTGCTGACCTTGCCGCCCTTCTCGCTCCGAGTGCCGACCGCCAAGTCGGTCACCACCGGGCGCCGGGAGACGTTCAGCCAGGTGTACGTGCCGTCGGCGCACGCCTTTGGGGCCGCGATGTTCTGCCCTTTGGCCGCAGTGTTCTGGGAGCCGCCGCGGGCGGCCCCATCGGAGCCGCCCGACGTACAGCCCGCGGCCCCTGCCATGATCGCTACGGCCGCGACCCCCGTGGTCAATCCGCGCTTCATATCGTCCTCCCCCGTGTAGCCGGTGTCGTGATCACGCACCATACTTCACGTCGACCGGCCTACAGGAAAAGGGAGTTGAGACAGCCCTGAGGGTTACTTCCGGAAGCCGATGTCCTGGTAGCGCGGGGTGGCGAAGCCGAAGGCGCCCGCGTTGACGACCTTCTTCCCGGCCGCGACCAGCTGCGGGCGCTGGTAGAGCGGGATCGACCCGGCCGCCGCCCAGATCCGCGCGTCCGCGCGGCTGACCAGGGCCCGGGCGGAGCCGGCGTCCAGCTCGGCGACCGCCTGGTCGAACAACTGGTCGATCTGGTCCGTGCCGACCCGGGTGTAGTTCTGCTCGACGACCAGCGAGCCGTCGGTGGCGGGCTGCGGCTTGGCGTAGATCGGGCGGCCGTCCGTGGCGGGGTAGGCGCTGGCGGGCCAGGAGTAGAGGGCGAGGTCGTAGTTGCCCGAGGCGATGTGGTCCTTGAAGTAGCCGCTGCCCGAGACCTTGGTGATCCGGGTGCGCACCCCGATCGCCTCCAGCATCCGCGCGATGCGCCGGCTGACCGTGCCCAGCGGGGCGGTGCCGGAGCCGGTCGGCACCACGAAGCGCAGCTCCAGCGGCCGGCCGTTCTTGCGTACGACCGCCGCGGCGGCGCGCCCGGTCTTGCCCGAGCGGCCCGCGTCGCCCGCGTCGGGGCCCGCCCCGCGGCCGCCGTCCCGCGCCTTGTCGTGGCCCTGGTCGTCCGTCCCGGCGCCGAGCGCCTTCCGCCGTTCCGAGGCGGACGCGGCGCGCCAGCCCGCGTCGGCGAGCAGGGACTGGGCGGCGTGGGTGTCCTGGCCGCCGATGGCGCCGCTGTGGTCCTTGTAGCCCTGCTGGCCTGCCATCAGCAGATGGTTGCCGAGCGGCTTGTCCGGCAGGCCCATGGGGGCCAGCACCAGCCGTGCGAGGGCCTTGCGGTCGATCGCGCGGGCCACCGCGCGGCGCACCCGCTCGTCGGCGAGCGGGCCCTTGGTGCCGTTCAGGGCGAGCTGGGTGTACGCGGGCTCCAGGGCCTTGCGCACGGTGAACCTGCGCAGGGCCGCCGCCTCGGCCCGCGCCTTCTTCGAGCCGTTCTCCTCGGCCCAGGCGCGCATCGAGTCGGCCGCGTCCCGGCCGTCCGCCGCCAGGTCGGCCGGGTCCTCCCGCGGGGGCTGGTCCTGGGCCGCTCCGTGCTGGGCCGAGGGCTCGGCCGCGGCCTGCTTCTCCTTCTTCCCGTCCTTCTTCTTCGGCGTCTCGCCCACGTCCTGGATCCGCTCGGCCGTCGCCCGGTCGACCTCGGCCAGATCGACCTGCCCGGCCAGCAGCGCGGCCGCCCGCTCCTTGGCCGGCACGGTCTTGAAGACCAGCTTGTCGAGCCGGGCCCGATCGCCCCACCAGCGGGGGTTGCGCACCAGCGTGACGTTCTTGGTGCCGCCGGTGTTGCTGCGCATCATGAACGGGCCGGCGCTGACCGCCAGGCCCCGGCGCCTGCCGTCGTTGAAGGCGGCCGCGGTGCTCATCACGCTCTTCGGGTAGAGCGGAGTGAACAGCGAGCGCCAGTCCGCGTACGGCTTGGCGAAGGTCACCTCGACCTCGTGCTCCCCGTCACCGCGCGCGACCTTGGCGATGCGGTCGTACCCGGCGTTGCGGGCCGTCCAGTACGCGCCGTCCGCGCCGCGCAGCGCCTTCCACTGGGCGACGAAGTCCTCGGCGCCGATCGGGCGCCCGTCGCTCCAGACCGCCTCGGGGGTGAGCTTGTAGCGCACGACCTGCTTGGGCTCGCGGTCCACCACGTCGGCGGCCTCGAGGTAGTCGGGGTTGCGCTGCGGGCTGCCCCGGCCGTCCAGGGTGAACAGGGACGGCAGCACGGCGCCGGCGATCCGCTGGGTGCCGCTGTCGGCGTTGGTCTGGAAGACGTTGAACGTCCCGGGTGCCGCGTCCAGGGCCCAGCGCAGCGTCCCGGTGCCGGCCACCTTGTCGCGGGCGGCCGGGGCCACGTCCCGCCGGGCGGCGGTGGGCGAGCTGTCGTCATCACTGGAGCTGCATCCGCTCACCCAGGGCAGCGGCAGCAGCACTCCCGCGGCGAACAGCGCGACGCGGCGGCGCTTGGCGATGGACATGACGCGTACCTCCGGTGGGCCTGAGCGCCCGGATGGACCGGGTGAGCCGGGATTATGCACATTTGGCATATTGTGACACTCATCGCATATACTCCTCACTCAAAGCGACGGTTCAGGGAACAGCACGCCGAGACGGCCATGGAGGGGAAAGGATCACTCGTCCGGGTCAATCCGGTGGGCGCACGCCCCCGCGCGCGAGGGGGCGATCGCCCCGGTGGCTCCGCGAATCGCGACAGATCCCTTCCCAACCGTGACCATGACGCGCAACACTCGCTGTCGCATGAGCGTCGCCAACCGCAACCGCGGAAGTGAGGGCTAGCCATGTCCTTGAACGACGACTTGACGGCCGTCCAACGCTGTCTCGACGACCTGGTCCGTTCCGTCACCCGGCTCGAGCAGTCGGTCGGCACCCAGGGCCTGGAGATACGCCGCGTCCGTACCGACGCGGACCACCTGCGCGAGAGCCTCGCCCTGCTCCGCGAGTCCGCCCCCGGCGAGCGGTCGCGCCCCGAGATGGTGCTGGTTCCCGACGCGCCGTACAACAGTGCGCTCTGGTTGGACGTCGACGACGAGGGACTCGGCGTACGCGACCATCACGCACCCTGAGGCGCGTACGCTGTGTGACCGGTGCGCGACGCGAGGTGACCCGCCGGGCGGGCGCCTACGCCCACCGTCCCGCCGCCCACACCGCGTGAGCGCCGCCCCGCCATCCCATCCCGCCCGCACACACTCCACACGGAGTTCCCTTTGGCCACAGGCACCGACCCCCAGGCCCGTACGACCTCCGGAAAGGACCCCGCCGCGCACGGCGTACACACGCCCTCGCGAGCCGCCGTCCCGGCCCGCCATCTGCGGACCGACCGCTGGTGGCTCGCGCCCGCGGCCACCGCCGCCGGGCTGTTCGCCTTCATCGTCTACTCGACCTGGCGGGCCTTCTCCGGAGACGACTACTACGCCGAGCCGTACGTCTCGCCCTTCTACTCGCCCTGTATCGCGCAGAACTGCGTGCCCATGAAGGGCGGCGCGAACTGGGAGATCTTCGGCGCGTGGTGGGGCCTGTCCCCCGCCCTGCTGATCCTGATCTTCCCGCTGGGCTTCCGGCTGACCTGCTACTACTACCGCAAGGCCTACTACCGGGGCTTCTGGGCCTCGCCCCCGGCCTGCGCGGTCCCCGAGCCCCGCGCCAAGTACACCGGCGAGACCCGCTTCCCGCTGATCCTCCAGAACATCCACCGCTACTTCTTCTACTTCGCGGTGATCGTCGCCGGGATCCTCACCTACGACACGGTGCTCGGCTTCCGCGACGAGCACGGCCGGTGGGGCCACATGGGCCTCGGCACCCTGGTGCTGCTCGTCAACATCGCGCTGATCTGGGCGTACACCGTCTCCTGCCACTCCTGCCGGCACATCGTCGGCGGCCGGCTCAAGCACTTCTCCCGGCACCCGGTGCGCTATCGGCTGTGGGGGTGGGTCAGCAAGCTCAACGCGCGCCATATGCAGCTGGCCTGGGCGTCGCTGGTGAGCGTGGCCGTGGCCGACTTCTATGTCTATCTGCTCGCGAGCGGCGCCTTCGACGACCCGCGCTTTTTCTAGGAGAGGTGCCCAACAACATGACGCAAGTCGAACGGCAGTCGTGGGACGTGGTCGTGGTCGGCGCCGGCGGCGCCGGGCTGCGGGCCGCGATCGAGGCGCGGGAGCAGGGCAAGCGCTGCGCTGTCATCTGCAAGTCGCTCTTCGGCAAGGCCCACACCGTGATGGCCGAGGGCGGCATCGCCGCCAGCATGGGCAATGTCAACGAGGGCGACAACTGGCAGGTGCACTTCCGGGACACCATGCGCGGCGGGAAGTTCCTCAACCACTGGCGGATGGCGGAGCTGCACGCGCAGGAGGCGCCGGACCGGGTCTGGGAGCTGGAGACCTGGGGCGCGCTCTTCGACCGCACCTCCGACGGCAAGATCTCCCAGCGGAACTTCGGCGGCCATGAGTACCCCCGCCTCGCCCATGTCGGGGACCGCACCGGCCTGGAGCTGATCCGCACCCTCCAGCAGAAGATCGTCTCCCTCCAGCAGGAGGACAAGGCCGAGTTCGGCGACTACGAGGCGCGGCTGAAGGTCTTCCAGGAGTGCACGGTCACCCGCGTCCTCAAGGACGAGGCGGGCGAGCGGGTCGCCGGGGTCTTCGGCTACGAGCGCGAGTCCGGCCGCTTCTTCCTCATCGAGGCCCCCGCGGTGGTACTGGCCACCGGCGGCATCGGCAAGTCCTTCAAGGTGACCTCCAACTCCTGGGAGTACACCGGAGACGGCCACGCGCTGGCGCTGCTGGCCGGGGCGCCGCTGGTCAACATGGAGTTCGTGCAGTTCCACCCGACCGGCATGGTCTGGCCGCCCTCGGTCAAGGGCATCCTGGTGACCGAGTCGGTGCGCGGCGACGGCGGGGTGCTGCGCAACAGCGAGGGCAAGCGCTTCATGTTCGACTACATCCCGGATGTGTTCAAGGAGAAGTACGCCCAGACCGAGGACGAGGGCGACCGCTGGTACGAGGACCCGGACCACAACCGCCGCCCGCCCGAGCTGCTCCCGCGCGACGAGGTCGCCCGGGCCATCAACTCCGAGGTCAAGGCGGGCCGGGGCTCCCCGCACGGCGGGGTCTTCCTCGATGTCTCCACCCGGATGCCCGCCGAGGTCATCAAGCGGCGGCTGCCCTCCATGCACCACCAGTTCAAGGAGCTGGCGGACGTCGACATCACCGCCGAGCCCATGGAGGTCGGCCCGACCTGCCACTACGTGATGGGCGGCGTGGACGTCGACCCGGACACCACGGCCGCCACCGGAGTGCCAGGACTGTTCGCCGCGGGCGAGGTCGCGGGCGGGATGCACGGCTCCAACCGGCTGGGCGGCAACTCCCTCTCCGACCTGCTGGTCTTCGGCCGGCGCGCGGGGCTGCACGCGGCCCGGTACGCGGAGGAGGCGGCCGCGGCCGAGCGGCGGCCGGAACCGGACGACGCGCAGATCGACCTGGCCGCGGCCGAGGCGCTGCGCCCGTTCAGCGCCGAGGGCGGCGATCCGCAGCTCGCACCCCCGTCCACGGTTCCGGCCGAGAATCCGTACTCGCTCCACCAGGAGCTCCAGCAGACCATGAACGACCTGGTGGGCATCATCAGGAAGGCCGGCGAGATGCAGGAGGCGCTGCACCGCCTGGCCAATCTGCGGGTGCGGGCGCGGCGCGCCGGGGTGGAGGGGCACCGGCAGTTCAACCCCGGCTGGCACCTGGCCATCGACCTGCGCAACATGCTGCTGGTCAGCGAGTGCGTGGCGCGCGCCGCGCTGGAGCGGACCGAGAGCCGCGGCGGGCACACCCGCGACGACTATCCGGAGATGGACCGCGAGTGGCGGCCGGTCAACCTGGTCTGCCGGCTCTCCGACCCCTCGGGCGGGCTGGCGGCACCGGACGCGCGGCAGGGGCAGATCCGGCTGGAGCGGCGCAACACCCCGCCCATCCGCCCCGATCTGCTGGGCCTGTTCGAGAAGGACGAGCTGGCGAAGTACCTGACGGACGAGGAGCTCACCCAGTGACGGCGTACGAGGCCCACTTCAAGGTGTGGCGGGGCGATGTGGAAGGCGGCGGTCTGAAGGACTTCCACGTCGAGGTCAATGAGGGGGAGGTCGTTCTGGACATCGTCCACCGGATCCAGGCGACCCAGGCCCCGGACCTGGCGGTCCGCTGGAACTGCAAGGCGGGCAAGTGCGGCTCCTGTAGCGCCGAGATCAACGGCCGACCCCGGCTGCTGTGCATGACCCGGATGTCGGTTTTCGGCCGCGACGAGACGCTCACCATCACCCCGCTGCGGGCCTTCCCGGTCGTCCGGGACCTGGTGACGGATGTGTCGTTCAACTACGCCAAGGCGCGCGAGGTGCCGTCCTTCGTGCCGCCCGAGGACCTGGGGCCGGGCGAGTACCGGATGTGGCAGGAGGACGTGGGGCGTTCCCAGGAGTTCCGCAAGTGCATCGAGTGCTTCCTGTGCCAGGACACCTGCCATGTGGTGCGCGACTTCGAGGAGAACAAGGAGGCCTTCGCCGGGCCCCGGTTCCTGATGCGCGTCGCCGAGCTGGACATGCACCCGCTGGACGCGGCGGCCGAGACCGGGCTCGACCGCAAGCGCGCGGCCCAGGAGGAGCACGGCCTGGGCTACTGCAACATCACCAAGTGCTGCACCGAGGTCTGCCCCGAGGGGATCAAGATCACGGACAATGCGCTGATCCCGCTCAAGGAGCGGACGGTGGACCGCAAGTACGACCCGCTGGTGTGGCTGGGCAACAAGATCCGCCGCCGCGATTCGTCCTGATACCGGGCCCGGGTCGGGATGCCGGCCCGGGCTTCACCACATGCTGAGCAGCGCCTCGACCGAGTCCGGGGTGGACGACTGCCCGTTCGGCAGCGCCAGCTCGAACCAGACCGTCTTGCCGTGCGGGGTGCGCCGGCTGCCCCAGCCCGCGCTGAGCATGCCGACCAGCTGGAGCCCGCGCCCGCCCTCGTCGGTGTCGCGGGCGCGCCGGCGCCGGGGCTGGACCAGGCCGCTGTCCCAGACCTCGCAGACCAGCGTGCGGTCCAGCAGCAGGCGCAGCCGGATCTCACCCTCGCCGTACCGCAGGGCGTTGGTGACCAGCTCGCTCACCAGCAGCTCGGTGGTGTCCACCAGTTCGTCCATGCCCCAGGACTCCAGCTGCTCCCGGGCCAGTTCGCGGGCGCGGCCGACCGACTTGGGCTCGCTGGGCAGCTGCCAGTCGCCGACCGACTCCGCCGACAGGCCCTGCATCCTGGCCATGAGCAGGGCGATGTCGTCCTCGCCGTGGTGGGTGTCCAGGGTGGACAGAACGTGGTCGCAGACGTCCTCCAGGGAGCCCGCCACGGCCTTTGCCCCGTCCGAGCCGTCAGGGATGTCCAGGGACGCGCGCAGGGCCTGGAGGCCCTCGTCCAGCGAGTGGTCGCGGGACTCGACCAGGCCGTCGGTGTAGAGGGCGAGCAGCGCGCCGTCGGGGAGTTCGACCTCGATCTCCTCGAACGGCTCGCCGCCGACGCCGAGCGGCATGCCGGGCGGTACGTCCATCAGCAGGGCGGACTCGCCGGGTTCGACGAGGACGGGGGGCGGGTGGCCGGCGTTGGCGAAGGTACAGCGGCGGGTGACCGGGTCGTAGACCGCGTAGACGCAGGTGGCGAGGTAGACCTCGGAGAGGTCGGCGGCTCTGCCGCCGCGGGCGCGCGAGCCGGACCGCCCGCCGCCGTGCGAGCCGCCGGGCGCGCCGAGCCCGCGGGCGATCTCGTCGAGCGCGGAGAGGACCTCGGCGGGCTCCAGGTCGAGCAGCGCCAGCGTCCGTACGGCGGTGCGCAGCTCGCCCATGGCGACGGCGGCGCGCAGGCCGCGGCCCATCACATCGCCGACCACCAGGGCCGTGCGGTGTCCGGGCAGTTCGATGACGTCGAACCAGTCGCCGCCCACCTCGGTCGCCGCGTTGCCCGGCAGATAGCGGCAGGCGATGTCGAGCCCGGCTGCCTCGGGGTCGCCGGGCGGCAGCAGGCTGCGCTGAAGTATCAGCGCGCGCTCGTGCTCCCTGCGGTAGAGGCGGGCGTTGTCGATGGAGACGGCGGCGCGGGCGGCGAGCTCCACGGCGAGGGCGGTGTCCCGCTCGCCGAAGGGCTCGCTGCCCTTGGTGCGGGAGAACTGGGCGAGGCCGACGACCGTGTCGCGCGCGACCATCGGCACCACCAGGGTGGACTGGAGCATCGTGCCCAGTTCGAGGCTCTCGGCGCTGTCGCGGCCGGGGACGACGCGGGCCCGGGCGGTGCGCAGGGCCACGGCGCAGGGCGAGTTGAAGGGGTAGCGGTGCACCTCGCCGACCTGGACGGGCTCGGTGGCCCCGCCCTCTCCGTCGCTACCTGCGCGGTAGCTGTCGCCGAAGGCGACCGGGCCGTCCGAGACGGCGCTGGCGAAGGCGACGCGGCGCAACTCGGCGCTGCCGTCGGCCAGTCCGGGCGGGGTCTCGTCGCCGGAGAGCAGCCCCTGGTAGAGGTCGACGGAGGCCAGGTCGCAGAACTGCGGTACGGCCACGTCCAGCAGCTCGCGCGCGGTGGTCTCCAGGTCGAGGGAGGTGCCTATTCGGGCCCCGGCCTCGTTCAGCAGTGCCAGGTTGCGGCGTACGCCCGCGGCCTCCTGCTCGGCGCGGCGGCGGCCGGTCACATCGGTGGCAAGACCGGCCACGCCGATGGGGCGGCCCGAGCCGCTGTGCAGCCGGTACAGCGAGACCGACCAGCGGCGCCGCTCGGGGTTGCCGGGCACGGTGCCCACGATGGGCATGTCGGTCAGCGACTGCCCGCTGTCGAGCACCTGGCGCAGGGCGGCGGCGAGCCGGTCGGCCTCGCCGCGCGGCAGCAGGTCGTACGCGGAGGCGCCGCGGTACGACTCGGCGGGGCGGCCGAAAACCGTCGCAAACCGCTCATTGACGCGGAGCATGCGCAGATCGGTACCGAAGAGAAAGAAACCGAGCGGAGATTGACCGAAAACGGCCTGCGAGGCGGCGAGGTCGGTCTCCAGCCCGCGCAGGGCCGTCACATCCACGGCGATACACAGGGCGGAGCGCTCACCGTGCTCGGTCTCCGCCGGCATCACATAGACCTCGGCGATGCCATGCCCGTGGGGCGCCCGGGGGTTGTGATACGGGACGAGACCCGTCCACTCTCTGCCGTCGAGGATGTCCGCGACCGTGCGGCGGCTGGCCTCGTGCAGCTCCGGCGGCACGAACGCCTCCACCGGGTCCTTGCCGATGGCCTGTTCGGCGGTCAGCCCGAGGAGCTCGGTGGCGCGCCGGCTCCACTGCGCGATCCGGCCGTCGGGCCCCAGCGAGAACGAGGCGACCCGGATGTAGTCGTAAATCGAGCCGGGCGGGCTGCTCTGCCACACCGTCGGAGCGGACGAAAGAGAGGGTTCGTGCGAACTGGATGACAGTGCTGGCAATCGGGATGGAACGGGCACAAGAGACGAAGAGGGCTTCGCGCGCGAGGCGGACGAATCTGACGATGAGGATGTACGCGAATCCGGCGACATCTGCGAACCAACCGCCTCCTCGGGGATGTCCGCCCCCGCTGGCTTCTCGCTCATGCGCCCGTCCCCTCCGGCTCAGGTGCTCCGACCGGCTCTCAGATAGCGAGTATCCAGCACCTCGGCCATCCGGAGTACGGTCTTCACGATCACAGCACTATCTCAGCCCGCGTTCAGGTTCCGTCCCGGCTTTTTGACAAGCGCTCAAGATCAGTGCTCTCTCACACTCTTAACCGGGCAGAGCCAGCTCGAACCACACCGTTTTCCCAGCGCCGTCCCGCCGGGAGCCCCAGCGCAGCGCGCTGCCAGCCACCAACTGGAGCCCGCGGCCACCCTCATCCTCCAGGGCGGCCACGCGCTCGCGCGGCGGGTCGGCGAGCGGGTCGGAGACCTCGACCAGCAGGACCGGGTCGGCCGCGGCGCGTTCGCGAAGGGCGTACATACGAACGCCGATCGGACCGCTGGCATGCCGCAGCGCATTGGTGACCAACTCGCTCACCAGCAACATTGTCACATCACCAAGCGGCGTCAGACCCCAGCCGTCCAGCGCCTGGCGCACCCGGGAGCGGACCACCCGCACGGCCACGGGGTCGGCGGGGAACACCCACTCGACGAAGCCGGGCCCGCCGGACCCGGAGCCGGGCGCTCCTGAGCTGTCCGTCACGCCGATCACTTCCCCCGACATGTGCAATCCCCGCCGGAATGTGCGGATTCAGGGAGGTTAATCAGTACATACCCGATATCCGGGCCCGGTACCGTCACCGCCCTGAAGGCTTCCGCGACCGCGGGAAGGGGTGGGGTGGGGTGGGGTGGGGGAAAGTCCTCAGGCGCGCAGCCGGCGGATCGCCTCGGCCACCGCCGGGCGGTCCTCGTCCAGCCAGTCGACCTCGTTCACGCGGTCGGGCGGGAGCCAGCGCAGCTCATCGTGGTCCTCCAGCGGGCGCGGCTCGCCGGAGCACAGCTCCGCGGTCCACACCTGGAGGACGTACCCCGGCTTCAGGGTCCACTCGCCGGGCAGCCGCTCCAGCGGCCGTACCTCGACGCCCAGCTCCTCGCGCAGCTCCCGGACAAGGGTCTGCTGCGGGGTCTCGCCCGGCTCGGCCTTGCCGCCGGGCAGCTCCCAGCGGCCGGCGAGCTCGGGCGGGGCGCTGCGCCGCGCGGCCAGCAGCCGCCCCTGGTCGAACACCGCTCCGCCCACCACCACGCGCACCGTCATGTGCCGCACCCTACGGGAGCAAAGGCGCGAGGGGAGGCGTACAGGGGGAGCGGGACGGCTCAGCGGACCTGGCGGGAGGCCTCGGTCCGCTCGACGACGTAGAGCCGCTCCTCGGTCCGCGAATCGAGCCGGTCGGCCACTTCCTGGGCCTCGGTCTTGGTGGCGTAACGGCCGACGCGATAGCGATTGCCGTTGTCGTCCTGGCGGATGACGAGCCATGGCAGGACGGCATTGGTGTCACTCATCGGTCCGCCCCCTCCAATCTGGCGCGCCCCCACGCACGCCTCCGTGACTCCGGTAAGGAATTCCCGATCCGCATATGCCCGAGCCTACGCCCAACCTTCACGCACCGGATACGCCTTCTTACAACGAGGTACTCATCCGGCCACGCGGCCGGTCATCGGCGGTGTGGCCGGTCGAGGTGTCGCCTCGCCGAGGCGACACCCTCGTCCGGACCGCATCGTGTCAGACGCCCGCGGCGGCCTTCTCGCGACGGTCGTCGCCCGCGTCGTCCGTGCCCTCCGCGTTCGCGGTCTCGGCCTCGGCGGCGACCAGCTCCTGCTCGGCCTGCACCAGGGACGGGTTGCGCCATGCGCTGCCCACGCCCCAGGCGTAGAAGAGCAGAGCGATCACGGCCACGATCAGGAAGTCCCAGCCGTCGGCCAGATCGCCGCGGCCGCCGTACTTCTTACTGCCGAGGAACGAGACCAGCGCCATGACCAGCAGGTACGACACCATCCAGGCGCCCCCCATGAGGTGCGGCTTCAGCTCGGCCCACGGCTTGCGCAGCTCGTACCAGGCCCAGATCGGCAGACCGATGGCCATGATCAAGATGACCTTGCCGGTCAGCGGCCAGCGGGCCCAGTACAGGACGAGCGAGCCGAAGACCATCGCGACCGGCGCGACGATCGGCATCGCGCGCAGCTTCACCGGGCGCGGCAGGTTCGGGGAGAGGCGGCGCAGCGACATCACGGCGACCGGGCCGGTGATGTACGAGATGACGGTCGCGACGGAGACGATCTCGGCGAGCGAGCCCCAGCCGCGGAAGACCGCGAGGAACGCGAAGGCGATCACCAGGTTGAGCAGCAGCGCCGGGCGCGGGATGCCGGTCTTGGGGTCGACCCGGCCGAAGATCTTGGGCAGATGGCCGTTCTCCTGCACACCGTGGATCATGCGGGAGGTGGTGGCCGCGTAGATCATGCCGGTGCCGGACGGGGAGATGAAGGCGTCCGCGTACAGCAGCAGCGCCAGCCAGTTCAGGCCCCAGGCGGTGGCCAGGTCGGCGAGCGGGGAGTTGAAGGACAGCTCCTTCCAGCCGCCGTGCGCCAGGTCGGCGGCCGGGACCGCGCCCAGGAAGGCGACCTGGAGGGCGACGTAGATCACCAGCGAGATGAGGATGGAGCTGATGACGGCCTTGGGCAGGGACTTGCCGGGGTTGCGCGCCTCGCCCGCCATGTTGAGCGGGGACTGGAAGCCGTTGTACGCCCAGACGATGCCGGAGACCGCGACGGCGGTGAACACCGAGCTCCAGCCGTTGGGGGTGAAGCCGCCGTTGCCGCTGATGTTGCCGCTGTCGAAGTGGGCCAGCAGCAGAGCGCCCGCGGTCAGCGCCGGGACGACCAGCTTGAAGACGGTGATCGCGGTGTTGGTCTTCGCGAAGAGGGTGATCGCGAACCAGTTGAGGAAGAAGTAGAAGACCAGCAGGACGGAGGCGAGGATGACGCCGGTGCCGGTCAGCTCCTTCCCGTCGTACAGGTGCTTCGCCCAGCCGAAGTCCCAGGAGCTCATGTACTGGATGGAGGCCGTGGCCTCACCCGGGATCACCGAGACGATGGCGATCCAGTTGGCCCAGGCGGCCAGATAGCCGGCGAGCGAGCCGTGCGAGTACTGCCCGTACCGGACCATGCCGCCGGCCTTGGGGAACATCGAGCCGAGTTCGGAGTAGGTCAGCGCGATGGTCAGTGCCACCGCGGCACCGATCACCCACGCGAGAATTGCGGCGGGGCCGGCCAGCGACGCGGCTCGCTCGGCACCGAAGAGCCAGCCGGAGCCAATGATGGAACCGAGGCCGACCGCGGTGAGCGACACCGTTCCGAGCGACCTTTTGTAATGCGAGTGGGAACCTTGTTCAGTGCTCAACGTCCCTGACACTCCCTTCGTCCCCGATAGCTGTACCTGATGCAAACGCGCGTCATCGTACAAGCGAATTGAAGGGGTTCTTCGCGGGTTTGAGCTGAGTTTGAGGTCCACCTCTCACGGATGCGCTCTTGACCGTATCGACGCAGGTCAATCACTGGTAAAATCCATGAGAAGCATAAGTCAAGGGGGGTTTGGGGGGCCCTTCGCGGGATCTTTACCGGCCGGGCACGGGACTTATTGATCCCGCCCGCAATCGCCTATAACCCACCGGGGAAGCGACGACTCTTCCTCAATGTTCGTGCACAGATACCGCGAATGGGCCCGGATGGCTGGGTGACGCGAGTTGCGTACGATGTGCCGCTTTTCATGCAGCGGCCACGGACCTCAAATCTACCTCAAATTCCACCCAGCTCAAATTCAGCTCAAACCCTTATCCGATAACTGGAGTTGAGGAATGTTTCCGCTCACTTCACCGGGAGGTGGTACGCGACGCGGTACCGCTCGGCCAGCACCACCACATCGGCCGTCTCGACGGGGCGGCCGCCCGCGAAGTACGTACGCGAGATGACGAGGACGGCGTGGCCCGGTACCCCGCCCAGCGTCAGCACCTCCTCCGCCCGGCCGGGCCGCGCGGAGACCTCCTCCGTCACGTTGTCCACCACCAGGTCGATGGCCGCCATCCGCTCGACCACGCCGCGCCCGGCCAGCGGCCCCTCCTCGGGCAGCATCACGGGCGAGCGGCCGGTGACGGCGAGCGGCTCCCAGGACGTGGAGATCATCACCGCGTCCCCGGCGGCCCGGAACACATAGCGGGTGCGCATGACGCGCTCGCCGGGGGCGATGCCCAGCCGCCGGGCGGTCTCGCGCCCGGCCTCCTCCCGCTCGCTGCTCGACTCCCAGGTGCCGATGATCCGGTCGTCGGCCTGCTCCTGGCGGAACGGGTTGGACCTGCCGCGGTCGCGGTAGCCGGTGCGGATCAGCCGGCGCGGGACGGGAAGCGCGCGGACATAGGTGCCCGAGCCGGAGCGCCCCTCGACCAGGCCCTCGGCCATCAGCACCTTGCGCGCCTCGAGGGCGACGGTGTCGGAGACCCCGTACTCCTGGCGGATCCGGGCCTGGGAGGGGAGACGGGTATGCGGTGGCAGCTCGCCGGTGGTGATCTTCTTCCGGAGGTCGTCGGCGACTCGGAGGTATGCGGGCTGGTCACCAAAGGCCACGTGCGCTCCCAGTGGTTGACAGTCGGCAACAGCTTCGCAACCGAGGGTTGTCGTACGCAACTACAGGCCAGAGCTTCACCAGAAGTGGTGAACCGCAGCTCAGAGACGTTTACTTCGACAACGGCGCATCAGGCCGCTATCAATGGCGATCAACGCCCGAAACATCTCCGCACACCGCCGTACACCGCCCGTACACCGCCGCCCGCCCGGCGCTCAGTGCTGTTCAGTGCCGTTCAGTGCCGTTCAGTGCCGTTAAAGGTTTCATCCGCCAGTCCCTCAGGAGCCCCGCCGTGCGCACCCGTCCCTCCCCGCGGCCACTGCCCGCCGCCCTCGCCCTGCTGCTGTGCGCCGCCTGCACCGGCGGCTCGGGAGCCCGGGACACCGCCGACGACGTCCCCGGGACGAAGCCCGGCGCCGCCGGCGTCGGCGATCCGCTCTTCCCGAAACTCGGCAACGGCGGCTACGACGTGACCCGTTACCGCCTCACCCTCGACTACGCCCCCGACTCCGGCCGCCTCAAGGGCACCGCCGAGATCAGCGCCCGCACCACCCGCGCCCTGACCTCCTTCCACCTGGACCTCGCCGGGCTGCGGGTCCGCGAGGCCAGGGTCGACGGCAAGCCCGCCAGGACCGCGCGCTCCGGCACCGAGCTGACGCTCACCCCCGCCGCCGCCCTCCCCAAGGGCCGCGCCTTCAAGACCACGGTCGTCTACGACGGCAAGCCCAGGACCATCAAGGACCCCGACGGCTCGGAAGAGGGCTGGATCAAGACGGCCGACGGGGCCTTGGCGGTCGGCGAGCCCACCGGCTCCATGGCCTGGTTCCCGGGCAACCACCACCCCTCCGACAAGGCCGCGTACGACATCACCATCACCGTCCCCCAGGGCTACACCGCCGTCTCCAACGGCGAGTTGACCCGCCGGAGCGAGAACCACGACCGCACCACCTTCCACTGGCGCACCGACGAACCCATGGCGAGCTATCTGGCCACCGTCGCCATCGACGACTTCGACATCCACACCACGACCACCGACGGCACGCTCCCCCAGTACGTCGCCATCGACCCCGAGCTGGCCGACCGCGCCGCCGAAGTCCCCGACCAGGTCACCGAGGTCATCGACTGGGAGAGCCGGACCTTCGGCCGCTACCCCTTCTCCTCCACCGGGGCGATCGTCGCCGACGTACCCGACCTCGGCTACGCCCTGGAGACCCAGACCAAGCCGCTCTACCCCTCCCCGCCGAGCGAGCCGCTCATCGTGCACGAGCTCGCCCACCAGTGGTTCGGCAACTCCGTCACGCCCCGGACCTGGAAGGACATGTGGCTCAACGAAGGGTTCGCCACCTACGCCGAGTGGCTGTGGGAGGAGGACCACAACGGCCGCACCGCCCAGGAGATCTTCGACGACTTCTACGACGGCACGGACGACGAGAGCGAGGGCATCTGGGACTTCCCGCCCGCCGCCCCGCCCAGCGCCGGCCAGGTCTCGGACCCGCCCGTCTACGGACGCGGGGCGATGGTGCTGCACAAGGTGCGCGAGGCCGTCGGCGACAAGACCTTCTTCGCCATCCTGCGCGCCTGGACCCGCGACCACCGCCACGGCAACGCCGACACCGCGCAGTTCATCGCGCTGTGCGAGAAGAAATCGGGCAAGGACCTCCAGGGCCTCTTCGACATCTGGCTGTACGGGGACGGCAAGCCGAAGAAGCCGTGACGCGCACACCGACGCTCAGCCGGGCCCGGAGCGCCCCGCCCCGGGGGCCGGGATGGCGAGGACGCGGTCCCGCAGAACCGGGAGCTCGGCCCGGATCGCCGCGACCGCGTCCGTGTCGATCTCGGCGGTGAGGACCTCCTCGCCCGCCCCGGCCTCGGCGAGCACCGCGCCCCATGGATCGACCACCAGGCTGCCGCCCGCCTGCTCCATCCCGCCGTGGGTGCCCGCGGCGCAGCAGGCCAGGACGACGGCCTGCTCCTCGACCGCGCGGGCACGGACCAGGATCCGCCACTGCTCGCGGCGCCCGGCGGGCCATGCGCCGGGCACGACCAGGATCTCCGTACCGGCGTCGACCAGTGCCCGGAACAGCTCGGGGAACCGCAGGTCGTAGCAGGTGGCGAGGCCTAGCTCGCCGAGGTCGGTGGGGACCGTCACGACGTCCCGCCCGGCGGCCATCCAGGCGGCCTCACCGGTGTCGAAGCCATAGCGGTGGATCTTGCGGTACGTGCCGCGCAGCGCCCCCGTCCGGTCGAAGACCAGCGCGGTGTTGTAGAGGGCGCCGCCGTCGCGCTCCACCACCGTCCCCGCGTGCAGCCAGACGGCCGCGGATCTGGCCGCCGCCGACATGGCGCGCAGGGTCGGCCCGTCGATGCCGATGGGCTCGGCGCCCGTCCGCCAGTCGTCGTAGGCCCAGGCGCCGGTCGGCCAGAGCTCGGGCAGCACCACGAGGTCGTCACCGGCCCGGTCGCGGACCAACGCGGCGGCGCGGGCCCGGCGGTCGTCGGCGGATTCCGTGTCCGAGACCTCGAGCTGGACCAGAGAGGCGCGCACGGGTCGCCCCCTTCCGTGGACCGTCCCGCCGATGCGAGGGGACGGCGACATCAGTGACATTCTCCCAGCCCTCCCGCCGACCCGCAGCCCGCCGAGGTCGCAGCCCCGTGGCGGCTATATGAGGGCAGCGGCCAGAGCCGCGACGGCCAGCCCCAGATATCCCACGGAAAACGCGATGTTGTGGAAGACGCGCTTGCGCACATGCGCGCCGACGGCACCGACGAAGAACAGCACGAGCCCGACCGCGGCGGCGACCCCGATCAACCGGACCCCCAGAAGCCCGAGCAGCAGCCCGGCGGCCCCGGCCGCCTTGAGCACCGCGAGCCAGGGGATCCAGGTCCGCGGAACACCCACCTCCGCCGAGTTGGCGAGCACGAACTCCGCCTTCGCCAGGTCTGCCACCGCGATCCCGGCGTTCGCCACGATCGCGGCGACGGTAACGGCCGCGTACCCCATGATTCCTTACACCCCTTCCCGTCCCTGCCCCCCGCTGACCAGCCTCGTCAAGGCTCGGAGCGCCGTCCAATACCCGTGTCCATAACCTGGCGGCATGGATATCGACACGCGGTTGCTGCGGTACTTCGTCGCCGTGGCGGAGGAAGGGAACCTCACCCGTGCCGCGCGGCGGCTGTTCGTCTCCCAGCCCGCGCTGACCAAGCAGATCAAGCAGTTGGAGGACCAGCTCGGAGCGGCCCTGTTCACCCGCTCCCGGTCCGGCATGGCCCTCACCGAACCGGGCCGCGCGCTGGCAGAGCGGGCGCCCGCTCTGCTGGCCGAGTGGGACGGCATCCTGCGCGAGACGAAGGCCGCCGCCGGCCGGGCCGCCCGCGTGCTGCGCGTCGGCTTCGTGGCCAGCGGGGCCAACGAGGCGACGCAGCTCATCGTCGCCGGGTTCTCCCGCCGCCGACCGGGCTGGCGGGCGCAGCTGCGGCAGGCCTCCTGGGCCAACCCCTCGGCCGGGCTCGCCGACGGAGAGGCCGATGTCGCCCTGGTGCGGCTGCCCTTCCCCGGCCAGGACGCGCTCCGCACGGCGCTCCTCTTCACCGAACCCCGCTGCGTCGCCCTCGCCGCCGCACACCCCCTGGCCGCCCGCGACGTGATCCCCTTCCGGGCCCTGTGGGACGAACCCTTCGTGGCGGCCCCCGCCGAATCCGGCCCATGGCGCGACTACTGGCTGGCCGCCGACGAACGCGAGAACCACCCGGTCCGCATCGGCGCCGTCACCGACCAGCCCGACGACTGGCTCAGCGCGATCGCGAACGGCTACGGCATCGCCCTCGCCCCGGAATCCGCCATCCGCTTCTACGCCCGCCCCGGCGTCGTCTACCGCCCCGTCACCGGAGTCAGCCCCAGCCAGGTCGCCGTCGCCTGGGCCCCGGCCGACGACGCCAACCCGGTCGTCCAGGACTTCGTCAGCTGCTGCCTGGCCTCCGCCGCCACCCGGTTTTAGATCCGCTTAACGGCGCTCAGGCACCTTTGGCGCCTATCCAGGGGGTGGGGACCATGCGGGAGCAGACCAGACGTTCCATGCTGCGCTCGGCGGCGGCGGTCGGTGTCGGTACCGGGATCGGGATCGGGATCGGGATCCCGGCCGCCGGGACCGCGAGTGCGACGGAGGCGCCCGGCCAGGGGGCCACCTGCCCGCCGCCGCTCGGCCCCGTGCGGGTCGGCAGCAAAGACCGGCGCTACTACGAGCTGGTGCGTCGCGGCACCAACGCGCGCTTCACCGGATCGCCCGATCACGTGCGCGTCGTGGGCAGCACCGAACACGTGGAGGAGGCGGTGCGGGACGCGGTACGCGGTGGCCTGCGCGTCGCGGTGCGCGGCGGCGGACACTGCTTCGAGGACTTCGTCGACAATCCCGAGGTCCGGATGGTCATCGACATGTCCGGCATGACGGCCGTCTCCTTCGACCCGGACCGCAACGCCTTCGCGGTCGAGACGGGCGCCACGCTCGGGGAGGTGTACCGCAGGCTGTACCTGGGCTGGGGCGTGACCATCCCGGGCGGCTGGTGTCCCTCGGTGGGCGCGGGCGGGCATGTACAGGGCGGCGGCTTCGGCACGCTGAGCAGGCTGCACGGGCTCACCGTCGACCACCTGTACGGGGTCGAGGTCGTCACCGTGGACGGCGGCGGGCGGGTGCGCACGGTCGTGGCCACCCGCGAGGACAACGACCCGCACCGGGATCTATGGTGGGCGCACACCGGGGGCGGCGGCGGCAACTTCGGAGTGGTGACCCGCTACTGGTTCCGCTCCCCCGGCGCCGGCGGCTCGGACCCGGCACGGCTGCTGCCGGCCCCGCCGCGGCACGTGCTGACGTTCAGGGCGGCGTGGCGCTGGCAGGACCTCGACCGGGCGGCGTTCACCCGGCTGCTGGAGAACCACGGCGCCTGGGTCGAGGCCAACAGCGACTCCGGCTCACCCGCCGCCGCGCTGCACTCCGACCTCCTCCTGATGCCGTCCGTGCTCGGCGCCCCGTACATCATGGGCCAGGTCTCCGCCGAGTCGAACGCCGAGCGGCTGATGCGCGACCACCTCGACGCGATCAGCGCGGGCACCGCGGCCTACTCCCTCACCCAGCTGCGGAAGGAAGTGCCCTGGCTCCAGGCCGCGCTGATCGGCACCGGGGAGGGCGTGAGCCGCCGCTATACGAAGATGAAGTCGGCCTACGCGAAGAAGACGCTCAGCCGCGCCCAGACCGAGGTGGCGTTCTCGCATATGACCGACCCCGACCCGGGCCGCGTACCGGGCGTGATGACGCTGTCGACGTACGGCGCCAGGGTGGGAGACATCGCCCCCGACGCCACCGCGTATGCCCACCGGGGGGCCCGCTTCAAGATCGGGTATGTGACGGCCTGGGCCAACCCCTCGGACACCGACGCGTTCGAGGCGGGCGTCAGGAACTTCTACCGGGCGATGTACGCCGGCACGGGCGGGGTCCCCGTCCCGGATGAGATCAACGACGGGGCGTACATCAACTACCCCGACGCCGACCTGCGGAACCCGGCCTGGAACACCTCGGACACGCCGTGGCACCACCTCTATTACAAGGACAACTACCGGCGCCTCCAGCAGGTGAAGGCGAAGTACGACCCCACGAACGCCTTCCGCCACAGCCTGTCCATCGAGCCGGCCTGAACCGGCCGGCCACTCGGTGTCCCAGGTCAGCCCCCGCCGCGGACACAAGCTAAGATGGACGTGTTTTCGTGGGTGCTTCATTCAGGCTGACCCCGTGGTGGAAGGGAGTCGCACGTGAGCGACACCGATCCGTCCGCGCCGACGACTCTCGCGGACAAGATCGACGCGCTGTTCCGCATCGTCCGGCGCCCCAACCGCGAACAGTTCAGCCACGAGGAGGTCGCGCGCGCCTGCCGGGAGGTCACCGGGGAGAGCTTCTCCACCACCTACCTGTGGCAGCTGCGCACGGGCCGCCGCGACAACCCCACCAAGCGGCACCTCGAAGCGCTCGCCCAGTTCTTCGACGTCCCGGTCGCGTACTTCTTCGACGACGACAAGGGAGCGGCCATCGCCAAGGACCTGGAGCTGCTGGGAGCCCTGCGGGACGCCGGGGTCCGGAGCATGGCGCTGCGCGCGGTGAACCTCTCGCCGGAGGCGGTCAGCACGATCAGCGACATGATCGACGTCCTCGCCCGCCGTGAGGGCGCGGACCGCACCGAGGGCTGACCCGCGACAACGGCCACACAGCGACCGGGGGAAGAGGATGCGCGTGCGCAGCGGCCTGAGCAGCAAGGACCTGTGGCAACGATGTCGGCGTCTGGTGGACGACCTCGACCTGCCGACCCCGTTCGACACGGCCACGTTCATCGGCATGCTGGCACAGGCCCGGGGCCGGCCGATCGAGCTCGTACCGGTCGCGGCCCGACCGCATCTTCCGTGCGGGCTGCTCGTCACCACCGACCGCGCCGACCGCATCCTCTTCCCCGCGGACACCACACCACTCCACCAGCAGCACATCCAGCTGCACGAAGTGGCCCACCTGCTGTGCGGTCATCACGAGACGTCTCCCGCGGTGTCCTCGGCCGTCGAGGTCTTACTGCCCCATCTGCCGCCTTCGCTGGTCCAGCGGGTTCTCGGACGCACCGTCTACAGCGAGCCGCAGGAGGAAGAGGCCGAGCTGGTGGCGTCGCTCATCCTGAGCCGTGCGGCTCAGCTCGACCGGGCCGGACACGCCAAGGCGTCGTCGGCCGACCCGGAACAGGCCCGGCTGCACTCGCTGTTCGGCCCACGCGGACAGCACCGGGACTCGCCCCGCAACGCGCACCGGCGGCGGCACCCGTGACGAACCTGACCGCGTCTCTCGCCGCCCTCGTCTTCCTGGTGTTCGCCGTGCACCGCCTCGTGACCACCCGCGGCGGGAGAGTGGATCCGGCCCACCGCGACGTGGCCGGGTTCGCGTTGTGCGCGGGAACGGCGATGCTGCTCAACGCCCCGGCGGTGATGGATTCGCTGGACCGGCTGCTTCCGTCGCCCGATGCCGAGCTGCTCCTCACGTACCAGCTGAACGTCGCCGCCGCCGCCTTCCTCGTACTGATCGCGCTGACCATCGATCCGCCGGCGGCCGAACGGAAAGCCTTATGCCGCCGGCGCCGCATCCGCGCCGCCGTCCTCGTCCAGGCCGCGGCGCTGGGACTGTTCCTCGGCGCCGGCGTCACCACCGTCGGCGCGTCGGCGGTGGCCGCGCCCGGCCGCGGCTGGGTCCTCGCCTCGTACAACGTCCTCTTCGCCGGCTACTCCTGCTGGTGCCTGTACGTCCTCGCGCAAGCCGTCATCCGGCAGACGCGGCGCACGCCACCGGGCTCGCTGCGCACGGGCCTGAGGCTGGCCACGCTGGCCACGGCCACCGCGGCGGTGTGGGCCCTGTGGGCTCTGGACGACGCCGCCGCCAACCTCGCCCAGGGCAGCCAGGGCCTGGGCGAGGACGTCGTTTCCACGACTCTCGGCATGGTCACCGCCGTCCTCGCCACGGCCGGCGCCACGGCCACTCGATGGGGCGACCGGATCACCGCCCCGCTGCGCCGGCTGCGCGCCCGCCGCGCGCACAAGAACCTGGAACCGCTGTGGTCGGCGCTCTACGCCGAACTGCCCGAGATCGCGCTGGACCCGGACGCCGCCGTCCGGCGCCCCGGTCTGCGCCGAGCGGAGTTCGCCCTGTACCGCAGGGTCATCGAGATCCGGGACGGCAGCATGGCCCTGAGGGCCTATCAGCAGACGGAAGCACTCACCTGGGCCATGGAGGCGCTCGACCGCGCCGGCCCGGCGGCGGCCGACCCCGAGGCCGTCCTCGAAGCCGCCGTCATCGCCGCGGCCCTCGAGAACAAGCGGGCCGGGCGCACGCACAGCGGCACACCGGACCAGCACCGCCGGACACCGACGGCGCACCTGGAAACCACCGAGGACGAGGCGGCCTGGCTGGTTCGGGTCACTCGCGCGCTCATCCATTCCCGAGTGGTCGGCGACGTCCTCGACCGTATGCGCGACCACGTCGCGGCGGGAACCGAAAGCTCGGGTCGCGCCTGAGACGAGGGACATCCCCGATGTCCGCCGATGCGCCGTCAGCCAGAGTCGTTCGAGACGCCGTCAGTTGTGCACGTTCCGCGTGTTCCCTACTCCACTGCCCGCGTGACGGTCGTGGAGCAGTCCATGAA
Organism: Streptomyces sp. NPDC021225; assembly: GCF_044332865.1. NCBI lineage: Bacteria > Bacillati > Actinomycetota > Actinomycetes > Kitasatosporales > Streptomycetaceae > Streptomyces > Streptomyces sp. NPDC021225. The sequence goes on along the minus strand of NZ_JBIRPV010000002.1, from coordinate 509,173 downwards.
CACGCTCAGATGACTGTTGCTGGTGGTGATGGTCATGGTCGTGGGGAACGCGTCCGCGACCTCGGTTTCCGCCGGCTCCAGGGACTGGAGGGCCAGAACTCTGCTCATGACTGTCTCCTTGTGGGTTGACCGGACGGCAGATTAGCTCATGTGAATGAGTTTTAGAAGGTCATTCATTTCAGTTGACATGGCGCATGCGGTTCGCCCATCGTGTGGTGCGTCAACCGGTGCGAGAAGAGCGGGCCCGACCGCTTCGCCGTACTGGACGGTCTCGTACGCGGCCCACTGGAGAGACGGATGAGGAAACCGTACGGATTCACTGTCGCCGACCCGGACTTCTACGCACCGCTGGAGAGCGCTCCCGCGCCCGGCTGGCTGTTCCGTCCGAGCCGGGTCCCGGACGGGTGGACGTCCAGCCAGGCAGGCGTGTGGACCATGTGGCTGCCCGAGGACGCCGCACTCGCCGACTGCGGCTGGAAGGTGCATGTCTCGGCCCGGCCCGACCGCCTCGACGAGGTCCTCGACATCGCCGCCGGCATCCTCTTCGAACAGGGCACAGCCTTCAAGCACATCACCGCGGAGCTGTTCTACGAGTGGATGCACCAGAAACACGCGGCTCGTCCACAGAGCGGCAAGTTCATCGCCGCCTATCCCCCGGATGTCGCGGCCTCACGCACGTTGATGGAGGCGCTGAGCGAGGCGCTGAAGGATGAGGAGGGCCCGTACGTCCTCAGCGACCGACGGTTCGGCGCATCCCGCACGGTGCACTATCGCTACGGGGCCTACCGGCGGTCCGAGCGGCTGAATCCGGACGGTACGCGCCTGCCGCTCGTCCGTGACGGCCACGGAAACCTGGTCGAGGACCAGCGCGGGGTGTCGTTCCACCTGCCGGCCGGCATAGAAGACCCCTTCGCGGAATCCGTTTCCGCCCCCTCCGACGAGCTGTCCTTCGGCGGGTTCACCTTCGAGGCCGTGCTGCGGCCCAGCAACGGCGGAGGCGCCTACCGGGGGCGCGAGAACAGCACCGGCCGCAGCGTGTTCATCAAGGAGGCACGGCCGCACACCGGCGTGAGTGCGGGCAACACCACCGCGCCCGAGCGGCTGCGGGCCGAGTGGGAGACCCTCAAAGCCCTGCACGCCGCCGCCCCCGGGCTCGTACCCGAACCGATCGCGTACTTCCGGGAGTGGGAGCACGAGTTCCTGGTCACGGAGTTCATCGAGGGCCGCACCCTGAACGCGTGGACAGTCGCCCACAATCCGAGCATCAGAACGGCACCGACGCACGATGACTTCGCCGACTACTTCGCGCGGTGCGAACGGGTCTTCACGGAGACCCAAGGGGCCCTCGACAGACTCCATTCCCTCGGCTTCGTATTCGTCGACGTCAGCCCCGGCAACGTGATGGCGACCGACGACGGCGCGGTCCGGCTGATCGACTTCGAGGCGGCAGCGCGCATCGGCAGCGATTTCGCTCCCATGGGCACGCCCGGATTCAGCCCGCCCCGCAGCCTGACCGGCGCGGATCCCGAGATCTACGACCACTACGGGCTGAGCGGAATCGCCGAGTTCCTGATCTTCCCGCTGAACCTGGTCGCCCACCGCAACCCCGACGTTCTGACACATCTGCGTCATGGCATCGAGAAGACGGCGCCGGTACCGGACTCTCTGTGGACGCACGCCACCCGCTATCACACCCCGTCCGACAGCCCCTCGCTCCCCACGCCCGCGGACGTGGAAAGCGACCCGCTCACGCATCTGGCCGCACTGCGGGAAAGCACCGCGGACGCCCTCGTCGCGATGGCCGATCCGGGCCACTCGGAGCGAGTGTTCCCCACCGTCCCGGAGGGGTACCTGGCCAACACGCTGTGCGTGGCCTACGGGTCGGCAGGTGTCCTGCACGCCCTGACCCGGGCCGGCCGGCCGCTGCCCGAGGGGGCGCTGGAGCGGCTGCGGCGCGACGCTCTCTCGGCCGCGCCGACTCTGCCACCCGGCCTGCACGTCGGCCTGTCGGGCATCGCGTGGGTCCTCGCGGACCACGGCCTGATCGAGGAAGCGGCCGACCTGCTTTCCACAGCCACCCCGCATCCCCTCGCCGCGCGGAGCGCCACCCTGTCCGAAGGCTCGGCCGGTATCGCGATGGCCCATCTCGCCCTGTACCGCCACACAGCCGACGAGCGTCACCTCGACCGAGCCCTGGCCATCGCGGCCGCGCTGCCACCGGACAGCGAGCTCACCCCGTACCTCGGTCCCGACGACGCGGTCGGCCTCCTGCACGGCCGGAGCGGCATCGCCCTGATGTTGCAGCAACTCGCCCATGTCACCGGGGACAGCGGCCCGCTCACCCGTGGCATGCGCCTGCTCCATGCGGAACTCGACCGTGCCTCCGACCCGCTCGCTCCCGACCTGTCCTTCCCGGTCTCCACGGCCGACCGCCGCGCCATGCCGTACATGTACAGCGGTACCGCCGGAGTCACCTTCGCGGTGTCCCGATATGCCGCCGCCGTGGATGACGAACGGCTGGCCGGGGATCTGCCCAGGCTGCTCGCCCGGCTCGACTCGAGGTTCACCGCGATGCCCGGGCTGTACCAAGGGCTCTCGGGTCTCGGCCTGGTCCTGGCCGAGCACGCCCGTCTCACCGGCGACACCGAAGCCCGGGAGGCGGCCCTGCGCGTCGCACAGGCGTTGTACACACACGCCGTTCCGCACGCGGACGGTACGCGTTTCCTGGGCGACCAGACGCTCCGGTTCAGCGCCGAACTCTGGAGCGGTTCATCGGGAGTGCTGCTCTTCCTCAGCCAACTGCTCGATCCCGCCCCGAATCCCTTCTTCACCGTGGACGCGGTCCCCGCATGAGACCCCACAAGCTCCCGGCCGCGTCTGTTGTCGGCCGGGGTCACCAACCATCCCATCGATGAAAGGAACACCACCATGCCTCAGATCCTGGAGCTTCAGGAGCTCGAGACCAGCCAGGGGCACGACGAGGACGGCGTCGAGGCCTGGAGCTCGCTCAGCGGCTTCGCCTGCGACAGCAACTTGAGCCTCATCGTCTGCTAGTAACGCCGGCCCGACAGCGTCGCACCATCGGTGGGGAGGTGTCAGGTGCCCGACACCTCCCCACCCCCGCCGAAGCCACGCGGCGGAGCCGCACATCGGTGCTGTTCCCCGCCCCGCCGCAGGCGTCACACACCGCCGGACAAGGCCTGGTGCCCGAGGGTCCGGCGCGATCAGCAGCGCTCGTCCCATTAAGGAATACGCCATGCCGCAGATTCTGCAACTTCAGGATCTCAACACCGACAACGGTCCGGACGAAGAAGGCCTCGTCGCCGCGAGCAGCATGAGCATCGCCCTCGGCTGCGAGAGCAACACGAGCGTCGTCGTCTGCTGACAGCCCGCCGAACAGCCGACCAGCCCAGTGACGCACACCACCGCGTCGCTGGCTGTCGGTCCGCGTCGAGACTTGTCTGGCTGATCCCATGAACGATGTGACCGCCGTGCTGGACCAGGCCATCGCCGAGGCCTTCCGGCCGCAAACACCCGCGGTGTGCGAGATCCAGATAGCCGGCGAGCCAGGCAGCGGCCGGACACGGATGCTGAAGCAACTGGCCGCACAGGCGCAGAAGCGCGGACTGGCTGTCGTGTGGAATCCGTCAGGCGCCCCGGCGGACGCACGCGCCCTCGTCTGTCTCGACGACAACGGCTTGGCCGGCGCCCTCCCCGTGTCGGTGCCGCCGGCCTCCGCCGTCGTCGCCCGCACCGTCCTGCCCGAACAGCCCGTCAGCGAGCGGGCGTACCGCATCGGGACCGCGCCGTTGACCCGGGAGCAGTTCGCCGGGCTGCTCGGCTCGGGGTTGTCCGTCGAGCGCCGCTGTCTGCTGTACGAGCTGACCCGCGGCCTTCCGGGCTGGCTGCCCACCCTGGCCTCGCTCAGCGACCTCGAACTGCGCGCACTGGCACGGACCGGCCTGTTCGCCGCCCCGCTTTCCCAGCACGCCCGGGAGCCCGCCTGGCTCAGCCCGGACGAACGTGAGCTCGCTTCGGCCGCGGCCGTACTGGGAGACCCCTTCGATGTGACGCTCGTCGCCACCGTGGCCCGCCGTGAGGTGGCCGCCGTGCTCCCGGCGCTGGACGCCCTCGTCGAGCGCGGCATCATCAGCGCCCATATCGTCGGCACACCGCTGTTCCGGTTCCGCCACCCCCTTGTGCGGGCTGTCGTGTACGCCCGGATCCCGCCCGGCGCCCGGATCGCCGCGCACGCCCGGGCCGCCGAGGTGCTGCACGAGGCCGGTGCCGATCCCGTCGAACGGGCCGTACATGTCACCCGGTCCGCCGCGCCCGGCGACCTGCCGGCGGTGCGGCTGCTCGCCGACGCGGCGGACCGCGCTATCGGCTCGTCCCCGGAACGTGCCGTGGAATGGCTGCGCGCCGCGCGTCGGATCGCGCCGTTCGACGTGCCGTCCTCGCTGCGCCGTCGACTCGCGGTCTCCCTCTGGCAGGCGGCGGAGCACTCCGGGGATCATCGCGCGCGCCGCGAACTGCTGCCGGAACTCGGTGCTCTGGAAGACCCCACCGTCATGGCCGATCTCCGTGCCCGTCTGGCCATCGACCTGGGCAGGCATGACGAGGCACGTGAGCTCCTCGCCGGGGGTCTGCGGGCCGCTTCCGAGGACATGGCCCCTCCCCTGCGTCTGCGGCTCGCTCTCATGGCTGCCGTCCGCAGTGAAATCCCCACCGTACGAAGGCTGCTGGCCGAGGACACGAGACCGGAGGCGGCGGCCGTGGTGGCGCTGGCCGGTGCCATGGCCGATCACTCCACCACCTACCGCACGGGAGCGGCTGCCGCGGGGGCCTTCTTGCACGGGTTGGACGGCACGGCATTGGCAGAGCATCTGGAGACGGTCGTACGGCTGGGCTGGGCGGCGAATTTCGCCGAGGACTTCCCGGCCGCCGCCGGCCTCTTCGCCCGGGGGAGCCGGGCGGCGCGCCGGGCCGGACGGTCCGGGCTGCTGCCCCGGCTCCTGCTGGGGCACGGGTGGGCGCTGCTCGCCCTGGGGCGGCTGGAGGAGGCGCTGCGGACGGCGGAGGACTGCGAGACACGCGCGGGTACCCTGCACCGTCCCGACCTGGCCGGTCCGGCCCGTCTGCTGCGCTCGTCGGTCCTCGCGTGGCGCGACGGCCGCCGGGGGACGGCGACCGTGGCGATGACATCGGCCATGCCCGCCCCCGAGCGGCTGTGGTGGGCCGTTGTGCCGCCCGAAGGCGTCCCCGATGTGCCGGGCCGCGGAAACGACATGCGCACCGAAAACGCACCCGGACGCGAAGCCCATGACCTGTGTGCCCGGGCGGATACCGCCGATGACGACAGCGCGCTGGGGCTGCTGAACGAGGCCGTATCGGGTTTCGCCGGCCAGGGCATGGCTCTGTGGGAGTGCCGTACCCGCCTCCTGCTGTCCCAGCGGCTGGCCCGCGCCGGCCGGCTGCCGGAGGCCGCGGAGGAGGCGGGCCGCGCCAAGGCGCTGGCCGTGGCGACGGGGTCCGCGTGGCTCCGGCGTGCGGCCATCGACCAGCAGCGTGCGATCGGTGGGCGCCGGCCCAGGGCCGACGCCGCCTTGACGTCCGCCTTGTCGGCCCGGGAGTCGGAGATCGTCGGGATGGTCCGGCTGGGCCTGCCGAACCGTGACATCGCGGACACGCTCGTCATCTCCGTGAAGACCGTCGAGGCGCATCTCACCCGTATCTTCCGCAAGACCGGCGTACGGTCCCGGACGGCCCTGGCCGCCGCGGCAGGCGGGGCCGCACGAGGCTGGGCCGGACGCGGCTGATCACGGTCGTGCGGCGGGTCGCGGTGCCTGTGCCGTCCAGTGGCCGACGAGTGCCGCGTACGCCGGGCTGGTGGCGCCGAGTTCGGTGTGGCTGCCGAGGACGGGGTGTTCGCCGTCGAGGAGCAGGACGCGCCGGGCGCGGGCGGCGCTGGTCAGGCGGTGGGCGATCACGATGAGTGCCCCGGGGCGGGCCGCGAAGGCCGTCTCCGCCACGGCCTCCGCCGCCATGTCGAGGTGGCTGGTCGCCTCGTCCAGGACCACGACGGCGGACGGTGAGGCGTACACGCGCACCAGCGCTATGAGTTGACGTTCCCCGCTGGAGAGCGTGCCGGCCGGATCGGTGATCTCGGCGTGGTATCCGCCGAGGCGGGTGATGAGTTCCCGCGCCCCGACCGCTTCCACGGCCCGGTCCAGCGCCTCCGTGCCCAGGTCGGGAGCGAGATAGCGGAGGTTGTCGGCGACGGTGCCGGGGAACACGTACGCCTCCTGGGGCAGCAGGGCCACCCGGCCCGCCTTCACGGGCTGCCCGGCCATGGTCACCGTGCCGTGGAGGGGTGCCTCGACGCCGACGAGCAGTGCGGCGAGCGTCGACTTGCCGACGCCGCTGGGGCCGACGATCGCGAGATGGTCGCCGGACGGGACGGTGAGGTTCAGCTCGCGCAGCACCGGTTCGGCGTGCGGCCCGTAGGCGAAGGTCAGATGGTGGACCTCCAGGTCTCCTTCCCGCGGCTCCTCGGCCGCCGAAAGGGGTGCGGGCTCGTCCGGTGTGTCCGAGGCCGCGGCCAGCCGGGCGGTCAGGACGCGCAGTTGGCTCCAGTAGCCGGCGACCGAGCCGGTCATCAGCTCGAGGGCGGGAATCAGGTACATCGTGACGTACATGACGGCGCCGACGACCGCGCCCGCCGACATCCCACCGCGCTGTACCAGGGCCGGTCCGGTCAGCAGCATCAGCAGGACGGGCAGGTGGCCGCCGAGGAGGATGACCGGCGTGCGGACGGCGCCGGCCCGTGCCACCGCCGAGGTGGCCGTCACGGAGGCGTCCGCCGCGCGCTCGACATCACGGGCCGCCCGTTCCTCCGCGCCCAGTGCGGTGATGTCCCGCCCGGCGGCGAGGACCGCCCCGGTGACGGCGGCCACCTCTTCCTCGGCGGCCAGATAGAGCTGTCGGCGGCGGGTGACCGCGCGCATGCTCACCAGGAACACGGCGACGGCCGCCGCGAGGGGCACCCCGACCACGACGGCCAGGAGCGGATCCAGCACGGCCAGGCCGGTGAGTGCCGCGATCAGCGTCACGGCCAGGGGCCGGGCCGTGCGCAGCAGGGCACCGACGATGCCGCGCACCGCGTCGACCTGGCTGGTCAGCCGTGACACATCGGTCGCGTCGGCGGTGCGGACGCGGTGAACGGCGGCATACAGCGTGCCGTGCACGAGCCGCCGCACGAGTTCGTCGCGCAGCGGTTCGACGATGTGGGCCAGCGGGTCGAAGGCGGCGCGTTCGGCCGCGGCCCGGACGGTGTAGAGCACACCCAACAGGGCCAGCCAGGCGAGGCCCGTGGCCGGGCGTCCGTTCAGGAATCCCTGGTCCAGGGCGCGCGCCAGCACCCAGCCGGAGGCCAGCGCCGGCGCCGCCTCCACGGCCGACCAGGCGGCGAGGCGCAGCGCCGGGGAGCCGGTGTCGCGCAGTGCGGAGCGCAGCAGGCGCAGCCCGGGACGCCAGTCGGCGATCTCGGTCACGACGGATCCTCCTCGGCGATGGCGAACACCGCCCGGTAGGCGGGGTCCGGCCAGAGTTCGGTGTGCGGGGCCACCGCGCGGACACGGCCGTCTGCGAGCCATACGACCAGATCGCAGCGGGCGGCGGTGGTGACGCGGTGGGCCACGACGAGTCTCGTCCGGCCGGCCAGGGCGCTGGTGACGGCCGCGCTGACCTCGGCCTCGGTGACGGTGTCGAGGCCGGAGGTGGCGTCGTCGAGGACGTAGACGAGCGCGTCGCGGGTCAGGGTCCGGGCGAGGCCGACGCGTTGCCGTTCGCCGCCGGACATGGGGGCGGATGCCAGCAGGGTGTCGTAACCGTCGGGCAGGCGCCGGATGAAGCCGTCCGCGCGCGCGACCTGGGCGGCCCGTTCCACTGCCGCACGGGAGGTGTCCGGGCGGCCGTAGGCGATGGTGTCGTGCAGTGTGGTTCCGATGAGTTCCGGGCGTTCGAAGGCGTAGGCGACGGCGTGGCGCAGTTCGGCGGCCGTCAGCTCGCGCACCCGGACACCGTCGAGGAGCACATCGCCCTCGTCCGGTTCGGTGAGCCGGCCGGGCAGGCCGGCGAGCAGGCTCTTGCCGGAGGCTGTGCGGCCCACGAGCGCGGCCGAGACGCCGGCCGGGATGTCGAGGTCGATGCCGTCCAGCAGGACCTCGTCGTCCCGGCGCACGGTGACCTTGCGCAGGCTCAGCGCGCCCTGGGCGGCGGTCGGGGCCGCGGCCTTTCCCTGGCCGTAGGCCTGGGGTGGGGTGGCGAGTGCGGCTGCCAAGCGGCGTGCGGCGGCGCTGGCCTGGGCCAGCATGAGCTGCGTGTCGATCTGCTGGAGTGCCTGGAAGGCGAGTTGCAGGTAGCCGGTGACGGCGAGCAGCTGCGCGGCGGACAAGCGGCCCTGGGTGACGCCGAGTCCGGCGACCGCCAGGACGAGGGCCTCGGTCAGCGACAGCAGGAGGCCGAACTTCCATACGGTGCCCCGCTGTAGTCGCCACATCCGCCACCCCGCGGCCGACAGGTCCGGCAGCGGCCGCAGCACACGCGCCCGTTCCGCGTCGAGTGTGTCGGAGGCGCGTATGGTCCGGGCGCCGGAGAGCGCCGCGAGGAGCCGGTTGGCGATCTCGGCCTGCGCGGCCAGGTAGGCGGAGTGGGTCCGCGTGACCCGGCCGATGAACCGGCGGGCGATGACGACCGTGATCGGGGCCGCCAGGCTGAAGGCGAGGGCGGAGCGCCAGTCCGTGGTCCACAGCCAGGCGAGTGCGGCGAGCGAACCGGTCAGTGTCACCGCCGACTGCGCGAGAGCCATCGGCAGCATGCCGGCCTGGGCGGCGGCCTGGGTGATCTGGGTGACGGACTCGCCGTGTGGCTGGGGCTGTCGGGCTCCGAGGCCGATGAGATGCCGGGCCAGGCGCATGCGCAGCCGTCGGGCGCCGCGGGCGGCGCCGGAGGCGCCCAGCGGCATCATGACGGTCTCGCAGAGAGCGCCGAGCGTCACCACCGCCGCCCACCGCGTCGCGGGGCCGGGGTCGCTCGAGCCGTGCAGGACCCCGTTGACCGCGACCGCGAGCAGGGCGGGCGCGGCGAGGGCGGTGGCGCTGCGCACCAGCATGAGTACGGCGAGCAGCGTGAGCCGACCTCGTGTCTCACGGGCGGCATCCCACAGCAGGGAACGGCCGGAGGGGATGGCCGCAGCGGCGGGAACCTCAGGCAACGGGCTGCTTCTTCGCATCGACGGCGCCGCTGTGCCCCCGCTTGTCCAGCACGCGGGCGGCGGTGTTCAGGATCGCCGGCAGGCCGGGCATACCGGACGGGCTGACGGTGCCGCGGTGGGCCGAGACCGCGGGGCTCATGGGCACCACGTGGTAGCCGTCCTCCTTCAGGAGCCGCAGATTGCGCTGCACCGCCGGACGGGCCAGGGCATTCTCCGGAATGCTCGGTGCGATCAGTACCGGTGCTCTCGTGCACAGAACGGTGGTCAGGGCGAGGCTGTCGGCCATCCCGGCCGCACACTTCGCGACGAAGTTGGTGGTGGCCGGGGCGGCGATCACGAGGTCCGGCCACTCGGCCAGCTCCTGGTGGGGTACGACGCCCCGCTCGGTGGACCAGTCGGGGCCTTCGACGGGTGCCTGTGTCACGGCGGCAAGCGCGCTCCTGGACACGAGCCGGTCGGCCGAGTAGGTGAGGCAGACGCGGACGGACCAGCCGTACCGGAACCGCAGGGCCATGGCCCATTCGGGTAGGGCGGTGACGCCGATGGCGCCGGAGGACACGAACAGCACGCGTCCCCGCTCCAGCGTCACTCCGGGCAGCCCCCGCCCGGGGGCGGGGCGTGCGGAGGACGGCTGCGTCACGGCCTCGTCCTGCGGTTCCGGCACGGTGGTTCCTCTCAGTCGGCCATGGATACGGACGTCAGGTCAGTTGGTCACCGGGCAGGTGACGCCGCAGGTGGCTCCGGTGTCGCAGGTGATCCCCCCGCAGGTCGTGGGCGCGCCCTCCACCTGGCCGGGAGCGGGCAGGAGCTGGAGCGCGTCGGGATCGAATTCCATGTCGTCGCCTTTCCAAAGTGGTTGTCCCAAGGCCGTGCCGGCCTTCCGATCGGACGCCGGGACACGTCAGCCGGACGTCTGGGTGCAGGTGCCGCCCTGGTGGCACGTGTCGGCACAGGTGGCGGTGCAGACGGCGGCGGTCTCCTCTCCCGAGAGGAGCTGGAGCGCGTCGATGTCGATGTCCATGTGCGAGGCCTTTCGGAGGTGAACTTGAGCGGGGTTGCGGTGCGTCACGCGTCCGTACGCCCGCAGGTGCCGTCGCAGGTGAAGCCGTTGCAGCTGCCGAGGCAGGTGAACCAGCAGATGGCGGCGGTCTCCGCGGCGGGGAGGAGCTGCAACGCGTCGAGATCGATGTCCATGTCTCTTCCTCTTCCTCTGTCTCTTGTCGGTCGTCGGAGTGGGTGTGATCACCGAGGTCAGGACCGCGGCATCCAGGGGCGCGGGCCGCCGTGTGCGAGCCTCAGCAGGAACTGGACCGGGCCGCCCAGGCCGGTCTGGTAGTCGGCCCGGAGCGTGGCGCCCGTCTCGTCGGGGATGACGAGCAGGCCGTCCCGAACGGTGTGCCGTTGGTACAGCACACCGGCCAGGTCCTCGGCCCAGCGGCGGTACGGTCCGTCGGGGACCGCCTCCGCGAGGTCGAGCAGGAATTCGCCGTCGCCGGCCAGCCCGTGGCAGGCGGCGGTGGGCGCGGACCAGCGGACCCGGTGGACGGCCGCGGCCGCCTCCTTCGCCAGCTCCAGGCAGGCGTCGTCGCCGGTGGCCGACGCCAGGCTCAGCAGGAACGTGCCGACGCCCGAGGAGCCGCTGCACCAGTGGTAGAGCAGCCCCGTGCCGGGCTCCTGCGCCACGTCGGAGCGCCAGCGGGCGCCCCAGGGACCGCGTTCCGCCTCGGCCACCAGGGTCTGCCCCGCGGCGGTGGCCAGGTCGGCGTACCGCTGGTCTCCGGTCTCGTGCGCCGCGTGCAGCAGGAAGGCTCCGATGCCGGCCACACCGTGGGCGAAGCCGAGATGGCGGGCACCGGCCAGCGCGGAGTCGAAGTCGTCCGGTACCGGCCACACAACCCCCCGTGCCGTGGTCTCCGCGACAGCCACCAGACGGTCCGCGCACTCCACCGCACGCTCCAGGAACTCCTCCCGCCCGGTGCGGTACCAGAAGCGCAGCTGGGCGAGACCGGCTCCGGCGACCCCGTGGCACACGTCCGGGTTGGGCCAGGACACGGGGACGGACAGGGCGAGTTCGGCGGCGCGGTCGGCGAGGCCGGTGTCGCCGAGATGGCGCGCGGCGTCGTACAGCGCCCAGGCGACACCCGAGCGGCCGAAGTAGAGGCCGGGGAAGGACGCGAGGCACATCGGCGCTTGTGGTGTCGATCCATTCGACGACCCGCGCGATCGCGTCCCGCAGGTCGCCCCGGTCCAGCGCTTCGTCGGCGCGGACGAGGGTCCCCAGGACACCCGCCGCCCCGTGCTGAACGGCGCACGGGTCGGCCTTGTCGCCGAAGGGCCCGGCAGGCCACAGCCGCTTCGGCCCGTCGGCCGGGTCCGCCATGGTGCGCAGCACGTACGTGAGCCCGTCGTCGACGAGCCGCAGCCACTCGGCCCGCCCGGGCGGCCGGGTGCCGGTGTCGCGGACGGTCCCTGGCTCGCCCAGGCCGTCCAGGAAGTCCTGGACGCGTCGCACGCTCCAGCGCCGGGCCGGGTCTTCCCGCGTGAGGCCGACCACGGCAGGCGCCAGCAGCCGCGCCGCGGGGCGCTCCGCGGTGACCGCCTCCAGCAGGGAGCGGATCCGTTCGCTGTGTGTGCGGAGATCTGGTTCGTCCGCCGCGAAGACGGGTGCGACACCGGTGGCCACGTAGCACAGCACCGTGCCGAGCGAGTAGAGATCCGACTCCGGACCGAAGGCGGGACCGTAGCGCGGCCCGGCGAACTGCTCCGGGGAGGCGAAGCCGGGAGTCATCGCTCGCGTGATCCACGTTCCGGGGGCGGTGACCCACTCGGGATCGATCAGCACCAGCCGCCGCTCGGGAGTGACCATCACGTTGTTGGGCGTGAAGTCCTGGTAGACGAGACCCTGGCCGTGCACCTCGACGAGCAGCCGGGTCAGGTCCGCCGCGAGCGCGACGGCCTCGGCGGGGACCATTCCACTGTCGTCCGGCGCCTCCACCTCGCGCGTGCGGACCCACTGCGCGAGCGGCTCCCCCGCGACCAGGCCCTCGACAAGGAACGCGTGGCCGTCCTGCTCGAACTCGTGCACCAACTCGGGGCACACACTCGCCAGTTCGGACAGGTTCCGGGCCTCACGGCGCAGCAGCACCCGGGCGTCCTCCCCGGTCAGGCCGCCGCCCACGTGAGCTCTCGCCTGCTTGACGACCACCTCGCGCCCGGTTTTGCGGTCCAGCGCCCGGTAGACACCACCGCGCGCGGAGTGGCGGATCGCCTCGCGCACCTCGAACCGGCCGTCCAGCAGCACCGGCCCGGGCACGGCCGGAGGCTTCGCCGCCCGCCCCGGCGGCCCGGCGAGCGGCAGGGCCGCCCACTCGGGCGGGGCGAACCACGCCTTGCGGTGGTCGGTCACCAAGGTGCCGTCGGGCGCCTCGATCCGCGCCTCGTACGAGCCGTCGTCGGTCAGGACCGGCTTCCCGCGGAACGCCCCGTACCGGTAATGGACCAGGCTGCCCTTGCGGTACGGGCGATCGGAGAGGATCGCCGGCCCCGGCAGGCCGGCCGTAGCCGCGTCGAGTTCCTCGGCCAGCGACCTGAACTGGTCGTCGTCGCGGGGATACGCGGTGATGATCTTGCCGCACTGAGCACGGTCGTAACCGGCCGACGTCATCTCGTCGACAAGCCGCAGACTGCCCGCGAACTTGAAGGAGCAGCCCGCGGCGACGAGCACCTCGGCCGCACGGTGCAGGACATGCGGCACTGACAGCGGTGTCGCCGAGACATGGAGCTTCCAGCCCTGGATCCGCGCCCGGCCGGTCGGCGGACTGACATGGCACCAGGTGTCGGTCTCCTCGACCGTCCACTCGCCCTCGCCCAGTTCGACGAGGACGGAGCGCACGAGGCTGTGCAACGGAAAGGTGAGCACGGGACGGCTTTCTGTCCGGTTCGACGGGAGGGCGTCACCGCTGGTGCCTGTCGGGGTCCACGGCTGAGGCGAGCGGCCCGGGAGGCGGCGCGGCGGCGCCATGTGCATCGTGGCCGCGGAGTGCCGGTGCCGACATCGGGGGAATCCCCACAACCTCGCGCTCGGCGTGGACCCTGCATCCGGGCACAAACGGGTACGACAAGGACACTCCCGCGCCGCCATCCTCGACTGGCCGATTTCGGCCAGGACGCCGCAGCTGCCGTAGCCCGGCAAATGACCCAGCAGGATGGCACGGGATTGGACCAGACATCTGGGATGCTTCGCCCATATCGCCGAAAATGCGATCACAGCCGACGCACATCGACCGCCAGGGCCTTTGCCCGCCGCCCCCCACGCCTGAGGAATCCATGCGAGCCATCACCGTCCAGGACCGCGACGCCGGCATCGGCGGCCTCACCCTGACCGAGCTGCCCCACCCGCACGCCGCCGAGAACGACGTGATCGTCCGCGTGCACGCCGCCGGCTTCACCCCGGGCGAGCTGACCTGGCCCGGCACCTGGACCGACCGGGCCGGCCGCGACCGTACGCCGTCCGTGCCCGGCCACGAACTGTCCGGTGTGGTCACCGAGCTCGGCTACGGCACCACCGGCCTGACCGTCGGCCAGCGTGTCTTCGGGCTCGCCGACTGGGCCCGCAACGGCTCGCTCGCCGAGTACACCGCAGTCGAGGCCCGCAACCTCGCCCCGCTCCCCGCCGACGTCGACCACACCACGGCCGCCGCCCTGCCCATCTCCGGACTCACGGCCTGGCAGGGCCTCTTCGACCACGGCCGCCTCACCACCGGACAGACCGTGTTGATCCACGGCGCCGCGGGCGGCGTCGGCTCCCTCGCCGTGCAGCTCGCCCGCGAGGTGGGCGCCCGGGTGTTCGGCACCGGCCGCGCCGACGACCGGGGCACCGCGTTGGAACTCGGCGTGGACACGTTCATGGACCTGCACGCCGAGCGCCTGGAGGACATCGGCGAGGTGGACGTCGTACTCGATGTGATCGGTGGCGAGATCCTGGAGCGCTCCACGGCGCTGGTGCGGGCCGGCGGCACGCTGGTCACCATCGCGGAGCCGGTCACCGTCCACCCCACGGACGGACGCGCGGTCTTCTTCGTCGTCGAACCCGACCGGGTCCGCCTCGCCGACCTGGCGCAGCGGCTGCGCGAGGGGCGGCTCAAGCCGATCGTCGGAGCGGTACGGCCGCTACAGGAGGCGGCCGCCGCCTTCGCGCCCGAAAAGCGCACCCCCGGCAAGACGATCATCCAGGTCGCCGAAGACGAGTAGGACTGCCAGGCGTGGTGACTGAGCCGCCGTGCTACGTCAGGGGCAGTTGTCCGATGCGAGTCTCGAGTGCGCTCGCATCGGCCGGGAAGGGCCGGTCGACCTGCCGGAAGAGGCCCCGCTACACGTTGAAGCGGAACGTCGGGAACAGCGCAGTCACCTGCGGAAACGGCAAATCCGGCCGGACCATCCAGCGCCGATCCAGCAACAGGCATGGAATCGCTGGGTCACCCCACCGGCCCCACCGCCCGTCAGGGGCTCAGCTGCCACAGGGCGTCCATGGGCAGAGCCCGGATCCGGTCGCCGAACGGCAAGGTCTGCTGCCCCGTATAGAGGACGTAGCCGGCGACGAACCGGTCCCCGAGCAGGTTGGCGAGATTGCGCAGCCCCGAGAGGTCCTCGGTGCGCACGGTGGCCCCGGCCTTGACCTCAATGCCGATCACGTCGCCTCGCGGCGTCTCGATGACCGCGTCTACCTCGACCTTGTCCTTGGTCCGATAGTGGAAGAGGCGGCCTTGCTGCTCGGACCAGGTCAGCTGGCGGGCGAGTTCCATGACGACGAAGTTCTCCAACATGGCACCGGCCGCGCCGTCGGGCTCAGCGAGCCGGGCGGCGTCCTGGCCCGTCAGATGGCAGGCGATCCCGGTGTCGACGAAGGCGAGTTTGCCAGTCCCCACCGTCCTTCCCGTCAGCCCGGAGGTCCAGGCCGGAATGGTCTTGATCAGAAAGACTGAGGTAAGCAGTTCCAGGTAGCGCACCAGCGTGGTGCGGGGAATACCCGAGGCGGTGGCGAGCGCCGCAGGGACCAGCAGCCCTCCAGTCCGCCCGGCAAGGAGACCGAGGAGTTTCAGGATCCCGCCGTGCCGCTCGATACTGGCGAGCTCCAGCACATCACGTTCGACAAGCGTCGAAAGATAGGCGTTGAAGAAAGCGGTCCGGCGCCGGGACGTGCGCTTGACGGCCTCGGGGAATCCACCGACGACCGCGCGGTCCAGATAGTCGCGCTTACGCAGAGCGGAGGTGCGGCTGAGGCCGGGGCCGTGAGTGAACGCCGCGTCGACGAACCGGTCCCGACCGCCGCTGATCTCCCCTTGCGAGAACGGCCACAGTTCGATGACCTCCATACGGCCGGGCAGCGCATCCGGCAGCGTCCGCATGGCAAGGATCCGCGAGGATCCGGTCAGCAGGAAGCGCCCCGGCGTCGGATCGAGGTCGACGGCCACCTTGATCGCACGGAGGAGTTCCGGCGCAAGCTGGATCTCATCGATGAGCATCATCGAGTCGTGCTCGACGAATCCCGTGGGATCGTCCATCGCGGCACGCAGGGTCGCCGCGTCGTCGAGCAGACGCAGGACGGGGTCGCGGCGACGCGCGGCGGTCAGGCGGGTCAAGGTCGACTTCCCCGCCTGACGGGCGCCGTTGACCAGCACCACGCGTGTGTCATCGAGCGCTTCCGCGACAAGGCTCTCGGCATGGCGCCGAACCAGATCATTGCGAGTTGCCATGCATCACAGAGTGCCAGCACAGCCAAGATCAATGGTCATTTAGAGGGACCCCTTGTGGACAAACAGCCGATAGGGCGGCGGGCATTCGGACGGACGATAGCCCATCGATCACTCAAGCGACCAGCAGCTGAAGACCCTGAGCGGCCAAGCAGCTCGGCGAGCAGCTGCCAGGCAACGGGCACGTCACCGCCACCGCAGCTCAGCCCGGGCCGCCCCGCACAACAGTCGGCACGCGAGGACGATGCGGCAAGGTCTGCGTGCCCCTGCCGCGGCGTAGCGCACGACTCCGACAACGCAGCGAGGTGCCGTGCCGGGCGGCGTGGGGGCGTGCCTCACTCCCCCGAGGCCGCTCAGCCACGCCGGCCGAACCAGCAAAAATCCAGCAACCGGAAACCCCGCCCGGATTCAACAAGTCGGACGGCAACGCCCTGACTTGCACAAACACCGCGTCGCATCTCGCGAACCTCGACCTTGAACATTCCGCCGCAACGCACGAATCCAAGCAGCGAATCGCCCCCTGAACTGCGCGAATGTCGATCAGGGGGCGAGCTCGGGGAGGAACTAGACGTTGAAGCGGAACATCGACGACTCCGCAGTGACCTGCGGAAACGTCCCCCGGTGGCGCCCGATCCAGCACGTATCCGGCTGTCGGCGATCGCCACCGTCGCGCAGCTCACGCAACAGCGGCGATGTCCCCGGCGAAACGGCTGCGACGACGGACCGTTCCCAGCAACTGAGCGTACGACCGACTGGCAGCCTCGCGTGGGACCATCCCCGCGCCTCGCAGCCCGCCACTCACAACGGCCAGGCGGTGAGCAAATCGCCGGGGCCGTATGCGGCATCGAGGCCCAGAGAGTCCACGCCGCTTCGCGAGACCGCCATCACCGGAACGGGTTCGTCGGTGAGAGCGGCCCGGTGTCGATGAAGAGCTGCCAGGTCGTGCCGGTCGAAGGGCGACTGCTCCAGCCACTTGATGGAGCCGACGAAGAGCAGCTCCTTGGCAATTGGGGCGCGATCCGCCCCGACGATATCGATCTCGACGTCGTTGGTGCGGGTCCAGTAGCCGCCCACTGCGGGGGCCGCGGGCAGCCGGTCATCGGGCAGTATCCGTGCCAGGGCCTCACGGACAAGGGGCTCGACGGCCCGGCCGCGCCAGCTGGTCCAGTTCTCCCGGATGCGCGCCAGGGTCAGATCGCCCCGCCCCCGCTCGATCTCCTCCATGGACGGGCCGAGCAGATGCAGCCAAAACCGCAGGTGGGGATCTGTCACCCGGTAGCGGCGATCCTTCGACGGACGCAGCGATACGGGCAGCTCCGCGGCGACGATCCGCTTGTCCGTCAGCAGCTCCAGCGCTCGCTGCAGTGGCGTGGCCCCGATTCCGCCGGCCGCACGGGCGATGTTGGTGAAGGTCCGCTCGCCGCTGCCGATGGCCGCCAGCACCGTACGCGCCTGGGCCTGCGGCGGAAATTCGGCAGCCAGCGAGCGCTCGGCCGACACCAGCAGGGCGGAGACCGGATCACTCAGCGCCTCGCCGAGGAAATCCCACAGCCCCGCGCCACGCGGCCACTCCGCGCAGATCAACGGTAGCCCGCCGGTGACCAGCGCAGCGTCGAAAGCTTCCGCCGGATCCAGCCCAAGCATCTGTCCCACCTCGGCGGGGTTGAGTGGTCCCAGCACCATCTCCCGGCCGCGCTGATGGAAGGGTCGCCCGTAGCTGTTCAGCGCCTCCATCATCGACAGATCGGAGCCGATGAGGACCAGCAGCACCGGCTTGGTTTCCAGCACCCGGTCCCAGGCCCGCTGCAGCATCCCCTCAAAGGCGCCACCGGTATCCATCAGGTACGGCACTTCATCGATGACCAGCACGCTCGCCCGGTCAGCGGGCAGCGCCGCAGCCAGCACGTCGAACGCGGCATCCCAACTCTCCGGCCGCGCGGCGGCCACCAGCCCCGCCAACGGCAGCGTCGATGCCTGGGCGTCCCGAGCCAGCCGCGCCAGATCATCCCTGGGGGACGCACCAGTGGCCGCGTAGAACAGGAACGGGGCTCCGGAGTGCTCCGCAAACCGCTCGACCAGTCGCGACTTGCCCACTCGGCGCCGCCCGCGCAACATCACGCACCGACCGGGCCGCTCCCCGCCAACCCCTGCCGCGACCTTCCGCAGCTCTCGCTCCAACGTCGCCAGTTCCTGCCGACGGCCTACAAAGTCCGCCATGCCTACCGACCTCCATCCATGATACTAACATCAACGTTAGCAACATTGATGTTAGTGTGGTGCCTCCCTCCGGCCGTGCGGCACCGGGCCGGTCGTGCCACGCAGGGGCCAAGGCCAGCATCACGGTGCCCGCCAGGGGGAGCCCGCACTTCTCCTACGCCTCGCCAAGGAACTCCCGGGCACCACGGAGCCTGGTGGTCAGGCGAAGCTCAGTAGCGCGGCTGTCGAGGCGCACGTCGAGTGGCCCGGGCAGGCGCGTGTCCGCTCGGCGCCCAGACGGCAGACGGGATGCGTCCAGGCCGTCGCGCCGGGCGATGCGCGCACCGAGGTCGTAACGGCTGAGAGCGTCGGGGCCGGCAAGGTGGAAGAGGCCGGCCCCGTCCGATCGCGTGAGTTCCCACAAGGCGGCGGCCAGGTCCTCGACGTGCACGGGGCAGCGCACGTCGTCGGTGAAGAGAACACCTTCCCCCGTTCCGGCGATCAGCGCGTGCGCCAGGCGTTCGTGTTCGGAATGGCCGTTCCCAATGATCAGCGAGGTGCGGGCGACGGCCGCGTCCGGACACAGGAGCCGCACGGCTGTCTCGGCGGCGGCCTTCGCGGCCCCGTACGGCGTGATCGGGTCTGGGGCGCAGGTCTCGTCGTAGTGGACCCGGCTGCCGGAGAAGACGGCGTCGCTGGAGACGTGCACCAGACGGATCCCGAGCTTCGCGATGGCCATGGCGATGTGGATGGAACCGTCCGCGGTGACCTTCCAGTCCGCCCCGCCGCTGGTCACGTTGATCACCGCGTGCGGCGCCACCACGGTCAGCACCGCCTCCACGCGTACGGGATCGCGGATGTCCAGCTGGTGCCAGGCGGCGGCTGCGGGGTCGCCAGGGCGGGAGTGGAACGTCGCAGCCGTGTCCCAGCCCTTGGCGCGCGCCTCGCGCAGCAGCTCCGTCCCCAAGAACCCGCTGCCACCGATGATCAGCACCGTCATGCCGCAACACGCTAAGGCACGCTGCCTCGGCCTGGAGGGTGAATCGAGAGCCCGGCGCAAAGACGGGCGGTTCGGCCCTACGCAAGACGGCACGAGCATCGTGCGGGAGATGGCGGCGGACGGTGCGCGCTGTGTAACCGCTACCTGCTGGACGAGGCGATCACCGGCAGGACCGTCCGGCTCGGCGAACTCGCGCACATCGTGGGACAGCAGAGCACGCCGGGCTCCCCGCGAGGCCAGAACGAACTCGCCGAACCCGAGCGCAACACTGCGGACAACCTCTACCGCCAAGATCGATGGTCATTTAGACGGACTCCTTGCGGGCAAATAGCCGACAAGGTGGCGGGCATTCGGACGAATGATGCCCATCGATCACTCAAGCGACCGACAGCTGAAGATCCTGAGCGGCCAAGCAGCTCGGCGAGTAGCTGCCAGGCAACGGGCACGTCACCGCCACCGCAGCCGCCCTCAGCCCGGGCCGCCCCGCACAACAGCCGGCACGCGAAGAGTGGGCGGCGCCTCCATCATCGACAGATCCGAGCCGATGAGGACCAGCAGCACCGGCTTGGTTTCCAGAACCCTGTCCCAGGCCCGTTGCAGCATCCCGGTGTGGCCGATGCGGCAAGGTCTGCTGTCCGGTGTAGAGGACGTGGCCGACGACGAACCCCAGCAGGTTGGCGATCGGGGAAGTGGGGTGCGTCCCCGCGTCGTCCGGTGCAGGGCACCTTCCGGCGGTAACTGGGGGAGGCACCCCCTGCCGCGGCGTAGCGGGCGACTCCGACAACGCAGCGAGCTGCCGTGCCGGGCGGCATGGGGGGCCTCACTTCCCAGAGGCCGCTCAGCCACGCCGACCGAACCAGCAAAAATCCAGCAACCGGAAACCCCGCCCGGATTCAACAAGTCGGGCGGCAACGCCCTGACTTGCACAAACGCTGCGTCGCATCTCGCGAACCCCGACCTTGAACATTCCGCCGCAACGCACGAATCCACGCAGCGAATCGCCCCCTGAACTGCGCAAATGTCGATCAGGGGGCGAGCTCGGAGAGGAACTAGACGTTGAAGCGGAACTCCACCACGTCCCCGTCCCGCATCACATACTCCTTGCCCTCCATCCGGGCCTTCCCCGCCGCGCGGGCCTCGGCGACCGAGCCCGTGGCGACCAGGTCCTCGAAGGAGATGACCTCGGCCTTGATGAAGCCCTTCTGGAAGTCGGTGTGGATCACACCGGCCGCCTCCGGGGCGGTCGCGCCCTTCTTGATGGTCCAGGCGCGGGACTCCTTGGGGCCGGCTGTGAGGTAGGTCTGGAGGCCGAGGGTGTCGAAGCCGACGCGGGCGAGGGTGGCGAGGCCGGGTTCGTCCTGGCCCACGGACTGGAGGAGCTCGAGGGCCTCCTCGTCGTCGAGCTCGGCGAGGTCAGCCTCCAGCTTGGCGTTGAGGAAGATCGCCTCGGCGGGGGCGACGAGGGCGCGCTGCTCTTCCTTGAAGGCGTCGTCGGTGAGCTCGTCCTCGTCGACGTTGAAGACGTAGAGGAAGGGCTTGGTGGTGAGCAGGTGCAGCTCGTGGAGGACGGCGGCGCGCTCGGTGCCCTGGACGATGCCGGCGGAGAACAGGGTGCGGCCCTCCTCGAGGATGTCCTTGGCCTCCTCGACGGCCTTGACCTGGGCCTGCTTGTCCTTCTGGATCCGCGACTCCTTGACCAGGCGCGGCAGCACCTTCTCGATGGTCTGGAGGTCGGCGAGGATCAGCTCGGTGTTGATCGTCTCGATGTCGTCCTTGGGCGAGACCTTGCCATCGACGTGGACGACGTTCTCGTCCTTGAAGGCGCGGATGACCTGGCAGATCGCGTCGGACTCGCGGATGTTCGCCAGGAACTTGTTGCCCAGGCCCTCGCCCTCGGAGGCGCCCTTGACGATGCCCGCGATGTCGACGAAGTCGACCGTGGCGGGGAGCTTGCGGGCCGAGCCGAAGATCCCGGCGAGGGTGTCGAGGCGGGGGTCGGGGACGCCGACGACGCCGACGTTGGGCTCGATGGTGGCGAACGGGTAGTTGGCCGCCAGCACGTCGTTCTTGGTCAGGGCGTTGAACAGGGTCGACTTGCCGACATTCGGCAGACCGACGATTCCGATCGTGAGCGACACGTTGGCGACTTCCCGTAACTTCCCGTAGCGAGAATGTGACGACAGGGACGAGGCCCGCTGCGGGGCCGATGCACCAGTCTACGGGGCCGCCCCGTGTCACCCGGCCGGACCGACAATCGGTCGAACACACTGCCAAGGTCCTGCGAAGGGCGTGTCCAACGCCGGATTCCCGCCGCCCGTCGACCTACGTTGGTCGGGTGGAGCCATACAGCACCCGTACGCCGCGCCGCTCTTACGCCGCCCCGCCGCCCCGCCCCGCGGCGGACGACGACGCGGACGACAGGAACGCGGGCAGGAACGCGGGCAGGGACCGGCACAAAGGCGGGGCGGGAGAGGCGAAGCGGCGCGTGCCGTCGTCCGCCGCCGCCGCGCCGCGGCGGCGCGGGCCGGGCATCGGGCCGGCCGTGCGGCGCGCGGTGGCCGGGCTGCGCTATCCCACCCCGCGCCTGACCGGCTTCGGCGCGGGTCTGCTGGCCACCGTCGCCCTGCTGACCTTCGGGTGCCTGGACGCGCTGCTGTTCTCCGCCTCCACCACCGCCTACGGCACGGTCTTTCTGCTGGTGTCCACGGCGTGCGGGCTGTGGGTGCGCCCGGCGGACCTGGCGGCGGCGCCGGTCGGGGCGCCGATCGCGTTCACGTTCGGGCTGCTGCCGATCAACGACGGGTCGGAGGGCCTGGCCGGGCAGGCGATGGGCGTCTTCACCTCACTGGCGCTGAACGCCGGCTGGCTCTACGCCGGAACTCTGCTGGCCTCGCTGATCGTCCTGGCGCGCAAGGGCGCCATGGTCAGCCGGCGGAACCAGCGGCATCAGTGGGAGCGGCAGCGGAGCCGGGATCCCCGGCCGGACCGGCCGTCGCGGCCCGGGCGGCCATCGCGGCCCCCACGATCCCCGCGTTGTTCTGAAGCTGCGCAGGCACGATCTCGGCCTTGATCCCCTCGATCAGCGGCAGGAACTTCTCCGACTTGCGGCTCACCCCGCCGCCGATCACAAACAGCTCGGGCGAGAACAGCATCTCCACGTGCTCCAGGTACTTCTGCACCCGGTGCGCCCACTGGTGCCAGGTCAGGCCGTGGTCGTCCTTGACCTTGGTCGAGGCCCGCTTCTCCGCCTCGTGGCCGCTCAGCTCCAGATGGCCCAGCTCGGTGTTGGGCACCAGGCGCCCGCCGGTGAAGACCGCGCTGCCGATGCCGGTCCCGAAGGTGAGCAGGATGACCGTGCCCGTACGGCCGCGCCCGGCGCCGAAGGTCATCTCCGCGACGCCGGCCGCGTCCGCGTCGTTGAGGACCGTCACCGGACACCCGAGCCGCTCGCCGAGCAGCGCCGCCGTGTCGACGTCGATCCAGCTCTTGTCGACGTTCGCGGCGGTGCGCGTCGTACCGCTGGTCACCACGCCCGGGAAGGTCACCCCGACCGGCCGCCCGCTCCAGTTGAAGGAGTCGACGACCTCCCGGACCCGGTCGGCGACCGCGTCGGGCGTGGACGGCTGCGGGGTCAGGACCTTGAAGCGCTCCTCGGCCAGGTCCCCGCGCACCAGGTCCACCGGGGCGCCCTTGATGCCCGAGCCCCCAATGTCCACGCCCAGGACATGGCCCGTGAGGTGGCCGGAACCCTCCGGCCGGGCGGCGGAGGCTGTCGGCTGGGACTGAGGCTGCGACTGCGGTGCGGAGTGCGTCGATTGCATGGTCAGAAGGCTAGAGGGTGGAGCCGCCGGATGGGCCGCTCACGCGTCCCGGGAGGGGGCCGCCGGGGTGGCGTCCGCCGCCGCGGCCGCGGCCTCGGACCTCAGGTCGCGGCGCAGCTCCTTGGGCAGCGAGAAGGTCAGGCTCTCCCGCATCGGCTGGACGACCTCGACATCTCCGAAGCCGCGCTCGGCCAGCCACTCCAGCACGCCCTCGACCAGCACGTCCGGCACCGAGGCGCCCGAGGTCACGCCGACCGTCGTCACGCCCTCCAGCCAGGCCTCGTCGATCTCGCTGGCGAAGTCGACCAGGTGGCCGTCCTTGGCGCCGGCGCCGAGGGCGACCTCGACCAGCCGCACCGAGTTGGAGGAGTTCTTGGAGCCGACGACGATCACCAGGTCGGCCTCGGCGGCGACCTGCTTGATCGCGATCTGGCGGTTCTGCGTGGCGTAGCAGATGTCGTCGCTGGGCGGGCTGACGAGCCCCGGGAACCGCTGCTTGAGCGCGTCCACGGTCTCCATCGTCTCGTCGACGGAGAGCGTGGTCTGGGACAGCCAGACGACCTTGGACTCGTCGCGGACCTGGATGTTCTCCACATCCTTCGGGCCGTCGACGAGGGTGATGTGGTCGGGCGCCTCGCCGCTGGTGCCGATGACCTCCTCGTGGCCCTCGTGGCCGATCAGGAGGATGTCGTAGTCCTCCTTGGCGAACCGGACCGCTTCCTTGTGGACCTTGGTGACCAGCGGGCAGGTCGCGTCGATGGTGGCGAGCCGGCGCTGCCGCGCCTCCTCGTGGACGACGGGCGCGACGCCGTGGGCCGAGAAGATCACGATGGATCCCTCGGGCACCTCCTCCGTCTCGTCGACGAAGATCGCGCCCTTCTTCTCGAGGGTCTGCACGACGTACTTGTTGTGGACGATCTCCTTGCGCACGTAGATCGGCGCCCCGTACTGCTCCAGGGCCTTCTCGACGGCGATTACGGCACGGTCCACGCCGGCGCAGTAGCCCCGGGGGGCCGCGAGCAGGACCCGGCGGGCTGTCGTTGCGGTCATGTTCACCATGGTAGGGGGCCGTGGACCCGGGTCATTGTCGGCGGCGGCCGATACGCTCCCGCACATGGCTGTCAACACATCCGCTGAGGCGCCGATCCCGGTCGGCGAGGTGTCCCGGCTGATCGGGGGATGGATCGACCGGCTCGGGGCGGTGTGGGTCGAGGGGCAGATCACCCAGCTGTCCCGG
Organism: Streptomyces sp. NPDC021225; assembly: GCF_044332865.1. Lineage (NCBI taxonomy): Bacteria > Bacillati > Actinomycetota > Actinomycetes > Kitasatosporales > Streptomycetaceae > Streptomyces > Streptomyces sp. NPDC021225. Next base: position 484,896 of record NZ_JBIRPV010000002.1, on the reverse strand, counting down.
CGCCCGGGCGCCGGGGTGGTGTTTCTGACCCTGCGCGACCCCTCGTACGACATCTCGCTCACCGTCACCTGCTTCCGCGCCGTCTTCGACAAGGTCGCGGATACGGTCACCGAGGGCGCGCGGGTGGTGGTGCTCGCCAAGCCGGAGTGGTACGCGCCGCGCGGCCAGCTGTCCCTGCGGGCCACCGAGATCCGGCCGGTCGGGGTCGGGGAGCTGCTGGCCCGGCTGGAGCTGCTGAAGAAGTCGCTGGCGGCGGAGGGCCTTTTCGCGGCCGAGCGCAAGAAGCCGCTGCCCTTTCTGCCGCAGCTGATAGGGCTGGTCTGCGGGCGGGCCTCGGCGGCCGAGCGCGATGTGCTGGAGAACGCGCGGCTGCGCTGGCCCGCGGTCCGCTTCGAGGTGCGCAATGTCGCCGTGCAGGGCGTCCACGCCGTGCCCCAGGTGATCGAGGCGGTCCAGGAGCTGGACGCGCTGCCGGAGGTGGACGTGATCATCGTGGCGCGCGGCGGCGGCAGCGTGGAGGATCTGCTGCCGTTCTCCGACGAGCAGCTGGTGCGGGCCGTGGCGGCCTGCGCCACCCCGGTGGTCTCGGCGATCGGGCACGAGCCGGACTCGCCGCTGCTGGACCTGGTCGCCGATCTGCGCGCCTCCACGCCCACCGACGCGGCCAAGAAGATCGTGCCGGACGTGGGCGAGGAGCTGGTGCGGATCCAGCAGCTGCGCGAGCGCGGGCTGCGCAGCGTGCGCGGTCTGCTGGACCGGGAGGAGCGGGGGCTCGCGGCGGCCCTGGCGCGCCCGTGCCTGCGCCAGCCGCAGCGCATGGTGGACGAGCGGGCCGAGCAGGTCTCGGGGCTGCTGGACCGCGGCCGGCGCTGCCTCGGGCATCTGCTGGACCGGGCGGAGTCGGAGCTGACGCACACCCACGCCCGGGTGGTGGCGCTCTCCCCCGCCGCGACGCTGCGGCGCGGCTATGCGGTGCTCCAGCACGCGGACGGGTCGGTGGTGCGGGCCGCGGCCGAGGTGAGCGCGGACGAGGAGCTCCGGGCCCGGGTCGCCGAGGGCGAGTTCGCGGTTCGCGCCGTTGTCAGCCCCCCTGAATAGGCTGTGCGGTATGGCGAAGACGGATCAGAAGGCCACGAAGGCCGCCGGGAGCGCGGCCGAGGCGTCCACGCTCGGATATGAGCAGGCGCGGGACGAGCTGGTCGAGGTGGTGCGCCGCCTGGAGGCCGGCGGTACGACCTTGGAGGAGTCGCTCGCCCTGTGGGAGCGGGGCGAGGAGCTGGCGAAGGTCTGCCGCCGCTGGCTGGAGGGCGCCCGCGCCCGGCTGGACGCGGCGCTGGCCGAGACGGCGGACGCGGGCCAGGGCGGGGGCGAGGGGGACGGCGAGGGCTGACGGGCGAGCCGACGCGATCAGTCGCTGTGATTCGGAGCACCCCGCCCGCGATTTAGTTGAATGTTAACCTAAATCGCGTATGGTGGGGCTCCGTAAGCACCACCCCCACAGCAAGCAGAAGGTTGCGCACGACCATGTCTCTCGCCCTCGACCCCACCGCCCAGGACCTCCTCTTCCGCGAGGCCCACACCGCCAACACCTTCACCGACGAGCCGGTGTCCGACGAGCAGGTCCAGGCGATCTACGACCTGATCAAGTACGCCCCCACGGCGTTCAACCAGTCGCCCCTGCGCGTCGTGCTGGTCCGCTCGGCCGAGGCCCGTGAGCGCCTGGTCCCGCACATGTCCGAGGGCAACCGGGCCAAGACCGCCACCGCCCCGCTGGTCGCGATCCTGGCCGCGGACAACGAGTTCCACGAGGAGCTCCCCACCCTCTTCCCGGCCTTCCCCCAGGCCAAGGACCTCTTCTTCGCCGAGCGCGCCGCCCGTGAGCAGGCCGCGGCGATGAACGCCTCGCTCCAGGCCGGCTACTTCATCCTGGGCATCCGCGCCGCCGGTCTGGCCGCCGGCCCGATGACGGGCTTCGACCCGGCCGGGGTGCGCAAGGAGTTCCTGGACGACGACCACACCCCGCTGATGATCATCAACATCGGCAAGCCGGGCGAGAACGCCTCGTTCCCGCGCGGCCCCCGGCTCCCCTACGACGAGGTCGTCACCACGGTGTGACCTCTCCGGACCGCCCCGCTCCCCCCGGCGGGGCACCGCCGCCGCCCCGCTCCCCCCGCGGGGCGGCGCGCCCGGCCGCCGCGCTCAGCCCTTGTCCGTGTTGAGCGCGGCGGCCATTTCCGTCAGCTGCCCGAACGTCGCCGTGCCGGTGACCACCGTGGTCGCGCCCGGCTCCGCGTGCACCAGGGCGTTGTACTTGTCGCCCTCGTAGCGGACCCACTCCCTGCCGTCGATCCGCTCCGTCCGGTCCGTCTTCGTCGCCCGCTGGGTGACATCAGCGATGAACGGCCCCGCCTTGGTGTCGCTCTGCTCCACCGCGACGTACTCCTCGTCCGGGGTGAGGAAGCCGAGGTGCCAGACCGTGTCGCCCTCCGCCTGCGCGAGCTTCACCGGCCCGTACGTCACCGAGGTCGCGCGCCAGCCCTTGGGCAGGCTGCCGGGCTCCGGCGCGGCCACCGGGTACGGCGCCGCGCGCCGGGCGGTGATCAGCTCTACCCTGTAGTCGACCGTCTTCAGCGGATTCTTGCTGTCGTCGTGCGGAATGGCGAAGACGTAAATGAGTGCCGCGAAGGCGCCTATCGCCGCCAGCGACAGCACCATGTCCCGCACCGTCTCTTTGCCTCGCATACCTGCCACGCCCCCTATCGTCCCTCATGGCCGCCGTGCTCATGCGTGGGGCCCTCTGCTCACATTCGCAATCAGCGGATACTGTGATTTTCGGGGGGCTGTCCACAGCTCCCGCACCAAGTACAAAACACCCTCACATCCGGCCGTCGCCGTACAGAAAGGTGCGATCCGATGACCGAGCATCATCTCCCGTCCCAGCTGGAAGTCAGCCCCGAAGCGCCCGACCGCAACCTGGCCCTGGAACTCGTCCGGGTCACCGAGGCCGGCGCCATGGCCTCCGGCCGCTGGGTGGGACGCGGCGACAAGAACGGCGCCGACGGAGCCGCCGTCAAAGCCATGCGCTCCCTCGTCCACACCGTGTCCATGAACGGTGTCGTGGTGATCGGCGAAGGCGAGAAGGACGAAGCGCCCATGCTCTTCAACGGAGAGCGGGTGGGCGACGGGACCGGCCCGGAGTGCGACGTGGCCGTGGACCCGGTGGACGGCACCACGCTCACCGCCAAGGGCATGGCGAACGCGGTGTCCGTCCTGGCGGTCGCCGAGCGCGGCACCATGTTCGACCCGTCCGCGGTCTTCTACATGAACAAGCTGGCCACCGGCCCCGAGGCGGCCGAGTTCGTCGACATCACGGCGCCCGTGGGCGTCAACATCCGCCGGATCGCGAAAGCGAAGAAGTCCAGCCCCGAGGACGTCACGGTGGTCGTGCTCGACCGCCCCCGGCACGAGAACATCGTCAAGGAGATCCGGGAGGCGGGCGCCCGGATCAAGTTCATCTCCGACGGCGACGTGGCCGGCGCGATCATGGCCGCGCGCGAGGGCGCCGGCGCGGATCTGCTGCTCGGCATCGGCGGTACGCCGGAGGGCATCATCGCGGCCTGCGCGATCAAGTGCCTGGGCGGCACCATCCAGGCCCAGCTGTGGCCCAAGGACGACGAGGAGCGGCAGCGCGCCATCGACGCGGGCCATGACCTCGACCAGGTGCTGGAGACGGACGACCTGGTCAGGGGCGACAACGTGTTCTTCGTGGCCACCGGCATCACCGACGGCGATCTGCTGCGCGGGGTGCGGTACCGCGCGGAGACCGCGACCACCCAGTCGCTGGTGATGCGCTCCAAGTCGGGGACCATCCGGCAGATCGACTCGGTCCACCGGCTGTCCAAGCTGCGCGCCTACGCCGCGGTCGACTTCGACCGCGCGCGCTAGCGGGCATGCACTCGCGGGCGGGCCCCTCCTCCCCGGTGGGGCCCGGCCGCGTGGTTTCTCAGGTCTCGGTCAGCCGGCGGCGGCCACCCGGACGGTGCGCTGGAGCTCCGCCTCGCGGCGCCGCCGGCGGGCCAGCACGACCCGGCGCTCGGCCGCGGTCAGCCCGCCCCACACCCCGTACGGCTCGGGCTGGAGCAGGGCGTGCTCGCGGCACTCGACCATGACCGGGCAGCGCGCACAGACGCGCTTGGCGGCCTCTTCCCGCGACAGCCGCGCAGCCGTGGGCTCCTTCGAAGGAGCGAAGAACAGCCCGGCCTCGTCCCGGCGGCACACAGCCTCCGAGTGCCAGGGGCCTGCCTGATCCCGAGCGGGACTGCGCTGCGGGGGCACGGCGGCGTCCAGCAGGGGCTGATGCGGTTGCAGCACGGTCTACTCCTGACGACGGCTCCGGTGGTCACCCTTGCCCGCCTGGCCCGCACGGCCCCTTGACACCCCCATCAGCCGTACGAGAGACGATGCACCAAGCCTTACCCGCTGTGCGCGTGCTTATGCACACCGTTGCCCCTGCCGGAAATTCAATATGAACGTAGGTTCTTCAGCCGTTTTCCGCGCTTGCGCTTGACCTCGGCACCGCCGAAGAAGGCGAATCCCCGCACCACGATGACCGGGGCCTCCGGGTCCGGCGCCTCGTATGTCTTGATGTCGAATCCACCGAAAATGCCCCCGCCGTCGCCGCGGACCGTGACGTTTTCCGGGACCTTGATCTCGACTCCGCCGAAGATGGCGGAGACGTCGATGACGATCTCCCGATGCTCGAACAGCGCCTCGGTCAGGTCGATTTCGACGCCACCGAAGATCGCCAGGACCCGGGTGGTGCGCCTGACCCGCCAACGGCCCTTGCGCGCCGCGCCGCCGAAGATCGCCGTCAGGTTGTCGGAGGCGGGCAGGGCCCGGGCCCCGTACGGCTGCCCCGGCGCCGGGACGGCGGCCCGGCCGCTCGCCGCGGGCGAGGGCAGATCGCGGACCAGGGGCTCCAGTTCGCCGACGGTCTTGGCCCGGTAGACCGCGTCGATCCGCTCGGCGTGCTCTTCGGGGTCGAGCCTGCCCTCGGCCAGCGCCTCGCGCAGAACGTCCGCGATCCGGTCGCGATCCGCGTCCGAGGCCCGCAGCTCCGCGGCGGGCACGGGGGCGGGCGCGGTCTTCGTCAATGGCACCGGCTGTTGGTCAGTCACGTGACCAGAGTACCCAGTCGCGATACATCGCGACTAGGGGTCGTGGCGACTCGACGGACGGAGTCCGGCGGACGGAGTCCGGCGGACGGAGCTCGACGGACGGAGTCCGTATGCCCGACCTCACAGGTTCGGGCGCCCGGCCCCGTTCTACGCTGGTGTCCGCTGTCGACGAAGTCAGCCGTAGCCCCGTCGAGTGAGGAATGGCCACGCCATGCCCCCTGTCTCCCAACCCGCCCGCCCTGCGTTCGCCTATTCGGACCTGCTGCCCCTGGGCGAGGACACCACGCCGTACCGCCTGGTGACCGCCGAGGGCGTGAGCACCTTCGAGGCCGACGGGCGTACGTTCCTCAAGGTCGAGCCGGAGGCGCTGCGCAAGCTCGCGGCCGAGGCGATGCACGACATCTCGCACTATCTGCGCCCCGCCCACCTCGCCCAGCTGCGCCGCATCCTGGACGACCCCGAGGCCAGCCCCAACGACCGCTTCGTCGCGCTGGACCTGCTGAAGAACGCCAACATCGCGGCCGCGGGCGTGCTCCCGATGTGCCAGGACACCGGCACCGCCATCGTGATGGGCAAGCGCGGGCAGAACGTGCTGACCGAGGGCGGCGACGAGGAGTCCCTGTCGCGCGGCGTCTACGACGCGTACACCAAGCTCAATCTGCGCTACTCCCAGATGGCCCCGCTGACCATGTGGGAGGAGAAGAACACCGGCTCCAACCTCCCCGCCCAGATCGAGCTGTACGCGACCGACGGCGGCGCGTACAAGTTCCTCTTCATGGCCAAGGGCGGCGGCTCGGCCAACAAGTCCTTCCTGTACCAGGAGACGAAGGCGGTCCTCAACGAGGGCTCGATGATGAAGTTCCTGGAGGAGAAGATCCGCTCGCTGGGCACCGCGGCCTGCCCGCCGTACCACCTGGCGATCGTCGTCGGCGGCACCAGCGCGGAGTACGCGCTCAAGACCGCGAAGTACGCCTCGGCGCACTACCTGGACGAGCTGCCCACCGAGGGCTCCCCGACCGGCCACGGCTTCCGCGACAAGGAGCTGGAGGAGAAGGTCTTCGAGCTGACGCAGCGGATCGGGATCGGCGCGCAGTTCGGCGGCAAGTACTTCTGCCATGACGTGCGGGTGGTCCGGCTGCCCCGGCACGGCGCGTCCTGCCCGGTGGCCATCGCGGTCTCCTGCTCCGCCGACCGCCAGGCGCTGGCGAAGATCACGCCCGAGGGCGTCTTCCTGGAGCAGTTGGAGACCGATCCGGCCAAGTACCTGCCGGAGACCACCGACGAGCACCTGTCGGACGACGACGTGGTGCGCATCGACCTCAACCGCCCGATGGACGAGATCCGGGCGGAGCTGACCAGGTACCCGGTCAAGACCCGGCTCTCGCTCAGCGGCCCGCTCGTGGTCGCCCGCGACATCGCGCACGCGAAGATCAAGGAGCGGCTGGACGCGGGCGAGGAGATGCCGCAGTACCTGCGCGACCACGCCGTCTACTACGCGGGCCCGGCCAAGACCCCCGAGGGCTACGCCTCCGGCTCCTTCGGGCCGACGACAGCGGGCCGCATGGACGCGTACGTCGAGCAGTTCCAGGCGGCCGGCGGCTCGCACGTCATGCTGGCGAAGGGGAACCGCTCCCGGCAGGTCACCGAGGCCTGCCAGGCGCACGGCGGCTTCTACCTCGGCTCGATCGGCGGCCCGGCGGCGCGGCTGGCCCAGGACTGCATCAAGAAGGTGGAGGTCCTGGAGTACGCGGAGCTGGGCATGGAGGCGGTCTGGAAGATCGAGGTCGAGGACTTCCCTGCGTTCGTCGTGGTCGACGACAAGGGGAACGACTTCTTCACCGACCCGGGCCCGTCCCAGCCGTTCGTCACCAGCATCCCGGTGCGGCCGCAGGGCTGATCCACGCGAGGCCGGACCCGCTCTAGCCGGCCAGCAACGACTCGAACGCCCCCGGGCGCTGGGCCACGCCGCTACAGGCGGGGTCCGGCCCGGGGGCGTTGTCGCGTGCGGGGCAGGGACGGTCGCGCTCCGCGGACCACATGGACAGCCGGCCGATCCCCTTGGCCGCCGCGAACCGGGCGAGACCGGCGGCGTCCTCGAGCGTGAAGACCTCGCCCGAGACGTCGTTGACGCCGATCATCGGGGTCACGGCGAGCGCCTTCCAGGCCGCGGCCGCGGAGAGGCCGAGGACGCCGCGGATCCGGCCGTGGGCGTTGATGGCGGCCTGGACGGCGTACCGGCCCATGTTTCCGGTGTGCTCGCCGCCGTAGTTCATGGCCATGATGTTCACGCCCGAGACGGCGACGCCCTGGGCCCTGGCGTTGGCGAGCAGGGCGCTGCCGTCGTCGGTCAGGCCGTACGGCATGGCGGGCAGGGTGAACGAGACGTCCAGGCCCGGCCGGACGCGCTGGAGCAGCGCGATGGCCCGCGCCCGGCGGGTGGCGGAGACGGGGTCGGCGAGGGCGGCGCCCTCGATGTCGAAGTCGGCCTTGGTGAAGCCGTAACGGTCGATCACCGCGGCGTAGACGGTGACGAGTTGGCCCACGCCGGGGCAGGCCGCGGCCAGCTCCGGCCCGGTGGCGCCGCCGAAGGAGACCCGTACGTCGCCCCCGGCCCGGCGTACGGCGGCGATCCGGGCCGCCAGTGCCCGGTCGGCCAGCGGGATCCCGCCGTCCCACACCGGGGCGCAGCCCGCGCCCGCGATGACGAAGCCCAGGGTGAACTCCTTGACGCCGCGCGCCGCGGCCGCGGTCATGTCGTATCCGGAGGCCGCCCAGGCGCTGACGTACGGCGCCAGCGGTACATCGGCGTGGCCGCGGGCAACAGCGGGTGCGGGCGGGCGCGCGGGCGGGGAGGCGGGCCGCGGGAGTGGCCGCTCGCCACCGGCCCAGACGGCGACGGCCGCGCAGACCGCCGCGGCGAGCGCGGTGCGGCCACCCAGGCGTGGGGTGGATCTGGCCCTCACGCGAATGTCTCTCCCCTCCAGTCTCAGGACTCGCCTCCGGGGCGCCTCAGCCCCTGTCGACAGTCGACCGTGCTCGGCCCTTCGCGCGGCGGAGCCGCATATCGATTGCAGCCTCAGGGCCTCCGCGCGCTCTCCCTTTCACAGTGACATCAGCGCCTCCGGCGCGGGCGGCGCGCCCCTTCAGCTCACTCCCCGCCCGGTACGGGGCTCCGGGCCTGGCCGAGTGCTCCATCGGCCGCCGTTCAAAGCTCGCACACCGGATGAACCGTCATGAGCTATGACACACCGCGTCGTTTACCTATATGCGGAAAATCCTATTTGCTGCATTAGCCTCTCGCTCATGCACCCACAGTCAGACGTGGCCGAGCGCGCTCCGGCGCGCCTCCTCGCCGCGGACGGGGCCACGGCGGGGCCCGTGTTCGTGGACCTCTCCGGGCGCCGCGCCCGCCTGTTGCGGCACGCGGGCCTGGTCGCGGGGGCCGCCGTCCTCGGCTACACCGCTCTCCTGGGAGCGGGGTTCTCGGGCAGCACCACCCTCGCCCCCGACACCCTGGTCCCCGGCAGCGGCGCCACCGCCGCCCCGGCCGCCCGGGACGGCAAGGGCACCCGGGACGGCAAGGACGCCCGGCGCGGCCACCACCCGCCCCACAAGCCCCCGGCCATGGCCGGAGCTGCCTCCCGGCACGCCGGCCGCCCGGCCGGGGCCGAGGCGCGATGAACGGCGGCAGACAGCCGAGGCTGCCTCGCCCGCGCCGCCGCCGGCCCCCGGCGGCCGAGCCCCCGCCACGGCCGCAGCCGCAGCGGGCTCCCCGCCGCACCGTGTCCCGGATGGCCGCAGCCGGGCGGCACGCCGTCCCCCGGCTGCGGCTGGTGCTCGGGGTGGCCACACTGGTCGCGGTGGTCTGCGGGATGCTGCTGGACGGCTATCTGCACGCCGAGGTCGGCAACGACGCCCGGGTGCACCGGACACTCCGCGCCGATCACGTCCCCGACCGGGTCCGCACCGGAGGCCCGGTGCTCGCCTTCGATGACCGCGGCAGGCCCACCGGCCACCGCATCCCGGCCCGGACCATCGCGCTGACCTTCGACGACGGCCCCGACCCGCGCTGGACCCCGGAGATCCTGAAGGTGCTGCGCGACCACGACGTGCCGGGCACCTTCTTCGTGCTCGGCCAGATGGTGGTCCGCCACCCCGGCCTGGTGCGCCGGGTGCGGGCCGCCGGCCACGAGATCGGCGTGCACACCTTCACCCACTCGGACCTCGCCTACCAGGACCGCGGCCGGGTGGACCGCGAGCTGGCGCAGTCCCAGGTGGCCCTGGCCGGCGCGGCCGGCATCACCAGCTCGCTGTTCCGCGCCCCGTACGCCTCGACGCTCGGCGCGCTCGACGACCTGCTCTGGCCGGTCCAGCGGTATCTGGGCGACCGCGGCTACATCAGCGCGTTCATCGACGTCGACAGCCAGGACTGGAAGCGCCCGCCGGTCGAAAGGATCATCCGCAACGCCACCCCGAAGGCCGGAAAGGGCGCCGCCGTGCTCTTCCACGACGCGGGCGGCGACCGCTCGCGGACCGTCCGGGCGCTGGGGACGTACATCGAGCGGATGAAGGCGAAGGGCTACACCTTCACCACGGTCACCGGGGCGCTCGGCGCCGGGACCGCCGTCCACCCGGCCGACGGCTCGCGCGTCTGGCAGGGCCGGGCCCTGATCTGGGCCGCGGCGCTCACCCATTTCGCCATGCCGGGGCTGGCCTGGCTGCTGGCCGTGGTGGGTCTCGCGGTGATCGCGCGGCTGCTGATGATGCTGGTGCTCGCGTGGTGGCACCGGCGCGCCCGCGACCGGCGGCGCTTCACCTGGGGCCGGACGGTGGAGGAGCGGGTGAGCGTGATCGTGCCCGCGTACAACGAGAAGGAGTGCATCGCCAACACGGTGAACTCGCTGGCCGCCAGCACCCATCCGATCGAGATCCTGGTCGTGGACGACGGCTCGACCGACGGCACCGGCGACATCGTGACGGCCCTGGGCCTGCCGAACGTACGGGTGCTGCGGCAGGAGAACGCGGGCAAGGCCGCCGCGCTCAACCACGGCATCGCCGAGGCCCGCTACGACCTGATCGTGATGATGGACGGCGACACCGTCTTCGAACCCGGCACCGTGCACGAGCTGGTCCGGCCCTTCGCCGACCCGGGCGTCGGCGCGGTCGCGGGCAACGCCAAGGTCGGCAACCGCGCCGGGCTGATCGGCGCCTGGCAGCACATCGAGTACGTGATGGGCTTCAACCTCGACCGCCGGATGTACGACCTGCTGCGCTGCATGCCCACCATCCCCGGGGCCATCGGCGCCTTCCGCCGCCGCGCCGTGCTGGAGGCGGGCGGCATGAGCGCCGACACCCTGGCCGAGGACACCGACATCACGATCGCCCTGCACCGGGCCGGCTGGCGGGTCGTCTACCAGGACAGCGCCCACGCCTGGACCGAGGCGCCCAGCACGGTGGCCCAGCTGTGGCGGCAGCGCTACCGCTGGAGCTACGGCACCATGCAGGCGCTGTGGAAGCACCGCCGCTCGCTGGTCGACCATGGCCCCTCCGGGCGCTTCGGCCGGGTCGGGATGCCACTGGTGGTCCTCTTCCAGGTGGTCGCACCGCTGTGCGCGCCGCTGATCGACCTGTTCACGCTGTACGGGGTGGTCTTCCTCGACCCGGTGAAGTCGCTGCTGGCCTGGTGGGCCCTGGTGCTGCTCCAGCTGCTCGCCGCGGCGTACGCCTTCCGGCTGGACCGCGAGCGGTACGGGCCGCTGCTGGCGCTGCCGCTCCAGCAGATCGCCTACCGGCAGCTGATGTACCTGGTGCTGCTGCACTCCTGTGTCACGGCGGCGTCCGGGGCGCTGCTGCCGTGGCAGAAGCTGCGGCGCACCGGCGAGGTGGACCCACCCCGCACCCCCACCCCCGAACCCGTACGCTGACCGCTCCCCGGGGACGGTGCGGGACAGGGGAAAGATCACCCCCTGGCCGGGAACACGGCGGGGCAGGCGGGTGCTGTCGGGAGTGGAGGTGGGTCCGTCATGACCGACGAGAAGTACCGCATCGAGCACGATTCCATGGGTGAGGTGCGGGTCCCGGCGCACGCCAAGTGGCGTGCCCAGACCCAGCGGGCGGTGGAGAACTTCCCCGTCAGCGGGCAGCGCCTGGAGCGCGCACACATCGAGGCGCTGGCGCGCATCAAGGCCGCGGCCGCCACCGTGAACGCCACGCTCGGCGTGGTCGACGCCGAGGTCGCGCAGGCCATCGCGGACGCCGCGGCCCAGGTCGCCGAGGGCCGCTGGGACGACCACTTCCCCGTCGACGTCTTCCAGACCGGCTCGGGCACCTCCTCCAACATGAACATGAACGAGGTGCTGGCCACCCTCGCGAGCGAGCGCCTTGGCCGCGACGTCCACCCCAACGACCACGTCAACGCCAGCCAGTCGTCCAACGACGTGTTCCCCTCCTCCATCCACATCGCGGCCACCGCAGCCGTCACCGCCGACCTGATCCCCGCGCTCGACCACCTCGCCGCGGCGCTGGAGCGCAAGGCGGCGGAGTTCGCGGAGGTGGTCAAGGCGGGCCGTACGCACCTCATGGACGCCACGCCGGTGACGCTGGGCCAGGAGTTCGGCGGATACGCCGCCCAGGTCCGCTACGGCGTCGAGCGGCTGCGCGCCGCGCTGCCCCGGCTGGCCGAACTGCCGCTGGGCGGCACCGCCGTGGGCACCGGCATCAACACCCCGCCCGGCTTCTCCGCCGCCGTCATCGCCGAGCTGGCCCGCGCCACCGGGCTGCCGCTCACCGAGGCCCGTAACCACTTCGAGGCGCAGGGCGCGCGCGACGGCCTGGTGGAGACCTCCGGCCAGCTGCGCACCCTCGCGGTCTCCCTCACCAAGATCGCAAACGATCTGCGCTGGATGGCCTCCGGGCCGCGCACCGGGCTGGCCGAGATCGCCCTGCCCGATCTCCAGCCCGGCTCCTCGATCATGCCGGGGAAGGTGAACCCGGTGATCCCCGAGGCGGTGCTCATGGTGGCCGCCCAGGTCACCGGCAACGACGCGACCGTGGCCTGGGCCGGGGCGGCCGGAAACTTCGAGCTGAATGTGATGCTCCCGGTCATCGCCAAGAACCTGCTGGAGTCCGTCCGACTGCTGGCGGCCGCCTCCCGGCTGCTGGCGGACCGCACGGTCGACGGGATCACCGCCAACGCGGAGCGCGCCCGCGAGTACGCGGAGTCCTCCCCCTCCGTCGTCACCCCCCTCAACCGCTACATCGGCTACGAGGAGGCGGCGAAGGTGGCCAAGAGGTCGCTGGCCGAGCGGAAGACCATCCGGGAGGTGGTCCTGGAGTCCGGGTACGTGGAGCGGGGGCTGCTGACCCTCGAGCAGCTGGACGAAGCCCTCGATGTCTTGGGGATGACCCACCCGTAACGCGGTGTTGCGGTATAGGTCACGGCGTGGTGCCGCCCGCCCACCTAAGATCTGCTCATGACAGCGGACATCGTGGAGACGACGGGGACGGCACACACCGCTCGATGGGCGCGGGGGGACCACATCCTGTGGCGCTACCGCGCCAACGCCGCCGACAGCATCCACATCTGCCGCCCCGTGACCGTGGTCCAGGACACCGCGAAGCTGCTCGCCGTCTGGCTCGCCCCCGGCACCTCCTGTGTCAAGCCGCAGCTGACCGACGGCACCTCGCTCCACCACGAGCCGCTGTCCACCCGCTACACCAAGCCGCGCACCACCGCGCTGTCCACCTGGCTGGGCACCGGCGTCCTCAAGCTCGCCCGGCCCGGGGACCCGTGGTCGGTGTGGCTGTTCTGGGAGCGTGACTGGCGCTTCAAGAACTGGTACGTGAACCTGGAGGAGCCGCGGCTGCGCTGGAGCGGCGGCATCGACTCGGAGGACCACTTCCTGGACATCGCGGTCTACCCGGACCGCAGCTGGGAATGGAAGGACGAGGACGAGTTCGCGCAGGCCCAGCGCGACGGCCTGATGTCCCCCGAGCAGGCGGAGCGCGTACGGGCCGCGGGGCGGGCCGCCGTCGGTCTCATCGAATCCTGGGGAGCGCCGTTCCGGGAGGGCTGGGAGGACTGGCGTCCTGACCCGGCGTGGACCGTGCCCGAACTGCCGGCGGACTGGCGACGGCCGGCTGTCCGTACCGACCGGTATCGCACGTCGGCGCACTCGAGGCCATGAACCTCTTGCTGTGCCCCTGTGTTTCAAACGTAGGATCGTCGTCCGGAAGACTGCACTCACGAAAACGGGACAGCGGCGCAACTCAAGATTGAGGCGTGGCATCTGACGCGGTCACAGGAGGGGGCGGAGGCGTGAGCGATGAGGGAGGTCGGCACGTCCACGGCGGGGCGGGCGACGGAGGGGCGGTGACCGTGACGGGGAGCGCCGGCTCGGAAGACGCCGACTATGCCGACGACTACGAGGGGTTCGAGGACTTCGACCGGCTGGCGCTGGACCGCAGCGGGCAGGCGGAGGCCTTCGACGCCATCGGCGACCGCTACGACGAGGCGTTTCCGCACAAGGACGGCCAGCTCACGGCCGGCCGCTGGCTGGCCGGCGCCCTCGCGCCCGGCTCCCGCGTGCTCGACGTCGGCTGTGGCACGGGACTGCCCACGGCCCGTCAGCTCGCCGACGCCGGACACCAGGTGGTCGGCATCGACATCTCCCCCGGCATGCTCAAGCTGGCCCGGCACAACATCCCGGCCGCCACCTTCCACCTGACGGACATCGTCGACCTGCGGGCCGGCGGCCGCTACGGGCCGGGCGGCTCGCGCGACCTCGGCGAGTTCGACGCCGTCGTCGCGTTCTTCTCGCTGCTGATGCTGCCGCGCCCGGAGATCCCGTACGCGCTGCGGGCGCTGCGCGGGCTGCTGAGACCGGGCGGGCTGCTGGCCCTGGCCATGGTCGAGGCGGACATCGACGACTTCGCAATCCCGTTCCTGGGCAACTCGGTGCGGGTATCCGGTTACCTGCGGGAAGAACTGCGGCGGGTCGTGCAGGACGCGGGCTTCGAGATCACCGGGGAGGACTCGCACTCGTACGCCCCGGCCAGCACGGACGTACCACCGGAGATCCAGCTCTATCTGCACTGCCGACGACGTGTCTGACACTCGGTGCGCCCGGACGAACAGGGCGCATGGCCCCGGACGGATGGAAACCCACGCGTGACGGAGCACCCCACCTCCCACAACGAGCGGCAGGCCACCAGCCCTGCCGCCGCCTCGGGCGCGCATACGCCCGAGGACGCGCACGGCGCGGTCCCGGACCCGCGGACCGCCGTGCGCCGAGCCGACGCCCCCGGCCAGGAGCCGGGCGGCGGGCGGCCTCGTCCGGCCTTTCCCGCGGCCGAGTCGGCCGGCGGCCCCGTCTCCGGCCAGGCCCGGGACAACACCCCGGGCCGGGGTGTCGTCGCGGGCGGGGACGGCGCCCAGGACCGCGGCGACGACGCCTCGCGCCATACGAGGAGACGCGGCCGTGCCGCGGATCCCGGCGGCGGTGCGGCGGGCGGCGAGTCGGCCAACGAGGCGGTAAACGAGCACCCGGCGCAGCCGGAGCACGGCACACCGGAGGGCGAACCAGTGTGGGACGCGGACCGCAACGCCGCCAGGGGCGCGGCACACGGGCCCGGAGCGCGGGACGGCGCTCCCGGCCCCGGCGCCGAGCCCCCGGCCGCCGGGGGCGGCACGGGCGGGCGGCCAGGGCGTGACGCCCGGGGAGCCACCCGGCGCGGCGCGGCCGCGGGCGAACACCCCCCGGCCGGGGTGGGTGACGCCCGGGCCGCGGCCGAGGTGGGCTACGGCACGCCCGAGGGCGGGGTGCCGGCGGTGCCCGCGGTCCCGGCTGTTCCCGCGGTGCCGCCGGGGGGCGGCCCCGTGGCCGCCGAGGCGGCCGCCGCGCGGGACCGGGGCGGTGACCGGCTGCGGTTCGTCGGGGCGGCGACCCGCCGGATCGCGCGCGGCATCGACCTGGACGAGATCGTGCTGGGCCTGTGCCGGGCCACCGTGCCGACCTTCGCCGACGCGATCCTGGTCTATCTGCGCGACCCGCTCCCGGTCGGCGACGAGCGCCCGGTCGGCCCGGTCGTGCTGCGGCTGCGCCGCACCGACCGCATCCCGCTGGACCCGGACACCGAGAGCGGGCGGCTGCCGCTGCTGCCCTCGCAGCCGGATCTGTCGCCCGCCGTGGGCGGCGGCCCGGCGGCCGAGCTGTGCGAGGTGGAGGCGGGCGGTCCGCTGAACGAGGTGCTGCGCGGGGTGCGGCCGGTCTTCGGCGACTCCTCGGCGGCCCGGGCCGCGCTGCCCGAACTGCTGGGCGAGAACACGTCGGTGGCCACGGGCCAGCGCACGGTCCTGGCGCCGCTGCGGGGGCGGCGCCGGGTGATCGGCGCCGCTGTGTTCGTACGCCGCCCGGACCGGCCGCCGTTCGAGCCGGACGATCTGCTGGTCGCCGCCCAGCTGGCCACGCACACCGCGCTCGGCGTCGACAAGGCGGTGCTGTACGGCCGCGAGGTGTACATCGCCGACGAGCTTCAGCGCACCATGCTGCCCGACTCGCTGCCGCAGCCCACCGGCGTGCGGCTGGCCAGCCGCTATCTCCCGGCCGCCGAGACCGCGCGGGTCGGCGGCGACTGGTACGACGCGATCCCGCTGCCGGGCAACCGCGTCGCGCTGGTGGTCGGCGATGTGATGGGCCACTCCATGACCTCGGCCGCCATCATGGGCCAGTTGCGCACCACCGCGCAGACCCTGGCCGGGCTCGACCTGCCGCCGCAGGAGGTGCTGCACCACCTCGACGAGCAGGCGCAGCGGCTGGGCACCGACCGCATGGCCACCTGCCTGTACGCGGTCTACGACCCGGTCGCGCACCGCATCGTGGTGGCCAACGCGGGCCATCCGCCGCCCCTGCTGCTGCACCGCGGCGGACGCGCGGAGGTGCTGCGGGTGCCGCCGGGCGCGCCGATCGGGGTCGGCGGCGTCGACTTCGAGGCGGTCGAGCTGGACGCGCCCGCGGGCGCCACCCTCATGCTCTACACCGACGGCCTGGTCGAGTCGCGGATGCGGGACGTGTGGACCGGGATCGAGCAGCTCCGCGAGCGCCTGACGGCGACCGCCCGGCTCACCGGCCCCAACCCGCCGCCGCTGGAGCCGCTGTGCGACGAGGTGCTGGACATGCTCGGCCCGGGCGACCGGGACGACGATGTGGCACTGCTGGCGGCCCGCTTCGAGGGGATCGCGCCGAGCGATGTCGCCTACTGGTTCCTGGATCCCAAGGCGCAGACGGCCGGACAGGCGCGCCGGCTGGCGCGGCGGGCGCTGGCCCGGTGGGACCTGGAGGATCTGACCGACGCGGTGGAGCTGCTGGTGAGTGAGGTGATCACCAATGCCGTGCGGTACGCGGAGCGGCCGGTGACGCTGCGGCTGCTGCGGACGGACGTGCTGCGCTGCGAGGTCGGGGACGATGTCCCGCAGCTGCCGCGGCTGCGCCAGGCACGCCCGTCCGACGAGGGCGGGCGCGGGCTGTACCTGGTCAACCGGATGGCGCGGCGGTGGGGCGCGACGCGGCTGAGCACGGGCAAGGTCGTGTGGTTCGAGCTGGCGATGCCACCGCGGTCCTGAGACGCGCGGCACACGCGGCGGCGGGCGGGGCCTTCTCGGCCCCGCCCGCCGTCGCGTATCGGATGATCCCGGTGTGGGGGTCAGCCGTGCTTCTTGCTCGGGCCCGTACTGCCGCCGTGGAAGCCGCGGGTGTCCACGGAGGGCGAGGTGGGCGGGGTCGTCGGCGGCGTGGTGGTGTCGGTCGACGACTCGCCGCCGGAGCTCGGGGGCGTCGTCGGCGGGGTGGTGGGCGCGGACGAGGAGGCCGTCGGGCTCTCGTCCGTGGGCGGGGCCGAGGTCGTCGGGTCCGCCGACTCACTGGCGGACGAGGAGGCGGCGGAGCTGCTGCTCGGCGGCGGCGGGACGGCCGCGCCCATGTCGGTGTCCAGGTCGAACTTGGCGGTCCCCTCGCCGTCGAGCGCCGACCCCATGTACGCGGCCCAGATCTGGGCCGGGAAGCCACCGCCGTTGACGCGCCCGCCGCCGGCGGTGCCGGTCAGCGTCACCTGCTTGCCGCCCTGGCCCTCGCCGAACATGCCGACCGAGGTGACCAGGTCCGGGGTGTAGCCGGTGAACCAGGCGGACTTGTTGTCGTCGGAGGTGCCGGTCTTGCCCGCGACGGCCTGGCCCTTCTGCTTGACGGCCGAGCCGGTGCCCTGGTCGACCACGCCGGTCATGACGGAGGTCACGGAGTCCGCCGCGGTGCGGCTGATCACCTCGTCGCCGGTGGTGTCGGGAAGTTCGACGGTCCGGTCGCCCTTCTCCGCCGACTTCAGGATGGTGGGAGTGACCTTCTTGCCGTGGTTGTCGAGGGTGGCGTAGACCCCGGCCATGTCCTTGGGGCTGGCGCCCATGACGCCCAGCGACATCGCGGGGGCCACGTCGAAGCCGCCCGCCTTGGCGTTCATGCCCAGGTCGGTGGCGGTCTTCTTGACCTTGCTCAGGCCGACGTCCACCGCCATCTGCGCGAAGACCGAGTTGACGGAGTTGTTCATCGCGGTCTGGACGGTGATCCGGCCGTAGTCCCTGTTGTCCTCGTTCGGCGGCGCGAACCCGACCTCGCCGCCGTCCTGGCCCTTGACCGGCCGCTTGCTGTCGCCGTCGTAGACGGTGTTGGCCCGGATCGGGGTGCCGTCCTCGGTGGTGGATTCGTTCTCCAGCGCGGAGGCGAGGATGAGCGGCTTGAAGGTCGAGGCGGGCTGGTAGTCCGCGCGGGTGGCGTTGTTGGTCCAGTGCTTGGTGGCGCCCGCGCCGCCGTACATCGCCACGATCGCGCCGTTCTTCGGGTTCACCGAGACCGCGCCGACCTGGGCGTGCTTGTCGACGGTGCGCGCCTTCGGCTTGAGCTTGTCGGTCAGCTGGGTGCGGACCGCCTTCTCCAGCTCCTGCTGCTTCTTCTTGTCGATGTTGAGGGTGATCGTCCAGCCGCCGGCCGCGAGTTCGTCCTCGCTCACCCCGGACTTGGCCAGCTCCTGCTTGGCGAGCTCGACGAAGTAGCCCGCCTGGCCGTCGACGCCGGGGGTGGGGCGGGGGTCGTCGGGAACGGGGAACTTCAGGCCCGCGCGCTCGCCCGCGTCCAGCCAGTGCTTCTCGACCATGTTGTCCAGGACGTAGTTCCAGCGCTGCTCGACCAGCCGCTTGCCGTTGGGGCCCGCCACCGAGTAGTCGTACTGGCTGGGGGCCTGGAGCACCGCGGCGAGGTAGGCGCCCTGCGCCACGGTGAGCTTCTCGACGTCCTTGTTGTAGTACGCGCGGGCGGCCGCCTGGATGCCGTACGCGCTGCGCCCGTAGTAGCTGGTGTTGATGTACCCCGCGAGGATGTCGTCCTTGGACTCCTGCTGGTCGACCTTGAGGGAGATCACCAGCTCCTTCAGCTTGCGGCTGACGGTCTGTTCCTGGCTGAGGTAGTAGTTCTTGACGTACTGCTGGGTGATGGTCGAGCCGCCCTGCTTGCCCCGGCCCAGCAGCGTGTTGATCATGCCGCGCGCGGTGCCCGTGAACGAGACGCCGGGGTCGCTGTAGAAGTCCTTGTTCTCGGCGGCGACAAAGGTGTGCTGCACCTCTTTGGGGATCTTCGACAGCGGTACGGACTCACGGTTGATCTTGCCCGTCTTGGCCATGATGCTGCCGTCGCTGTACTTGTAGACGTTGGCCTCCGCCGTGGCCAGGGCGTTGGCGTTGGGTACGTCGACCCAGAAGTAGAGCACGATGAAGGCGCCGATGAGCAGCAGTCCCATCGAGAGGAAGTAGCCCAGCACCATCTTCCAGGTGAAGAAGCGGCGTATACCGGTCTTCTTACCGGCCTTCTTGCCACCCTTCCCGGCTCTGCGAGCGCTTTTCTGCCGCGCCCGCCGCTCTTCGGCTCTGCCCATCTCTCCCGCCGCTCCCGCCGCTCCCGTACGTCAGCCCCCAACTCAGCTCATGAAGCTAACACCGCAACTGACGTCAAATACTCATCGATCAAGCTTTTTCCGAAGGTGACAAACAGCACCCACCCTGTGGGAACTGACGTCTGGCCGCGGCCAAGGGTTGCCTTCCGCCATAAATCTGCTATCACTTTGATAGAAGGCCGAACGGCCCCGCACCACCCAGCACCAGCGAAAACGGGGGAACTCCATGCCCGACATGACCGATATCACACCTGCCGCCGACATACCGGAGCAGCCCAGGACCCCGGTGCGTGAGCGCCCCGCGCGCAGCATCAGCGGCGGGCTCGCGCTGCTGCTCAGCCTGGCCGGCCTGGCCGCGGGCCCCATCCTCATCGCGGCCGGAGCCGACACCTCCGAATACGCCTACGAGGACAACAGCAACCCCGGGCTCATCACGCTCGGCATCTTCGTGATCATCGCCTCCTTCATCTCGATGCGCGGGCTGTGCGCGATCGCCCCCGGCCAGGCCCGCGTCGTCCAGCTCTTCGGCCGCTACAAGGGCACCATCCGCACCGAAGGGCTGCGCTGGGTCAACCCGTTCACCAGCCGCAAGAAGATCTCCACCCGGGTGCGCAACCACGAGACCCCGGTGCTCAAGGTCAATGACGCGTACGGCAACCCGATCGAGCTCGCCGCCGTCGTCGTCTGGCGGGTCGAGGACACCGCGCAGGCGGTGTTCGAGGTGGACGACTTCCTGGAGTTCGTCTCCACCCAGACCGAGGCCGCGGTGCGCCATATCGCCATCGAGTACCCGTACGACGCGCACGACGAGGACGCGCTGTCGCTGCGCGGCAACGCCGAGGAGATCACCGAGAAGCTGGCGCACGAGCTGCACGCGCGGGTCGAGGCGGCCGGGGTGCGCATCGTCGAGTCGCGCTTCACCCATCTCGCGTACGCCCCCGAGATCGCCTCCGCGATGCTCCAGCGCCAGCAGGCGGGCGCGGTGGTCGCGGCGCGCCGGCAGATCGTGGACGGCGCGGTCGGCATGGTCGAGGCGGCGCTGGCCCGGATCTCCGAGGAGCAGATCGTCGAGCTGGACGAGGAGCGCAAGGCGGCGATGGTCAGCAATCTGCTGGTCGTGCTGTGCGGCGACCGCGCCCCGCAGCCGGTCCTCAACACGGGCACGCTCTACCAGTGACGGAGAGCGGCGAGCGGGACGAGGCCGCGGAGCCGGACGCGCGCGAGGGCGCGCGCCGGGCTCCGCGGCAGCGCAAGCAGATGCTGCTGCGGCTCGACCCCGCGGTCCATGACGCGCTGGCGCGCTGGGCCTCGGACGAGCTGCGCAGCGCCAACGCGCAGATCGAGTTCCTGCTGCGGAAGGCGCTCGCGGAGGCGGGGCGGCTGCCCCGCTCCGCGGCCCCCATCCCCCGCCGCGGCCGCCCGCCCCGAGCCCCTCATCCCCCGGAGCCCGACCCCTCAGAGGGCTGAGCGGCCTCGGGGAAGTGGTGCACGCCCACCCCTACCTCCCCGAGGCCGCTCAGAAAGCTGATGAAGATCTGGTTGAGGGGCCACCCGACCATGGGCCGGGAGGCCACACGTCCGCCCACTCCTGACCGTGGCCCGGAGTGGGGCCGGTCAGGCGGAGATCGCGCCCGTACGGGCCGCGAACTCCCGCACCCCGGATACGCGGGCCGGTGCGTAGAGCAGATCGGCGGTGAGCGCCCGAAGCGCCGGCCGCCGTACCTCCTGCGGCGCTTCCTGCTCGACACGCCGCAGCGCCGCGAAGGTCTGCCTACCGTCCCGGAGGGCGTGCCACATGCGGGCGGTATCGGTCCAGAAGCGGGCGCGCCGCTCCGGCGTCGGCATGCTGTCGACGTTGATCCGCCGCGCCACGCTCACTCCCTCGTCCGGGGTGCCGAGCGCGTTGAGAACGCCGATACGGTAGACGTCGACCTGCGCGCGCGTCGCATCGACGGTGAACAGCCCGGACGGTGTCGCCTCGCGGCGGGCGGTCTCTTCCTTGGCCGCGTCGAGGAGATCCAGCGCGGTAGTGCGGTCTCTGCCCGTCGCCGCGCTGTACGCCGCGGTGAGCAGGAGCGTCGTACGGACCGCTCCCGTCTGCTCCTGCCCGCCGTCGAGGTCTGCGGCCTCGCGGGTGAGGAGCTGCACAGCGGAGGGGCAGCTCCCTGAGCGGCGCATCGTGATCGCCAGCACACGGGAGGCCTCCCCGACGGGCACCGGGTGCCCGGAGGCGCGGGCCGCGGTGAGCGCGCGGTCGGCGGCGGCCCAGGCTGCATCGCTGTGGTGCTTGAGCGCGAGCTCCGCGGCGAGGATGTATGAGCGGGCGAGGACGACGCTCGCCTTCTCCCGGTCGTGCCCTGTCGCCTCCTCCCACGTCGCGGAAGCGGCGGCGAGGAGGGACGGGAGAGAGCGGCCTAGGGCGGTGTACCGAGCGGCGCGGAAGTCCGCCCGCGCGCTCGCCGTCTCCTGCACCAGCCGCGCCAGCGGCACCGGGGCGACGGCGGGGAGCCGGAAGAGGTAGTCCTCAAGAGGCGCGGCCGGGTCGCCCCCGGTGGGTGAGGCGCTCGCCGCAGGGGCGCCGAACGCGGCCGTCACTCCGATCGCTGCCGCACCGGTGAGCAGGTTCCTACGACGCACCGCATCCTCCTCGTCCGCTGGACGCCCCACCGTATCGATCGGGGCCGGGCTGGGGACAGGAGTCCCGCCCAGCCTGTCGAGTGGGATGTTGAGGAACGCGGCGAAGGCAAGGAGCCGGTCGTACTCCAGCCGCATTCGGCCGGCCTCGATCCGGGAGACCGCGCTCGCTGAGTAGCCGACGACTTTCCCGACCTGGGTCTGCGTGAGCCGGGCACGGCACCGCGCGCTGCGGAGTTCGGCCCCGATCTCTCGCGCGATTCTGGTGACGTCCATAGGCGCCTCCTACGGAACGGCGGGAGCAATGACGCTAGTGCCAACTCCCCAGTGCGGGGAGGGCGTACGGATGCATGCCGTGTGCGGGCCTCGCACACCGTGTGCGGACCGGCGCCGGGTACCTCCCGGCCCCGGTGGCGGGCCCGCATGGTGAGTTCACGCCCGGCCGATCGGCCCGGGAGCTCCGTTTGACGGCACGGTCAACGCCGGGCCGTCTCCTTCCCTCCATGGAGGCATCTATGGAACACGTACTCGTGACCGGTGGGGCGGGCTTCATCGGCTCGCACTTCGTCAAGCGCATCCTTGCGGCGGACGACGTCGCGACCGTGACCGTCCTCGACGCCCTCACCTACGCCGGCCACATCGAGAACCTGGGGACGGCGTTCTTCAACCCGAAGCTGACATTCGTCCACGGCAACATCCTCGACGCCGAACTCGTAGGCGGTCTGATGGCCGCGCACACGGCGGTCGTACACTTCGCCGCGGAGTCCCACGTCGACCGCTCGTTTTTCGCGGCCGGGACGTTCCTGGAGACGAACGTCCGCGGCACGCAGACCCTCCTCGACGCCGCGATGCGGCACGAGGTGCAGAAGTTCGTGCACGTCTCGACAGACGAGGTGTACGGCCCGCTCCTGGAAGGCATGGCCACCGAGGAGTTCCCGCTCCGTCCGTCCGTCCCCTACGCCGCGTCGAAGGCCGCGAGCGACCTCATCGCCCTTAGCTACTTCCAGACGTACGGCGTGCCGGTGTGCGTGACGCGGTCCTCGAACAACTACGGCCCGTACCAGCACCCCGAGAAGATCATCCCCCTGTTCGTCACCCGGCTCCTGCGCGGTGAGCCGGTCACCCTCCACGGTCGGGGCGAGCACGTCCGCAACTGGCTCCACGTCGAAGACAACTGCGCCGGCGTCGAGGCCGTCCTCCACAGCGGAACCCCCGGTGAGGTCTACAACCTCGGCGGCGGAACCGATCTCACCGGCCGGGAGCTCACCGAGCGCCTGCTCCGCATCTGCGGCGCGACCCGGGAGGCGGTCACCTACGTCCCCGACCGGCCGGCGAATGACCTGCGGTACTCGATCGACTGCTCGAAGGCCTCCGCCCAGCTCGGGTACCGGCCCGCCCGGGACCTGGAGGGCGGGCTCGCCGAGGCCGCTGACTGGTACCGCCGCAACCCCGACCGGTGGGCGCCGCTCATGCGGAATCCGCAGGCCGCACCTCCGCCCGCGCGGCGCGCCGTGCCCGCCGCTCCGGCCGGGCGGTGACCGACGTGGCGAAGCGCATCCTCGTGACCGGGGTCGGCAGCACTCCCGGCTTCGACCTCGCCCGGTCCCTCCAGCAGCTCGGCTGCAAGGTCCTCGCGGCCGACGCGGACCCGCACGCGGCTGGGCTCCTCCTCCCGGAGGTCACCGCGCACGTCCTCCCACCCGCGGCGGACGCCGCGTACCGGGCGGCCGTACTCCGGCTGTGCGCGAAGGCCCGCCCGGACGCCGTCCTCTCGACGGTTGAGCGGGAGCTCCCGAGGCTCATCGCCCTCCGCCGCCCCCTGGCGAACCTTGGCGTCACCACCTGGCTCCCGACCCGGGAGGCGGCGACGGCGTGCGGAGACAAAGCCCGGTTCGCCGCTGTGCTGGCCAAGCACCGGGTGCCGACACCTCGCACTGTCCTCCCGGACGAGCTCGACAGCGCGCCGGACGGCCTCCTCGTCGTCAAGCCTCGGTATGGGCAGGGCGCAAAGGGCGTGCATGTGTGCCGGACGCGGGAGCAGGCCCGGGTGTTATGCGAGCTCGTCCCGGCGCCGGTCGTGCAGGAGCACGTCCGCGGCCGGGAGTTCACCGCGGATTGCCTCGTTGACCGTGCCGGTCGGGCCTCGGTGATCCTCCGGTACCGACTCTTGGTCAAGGGCGGGCTCGCCGTCGTCTCCCGCACGTTCGCCGACCCCGAGGCGGCCAAGTGCGTCCGGGCGGCGCTCACCGCGACCGGGGTCACCGGGGCGTGCTGCGTCCAGGGCTTCATCCGCGACGAGGAGGGCCCGGAGCAGGTCGTCATCACCGAGGCGAACGCCAGGGTCGGCGGAGGCTTCCCCGCCTCCGTCGCGGCCGGCGCGGACTACGTCGGGCAGTACCTCCGCGGCCTCTTCCGCCAGGACGTCGACCATGACCGGCTCACGTACAAGCCGGAGATCACCCTCACGAAGTACGTCGAGACGCTGACCACCAGCGAAGGGACCCCGCGATGACCCGCACCGCATCCCCGGACCTCGCGCGGAACGGGCGCCCGTACCTCTACGGCGGCGAGGAGGCCGCTATCGCCTCGATGTTGAGCGCCGGGCAGTACAACCACGGCGCGGTCACGGAGGAGTTCGAGCAGCGCGTTGCCGGGTTCCTCGGGGTGTCGGAGGTCGTCGCGGTCGCCTCCGGCACGGCCGCCCTCCACGTCGCCATGCTCGCCGCCGGCGTCGGCCCCGGACACGATGTCCTGGTGCCCTCCTTCACGTTCTGCGCGACCGTGCAGGCGATCATCGCGACGGGGGCCCGGCCGCGGTTCATCGAGGTCAACCCCCGCACGTGCTGCGTCGAGCCCGCCGAGGTCCTGGGCGCCCTCACTCCGCATACCCGCGCCGTCATGCCGGTTCTCTACGGGGGCCGGGCCGTCGACCTCACTCCGGCCCGGCCCGCGCTGGACGAGCAGGGCGTGACCGTCGTCGAGGACGCGGCGCAGGCCTTCGGCTCCTGCCAGGGAGAGCGCCGGGTCGGCGCGACCGGCGTGGTGACGTGTTTCTCCTTCGGCCCGGTGAAGAACCTCACGTGCGGGCTCGGCGGCGCGATCGTGCCCCGCACGCCACTGGAGGCCGACACCTGTCGGCGGCTGCGCGGCCTCGGCATCATCGAGTCCGCGGCCCGGCGCGCCGAGGCGACGACATACACCGTTGACGGGTTCGGGCTGCGCGTGCAGATGTCGCCGCTCAACGCCGCCGTCGGGCTGGTGCAGCTCGACCACTTCGCGGAGGCGGAGACCCGGCGCCGCTCCTTGTGGCGGGCCTACGCCGCCGCGCTGGAGGGGGTCGGCGGCATCGCCCTGGTCGACGCCGACGTGCCGCGCACCGTGCCGCCGATGTGCGCCGTCCGCGTCCTCGACGGCCGCCGCGACGCGGTGTTCCGCGCGCTGCGGGAACGCGGCATCGGCGTCGGCGTGCACTACCCGCCGAACCACACGCAGCCGGCCTTCTCCGCCTGGCACCGGCCGCTGCCGGTCACCGAGCGCCTGGGACGGGAGATCATGACGTTGCCGTTCCACCAGCACCTCACGGAGGTGGACGCTCGGCACGTCGCCGGCGAGCTCCGGCAGGTCCTCGCGGCGGGGGCCGGCCAGTGACCCCCGGCCGCGGCGGCTGCTGACGGTGTGCCTCGGGAACCGCTGCCGCCTAGCGCTGGCCGCGCTCATTCTCGCCGACGAGGCGACCGCGCCGAAGCTCGGCCTCTACCTCGATGACCGAGACGTCCCCGACCCCTGGGGCAAGGAGCCGGATGCCTTCGCCGACGTCGTCCGCCTCATCGAGAACGGGGCCCCGCAGCACCTCCCGTAGACCCGGCCCCGGCCGGTCAGCCGCCGGACGCGGCGGACAGGAGCACGTCTACGAGCCTGTCCGCCGCGTCCGGCCGCCCGTGCACCCGGGCCGCCTCCGCCATCCCCGCGCGCCGCGCCGGATCGGCCAGCAGCGGTCCGAGAGCATCCCGCAACCGCACCGCGGTGACCTCCCCCTCAAGAGCGACCGCAGCCCCTGCCTCCTCCAGGTAGCGGGCGTTGTGCGCCTGTTCGTTCCCAGCCGAGGAGGCGAGCGGCACGAACACGGCCGGCTTACCGAGGGCGGTGAGCTCCGCGAGGGTGCCGGCGCCGCTGCGAGAGACCACGACGTCGACGAGCGCCAGGACGTCGGGTAGCTCTGGGCCGACGAACCCAGTGAGGAAGTACCGGCCAGCGAGCTGCGGCGGGAGCCCGGCCGCGCTCGCGCGCAGGGCCTCGACGTTCGCCGGCCCGCATTGGTGCACCACGTTCGCGCGCTCCAGCAGCCAAGGGAGGGCGTCCCGCACAACGTTGTTGATCTGCTGCGCGCCCTGGGCGCCGCCGGTGACGTAGAGCGTCGGGAGCTGCCGGTCGAAGCCGGTCAGCCCGAGCGCGGTGATTGCTTTTTCCGCGTGGCCGGCCAGCACCTCCGGGCGGACCGGGTTCCCGGTGACGACGGCCGCAGACCGTACGGCCTCCGGGAGGAGCGGGAGCGTCGACTCCGACGACACGGCGATGCGCGTCGCCGAGCCAGCCAGCTTCCGGTTCGCCAGCCCGAGCCGCACCGTCTGTTCATGCAGCACCAGCGGGCGCTTGCACATCCGCGCGGCAAGCCCGGCCGGGACGGCGACGTACCCGCCGGTCGCAAGGACAACGTCCGGCCGGAAGTCCGACACGATTTTGCGGGCTTGGGCGACACCGAGCGGCACGCGCGCCATGTCCTTGACGTTCGCCGGGCTGATCATCTTGAGCGGGTTCGCAGACCGGCGAATCTTGCCCGTCGCGACCGTCTTGAAGGCGATGCCCTCGGCCGGGGCGACGCGAGCCTCCAGACCGTCGGGCGTGCCGATCCAGAGGACATCGAGAGCGCGGCCGTCGGCCGCCAGCCGGGCCTGCAATGCCCGGACCGCGGTGAGCGCGGGGTAGGTATGGCCGCCGGTACCACCCCCCGTGACGATGAGGCGGAAGGTGCTCGGCAGGCGGGAAGCAGGTTCGTTCACCCCGCGCACCCTAGTAGCTCCCGCCCGACCCGGATGTGCATTCCGGAGGGTCCGCCCGGAGGTCTGGGGCGGAGCCCCCCGGCGCGGCGAAGCCCAACGCGGCGGAGCCGCACATGGACAGGGGCTCGACACCGCGGAACCGGGCGGGCTTGCGAGACTACCCCTCTCACCTGCGGAAACGCCCAGCCTCGCGCATCTATACACACGAGGTATACGCATGGTGTAGAGTGCTGCGCATGTCAATCGGCCACACCCTGCTCGGACTCCTGGAGTCCGGCCCGCGCCACGGCTACGACCTCAAGCGGGCCTTTGACGAGAGATTCGGGCACGACCGCCCGCTGCACTACGGACAGGTCTACTCGACCATGTCCCGGCTCCTGAAGAACGGCCTCGTCGAGGTCGACGGCATCGAGCACGGTGGTGGCCCCGAGCGCAAGCGCTACGCCATCACCGAGGCCGGCATCACCGACGTGGAGCAGTGGCTCCGGCAGCCCGAGAAGCCCGAGCCGTACCTCCAGTCCGTCCTCTACACCAAGGTCGTCCTCGCGCTGATGACCGGCCGGGACGCCGCGGACCTGCTCGACGTGCAGCGTGCCGAGCATCTGCGCCTGATGCGCGAGCTCACCCAGCGCAAGCGCACCGGCGACCTCAGCGATCAGCTCATCTGCGACCACGCCCTCTTCCACCTCGAGGCCGACCTGCGCTGGCTGGAGCTCACCGCCGCGCGCCTCGGCCAACTCGCCAAGGCGGTAACCCCATGACTCCCGCAGGCTCGCTTCTCATAGCCGAAGGGCTGAACAAGGCCTACGGCCCGACCCCCGCCCTGGACGGCGCCGACTTCTCGATCCACGCGGGCGAGGTCGTGGCCGTCATGGGCCCCTCGGGGTCCGGCAAGTCGACCCTGCTCCACTGCCTCGCCGGGATCGTCACCCCGGACTCCGGCACCGTCCAGTACGGCGGGCGGCTGCTGTCCGCCATGCCCGACTCCCAGCGCAGCGCGCTGCGCCGCAGCGAGTTCGGCTTCGTCTTCCAGTTCGGCCAGCTGGTCCCCGAGCTGAGCTGTGTGGAGAACGTCGCGCTGCCGCTGCGGCTGACCGGCGTGGGGCGCAAGGAGGCGGAGAGCCGCGCGCTGGTCTGGCTGGAGCGGCTGGAGGTCGCCGATGTGCGCGACAAGCGGCCCGGCGAGGTCTCCGGCGGCCAGGGACAGCGGGTCGCCGTGGCCCGCTCGCTGGTCACCGGCCCGCGCGTGCTGTTCGCCGACGAGCCGACCGGCGCACTCGACTCGCTCAACGGCGAGCGGGTGATGGAGCTGCTGACCGAGGCCGCCCGCGAGACCAACGCGGCAGTCGTCCTGGTCACCCACGAGGCGCGCGTCGCCGCGTACTCCGACCGCGAGGTCGTCGTACGGGACGGCAAGGCGCGGGACATGGCGGGCGCCCGATGAGCGCCGGCCATGTGACCCCGCTGCGGGCTGCGGAGCAGGCGGAACAGCCCCCCGGCGGAGCGCCCCCGGCGCCCCCCGCCCGCCCGGAGCCCCGCCAGCCGGTCGGGCTGCGCCGCTGGGCCGCCGACCTGGCGACGGGGGCGCGCTTCGCGGTCGGCGGCGGCCGGGAGAGCTGGACCAGGACGCTCCTGACGGCGGTCGGCGTCGGGCTCGGCGTGGCGCTGCTGCTGGTCGCCGCCGCCGTCCCGCATATCGTCTCCGCGCGCGACGACCGCACCAGCGCCCGCTCCTACACGAACGGCTACACGAGCAACGTCAAACCGGGCCCCAACACCGTGCGGCTCGGCTTTGGAAGCACCACCTTCCGCGGCTCCGACATCACGGGGCTCCTGCTGGCCCCCGACGGCGACCGGCCGGCCCTGCCCCCGGGCGTCGACCGGATCCCCGCGACCGGCGAGATGGTGGTCTCCCCCGCCCTGAAGAAGCTGCTCGCCGACGGCGACAACAAGCTGCTCAGGGAACGCCTCGACTACAAGATCGTCGGCACCATCGGCGACGAGGGACTGGCCGGACCGGCCGAGCTCTTCTACTACGCGGGCGTCGGACCCGACGCCGTCGAGGGCGCCGGCAACCGTCTCGACCACTGGGGTGACAACTCCCCGAAGCAGGAGCAGGAGCTGGACCCGGTCCTGCTGATGCTGATCGTCGTGGGCTGTGTGGTGCTACTCCTGCCCGTGGCCATCTTCATCGCCACCGCCGTACGCTTCGGCGGCGAGCGCCGCGACCGACGGCTCGCCGCGCTGCGCCTGGTGGGCGCCGACAGCCGGATGACGCGGCGGATCGCGGCCGGCGAGGCACTGGTCGGCTCCCTCCTCGGACTCGTGGTCGGCACCGGGATCTTCCTGCTGGTCAGGCAGTTCATCGACGGGGTCGCGGTGTTCGGCACCAGCGTCTTCTCCTCCGACGTCCAGCCCTCGGCCGCCATCACCACGCTGATCATGGTCGCGGTGCCCACCTGCGCCGTCGTGGTCACCCAGATCGCGCTGCGCAGTATCACCATCGAACCGCTCGGCGTCGTACGCAACACCGCGCCCAAGCCGCGTCGCCTGTGGTGGCGGCTGCTGTTCCCCGTCCTCGGCCTCGCGCTGCTGCTGCCGCGCCTCAGCTCGGGAACGGGGAGCAGCGACGGCGACATGTACCAGGTCGCGGCCGGTGCGGTGCTGATGCTCGTCGGCATCACCGCGCTGCTGCCGTGGCTGGTCGAAGCCGTCGTCAAGCGCTTCGGTGGCGGCCCCGTCCCCTGGCAGCTCGCCACCCGGCGGCTCCAGCTCAGCAGCGGCGCCGCCTCGCGCGCGGTCAGCGGCATCACGGTCGCGGTGGCCGGCGCGATCGCGATCACCATGCTCTTCGCCGCCGCGGAGAGCGACAACACCACCTCCACCGGACAGGACCCGACCCGCGCCGATGTGGTGGCGTACATCCCGGTGGACACCGGCGCGCAGGCGCGGGACGCCATCGCGCAGTACACCGGCACCAAGGGCGTGCGCGACGCGCTCGGCGTCACCGAAGGAATGGTCAGCGACCCGAACAGCAAGGTCAAGGCCCCGGGCGACATCCCGGTCCAGAGCGTGATGGTCGGCGACTGCCGCACGCTGAAGGAGCTGGCGCGGATCGGCGACTGCCGCGACGGCGACGTCTTCGTCACCAAGCCCGCCGAGTTCGACGACAAGGACACCTACTTCACCCAACCGGGCGCGACGGTCAACCTCAACTTCGACGAGGACTACAACCCCTCCCGCAGCAAGCCGCTGCTGTGGACGATCCCCAAGTCCACGCCCGTCGTGGACCTCAAGAAGGACCCGCGGGGCAGCGAGCACTCCGGCATCCTGGCCACCCCGGGCGCGCTGGACATCGCCGACCTGGACGAGCCCTCGGTGCAGATGATGCTCCGGCTCGACCCGAAGGTCCCGGACGCCATCGAGTACGCCCGCAACACGGCTGCCCGGCTCTCCTCCCAGCCGGACACCTACGAGCTGCAGAGCACCAAGCAGTCGGACGAGTTCCGGACCATCAAGCGCGGCCTGTTCATCGGCGCCTCGGCCACCCTGCTGCTGATCGGCGCGAGCATGATCGTCTCCATGCTGGAGCAGCTGCGCGAACGCAAGAAGCTCCTCTCGGTCCTGGTCGCCTTCGGCACCCGCCGCGCGACTCTCGGCTGGTCCGTCCTGTGGCAGACCGCGATCCCGGTGGTCCTGGGCCTGGCCCTGTCGGTCGCGGGCGGCATCGCCCTGGGGGCGATCCTGCTCAAGATGGTCGACGAGCCGATCGCCGTGGACTGGGCGAGCGTCACCACGATGACCGGCATCGGCGCGGGCGTGATCCTGCTGGTGACCCTGGTCAGCATGGGGCCGCTGTGGCGCATGATGCGGCCGGAAGGGCTCCGTACGGAGTAGCGCACGATCGGCGCGCTTGTTGCCGCCGGGCCCTTCCCACCTGGGGAAAGGGCCCGGCGGTCGGGTGTTTCGGGGTTTATGCCACCCGTTGGAGTGAATCCCGTCTTACGGGACACATGACGGTGGCGCGGCCACGACGATGGTCTCGACAGCCGCTGGGAGGCCCGCTTTGTCCGCAACCGCCGAGCCGCGTGTTAAGCGCAAGCCGCTGACTCTGCTCGAGGAAGCCAACCTGCTCATGGACCGGCTCCCGGGGTGGCGAGCCGAGATCATCGGCGGAGTGCTCACCGTGACCGCTCTCCCCGATATGTCGCATGCGGTGGTCCTGACCGACCTTATGGGGAACTTCTTCGCAGCGGACCTTCATGGGCAGGAAACGGAGGTAATCCAGAGGATCGGCGTGTGGCTGCCGACCGGACCGGACGACTACGCCATTCCGGACCTCGCGATCGTGGACGCCGACATCATGGAGCACCAGCGTGAGAACAACTGCTACGGCCCGGAAGTATTCCGTCTGATCGTCGAAGTCACCTCGAACAACTACAACAACGACCTACGGAACAAGGTTGCCGTATACGCCGAGGCCAAGATCCCGGTGTATCTGATCGTCAACCGCAAGCACGGCCAGGTCCATGTGCTGACCGACCCCGGCGCGGGCGGATACGACACCCACTGTGTCCATGCTCCCGGCGAGCAGATCACCCTCCCCGACTCGATCGGTGCCAAGGTCACCCTCGATGTGTCCGAGCTGTTGCAGGCGGGACGGCAAAAGGGCTGACCCGCTACCCCTTGACGATCCGCACCGGCAACACCCCCATCGCCTCCCGCAGCGCCCCCGCGAACGCCTCGAACTCCTCCTGCCGCGCCGCCCCCGCCCGCATCGCGAGCGCGATCCGGCGCGCGGGTGCCGGATCGGCGAAGTAGCCGGTGGCCAGCTGCTCACTGCGCCCCGTCTCCACGCGCAGCGCCGTACGCGGCAGCAGCGTCACCCCGAGGCCGCCCGCGACCAGCTGCACCAGCGTGGAGAGCCCGGCGGCGCTCGTGGTCACCGGGGCGCCCTCCGTACGGCCCGCCTCGCGGCAGATGTCCAGGGCCTGGTCGCGCAGGCAGTGGCCCTCGTCGAGCAGCAGCAGATCCAGCTCCTTCAGCGCCGCGCGAGGGATGTCGCTCCGTCCGCCGAGCCAGTGGTCCTGGGGCGTGACGAGCACGAAGTCCTCGTCGAACAGCGGTAGTTCGACCACCCCGGGGGCGGCCAGCGGGACCGCGAGCAGCAGCAGATCGAGCCGGCCCTGGGCGAGCCCGTCCAGCAGCGAGGCGGTCTGCTCCTCGTGTACCTGGAGGTCGAGCAGCGGATAGCGGCCGCGCACCAGCCGCAGCACGGTCGGCAGCAGATACGGCGCCACGGTCGGGATCACCCCGAGCCGCAGCACCCCGGTGAACGGCGCCCGCGCCGCCTCCGCCTCGTCCATCAGCGCGCCCACCGCTTCCAGCACCGTACGGGCGCGCGCCGCCAGCCGCTCCCCCGCCGGGCTGAGCAGCACCTTGCGCGTCGTACGCTCCAGGAGCTGCACCCCGAGCGCCTCCTCCAGCGCGGCCACGGCCCCGGAGAGCGCGGGCTGGCTCATGCCGATGGCGGCCGCGGCATCGCGGAAGTGCAGCTGCTCGGCGACCGCGGCGAACGCCCTGAGCTGGGCGAGGCTGGGCTGACGGGGCTTGCCCCCGGGTGTGGTCGGTGCGACCAACTGATAACCACCTCCGATCAAGAGCACCTAGTCTAGCTATTTCACTGATCAATGCCGAGTATGACAGGGTGGTTCAGTCCAACCCCGAGGAAACCACCCCATAAGGGTTTTCTCCGCTGAAAGCTGCAAGGAGAGCACGTGCTCACTGTCGGTGACAAGTTCCCCACGTACGATCTGACCGCCTGTGTGTCGCTGGAGAGCGGCAAGGAGTTCGAGCAGATCAACCACAAGTCCTACGAGGGCAAGTGGCGCGTCGTGTTCTTCTGGCCGAAGGACTTCACTTTCGTGTGCCCGACCGAGATCGCCGCGTTCGGCAAGCTGAACGACGAGTTCGCCGACCGTGACGCGCAGATCCTCGGTGTCTCCGGCGACTCCGAGTTCGTCCACCACGCCTGGCGCAAGGACCACGCCGACCTGCGTGACCTGCCCTTCCCGATGCTGGCCGACTCCAAGCACGAGCTGATGCGGGACTGCGGCGTCGAGGGCGAGGACGGCTTCGCGCAGCGCGCGGTCTTCATCGTCGACCCGAACAACGAGATCCAGTTCACCATGGTGACCGCCGGTTCCGTGGGCCGTAACCCCAAGGAGGTCCTGCGGGTCCTCGACGCCCTCCAGACCGACGAGCTGTGCCCGTGCAACTGGAGCAAGGGCGAGGACACCCTCGACCCGGTCAAGCTCCTCTCGGGCGAGTGAGCTGACCCGACCATGGCACTCGACGACCTGAAGTCCGCCCTGCCGGACTACGCCAAGGATCTCAAGCTCAACCTGGGCTCGGTCATCGGCAACTCCGACCTGCCGCAGCAGCAGCTGTGGGGCACCGTGCTGGCCTGCGCGATCGCCTCGCGATCGCCGCGCGTGCTGGCGGAGCTCGAGCCGGAGGCCAAGGCCAAGCTGACGCCCGAGGCGTACACCGCCGCCAAGTCGGCCGCCGCCATCATGGCGATGAACAACGTCTTCTACCGGACCCGGCACCTGCTGTCGGACCCGGAGTACGGCACCCTGCGCGCGGGTCTGCGGATGAACGTCATCGGCAACCCGGGCGTGGAGAAGACCGACTTCGAGCTCTGGTCGCTCGCGGTCTCCGCGATCAACGGCTGCGGCCAGTGCCTGGACTCGCATGAGCAGGTGCTCCGCAAGGCGGGCGTGGACCGTGAGACGGTCCAGGAAGCCTTCAAGATCGCCGCCGTGGTGCAGGCGGTCGGCACCACGCTCGACGCCGAGGCGACGCTGGCCGCGAACGGCTGACGGAAAACCCACGCGAGGGGCGGTCCCACCGGTTGGTGGGGCCGCCCCTCGCGTGCGTGCGGGTCAGGCCGGGGTGAGCCGGGCGCCACGGCGGGTGCCGAGCCAGCGGCCGTCGCGGACGACGACATGGCCCGACTGCATGACCCAGCGGATGCCGGCCGGGGTGCGCCGGGGCTCCTGATAGGTCGCGGTGTCGCCGACCGTGGCGGGGTCGAACGCCACCAGGTCGGCGACCAGGCCCGGAGCGATCCGCCCGCGCTCGGGCACCCCGAAGACCTCGGCGGTCAGCCCGGTCATCTTGTGGACGGCCGTCGCCAGGTCCAGCACACCGCGCTCACGCACATACCGGCCCAGCACCCGGGGGAAGCTTCCGTACAGCCTGGGATGCGGCTTGCCGCCCAGATCGATGGGCAGCCCGTCGGTGCACACGCTGGTACGCGGGGCGCGCAGCACCGTCTCCACGTCCCGCTCGTCCATGGAGAAGTCGACCATGTGCACCTGAAGGTCCTCGGTACGCAGCAGATGCACGATCACGTCGAACGGCGCCATGTCCAGCTTCTCGGCGAGCTGGGCGAGCGTGGCGCCCTCATGGGAGTGGCTGCGGGTCGAGGAGACCATGATCCGGTCGTAGCCGTCCCCCGCCACGATGTTCTCCCAGCCGTGGTCGGTGGGGTCCTCCACCTCCGCCCGGGCGCGCTCGATCTGCCGCGGGTCGGCCAGCCGCTGACGCAGCAGGGCGTCGTCGCCCTCCTGGAACCAGGGCGGCAGGACGGCGTGCAGCGTCGTCGAGCTGGCGTCGTAGGGGTAGACGTCCTGGTTGACGTCCACGCCTTCGGCACGGGCCCGGTCCAGTCGGGCGAGCGCGTCGTCCACGCCTCCCCAGAACGGCACGCCGGCCGCCTTGAGGTGCGAGACCTGCACGCGGCGGCCGGTGCGGGCGCCGAGCATGACCGCCTCTTCGACGCTGCGCCCCAGGTGGCGCCCCTCGTCACGCATGTGGGTGGCGTAGATACGGCCCTCGGGCAGCCGGCCGGCCAGGTCGACCAGGTCGTCCGGCTCGGTGTAGAGGCCCGGCGGGTAGATCAGCCCGCTGGACATCCCGAAGACCCCGGCCTCGACCGCCTCGTCGAGCAGCGCGCCCATCCGGCGGGCGTCGTCGCGGTCCGGCGGGCCGGGCCGGCCGCCCATGGCCGCCTCGTACAGTGCGCCGTGGCCGACCAGCGGGCAGTAGTGGGTCACGTAACCCGACGCGTCCAGCCGTTCGAAGAGGGCACCGAAGCCGCCGTACGGGCCCGGGTCCGGGCTCTGGCCGCAGTTGCCGACGATCTCGGTGGTGATGCCCTGGAGGATCTTGCTGGTGTCGTCCTCGCTCTCCAGCGGCGAGCCGTCGGCGTGCGAGTGGGGGTCGATGAAACCGGGCGCCAGCGCGAGGCCGGTGGCGTCGAGGGTGTCGTAGCCGTCCCCGGGGGCGAGGGTGCCGGGCGGCGCGACGGCGGCGATCCGGCCTGCGGCGACCGTGACATCGGCCGGTCGGGGCGCCGCCCCCGTACCGTCCAGCACCGTCGCACCGGTGATCAGGAGCGCGCCGCCGCGGGGAGTGGCGGACGCTCCGGAGGCCGCGGGCGGAGGGGAAGTGGCGGACACTCAGATCACCTTTCCGAGGAACGACTTGGTGCGCTCGTGCCGGGGACGCGTCAGCACCTCGTCCGGCGGACCGGACTCGACGACCACCCCACCGTCCATGAAGACCACCTGGTCGGCGACCTCCCGGGCGAAGCCGATCTCGTGGGTCACCACCACCATCGTCATGCCGGACGCGGCCAGGTCCCGCATCACGGTCAGCACCTCGCCGACCAGTTCGGGGTCGAGCGCCGACGTGGGCTCGTCGAAGAGCATCAGTTTGGGCTCCATCGCCAGCGAGCGGGCGATGGCGACGCGCTGCTGCTGACCGCCGGAGAGCTGGGACGGGTAGGAGTCGGCCTTGTCGGCCAGCCCGACCCGCTCCAGCAGTTCCCGGGCGCGGGCGACGGCGGCCTGCTTGCTCTGCTTCCGCACCCGGCACGGCGCCTCGATGACGTTCTCCAGCGCGGTCATGTGCGGGAACAGATGGAAGCGCTGGAAGACCATGCCGATGTGGGCGCGCCGGGAGGCGACCTCACGCGGCCGCAGTTCGTGCAGCACGTCCCCGTCCCGGCGGTAGCCGACCAGCTCGCCGTCGACGGACAGCAGGCCGCCGTCGAGGCGCTCCAGGTGGTTGACGCAGCGCAGAAAGGTGCTCTTGCCCGAACCGCTCGGCCCCAGGAGGCACAGGACCTCGCCATGCCCTACGGTCAGGTCGATGCCGCGGAGGATCTCACTGTCCCCGAAGCTCTTGCGGACGCCCTCCGCGACCAGCATGGGAGTGCTCATGCCTGCTCACCTCCGGTGGTGCGGGCGGCGCGGGGCCCGAAGCCGCCGCGCGATGCCGTGGTGCCGCGGCCGAAGCGCCGCTCGAGATAGCGCTGCCCGAAGGTGAGCACCGTGGTCAGCGCGAGGTACCAGACGCAGGCGACCACGAGCAGCGGGATGACCTTGAAGTTCATCGAGTAGATGCTCTGGAGGTTGGTCATCAGGTCGTTGCCCGCGATGATCGAGACCAGGGCGGTCATCTTGAGCATGGTGATGACCTCGTTGCCCATCGGCGGGACGATCACCCGCATCGCCTGGGGCAGCACGATCCGGCGCATGGTCTGTGCCGGGGTCAGACCGAGCGCGTACGCGGCCTCGCGCTGCCCGGCGTCCACGGCGGCGATGCCGCCACGGACGATCTCCGCGGCGTAGGCGACCGCGTTGAGGCCGAGCGCGAGCACCGCCGCGACGGTGGCGGTGACGAGCGTGTTGGTCTCCACGCTGTAGAAGACCACGTCGGTGAAGGGGATGCCGATGGTCAGGCGCTGGTAGAAGGCGCCGAGGAAGCCCCAGAAGATCAGCTGGACGACCAGCGGCACGCCGCGGAACAGCCAGATGTAGCCGTCGGCGATCGTACGGAGCAGAAAGCTGTCCGACAGCTTCATGATCGCCAGTACGGTGCCGCCGACGACGGCGATCACCATGCAGACGACGGTCAGATAGAGGGTGACGCCGAGGCCGGAGAGCGTGCGCTCATGGAACAGATACTGGCCGACGGTGTGCCACTCCAGGTTGGGGTTCTTGGCGACCGACCAGACGACGCCGGCCAGGCACAGCAGCGCCAGCACGCCGCAGGCGGTCCGGACGGGGTGCCGTAGCGGCCTGATCACGGGCGCCGGGCCCGGCACTCGGGAGGACGCGGGGTCGTCGGTCCTCAGCTCGGGGACGGTGCTCACCGCTGTCTCCTCTTGCTCGCTCCGTTGATCGCGTAGTCGTTCAGGCCGTAGTCGGCCATGCCGTAGTGCCCCAGGATCCGGCGGTACGAGCCGTCGGCCTTCAGCCGTCGCAGGGCTGCCTGGACGGCCTCGGCCAGTCCCGCGCGCTTCTTGGAGACGCCGATTCCGAGGATGTCCCGCTTGGCTCCGAAGTCGAATTGCTTCTCGATCTCCAGCGGCCCGTCCGTGCCCTGCCGTTCGACGGTGTATCCGCTCAGTGCGGAATTGCTGATGACCGCGTCCACCTTGCCGCTGCTCAGCGCGAGCAGCGACTGCGAGAAGACGGGATACGTCTGGAGTTCGATTCCCGGCTTTCCCGCCGCCGCGCACGCACGCGTGTCCTTGGCGATGTCATCGACGGTGGTGGTGCCGGTCTGGCCACCGACCCTGTGCCCGCACAGGCTCATCGTGTCCCGGAATCCCATGGCCTTCTTCTTGTTCACCACCAGGGCGGGGACCAGGACGCCGTAGTCGACGAAGTCGATGACCTTCTGGCGGTCCGGGGTGTCCACCATCCCGGCCATGACCAGGTCGTACTTGCCCGCCTGGACGCCGGGGACCAGCCCATCGAACGGCTGCTGCCGGAATTCGAATTCGACTCCGAGCACCTTGCCGACGGCCTTGCCGAGATCGATGTCCAGCCCGACGAATTCCTGGTCGCTCTCGGAGCGGAAACTCTCGAACGGAGGGTAGGGCGCGTTCGTACCGACGACGACCCGCCCGGAATTCCGGATCGGATCGGGAAGCAGCGCGTGCAGCCGGGCGTCTTCCGAGATGCCGGACAGATCGGCCGAAGCGGGCGCCTGGCCGGTGACGCCACCGGAACACCCGGAAGCGAGCAATGCCACGGCAAGGCACCCGGCGGCCACAGCAGGTAGGGGAAAACGGGGTCGATGTCGTCTTCGCATGGGGCCTCAAGTATGTGAGCGGGTATGACCGGCTACTCGAACCCCTGTGTGCGGGCAGGTGAATCATTGGCCGTGTCAGCATCCTGAAGGGTCCGCGATCCGCAGTCGTTGGCCGTCCGGCCTAGAGCGGGCCCGGGCATTAGCCGATCCTCCAATGCGCGACCGTCGCGGGCCGGGGTAACCCTGGGGCCAGCACCCGCGCGGAAGGAGTTCTCACCATGGCAGCCCTCGACCTGGCGTCCGACGTCGTGTCCCTCACCCGGCAGCTCGTGGACACACCCTCGGAAAGCGGCCAGGAGGCGGCGCTGGCCGACGCGGTCGAGGCGGCCCTGGCCCGGCTTCCACACCTGGACGTCAGCCGCGTCGGCCACTCCGTGGTCGCCCGCACCCACGTCGGCCGCCCCACCCGCGTCGTCCTCGCCGGGCACCTGGACACCGTCCCGGCCGCGGACAACCTCCCGTCGCGCATCGAGGACGGGCGGCTGCTCGGCCTGGGCGCCTGCGACATGAAGGGCGGCGTCGCGGTGGCGCTGCGCACGGCCGCGGCGCTCCCCGCGCCCGCGCACGACGTGACCTATGTCTTCTATGAGTGCGAGGAGGTCTCCAGCGACCGCAACGGGCTCACCCGCATCGCCGCACACCGGCCCGACCTGCTGGCCGCTGACCTCGCCGTCCTCCTGGAGCCCTCCGACGCGGGGGTGGAGGCGGGCTGCCAGGGCACGCTGACGGCCGAGGTGGTGGCGACCGGCAGACGCGCTCACACCGCCCGCGCGTGGCTGGGCCGCAACGCCGCGCACCGTGCCGCCGCGATCCTCCAGCGGCTGGAGGACCATATCGGCGCCGAGGTGGAGGTCGACGGGCTGACCTACCGCGAGGGGCTCAGCGCGGTCGGCGTGCGGGCCGGGGTCGCCGACAACGTGGTGCCGGACAGCTGCGTGGTGACCGTCAACTACCGATTCGCGCCGCACCGCTCCCCCCAGGAGGCCGTGGCCTACGTAACCGGGCTGTTCCCCGAGTTCGAGGTGCGGGTGACCGACCTCGCCCCGGCCGCCCCGCCCGGACTGCGGCAACCCGCCGTCGCCGCGCTGGTCGGCGCCCTGGGATGCGAACCCCGCCCCAAGCTCGGCTGGACGGACGTGGCACGCTTCGCCGAACTCGGCATCCCCGCGCTGAACTACGGCCCCGGCGACCCCGGCCTGGCGCACACCCCGGGCGAGTACGTCACCCTGGACCAGCTGACCCGCTGCGAGGAGCGGCTGCGCGCCTGGCTCACGGCATGACGGGGCTCACGGCATGACGGGGCTCATGGGCTTCTGACCGATCACGGCGCGGTCCTGGCCAGGGTGCGCAGGTGCAGCCACAGCACGAGCCGCTCGTCGGGATCCTCCACGTCGATGCCGAGCTGCGCCTGTGCCTGCCGCAGCCGGTAGCGGCAGGTGTTGGGGTGGACGGCGAGCAGCCGGGCCGCCCGGGCCATGTCGCATCCGGCGTCCAGATAGGCCAGATAGGTCCGGGCGTACTCGGTGCCGTGCTCGGCGTCGTGGGCGAGCACCCGGCGCCACGGTCCCTCGGCCAGCTGCGGCCGGTCCGCCAGCAGCTCGCCGAGGCACAGCAGGGTCACCTTGGACCGGAGCTCGGCCACCGTGGCGGCGGCCGGTCCGTCCGGCCGGCCGCCGCCGGTGAGGATGCGCAGCACGAGGTCGGCGTCGACGCGTGAGGCGGTGGCTTCCGCCAGTCCGCGCACCACGCCGCCGAGCCCGGCGACCACCGGCACGCGCAGGGCGTGGCCGGCCTGCCGGGCGATGTCGGCGGCGAGGCCGCGCTGGCGTCCCTCGCTCCGCTCGTCGGGGACGGGCAGCAGCGCGTAGACGATGCCGCCGACCAGGACGCAGGCATGCTGTCCGTACCGGGCCTCGCACTGGAGCCTGACCAGTTCGACCAGCCGCAGCGCTGCCTGCTCCCCCGACGGCACGGAGAGGTCCCCGGCGAGCGCGAAGGCGACCACCCGGACCGGGTCGTCCTCCCGCAGCCCGAGCTGGGGCGCCACCAGCGCGGCGCTCGCCCCGCCGTCGAGCACCCGGCGCAGCAGGTCGCCGTGTTGACGCCGGACCAACTCCTCGGCCGCCCGGGCCTGGAGCAGGTGCAGCGCCGCCATGGACGCGCCCTGGGCGAGCACCTCCTCGGCGTCCTTCGCGAGCGTGCCGGTGTCCACGACCCAGATCGAGCCGAGGGTCTCGCCGCCCGCCCGGACGGCCACCGCGAGCCGCGGCAGTCCGTCGCCGACCGCCGGCAGCCGGCAGACTCCCGGGCCGCGGTAGAGCATCCGGTACTGGGCGCTGTTCTCCGGGCCGTCCGGCACCTGGAGGCCGAGGATGCCCTGCCGCCGGTCCTCGTCCACGGGCTGGTCCGGCAGGGTGGAGTAGGCGAAGATGCGCTGCCGCGGGTCCTCGATGGCCGTCGCCCCGCCGATGGCGGCGGCCAGGGCGTTGGCGAGCGAGAAGAGATCGCCGAGCGCGGCCCCGCCCGCGGTGCCCGCGACGGTGCGCGGCGCGTTGAGCGTCGACGCGATCAGCAGGTGCAGATGGTGCCAGGACACATCCTCGTCCACGGCCAGCACGGCGACGCCATGGGCCTCGGCCGCGGCGGCGAGGGCGGCGGCGGTCCCGCCGTACTCCTTGACGACCAGCGCGGCGAGCCCGGCCGCGCCCGCGGCCCGGACCAGCTCGTGCGCCTCGGGCTCGGCGGGCCGGACGCCGACCGCGAGCAGCAGGCCGTCCGGCGTGCGCGGCAGGGGGGTGTGGACGTCGTGCACGAGTGCCTCGGTCACGGGGGCGGAGAGGCCGGCCGGGGCGGTGAGCAGCCGCAGCACGGACTGGCCGAGCACGTCGAGGAGCTGGGCGAGGCTACAGGCCCGGATCTCGCGGGTGCCGCTCTGGCTTGTGCGTTGGTCCACGTCGTTATCGGCTCCCGTCCAGTGCCTGAGACCGGCCGGCTTGTCCGCCGGGCGTCCGCTGGGCGGCGGCCCGCCGCTCACCGCACCACACCGGACCACCGGCGCGCTTTGGCCGATCGTACAACGATCGCCGGGGCCTCTTGCCTGTGCGTCCAGTCCCCTGGGGCGCGCGGCGCCCGAAAATCGGACCGGTGAAGCGTGAAACCAGATTCCAGCCCTCACCGGAGACCGTCACGGCGACGACAGCGACCGCCCCGGTCCCGGCCGGCCCGGCCGCCCCGCCGGGCGGTGTCACCATCCGGCC
The DNA here is from genome assembly GCF_044332865.1 of Streptomyces sp. NPDC021225. Taxonomy (NCBI): domain Bacteria; kingdom Bacillati; phylum Actinomycetota; class Actinomycetes; order Kitasatosporales; family Streptomycetaceae; genus Streptomyces; species Streptomyces sp. NPDC021225. The sequence continues at coordinate 443,607 of NZ_JBIRPV010000002.1, read as the reverse complement.
CGTCGAGGACGTCGCCGGAATCGCGGCCGTCGCCGACTTCTTCGCCGACGTATGGCGCACCCCCCGCACCAACCCTCCGTACCCCGCCGAGTTGCTGAGCAGCCTGTGCCACGCGGGCGGCGAAGTGCTCGGCGCGTACGACGGCCCGCACCTGATCGGGGCGACCGCCGCCGTGTTCTCGCCGCCCGGGACGGGGGCCGTCTACTCGCTGGTCGCCGCCGCACGCCACTCCGATCGGGGGGTGGGCTTCGCGCTCAAGCAGGCCCAGCGGAGCTGGGCACTGCGGCACGGGGCGAGGGCCATGGTGTGGACCTTCGATCCGCTGGTCGGTCGCAACGCCCGATTCAACCTGGTCAAGCTGGGCGCGGTCGGCGTCGAGTATCTGATCGACTTCTACGGGCCGATGCGCGACGGGCTCAACGACGGCGACGAGAGCGACCGGCTGACCGCCCGCTGGGATCTGCTCGACGGCGGCGCGCACGGCACCGGGGGCCGGGACGGAGAGGCGACCGCTTCGCGGCAGGCCGCGCCCGTGACCCGCCTCGCTCCCGACGGCGGCCCGCTGGCCGTCCGCGACGGCGACCGGATCTGGTGCCGGGTGCCGGCCGATGTGGTCGCGCTGCGCGCCACCGACGCGACGGCGGCGCTGCGCTGGCGGCACGCTGTCCGCGAGGTGTTCACCGAGGCGTTCGCCGAGGGCTTCATGGCCACCGCCATGACCCGCGACGGCTGGTACCTGCTCACCCCGGAGGCGACCGCGTGAAGATCGAGCACATCGAGCTGCTGCATGTCCACATTCCCCTGGTGACGCCGTTCCGGACGTCCTTCGGGACGATGACCAGCAAGGACACCTTTCTGCTGCATGTCACGACGGACGGCGCCGAGGGCTGGTCGGAGTTCGCGGCCGACCCCGAGCCGCTGTACTGCTCGGAGTTCGTCGCCGGGGCGGAGATCGTGCTCGCCGAGCATCTGGTGCCCCGGGTCACCGCGCTGCCCGAGGTCTCCAGCGCCGCCCTGGCCCCGGCGATGGCCGGAGTCAAGGGGCATCTGCTCGCCAAGGCCGCCCTGGAGACCGCCCTGCTCGACGCCGAGTTGCGCACCCACGGGATGCCGATCGCCACCCTGCTCGGCTCGGTCCGGGACCGGGTGCCCGCGGGGGTGTCGGTCGGCATCAGCGGATCGGTGCCGCGGCTCCTCGACGAGGTCGGGACGTACCTCGCCGAGGGCTATCTGCGGATCAAGCTCAAGATCGAGCCGGGCTGGGACATCGAGCCCGTCCGGGCGGTCCGTGAGCGCTTCGGCGACGACCTGCCGCTCCAGGTCGACGCCAACACCGCGTATACCCTCGCCGACGCCGAACACCTGCGGGCGCTGGACGAGTTCGGTCTGCTCCTCATCGAGCAGCCGCTCGACGAGGACGACATGTACGGCCACGCCCGGCTCGCGGAACGGCTGCGGACGCCCGTATGCCTGGACGAGTCGATCACCTCGGCCCGCGCCGCCGCCACCGCGATCGCCCTCGGCGCCTGCCGGGTGATCAACGTCAAACCGGCCCGTGTCGGCGGCTACCTGGAGGCCCGGCGCATCCACGACGTCGCCATGGCACACGGCGTCCCGGTGTGGTGCGGCGGGATGCTGGAGACCGGGGTCGGGCGGGCGCCGAACCTGGCGCTGGCCGCGTTGCCCGGGTTCACCCTGCCGGGCGACACCTCGGCGTCGAGCCGCTACTTCGCCGAGGACATCACCGAGCCGTTCACTCTGGTGGACGGGCACATGCGGGTGCCCACCGCGCCCGGCATCGGCACCGATCCGCTGCCGGAGGTGCTGCGCCGCTTCACCGCCACCCGCCGCACCCTGTACCGCCGTCCGTAGCAGGCGCGTTGTGGGCTGCCGCCTGCGTGCCCCGGGTCCTACGGTCCCTCGGGCGGCGGCTCACGCACCCTCGTCGCGCCGGGTCGGCGCGATCTCCGCGGCGGTGGAGCCGTGCGGCCCCGGGGTCGTGCGCAGCGCGGCCTCCTTGGAGTACGAACGCAGATAGCCGACCACCGTGTTGGCGACCGCCACCAGCGGTACGGCCACCACCGCGCCGCCGATGCCGCCGATCAGCGAGCCGGCCGCGACCGAGAGCACCACGGCCAGCGGGTGCACCCGCACCGCCCGGCCCAGGATGAAGGGCTGGAGGATATGGCCCTCGATCTGCTGCACGGCCAGCACCACCACGAGCACCATCGCCGCCGTCCACACGCCCTCGGTGACCAGCGCGACCACGACCGCCAGCGCGCCGGAGACCACGGCGCCCACGAGCGGGATGAAGGCGAAGAGGAAGATGAAGACGGCGAGCGGGACGGCCATCGGGACATCGAGGAAGAAGATGCCGGTGCCGATGGCGATGGCGTCGATCAGCGCCACGATCACCGTGCCGCGCACATAGGCGGTGAGCGTGGTCCAGGCGCGCGGGCCCGCGCCCGCCACACCGTCGCGGGCCGGGGCCGGGACGAGCTTGAGGAACCAGGACCAGATCTTCGGCCCGTCGTACAGCAGGAACAGCGTGCTGAACATCGCCAGCAGGATGCCGGTCATCACCTCCACGATGACCGTGACGCCCTCCAGACCGGCCGAGGTGATCTCGTCGGTGTTGGCGCCGATCGCGTCGCGCAGGTTGTTGGCGATCTGGTTGATCTGCTTCTCGGTCACATGGAAGGGGCTGTTGAGCAGCCAGCGCCGCAGATCGTCGATGCCGGCCTGGACCTTGCTGGACAGGTCGTCGACGTTCTCCATGACCTGCCAGACCACGAACCAGATGACCAGGCCCATGATCACAAAGCCGGAGATAAAGGTGATGGCCGTGGCCAGGCCACGGGGGACGCCCCGGTTCCGCAGCCGGGTGACGGTCGGCTCCAGCATCGCGGTGATCAGCAGGGCGACGGTGAAGGAGAGCACCACCAACTCGACGGCGCTGATGACGGTCATCAGCACATAGACGGTCCCGGCGAGGACCAGCAGCCGCCAGCCGACCTCGGCGGCGACCCGGACGCCCCAGGGGACGGCGGCGACGGGGTCGGGCCTGGCGGAGATGGCGGGGGCGTAGGCGGGCGGGGCGGGCACGCTGGCCGGCTCCCGCCGGACCGGGAGCTCGCTCTCACGGCCGGAATCCTCACGGCCGGAATCCTCGCGGCCGGAATCCTCGCGGTCGGGGCCTTCCGGGGCGGGGCCCTCCAGGACCGAACCCTCCAGGGCTGGACGCTCCGGGGCAGGACGCTCCGCGGCGGTGCGCTCCGGGGCCGGGCTCTCGGCGCCCTCGGCGACTGCGCGACCCTCGCCGCGATCCCTGCCGTCGTCGGTGTATGTGTCGCCCGGGTCGGCGGGATCGGCGGCTTTGGCCTGGTGCTCCAGCCGCTCGGCGAGCCGTGTCAGACCGGCGCCCATTCTGCCGACCCAGTGTGGCAATGCGGACATTTCGCTTCCCCTACCCCCAGTTCCCCCGCGGTCTCCGGGAAGACGTTACAGGCTCAGGACGCGGGAAACCCCCGACCGGTTGCGGTCGGGGGTTTCCCGAAGCTGAACACCTGGGGCGACCGATCGGGCCGGGAGGTATCAGTAGTAGTTGTTGGCCTGCCAGAACGACCAGGCGCCGCAGGGGCTGCCGTAGCGGTCGTTCATGTAGCCCAGACCCCACTTGATCTGGGTGGCCGGGTTGGTCCGCCAGTCGGCGCCCGCCGAGGCCATCTTGGTGCCCGGCAGCGCCTGCACCAGACCGTACGCGCCCGAGGAGGGGTTCTCGGCCCGGTAGTTCCAGGTGCTCTCGTGGTTCACGATGTTGCTGAAGCACTGGAACTGGTCCGCGGGGACCATCTGCCGCGCAATGGCCTGGACCTGCGCGACGGTGTACGAAGCCTGCTGGGTGAAGCTGCTCGCGTCGCGCGCGGCCGAACGGCTCGCCTCGAGCTTCTTCTTGGCCTCCTCGCGCTCCTTGGCGAGCTTGGCCTCGGCGGCTTCCTTCTCCGCCTGAACCTTCTTGGCCTTGGCGTCCTTGGCGGCCTGCTTGCGAGCGGCCTCCTCCGCGGACTTCTTCGCCTCCGCGTCCGCCGCGGTGGACTGGACGTCCGCCTGCTGCGACAGGGATGCGGTCTGCGCCACGGCCTGCTGGCCGGCGGGTATGTCCGCGAGGAGCGTCGAGTCGGCGGCGGCCGCCTCCATCGGGTCGGAAGAGCCCTGCTCTCCGCCCGCGGCGACACCGACGACAGCGCCCACAGTGGTGACCGCGGTGGCGGAGGCCACTGCGAATCCCCGGACCGAAATCCGGCTCACACGGTTTCCTTCCAGCATCGCCCGCTTAGGTGACCTCGCGGACGCAATCGTGCCCCTGGCGCTGGCTTCCCCTTGTTCCGTCCCCCTGTTACTCATGGGCACGGCTGGTCACGGGAGGCACGGGCCCGGTGGACCCTCCCTCGGGAGGGCCGCAAGGTGCTCGGGCGGCATACGGCGAACGCTGTTTAGTTCTGGTACTGCCGTGGTTCCGTACCGCTGGGGGTACTGGTGTGCCGTATGCGGGGCCTGACAGGACCCACACACTGCCGGAAGCGGACGCCCGGAGGCAATTCCCCGTTGAGTGTGAAAGCTCACACCCCGTTTACACCCTAGGATTTTCGGAAATCCGAGCGCACCAAGACGCCGCGCGACTAAGCTCTTTGGGCTCAGCCGCGCGGCGCCTGGGTCACGCGAGGTCACGCACTCCCCTCAACTGCCTCAGATATGGCTGTCTTCGAGCATTTCGGTCACCAGGGCCGCGATCGGCGACCGCTCGGAGCGGGCGAGGGTGACATGGGCGAACAGCGGGTGCCCCTTGAGCTTCTCGACCACCGCGACCACGCCGTCGTAACGCCCGACGCGCAGATTGTCCCGCTGTGCCACGTCATGGGTGAGTACCACCCGGGAGTTGGCGCCGATACGGGACAGAACGGTCAGCAGGACGTTCCGTTCGAGTGACTGCGCCTCGTCCACGATCACAAAGGCGTCATGGAGCGAGCGGCCCCGGATGTGGGTGAGCGGCAGCACCTCCAGCATCCCGCGGCCCACGACCTCCTCGATCACATCCGAGGTGGTCACCGCCGACAGCGTGTCGAACACCGCCTGGGCCCAGGGGCTCATCTTCTCCGCCTCGGTGCCCGGCAGATAGCCCAACTCCTGTCCGCCCACCGCGTACAGCGGCCGGAAGATCATCACCTTCCGGTGCTGTTGGCGCTCCAGCACCGCCTCGAGACCGGCGCACAGCGCCAGCGCCGACTTGCCCGTGCCGGCCCGGCCGCCCATCGAGACGATCCCGATGTCCGGGTCGAGCAGCAGATCCAGCGCGATGCGCTGCTCCGCGCTCCGCCCGTGGATCCCGAACGCCTCGCGGTCGCCGCGCACCAGCCGCACCTGGCCGTCCGGCGTGACCCGGCCCAGCGCCTTGCCGCGCTCCGACTGGAGCACCAGACCGGTGTGCACCGGCAGCTCCGCCGCCTCGGGGACATGCGCGGTCTCGGCCGCGAAGAGGTCGTCCACCTGCTCGGCGGTGACGCTCAGCTCGGCCATCCCGGTCCAGCCGGAGTCGGTTATCGCCAACTCGGCGCGGTACTCCTCCGCGAGCAGCCCCACCGAGGAGGCCTTGATGCGGAGCGGGAGATCCTTCGAGACGACCGTGACGTCGTACCCCTCGGCCTGGAGGTTCCTGGCGACCGCGAGTATCCGCGAGTCGTTGTCGCCCACCCGGCCACCATGGGTCAGGAAGGCGGCGGGCAGGATGCCCGGGTCGGAGTGGTTGAGCTCGACGCGCAGAGTGCCGCCCAGATCGCCGATCGGGATCGGGGCGTCCAGACGGCCGAACCGGATCCGGTAGTCGTCCAGCAGGCGCAGCGCCTGCCGGGCGAAGTAACCCAGCTCCGGGTGGTGCCTCTTGGACTCAAGCTCGGTGACCACGACGACCGGCAGCACGACCTCGTGCTCGTCGAAGCGGGCCATGGCGTTCGGGTCGGCGAGCAGGACGCTGGTGTCGAGAACATAGGTGCGCCGGTCTTGCTCGCGGCGTTTTTTGCTGGTCACCACGGGTGGACGAACCCCCTCGGGAGAGGTTGGGGTGCGACGGCGTCGCGGGAACGGGTCCCCCGGCCGCAGGCGGGGGGACGGACCGGGCTCAGACCCCACGCGAAGGGCCGAGCGCCGGCCCTCCGCGTCATACGCACGATCCGCACAGTCGTCCGTGTGCAAAGGGCCTCCCGGGCGAACGGGCCAATGCCGTCCGCTGGCAGTTCGACACCCCTAGGACAGTTGGGGCAGGGCGTCGACCTGGAAGGGATATTCCCTCGAACGTGCGCAGCCATGCAATGGCATATGACGGCGTGCACATGAACGTTGTGAAACCCGCCCCTTGCGGGGCGAGGTGAGGTCGTAACGGAAACCGTACGGATGGATGAGGCGCCCGGCCCCGACTGCCGTACCGGGTACGGGACTAGCCGCCGTACCGCCGGTGCCGCGCGGCGTAGTCACGCAGCGCGCGGAGGAAGTCGACCTTGCGGAAGGCCGGCCAGAAGACCTCGCAGAAGTAGTACTCCGAATGGGCGCTCTGCCAGAGCATGAACCCCGACAGCCGCTGCTCGCCGCTGGTGCGGATGACGAGGTCCGGATCGGGCTGGCCGCGCGTGTACAGGTGCTCGGAGATCAGGTCGATGTCCACGATCTCCGCGAGCTCGTCGAAGGTGGTGCCCTTGCTCGCGTGGTCGTGCAGCAGCGAACGCACCGCGTCGGCGATCTCCTGCCGGCCGCCGTAGCCGACGGCGACATTGACGAGTATCCCGTCGATGTGCTCGGTGTCCCGCTCGGCCTCCTTGAGGACCGTCTGGGTATGGGCGGGCAGCAGATCGCGGTTTCCGACGTGGTGCACCCGCCAGCGGCCGTCGGAGGCCAGATCGCGTACCGCGCCCTCGATGATGCTCAGAAGCGGGACCAGCTGCTCCTCGGGGCGGTCCAGATTGTCGGTGGACAGCAGCCAGAGCGTGACGACCTCGACGTCCGTCTCGCTGCACCAGCCGAGCAGCTCCTGGATCTTGCTCGCGCCCGCCTTGTGCCCCTGCTCGATCGTCCCCCCGGCGGCGCGGGCCCAGCGGCGGTTGCCGTCGAGGATGACACCGATGTGCTTGGGCACCTGGGCGTGGTCGAGGCGGCCTTCCACCCGGCGTGCGTAGAGCCCGTACACCAGGTCGCGCAACTTCACGTCTTCCAGCCCCTCAGTGCCTTGCATGATGTGCGATGGCGGTCCGCCCAGGGCCGACACCCTACTGCGGGCGGGGGGCGCTGGCGAACCGGGTGCGCCCCCGCGAGCGCCTGCCCACCCCCCAATACGTCACGCTCCGTAGTGTTGCGATGAGCGCTCTGTCCCAGATCATGGCCGGTACGCCCCGGAATCGCCCGAGAAAGAAGCGGGCCGGTCCGTGGGGGGGATACGGACCGGCCCGAGGGGGGGCTTCCACCATAACGCTTTGTGAGGGATAGTCCAGGCATCGGCGCGGGTGACAATGAATGTCGCCGGGAAAGCCGAAGCCGCCGTCAGGCCGCGAGCCCCCCGAGCACCAGCCCCGCGCAGGCCCCGAGGATCATGAAGGGGCCGAACGCCATCCCGGTTCCGCGGGTCGCCCGGCGCGTCGCGAGCAGCGCGACGGCGTAGCACGAGCCCAGCAGCAGCCCCGCGCACGCGCCCAGGACCAGCACCGCCCAGCCGTACCAGCCGAGCGCGACCCCAAGACCCAGGGCCAGCTTCACATCGCCGAACCCCATCCCGCTCGGGCTGATCAGGAAGAGCAGCAGATACGCGCCGCCCAGCGCCGCCCCGCCCAGCAGCGCCCGCCGCCAGGACCCGGCGCTGTGCGGCAGCAGCGCCGCCACGCCGAGCAGCGCGGCCGCCCCGGCGGCCAGCGGCAGCGTCAGCACGTCCGGCAGCCGGTGCACCGCCAGGTCCACGCCCGCCAGCAGCACCAGGGGCGGCGTGAGCAGCAGCCACACCGCCAGCTCGGGGCGTGCGCCGACGGCCGCCGCCAGCACCCCGCACACCAGCGCGGTGAGGGCCGCGGCCCAGGGCCCGCCGGCGCCGTAGTTCCGCTCGCCGTCCGGACAGCCCGGGCAGCGGGCGAGCCCCAGCCAGCCCCGGGCCGCCCCGGCGAGCGCGTGCCCGCGCGGGCACGCCGCCCGCCACGGCTCCTCGGGCTCGACGGCCAGCCGGTACCGGGCACGGGGCACGAGCAGCCCGGCCGCCGCGCCGTAGGCGGCGGCCAGGACGACCAGGACGACCGGGGGCACAAGCACGGGCCGAGCCTACGAAAGCGCGGCCCGGTGCGACACTCGCACCGGACATCAGCTATCAGGGATGGGCTGGGATGGGTCACTGGCGGGACGGCACGGGGACGCTGTACGTACTCGGCCCGGAGCCCGGCGCCGGGCCGGACGGGGACGGCCGCGCCGCCGGCATCCCCCTGGAGATCGCGGCCTCCTACCGGGCCCGCACCCGCGGGCTGCTCGGCCGGGACGGGGTGGCCGGCGCGCTGCTGCTCACCCCCGCGAGCAGCGTCCACACCCTCGGGATGCGCTTCGCCATCGACGTCGCCTACCTCGACCGCCGGCTGACCGTCCTGGCCGTGCGCACCATGCGCCCCGGCCGGTTCGGGCTGCCCCGCCCCCGTGCGCGCCATGTCCTGGAGGCCGAAGCCGGCGCGATGGAACGCTGGGGGCTGCGGGCCGGGACCCGGGTCGCCATCGGGCGCCCGGACGCATAGCCGGGGCAGGACCCGAGCTGTACGCTGAGGCCTCGGTGTCATGGTTGGACACCCTCGGTCGCGCGGATCGAGGTCCTTGAGGTAGAGGTACAGGGGTAGGGGTTGCACGGTGACAACCACGGGCAAAATTCTGCGGTTTGACGAGTTCCGCGGCTATGGCTTCATCGCCCCCGACGACGGCGGCGAAGACGTCTTCATGCACGCGAACGACCTGCTGGACGAGAAGCACCTGTTCCAGCCGGGCAGCAAGGTGGAGTTCGTCCCGGAGTACGGGGACAAGGGCCCCAAGGCGGCCGAAGTACGGATCGTGCAGCGGGCCGCCGTCCGGATCCACACGCCGGGCCCGGCGGCGGACTCGGGCGACGACACCATGTGCGATGTGCTGTCGGTCGCCGAGTTCCGGCAGGAGCTGACCGAGGCGCTGGTCGAGGTGGGCGGCACGCTGACCGCCGACCAGATCAAGCAGGTGCGCAGACGCGTGATCGAGCTGGCCCAGGCGCACAACTGGATCGAGTCCTGAGCCCAGCACCACACCGAACCGCCGCGCGGGGCCCAGCCCCGCCGCGGCGGTTTCCGTTTCAGGCCCCGGTGGCCGTCAGCATCGCCCACAGCGCGACCGTCGCGGCCACGATCGTGGCCGGTGTGGTCAGCAGCCCGAGCCGGGTGAAGTCGCCCAGCCCGGAGCCGCTGGTACGGCTCGGGCCCGCGTCCACGCCGTAGGCGCGGATCTCGCGCCGCCACAGCAGGGTGGCCAGCGAGCCGACGTAGGTGAGGTTCGGCCCCAGGTTGACCCCGATCAGCACGGCGAGCACCGGCCCTGGCCCGCCCGCGGCGGCGATCGGCAGCAGCGCGAGCGTGGCGGGGAGGTTGTTGACGAGGTTGGCCAGGACGGCCGCGACCCCGGCGATCGCGAGCAGCGCGGGCAGCCCGGCGCCGCCGGGGAGCAGCCGCGCCAGGCCGGTCCCCAGCCCGCCCGCCAGCACGGCCTGGACCACGACCCCGAGGGCGAGCACGAAGAGGCAGAACAGCGGACCCGTGGCGGCCACGGCGCCCCGCACCGTCTCCCGCCCGCGCGCCACCGCGCGCACCGCGAGCACCAGGGCCCCGGCCCAGGCCGCCCAGGCCGGATCCACGCCGACGAGCGAGGTGGCGATGAATCCGCACAGGGTCAGCACGAGCACGGTCAGGGCGAACACCGGCACCTCCGGCCGCCGGGCGGGCGGCGGCAGCGCGGCACCTTCGGCCAGGTCGGCGGCGAAGTAGCGACGGAAGACCAGGTACTCGAGGCCGATGGTCAGCAGCCACGCGGGCGCCATGAGCACGGCGAACCGCGTGAACGACAGCCCGCTGGCCTTCAGCGCCAGCAGGTTGGTCAGATTCGACACCGGAAGCAGCAGCGACGCGGAGTTCGCCAGGTGGGCGCACGCGTACAGATGCGGGCGCGCCCGGGCGCCGAGCCGGGTGGCCGTGGCGAACACCACAGGGGTCAGCAGCACCACGGTGGCGTCCAGGCTGAGCACCGCGGTGACCAGCGCCGCCACCGCGAAGACCCCGGCCAGCAGCCGGTCCGTACGACCCCGGCAGGCCCGGGCCACCGCGTCTCCCGCGGCCTCGAAGAGCCCCTCGTCCGCACACATCCGGGCCAGCAGCAGCACCGCGGCCAGAAAGCCGACGACCGGCAGCAGTCTGCGGGTCACCTGCCATACCTCCGGCAGCGAGACCGCCCCGACCGCCACCACAAGCCCGGCGGCGGGCACCGCGGCGGCCGCCTCGGGCCACCCCCGGGGCCGTACGACGGCGAAGGCGAGCACGCCCAGCAGCAGGGCGGCGGATATGGTCTCGGTGAGGGCGGTGCTCAGGGGGGACTCCCGGTCCGGATGCGACAAACACATCCATCATGGGATACGCGCCGGGGTGCACGCCCACGGCCCCCTGGGCGGGAGCCGGGGCCTACTCCCCCGCGCGGGCGAAGCTGACCTCTACCCGGCGGTTTTTCCTGCGACCCGCTTCCGAGGAGTTGTCCGCGATCGGGTACTGCTCGCCGTAGCCGCGGATCTCGTACTGGACGGCGGAGTCCAGGTCGGCCGAGAGCGCGCGCTGGACGGCGTTGGCCCGCTCCTTGGACAGCTTGATGCCATGGAGCGCGGAGCCCAGGTCGTCGGTGAAGCCGAAGACCCGCACGCTGGTCGCGTTCTGCTTCTCGATCTCCTGCGCGATGGCCTTGATCCGGGCGCTGGCCTCGCCGCCCAGCCTGGAGCTGTCCTTGCCGAACAGCACCTCGGCCTGGAGGGCGAACTTGACCTTGGCGTTCGTGTCCTCGCGGCGCTCGTCCCCGTCGTCGGTCTCGACGACCGACTTGATGTCGAGCACCCGGCCGGGGGCCAGCTTCGCGTTCCCGGGCATCCGCAGATCGGAGTCGCCGGTGTCGATCTTGACGGGCGGCGTGGTGTCCGCGGGGGCGCCGGGCCCGCTGTCGGCGCGGGCCGCTGGGGACGGGGCGACCAGGAGCGCGGTGGAGGCGAGCGCGGCGAGGAGAGAGCCCCGGCGGGCGCGGGTACGGGCGCGGCGGTCGCGGAGTGTGGTCATCGCCCGCTCAGCCCGTGAGCTCGATGCCGACCGACGGCATGGTCGGAATCTGGAAGTCGACCTTGGTGACGCTCGACGGCGGCGCCGGGAACTGGGCGAACAGCGGGCGGCTCTCGTCCGGCTTGATCCCCGAGAGCCCCGTCGTACACAGGCACTCCCCGTCGGTGTCCCGCAGCACCAGATAGCGCTTCTTGCCCGCCTGGTCGACGAGCGAGGCGCCCGAGACGGACGACCGGGACCTCATCTCGGTCTCCTTGGAGCGCCAGTCCACGGCGTTGAAGGGCTGGTCCCCGCGGTTGGTCACCGTCCCGTTCACGGTGACGAACCCGCCGCTGTCCCGGACCGCGGAGTGCAGCGTGACCACGATCCCGTTCGGCCCCTTGATCTCGCCGATGGTCTTGGACGAGTCGGCCGCGGGCTCGCTGTCCGGGCCGTCGTCCCCGGACCGGTCGTCCTTGGCGGCGGCGGACGTCTTTCCCCCGCCCCCGTCCGGCTTCTTGCCGTCGTCGCTGCCGCACCCGGCCACGGCGAGGGCCAGGGCCGCCGCGAGAGCCCCCACGGCGACCCCCCTCCGGGCCTTCGTCGTGTGCCGAATGCTCATCGCTCGCTGTCCCTTACTCTTCGTTGACTCTTCGTTCGCTCGTCAGTCATCGGTCGTCAGTCGGCGAGATGCACGGAGAACAGGTCCTTGGCGTCGGGGAAGAGATCCAGATGCTCGGGGTCGATCGTGATGTTCCTGCCCTCGCAGACCAGATCGATGACGGACTTCTCGTCCTTGTCCCCGTCGTCCTTGCCGTCGCCCTTGCCGTCGCCTGTGCCGTCTTCGTCCTTGTCGCCGTCCCCGGTGGGGTCGGGCAGCGGGGTCGGCTCCTCGTACGTGCAGCGCGGCTCCACGACCGCCTTGGCCCGCGCGGTCGCGTGCTTGGTCTCCGTACCCGGGATGACGGACTTGCCGACCGCCTTGCTGGTCCTGACCGTGACGGTGAAGGAGACGGGCAGATAGCCCGGGACGCACCCGCCGTCGACAACATCCGCGCCGTTCTCGCCGGCGAACCACTGCGCCTGGTCGCACGGGTCGCCGGGCGGGTCGAAGCCCCGGCCGTTGAGCAGGTCCGCCACATCCTCCAGGACCTCACCGCTGGTGATCGCGTCGAGCAGCCCCTTGCGCAGCTGGCCGCGGAAGTCCTCGGCCGCGCCGAGCGCGGCCGCGTCGGCCGCGGTCTGTCCGCCGTTGCGGGTGGCCCCGGCCTGGCCGACCGCGAAAAGGGCCAGCGCGAGGAAGAGCAGGCCCGCCACGGCGGTGATGTAGATCGGGAATGCCTGCCCCGCGTCACCGGCGAGGCGGCGGGAGCGACGGGCGGTCACGAAGCCGGTCAGATGCCGACGACCTCGGAGATCTTGTCGGAGATGGCGTTCGCGATCATGCTGCCGAAGTCCGTGGTCGACAGCACCAGGACGATGGCGACCACCACGGCGATGATGCCCAGGTATTCGATCGAGGTCTGCCCCCGGTCGTTCCGCATGACGCGCTTCCCCATTGTGTTCCCCTCCATGGGTGGCCGTACCGCTCCGGTCCGGCGACTCAACCCCCGTGGTGTCGCTCGCGACACGAGCAAAGTACGCCGAAACACCTACCCGGGAACAGTGCCCACGGCACCATTGCCTGCCCATTTCGAGGCGTCCGAACCGCGCCTTCCCCTTCCGGCTGACGTTCGAGTCAGCATTCCGGCCGGCGCGGCCCATACGATTCACCCCCTCCCGGCCCCGAGGAGTTCTCCGGAGACGACTGTCCCATATCCGATTGCAATCGCGAAGCAACTTCGTCGAATGGAGACGGATTCGAGACCGCGGCGGCCGAGAGCAGCTGCTCCTGCGGGGGCGAGATGTGCTGCGAGACATGGCCGGACGCGGCGCCGTACGCGGGCCACGCCAGGGATGTGCGGTACGGGACATCGGTCATCGCGGGTCTCCTCCCACCAGTGTCAGTGCGGTCAATCCCCCGTAATGGAGCCGAAGTCCGTGCCCGAGCCGACGAAGAATCCCGCGATGAGCAGGATCATCGTGCCGGGCACCATGAAGGTCGTGATCACCATGGTCGCCTTGGGCACCGCGCGGGCCGCGCGACGCCGGGCGTTCTGCGCGTCCGTACGCCTCATGTCGTTCGCAATGGCGATCAGCGTATCGACGATCGGCGCGCCGAGCTCCTCGCCCTGCTGGAGCGCGGTGACGAACTGGGCGACCTGGTCGGAGTCGTTCCGCTTCCGCAATTCCTCGAACGCCTGTCTGCGGCTCACCCCCATGTCCATTTGCCGGAGCGTGATACGAAGTTCATCCGCCCAGGGCCCCTCGTACTTCTCCGCGACCCGGTCCAGCGCCTGCCGGAAGCCAAGCCCGGCGCTCACCACCACCGCCAGAACGTCCAGGAAGTCGGGCAGCGTCCGCTCGATGGCCGCCCGGCGCTCCCGCACCGCCGCCCAGATGCCCACCTCGATCCAGGACAGGCCGAAGGCGACCAGCACCAGGGCGAGCAGCAATTGGCCCTTCATCAGCATCACCAGCGCGCCGCCGAAGCCGAGGATGCCGTACACCGCGCGCCGCGCCGCGTAGCGGTCCACCGTCAACCCGCCCGGATTGCCCGCCAGATCGATCCGGCGCCGCACCTTGGCGACCCGCTTCTCGCCCATCAGCCGCAGCACGAACGGGGCGTAGCGCATGCCCAGCCGGTCGACGGCCGAGCCGACCACCGTCGTGCGCGTCGCCCCGACCTCCAGCGCCACCGCCAGGTCGCTGGGCAGCTTGGCCTCGCTGCGGTAGAGCGCGACGCCGTACGCGACACCCGCCACCGACAACCCCGCCACCAGCGCCAGCAGCACACCGATCGCCATCTCCGCCGCCCCCTCAGACGTCGATCTTCGACATGCGGCGGATCAGGAAGAAGCCGATCCCGTACAGCCCGAAGGCCACCACCACCGCGGCCTGCCCCCAGAAGGACGAGGTCATCCGGTCCAGCGACCCGTCCGCGATCCGGTTCATCAGCAGCAGCGTGCCGATCCCCATCAGCGGGACCACATACGCGGTGACCGTGACCTGCGACAGCTGGGTGCGGACCTCGCGCCGGGTCTCCTTCCGCTCCTCCAGCGTCTGGGTCAGATTGCGCAGCGAGCTGACGACCGTCCCGCCCGCGCGGTTGGACAGCACGAGCGTGGTGACCAGAACGACCAGCTCCCGGGACGGCAGCCGCTCGGCGAGCTCGCCCAGCGCGTCGTCGATCGAGTGGCCGACGGCCAGCTTGTCGGCGACCTTGGCCAGCTCCTCCCCGGCCGGGGCCTCCATCTCGTCGGCCGCCATGCCCAGCGCGGTGCGCAGCGCGAGCCCCGCCTGGGTGGCGTTGGCCAGGATCCGCGACAGCTCCGGCAGCTGGTTGATGAACTTCTCGATCCGCTTCTGCCGCTGCCAGTTGAGGAACGCGAACGCCGACCAGACGCCGACCACCGCCGCGATCGGCCCGAAGAACGCCGCGAGCAGCGACGCCGCCGCCAGCCACAGCCCGATCGCCGCCGCCGCCGTATAGACGAAGAACTCACCGGGGGTGATCTCAAGACCCGTCGAGGCCAGCCGCAGCTCCAGCTTCCGCCCGAGCGAGGTGGCGCGCAGCCGCCGGTCGACCCGCGCGAAGCGGTGCGGCCGGCCGGCCAGCGGCAGCGGCCCCGTATCGGAGAGCCGGTCGAACAGCGCCCGCTGGGCCGCCTTGCCCTTGGCGTACGTGTGCACGCCCGCGACGCCCAGCGCGCCGCACACCAGCGTCGCCCCGACCGTCACCGCCGCCAGTTGGTCCATGCCCGGCTACCTCCGCTCCGTCGGGCTGTACACGGCGCCGCGCACGCTCAGCTGCGCCGGGAACGCGGCCACGCCGAACGCGGGCGGCACCGACTCGCCGGCCAGCCGCAGCCGCTCCGCGACCCGCTCCGGGAGCGGGAAGTACGAGAACCGCCCGCGCACCACCCGGTCCCCGCCCATCGGCTGGGCGTCGAACCGGGAGACGGTCGCGATGCGGTAGTCGTCGTGGCCATGGCTGTCCAGCAGCGCGATCTCGCTGATCCGCCGCGAGCCGTCGGCGTGCCGCACGAGCTGCACGATGCAGTCCACCGCGCTGTTGATCTGGTCGCGCAGCGCCTCGTACGGAATGGCGACATCCGACATCGAGGCGAGCGTCTGGAGCCGCATCAGCGCGTCCTCCGCGCTGTTGGCGTGCACGGTCGCCAGCGATCCGTCGTGGCCGGTGGACATGGCCTGGAGCATGTCCAGGGTCTCCCCGCCGCGCACCTCGCCGACGATGATGCGGTCGGGGCGCATGCGCAGCGAGTTGCGCACCAGGTCGCGGATGGTGATCCGGCCCTTGCCCTCGACGTTGGGCGGCCGGGACTCCAGGCGGATGACGTGCGTCTGCTGAAGCTGTAGCTCCGCCGCGTCCTCGACGGTGATGATCCGCTCCCCCTCCGGGATCAGCCCGGACAGCGAGTTGAGCAGCGTCGTCTTGCCCGATCCGGTGGGCCCGGACACCACCACGTTGAACTTCGCCCGCACCAGCGCGGCGAGCAGCAGCAGCATCTGCTCGTCCAGCGTGCCCATGCCG
Organism: Streptomyces sp. NPDC021225; assembly: GCF_044332865.1. NCBI lineage: Bacteria > Bacillati > Actinomycetota > Actinomycetes > Kitasatosporales > Streptomycetaceae > Streptomyces > Streptomyces sp. NPDC021225. Next base: position 427,587 of record NZ_JBIRPV010000002.1, on the reverse strand, counting down.
ATCAGCTCGTGCAGGGTGTAGGCGCGCGGGAAGCGGCGGATGGTGAGCGTGGCGCCGGTCAGCGCGAGCGGCGGGATGATGACGTTGACCCGCTCGCCGGACGGCAGCCGGGCGTCCACCATCGGATTCGACTCGTCCACGCGGCGGTTGACCGTCGAGACGATCCGCTCGATGGTCTGCATCAGCTGCTCCTCGGACGCGAAGCGCACGGGGACCAGCTCGACCCGGCCCGCGCGCTCCACGAAGATCTGGTCCGGGCCGTTGACCATGATCTCCGTGATGGAGGCGTCCTCCAAGAGCGGTTCGAGCACCCCGAGCCCCAGCGCCTCGTCCACGACGCGGCGGATCAGCTGGGACCGCTCGGCGGTGGACAGGACCGGGCCCTCGCGGCTGATGATGTGCCCGAGGACGCGCTCCAGGCGGGAGCGCCGATCGCCGGCGGCGAGCGAGGACATCTCCGCGAGGTCGATCTCCTCGAGCAGCTTGGCGCGGTAGACGGAGACGAGATGCCCGTCCTCCCGCCCCTCACCGGGCCCCTCGGGCGCGGTGATGCGTGCCCGCAGGCTCATCGGTGTCCTCCTCGTGGTCTCGTTCTGCGGTGACGCTGCGCGGGGAAAAGGTCCCCTAGCCGTCGTCGCACGGCATCGTCGCGCTCCTCTCCGCGCTCCCGAAGCTCACCCCGGGAATCACCGACGGAATCTGCACCGTCGCGGTCGCCCGCGCCCGGCCGTCCCCGCAGGGGGTGATGCCGACGTCCGCGCCGTCCGCCAGCCATCCGCTCATCGCCGCCCGCCCGGCCGCCGCCGGGCTGGTCCGCACCTCGTCGAGCGAGGCCGTACGCGCCGCCGCGCGGGCCGCCGTGCCCGCCTGCTGCACGGTGTACGCGGCGAGGCCCAGCTGGACGGCGGCCAGCGCGACGAAGAGCAGGACCGGCAGAAAGCCGAGGAACTCGATCGACGCAGACCCCCGGTCGCGCGCCCCGCGCCCAGCCATCGCCTCACACCCCCTCCGCCTGCTCATCCACCGCCCCCGCAGAACCGGTCACCGGCCACGGGAAGTCCGCGGCCCCGGGGAAGAGCACCGGGACGTGCACCTTCACCGTGGCCTTCCACACCCCGTCGGCGCTCTGGCCGCAGGTGATCTCCGCGCTGCCCTGCCACGCCCCCGGGAGGTCGTCCAGCGCCGCCTCCTGGCAGGCACCCGCGTCCCCGCCGACCGCGGCGCCCGCACGGGCGGCCTTGTCGGCGGAGTTGCCCGCCAGCGAGTACGTGTAACCGAGCAGCACGAACTGCCAGATGACGGCCAGTACCACCAGCACCAGCGGCAGCACGCCGAGGAACTCGACCGCGACCTGGCCCCGGTCGCCGCCCCGCTTGCGCATAAAGCGCCTGGAGGGCGTGGAGGGGACCTCCCGCAGCGACTCCGGGCCGGTGCCCGCATCGCCGCCGCCCGCCCCCGCGCCCGTGCCGCCCCCGCCGCCCGGGTCGTCGGCGCCCACTCCTATGGCACGGCGTTGCCGGCTGCCCGCGAGCGTGCGGTGGTCCGTCGGGCCGGGGTGCCCGCGGTGCGCCCGGCCGGGCGGGCCCATGGCCGCACCAGACGGGCCCGGCTCCACCAGGCCCAGCTCCCCGGCCAGGCCCCACAGCGCCTGTTTGACGGCCGACTTGGCGTCCAGGTCCTGCATCCGGCCCGAGTCCACGGCCGGCTGGAGCTCCTTGAAGCCGGCCGGCACCACCGTACGGGCCATCCGGGTGCCCGTCGCGCGCTCGATCAGCTGCGGCTGGATCTCCGCGCTGCGGGTGTGGCGGTTGACGACGGCGACCGTGTCCTCGGCCTTGCGGACCTGGAGCCGGTCCCAGAGCCGGACCATGCGCTTGGCGGCCCGCACCGCGACCACGTCCGGGGTGGTCACCAGCACCGCGAGGTCCGCGATCTCGACGACGGCCGCGCCCGCCGAGGTCATCTGCGTACCGCAGTCGACGATCACCACCTCGAAGCGCGACCGCAGCGCGCTGACGACCTGCCGGGCCGCGCGGTCGGAGACCTCCTCGCCGCGCTCGCCCTCGCCGGGGGCGAGCAGCAGCCCGATGCCGGTCTGGTGGGTGAACACCGCCTCCTGGAGCACGCGCGGCGTGATGTCGTTGATCTGCGCCAGGTCGGCGATCGACCGCCGGAACTGCACATCGAGGTAGGAGGCGATGTCGCCGGACTGGAGGTCCATGTCGACGAGCGCGACCCTGCGGCCCGCCGCCTGCGCGGCCAGCGCGAGCTGTACGGCGGTGACCGTCGTACCGACCCCGCCCTTCGCGCCCGCCACGGCGACCAGCTTCCCGCCGGGCCCGGTGGCGATCGCCTCGCCGCCGCCCCCGAGATGGCGCCGTACGCCGGTGGACCACTGGGCCGCGGCCTGGACGCGGGCGGCCAGCTCGTCGTACGCCAGCGGCAGCCCGGCGATGCCGCGGGCGCCGGAGTCCATGGCGGCGGAGTAGAGCGCGGGGCCGGCGTCCGCCGTCACCAGCACCACACCCACGGCCGGGAAGCGCAGCGCGATCTCGCGGATGAGTTCGAGCGCGGGGGCCGGGCCGATCCGCTCATGGACCAGGACGACCTCGGGCAGGTCCTCCAGGGAGGCGGCGGCCAGCGCGGCGAGGGTGTCGAGCAGCCGGGTCGAGTCGCCCACCGGCTGGGATGGTTCGACGCCCGGCAGCTGTCCGAGCAGCCCGCCGAGCGCGCGGGCGGCGTCGGGATCTCCGACGGCCGGAAGGATTCTGATCGTCACCGGGGCACCGCCTCACTCATGTTCCCGCGGCACGCCGCTTGTCGGGTCGTCGTGCCGCTTGTCATCTGTCGCCGTCGAGGGTGTAGGTGCGGTCGCGTGGGGAGACGCTGTCGTCGTCGCCGGGGGCGACGAGGGCGAGCCGTACATGGGTGGCGAAGGACTCCGCGTACGCCACGCGCTGGGCGTCGCCGGTGTCCAGCGCGAAGGTGATGGGCACGGCCTTGTCCAGGCGCCGGGTGTCGTCCTGGTTCGGCTCCAGCGCGGTCAGCTTGCCGACGTCGATGACCTCCGCGCCCGCGACGATGAGCTTGGAGACGGGGTCGTCGTTGCGGCCCTTGCCCTCGAAGGTCGCGTAGATGTTCACCTTCGCCCCAGGGTTGATCTTGCCCGCGACGCCGGTCGCCGCGTCGATCATGATGGCGATCTCCTGCTGCCCCGCCTTGAGCGCCGGGCGCTCCACGATCATGTCGGCCTGGAGCAGCGAGCCCTTGCGCAGCGGGATGACGGCGATCTTGCCGCGTACGTCGGCGAGGTCGGTGACGGCCGTGGACGGCAGCCAGCGCTCGGGCATCGATATCTTCTCGAACTTGTCCGCGTCCAGCGCCTGATAGGCCGGGACGTCCGACTTGAGCTTGTACGCGGTGGTCTCGGGACCGACCTTCGACTCCACGTCGCGGATGACGGACAGCACTCCGGCGAACGCGCCGCCGGCGCACAGGACCGACAGGAGCAGCAGGATGACTCCGCGGCGCTGGCGTGAATTCATGGACGCACAACCTCGTTGGGGGACGTTACCGGCTCGTCAGAGCGGGTCGCTCGGTCTGGGTCAGGGCAAGGATGTCATCGCCGCGCGGCACCGGGGCGGAGCAGAACGCGCAGCGGTCGCCGATGAGTTCGAAGCCGCACCAGTGGCACTCCTCTCTCCGTACGGACGCCACCAACTGGTAGAGGACGGAGAGGTCCGGGATGGCGGCGGCGAACTCGATCAGTTTGGGGGTACCCCACCAGGCGGCCGACTCATGCGGCGGCGGCACCTCTTCGACGCCCTGCACCCCCCATCCGGGGGCGAGCCTGGCGTTGATCCAGTCGCCGCCCGCATGGCCGTGGCCGTGGTTGTTGAGGTTGCCGCGCGCCACGGTGAGGTGGGTGGCGTACCCGGGCCCGGGCAGCGCGGCCTCGCCGCCCACCTTGACCAGCTGGGGGGTGGGGTGGGCGAGCACCGCGAACTGGGCGCCGGGTACCCAGGACTTGACGTGCGAGGTGAGGCTGACGGGCACCCGGTCCAGCTTGGCCACGCTGCCCAGCAGCGCGCCCGCGTGGACGTAGTGCGTCAGCAGGCGCGCGGCGCAGGCGAGCACGCCGGGGCTGAAGTCGCACATCGAGAGCTGGCGCAGCTGACGGGCGACCACGGCGACGGCGAGCGGGGGGAGTTCGAGGGGCAGCAGCGCGATGCGGTCGCTCTCCAGGACCGCCCGCACCGTATGGAGCCGGCGGACGATGGGCGCGGGGGTCGCCGCGGGGTAGACCACGATGAGATAGCCCTGCTGGTCGAGCAGGCCGGCGGTCTCGGTGAGCGCGTCGTCCAGCGGTTGGACGTCGGGCGGCATGAGCACGACGGCCGACGGGGTCTGGCCATCGGGCGGCGGAAGCACCAGCTCACGGCTGGTGACTGCTATCGCGGTGGGCACGTCGGCTACCCCGTCTCACGTCGGCGCCGGGGAGAGCGGCGGCCGCAGGTCGTTGCTGCTGTCCTGGTGCATCAGCACTTTATCCACGAAAGCCGCGTGAGAGAACAGTTCCCCTGGGTTACGGGCCCATGCCCGCCCCCTTGACAAGCCCATTGGTCTGGACCATTTTGAAACGGTCGTACGGTGGCCGCCGTTCCCTGAGCTCCTCCCTCAACTCTTCCCCACGGAGGCAGTCGTGGACCGTGCTGCGATACCCCCCGCGAGACCCGGCAGACCCGGCAGACCCGGCAGAACCAGGCTCACCCGATTCCTCTCCGCCGCCGCCGCGGCCGTGCTCGGCGCGGGCGCGCTGGTCGCCGTCGGCGGCGGCACGGCCGGCGCGGCGGACGCCAACCTCGTACAGAACTCCGGCTTCGAGTCCGGGCTGAGCGGCTGGACCTGTTCCGCCGCCTCCGGGACCACGGTCGCCACCCCGGCGCACGGCGGCTCGTCGGCGCTCAAGGCGACCCCGGCCGGGCAGGACAACGCCCAGTGCGCGCAGACCGTGAGCGTCAAGCCGGACTCCTCGTACACGCTCAGCGCCTGGGTGCAGGGCAGTTACGTCTACCTCGGCGCGAGCGGCACCGGGACGACGGACGTGTCGACCTGGACGCCGTCCGCCTCCGGCTGGCAGCAGCTGACCACCACCTTCAAGACCGGCCCGAGCACGACCTCGGTCACCGTCTACACCCACGGCTGGTACGGACAGCCCGCCTACTACGCCGACGACATCAGCCTCACCGGCCCCGGCGGCTCCGACCCCGGTGACCCCGGCGACCCCGTTCCGACCGCCCCGTCAGGTCTGAAGACGGGCGCGGTGACCTCCTCGTCCATCGCCCTGTCCTGGTCCACGGTCAGCGGCGCGACCGGCTACAACGTCTACCGGGACGGCACCAAGGTGCAGGCGGTCAGCGGCACCTCGGCCACGGTGACCGGGCTCGCCGCCGCCACCTCGTACCAGTTCCAGGTCACCGCGACCAACGCGGCGGGCGAGTCGCCCAGGTCTGCGGCCGTCACCGGCACCACCTCGGCCGGGAGCGGCGGCGGGGGCGGCACCGTCCCCAAGCACGCCGTCACCGGGTACTGGCAGAACTTCAACAACGGCGCGACCGTCCAGAAGATCAGCGGTGTCCAGGACCAGTACGACATCATCGCCGTCGCCTTCGCCGACGCGACCGGCACGCCCGGCGCGGTCACCTTCAACCTCGACTCGGCCGGGCTCGGCGGCTACACCGTCGACCAGTTCAAGGCCGACATCAAGGCCAAGCAGGCGGCGGGCAAGTCCGTCATCATCTCCATCGGCGGCCAGAACGGCACGGTCTCCATCAACGACTCGGCCTCCGCGAACAACTTCGCCAACTCCGTCTACGCGCTGATGCAGCAGTACGGGTTCGACGGCGTCGACATCGACCTGGAGAACGGCCTCAACGCCACCTACATGACGCAGGCCCTGCGCTCGCTCTCCGCGAAGGCGGGCTCGAAGCTCGTCATCACCATGGCCCCGCAGACGATCGACATGCAGTCCACGTCGAACGCCTACTTCCAGACGGCGCTCAACATCAAGGACATCCTGACCGTCGTCAATATGCAGTACTACAACAGCGGCTCCATGCTCGGCTGCGACGGCAAGGTCTACTCACAGGGCTCGGTGGACTTCCTCACCGCCCTCGCCTGCATCCAGCTGGAAGGCGGCCTGTCCCCGTCCCAGGTCGGCCTGGGCCTGCCCGCCTCGACGCGCGGCGCGGGCAGCGGCTACGTGGCCCCGGCGGTCGTGAACAACGCCCTGGACTGCCTGGCCCGGGGCACCAACTGCGGCTCGTTCAAGCCCGCGAAGACCTACCCGGGCCTGCGCGGCGCGATGACCTGGTCGACCAACTGGGACGCGCTGGCGGGCAACGCCTGGTCCAACGCGGTCGGGCCAAAGGTCCACGGCCTGCCGTAAGCCATCTCGTTCGGGCCGTTCGAGGGAGGGCCGAGCGCCCTCCCTCGAACAGCGCTGTCAGCGGAACGCGTCGGCGTTCTCCGCGGCCCACTGCCGGAACGGCCTGGCCGGCCGACCGGTGACCCGCTCCACCGTGTCGCGCACCTTCAGCAACTCGTCGTTGACGTCCCCGCCCATCAGGTCCAGCACCGCACTCGCGGCCTCGTCCCCCAGAAACGCCGCCATGCCGCGGTGAGCCTCCTCCCGGCTGATCTCGGCGACCGGCGCCTCCCGCCCCAGGGCCGCCGCGATCGCCTCGACCTGCTGCCGGGCCGTGACCCGCTCCGGCCCGGTCAGCGCGTACGTCCGCCCGCGATGCCCCGGCTCGGTCAGCGCCGCCCCGGCCACCGCCGCGATATCCGCGGGGTGGACGGCGGGCAGCCCGACGTCCGTGTACGGCAGGCGGACCGGCTCGCGCCCGCGGATCGCATCCGCCCACCACAGGGCGTTCGAGGCGAACTGCGTGGGCCGCAGGATCGTCCAGGCCATGCCGCTGCCCTGGAGCAGCCGCTCGACTGCGAGATTCTCCTCGGCGGGGCCCAGGTGGGGATGGGTCTGGACGGTGATGGACGACACGAGCACCACATGCTCCGCCCCGGCCTGCCGGGCGGCGTCGAGGATGTCGGCGTCCGGGCCCATGCGCGACGGGAGGAACAGCGACCGCACCCCGTCCAGCGCGGGCTTCAGCGTGGCGGCCCGCGCGAAGTCACCCTCCACGGCTTCGACCCCCGCCGGGAATCCGGCCCGTGCGGCGTCCCGGGTGAGACCTCGCAGCGGCCCGGCACCGCTCGCCCGCAACTCCTTCAGCAGGGCACTTCCTATGTTTCCGGTGGCTCCCGTCACGAGGATCACGGGCACACTCTCCTGTCGCCAGACGTCGATCAATCCGGCGTGAACGCTAAAACCTCAACCAAACTTCAGGTCAAGCCGTTTCATTTCTGTCAGGGACTTGACAGACGCATTGGTCTGGACCACGGTGGATCACAGCCTCAGGGGCCCCGAACGCATAGGCGCACCACTCCCCCCACATCCCCCCACGCCCGGAGGCACCCGTGGCACGCGCACATTCACGTACGTTCACCCGGAAACTGCTCGGCGGCATAGCCGTGGCGGCCCTCGCCGCCGGCGGGCTGATGGCCGCCAACACCGCGGGCGCGGCCGAGGAGCCCGCGGGCACCGCCGCCGTCCCCAAGCACGCGGTCACCGGGTACTGGCAGAACTTCAACAACGGCGCGACCGTGCAGAAGCTCGCCGACGTCCAGGACGACTACGACATCATCGCCGTCGCCTTCGCCGACGCCACCACCACACCCGGCGCGGTGACGTTCAACCTCGACTCGGCCGGGCTCGGCGGCTACACCGTCGACCAGTTCAAGGCCGACATCAAGGCGAAGCAGGTGGCGGGCAAGTCCGTCATCATCTCCATCGGCGGCCAGAACGGGACCGTCTCGATCAGCGACGACGCGTCCGCCAACGCCTTCGCCGCCTCCGTCACCGAGCTCATGGACGAGTACGGCTTCGACGGCGTCGACATCGACCTGGAGAACGGCCTCAACGCCACCTACATGACCAAGGCGCTCAAGGCGATCCACGACAAGAAGAGCGATGTCGTGGTGACGATGGCGCCGCAGACCATCGACATGCAGTCGCCGCAGAACGAGTACTTCAAGACCGCGCTGGCCACCAAGGACTTCCTGACGGTGGTCAACATGCAGTACTACAACAGCGGCTCCATGCTGGGCTGCGACGGCAAGGTCTACTCACAGGGCTCCGTCGACTTCCTCACCGCCCTCGCCTGTATCCAGCTGGAGAACGGCCTCGACCCGTCCCAGGTCGGCCTCGGCGTCCCGGCCTCCACGCGCGGCGCGGGCTCCGGGTATGTGGAGCCGGGGATCGTCAACGCCGCCCTGGACTGCCTCACCAAGGGCTCCGGCTGCGGCTCGTTCAAGCCCTCGAAGACGTACCCGGGGCTGCGTGGCGCCATGACCTGGTCGACCAACTGGGACGCGGCGAACGGCAGCGCCTGGTCGAAGGCGGTCGGACCGCACGTCCACGGTCTGTCGTAGGGCCCGCCCGTTCGAGGGGGACCGAAAGTCCCCCCTCGAACGGGGAGTTGGGGTGATCGCGTCGTCGGTGGGTGGCCTTACGGTCAAGGCCATGGATCTACAGGGAAAGTCCATCGTCGTGATGGGTCGGTTCCACAAACTGCCGCACGCTGCTGCGAAAGCCGGACTGGAGGCGCTGGGCGCGCGGGTGTCGGGGTCGGTGTCCGACAGAACAGATCTCGTCTTCGTCGCGCATGATGTCCCGGGCCGCAAGATCGGAGCGGCGAGCACACGCGGGATTCCGATCTACGACGAGAAGGCGTTGCGGGCTGTGCTCAAGGGGGCGGCCAAGCCCTCGGCGGGCCATGAGTCCGCCACCGACGGGACAGAGACCTTCGCGGATCACGCGTCGCTGACGTCAGCCGCCGACCCGGCCGCACTGCTCGCGGTCCTTCAGGGAGCGGACTGGTCGGCCTTCGTGGCCGAGCGGGACCTGCCGCCGCTCCGGGCCCGGCTGCTGGAGTTCGAGCGCACGCATGGGGTCACCGAGGCGCATCGCTTCGCGACCGACCGGATTCGCGGTCTCGGCGACACGCGGCTCCAGCATCCGTACGGCCACAGCACAGAGATCACATCGTTCGATGTCAGCCCGTGCGGACGCTATCTGGCCACCGGAAGCTGGGTCGGCGACGACTACCACCGCGGTGGTGCGCTACAGATCTGGGAGGTCGCCAGCGGCCGCTGCGTCAACACACTCCAGCGCATCGAGGGCGGAGTCGGCTGGCCCGACTACGGCGACACCATCCAGTGGTCGGCCGACAGCACCCGCGTCGGGCTCGCCTACAACACCAACCAGGTAGGGGTGTTCGACCCGTTCGAGACCCACACGACCAATACCTATCCGATGGCCAGCGCGTCCGTGACGGACGGGGCCAGCCGGCCGCCGACGTGGGCGCTGGCGCCCGACGGGCGGCGCGCGTTCGTCTCGTCCGGCTCCCCCTGTTCGATCAAGGGCTGTGTCGTTCCGCTGGAGGCGGGCCATCTGTTCTGGCTGCCCCGCTACGCACCCCCCTCGCACCCTTACCTGCTGCCCGAGGCGCTTCCCGAGGAGTTCGAGACCGAGGACGACGAGCTGTGGCTGGACGACGGGGTCAGTTGGTCGCCGGACGGCACCCGGCTGTACGCGTATGACACCCGGCACAAGCGGGATCTGGTCATCGACCTGGCCACCAGACAGGTCGGCTGGGCGGCTGAGGAAGACGGACCCGAGCCGGCCGTGGGGAAGGGCGGCGGGGGTGGAGTGCGGGTCTCCGTGGACCCGACCCGGGTGACCTTCCGCCGGCCCGACACCGGAGGGGAGTTGGGCGACTTCACCTTCCTCCGCGAACCACCGGGCCCCCGGCTCCTGGAGGACGACTACGTACTCGACCAGCACAACGTCAACTTCGCCCTGGACGACCACACCTGGTGTGCGGCGTTCGAGGAGGGTGTCGTCATCGCGCCGCCGAACCGCAGGGAAGACCTGGACGCGGTGCTGACCTGGTCGGTCGACCGGCGTTTCGCCTGGCCGGTGCGGTGGGGCGGGCTCGATGTCGTACCGGACGTACGGACCGCCGCCGAACGGCTCGGGGACGACGGCCTCGGCTACTTCGTCCGGGAGTACGTGGAGAGGATGGAACCCGCCGAGGCCCGGGGGGACGGGGCGTGGCCGCCGCCCAACACGGCGACGATGGACGACCTGTTCTCGGCGGTGCGGGATGCCGTCTCCCAGCTCGGGAGCAACTGGAACTTCGCGGTGAACGAATACCTCGGTGACGCGGCCCGGCTCCGGGCGCGGCGCGGGGAGCCCGAAGGGGCCGCGGAACTGCTCGAGGCGATACCCGGTACGGACGAGCGCGTCGTGGCCTCGGCCCAGGTGGCCATGATCCTGGCCCGCGCGGGACGGACCGAACAGGCGCAGGCCGTCTTCGCCTTCGCCGAGCCGAGGGCGGAGGCGGCCCTCGGAAAGTACAACGTCGCGAGTGTCGCCTCCTCGGTGGCCGGCGCCTACCACGCCTTGGGCGACACGGCCGCCGCCGACGCGTGGTTCGCCCGCGCGCGGGATGCCATCGAGCCGGAAACCAACGCATGGCAGAACCGTCTCGCGGTCATCTGGGCACTCACCGAGTGCGGGCGCGTGGACGAGGCCCGGTCGCTGTGGACTTCCGCCGGGAACCGGACCAACAGCTTCCGCTGCGAGCCGTGGCTGCTCTGTCTGCTGAGCACCGACCGGCTCGACATCGCGGAAGAGTTCCTGGAGGCGTGCGTCCCACCCGGCATGGACCGGCCGTCGAGCATGATCAAGGCACTGGTCGAGCTCGGCCGCCCCGATCTGCTCCGCTCATGGCTCTCCGGCTCGTGGTACATACCGGACGAGTCCTACGAGCGTGCCCAGGCGATCGCCGACGGCGCCCCGCGGCGGTCCCTGCCGCCGACACCGACCGAGGAGGACCTCGCGGCCCTCGGCGAAGCGCACGCCAAGCTGCTCAAGACGCCGCGCGCCAAACGCCAGATGCCGACTGAGGAGCTCATCGGGCAGGCCGCGGACTGTGGGCACCTCAGCGCCGTGCTGGACCTGCTCGGCGACCTTCCGGCCCATGATTTCAACCACCGGCCGAAAGCCGCGTTCTCCGCGCTGTGGCGCGCCGCCACAGGCCACTACCAGGCCCACTGGTGACGCCTCCGTCGGGCTAACGCAGTTCGTCGAGCCAGCGCACGATGGCCGCGGTGCCCCGGACGTTGGACCCCAGGTGGCGGGAGCCGTTGTAGTCGACGGCTCCCAGGTCGACGACCGGCGCGGCCACTCCGTGGCGGGCGAGGGCCGTGCGGCAGTGGGCGGTGTTGGCGACGGTGGCCTGCTCGTCGCCACTCGCCATGTAGAGGCGTGTCGGCACGCGGGGCGCCCAGTCGCACACGTCGTCGGTGGTGCGCAGGGCGGCGGCCATGGGGCCGGTCGGGTGGGCGAGGAGGTCGCGGCCGTGGGCGGTGAGCAGCTTGTCGAGGGTGGCCGGGGTGCCCTCCATGAGCTGCCGGCCGGTGTGCGCGCCGTCGAACAGCGCCTCGACGGTGTCGGCGTACGGCGCCTGGAACACTTCGGCCGGGCTGTCGTAGAGGTGGTGCAGCCGGTTGAAGGCGACCAGGGTGTAGGCCGCGTACAGGACGCTCGACTTGGGTTCCAGCTCGCCGGCGAGCAGCGCGGGCAGCTCGGCGCCGCCGAAGTCGTACGCCCCGCTGACCGGGGCCAGCGCGCCCAGCCGGAACCAGCCGTCCTCACCCGACTGGAGGGCCCGGGCCAGGCCCAGGGCGGCCGAGGCGCCCTGGGAGAAGCCGGTGACCGCCACCTCCCGGTCCAGGGTGCGGCCGGTGCCGGTCACGAAGGCGCGGGCGGCACGCAGCATGTCCAGGGACGCGGTGGTCTCGGAGGGGACGTCCATCCAGGGGTGCGGTCCGGGGCCGACGCCCATGCCGAGGTAGTCGGGGGCGATGCCCGCGTACCCGGCGGAGGCGTAGGTGATCGGCGGCGCGGGCAGGAAGCCGCCCGTCTGCATCGACGGCGAGTCCGTCTTATGGCTGCCGGTGCCATGCGTGAAGGACACCGGGCGCAGCCGGCTCCCGCCCCCGCGCGGCAGGACCAGCAGCCCGCTGGCGGTGGTGGGACGGCCGTGCGGGTCGACCGTGCGGTACACCAGTCGGTAGGCGTCGACGCCGTACCGGACCGTGTCGGCGTCGAACTCGGCGGAGGTCAGCCAGGCGGTGACGTCCTCGGGCTTCTCCAGCGAGTAGAGGAAGTCGGCGGAGACCAGGGCACCCCGGCCGGACCGCGACGCCGCGTCGGCCTTCGCCCCCGCCGCCCCCGTGGCCGTCGTGCCGCGGGGGGCGCCGGGCGCGGCGGCCACGGCCGGGGCGGCGGAGCCGGCCAGCAGCAGCGCGGCGCACAGGGCCGCCGCCCGGGTGCCGGCCCTGGCGCCTGTTCGGGTGCGGCGTGTCGAGTTGCGCATGAGGTCCCCGTCTCCCTGCTCGACGATCAACGATGAGGACCTCAGCCTTGCGCAGGGCTCCCCCGGGACGCACTGGTGCCGACCCCCGGGTTCATGATGCGCCCGGCCCCCGGTCCGGCCTCGGGAAATCCCGAGGCCGGGGCGTACCGGGGACCGGCACGTCTGGGCTAGGGCTTGGGCAGCTCACACCCCGCCAGGCTCAGATTGATCTTGTTGCCGGCGGCGACGCACTTGGTGATGCCGTACGTCTCCTGGGCGTAGTTGATGCCCTGGCGCACCGTCACGTTCCCGCTCGCGTCGACCTCGCACGGGTTGTTCAGGGTGCACCGCCCGCCGCTTTCGTTGCCCGTGTTGTTGACGGCGACGACCTTGCCGGTGGCGGAGTCGACAACGGGCGAGCCCGAGGTTCCCCCGATCGTGTTACAGGCGGAGGTGTAGCGGACCGAATCCTTCCAGGTCCATTCATCCTCTTTAAGACGGTAGACAAACCCGTCGATATTGCAGGAGTAGATCCGCTTCCAGTAGCCGGAGACCACGTTGATGCCAGTGCCCTGGACCGGGTGGCTGTCCGACAGCTGTAGCGCCTTGATGCCGTACGTCTGCTGGATCTGGGCGTACGTCGAGCTCAGCTGGTACAGCGACACATCGGTGTCGGTCATGGTCGCGTACGCGATCTTGGTGGCCCGGAGCGTGCCGACGCCGCTGCCGGAGCTGTTGAGCAGGGTGAAGCTCCGGGTGGAGGCCCGGTCGACGATCACCTGTCCGGCGCCGGGCATCCCGGTCTCCAGGCAGTGGCCGTTCGAGAGCACGAACGCCGGGTCGCTGTCCGCCGAGTTCGGCATCCGCACCACCGAGCCGGAGCAGTTGCTCAGCGCCACGGTGCCCGCGAAGTCGACCGCCTTGACGCGGGTCGCGTTCGACGTGTCCGGGGCGGCCGCGGCCGGGGTGACGCCGGCGGTCGCGAGGCCCGCGCCGCCCAGCAGCAGCGCGGACAGCGCACCGATCAGGGGTCTGCGCATGTGGTTCCCCTCCCATGACGAGGCTTCGGACCACGCCGCGACCGGTCACGTCGCGGCGGCTCGGCCCGGAGCCGCACGAATGTTCTCTCGGCTTCGACCATTTCCCACCCTTGACCATGTCATGCGCATGGCCGAACACTGGCGCAGCAGTCGCTCGCCTCAGACCACCCCCCAGGAGAATTCATGCGACTACGCATTCGCGGCAGAAGGGCCACCGCCCTCACCGCCCTGCTGACCCTCGCCCTCGCGGCGCCCGTCGCGGCCCAGGCCGACGGCTCGGGCTCCGCGCCCAGGGCAGCCGCCGCGGCCGCCGCCACCGCGGCCGACGCCTCGGCCGACGAGAGCGTGCGGCAGTACGAGATCTCGGGCCCCGCCACCCCGGCCGAGCGCTCCTCCATCGCGGCCACCGGCGTCTCCATCGACGAGGCGGACGCCCGCTCCGTCGTGGTCACCGCCGACCCGGCCCAGGCCCGCAAGCTGCGCTCGCTCGGCTATGAGCTCAGCCCGCTGGCCACCCCGCCGGCCCGTACCGAGGGCCGGGCCGTCAAGCCCTTCGACTTCCCCTCCGCGGACGCGAAGTACCACAACTACGCCGAGGCCACCGCCGAGATCAACGCCGCGGTCGCCAAGTACCCGAACATCCTGAGCAAGCGGGTCATCGGCAAGTCGTACGAGGGCCGGGACATCGTCGCGCTGAAGATCAGCGACAACGTGGCCACGGACGAGGCCGAGCCCGAGGTGCTGTTCACCGCCCACCAGCACGCCCGCGAGCACCTCACCGTCGAGATGGCGCTCTACCTGGTGCGGGAGTTCACCCAGGGCTACGGCAGCGACACCCGGGTCACCAACCTGGTCAACAGCCGCGAGATCTGGATCGTCCCGGATGTGAACCCGGACGGCGGCGAGTACGACATCGCCACCGGCTCCTACCGCAGCTGGCGCAAGAACCGGCAGCCCAACTCCGGCTCCTCCAACGTCGGCACCGACCTCAACCGCAACTGGGACTTCAAGTGGGGCTGCTGCGGCGGCTCCTCCGGCTCCACCGGCTCCGAGACCTACCGCGGCCCCAAGGCCGAGTCGGCCCCCGAGGTGAAGGTCGTCGCGGACTTCGCGCGCAGCCGCGTCGTCGGCGGCAAGCAGCAGATCAAGGCCGCCATCGACTTCCACACCTACAGCGAGCTGGTGCTGTGGCCGTTCGGCTGGACGTACGACGAAACCACCACCGGCATGACGCGGGACGACTACGACGCCTTCGCCGCCGTCGGCAAGAAGATGGCCGCGAGCAACGGCTACACCCCCGAGCAGTCGAGCGAGCTGTACATCACGGACGGGGCGATCGACGACTGGCTGTGGGGCGCCCAGAAGGTCTTCGCGTACACCTTCGAGATGTACCCGACCTCCAGCGGCGCGGGCGGCTTCTACCCGCCCGACGAGGTGATCGACCGGGAGACCGCCCGTAACCGCGACGCGGTGCTCCAGCTCTTGGAGAACGCGGACTGTATGTACCGCTCCATCGGCAAGGAAGCGCAGTACTGCGCCTGAGCCCAGGCCGTACGGCACGAAGCGGGCGCCGTCCCGGCGGGGAGACCCGCCGGGACGGCGCCTCGCGAATGAGGTGGGGTGCGGGTGCGCCCCCTTGTCCGGCCGGAACGTAGGTTGTCAAGATGGTCGCCATGCAGGGGGAAACAGCAAGGCGCATCATTTCTGAGCAGGAACTGATCGTTCGCGAGCTGCTATGGAAGGAGCTGCGCAGGCGTGGCGCGGAAGCCGATAGACTAGCGAAATCTCTGGCGAGATGGGAAGAAAGTAAGACATTTTTTGGCGGCCGCCCAAAGCCTGGAGTTCTTCGCCAGATCGACACCGCCCACCAGTGGCTGATGACCAACAATCCGTTTCCGTACGGAATTTCCTATCACCTTCAGGATAGGGTAATCAGCCGCGTCACGGACCTGGAGGCAACCTCGCGGCAGGATACCCCAAGCGATTGCACTGCCCTCCGGGAAAGTTACATTCAAGGAATGGGCTTCCCCGAGAATCCATATCATAGAAGGGTGCGCTCCTGGCTCTGGACCTTCGCGAGCGCAACTCTGAAGGATCCTCTTTCTCGCTCTGCGCACCCTCTAATTTCCGCGCCAGTGGAAGCACCCCCTCGCCATGGCCGTCTCAATCAAGGAATGCTGGCCAGGCTCGTGATCGAAGACGTCGGGCAACAAATAGATGCGGGCCGGGCTCTCGAAGGGTCCCTGGATGAGGAACCTTTGCGGGTTGTGTGGTCATGGTGCTCGGAGTCCTGGGGGGTGCTCCGCGCATTCGCAGACGACGTTCCATCAGAATTCTGGCGTTTGGTCCGCGACGTCGGCGTCTGCAAGAGCCCGGTGTTTCCTGATCCGGCAGCCTTAAGTCAAGCATATTTGTCTCTTGGTTTGTCTTACCTAGAAGAGGTGCTGGAACGAATGCCGGACTACGCCGAAGCATCTGGTCAGGCGGCGCCGGAGCCGCGCGTCTCATTCGCGATCAGCGGAGGGACCTTCCACGGCGTTCAGTTTGCCGCCCAGATCGCCAACATCGAGTCGACTATTGCTGGAGTCGCGAATCAAAGCGGCACCGATGCGGCAGAAGCGCTCAAAGCACTTCAACAAGCCGTCCTGAGCCAACCCAGTTTGGAGGACTCTGAACGCCAAGACCTCCTCGACAACGTCGAATATCTGGCTACCGCTGCGAACACTCCTCCCGAGCATCGGAAACGCGGGCTCATCTCGGCTGCACTCCTCGCGCTGACGACAGCAGCAGCAACCGGAGGCCACTTGCAGGGGGTTATGGACACATGGGGCAGTGTGCTGCAAGGCATCCTCCCCTGAACCACGCTCCCGAACGCTGGGAGATACGGCCACCCGGCGGCGGGCGGGCGACCAAAACCCCAGCCGGGGCGCTGGGGTCCGGGCCGACACGTACCACCCGCCTTCGATCGACCACCTGACCCGCTCCACGACGTCTATCCTCATCCGGGTTGCGCGTTGACCAGGCGAGGATGGCAGGGGGAGCCAAACCATCATGAGCGGCACGAACGGGGACGGACCCGACGAGCGGGACGACTATGTCGATGGGGGTGTCAAGCCGCTCGCGGTGAGCGACCCGACGCGCATCGGCCCGTATCTGTTGCTCGGTCGGCTTGGTGCCGGCGGCATGGGGCGGGTGTTCCTCGCGCGATCGGACAGCGGTCGGACGGTGGCCGTGAAGGTGGTGCACGAGGAGCACGTGTCCGACGAGCACTTCAGGGCGCGGTTCCGGCGGGAGATCGAGGCGGCGCGGAGGGTCGGGGAGCGGTACACGGCGCCGGTGCTCGAGGCGGGTCCGGGCGACGAACCGCCGTGGGTCGCCACGGGGTACGTTCCCGGGCTCTCGCTTGAACAGGTCGTGCGACGGCACGGGCCGTTGCCGACGGCGACTCTGCACGCTCTGGCGGACGGGCTGCTGAAGGCGCTCAAGGACATTCACGGCGCCGGGATCGTGCACCGCGATCTGAAGCCGTCCAACGTGATGCTCACCGTGGACGGCACGAAGGTCATCGACTTCGGGATCGCGCGGGCTCTGGAGTCGTCCGTCGAGTCCTTGTTGACCAGTACGGGGATGGTCGTCGGGTCTCCTGGGTTCATGTCGCCTGAGCAGGTGCGCGGGCAGCGCGCGGGGGTCAAGAGCGATGTGTTCACCCTCGGGTGCGTGCTGACGTATGCGGCGACCGGGCAACTGCCGTTCGGGAAGAGGGCGGCTAATCAGCACGCGGTGATGTTCGAGATCGTGGAGGGCGAGCCCGATCTGACAGGGGTCGGGGACGCCTCGCTGCGGGCGCTCATCGCCCGTTGTCTGGTGAAGGACGTCGCTCAACGACCGGACGTAGACGCCTTGCTGGAGGACCCCGAGCGAGTGCGTCCCGCCGCCACGCGCGGCGCCTGGCTGCCTGCCGGTGTCGTCGCGCACCTCGCGCGGCAGTCCGCGCGGCTGCTCGACGCCGAGGCGGCGCCGCTGCGGGAGGAGTCCACGGACCTGGCGACCATCGGGCTGCGGCCGAAGAACGGGCCTCCCGAAGCCGTCCCGGCCGTCCCGGGCGCCGGAGCCACGAAGCGAGAGCGGGAGCCCCGTCGGCGCCGCAGGCTCATCGCGCTGCCCATCGTCGTCGTCATCACCGCCGGCGGCGGCACGGTCGCCCTGCTTCAGCCCTTTGGGGGTGACGACGGGGGCGGAACGCATGCCCAGTCACCGAGCAGTGGCGCGAGTTCCGCTCCTGGGGGCAGCACCTCGCCCAGCGCGCTTAACAGTTCACCTTCCAAGAGAGAAAAGAAGAAGAGCGGGGACGACGGCAAGAAGGGGAAGGAGACGGACAAGCCGAACGCCCAGACGAGCAGCCGTAGCTCCGGGTCGTCGGATGGTGACGGCGGCAGCAGCTCATCCAAAGACGACAGTGGTTCCGGCAACGGCAGGTCCGGCTCTTCTTCGGGCTCGGACGGCGGAAACTCGTCTGCCGGCGGAGGAGGTTCATCCGGCTCCAGCGGCACGTCCTCCGGCTCACGGCCGCCCGCCATGAAGAGCTACAGGCTTGATTACACCAACTCCTGTGTTGGCGCGTGTGACATGCCGCTCAAGGTGAGCTGGTCGGCGATCTCCCGAGCGACCAGGTACGACATCCACTACACCAACAAGGGCAGCAACTACACGCAGAAGAACGTCAACACGGTCTACTCCACCGGGAGCACCAGCTACACGATCAAGGGCCCGTTCTCCGGTGACGAAATCTGCGTCACGGTGCGCGCGGCCAACACCTACGGCGCCTCGGCCTGGGCGGAGACCTGGTGCGGCACAGTGCCCTACTAAGTGCCGCATCAGGTCGGACACGCCGGACCGAACGCGCCGGCGTCAGCTCAGATGCCGGGCGAAGAACTTCACCGAGCTGTCCACCTCGAAGGACGGCACATCTCCGTGCCTGCCGGGGTTGGCGTGCAGCGTCTTCTCCGCCGAGGCCAGGGCGTCGAACAACGCCAGGCTCTGGTCCCGCGGCACCATCTGGTCATCCCACTGGACCAGGAACTGCACCGGCACGGTGATCCGCGCGGCGTCTTCGGCCAGCCCGTGCACGCCGAGCAGACCCAGCACCGCGGCGCGGATCCGGGGCTCTGCGGCGATGAGAGGTATGCCGAGCCCGCAGCCCATCGACATACCGCAGTAACCCACCGGACCGACGCCGACCTGGTCGAGGCGCTGGACCGCGGCCAGAACCGCCTGCCAGTCCGCGACAGCCCGACCGGCCAGATAGCTGTGCATGCCGGCCACCAGCGCGCCCGGATCCGTACCGGCGGCCATACCGGCCCGCATCTCGTCCGCGATCCGGCCGAACTCATCGTCCTGGGGACGGTCGCCGTGGTTCGGCGCGTCGATCGCGACGACCGCGAAACCCTCGGCGGCGTAGCGACGCGCGCGGGACACATTGCCGGGGGCCGTCTTATGCTGCCCGCCGCCGTGGCCCAGCAGAATCAGGGGACGAGCGCCGCAGGCGCCATCCGGCGTCCACAGCACGCCGGGGATCTCGTCGAGGGTGAAGAACTGCTCGGTGACGCCGTCCGACGACGTCTGGGAGGTGAAGCGCATCAGCGTTTCAGGCCTTTCGGGATGCCTTGTGCGGGCACTCCCTAAACCATGCAAAGGAGGGAGCCCCGACCTGTCACAGCGTTGATCGGTCTCACCTCCTCGAATTCGTCATGGTGCACGGCGGCGCCGAAGGTATCACAAAGATCATCACGCGCGCCTCACGGCGACCCCGCAGCGCTACGGGGCGCAGGAGCGTCGCCCTGGCCGTCGCCTTCGTCGTACGAGGGCAGGCGGGCGCCCCTGCGTCAGGCAGCCGGGCCGAAGACCTCGGTGAGCAGGGCGATCCCCTCGGCGGGGGCGCGCACCCGAAGGTGCAGGACGGGGCCGTCGAGGTGGAGGCGGAAGTCGAAGAACGGGCAGCATCGCTGTTCGGCGGCGGCCAGCGCCGCGATGTCACCGGCGCGGTCGGCGGGCAGGGTCAGCCGGATGCCGTCTTCGGTCTCCTGCCGTAGGGCTCCGTCGACCAGCCGTCGCCACTGGGCGGTGCGCTCGGCGAGACCGCCGTTGTCCAGGGAGCAGCCCCCAGGTGCTTGGCCGAGCCGATGAACGCCAGGCGCTCGACGGCCTCCTCGCCGTAGAGGCGGTAGTCGGCCGGGGACCGGTCGGCGGCCAGCAGCCCGGCGCTCTCGTAGTACCGCAGCGTCGTGGCCGGGACGCCGGAACGCTCGGCGAGCTGGGAGATCCGCATCATGCTCACACCGCCGACGGTAGACCTTCGACCCGGCTCGAAGGTCAAGGGCCTTGGACCGGGCATTCAATCCAGGATTGCCTGAATTCAGGATCGCGTGTACTCTCATGATGTGCTGACCGTTGCCCCCGACATCGAGGTGCTGGCCCGGTTCGGCCGCGCGCTCGCCGACCCGATCCGCTGCCGCATCCTGCTCGCCCTGCGCGATGCCCCCGCCTACCCCGCCGATCTCGCCGACGCCCTCGGCATCTCGCGCACCCGTCTGTCGAACCACCTGGCGTGCCTGCGCGACTGTGGCCTGGTCGTCACCGTGCCCGACGGCCGCCGCACCCGCTACGAGCTCGCAGACGAACGCCTCGGCCACGCGCTGGACGACCTGCGCACCGCTGTGGTGGCCGTCGCCACCGACCGCACGTGTGTCGACGCCGAGGCCAAGGGGTGCTGCTGATGACCGCGATATCCCTTGGGCCGTCCCCCGCCCGCCGCGACGCGCTCACCCGCCGGATACGGCTGCTCGTGGCCGCGACCATCACCTACAACGTCATCGAGGCGGTCGTCGCCATCACCGCCGGCACACTCGCCTCCTCCACCGCGCTGATCGGCTTCGGCCTGGACTCGATCATCGAGGTGTCGTCCGCCGCCGCGGTCGCCTGGCAGTTCTCCGCCGCCGAGCACCACGTGCGCGAGGCCCGCGAGAAGACCACCCTGCGGATCATCGCCGTCTCGTTCTTCGCGCTCGCCGCGTACGTCACCGTGGACGCCGTCCGCGCGCTGGCCGGAACCGGCGAGGCGGAAGGCTCCATCCCCGGCATCGTGCTCGCCGCACTCTCCCTCGCCGTCATGCCGTTCCTGTCCGCCGCCCAGCGCCGCGCCGGCCGCGAACTCGGCTCCGCCAGCGCGGTCGCCGACTCCAAACAGACCCTGCTCTGCACATACCTTTCCGCCGTGCTGCTGGTCGGCCTGGTGCTCAATACCACCCTCGGCTGGTCCTGGGCCGACCCGATCGCCGCTCTGGTCATCGCCGTCGTCGCCGTGAAGGAAGGCCACGACGCCTGGCGGGGCAAGGGCTGCTGCGCGGCCCCGGCCACCTCGGACACCTCTGCCTGCCACGCCGGTTGTGACTGCTGCGGCTGACCGCCTGTCAAGCCGTTCGGCACTGATGCACCGATCAGCCGAGGAACGTCCGCAGGTGGGCCAGGAGGGCGTCGGGACGTTCCTCGGGGATGAAGTGGCCGCAGTCGGGGATCTGGGCGCCGGTGACGTCGTCCGCGTACTGGCGCCAGATGTCCAGGGTGGGCAGCCGGGCGGGTAGGCCGGCCGAACCCCACAGGGCCAGGACGGGCATGGTCAGGCGGCGGCCCGCGGCGGCGTCCTCGTCGTCGAGGGCGAGGTCGCGTTCCTGGGCGCGGTAGTCGTCGAAACCGGCGCGGAGCGCGCCGGGGCGGGAGAACGCGCGGACGTAGGCGTCGACGGCGTCGGGGTCGAGTCCGTGGCGGTTGTAGGTCCAGCGCTCGAAGAAGTACTCCAGGTAGGCGCGGACGTTGTTCCCGACCAGCAACTCGGGGAGATCGGGCTGCATGTGGAACAGCCAGTGCCAGTAGCCGAGGGCCACGGAGGCGTCCAGGCGGCGGAACATCTCCCGGGTGGGGATCACGTCGAGTACGGCGAGCCGTTCGACCTGGCCGGGGTGGTCCAGGGCCCAGCGGTGCGCGACCCGGGCGCCGCGGTCGTGGCCGACGACCGCCGCCCGTTCGAACCCGAGCTGCCGGACCAGTTCGGCGATGTCCGAGGCCATCAGCTGCTTGTCGTAGCCGGTGGCGGGCTTGTCGCTGAGGCCGTATCCGCGCAGGTCGGGGGCTACGACGGTGTGGCCGGTGGCGAGTTCGCCGAGCACCGGTCGCCAGCACAGCGCGGTCTGCGGCCACCCGTGGAGCAGTACGAGCAGCGGCCCCGAGCCCGCGCGCGTGTAGTGCAGCCGGACCCCGTTGACCTGGGCGACGCCTGTGGTCACCGTCTCTGTGCTCATGGCCGTACCCTTCCGCTTCGCGCTTACTAACCCCCATAGGAGGTTAGTACCGCGACGAGCAGTGGACAATAGAGCCATGACGACGGATGACGAATGGCTCTGGTACGGCGGACGCGTGTGCCTGGACTTCGTCAACACCCTCCGCGACCGGTGGCTGGCGCTGCCCCGGGAGACGCTTCGCGAGCCGGCCGACCTGGTGCGCTGGCTGCGGGGCGTCGATCTGCTCGCCGACGGGGCCCACGGGGCGTCCGAGTCCGCGCTGCGCTCCGCGGTGGCGCTGCGTGAGGCGATCGACCGCGCGGTGCTGTGCGCGGTCGACGGTGAGCTGCCGACACCTGCCGACATCACCGTGATCAACCAGGCGTCGGCTGCGGCACCCCGTCCCGTACCCCAACTGAGCGTCAGGGACGGTCAGTTGGAGTCGGGCCGCGCTCCGCATGCCGCCGATGACGCGGCCGGGGGGCTCGGCCTCGTGGCTCAGGACGCGATCGAGCTGCTGCTCTCCCCGGAGCTACGTCGAGTCCGTATCTGCGGCTCCGAGCGCTGCGCCCTGCGCTTCGTGGACCGCTCGCCCGCGCACAACCGCCGCTGGTGCTCGATGACCCGCTGCGGGAACCGCACCAAGGTGCGGCTCCACCAGGCCCGCTCACGCGCGCGTGACTGATCGGCGGGACCGGCCGTCGGCCACCTGATGATCGAGGTATTTTACGCTGGTCCACGGTAGTTGGCTGGCCGTGCGTAGTCACGCGTATGCCACAGGTGTTGAAAGGGAGGGAATCGCGTGGCGGGAATACGGCCGCTGAATCCGGGAGATCCGCGTGATATTGCAGGTTACGCGCTCCAAGGGCGGCTGGGGGCGGGCGGAATGGGGACGGTGTTCTTATCCGCCACACGGGGCGGGCAGCCGATCGCTCTGAAGGTGGTGCATCCCGAGTTCGCCGAGGACCCGAAGTTCCGGCAGCGGTTCGAGCAGGAGGTGCGCTCCAGCCGGCAGGTGCGGGGCCGCTACATCCTGCCGGTCGTGGACAGCAACACGGGAGGGCCCGTGCCCTGGCTGGCCACCGAGTACGCCCCGGGCCTCTCGCTCGCGGCGGCGGTGGCCACGCACGGACCGCTGCCGACAGACGCGGCCCTGCGGCTGATCGCGGGCGTGGCCCACGCGCTGGAGGCCATCCACGCGGTGCAGGTCACCCACCGGGATCTCAAGCCGGGGAATGTCATCCTGGCGCCGGGCGGCCCCGCCGTCATCGACTTCGGGATCGCGCGGGCCGCCGAGGCCACTCCGCTGACCGGCACCGACGTGCGCATCGGCACCCCCCTGTACATGGCTCCGGAGCAGCTCAGGGGCGCCGCTCCGGTGACCCCGGCCATCGATGTCTTCGCGCTCGGCCTGACCGCGTATGTCGCCGCGACCGGGGTCCACCCCTTCGGGGAGGGGCCGGGCCCGGCCGTGCTCTACCGCATCGATCGCGAAGAGCCCGACCTCACCGCCTGCCCGGCGGAAATACGGCCCGTCATCAGCCGCTGCCTGGAGAAGGACCCCGAGGCGCGGCCCACGCCCGCCGAGGTGGTGGCCCTCTGCCGGGATGCCGGGGCCAGGCTCGGCCTGACCGAGGTGCTTCCCACCGCCGGGTGGCTGCCCCCGGCCTTCCTTCCCGCGCCCGCGCCCGCGCCGCCCATATCGCCCATGCCACCTCAGCCTTCGGCCCAGACGGTCTCCTCGCCGCCCATACCCGAGAGAACCGTCTACGACCCGCAATCCGCGACGCGGCCCGGGACTCCCGGGAGGCGCCGACTGGCCATAGGCGTTGCAGCGCTCGCCGCCGTCGCGGTCGCCGCCCTGCTCATCTGGCTCCCGAACCGAGGCGGCGACGGGGACGACGGCGCCTCCCCGAACTCCTCGCAGAAATCCTCATCACAGAAAACCCCATCGCGGGATACCTCACAGGAAAAGACGTCCCCCGCGAACCCTCCGGCGAACGCCGCGGCACCTCCAAAAGAGTTGGACTCGACCGTAAAAACATTCACCAACGCGGCGACCGGACGTTGCCTGGACAGTAACGGCGACGAAGAAGCTTACGCATTCGACTGCAATGGCGGCGGTTACCAGAAATGGACCGCGTCCGGGAAGAGGTTCAGTCTGCGTGATGCGGCGAGCGATATGTGCTTGGGCAGTGACGATGCCGGTGAGCTGAGCATGTCGACATGTGATCGCAACGATCAGCAGAGATGGAACATATCCAACAAGTCAGTACTGCGCAATGCGGCGACTGATCTCTGCCTGGACGGCGACGACGACGGCACGTTGCGCACGATCGAATGCGATAGCAGCGATCGCCAGAAGTGGAACATCTCCGGCGAAAATTCCGTGCTGCGCAATGTGGCGACTGATCGCTGCTTGAGCGGCAGCGGCTCCGGCGGCCCGCACTTGGGCGACTGCTCCGACAATGGGAGCGGGGACGGGAAGTGGAACATCTCCGGGGAAGAGATCGAACTGCGCGATGTGGCGACTGATCTCTGCTTGGACAGTAACGAATCCGGCCAGGTGTACACGTATTCATGCAATGAAGGCGATTATCAGCGGTGGGATATCTCCGGCGACAGTTCCACTCTGTACAACATGAAGACTCGTCTCTGCCTGGAGGACTCCAACTCCCCTTCGGAGACCAACGGCTATCAGCTGAAAACGAGCGAGTGCGATGAAGGCGACGATCAGCGATGGACTGCCGCCTCACCGTAGTTGCACAACTCCCGTTGTCCACGGGCGTGTATCGAAGTGCCTGGTGCGGATGGCGGAGAGCCCATCTGTGATCCAGAATGATGGGATGGTCACGCTTGAGACTCCCCGTTTGATCCTGCGTCGCTGGCGCGAGGAAGACGTTGCGCCCATGGCTGCCGTCAATGCCGACCCCGAGGTCATGCGGTGGATCCGTGACGGCAGCGTCCGTGACGAACAGCAGACTCGCGGCGGGATCCAGGCATGGGAGAGCGAGTGGGAGTCACAGGGCTTCGGCCTGTTCGCCGTGGAAATCCGGTCCACTGGCGAACTGGCCGGGTTCACCGGCCTTTCGGTGCCCACCTTCTTGCCGGAGGTACTGCCGGCGGTTGAGGTCGGCTGGCGGCTGGGACGTTCCCACTGGGGGCAGGGCTTGGCCACCGAGGCCGCTGCGGCCGCTGTACGGTTCGGGTTCGAAGAGCGAGGGCTGGTGCGGATCGTCAGCATCGCTCAAGTGGGCAACGACGCCTCCGAACGGATCATGACCAAACTGGGGATGCATCCGGTCCGAGAGACCGTCAATCCCACCTGCGGTCGGCGAGTACGGGTGTTCGAGTTGTCGTCGGACCAGTACGTCACAACCGCTCGTTGATCGCGGAAACGAGGACGGTGGCCTCGTAGCGGGCCGCGAGTTTGTCACGAACCAAGGTCATCCCACTAACAAGATCTACTTTCGATACACGCCTCAGCTGGGAGCGCACAGTTCCTAGACGACCAGGCTGAGCAGCCCCGCGACCACGAAGCCCGCCACCGACAGCACCGACTCCAGCACGGTCCACGACTTGAGCGTGTCCCGCTCGGAGATGCCGAAGTACTTCGCGACCATCCAGAATCCGCCGTCGTTGACGTGCGAGGCGAAGATCGAGCCCGCCGAGATGGCCATGATGACCAGCGCCAGATGCGCCTGCGCGTAGTGGCCCTCGCTCAGCATCGGAGAGACGATGCCCGCCGTGGTGACGATCGCGACCGTCGCCGAGCCCTGCGCGACGCGCAGCACCACCGAGATCAGCCAGGCCAGCAGGATGACCGGCAGGCCCGCGCTGTCGAAGGCGTCGGCGAGCGCCTGGGCCACGCCGCTGCCCTTGAGCACCGCGCCGAAGACCCCGCCCGCGCCCACGACGAGCAGGATGTTGCCGATCGGCTTGAGGGAGGCGGTGGAGACGGTCTCCAGGGACTTGCGGGACCAGCCGCGCCGGATGCCCAGCAGGTAGTAGGCGAGCAGCAGGGCGATGGTCAGCGCCACGAAGGGGTGGCCGAAGAACTCGATCACCGAGCGGCCGGTGCTGGGGTCCAGCGCGATGGAGGAGAACGTCGCGCTGAGGATGAGGACCAGCGGGGTGCCGATGATCGCGAGGACGGTGGAGACCGGCACCGGCCGCTCCGCGGGCGTGGTGCCCGCGGCGCGCTGCTCGGCGGCCACGGCCGCCTTGGCCTCCTCCGCCGCCTCCAGCATGTCCTGCGGCACGGGGACGAAGAGGCGGTTGCCGATCCACGCGGCGTACGCCCAGGCGGCGAGCACGGAGGGGACGCCGACCAGGATGCCCATCAGGATGACCCAGCCCAGGTCGACGTGGAGCAGCCCGGCCGCGGCCACCGGGCCGGGGTGCGGGGGCAGGAAGGCATGGGTCATGGACAGACCGGCCAGCATCGGCATCGCGTACAGGACGATCGACTTGCCGCTGCGCTTGGCGGCCGCGTAGACGATCGGCGCGAGGACGAAGATTCCGACGTCGAAGAAGACCGGTATGCCGAAGATCAGACCGGTCAGGCCCATCGCGAGCGGGGCGCGCTTCTCGCCGAAGAGACCGAGCAGCCGGGCGCTCAACGCCTCGGCGCCGCCGGAGACTTCGAGGATCGCGCCGAGCATGGTGCCCAGGCCGATGATGATGGCTATGTGCCCGAGGATGCCGCCCATACCGGACTCGATGAGCGAGACGGCGTCGGACTTCTGGACCGTGCCGAAGAGTTCGGTGACCGACAGGCCGGCGGCCAGGCCCACCGCGATGGACACGCCCAGCAGCGCGACGAAGGGCTGTAACCGGGCCTTGATGATGAGGAAGAGGAGTAAGGCGATGCCCAGGGCGGCGACGGTCAGCAGACCGGCGGTGCCGTCGATGATCGCGAGGAGACCACCGGTGTGGGGCGGGGTCTCGGCAGCGGGGGCGGCCGTGAGCGGCATGAGGAACTCCGGTTTCCGGGTAGGGGGTACCGCCGCGCGGCGGGGGGCCGCGCGCGGGGGAACTGGAGGTGCCGGTGCGGAGGTTCAGAACGCTGGATTTCGACGACGGTGGCGCGTGCGGTGGGCGGAGGGAGTACGGCGGAGTGCGGCGGGCGGGCGGGGCGTGCCCCGCCCGCCTCGGGCGTGCGTCAGCCGAGGACGGCCAGCGCGTCGATCTCGATGAGCAGCCCGGCGGGGAGGCCGACGTAGACGGTCGTACGGGCCGCCGGGGCCTCCTTCAGGTCCGCGAAGAAGTCGTTGTAGATGTCGTTGAGCTCGGCGAAGTGGGCGGTGTCGGTGAGGTAGACGCGCACCATCACCACGTCCTCCCAGCTCGCCCCGCCCGCCTCCAGGACGGACTGCACATTGCGCAGGGTCTGGAGGGTCTGCTCGCGCAGCGTCGGCCCGACGGGGGCGGGGGCCTGGCCGGGGACCGCGGGGCCGAAACCGACCTGCCCGGCGACCTGGAGGATGTTGCCCTTCTTCACGCCGTGGGAGAACTTGGCGGGCGGCGCGGTGTGGGTGTCCGGGGTGATCGCGATCTTCTGGAGCTTCTCGCTCATGGGTCGATTCCCTTGGTTCGGCGGGCGGTTACTTGTCTTCGGGGTCCGGCACGTCGCGATCCGGCACGTCGGGGTCCGGCACGTCGGGGTCCGGCACGTCGGGATCCGGCACGTCCGGCGGGGCGCTTCCGGAGTACGCGCGGCTGATCGCCTCCGCCGTGCGGCGCACCAGCGGCAGCAGCGCGAGCAGCTCCTCGGCCGTGACCACGACGTTCGGCGCGGAGACCGAACACGCGGCGACGACCCGCCCGTCCACCCCCCGGATGGGTGCCCCGACGCAGTTGATCGACTCCTCGTGGCCGCCGAGGTCGGTGGCCCAGCCCTGTTCCCGCACGGTCGCCAGCTCCTTGAGGAACGCGGCGGCGTTCGGGGTGGAGCGCGGGGTGTAGGCGGGGTACGGCAGCCGCTCGGCCACCGCGCGCCGCTCCGCCTCGGGCAGGTCGGCGAGCAGCAGCTTGGCGACGGCGGCGACGGTGATCGCGACGGGCTTGCCGATGCGCGAGTACATCCGGACCGGGTAGCGGCTCTCCACCTTGTCGATGTAGAGCACCTCGTTGTCCTCGTACACGGCGAGGTGGACGGTGTGCCCGCACCGCTCGTTGAGCTCGACCAGATAGGGGTGGGCGATCTCGCGTACGTCCAGGTTCTCCGCGGCCTGCTGCGCGAGCGCGAAGAGGCGGGCGCCGAGCCGGTAGCGCTGGTCCTCCTGCCGGTAGACCATGCCGTGCTCGTGCAGGGTGCGCAGCAGCCGCAGCGCGGTCGTCTTGTGCACGCCGAGCCGCGTGGCCACCTGCTCCAGATTGGCCGGGCCCTCCGCCAGCAGCGGCAGGATGCTCAGCGCTCGGTCGACGGTCTGGCTCATGGGTCGGTCACCACCTCCGCGCGTACGGTCCCGGTGTCCGTCCAGCCGGGGCCGAGTCGCAGTCTGCCCCACGCGCCGGGGTCGAGGGCGGCCAGGCGGTCGGCGTGCTCGCGCGAAGGCGGGGTGCCCAGGTCGCCGGGGACGGTGAGGGCGGCGGCCGCCATCAGATGGCCGTGGCGCAGCCGCTCCGCGACGGGCAGCCCGCGCAGGGTGCCCGACAGAAACCCGGCGGCGAAGGCGTCGCCCGCGCCGACGGACGCGACCACGTCCACGTCAAGGGCAGGCTCGAAGGTGACCTCGTCCTCCCCGCCGTCCGGCTGCCGGGCGTACGCGGTGGCGCCCGCGCTGCCCTGCTTCACCACCAGCACCCGCGGCTCGGGCAGGGCCGCCCGGACCGCCTCCGCGCCGTGCAGGCCCCAGGCGATCTCGGCCTCGTCCTCGCCGACGAAGACGAGGTCGCAGCCGCGGGCGAGGTCCAGCAGGCGCTCGCTGTCCTGGCCGCGCCACAGTGCGGTGCGGTAGTTGACGTCGAACGAGACGAGGGGGCGGCCCGGGGCGGGGGCGGTGAGCTCCCGCATCAGGGTGTGGCAGTCGGCGGAGAGGGCCGGGGTGATCCCGGTGAGGTGGAGGACGCGGCCCGACCACGCCGCCTCCCGGGGCACCAGGCCGGGGGACATGGCCGAGGCGGCGGACCCGGCCCGGTAGTAGACGACCTCGGAGAGCGGCTGCCCGTCGCCTTCCCGCTCCCGCTCCCCCGCCGTACGGAAGTAGATGCCGGTGGGGCGGTCGGGGTCGCGCTGGACGCGGGAGACATCCACGCCCGCGGCGGCGATCTCCGCGACGAGGTGGTCCCCGAAGCCGTCCGCGCCGACGCGGCTGATCCACCGGGCGGTGTGCCCGCCGCGCGCGAGCCCGCAGGCGACGTTGGACTCCGCGCCGCCGATCCCCCGCGAGAACGCGGGCACGTCGGCGAGCCTGCCCGGCCGGGACGGTCTGAAGGTGACCATCGACTCACCGAGGCACACGACGTCGACGTGGAGGGCTGCGGACACGGCGGGGCTCGCTCCTTGCTGTGGGCTCTGGCGCCTTCCGGGGGGTGGCGCGCACCGTTGACCGGGTGCTTGGCGGGATGTTAGACAGCGGTAAGCGCCATACGCAATGAGCGTTGCACATGTTGCAGCACGGATCCGCATGGGAGGCTCCATGGCCGTCGACCACGCCGCCGACACGCCCGGCTCACCCGTCGGGCGCCTCGCCCACGAGCGCGTCGACCACCGCTTCAAGGGCCTGCCCCCGGACGCCGAGGGCCGCACCGTCGGCGAGCTGGCCGCCGAGCGCCGCTCCCTGTTCACCGGCGGCTTCACCACCCCCGTCCTGGCGCTCTCCGCCGAGGCCCTGGAGCACAACCTCGCCGTCATGGAGCGCTACTCCACCGCCCACAGGCTGGCCTTCGCCCCGCACGGCAAGACCTCCCTCGCCCCCCAGCTCTTCGAGCGCCAGCTCGCCCACGGCGCCTGGGGCATCACCGCCGCCGTCCCCGGCCATGTGCGCATGTACCGCGCCTTCGGCATCCAGCGGATCTTCCTCGCCAACGAGGTCGTGGACGCCGCCGCGCTCCGCTGGCTCGCCCGCGAGCTGGACGCCGACCCCGAGTTCCGCTTCATCGCGTACGTCGACTCCCCGCGCGGCGTCGAGCTGATGGACGCGGCCCTGCGCGAGGCCGGCGCCCGCCGCCCCCTCGACGTCGTCGTCGAACTCGGCGCGGGCCCCGGCGCCCGCACCGGCGCCCGTACGGAGGCCGACTGCGCGGCCGTCGCCGACGCGGTGGCGGCCACCGGGACCCTGCGCCTGGTCGGCGTCGCCGGTTACGAGGGCGAGGTGCCGAAGCCGGACGGCGAGCGGGTCCGGGCCTGGCTGCGCCGGCTCACCGCGCTGGCCGTCGCGTTCGACGGGGAGGGCCGGTTCGCGGACGCGGACGAGATCGTGGTCAGCGCGGGCGGCAGCGCGTGGTTCGACGCGGTCGCGGACGTCTTCGCGGAGCTGCCCGAACTGTCCGGCCCGGTCCTGAAGCTGCTGCGCTCCGGCGCGTACGTCTCCCACGACGACGGCCACTACCGCCACATCACCCCCTTCAACCGCGTCCCCGACGAGGGCGCCCTGCACCCGGCCTTCCGCCTCTGGGCCCAGGTCGTCTCCCGCCCCGAGCAGGGCCAGGCCTTCCTCAACGCGGGCAAGCGCGACGCGGCGTACGACCTCGACCTGCCCGAGCCCCAGATCATCCGCTCCCCCGACGGCACCGAACGCCCCGCCACCGGCCTCACCGTCACCGGCCTGTCCGACCAGCACGCCTGGCTCGCGGTCGAGGAGGGCACGTCCCTGGAGGTCGGCGACTGGGTGGCCCTCGGCCTCTCCCACCCGTGCACCAGCTTCGACAAGTGGCAGCTGATCCCGCTGGCCGAGGCGGACGGCACGGTCACGGACTACATCCGCACGTTCTTCTGAGCGAGGCCTACGCACATGGACCTGGTCATTCGCAACGCGCAGGTCGTCGACGGCAGCGGCGGCGCCCGCTTCAGGGCGGACGTCGGGGTCGACGACGGGCGGATCACCCGCATCGTGCCGGAGGGCGCCGGGCCGCGCCCGACAGGTCAGCGGGTGGTGGAGGCGGACGGGCTCGCGGTCGCGCCCGGGTTTATCGACATGCATGCGCACAGCGACCTCGCCCTGCTGCGCGACCCGGACCACTCCGCCAAGGCCGCGCAGGGCGTGACGCTGGAGGTGCTCGGCCAGGACGGCCTGTCGTACGCGCCCGCCGACGACCGCACCCTCGCCGAGATCCGCACGGCCATCACCGGCTGGAACGGCGACGGCTCCGACATCGACTTCGACTGGCGCACCGTGGGCGGGTTCCTGGACCGGCTCG
The DNA here is from genome assembly GCF_044332865.1 of Streptomyces sp. NPDC021225. NCBI lineage: Bacteria > Bacillati > Actinomycetota > Actinomycetes > Kitasatosporales > Streptomycetaceae > Streptomyces > Streptomyces sp. NPDC021225. Next base: position 396,306 of record NZ_JBIRPV010000002.1, on the reverse strand, counting down.
ACCGCGGCTTCGACGGCCAGGGCATCGCGGTCAACGCCGCGTATCTCGTCCCCCAGGGCTCCGTCCGCATGCTTGCGCTCGGCTGGGAGGACCGGGCCGCCACCCCGGACGAGGTGGCGCGGATGAAGCGGCTGGTCGCGGAGGGTCTTGAGCAGGGGGCGGTCGGGATGTCGTCCGGGCTCACGTACACGCCCGGGATGTACGCGTCCGACGCCGAACTGACCGAGCTGTGCCGCGTCGTCGCCGCGTACGACGGCTACTACTGCCCGCACCACCGCTCGTACGGCGCGGGCGCCCTGGAGGCGTACGAGGAGATGGTGGCGCTCACCCGCGAGGCGGGCTGCGCGCTGCATCTCGCGCACGCGACCATGAACTTCGGCCTGAACAAGGGCCGCGCGCCCGAACTGCTCGCGCTGCTGGACCGGGCGCTCGCCGAGGGTGCCGACATCAGCCTCGACACCTATCCCTATCTCCCGGGCTGCACCACGCTCGCCGCTCTGCTGCCCAGCTGGGCCGCCGAAGGCGGGCCGCAGGCCATCCTGGACCGGCTCCGCGACGAGGCGACCGCGGAGCGGATCCGGCACGTCATGGAGGTGGAGGGGGCGGACGGCTGTCACGGCGTGCCCGTCGACTGGGACACCATCGAGATCTCGGGGGTCAGCCAGCCGGCCCTCGCGGCGTACGCCGGCCGGACGGTCGCGCAGTCCGCGCGCGAGCGCGGCGAGGCGCCGTGGGACACCGCGCGCCGACTGCTGCTGGAGGACCGGCTCGGTTCGACGATCCTTCAGCACGCCGGGAACGAGGAGAACGTGCGGGCGATCATGAAGCACCCCGTACACACGGGCGGCAGCGACGGCATCCTGCAAGGCGCCAAACCGCACCCGCGCGCGTACGGGACCTTCCCGCAGTATCTGGGCCGCTATGTGCGCGAGTTGGGCGTGCTGTCCCTGGAGGAGTGCGTGGCCCACCTCACCGCGCGCCCCGCGGCCCGTCTCCGCCTCCCCGACCGGGGCCTGGTCCGCGAGGGCTACCGCGCCGACCTCGTCCTCTTCGACCCGGACACGGTCGCCGCGGGCTCCACCTTCGAGTCCCCGCGCACCCTGCCTGCGGGGATCCCGCACGTGCTCATCGACGGCCGCTTCGTCATCGAGGACGGGCGGCGTACGGACGTCCTGGCGGGGCGGTCGGTGCGGCGTACGCAGGCGGGGTGAGCGCGCGGCCTCACCGGCGGCGGTCGGCGGCCTCGTCGACGAGCCGCAGCAGTTGGTACGGGTCGGTCGTGATGCCGAGGGCGTTCAGCTCCCGGGCGCGGGCCTCCCGCGCGGGCGTGACCCGCCCGGTGAAGAACACCACGTCCCCGCGGTATCGCCGCTCTCGCACCAGCCGCTCCACATACGTGAAGCCCGCCTCGGCCGCACGGCCTCTGCTGACGTCGGAGATCAACAGGTCTGGGGGCCGGGCCGCTATCGCGCGGTCGGCCTCCTCCTGGTTCCGAGCGATGTCCACCTCCCCCGCCCCCCACTCCATGAGCAGCCCGACCAGGTCCGTGTTGTTTTCGGGGCGGTCGTCCACCCACAGGATGCGCAGGCCCCCCAGGCGGGTGGGGGTGGCCCCACGCTCCAGGCCCGCGTACTCCTCCGCCGTGTCCATCTCCATGTTCACCTCCACGTCCACGAGTTGCGAAAGCGTGGAGGGCACACGGTCCTTCGGCCCGTTCCTGATCGCCATCAGCAGCTCGGCCGACCTCGGCAGCCGCAGCAGCTCGTCGAGCAGCGAGATGAAGGCCTGGTCCGTGGTCAGGGCCGGGAAACCGCTCGGCAGGTACTGCTCGAGCCGGGCGAGGGCCGCCACCGGCGTGTCCTGGTCCAGTGAGTGGGGCGGCGCCACCTCGTACTCCTCGAACATCCGCTGCGCCTTCCTGTCGTCGCCGACCACGGCCGCTCCGGGCCCCGCCAGCAGGATCCGCCGTACCTCCCGGTAACGGCGGAACTCCGCGACCACGTCGCCCGCGCCCGGCCCGGGGTCGGCCATCATCCGGTAGAAGTCGGCGTAGAAGTACTGGAGCAGCAGCGTGCGGATCACGGCTTCGGAGCCGAACCCCGCCCACATGGGGTTGAGGGTCGCCTCCAGGACGAAGCCGTTGAGCAGCCGCTTGACGCGGCGCGGATTGCGGCCCGAGCGCTCGGCGAGGAGCGGGACCAGCTCGTCGTCGACCACCCGGTGGATGCCCGTGGCCCGCATACACCGGCGGATGTACGCCTCGAAGTCCCGGCCGTCCGCCGCCGGGACCCGATAGCTGGTCTGGAAGATCTTTTCCATGAACGCGGCGCCCGCCGGGGACAGATCGCGCAGCAGGCCGTTCGGCCCCAGCGCGGAGCGGTCACCGCCGATGGCGAACGCGAGGCCGGGCACGTCGAGATAGACCTTGACCGCCTCGCACACCGCGAGCACGGTCTCCTCCGAGCAGCGGTCCAGGTCGTCGATGAAGACCACCAACATGCGGCGCGGCGTGAACTCGCCTGTCTCGGCCCACTCCTGCGTCAGGTCCTTGATGGCGTCACGCATGTCATTGCGCGCTTCGGGTTTGGCCGAAAGGTTGCTCCAGAGCTCGTCGACCAGGCGGGAGACGCCGAGCGGGCCCGCGAGCAGCACCAACAGGGCGCGGGCCGCGCGGATCAGCGCCCGCTGATCGGTGGCCCGCCGCAGCCCCCGGCGCAGCACCCGCCGGTCGAAGCGCATCAGCACCGACTTGATGAGCCCTTCCAGGGCGTCGGCGCCGGTGGAGGTCCACGCGTTGTACCAGACGGTGTGCACGCCGGGCTCCTTCTGGAGCTCGGCATCGACCAGCCGCATCAGGCTGCTCTTGCCCATGCCCCAGCCCGCGTCCACGGCGAGTGTGAAGGGGGTGGAGGCGCGCGAGGTGAGGAGCAGCTGAGCCAGTCGCTTCGCCACGAGCGCGGCGCCGAGCTGGTCGTCAGGCTCCGCGGCCACCGGCTCGTCGTTGAGTAAGGAGAACGTCGTCCACTCGCCGGAACCCTCTGAGTCCGTCACCGTTCACTGTCCCCCCGTGTCGGCATACGACCCACCATTATGGCCATGGGCGGGCGATTCACCCAGCCGCCTTCAGCTCCACCTCCACCAGCCGATAAAGATGCCGCCGCGCCGCCTCCGTGGTCAGCGGCGGGGCCTGGCGCAGCCGTTGCAGGGCGAGGCCGTCCGCGAGGGCCGCGAAGCGGACGGCGAATTCGGCGGGGTCGGCGCAGCCGAAGTCGCCCTCGTCGGCGCCCCGTTCGACCAGGGAGCGGATCTCGCCGTGCCAGCTCTCGTAGCGTGCGGCCTGGCCGCGGGCGAACGCCTGGTCGCGGTCGCCCGCGTGCCAGTAGTCGAACCACATCCGCCAGTGGCGGTCGGTGTCGTCGGTGAACAGCGCGTCGATGAGCAGCCGCAGCCCCTCGGCGCCGCTGGTGGCATGGGCGGCGGCCTCGCTGAGCGCGGCGTAGTAGCGCTCGATGTGCAGCACCATCGCCTCGGAGAGGACTTCCTGGACGCTCTCGAAGTGGTAGGTGACCGTGCCGACCGAGACCCCCGCCGCGGCCGCCACATCGCGTACGCCCACCGCCGCGGAACCCCGCTCCACGATGAGCGGTACGGCGGCCTCCACGATCAGCCGGCGGCGCACCTCGGTGGGCTGACGGGTGCGCTCGGAGGCGGCGACGGCCCGCCGGGCGGCCTTGGGGCGGACGGGTCGTGTCATGCCGAGGTCCTGGGGGTGGTGTGGTGCCAGGTGCGCTTGGCCACTGTGTCTCCGTTCGCACGTGCTTCGATGCTGCTGTCCATGATGAACTCCGTTGCTGTGGCGCGGAGTTCGGTGCGGGCCACGACGACTGCGTCCCAGTCGCCGCGCCGCAGCCGGACGGTCCACTGGGAGCTTGCCACGGCCGAGTGCGGATCGCCGCCGCGGATCCGGTACGTCTCCAGCGCGCTCTCCTCGTACCGCAGGCCGTCGGGGTAGGTGCGGGAGCCGCCGTAGTTGGGGTCCACCTCCAGGGTCCACTCCCCCGTCGCCACGTCGTGCCGCACCAGCCGCTCGGGCCGGTTCCCGGCGGGCGGCTCGGTCGTCACGGGGAGCGGCGGGGCCTGCTCCGGCTCCTCGAAGGTGATCGGCGGGCGGCCGGCGTCGGCGCCCGGGTCCCGTACGGGGAGGAGTACGGCGCTGTCCGCGGGGCGCACGGTCAGCGCGCCGTGCTCGTCGCGCTCGCCGTGCGGCCACACCCACGGCCAGTACTGGTCGGAGACCGCGACCCGGATGCGGTGGCCGGGCGGGAAGGCGTACCCGATGCCGTTGAGCTCGAACTCCACGTCCTCGTACGTCCCCGGCGTCCACTCCACCGCCTTGTCCCGGCCGTGCCGCGACAGCAGGTTGAGCACGCCCCGGGTGACCAGCGTCGAGGAGCCGTCGGGGGCGACGTCGCAGACGCGCGCGATGACATGCGCGCGCGGGGTGGCGCTGTCCAGGCGCAGCCGGACGCGCGGGCGGCCCAGGATCTCCACGCGCTCCGTCAGCGGCGCGGAGTCGAAGCAGACCGAACGGCCGTCCTCCTCGCGCTGGTCGGGTGGCAGGTCGGTGGCGTTGCCGAAGGGGAAGAAGCGGCCCGCGTCGATGCCGGTGTGCAGCGGGGAGCGCACGATCACCGGCTCCGTCCCCTCACCGCCCAGCGGCCGCTCGTCCCAGGTGACCGCCGGGGACGGCCAGGCGTCGTCGGCGACCCAGCGGCCGGGCATGGTCGTGTAGTGGGTCGCGGGCGGCACCGGGTCGTTGATCCAGGAGCGCAGGGCCGGGTCCGCCATGACCCCGGTGTCCACGCCCTTGAGCCAGTGGTCCCACCAGCGCAGCGTCTCCTGGAGAAAGCCGATCGCCGGGCCCGGCGGCAGGCCCCGGTCCGGGTACTGGTGCGACCACGGCCCGATCAGCCCCCGCACGGGCGCGTCGAGATGCTCCACCAGGCGCAGCACGGTGTCCCGGTACGGGTCGGCCCAGCCGCCCACCGCGAGGACCGCCGCGTCGATGGCGCCGTAGTCCTCGCACACGCTGCCGTGGCGCCAGTAGTCGTCCCGTCGCTGGTGCGCCAGCCAGGTGTGCAGATACGGCTCCAGCGCCTCCAGCCGCTCCCGCCACATGGGCAGCCACCGGTTCTCGCCCACGGTGGCCGGGTCCGGCGGGCGGGCCGTGAACGCGAGCATGGTGCCCGCCCACGCGAGCATGTCGATGCCGAGGACGGCGCCGCCGGTGTAGTGGACGTCGTTGTCGTAACGGTCGTCGGTCGAGCAGACGGTGACGATCGCCTTCAGCGGCTCCGGGCGCAGGGCGGCGATCTGGAGGGAGTTGAACCCGCCCCACGAGATGCCGAACATGCCGACCTTGCCCGTGCACCACGGCTGGGCGGCCAGCCACTCCACGACGTCGACTCCGTCGGCCAGCTCGGTCGCGGTGTACTCGTCGAGCATCACGCCCTCGGAGTCCCCGCTGCCGCGCAGATCGACCCGGACGGAGGCGTAGCCGTGCCCCGCGTACCAGGGGTGACGCTGCGCGTCGCGCGGGGCGGTCCAGTCGCTCTTGCGGTACGGGAGGTACTCCAGCAGCGCGGGGACGGGGTCCGCGGTGGCGTCGACGGGGCGCCAGATACGGGCGTGCAGCCGGGTGCCGTCCCGGGTGGGGATCCAGACGTCCTCCGTCCGGACCTCGCGGTCGAACTGCTCGCGGTATCTCACGTGGTGTAGCCCTTCTTTTGCGCCTAAACCGGCGCCGCTCTCGCGGACCTGGTTGCTCGCCATGGGGGTTGCTCAATTGATGGTTGCGCCCGTCCGGAACGGGCCATCGCGGGCAGTCATGGCGCTGCCGGGCGCCAGCGGCGGATGCGGTGGGCGGGGCCCAGGTCGGTCCAGGGGGCGTCCGGCTCCGCGGCGTCCTGCCAGTCGTCGGCCACCCCCGCGCCCGCGTCCGGGTGCGCGTCCCCGTCCGGGTCCAGCGCCGCGGCCATGAGGCGGCGGGTGTAGGGGTGGCCCGGGGACGCGAAGACGGCCTCGGTCGGGCCCTCTTCGACCACCACCCCGTGCCGCAGCACCACCACCCGGTCGGCGATCCCCCGCACCACGGCCAGGTCGTGGCTGATGAAGAGGCACGCCAGTTCGCGTTCGCGCCGCAGGTCGTCCAGGAGGCGCAACACCTCGGCCTGGACGGAGACGTCGAGCGCGGTGGTGATCTCGTCGGCGATCAGTACGTCCGGCTCGCCGGCCAGCGCCCGCGCGATCCCGATCCGCTGCCGCTGCCCGCCGGAGAGCTGCGCGGGCAGGCGGTCGGCGAGGGCCGGGTCGAGGCGTACGTCGGCGATGAGCTGCCGGGCGCGGGTGGCGGCCTCCCCACGGGAGGCGGCCGTGCCGAAGAAGCGCAGCGGCCGCCGTACCGCCTCGCCCACCGAGCGCCGGGGGTTCAGGGACGTGTCGGCGTTCTGGAAGACGAGCTGGACCTTGCGCCGCAGGGACAGCGGCCGCTGCCGCGCCGGGCGGGCCAGGTCGCCGTCGGTTCCCTTCGTGGTCATCTCACCCCCCGACGGCGCCCGCAGCCCCGCCAGCGACCACGCCAGCGTGGACTTGCCGCTGCCCGACTCGCCGACCAGCGCCAGCACCTCACCGCGCCGCACGCGGAAGGACACGCCGTGGACGGCGCGGCTCGCGCCGTAGTCGATGGTGACGTCGCGGACGGCGACCGCCTCCGGGGCGTCGGCGGGCACCTCGGCCTTGGGCCGGATCTCGCGGGTGCCGTCCTCGGCGACGACCGCGAGCCCGGAGTCGGCCAGGCGCGGGACGCTGGCCAGCAGCCGCCGGGTGTACGGGTCGGCGGGGGCGGCGAAGAGGCGGCGGGTGGGCGCGGCCTCCACGACCCGGCCCTCCCGCAACACCGCGACCTCGTCGGCCATGTGGGCGACGACGCCCAGGTCGTGGCTGACCAGGACGGCCGCGAGGCCGAGTTCGTCGCGCAGCGCGGCGAGCAGGTCCAGGACGCCGCGCTGGGTGATGACGTCGAGGCCGGTGGTGGGTTCGTCGAGGACGAGGACCTTGGGGCGGGCCGCGATGGCCATGGCGATCGCGACGCGCTGCTGCTGCCCGCCGGAGAGTTCGTGCGGGTAGCGGCGGGCGAGTTCGGCGGGGCGCGGGAGGCGGACCTGGTCGAGGAGGTCGGTGACGGCGACGGAGCCGGCCGCGTCGCCGCGCAGCGCCTCCGCGATCTGCCGTCCGACCCGCATCGAGGGGGTCAGGGCGTGCCCGGCGTTCTGCGCGACCATGGCGACCGTGCCGCCGCGCAGCCGCCGCAACTCCCTGGCCGGGAGGGCGAAGACGTCCTTGCCCTCGACGCGCACCGTGCCCGCGGTGATCCGCGAGCCGTGCCGCAGATGTCCGAGCAGGGTCGCGGCGACGGTCGACTTGCCGCTGCCGGACTCGCCGACGAGGGCGAGGGTCCGGCCGGGGCACAGCTCGAAGCCGACCTCGTGGACGACGGGGATGTCCCGGCCCGCGGAGCGGTAGGCGACGCTCAGGCCTTCCACGGAGACGATGGCGGTCATCAGGAGCCCTCCCGGATCCGGTCCACGCCCCACGCCTTGGACAGGCCGTCGGCCGCGAGGTTGAGCCCGATCACGAGCGTGGCCAGGGCGATGATCGGCGCCAGGCTCGCCATCGGGACGACGGTGATGGCGGTGCGGTTCTCGGCGACCATCAGCCCCCAGTCGGGGGTGGGCGGGTTGGCGCCGAAGCCGAGGAAGGACAGGGAGCTGATCAGCAGCACCACCCATGAGGCGCGCATCGCGAACTCGACGCACACCACGTCGGTGATGTTGGGCAGCACCTCGCGCCACAGGATCGACCAGGTCCGCTCGCCGCGGGCGCGGGCCGCGGTGACGTAGTCGGCGGGGACGACGGCCAGCGCGGCGCCCCGGACGACCCGGACGACCTGCGGGACGTAGACGACGGCGATGGCGAGCACGATGACCGCGGGCCCGGTGCCGAGCGCGGTGACGACGACCAGCAGGGCGAGGATGGACGGGATGGACAGCACGGCGTCCAGCACCCGCATCAGCAGGTCGTCCAGCCAGCCGCCGCGCAGCGCGGCCGCGCAGCCGAGGACGGTGCCGAGGGCGATGGTCACCAGGGTCGCGGCGACCGAGACGCCCAGCGCGTACCGCCCGCCGTACAGCACCCGGGCCAGTACGTCGCGCCCGTACTGGTCGGTGCCGGCCCAGTGGTCGGCGCCGGGGCCGAGCAGGGCCTGCGAGGCGTCGCCGACCGTCGGTTCGTACGAGGTCAGCACGGGCGCGAGCAGCGCGATCAGGAGGTGGACGGCGACGATCGCCAGGCCGATGGTGGCGGCGCGGGAGGAGCGTATGGTGCGCCAGGTGCGGGCGGCGAAGCCGGGCGATGCGGCGACCGGCCCGGCCGCGACAAGAGCGTCGGGGGTCTTCAGGGTGCTCATCGGGTCCGCCCTCCTCGGGTCCTGAGCTTGGGGTTGAGGGCCATGGCGCCGAGGTCGGCGGCCAGGTTGCAGCAGACGTAGACGACCGCGCTGATCAGGGCGATGGCCTGGATGACCGGCAGGTCGCGGTTCTGCACGGAGGAGAGCATCAGCTTGCCGATGCCGGGGTAGTTGAAGACGTTCTCGACGACGGCGACGCCCCCGACCAGCCATGCCACATTGAGCGCGATGACATGCAGGGTGGGCAGCAGCGCCCCGGGCAGGGCGTGGCGGGTGACCACGCGCCAGGTGGACAGGCCCTTGAGCCGGGCGGTGGTGACGTACTCGCCGGCCATGACGTCGATGACCGAGGTGCGGGCCATGCGCACGATGTACGCGGCCATCACGATCGCGAGCGAGGCGGCGGGCAGCCATACGGCCGGGAGCAGCTGTCCGACGCTCGCCTCGGGTCCGTAGAGCACCACGGCGGGCAGGACGGGGACGGCGATGGAGAAGAGCAGCACCAGCACGGTGGCCACCACGAACTCGGGGACGCTCATGCCGATCAGGCTGACCGTGGAGATGAGGTGGTCGGGCCAGCGGTCGCGGTAGAGCCCGGCGACGACGCCCAGCACGAGCGAGCCGGTGACCGCGAAGAGGACGGTGACGACGGCGATCAGCGCGGAGTTGCCGAGGTACTGGGCGACCTCGCCGCCCACCGGCTTGGCGTTGACCAGCGAGGCGCCGAAGTCGCCGTGGAGCGCGCCCTTGACCCACTCCAGGTAGCGCTCCCAGGCGGGCTGGTCGAGGTGGAGCTTGTCGCGCAGCGCGGCGACGGCGGAGGGGGTGGCGTCCTTGCCGAGCACCTGGGTGGCGACGTCGCCGGGCAGCGACTGGACGGCGAGGAAGACGAGGACGGAGGAGAGCAGCAGCGTGCCGAGCGCGGCGACGACGCGGCGTACGAGAAAGGTGAGCACGCCCCTCACGCCCCCTTCAGCCCGATGCCGAGGTAGTCGAACTCGAAGCCGTGCTCCGCGTAGCCCCGCACCTTGCGGGAGATGCCGACGAGCCGGTCGGCGAACATCGGGGTGATCGCCCCGCCCCGCTCCACGACCGCGGTCTGCGCCTGCTGGTAGAGCTCGCGGCGCCGGGCGTCGTCGGTCTCGCGGCGGGCCCGGTCCAGCAGGGCGTCGAAGTCCTTGTCGGCCCAGGCGGTCTCGTTGTACGAGGAGCCGCCCCGGAAGACCTGGTTGAGGAGTTGGTCGATGGGGCGGCCGGTGTACCAGTAGGTGGCCATGAGCGGCTTCTTCATCCAGATCTGGGTGTAGTACGAGTCGGCGGCGGCCGTTCTGACCCGGATCCGGATGCCGGCCCGCTTGGCGGACTCCTGGTAGGCGAGGGCCATGGGCGTGAAGATCGGGTCGTAGGAGGAGGTGTAGAGGTCGACCGCGAGCCGCTCCTGCCCGGCCTGCTTCAGCAGATGGCGGGCCTTTTCGGGGTCGTGGGCCGGGTGGCGGGCGAGGTGGCCCGGGTCGCTGGGCGGCACGGGGTTGTCCCAGCCGGCGGTGCCCGCGCCCTGGAGGGCGACCTTCATGACGTGCTCGGGGTCGTACGCGAGCTTCATCGCCTGCCGCACCCGCACATCGGTGAAGGGCTTCTCGGTGGTGAGCATCGGCAGCACGTACCACTGCGCGTTCTTCACCCGGGCGAGGGTGGCGCGGTCGGAGTTGGCGACGACGCGGGCGGTGGCGAAGTCCAGGTTGGTCTGGGAGAGCAGATCGACCTGGCCGGCGAGCAGGGCGTTGGAGCGGGCCTGCATATCGGCGACGGAGTAGAAGTCGATGGCGTCCAGGACGGGGCGGCCGGCCCAGTGGTCCGGGTACGCGGTGATCCGGCCGGGCCCGGCGGCGGAGAAGGAGACCAGCTTGAAGGGGCCGGTGCCGATGCCGGTGCGGCCGATGGAGGCGGCGCTGCCGTCGGGGATGACGTAGCAGTTGTAGTGGGTGAGCAGGCTGGGGAACTCGGCGTTCGGGGTCTTCAGGGGGACGACGAGGGTGTGCGCGTCGGGGGTGCGCAGCTTCTTCGGGTCGACCAGCGGGGCCAGCACGCCGGCCTGCGGGGAGCCGGTCTTTTCGTCGAGGATGTGGCGCAGGGTGTAGGCGGCGTCGGCGGAGGTGAAGGCGCGCCCGTTGTGGAAGGTGACGCCGCGGCGCAGCCGGAAGGTCCAGGTGCGGGCTTTGTCGTCGGGCTCCCAGGACTCGGCGAGGTCGGGGGCGAGGCCGCCGTCGGGGCCGATCCGCACCAGCCGGTTGTAGAGGGCGCCCAGGTATTCGTAGGCGGACAGGGAGCTGGCCGGGTCCAGGGTCTCGGCGTCGGAGGCGGGCGGCCGGGCGATGCGCAGGGTGCCGCCGCGGTCGGGGCGGCCGGTGGGCCCGGCGCTGGGGAGGGCGTCGGCCGGGGACGCGGAGGCCGCGCCGGAGCAGCCGCTGAGCAGCCAGGACGCGCCGAGTGCGGCGCCGCCCGCCGCCGCGCCGACCAACAGCGACCGGCGCGGTATCCCCGCCGCCCCTGGGGCGTTTCGGGGTGAGGTGTCGGACATGGGCCGGCCACCCTTCTCCGCTATTCGTTCAGCGGAACGATTCGTTGAAGTTCGTGAACGATAGCCAGCCGACACGTCCGGGCCAACCCATCGCGCACGGAAATTAACCCGGGAAACCGACTCGTTACCCGGCGCGCGCCGCCGCCCCATCCGCCCGAAGACGCCCCCTTACACCGTCGACGTGGCGAAGAACACCGAGCGGTCCCGGTTACACGCCCGTAAGGTGGCCGACATGCAGGTGATCCAGTCCACGAAGCTCTCCAACGTCTGCTACGAGATCCGGGGCCCGGTACTCGAGGAGGCGATGCGGCTGGAGGCCGCCGGTCACCGCATCCTCAAGCTCAACACGGGCAACCCCGCGACCTTCGGCTTCGACTGTCCGCCGGAGATCCTGGAGGACATGCTGCGCAACCTCGGCGGGGCCCATGGGTACGGCGACGCCAAGGGGCTGCTGTCCGCCCGGCGCGCGGTGATGCAGCACTACCAGACCAAGGGCATCTACCTGGACGTCGAGGACGTATACCTCGGCAACGGCGTCTCCGAGCTGATCCAGATGGCGATGCAGGGCCTGCTGGACAACGGGGACGAGGTGCTGGTCCCCTCCCCCGACTACCCGCTGTGGACCGCCGCGGTCTCGCTCTCCGGCGGCACCGCCGTGCACTACCGCTGCGACGAGCAGTCGGACTGGATGCCGGACCTCGCCGACATCGAGCGCAAGGTCACGGACCGCACCAAGGCCCTGGTCATCATCAACCCCAACAACCCGACGGGCGCGGTCTACGACGAGGAGATGCTGCGCGGGCTGACCGAGATCGCCCGCCGCCACAATCTGGTCGTCTGCTCCGACGAGATCTACGACAAGATCCTCTACGACGGCGCGACCCACACCCCCACCGCGGCCGTCGCCCCCGACCTGCTGACCCTGACCTTCAACGGGCTCTCCAAGGCCTACCGGGTCGCGGGCTACCGCAGCGGCTGGCTCGCGGTCTGCGGCCCGAAGGCCCACGCCACCAACTATCTCGAGGGCCTGACCATCCTGGCCAATATGCGGCTGTGCGCCAATATGCCCGCCCAGCACGCGGTGGCCGCGGCCCTCGGCGGCCGCCAGTCGATCAACGACCTGGTGCTGCCCGGCGGCCGGCTGCTGGAGCAGCGCGACACGGCGTATGAGCTGCTGACCCAGATCCCGGGCGTGACCTGCGTCAAGCCGAAGGGCGCGCTGTACGCGTTCCCCCGGCTCGACCCCGCGGTCTACAAGATCAAGGACGACCGGCAGATGGTCCTGGACCTGCTGCGCTCCGAGAAGATCATGATCGTGCACGGAACGGGCTTCAACTGGCCGGAGCCGGACCACTTCCGGATCGTGACGCTCCCGGCGAAGAAGGACCTGGCGGACGCGGTGACGCGGATCGGAAGGTTCCTGGACGGCTACGGCCAGCACTGACGCCGCCCCGGTCACGCGCGGCTCGCTCAGCGGGGCCGTAGCGCCTTCTCCATCACCACTTCCCCCTCCTCCTCCCCGGCCTCGGCCAGCCCGATGCGCCGGTAGAAGGCGAGGGCGCGCGCGTTGTCCGGCATGACGTTCAGCCGCAGCACCTCGGCCCCCGCCCGCAGGCCCCACTCCTCCACGGCCCGCACCAGCCGATCGGCGACCCCGCACCCGCGCCCGGCCGCGCTCACCCACATGGAGATCAGCTCGACCACGCCATGGTGCGGGCCGGGGACCCCGCCGGCCATCCCGACCGGCGCCCCGTCGAGCGCGGCCACCAGGTTGTACGAACCGGGGATCTCCAGGCGGGCGCGCCACCGCTCCTCGCGGTCGCCGTCGCCCTGCCAGTCCGCGAGCCGGGACCCGAACGCGTACGGCGCGTCCGCGAGGGCGGTGAGCCGCAGCTCCCGCCAGATCGCCCAGTCGTCCGGCGTCAGCACCTTCACTTCGATCAGTTCGATCAGTTCGATCACCCCGGGCTCGTGGTCGCACCGGGCGGCCGGGCGACAGACACTTGGCAGATACTTAGCAAGAACTCAACTTTAGACAGAGTCTAAGCTAGGATGGCCTCCTGAGATCCCTTGGAGGCCACCCATGTACGAGCCGATCCGCGCCAAGTCGGTCCACACCATGGCCGAGCCCGGGCGGGGCTTCCCGCACCGCTCGCGCGAGGAGGAGCTGGACATCCAGCTGGCGGGCCATCTCACCGCGCTGCTGACCGTGACCGACGAGCTGCGCGCCCTCGTGCCCGCCCCCGCGCTCGACACCGCCGCCCAGCGCCTCACCGACCAGGTCACCCGCCTGCGCGACGGCCGCTCCCCGCTCCGCGCCGCACCCACCACGGCCTCCACCGCCCCGACCCATATCGCCGCCCTCCACCAGCGCGCCCACACCCTGGCCGGCCGCGCCCTGGTCGTCGCCACCTCCCGCGACGACGAGGCGGCCGGCGCCCTGGCCGCCGAGCGCCTGGAGACCCACGCGGCGGCGCTCGGCATCAGCGGCTGAACCACTCCTGACCCCGCCCGGTGATCAGCGCCCCGCCGATCGCCAGCGGCAGGGCCAGCCCGATCAGCAGGGCGGACTCGCTCACCGCGATGAGCCCCATCCACACGCAGTACAACCCGACCATCCCGCTCATCACGGCCAGCATCTCGACGAGAACGATCACGGTCCACACCCAGCCGAACCGCTTCCGCGCGCAGACGCCCACGACGGCCAGCAGGACCGCCACCGCCATGGAAAAGTACGCCAGGCCCCGCACCAGGCCGGGCTCCGCGACGTGCTGGCCATGGGCGAGCCGGCTGTCCAGCTCGGAGAGCAGCGAGCCCCCGGCGAAGAAGTTGACCACCGCCTGGCCCCAGACGCCCGCCAGGGCGAACCTGACCCTGCCCGGCATCCGCTCCAGGACCTGATCCGCCATCGGAGCCCACCCCATTCGCCGTGCGCCGTACGACCGGGGCGGCCCCCGGCACCACCCCGACCCTCCCGTGCCCCGTCCGGGACCGGTCCCGGACGGGGCACGGCCCCTCGGGTCAGGGCCTGGGCCCCGGCCCGGTCGGGTGCGTGCCCGTGACGCTCATGACCACCGAGTAGAGGCCGGTCCGCGCCGCGATGAAGAGACGGTTGCGCTTGGCGCCGCCCCAGGAGATGTTTGCGGCCGTCTCGGGGACGACGAGCCGCCCGATCAGCGTGCCGTCCGGGTCGTAGCAGTGCACGCCGTCGTCCATCGCGGCCACCCAGAGCCTGCCGCCGTCGTCGAAGCGGAGGTTGTCGAAGCGGGCGCCCTCGCGGGCCGCGGCCTCGGCGAAGATCTCGCCGTCCGACAGCGTGCCGTCGTCACGCACATCGAAGACCCGGACGCAGCCCGCCCGGGTGTCGGAGACGAACAGCCGCCGCTCGTCGGCCGAGAACACCAGGCCGTTCGGGGCGCCGAGGCCGTCGGCGACCAGCCGCACCTGGCCGCTGTCCGGGTCGATCCGGTAGACGTTGTTGGAGCCGATCTCGCTTTGCGCCCGGTAGCCCTCGTAGTCACTGAGGATGCCGAAGTCCGGGTCGGAGAACCAGATCGAGCCGTCCGACTTCACCGCCGCGTCGTTCGGGCTGTTCAGACGCTTGCCCTGCCAGCGGTCGGCCAGCACCGTGACCGTGCCGTCGTGCTCGGTCCGGGTCACGCGGCGGTTGCCCTGCTCACAGCTGATCAGACGGCCCTCGCGGTCAAGGGTGTTGCCGTTGGTGTTCCCGGCGCCGCGGCGGAAGACGCCGACCGCGCCGGTCTCCTCGTCCCACCGCAGCAACCGGTCGTTGGGGATGTCGCTCCAGATCACCTGCCGCCAGGCAGGCAGATACACGGGCCCCTCGGCCCAGCGGCAGCCGCCGTACAGGACCTCAAGACGGTCATCGCCGTCCATGCACCGCCCGGTGCGGAACCGTTCGTCGAACATCTCGTACAGCGCGGGGCGCTCGCTGCTCATGGCCACCCTCTCCTCGTCCACAGTGGATCGCGTATCTCTCCCCCATGGATACGGTCTCCGCCCGCGCCGCCCCTGAACACGCGCTCACAGACCGGTCAACGGTCGCCCGCCACCTGGGCGGCGACCGGCTCCAGCAGCGCCAGCTCGTCGGAGGTCAGCGTGATCCGGGTCGCCGCGGCGTTCTCGAGGAGGCGGCCGCGGCTGCGGGTGCCGGGGATCGGAACGACGGTCAGGCCGTGCGCCTGGGCGCGCTGCTGCACCCAGGCCAGGGCGATCTGCGCCGTGGTGGCACCATGGTCGGCCGCGATGGTGCGCAGGGGAGCCAGGAGAGCGGCGTTCGCCTTGGCGTTGTCGCCGGTGAAGCGCGGATGCGACTGCCTGACGTCGCCGCTGGAGAGGACTGTGCCCGTGTCGGTGAACGCGCCGGTCAGGAAGCCCTTGCCGAGCGGCGAGTACGGCACGAAGGCGACGTTGAGCTCAGCGGCCGCGCCCACCGCGCCGCGCTCGGCGTCCCGGCTGAAGACCGACCACTCCGACTGGAGCGCGGTGATCGGGTGCACGGCGTGCGCCTCGCGCAGCTCGGCACCGGTGACCTCGCTCAGACCGAGGTGCCTGACCTTGCCTTCCCGCACCAGCTCGGCCATGGCGCCGACGGACTCGGCCAGCGGGACGGCGGGGTCGCGGCGGTGCATGTAGTAGAGGTCGATGACCTCGACGTTCAGGCGGCGCAGGCTCGCCTCGACGGCCTGTTTGACGTAGCCGGGATCGTTGCGGATGGCCCGGTAGTCCGGGTCGTCGGCGCGGCGCTCGACGCCGAACTTGGTGGCCAGGGTGATCTCGTCGCGGTGCGCGGCGACGAACGGCGCGAGGAACTCCTCGTTGGCGCCGGCGCCGTACATGTCGGCGGTGTCGATGAGGGTGACGCCCGCCTCGACGGTGGCCTCCAGGGTGTCGCGGGCCGCCGCGTCGTCCGTCTGCCCGTAGGCGTGGCTGATGCCCATGGCGCCGAAGCCCTGGACGCCGACGAGGGGGCCGCCGTGGCCCAGCTCGACCTTGCTGATCTGTTCGATGGCGTTGCTCATGATGACGCTCGAGCCCTTTCCGCGGGGGTGCTGTCGATCACGGTCGTGCCGAGGACGCTAAGCAGTTCGCGTGCACTCGAAGCAAGAGCGCCGGGCCGCGACGGTGTGGAAAACGGTTCGTGGCGCCACCCGCGCCGCTGCTAAGAAGTGGAGATGACCGCCGAAGCCCAGGACCTGGCCCGCCTGCTCGCCGAGCGCGCCTGCGAGCGGCTGATCGTCGAGTTCCTCCGCCGTCTCGACCTCGGAGACCCCGCCACCGTGGCCGAGCTGTTCACGCCCGACGGGGTGTGGGAATGGCCGCAGGGCGCCCGCCGGGTCGAGGGGCGTGAGGCGTTGCGGGAGTACTTCGGGTCGCGGCCGGCGGACCGGCTGTCGCGGCGGATGTGTACGAACATCCTGGTCACCGTGGAGTCCCCGACGACGGCCTCCGCCACGTCGTACTTCGCGACGTACCGCGTCGACGGCTACACGGGCGGCATGCTGCCGCCCCGGCTGCCCGCGAACGTGGGCCACTACGAGGACACGTTCCGCAAGGAGAACGGCGTCTGGCTGCTCGCCACCCGGTCCACGTTCCTGCCGTTCGGCGGCCCGACGGAGCGCGTCAGCTCGCCCGAGCGGCCGTAGACCACGGAAGATGACCCCATGAGCACCACCATCACCTTCGTCCGCGGCGACATCACCGACCAGCACGCCGACGCCATCGTCAACGCCGCGAACTCCTCCCTCCTCGGCGGCGGAGGCGTCGACGGCGCCATCCACCGCCGGGGCGGCCCCGAGATCCTGGAGGCGTGCCGGGCGCTGCGCGCGTCGCACTACGGCAAGGGGCTGCCGACGGGGCGGGCCGTGGCCACGACCGCGGGGCGGCTGCACGCCGACTGGGTCATCCACACCGTGGGGCCCGTGTGGTCCGCCACCGAGGACCGCTCGGAGCTTCTCGTCTCCTGCCACCGCGAGGCGCTGCGGGTCGCTGACGAACTCGGCGCCCGTACGGTCGCGTTCCCGGCCATCTCGACCGGCGTCTACCGGTGGCCGTTGGAGGACGCCGCCCGCATCGCCGTCGATACGGTGCGGGCCGCGGACACCGCGGTCGAGGAGGTCAGGTTCGTCCTCTTCGACGAGCCCGCGTACGCGGCATTCGCCGCGCACGCGAGTTAGGCCCTGTCCGGCGTACACCCCCTAGGGCGCGGTCGGGACGATCGGCTGGCCGCGGTCAGCAGGCCGCCGTTGCCCGCAGAGTCTCGCGATGCGCGCGGTTCGTGGCCATCAGCCCTTCGAGTGCGTCCCGGGTGTGGATGAGTTCGTCGATGTGGCGGGAGAGCCGGTCGTGCTCCTGTGCCATCCGCTCCAGCGCGGCGTCGGAATTCTCCTCACTGGGCGCGTCGACACACGGCAGCAGTTCGTAGATAGTGCGGCTGGACAGCCCCGCGGCGTACAGCCGCTGGATCAACGTGACCCGTTCGACCTCGTCGTCCGTGTAGTGCCGCTGCCCGCTGGCGCTGCGGGCGCTGGCGAGCAGCCCCTGTTCCTCGTAGTAGCGCAGGGATCTGACGCTGACCCCGGCCCGTGCGGCGAGCTCCCCGATGCGCATGCCGTCCTCCCGACTGTGACCCGCGACACAGAGCCTTGCCTCTGACATCCATGTGAGGTTTTAGCGTAACCGCCGAGCGCCCGAGAAGCGGGCGCCGCGGATCGCGGAGGAAACCCGACGTGACGACGACGACCCTTTTCGACAGCTATCGGCTCGGTGACCTGACGCTGCCCAACCGGGTGGTGATGGCCCCGATGTCGCGGATCCGGGCCGCCGACGGCGGTCTGGCGACGCCGTCGATGGCGACGTACTACGCGCAGCGGGCCACCGCCGGGCTGATCGTGAGCGAAGGCGTGCAGCCGAGTCTGATCGGGCAGTCCAATCCGGGCACACCGGGGCTGCACACCGACGATCAGGTCGCCGCGTGGCGCCCGGTGACCGCCGCCGTGCACTCCAACGGCGGCCGGATCTTCGCCCAGCTGATGCACGGCGGGCGGGTCTCACATCCGGACACCACCGGTATGCGCCCGGTCGGGCCCTCGGCCGTCGCCGCCGTCGGCGAGGTGTTCACCCCCACCGGGCCCCAGCCCGCGCCGACGCCGCGCGCCCTGGAGGCCGCCGAGGTGCCCGAGCACGCCCGGTCGTACGCGCAGGCCGCCCGCCGCGCCGTCGACGCCGGGTTCGACGGTGTCGAGCTGCACGGCGCCAATGGCTATCTGATCTCCCAGTTCCTCTCCTCGAACGCCAATCTGCGCACGGACCGCTACGGAGGCTCGGTCGCGGGCCGGATCCGGTTCGCCGTCGAAGCGGTGTCGGCGACCGTCGAGGCCGTCGGCGGGGCCAGGACCGGTATACGGCTCTCCCCGGGCGGGACGTTCTGGGGCGTGGCGGAGGCCGATGTTCCGGAGCTCTACACCGCGCTCCTGACCGAGTTGGCCCGCCTTGAGGTGGCGTACGTCCATCTCGAAGCCACCGCCGACGAGGAGGTGTTGATGGGCCTGCGCCGTGCGTGGCCCGGCACCCTCATCATGAACCCGGTGCTTCCGATGGGCCCGAAGCAGACCGGGCGGACCGAGGCCGACCACTGGCTCGGGCTGGGGGCCGACCTCATCAGCTTCGGGCGCGCCTTCATCGCCAACCCCGATCTGGTCGAGCGGCTGCGCACCGGCCTCCCGATCGCCCCGGCCGACGAGGCCACGTACTACCAGGGCGGCGACGCGGGTTATCTGACCTACTCGGCGTATCAGCACACGGCCTGACGCCGAGCGCGTCAGGAGACGCCTCACCCGGCCCCGCGAACGGCCCCGGGAACCGACCGCGGAAAGGCCCGCCGGTACTCGCTCGGCGACACCCCGATGTGCCGGAGGAAGTGGTGGCGGAGGTTGTTGGCCGTGCCCAGGCCGCTGAGTTCGCCGATCTTCTCGATGGGGAGGTCGGTCGACTCCAGCAGGGCCTGGGCCCGCCCGAGGCGCTGGGTGAGCAGCCACCGCAAGGGGGTCGTCCCCGTGGCCTCCTGGAGCCGCCGATAGAAGGTGCGGGGGCTCATCGCGGCCCGCAGCGCCAGGTCCCGCACCGTCAGGGGCCGGTCCAGGTGGGACCGGGCCCACTCCAGTACGGGGGCCAGCGCGTCGTCGTCGGTCGCGGGCACGGACAGGTCGATGAACTGGGCTTGGCCGCCGGGCCGGTGGGCGGGCACCACCATGCGGCGGGCGAGCTGGTTCGCGACATGGGCGCCGAGGTCGCGGCGCACCAGGTGGAGGCAGAGGTCGAGCCCGGCGGTCAGGCCCGCGCTGGTGAGCACGTCGCCGTCGTCCACGTACAGCACCGAGTCGTCGACCCGCACCTTCGGGTAGCGCTCGGCGAGTTGCGCGGTGTGCAGCCAATGGGCCGTGGCGCGCCGCCCGTCGAGCAGCCCGGCCTCGGCGAGCGCGAAGGCTCCGGTGCACAGGGAGACCATGCGGGCGCCCGCGTCGTAGGCCCGGCGCAGGGCCAGGATCAGCGCCTCCGGCAGGGGTTTGCCCTCTTCGACACAGGCGTCGGGCACCGAGGGCACGATGACCGTGTCGGCTCCGACCAGGTCGTCGAGGCCGTGGCCGGTCCGCAGCACGAGCCCGGTGCCGCCGTCCTCCGGCCGCTCCCCCGCTCCCGCTGCCGCTGCCGCTCCCATGCCGCACAGCCTCAGGTCGTACCAGGGGTCGGCCAGGTCGGCCTGTGCCTTCCCGAAGACGGTGCAGGGGATGCTCAGTTCGTAGAGGTCCCAGGAGGGGAGCCCTATCTCCTCGGTCACGACCACGGCCACGGAACCAGCGCTCATGCCTCGCAGCGTATGGCAGGAATTTGGTGGCGGTCGTCATCGGTGTCACTGTCCGCGGCCGCCGAGCGCTGCGAGCGTGGCAGGCGACGGAACAACCGCTGTGTGCGGACATACGAGGAGCTGTGAATTGAACACCGACCATGGCCACCAGGCCGTCACGGTCGTCGGACTGGGCTCGATGGGCTCGGCGCTGGCCTCCGCGCTACTGGACCGCGGCCACCCGACCACCGTGTGGAACCGCTCGGCGGACAAGGCCCGGCCGCTGGCCGACCGGGGCGCCCGCCCGGCCGCGACGCCCCGGGAGGCGATCGCGGCGAGCCCGCTCGTCCTCGCCTGTGTACTGGACTACGACGCGCTGCACACCGTCCTCGCCCCCGTCGCCGAGTCCCTCGCGGGCAAGGTCCTGGTCAATCTCACCTCCGGCTCGCCGGAGCAGGCCGATGAGATGGCCGGGTGGGCCCGGTCGCATGGCGCCGACTATCTCGACGGCGCGATCATGACCACCCCGCCCGGCGTCGGCAGCCCCGAGATGATGTTCCTCTACAGCGGTCCGCGGGCCGTCTTCGAGGCCCACCGGCCGACCCTGGCGGCCCTGGGCGACCCCCTGCACCTGTCCGAAGAACCCGGCCTGGCCTCCCTCTACGACGCGGCCCTGCTCGGCCTGATGTGGTCCACCATGGCCGGCTGGCTGCACGGCACCGCGCTGGTCGGCGCGGAGAAGACGCCGGCCACGGCCTTCACCCCCATCGCGATCCGCTGGCTGACCGCCGTGGCCGGTTTCCTCACCACCTACGCACCTCAGGTGGACGCCGGCCGCTACCCGGGCGACGACGCGACCATCGACGTGCAGATCGCGGCCATCGAGCACCTGCTCCACGCGGCCGCGTCCCGGGGCGTCGACAACGCCCTGCCCGAGCTGCTGAAGTCCACCATGGAGCGGGCCTCGGCGGCGGGCCACGGCCCGGACAGCTTCGCGGGGGTGATCGAGGTCCTGAGGGGGCCCGCGGACGACCGGTGAGCGGCGGGCGAGGGCCCGTTTGACACCCTGTCGTGGTGTACCGGACGTGTCCCGTCCCGAAGGAGGCAGGAATGCCGGATCCGCGCCAGGCCCGCGTGTCCGACCACCCCGCGCTCGTGGAGTGCGTACGGACGTGGTGGGGCGACTCCCGCACGCCTCAGCAGGCCCGCGAGCTGTCCCTGCTGCTGCCGAGGCTGTTTCTCCAGTTCTTCTCCGGCACCAGCCTGGTGCGGGAGGGCGGTTCGGGGGAGGTCGAGGCGTTCCTGGTCGGCTTCTACTCCGGCGACAACGACCGTGAGGCGTATATCCACTTCGTGGGGGTGGACCCGCGGCTGCGCGGGCAGGGCGTGGCGCGCGGGCTCTACGAGGCCTTCTTCCGGCGGGCCGCCGGGGCGGGCCGGACGGAGGTACGGGCCATCACCTCGCCGGGGAACACCGGGTCCATCGCGTTCCACCGGGCCCTGGGCTTCGAACTCGAAGCGGGCGACCGCGAGCTCGACGGAGTGCCCGTGCACAGCGACTACGACGGCCTGGGGCAGGCCCGCGTGTGCTTCCGCAGACGGCTCGACGGCACGGCCGTCACAACGCGATGACGTCGACGCCGACCCGGGGCAGCTCCCAGAGTTCGAGCGTGCCGTCGCACAGCTCCGCGAGGAACTGGACGGCGCCACCCGCGTAGTGCCACCAGCCGCCGTTGTGGGAGGCGACGGTGACCAGCCACTCCCCCGGGCCGTCCCCGGTCGTGCTCCACAGGAACATGTCGCCCTGGTTGGAATCCCCCCACGGCAGCAGCCCGCCCGGCGCCGGGTAGAGGCGCAGGCCGGCTGTCATGTCGTGTTCCCACCAGTCCCGGAGGTCCTCGGTCAGCGTCTCGCGGATGCCGTCGAGCAGATACCGCTCCTTCCCGGGCCTGGGGAGGTTGGGAAGGAGGAAGTCGCCGAGGATGAAATCGGGATAGCACTCGGCCAGGCGCTTGTAGTCGGCGGGCAGCGGGGTGCCCAGGCCCTCCTCCAGCACCGCCCAGTCGATCGCGACGGGCTCCGGCCGACGGTGAGCCGCCAGACCGGGCACGGCGCGCTCCAGCGCGGCGATCGCCTCGTCCGGATCGGTGAGGCGGCGCACCGGGGTCTGCGTGCCGATCAGGTCGTCGTGCGGGTCGTCGGTCGGTGCGTCGGTCGGATGGCTGCTCATGGCGCAGAGCGTGCCACACGCCTCCGACAGCGCCCGACGACCCCCGATACCGGCCCTGACCAGGGACGTCGCCTGGCGTTCACCCCCGTCCCCAACTGGCGCTCCAGAATGGCCGGTTCCCGTTTCGGACTGCGATCAGCCGTTCACCTTCCCGTCACCTGACCGCGCCCGGAATGTGGGTTTCCGCGAGCACGCTGCCGCCGTGAGACGCATATTCGGAATCGTCCTGGCGGTTCTGCTGATCGGCGGGGTGGCTGTCGCCGTCGTCGCGGGACGCGACAAGGACAAGGGCACGGCAACGACGACCGTGCGCGGAGTGATCGGGTCGGAGAAGGCCGAGTTCTTCGCCGACCCCGACGTGGTGAAGGCCCTCGCAGCCAAGGGATTCACCGTCAAGACGGAGACATCCGGCTCCTGGGCGATGGAGAACCTCCCGCTCAAGGGGTACGACTTCGCCTTCCCGAGCAGCGAGTCCCCCGCCGCCGAGCTGGCGCGGAAGGCCGGGGTCAGCGGCACGCCGCTGCGGCCCTTCTACTCGCCCCTGGTGGTCGTCGCGCACCGCAACGCCGCCGGGGTGCTGGCCGACAACGGGCTCGCGACGCTGACCGGCAAGAACACCGGCACGCTGAAGATGGCCGCGTACCTGAAGGCCGCCAAGGAGGACGGGACCTGGCAGCAGCTCAAGGGCTCGGGGAAGTACAGCGAGCTGAACGGCGTGGTGTCCATCACCAGCACCGACCCCTCCCAGTCCAACTCGGGCGCGCTGTATCTGGCCGCCGCCTCGTACGTGGAGAACGGCGGCCGTATCGTCGCCAATGACCAGGACATCGCCCGGACCGCCCCGCTGATGAAGAAGCTCATCAGCGTCCAGGGCGCCCAGCAGTCCAGCTCCGACGCCCCGTTCCGGGACTTCATCAGCGGGGCGGCCAACCCGCTGGTCCTGGTCTACGAGTCGCAGGTCGCCTCGCTGCTGATGCAGAAGCAGGACGTCGGCGACATGGTCGTCCTCTACCCGGACGTCACGGTCAACAGCGACCACACCCTGGTGCCGCTGACCTCTGAGGGCCGCAAGCTCGGCGAGCTGCTGAGCGGCGACAAGAAGCTGCGCGAGCTGGCCGTCCGGCACGGCTTCCGGCCGCAGGGCGCGGCCCCGGAGTTCATCGCCGCCACCGCGCCCCACACCGCGTATCTCAACCAGCGGCTGACCGGAGTCCGGCAGGCGCCCGTGCCCAAGGCCGAGGTGCTGCGGGACCTCGCGCGACGAGCCAGGAGCTAGGGAGACCATCATGGCCACTGACAACACCGACGACCTGGTCCTCACCCCGCCCGAGCCCGTCGCCCCGGTCCCCAAGGAGAAGGCGGCCGGCCTGGTGCCGGTCGAGGAGTCCGTACGGGAGGAGATGGAGCGCCGCGCCGCCGAGTACGTGAACACGCTGGCCGGACTGGACGCCCGCTCCCCCGAGTTCGCCACCCGGATCGGCGAGATCACCGCGCTCGGCGCGGGCGAGATGCGCGGCGCCGCCCAGCAGTCCAACCGGATGCTGGACCGCACCGTGCGCTCCCTCGCCCAGGGCGACGGCGACGCCCAGACCCGGGTCTCCTCCTCGCTGGTCGAGCTGCGCCGCACCGTCGAGGACCTGGACCCGCGCGACACCCAGCTGAAGGGCGCCCGCAAGCTGCTCTCCAAGCTGCCGGGCGGCAACAAGCTGCGCGACCACGTCGCCAAGTACGCCTCCGCCCAGTCCACCCTCAACAAGATCGTCGGATCGCTGCGCGGCGGCCAGGACGAGCTGCGCCGCGACAACGCAGCCCTGCACACCGAGCGGGTCCGCCTGTGGGAGAACATGGGCAAGCTCCAGGAGTACGCGGTGCTGGCCCAGGCCCTGGACACGGCGGTCGAGCGGCAGATCACGGCCGTCGAGGCCACCGACCCGACGCAGGCGGACGCGCTGCGCGCCGATGTGCTCTTCCCCGTCCGGCAGAAGCACCAGGACCTGCTGACGCAGCTCGCGGTGTGCGCGCAGGGCTATCTGGCGATGGACGTGGTGCGCCGCAACAACGAGGAGCTCATCAAGGGCGTCGACCGGGCCGCGACCACCACCGTCTCGGCGCTGCGCATCGCGGTGATGCTGTCCTCCGCGCTGGAGAGCCAGCGCAAGGTGACCGAGCAGGTCAACGCCCTGCGCGGGACCACGGAGGACCTGATCCGGGGCAACGCGGAGATGCTGGCCACGCAGAGCGGCGAGATCCAGCGGATCGCGGCCGACCCGGCGGTGGGCGTGGAGACGCTGCGCGGCGCGTTCCAGCAGATCTACCGGACGCTGGACGCGATCGACACCTACAAGGCGCGGGCGACCGAGTCGATGGCGGCGACGGTGGAGGCCCTGACCGACGAGCTCCAGCAGGCGAGCACGTACCTGGAACGCACCCGCGCGGCGGGCGCGGCCGAGGGGAGCCTCCAGTGAGCAGAGCCGACGGCGTGCCCCGGCGCGCCTTGATGGCCCTCGGCCTCGCCGCCGTGCTGCCGGTGAGCGCCTGCACCTCGGAGAGCGAGGACAACAAGCGGGGCAAGGGCGGCTCCCCCGGCACCCTGCGGATCCTGGCGAGCAGCGAGCTGACGGACATGAAGCCGGTGCTGGACGCGGCGCGCGAGGCGACCGGCGTCACCGTCGAGGCCACCTGGTCCGGCACCCTGGACGCGGTCGAGCAGGTGGCGTCCGGGAAGGCGGACGGGGTGTACGACGCGATCTGGCTGTCGTCCAACGACTACCTGCGGCTGCGCCCGGAGACCGCCAAGAAGATCACCTCGGAGACGCCGGTGATGACCTCGCCGGTCGCCCTCGGCGTCAAGACGGACGTCGTACGGCGGCTGGGCCGGCACCCGGACCAGGTCACCTGGGCGCGGATCCACCAGGCGGTGGCCGACGGGAAGCTGACGTACGGGATGACCGACCCGGTGCGCTCCAACTCCGGCTTCTCGGCGCTCATCTCGATCGCCTCGGGGCTGTCCGGCGCCCAGTCGGCGCTGCGCGACGCGGACGTGCGGAAGGTCACGCCGAAGCTCAAGGAGTTCTTCGCGGGGCAGAAGCTGACGTCCGGCTCCTCCGGGTGGCTGGCCCAGGCGTACATCCGGCGCGGCGACGTGGACGCCCTGATCAACTACGAGTCCGTCCTGCTGTCCCTGAACCGCGACCACCACACCGACCTGACGGTGATCCGCCCCCAAGACGGCGTGGTGACCGCCGACTACCCGCTCACCGCGCTCGCCTCGGCGTCCCAGGACGCGCGGGACTCGGTCCGCGCGCTCACCGAGTATCTGCGGTCCGCCAAGGCCCAGCGGACGCTGACCGAGCGGACCTTCCGGCGCCCCGTCGTCACCTCCGTACGCCCCGCGGCCCCGCTGTCCGCCGCCAAGCGGCGCGAACTGCCCTTCCCCGGCACCCGGTCGGTGGCCGACGGGCTGCTCGCCGCGTACGAGAACGAGCTGCGGCGGCCCTCGCGGACGGTGTACGTGCTGGACACCTCGGGCTCGATGGAGGGCGACCGGCTGGACCGGCTCAAGTCGGCGCTCACCCAGCTGGCCGGCGCGGACGGCTCCCCCACCGGGGAGCGGTTCCGGGACCGGGAGGAGGTGACGCTGATGCCCTTCGGCTCCGCGGTGAAGGCGGTCCGTACGCACACGGTCCCCGAGGACGACCCGGGCACGGCGCTGGCCGCCATCCGCGCGGACGCCAAGGCGCTGACCGCCGAGGGCGACACCGCGATCTTCAGCAGCCTGCGGGAGGCGTACCGCCATCTCGCCCGGCGCGCCTCGGACCTCGGGGACGACCGCTTCACCTCGATCGTGCTGATGACGGACGGGGAGAACACCACCGGGGCGTCCGCCGGCGACTTCGAGTCCTTCTACCGGCGCCTCCCCCAGGCGCAGCGGGTGACCCCCGTCTTCCCGATCGTCTTCGGCGACTCCGACCGGGCCGAGCTGGAGGGCATCGCCTCCCTCACCGGCGGACGCCTCTTCGACGCGACCAAGAGCTCGCTGAACGAGGCCTTCGAGGAGATCCGTGGCTACCAATAAGGCTCTGCGCTATCTGGAGTCCCGCAAGAACATCGCCGGCAGCGCGGCGGGGATCGCGGGCCTGGCCCTCACCTTCACCGGTCTCGCGGGCGCGTACTGGCCGGTGGTGGTGGCGGGCCTGTACGGCGCGGGCGCGCTGATCGCCCCGCCCGAGCGGCCCGCGGCGCCGGACTTCGCCGACCCCGCCCGGGAACTGGACGCCCTGCGCGAGGACTTCACGCGGCTCCAGGAGTATCTCGCCCAGGTCGAGCTGGGGCCCGCCGCCTCCGGCCGGCTCACCGAGCTGGACGGGCTGCTGGCGGCGCTGCTCGACCCGGAGCTGGCGGGCGAGGCGCTGCTGCTCGACCCGGAGGGGACGTACGCGCTGTCGCGGATCATCCGCCACGACGTCCCCGAGGCCGTGGACACCTACGCCCGGACCCGCTGGTGGACCCGGCTCTCCCCGGGCGCCGACCCGCCCGAGCGCCATCTGGAGCGCCAGCTGACGCTGCTGTTCGACGAGGCGGACGCGATGGCCTCCGCCCTGCGGGAGGCGGAGGCCCGCCGCCAGCAGACGCACACCCAGTACCTGGAGGACCGGGGACGCAACCACTAGAGCTGGTGACACCGGGCCATCGGACGGCGATTAGGATCCGATCGGCCCGGCGTGCACGGCGGGCCTCGGTACAACGGGGAGCACCACATGAGGAAAAGAATCGGCGGAATCGCCCTGGCCGCCGCGTTCGCGTCGGTATTCGCCACGGCCTCGACCGCGAGCGCCGCGAACGAGGGCGTGGGCTGGAAGCTGGAGTCCGGCTCGCCGTACTACATCACGAATCTTCAGCACAACAGCACGTACACCCTCACGTTCGTGACGCAGAAGTCGCAGAGCTGGCTCACGCCGTATCTGAAGGTTCCGGTCCAGCAGCTCAACGCCATCCCGGAGGTGAAGAACGCGGGAATCAAGTTCGTGCTGTCCACCAAGATCGAGGGTGGGACGAACTACCAGAACAAGAAGTACTGCGCCGGGCCGCAGAACCACATCATGTTTCTGCTGAAGTACCGGCCGATGGGGAAGGCGGGCTTCTCGCACGCCCTTCCCTGCTACAACACCAGGAACAACTCCGCCTGGGGCGGATATGTCGAGATGGACACCGAGTACTGGACCAGTACGGGCAAGGAGAACACCTGGTTCGGCTCGAACAAGGCCAAGGCTCACGCGATGACCCTCAACGCGGTCACCCATGAGCTGGGCCACATGATGGGTCTGGATCACCCGGACCCGTCCAAGTTCAGCCCGAACGAGAACCGGCCGGTCATGGCCTCGCCGAACGGCGGCTATCTGAACACCAACGGCGGCAAGTTCACGGCCGCGGACCAGCGCGGCGTCAAGAAGCTGGTCTCCAACGGCGGCTGACGCGCCCCAACGAGGCAGGGCCCCGCACACGGGTGCGGGGCCCTGGCCTTGAACGGCGCGCGAAGCTCTCGCCCGGAGCTCTCGCTCAGCCGAGACGCTCGACGAGCGAGCGGTGCTCGTCCCACATCTCCTTCGGCGTGTGGTCACCGAAGGTGCGCAGGTGGTCGGGGACCAGCGCCGCCTCCTCGCGCCACACCTCCTTGTCGACGGTCAGCAGCAGGTCGAGGTCGGCGTCGGCGATGTCCAGGCCGTCGGTGTCCAGCGCCTCGCGGGTCGGCAGCACGCCGATCGGGGTCTCCACGCCCTCGGCCCGGCCGTCGAGGCGGTCGACGATCCACTTGAGCACCCGGCTGTTCTCACCGAAGCCCGGCCACACGAACCGGCCGCCGGCGTCCTTGCGGAACCAGTTCACGTAGTAGATCTTCGGCAGCTTCGCCGGGTCGGCGGCCTTGCCGATCTTCACCCAGTGGGCCATGTAGTCGCCCATGTTGTAGCCGCAGAACGGCAGCATGGCGAACGGGTCGCGGCGCAGCTCGCCGACCTTGCCCTCGGCCGCGGCGGTCTTCTCGCTGGCCACGTTGGCGCCGAGGAAGACGCCGTGCTGCCAGTCGAAGGACTCGGTGACCAGCGGCACCGCGCTGGCGCGGCGGCCGCCGAAGAGGATCGCCGAGATCGGCACGCCCTTGGGGTCCTCCCACTCGGGCGCGATGATCGGGCACTGCCCGGCGGGCACGGTGAAGCGGGCGTTGGGGTGGGCGGCGGGGGTCTCGGACCCGGGCGTCCAGTCGTTGCCCTTCCAGTCGGTGAGGTGCGCGGGCGCGTCCTCCGTCATGCCCTCCCACCACACGTCGCCGTCGTCGGTGAGCGCGACGTTGGTGAAGACCGAGTTGCCCCACAGGGTCTTCATGGCGTTGGCGTTGGTGTGCTCGCCGGTGCCGGGCGCGACGCCGAAGAAGCCCGCCTCGGGGTTGATCGCGTAGAGCCGGCCGTCCTCGCCGAAGCGCATCCAGGCGATGTCGTCGCCGATGGTCTCGACCGTCCAGCCGTGGATGGTCGGCTCCAGCATGGCGAGGTTGGTCTTGCCGCAGGCGCTGGGGAAGGCCGCCGCGACGTACTTGGCCTCTCCCCGCGGCGGGGTGAGCTTGAGGATCAGCATGTGCTCGGCGAGCCAGCCCTCGTCGCGGGCCATGACGGAGGCGATGCGCAGGGCGTAGCACTTCTTGCCGAGCAGCGCGTTGCCGCCGTAGCCGGAGCCGTAGGACCAGATCTCGCGGCTCTCGGGGAAGTGGGAGATGTACTTGGTGCTGTTGCACGGCCAGGGGACGTCGGCCTGGCCGGGCTCCAGCGGGGCGCCGAGGGTGTGCACGGCCTTGACGAAGAAGCCCTCGTCACCGAGGACGTCGAGGACCTCCTGGCCCATGCGGGTCATGGTGCGCATGGAGACCGCGACATACGCGGAGTCGGTGATCTCGACGCCGATCGCGGACAGCGGCGAGCCGAGCGGGCCCATGCAGAACGGCACCACGTACATGGTCCGGCCGCGCATCGAGCCCCGGAAGACGCCCTGCTCCCCGGAGAAGATGGCGCGCATCTCGTCGGGGTGTTTCCAGTGGTTGGTCGGGCCCGCGTCCTGCTCGCGCTCGGAGCATATGAAGGTGCGGTCCTCGACGCGCGCCACGTCGGTGGGGTCCGAGGCCGCGTAGTACGAGTTCGGCCGCTTGATCGGGTCGAGACGCTGGAAGGTTCCCCTGTCCACGAGCTCCGCGCACAGGCGGTCGTACTCCGCCTCCGAGCCGTCGCACCACACCACCCGGTCGGGCTGGGTGAGCTCGGCGATCTCGCCGACCCAGGAGATCAGCTCCTGGTGGTTGGTGGGGGCTGTGGTGGTTGAGGAAGCCACATTGCTGGGCGCCACGATCGCTCCATCCCGCCGGGACCACCTCGGTCCGGCGTCACTGATTGAGGGTTTGGGCGGATATGTGCACTCATACCCGCATATCTGGACTTCTGGAGGTTATGGAGACAGCTGCCCCTTGGGGGCTGCGACCCGAATGCTCAGCTCATCCGGTGCCGACCGCGCTCATTTGATCATCCGACTGCTCGGCCGTTCTGTCCAGTGGACGCATTGGTGACCATCACCACTCGAAACAGGGGGGTAACCTACGGTTGCGTAGGTAGCATGAGCGCCATGACTGCCGCCGTGCCCGACCCCCCCGTTGACGCTTCGGTTGACACCACACCCGGGTCCCCAACAGCTCCGCCGGTACCGCTCAAGCCGCGGCTGCGAGGGTGGCTGCACGCCGGCATGTTCCCCGCCGCGCTGGTCGCCGGGGTGATCCTCACCGCCCTCGCCGACAGCCCGCGCGGGCGCCTGGCCTGCGCCGTCTTCACTCTCACCGCCTGCGCGCTGTTCGGCGTGAGCGCCCTGTACCACCGGGGCAACTGGGGCCCGCGCGCCACGGCCATCCTGCGCCGGCTGGACCACGCCAATATCTTCCTGATCATCGCGGGCAGCTACACGCCCTTCACGCTGCTGCTTCTGCCCCAGGGCAAACAGCAGTTGCTGCTGTGGCTGGTGTGGGCCGGGGCGCTCGCCGGGATCGCCTTCCGGGTGTTCTGGGTCGGCGCCCCGCGCTGGCTCTACACCCCCTGCTACATCGCGCTGGGCTGGGCGGCGGTCTTCTTCCTCCCCGACTTCCTGCGCACCGGCGGCATCGCCGTCATGACCCTGATCGTCGTCGGCGGGCTGCTCTACAGCGTGGGCGCGGTGATCTACGGCACCAAGCGCCCCAACCCCTCACCGCGCTGGTTCGGCTTCCACGAGGTGTTCCACTCCTTCACGCTGGCCGCCTTCGTCGTCCACTACGTGGGCATTTCCCTGGTGGCGTACCAGCACGCCTAACGCATTCCCCATCGATTGACAGCCCCCACCTTTTGAGAGTTACTGTCACTTGACGGTAACTCTCGGAGGTGTGCCTTGTCCGCTGTCTCCCCTGCCCCGGAAATCCCGAACGCCCCGGATCCGCGCCGCTGGTGGGCGCTGGGAGCCCTGGTCGCCGCCCTGCTGGTGATCGGCTTCGATACGACGATCCTCAACATCGCCCTGCCGCAGATGGCCACGGCGCTCGGCGCCGACACCGGCCAACAGCAGTGGATCGCCGACTCGTACACCGTCGTCTTCGCCGCCGGAATGCTCCCGGCCGGTCTGCTCGGCGACCGGTTCGGCCGCCGCTCGATGCTGGTGGCGGGGCTGGGCATCTTCCTGGCCGGCTCGGTCGTCGGCACCCTCGTGGACTCCGCGGGCCTCGTCATCGCCGCCCGCGTGATCATGGGCCTGGGCGCCGCACTGATCACGCCCCTGTCCATGGCCGTCCTGCCCTCCGTCTTCGGCCCCGAGGAGCGCGCCAAGGCCATCGGCGCGCTCAGCGCGGCCGCGGCGCTCGGCATGCCGCTGGGACCGCTGGTCGGCGGCTGGCTCCTGGACCACTACTGGTGGGGCTCGGTCTTCCTGATCAACATCCCCATGGCCGCGATCGCCATGGTCGTCTGCCTGTTCCTGCTCCCCGAGACCCGAGACCCGGCCGCCCCCAGGGTCGACCTCGTCAGCACCGCGCTGAGCACCACCGGGCTCTGCGCCCTCGTCTACGGCATCATCGAGGCCCCGCACCGGGGCTGGTCCGATCCGCTCATCTGCACCGCGCTCGCCGCGTCGGCGGCGCTGCTCACCGGACTCGTGCTGCGCGAGAGGCGGGCCGTACGCCCCGTGCTCGACCTGACGCTGCTGCGCCGTCCGGCCTTCCTGTGGAGCGCCGTCACCGCCATGCTGGTGAGCTTCTGCCTGCTGGGCCTGCTGTTCGTCCTGCCCCAGTACCTCCAGGCCGTGCTCGGCTACGACGCCTTCGGCACCGGGCTGCGGCTGCTGCCCATGATGGGCGGGCTGCTGATCTCAGCCCGCACGGCCGCCCCGCTCGCCGCGCGCTTCGGGGCCCGGCCCGTGATCGCCGGCGGGCTGCTGGTGCTCGCCGCGGCCGCGTTCCTGGGCTCGCGCACCCAGGTGGGCGACGGCTACGGCATGACCGCGCTCTGGCTGACGCTCACCGGCTTCGGCTTCGGCCTCGGCGTCGTCCCGGCCATGGACGCGGCCCTCGGCTCGCTGCCCAAGGACCGCGAGGGCACCGGCTCGGGGCTGCTCATGACGCTGCGGCAGGTCGGCGGCGCGATCGGGATCGCCCTGCTGGGCAGCCTGCTCGCGAGCGCGTACCAGGACCGGTTGGACACCACCGGACTGCCGCCGGGCACGGCGGAGATCGCCGACGACTCGGTGATCGCGGCCCGGCTGCTGGCCGAGCGCCTGCACAGCCCCGAGCTCGCCGCCTCCGCCGACCGCGCGTTCGTCCACGGCATGGGCCTGACCCTGCTGGTCACCGCCGCCGTCTCGCTGGCCGCGGCCGCCCTGACCGCAAGCTTCATGCCAGGCCGCGCCACACCCGACGGTCAGACCACCGAGGCCCCACCCATGGCCCAGGAGCACAGCGATGCCCGACAATGAGATTCATGGCACGTACCACCCCCGCGGCCCCGCCCAAGCTCGGACTGCGTGAGCGCAAGAAGATCCAGACCCGGCAGGCGATCCGGCGCGCCGCGTACCGGCTCTTCCAGGAACAGGGGTACGACGCCACCCCGGTCGACCAGATCGCGGAGGCCGCCGAGGTCTCCCCCAGCACGGTCTTCCGCTACTTCCCCACCAAAGAGGACATCGTCCTCACCGACGAGTACGACCCGCTCATCCTGGAGACGCTGCGCGCGCGGCCCCTCGACGAGCCGCCAGTGACGTCCCTGCGCCACTCGCTCGTCGGCCTGATCCGCCAGTACGCCGACGACGCCCGCGGGGAGTTGGAGGTCAGGCTGACCCTGATCCGGCAGGTCCCGGCGCTGCGCGGGCGGATGAGCGAGGGCATGACCCAGACCCGCGACATGCTGGGCGGGGTGCTGGCCGAGCGCAGCGGGCGGGCCGCGGACGACCTCGACGTGCGGGTGGTCGTGGCGGCAGTCCTCGGGGCGGTGCAGGAAGCGATCTTCTACTGCTTCGACCGCGGGCGGATCGAGGACGTGGAGAAGGAGATCGACCACGCGCTGGAGATCCTGGCCCGCGGCCTGACCCTGTGACGACGGGTGGCCGCGAGACGGCACCCCCAAGAAACCTCACCCCAGCTTCCCGGCCAGCACCCCCGCATCCCCCGTGGGCGCGTCACACGTGAACCGGCGGCACACGTACGCCGCGGGCCGCCCCTCCAGCAGCGGGCGGTCCAGCAGCAGCGGCACCTCCCCGGAGCCGGGCTCGCCGACCGCGACCACCGCCCCGGGCGCGGTGCCCAGGAGCGCGGCCCGGTGCAGGGCGCGCGTCGCCGGGTCGTCGCCCTGGCCGACGATGGCCACCTCGCGCGGCCCGTCCAGCAGCGCCTCGGCCACCGCGAGCCCCCACCCGATGAACCGCGGCACGCGCGCCCCGAGCGCCCGCACCACCCCCAGCGCGCGCTCGGCCGCCTCCCGGGGCCGGTCCTCGCCGGTGACGGCCGCGTACGACAGCAGCGCCCCGGCGGCGGCCGTCCAGCCCGACGGCGCGGCGTTGTCCGTCGGGTCCTGGGGGCGGCGGATGAGCTCCTCGGCGTCGTCCGCGGTGTCGTACAGCGTGCCGTCCTCGGCCGTGAAGTGGCGCAGCACGGTGTCCAGCAGCAGCCCCGCGATCTCGACCCAGGCGCCCTCGCCGGTCACGGACGACAGCGCGAGGAAGCCCTCGGCGACATCCGCGTAGTCCTCCAGGACGCCCGCGTGGGATCCGGCCGTGCCGTCCAGCGAGGTGCGGGCGAGCCGGGCGCGGTCGTCCAGGTGGACGCGGACCAGCAGGTCGGCGGCGGCCACCGCGGCCTCGACGAGGTCGGGGCGGTCGAAATACGCCCCGGTCTCGGCGAGTGCGGCGATCGCCAGGCCGTTCCACGCGGCGACCACCTTGTCGTCGCGGCCCGGCCGCGGCCGCCGCCCGCGCGCCGCGAGCAGCCGCTCCCGTACGGAGGCGACGCGCCCGGCGTCGGCCAGCGCCTCGCGGTCGGGGAGCCGCAGCACGGAGGCGCCCTGCTCGAAGGTGCCTTCCTCCGTCACACCGAAGTACTCGGCGGCCAGCTCGGCGTCCTTCTCCCCCAGCACCTCGCGCAGCTGCTCCGGGGTCCAGACGTAGTACGCGCCCTCGGCGTGGCCGCCCTTGCCGTCGTCGCTGTCGGCGTCGAGGGCCGAGGCGAACCCGCCCTGCTCGGTGCGCAGCTCGCGGACCATGAACTCGGCGGTCTCCACGGCGACACGGCGCGCCAGGTCGGAGCCCGTGGCCCGCCACAGATGCGCATAGACGCGACACAAAAGCGCGTTGTCGTACAGCATCTTCTCGAAGTGCGGCACGGTCCAGGTCTCGTCGACCGCGTAGCGTGCGAACCCCCCGCCCAGTTGGTCGTAGATGCCGCCGCGGGCCATCGCCTCGCAGGTCGCCTGGACCATCTGGAGCGCGGCCTCGGAGCCCGTGCGGGCGTGGTGGCGCAGCAGGAACTCCAGCACCATGGACGGCGGGAACTTCGGCGCGCCCCCGAAACCGCCGTGTACGGCGTCGAATTCGCGGGTCAGGGCCATCAGCGCGGTGGGCTGATCCTCCGGCCCCGGCGGCCGGGCGTCCCCGTACTCCAGAGAGGCCCCGCCGCGCTGGGCCAGGTCCCGCACGATGCGCGCGGCCACGTCCTTCACCTCGTCCCGGCGGTCCGCCCACGCGGCGCGGACGCCCTCCAGCACCTGCTGGAAGGACGGCATGCCGTGGCGCGGCGCCGGCGGGAAGTACGTGCCGAAGTAGAACGGCTCGGCCTCGGGCGTCAGGAAGACCGTCATCGGCCAGCCGCCCTGGCCGGTGGCGGCCTGCACGGCCTCCATGTAGACGGCGTCGACGTCGGGCCGCTCCTCGCGGTCGACCTTCACGGACACGAAGTGGGCGTTGAGATAGTCGGCGGTGGCCTCGTCCTCGAAGGATTCGCGGGCCATCACATGGCACCAGTGGCAGCTGGAATAGCCGACGCTCAGCAGCACGGGCACCCCGCGGCTGCGGGCCTCCCCGAACGCCTCGTCGGACCACGGCCGCCAGTCGACCGGATTGTCCGCGTGCTGAAGAAGGTACGGAGATGTCTCGTGCGCCAGACGGTTCGGCATGCCTCCATCCTCCCTCAACTCACGTCCGAAGCGAGTTATCCACAGGCCTGCCGGATATGAGCCAGAAACGGAACACTTGGTGCTGGCAGGAGGGGGACGAAGATGCCGGGATCACCGACCGCGCTGCGGGACAGTCATCGTGGAGAGATCGAGCGGCTGCTCGCGCGCGCCGTCGAGGAGGAGGTGCGGCGCTCCGGCGGGCGGACGAACGGCGGGGTGCTGCTGGGCCGTGCGCGGGCCGCGATGGAGGGCATGGCGGCCACCGCGGCCGAGGAGTACGGGGCGTATGTGCGCGCGCTGGAGGAGTCGGAGGCGGAGAGCAGGCCGCTGTCGTCGCGGCTGACGCGCCGGCAGCTGGGCACGCCGATGCTGGCCACCGCGGCCGCGGCGGCCGGGGCCATCGGCGCGGACCTCTCCTGGGGCACCTCGGTGGGCACGGCGCTGGGCGCGGGCGTGACCGCGGCGGTGGCCGGTTCGGCGGCCGCGGTCGTGGGGCTCACGGCGGGCCACTGGCCGGCCGCCCACCGCCGGGCCGCGCTGCGCAACCAGCCGGGCGGGGCGGAGCAGCTGAGGCTCCAGTGGCTCACGGCCGTGGAGGTGCGCGGCATCCGGCCGTTCATCGACCGGCATCGGATGACGACGGCCGCCACGCGGAGAAGCAGCGGGACCGACCGGGTCTCCGGCTCCGCGGCGGGCGCCGGGTCCGGCTCGGGCGGCGGCCCGGGGGCGAGCGGCGGTTCGGGTTCGGCCGGGGGCGGCGCGAGCCGTCTGGGCTCCGGGGGCCGCGCCGGGAAGGCGCCCCGGCTGCGCGGTGCCGACCGCAGCCAGGCGGCCCGCAGGCGCAGCGTGCTGGAGCAGTCCTTCGGCCATCTCCCCGAGGCGGACGGCCCGTTCGCTGGGCGCCGGGCGCAGATCACCCAGATCGCCCAGTGGGTCCAGCAGGCGCGGGCGAGCACGGAGACCAGACCGACGGTGGTGCTGCTGGAGGGCCCGCCCGGGTCGGGCCGGACGATGCTGGCGGTGCGGGCGGCGCACCATCTGCGCGACCAGTTCCGCGGCGCGTGTCTGGTGGATCTGCGCGGCGACAGCCACGACCAGGCCCCGCTGCCCACCCGAGACGCGCTGCTGCACCTGCTCAACCGGCTCGGCGCGCCCCGCGACCAGCTGCTGTTCCGGGAGCGGTCGGCCCAGGAGCAGCACATCAGGCGGCTCA
This sequence comes from Streptomyces sp. NPDC021225, assembly GCF_044332865.1. Taxonomy (NCBI): domain Bacteria; kingdom Bacillati; phylum Actinomycetota; class Actinomycetes; order Kitasatosporales; family Streptomycetaceae; genus Streptomyces; species Streptomyces sp. NPDC021225. The sequence continues at coordinate 360,191 of NZ_JBIRPV010000002.1, read as the reverse complement.
CCGAGCTCTACCACCAGCATCTGACCGGGCTGCCGGTCACCATCGTGCTGGACGACGCCAGCGACGCCGAGCAGGTGCGCACCCTGGTCCCGGAGCGGTCCGACAGCCTGGTGCTGGTCACCTCGCGCGCCCCGCTCGCGCTGCCGCCCGAGCTGGCCGCGTGGGTCCACCGGCTGGAGGTGGGCCCGCTGGACGAGCCGGGCGCCGAGGAACTGCTGCGCGCCTCCGCCGAGGAGCCCACGGGCGCGGGCCCCTATGACGGGCAGTCCGTGGAGCGGATCGCCGAGCTGTGCGGCCGGCTGCCGCTGGCGCTGCGCATCACGGGCTCCTCGCTCGGCCTCCGCACCCCCGGCGCCCTGGTCACCGCGCTGGAGGCATACGGCCCGGTGGGCCCCGTCGAGCGGGCGCTGTGGCTGCGGTACACCGACCAGACCGAGGGCGCCCGGCGGCTGCTGCGCCGTCTCGCGCTGGCCGGGCGGGCCAGCCTGGGCGCCGCCGCCGCGGCCGCGCTGCTGGAGACGGACGACCAGGAGGCGGTCCGCCATCTGGACGCGCTGGCCCGCGCCGGGCTGATCCAGCACGTCCGCGGCACCCGCTACCGGCTGCACGACCTGGTGCGCGGCTTCGCCCACGGCCGGCTGATGGACGAGGAGGAGCCGGCCCGGCGCACCGCCGCCCAGGAGCGGCTGATCCGCAGCTACGCGGAGCTGGCCGACTCGGTGATCCGGATGGTCGACGGCAAGACCTCCACCCGCGCCGACATGTTCACCCGGGGCGCGGCCGGAGGCCACGGCTTCACCTCCCTGGACGCGGCGCTGCGCTGGCTGGACGACGAGTCGAGCTTCATCACGGCGGCCCTGCGCCATGCCGAGGGCGTCGACCAGTCCGCGGTGCTGCATCTGCTGGGCGCGCTGTGCGACTACTGCCTGCTGCGCGGCGACCTGTACCGGCTCGGCGAGATCAGCGAGCTGACGCAGGCCGTCGACCAGGGGCTGCTGATGCGCTCGGTGCAGTGGCGCACCGGCATCGCGGCCCGGCAGCTGGGCGAGCTCGACCAGGCCCGCACCACCCTGTCCTCGGTGGTCGACCTGTATTTCGAGGCGCAGCACGAGGCGGGCGCGGCCCGGGCGCTGTGCAGCCTGGGCATCACCCTGCACCACCAGGGCAATCTCACCGAGGCCGCGGCGAAGCTGACCGAGGCGATGGAGCTTCAGGCGGCCGGCGAGCTGCGCGCGGACCGGGCGTGGACGATGCACGCGCTGGCCGCGGTGGAGCGCGACCGGGGGCGGCTCGCCGAGGCGCTGGCGCTGCTGGACGAGGCCCTGGAGCTGCACCGGGAGAGCGAGAGCGTGCACGGCCAGGCGTGGGCGCACTTCCAGCTCGGCCAGGCGTGTCTGCGCATGGGCGATGTGCCGCGCGCGGAGCGGGAGCTGCGCGAGGCGCTGGAGGCGTATGGCCGCACCCACGACCAGCGCGGCGAGGCGTGGGCGCTGACGCAGCTGGCCCGCGCCCGGCTGGTGGCCGGGGATGCGTCGGCGGCCGTCGACCGGCTGCGCCAGGCCCTGTCCCGCCACCGGGAGAACGAGGACGCGCGGGGCGAGGCGTGGACGCTGTACTACCTGGGCCAGGCGCTGGAGGAGCGGGGCGACCACGACTCGGCGGTGCGCGACCTGGAGCGGGCCCGCACCATGTTCAGCCGGATGAGGGATGTGTACGGGCTGGCCTGCGCCCGTCACCACTCGGCGCGGGTCACCCGGGATCTGCGGGCGGCGCAGACGGGCTCGCTGCGCAACAGCGGATTCGCCCGGCAGCTGCTCCAGGACGCGCGGCAGGACTTCCACCGGGTGGGGGTGGCCCATGGCGAGGCGTGGTCCTGTGTGGAGCTGGCGGTGATCGACGCGGGAAACGGCCGGGCGTCGCAGGCGCTGGATCTGGTGGACGAGGCGGCACGGCTGTTCGCGGGATACGGCGACCGGCGCGGCGAGAGCTGGGCCCGGTTCCTGCGCTGCACGCTGCTCCCGTTCGCCTCGGCGGGCGGCTCGGTCGTGGGCACGGCGGTGGCCCAGGAGGAGCTGATGGAGCTGCTGGGCGAGGTGCGGTCGGCCGACTGGGCGGGGGACGCCCGGCTCCAGGGGTGCGCGGAGGCGTTCACGCTGGTGCTGGAGCGCGGCGTGGAGCCGGAGACGGGATGGCAGGCATGGCAGCTCGGCATGGTGCCGAGCCGCCACGCGCGCGAGATCATGGCGGTCCTGCCGGCTGCGGCGGAGGTTCAGGACGCCCCGTACGGCTCCGCTGACCGAGGTGACCACGACGACCAGGGCGACCGGGGTGACCTATGACACGGTGATCCATGACACAAGGCGCCCTATGTCACAGGTGCCACGCGCGTCACCGGTGCCACTCCAGGGGCGGCGGGTCCGGAGGGCGGCCGTCAGGCCGTGCGCTCGCCCGTGGTGCCGCCCCGGGCTCCCTTCGAGGATGCGGCGGCCGGGGTCTCCCCGGCCTCCGGCTCCTCCTCGAAGTCCACCTTCTTCATGTGCTTGTTCATGGACTTCATCAGCAGCCACACCGCGCCGCCGATCACTGCGAAGACGATGAAGCCGAGGACGCCCGGCGTCACCTTGTTCTCGTCGAGCTCCTTGGCGAGCGACACGAGTTGTGTTGCGGCGAGGGTGCTGGTCGCGCTCATCATGAGCTCAATTGTTGCGGATGCCCGCGAAGAGGTCGTCCTCGGGGAGGGAAGTGTCGACGAGCGACTTGGCGAGCTCGTACTCCTCCGTCGGCCAGACCTCCTTCTGGATGTCCATCGGCACCCGGAACCAGCCGCCGTCGGGGTCGATCTGGGTGCGGTGCGCGATCAGCGCCTTGTCCCGGATCTCGAAGAATTCGGAGCAGGGGATGTAGGTGGTCAGGGTGCGCTCGGCCCGCTCGAACTCCTTCCAGCGCTCCAGCCACTCCCCGTACGGCGACTCCAGGCCGCGCGCGAGCAGCGCCTCGTGCAGCGCCACGGTGCGCGGCCGGTTGAAGCCCTGGTTGTAGTAGAGCTTCAGCGGCTGCCACGGCTCGCCCGCCTCGGGGTACTTCTCCGGGTCCCCCGCGGCCTCGAAGGCCACCATCGAGATCTTGTGGGTCATGATGTGGTCGGGGTGCGGATAACCGCCGTTCTCGTCATACGTGGTGATGACATGGGGCTTGAACTCGCGGATCAGCTTGACCAGCGTCCCCGCCGCCTCGTCCACGTCCTGGAGCGCGAAGCAGCCCTCGGGCAGCGGCGGCAGCGGGTCGCCCTCGGGCAGCCCGGAGTCCACATAGCCCAGCCACTCCTGCTTGACCCCGAGGATCTCGCGCGCCTCGTCCATCTCCTTGGCGCGTACCTCGTGGATGTGCTCCTCGATGTAGGGGTCCCCCTGGAGCTTGGGGTTGAGGATGGACCCGCGCTCACCGCCTGTGCAGGTCGCGACCAGCACGTCCACCCCCTCGGACACGTACTTGGCCATGGTGGCCGCGCCCTTGCTCGACTCGTCGTCGGGGTGGGCATGGACGGCCATCAAACGCAGCTGATCAGTCAACTCTCGATCCTCGGTGATTCGTCGTGGAAGACGGCTTCTATAGTGACCCAAACCGGGGGCGAATAATTCCGCGTCCGCCAACCAGGAGGAACGATCATGGCCACGGTGCGTGAGGGGCTGCCGGACGGGCGTTACGGCCGGTCGGCGGACCAGCGTGCCGACCGCAAGCTGAAGATCCTGGGTGCCGTGCTCGGCGCCGGGTTCCTCGCCATGATCGCCTGGTTCGGCTACTCATACATTACGGGCCAGCAGGAGATCAGCGGCCGGGTGATCGCCTTCAAGGTGGTCTCCGACGACGCGGTCGAGGTGCGCCTGGAGATCACCAAGGACACGGGCACCACCGGAGTGTGCACCCTCCGCACCCTGGACGCGGATCACGCCGAGGTGGGTCGCAAGGACTTCACCTTCGGCAAGGGCCAGGGAGACACGGTCAAGGTCGTGACGGTCCGCACCACAGGACGGGCTACCACCGCCGAGCTTGTCGGCTGCGACCCTGTGTCGGGCGGCTGAGCCCCGCCCGACCTGCGCTGACGCGTTTCGTACGCATTACGCCCACAATCCTCCTCCCCGTTTCGACCCGGAATTGTTAGGCTCGTGGTTTCGCCCGGCTTTGAAGGCGCACCCTTCTGAGTAGGGCGTTCATTTGTATTCCCAGCACCGACGAGGAGCACCTGTGACCCAGACCAGCGAGAACGTCACCTGGCTGACCCAGGAGGCGTACGACCAGCTCAAGGCCGAGCTGGAGTACCTGTCGGGTCCCGCACGTGTCGAGATCGCGAAGAAGATCGAGGCTGCCCGCGAGGAAGGTGACCTGCGGGAGAACGGCGGGTACCACGCGGCCAAGGAGGAGCAGGGCAAGCAGGAGCTCCGCGTGCGCCAGCTCACTCAGCTGCTCCAGCAGGCGAAGGTCGGCGAGGCCCCCGCGGACACCGGTGTGGTGGCCCCGGGCATGGTCGTCACGATCGCCTTCGACGGCGACCCTGACGACACCCTGACCTTCCTCCTCGCCTCCCGCGAGTACGCGAGCTCGGACGTCGAGACCTACTCGCCGCAGTCCCCGCTGGGCTCGGGTGTGAACGGTAAGAAGGTCGGCCAGGACGCCTCGTACGAGCTGCCCAACGGTCGCACCGCGTCGGTGAAGATCCTTGAGGCCAAGCCCTACCAGAGCTGAACCGCCCCGATCTCGGCGGCCGCCTCCCTCAGGCGGTCGCCGAGCGGTATTTCCGGACCGCCAGCGTCCGGAAGAACAGGATGATCAGGGTCGACCAGAGGACCGAGGCGAGCACCGGGTGCTGCATCGGCCAGGCGTCCGAGACCAGCCCCTCGGGATTGCCGAACAGCTCACGGCTCGCCTGCACCGTGGCGCTGAACGGATTCCAGTCGGCGATGTGCCCCAGGAAGGCGGGCATCTTGCTGGAGGGCACAAAGGCGTTCGAGATGAACGTCAGCGGGAACAGCCAGATCAGCCCGCCGGAGGTGGCCGCCTCGGGGGTCCGCACGGACAGCCCGATCAGCGCGCCGATCCAGGAGAAGGCGTATCCCAGCAGAAGCAGCAGCCCGAAGGCCGCCAGCGCCTTCAGCACCCCGTCGTGGACCCGCCACCCCACGATGACCGCGACGATCGCCAGCACCACCAGCGTCAGCGCCGTCTGCACCAGATCCGCGAGCGTACGGCCGGTGAGCACCGCGCCGCGGGCCATCGGCAGCGAGCGGAAGCGGTCGATCAGGCCCTTGTGCATATCGTCGGCGATCCCGGCGCCCGCGCCCGCCGTCGCGAAGGTGACGGTCTGCGCGAAGATCCCCGCCATCAGGAATTCCCGGTACACATTCGCGTCGGCACTGGTCTGCCCCGGCACCATGATCGCGCCGCCGAAGACATAGCTGAACAGCACCACGAACATGATCGGCTGCACCAGGCCGAACACCACCACCTCGGGAATCCGCATCATACGGATGAGATTCCGACGGGCGACGACCAGCGAGTCGCGGACCGACTGAACGGGCCCGCTCCGGATCCGGGGGGACACGGCGACGCGGGTCCCCCGCGCCGGAGCCGCCTCCGGTGTTGTCTCTCCCCCAGCCAGCGCTGGGCGATGTCCCTGGGCCATCACTGGACCTCCTCATCGGACGCGTCACCCTCGGCCCCGTCGCCCTCGGCGCCATGGCCCGTGAGCGAGATGAAGACATCGTCGAGCGTCGGGCGGCGCAGCCCGATGTCGTCGATCTCCACCCCGCGCGCATCCAGCTCCCGGATCACCTCGGCGAGCAGCTTGGCCCCGCCGACGACCGGCACGGTGACCTTACGGGTGTGCCGCTGCACGGCCGGCTCACCCTTGCCGAAGCCCCGCAGCACCTCCTCCGCGACCTCGATATGGGGCCGCTCATGGACCACCACCTCCACCCGCTCCCCGCCCGTGCGGGCCTTGAGCTGGTCGGAGGTGCCGCGCGCGATCACCCGGCCGTGGTCGATCACACAGATGTCGTCCGCCAGGTGATCGGCCTCCTCCAGATACTGCGTGGTCAGCAGCAGCGTCGTGCCGCCCGCCACCAGCTCCTGGATGACCTCCCACAGCGCCTGCCGGTTGCGCGGGTCGAGACCGGTGGTCGGCTCGTCCATGAACATCACCGGCGGGCTGACGACCAGGGCGGCCGCCAGGTCCAGGCGGCGGCGCATCCCGCCGGAGTATGTCTTGGCGACGCGGTCCGCCGCGTCCTTCAGATGGAACCGCTCCAGCAACTCGCTCGCGCGCGCCTTCGCCTCCCGCGCGCTCATCTGGTACAGCTGGCCCACCATGCGCAGGTTCTCACGGCCGGTCAGATACTCGTCCACCGCCGCGAACTGGCCGGACAGCCCGATCGAGCGGCGCACCTCGTTCGGATAGCGCAACACGTCCACGCCCGCGACCCGCGCCGCACCGCTGTCCGGCTGGAGCAGGGTGGTCAGCACGCGCACCGCGGTGGTCTTCCCCGCCCCGTTGGGCCCGAGCAGCCCGAGCACGGTCCCTTCCGGTACATCGAGATCGACCCCGTCCAGAGCTCTTACATCGCCGAAGGTCTTCACCAGACCTTCGGCATAGATGGCGCCTGGCATATGCGTCCCCCATCGGGCGTGTTCATAGAAGGATCTAACTTTCGCCCGAATTACCCCGCCTGTCCATGCCTGTGGAAAACCTCTACGAGATCACCGTGTAGCCCGCCTCGCGCAGCGCCGCCCGCACCTCGTCACAGTGCTCCGACCCCTTCGTCTCGAGGCGCAGCTCGACCTCCGCCTCGGCCAGCCCGAGCCGCGGATCGGTCCGTACATGGCCCACGTCCAGCACATTCGCGTCGACCGCCGACAGCGCCGCCAGCAGCGTGGCGAGCGCCCCCGGGCGGTCGGTCAGCCGCAGCCGCAGCGAGAGATAGCGCCCGGCCGCGGCCATGCCGTGGCGCAGGATGCCCTGCATCAGCAGCGGGTCCACATTGCCGCCCGAGAGCACCGCCACCACCGGCCCCTCGAAGGCCTCCGGCTCCATGAGCAGCGCGGCCACCGGGCTGGCCCCGGCCGGCTCGACCACCAGCTTCGCCCGCTCCAGGCACAGCAGCAGCGCGCCGGCCAGCGCGTCCTCGGAGACCGTACGGACCTCGTCCACCAGCTCGTCCACGATCCGGAACGGAACCTCGCCCGGCCGCCCCACCTTGATCCCGTCCGCCATCGTCGTGGGCGACTCGATCGACACCGGGTGCCCGGCGGCCAGCGAGGGCGGATACGCCGCGGCGCCCGCCGCCTGCACCCCCACCACCCGCACGTCCGGCCGCAGCGCCTTCACCGCCACCGCCACCCCCGCCGCGAGCCCGCCGCCACCGACGCCCACCACGACCGTGCGCACCTCGGGGCACTGCTCCAGGATCTCCAGGCCCACCGTGCCCTGCCCCGCGATGATGTCCGGGTGGTCGAAGGGGTGGATGAAGACCGCGCCCGTTTCCCGCGCGTACTCCTGTGCGGCGCGCATCGTCTCGTCCACGATCTGGCCATGCAATTGCACGTCCGCGCCGTAGTCCCGGGTGGCCGCGATCTTCGGCAGCGGCGCGCCCTGCGGCATGAAGACGGTCGAGCGCACGCCCAGCAGCGAGGCGGCCAGCGCGACGCCCTGCGCGTGGTTCCCGGCGCTGGCCGCCACCACGCCCGCGGCCCGCTCCTCGGGGCTGAGCCCGGCGATCCGCACATAGGCGCCGCGCAGCTTGAAGGAGCCCGTGCGCTGGAGGTTTTCGCACTTCAGATGGACCGGAGCACCGACCAGGCCGGACAGATAGCGGCTGCCTTCGAGCGCGGTGACCCGGGAGACCCCCGACAACATCTTCTGCGCCGCGCGCACCTCGTCGAGCGTGATCGCGGACGCCGGGACACCGGAAGCCGGGACTCCGGAAGCGGACTGCGGAATACCGGAAGAAGAGGTACCGGAAGCGGGGGTCGTGCGTGGGGCCATGGTCCCAAGTCTCGCAGCTCGCCCCACGTGCACCAGGGAGGGCCGGATCGAGGCGGCAGGTTTCTGCAGCCCCCGTACGGGCGGGCCCCCAGCCGCGTACTCTGTGCCCCATCCCACAGACCACCGCATGAAGTGAGCCTTAGTCCATGCCCACCCAATCGGACATGACGACCCACCTCGACACCGGCGTACTCGACCTCCTGCAACACCAGGTCGCGGTCTTCGCCCGGCGCGCCGAACAGACCCGCCTCGGCGGCGTCGGACAGGCCCGCAACTCCATGGACCGCGCCGCGTATCTCCTGCTCAACCGGCTCGACCAGGAAGGGCCGATGGGTGTCAAGGCGCTCGCCGCGGGCATGGGCATCGACTCGTCCACCGTCACCCGGCAGGTCGCCCCGCTGGTCGACTCCGGCTTGGTCAAGCGCACCTCCCACCCCGAGGACGGCCGCGCGGTCGTGCTCCAGCTCTCCCCGCGCGGCAAGGCCCGCCTGGAGGAGGTGCGGTCCTCGCGGCGCGCGCTGATGGCGCAGGTCACCGACGGGTGGACCGCGGAGGAGCGGGACATCTTCTGCGACCTGCTCGGCCGCTTCAACGTCGCGCTGGCCGCCGCGCACGCCCCCGTGCCCCAGGCGGCGTCCGCCTCCTAGGGGTTCCCGGCCCAACGCGCCCTGACGTCACGCCTCTTGACCGGATGGCCGTGACTGCCGTGTCCTGAAAGGGACCCGTGTCCCAAAGGGGGCAGGAGGCGGAGGGCTGGTGCGCGAGAGGCGGGCAGCACGGGAGAGCCGCCGGGCCCGGGAGTTCGCGGCGTTCGCCGCGGGGGCGGGCGGTCGGCTGCTGCATGCGGCGACACTGCTGACGGGGGAACCACCGGGGGAATCCAAGGACGCCGAGCGCCTGCTGACCACCGCGCTCGCCCGCACCTACGCCCGCTGGGACCGGCTGCGCGGGGAGGACCCGTACGACCGCACCCGCGGGGAACTCGCCGCCCTCTTCGCCCATCGCGCCTGGCGCTACCGCCGCCCCCGCGGCGGCCTCCTGGGGCGGCTCACCCCCCAGGAGCGCCTGGTGCTGGTGTTACGGCTGCATGAGGGCGTGGCGGAGGAGCAGGCCGCGGCCGCCCTCGGGCTGCCGGTCGAGCGGGTACGGGCGATCTGTACGCGCTCGGTGACGCTGATGCGCAGCCGCCCGCCGGGCGCGCCCGCGCCCGGGGCCGCGCCCGGGGCCGCGCCCGCGCCCGCGCCCGGGGCCGCGGTGCGCCGCGGGGACGCGAAGGCCCCGGCATGAGCTTCCCCGACCGCAAGGAGGACGAGGTCCGCCGGATGCTGGACGGCCCCTATCCGGCGGTGCCCCCGGACCTGCCCGGCCGGGCGGCGACACGGGGGCGGCGGATGCTGCGCCGCCTCCGCGCCGTACGGGCCGCCGGCTGGGTCCTGCTGATCGCCGCGGTGATCGCCTTCGCGGTGTGGGCGGCGATCGTCCAGCCGTGGACGATGCCGCCGACCGACACCAGCCCGCCGGTCGAAGGCTGGTGAGGGCCTGCTGAGAGCCTGGCGAGGGCCCAAATCCAGCCAGAATCCAAGCCCTAGGCCAGCGCCTGACTGAGATCCGCCAGCAGATCGTCCACCGCCTCGATGCCCACCGAGAGACGCACCAGGTCGGCGGGCACCTCCAGGGCCGACCCCGCCGCCGAGGCGTGCGTCATCCGGCCCGGGTGCTCGATCAGCGACTCGACACCGCCCAGCGACTCACCGAGCGTGAACAGCCGCGCCCGGTCGCAGACGTCGACCGCCGCCTGCTCGCCGCCCGCGACGCGGAAGGAGACCATGCCGCCGAAGGCCCGCATCTGCTTGGCCGCCACCTCGTGCCCCGCGTGCCCGGGCAGCCCCGGGTAGAAGACCTCGGTCACCCTGGGGTGGGCGACCAGCAGCTCCGCGACGCGGGTGGCGTTCGCGCTGTGCCGGTCCATCCGTACGGCGAGGGTCTTGACGCCGCGCAGCACCAGCCAGGAGTCGAACGGCCCGGCGACGGCGCCCATCGCGTTCTGGTGGAAGGCCAGTTCGTCACCGAGGGCGGGGTCGGAGACCACCAGCGCGCCGCCGACGACGTCCGAGTGCCCGCCCATGTACTTGGTCGTCGAGTGCACCACGATGTCCGCGCCCAGCGCGAGCGGCTGCTGGAGATAGGGGCTGGCGAAGGTGTTGTCGACGACGAGCCGGGCCCCGGCGGAGCGGGCGATGTCGGCGACGGCGGCGATGTCGGTGATGCCGAGCAGCGGGTTGCTGGGCGTCTCCACCCAGATCACCTTGGTACGGGGCCGGAGCTCGGCCCGCACCGCGGCCGGGTCGGAGGTGTCGGCGACCGACCACTCCACGCCCCAGCGCTCCGCGACCTTCGAGAACAGGCGGAACGTGCCGCCGTAGGCGTCGTTCGGGATGACGACATGGTCACCGGGCACCAGAAGCGCGCGCAGCAGGCAGTCCTCGGCGGCGAGACCGGACGCGAAGGCCAGGCCGCGCCGCCCGCCCTCCAGCGCCGCCAGGTTCTCCTCGAGGGCGGTGCGGGTGGGGTTCGCGGAGCGGCTGTACTCGTATCCGCCGCGGAGCCCGCCCACTCCGTCCTGCTTGTAGGTGGAGACCTGGTAGATCGGCGGGACGACGGCACCCGTGAGCGGGTCCGCCTCCTGCCCCGCGTGGATGGCGAGCGTCTCGAAGCTCTGCGTGCCGCGCTGCGCATCGTCGCGCGGGGCGGGCTGCTGGGTGTGCTGGTCGGTCATGGGGCCGAGGGTAATGCCCACCGCGGTGCTACCGGGTTCAAGCACTCCGCGGGCACATAGTCTGGAGCTCAGGCGTTCCTCCTAGGGGGACCGGGCCCGACTTCTCACGGGACAGCCGGGACAGCACCGGAGCAGCAGGGGACAGCAGGGGACAACAATGGAGAATCTGATCTTCCTCATCGCGATCGTCATGATCGGCGGTGTCCTCGTCGTGCCGGCCTTGCGCCGGATCCGCGGCACCGACGAGGCCAAACGCGGCGGGGTGCTCGCCACGGACCCGGGCGCGTACGGCTTCGTGCCGCAGGACCGGCTGGACGTACGGCTGCCCGGCCCGGACCGCGAGCTGCTGGAGGCGCTGGAGGAGGTCCAGCGCACCCAGGACTGGCAGCCCGCCGCCCGGCTGCTGGCCCTCACCGACGCGGACTCCGAGCTCCGCTGGCAGCGCGTGCAGACGCTGGCCGGCGCCGCCGCCTTCGAGCTGGCCCACGCGCCGGGCCAGGGCGGCATGTGGCTGCGCACCTGGCGGGTCTCGGCGCCCAAGGACCCGGGCGCGGCCGCCGTGCACGCCGAGTTCCTGGTCCGCCGGGCGCTGCGCGACCCGTCGTCGGACGACTTCCGGATGATCCTGGAGGAGGCGCGTACGGTCTGCGGCGAGGCGGCGCTGCTGGCCCCCGGCGACCCGGTGCCGTACATCGTCGAGCTCGGCGTCGCCCGCGGCCTCGCGTACCGGCAGGCCGACTTCGAAGAGCTCTGGTCCAAGGTCACCGAGCGCGCCCCGCACCACATGGGCGCCCACCTCGCCGCGCTCCACTACTGGTGCGAGAAGTGGCACGGCTCGCAGGAGCTCGCCGACTCCTTCAGCCACGCAGCCGCCGGCTCCGCCCCGGCCAAGACCCTCCTCCCCGCTCTCCCCCTCTTCGCGGTCTTCGAGCACCTCCCGGAGGCCAACCTGGTGCGCACCCTCTACCAGAGCGCGGTGGTCAGCCGCGCCATCGAGGGCGCCCTCTTCGCGGTCGGCGAGGCCCCGGCCGACCACCCGGTCCAGCCCCACGTCCGCCACCTGCTGATCTGGTTCCTGGTGCGCGCCGAGCGCTACGCGGAGGCAATGGAGCAGCTCCGCCATGTGGACGGCCACGTGGGCGCGATCCCGTGGTCGTACGGCGCGGACCCGGCCGCCGAGTACGCGGTCTACCGGGCGCTGGCGGTGGCCGGCTGGGAGGGCCGGGGCGGCACGCCGGCGACGCTGCCGCGCTGAGGGGTGCGGGGGCGCCTGGAATGGCCCACCGCCCCACCCTGTTATAGGACGTGCGCCCCCGCCGCCACGACCCACCGACCGCTTCGACCCACCGCTTCCCCGATGTGGAGCCTAGGAGCCATTGATGTTGTTCAGCCGCCAGAAGTCCCACCTCCCCTCCGCCGAGGAAGCGCTCAAGGGCCGAGCCGAACCCGGATTCCCCGTCCCCGAGCGCCACACCGTCCTCGGCAACCCGCTGTCCGGCCCCTACCCCGAGGGCCTCCTGATCGCCGACTTCGGCCTCGGCTGTTTCTGGGGCGCCGAGCGCAAGTTCTGGCAGGCCCCCGGCGTCTGGACCACCCTCGTCGGCTACCAGGGCGGCCACACCCAGAACCCCACCTACGAAGAGGTGTGCAGCGGCCTGACCGCCCACACCGAAGCGGTCCGCGTCGTCTACGACCCTTCCGTCACCTCGTACGCCGCCCTGCTGAAGCTCTTCTGGGAGTCCCACGACCCCACCCAGGGCTTCCGCCAGGGCAACGACGTCGGCACCCAGTACCGCTCGGCGATCTACACCCACTCCCCCGAGCAGCAGTCCGAGGCCGAGGCCTCGCGCGCCTCCTACCAGTCCGTCCTCACCAAGTCCGGCTACGGCGACATCACCACCGAAATCCTCCCCGCCGGCCCCTTCTACGCGGCGGAGGCATATCACCAGCAGTACTTGGACAAGAACCCGGCCGGCTATTGCGGCATCGGCGGCACGGGTGTTTCCTGCCCGATCGGGGTGGCCCCCGCTGGGAGCTGAAGGGCCGCGTCCTCACTCGTTCGGGCGATGTGGTCGAGCCCGCACTCGATACGCTGCTCCCAGGGATAAGAATCTCGCCCATGGGAGCAGCAATGACCACCTCCAGCGCCGGGCAGCCACTCATCCCTCAGCCCTCCGCCACCGTCACGGCCCTCCGCCAGGCCGTCGCGCAGATCGCCCCCGCCGCACTGCCCTCCTTCACCCGGGAGCTGGATCAGGCCGCCGATCAGTCCCGTCAGGCTTCCGATCTTTCCCCCCTCCAGCGGTTCATCGCCCAGTGGGCCGTCTACGTCCACATTCAGCGGCAGCCGAATCTCGCGAAAGAGTTCCGTCACTGGGAGGACACCGCCGAGACCGGCGATGCGACGCAGGCCCGACGCGCCGCGTCCGCGATCGGCAAGATCCTGGACGACGCACACGCCGCGCTCGGCCTCCCGCCGCGGTGAGCACTGGTTGGCGCTGGGAGTACGACCCCGATCACGCCCACGTTGCAGGTGGCATCCCCGCTCACGTGGTGACCGAAGTGGAGCGCCTCGCGGGGCAGCTGACCGACCTGGCCGGGATGGGGGTCGATGTCGGCGACTTCGGCAACGGTCCCCGACCGGGCGGCCTGCGTCGCATGGACGCGGCGGGCGGTTGGTTCTTCCCGGGCAGGCCGTCTACGACCGTCGCACGGCCTTGGGCATCGACCAGGCATCGCTCGCCGAGCGGACGGGGCTCTCCACGGAGGACATCGACCGCCTCGAAGGAGGCGGCACCATGCCCACGCTCCCACTCCTACGCACCTTGGCCAAGGCACTGGACGCCGCACTGGACGTGTCAATCGACACGGAAGAAACTCGGGTCTCGTTCGTGCCGCACGCCGCTTGACGCCCTTCCCAGGGGACGCCCGGAGAGCAGCACAGGCTCGTCGGCACGGCCGTCAAGCCAAGTGACCTGTCCGACGGCGGCTCATGTCCCACGGGAATCGGGCCCACCGACGGCTGACGCGGCGGCTTCTAGGGCCAAGTGCCACGGATAGTTTTCCGGTCGGCCCTGGCCCGGCTTGTTGGGTACGAACCCACCGTCGCCGTACAGGACGCGTACGCCCATCGCGCGCAGCGTGGCAATGCTGGTGTCGAACTGTGTGTGCTGCACGAAGGCGGCGTTCACGCACGGCATGGTCACGGTGGGGATGCCCTTGCCGATGGCCTCGGCCACGCCCCGACGATGAACTTGTCGGTGATCCCCAGCGCCCATTGGTTGATCGTGTTGAAGGTCGCGGGCGCTACGACGGCGACGTCTGCGGGGGGCCAGACGTCCGGCTCTCGGGGCAGCTTGTACTGGCTGCGTACCGGGTGCCCGGTCCGCTCCTCCAACGCCGGCAGCTCGTCTTCGAGCCAGCGTGCGGCGGTGGGGGTCAATCCGAGGCAGACATCCCAGTCGGCGGCCTGTGCTTGCTCGATGACGCCGGCGATGTTCAGCACGGGTGGTGCGGCGCTTCCCAACAGGTACAAGACGCGGTTCGCGGTCATGGCGGCAGTTCACCGCGTCGCACCCCTTACCCGCAAACCCTGCTCGATCGGGGCCGAGATCACCGTTCACCGTAGCCTTCCGTGGCCGGGCGGGTAGCGTTTCCGTTGAGTGAGTCACGAAAGGGAGGCATGCATGCCGCTCCCCGGCGACGAACACACAGGCACTCGGATCGCACATCACCGGAAACGGACTGGACTGACTCAGCGCGGGCTGGCTCAGAAGGTGCCCTGTTCGTACAGCCTGCTCACCCAGGTTGAGTCCGGGCACAAGCCGGCCAGCCCTGCCCTGGTGGCCGCTGTCGCCAAGGCCCTGAGCATCGACGTCAGGGCGTTGACCGGTCAGCCCTACGTGACCGAGCTCCAGCAAGACCGGTTGGCCGCGCTGGTCCGGCCGATCCGTGAAGCCCTCGACCTCTACGATCTGGGGGCCGACCCTACGATCACGCCTCGGCCCACTCCGCAGCTCGTCGCAGCTGCCGAGGGGCTGTGTCAGCTGGTCCGAGCTACAAGGCTCCACGATGCTGCTGTTGATCTCCCCGACACGATTGCGGAGATCACCACAGCCGCGTATCGGTCCCCGTCGTCCGTATTGTGGGCTGCGCTGTCGAGTACCTACCGCACCGCGCATGACCTGGCCGTGAAACTGGGCTACTACGACGTGTCGACGGTGGCTCTGGATCGTATGGACTGGGCCGCGTCCAGGGCTTCCGACCCGCTGCTGTCCGCAGTACGCCAGTACATGCGTGCGCTCGTCTACTTCCGGGAGGGCGAGTACACCATCGGACAGAGGTTGGTCGCTTCCGGTCATGGGCTGCTGGAGCTATCCCCTGAGACCCGGGAGAGGCAGGCGGTTGCCGGGCAACTTCACCTCGGGGCAAGCGTGATCGCTGCCCGTGCCGAGGATGCAGACGCGGTGACAGCCCACCTCGCAGAGGCCAAGTCCTACGCAACACGGGTGGGTGAGGCCACGGACGTGCATTGGCTGTCTTTCGGCCCCACGAACGTGAGGCTTCACACGGTGTCCGCTCATGTCGAGATGCGTCACTACGGCGAGGCCCTGCGACAGGCCGCGAAGGTGCGGATACCGAAGGACTGGCCTGCTCCAGGCTGACGTCCATCGCCGAGCAGGGCCTACTCGGAGCTGGGGCGCCGGTCGCGTATTGGGGCTTGGCGGGTGCGGGCGCGGTGGTTGGCGACGTTGACGCGGTTGCCGCACAGGCCGGGCATGCAGTAGCGGCGGCTGCCGGGCCGGGTGGTGTCGATGAACGCTCCCCGGCAGGTGGGCGCGGTGCACGGGCGGAATCGCTGCTCGCCGAGGGTGTGTACGACCCCGAGGATGCCAATGCCGCAGATCAGCGAGAGGGCGTCGGCGATCGTTGCTCCGGCACGGAGTGGGACGGCCCAGCGTGTGCGGTTCCCGTGTGCGGGGTCGGGGATCAGGGTGGCGCCCTGGGCGGGTGAGGTGAGCGTGGTGGCGCCGGCGATGAGGCGGGCGCGGTCGGGGTGATCGATCAGGTCGCGCACGGTCTCCCGGAGGGCGTGGACCGCATGGAGGTCGGCGGTGCGTGCGCGGCGGGCGAGTTCGGACAGTGCGCCGGGAACCTCGTCGTCTGTGGACTGGTCGCCGTGCAGGTCGGTGAACGCGACGAGGGCGGCCAGGTCGGGCAGGTGGTCGTCGCCGCGCCAGACCTCGGCGGTGGTGTTGACCAGGTCGGTCGCGACCCCCGCCGCCCAGGCGTAATCGTCCAACGTGACTTGCATCCTTGGCGAACCTCTCGCTACGTTCGGTTAACAGCCACTTTAGCCCTTACATAGCTTCGTCCGGGAGAGCTCGCCCATGTCAGTGCTGGAGATCGATGCCGTCGTGTTCGACGTGCTCGGCACGCTCGTCGACGAACCCGCCGGACTCCGCGCCGGCATTCGTGAACTCGACCCGTCGCTCGACGCTCCCAGGACCGAGCGGCTCTTGTCAGTGTGGCAGCAGCACATCGACCGCGAGCAGCGTCGCATCCTCGACGGCGGCCGGCCCTACCTCGCCGGCGACGCCCTGGACCGGGAAGCCGCCCGGCTCGTCGCCGACGCCGCCGGAGTCGACGACCCGGCCGCCGTAGCGGCGCTGGCGCTGTCGGGTCGCCGGCTCCCGCCGTGGCCCGACACCGTGGCAGGGCTCGCCCGGCTCGCCGAACGGTTCCCGCTGATCGGACTCTCCAACGCGAGCCGGACGGCGCTGCTGGGGCTCAACGCCCACGCCGGGCTGCGCTGGCACCAGGCCCTGTCCGCCGAGGACGCCCGGACCTACAAGCCGGACCCGGCGGTCTACCAGCTGGCCGTCACCGTCTCCGGACGACCGCCGGAGCGGCTGCTGATGGTCGCCGCCCACGCCTGGGACCTGCGCGGAGCGCAGCGCCTCGGCCTGCGCACCGCCTACGTCACCCGCCCCGTCGGAGACCCGCCCACCTCCTCGGACCGGTTCGACCTGTACGCCGACGACCTGGCCGATCTGGCCGACCAACTGGACACGATCTAAAGCTGCCCCCCGGTCAGCCGCCGTGGGCGCGGGCGCGGAGCACCTTGTGGTAGTCGTCGACCGCTTCGCCGACGCAGCTCATGCGCTCTCGCATGTCATGGGATGTGCGCTCCTTCACAAGGGTCCGCAGTACGTAGTCGGGTGAGAACTCCCCCGCGAAACCGTCCGGGGCGTTGGAACGGATCATCGGTTCGTTGGCCGAGACCGAGTAGGGGTCGTCGGAGTGCTGGTACGTCCAGCGGCACGGCCAGAGCCGCAGCGCGGTCTCTCCGACGTATCTGACCGCGCCCGCGAAGAACTCGTCTCCGACCGCCGCCTCCAGCGCGGCGGGGCCGTCGAAGCGGGCGAGTACGAGCCGTTCCAGCGCCGAGAGCGAGTCCAGGGAGTAGTCGAAGGGGAAGTCGTCGGGCAGGTAGGCCGTTCGCCAGCGGTCCAGTGCGGCGTCCATGGGGGCCAGCCAGGCGTCGAGGCACCGGCGGGACTCCTCGCTCGCGTGGAGGCGGTCGTCCTCCATGTACCAGGCGGGCGTCTCGGGTTCCGCCGCGGGCATCCCGTCGCGCACCCAGCGGCCGAGCTCCACGGGCATCGGGAGGCCGAACTCCTCCAGACCCTTGGCCTGTCCGGGGGTCAGCAGGAGCCACCATGCGTCGTAGGAGTCCTCGTCCAGCTGGTGGAAGCTCCGCGGGTCGTCGTTGCCGGGCACAAGGTCGCCTATGGCGTCGAAGGCCGCGTTCCAGTCCATGTAGCGGGTGCTGTCGGAGAGGTGTTCCGTCGGGTGCCATATCGACCGGCCGTTGCGGCGGAAGTGCAGGTACTCCTCTCCGTCCTCGTCCTTCACCAGTGCGACGTCGTCGACGACCACCGAGCCGCCGGCGCACGCGGCCGCGTCGAACAGCAGCTCCGCGTAGCCGTCCTCGAGGTAGCCCGAGACCTTTTCGGGCGTCTGGAAGCCGAGGCCGCACTCGCCGACCAGGAACGTCAGCTCGTCGGTGTCCTCGAACTCCTCGTCGAGGTCCATGCCGATCGCCTCGGCCTCCGCCAGGCCGGTCGCGGCCTGTTCCTCCGTCGCTATACCGAGCCGGACCAGGGTTTCCGCGAATTCGCGGAGGGTGTGTGCTGTTGCGTTGCCCATGACAACACCCTCTCACTATAAACGATTCGTTTAAAACAGATAGTTGACATCAACCTGTGCGTCACCCCATCCTGATCTCATGTCAGCGACCCCTGATCAGCACACCGACGACCCCTTCACGCCCCCGCGGCCCGAGCAGGCGCGAGCCCACCGTGTGTACGCGTCCCTGCTGCGCATCGCCGAGCGGCACGCCGCGACCGACGAGCAACGCCGCCGGCAGGTCCATCCCTCGGTCATCGGGCCGCACGAGGCCGTCCGGCTGGTGTCGTTCCTGCTCTCCGGGGCCGCGCGGCCGGTTGACGGGGAGCCGGAGGTGGATCAGGCCGATATCACCGCCGCGTTGAGCCTGGTGCCGCTGGTGCGCGGGGAGATGGACGAGCTGGAGACCGGGCTCCTCCAGATGGCGCGGGGCCGCGGCATGACCTGGCAGGAGATCGCCTTTGGGCTCGGGCTCGGCACCCCGCAGGCCGCCAGGCAGCGCTACGAGCGGCTGGCCGGCCGCGCCACCGCCGATACGGAAGCCTCGGAGTAGCTCAGGGACGGGTGGCCACCAGGAGGTCGACCACATAGGTCTCCTCCACCGTCTCGTCGGGGAACAGCTCCCGCAGGCGGGTGCGCTCCTCGGTGAGGAAGGCGCGGGTGCCGCTCTCGCCGAGGACGAGGAATGCCGAGTGGCTGGAGATGTTGGCGAGGTGCGTGTCGAGCGGGACGACGCGGCTCCAGCGCAGGTGGCGGCGCACGACGGCAAGGCCTGCGAGGCCGGCGAGTTCGATGGCGCGGCTGTCGTCGGGGCGCTCCCCGGGCGAGGAGGCGGGGGGCTTCACCCCGCAGTGGCGCGCGACGCGCTCGTGCTGCGCCGCGATCCACGGCACGTCGAGGGCCGAGGTGTTCCACCAGAGCGCGAGCGTGCCGCCAGGACGCAGCACGCGCAGCGCCTCCGGGACGGAGCGGCCGGTGTCGGTCCAGTGCCAGGACTGCGCGTAGGTGATCAGGTCGCGGGACGCGTCGGCGAGCGGCAGGGCGTTGCCGTCGCCCCGGACGATCGGGACGTCGGGCAGCGTGCGGCGGAACTGGGCCGCCATGCCGTCGCCGGGCTCGACGGCGATCACCTCCGCGCCGCGCTCGCGCAGCAGGACCGTCGCGATGCCGGTGCCCGCGCCGACGTCGGCGACGCGGGCGCCCGCGAGGGGGCGGTCCATGAGCCGCTCGACGGTGTCCAGGAGCGCGGGCGGGTAGGAGGGGCGGTTCGCGGCGTACTGGGCGGCGGCGGCGTTGAACGAATGGGCACGCGAGTCGGCGGTCATCCGTCCATCCTCCTCCCCCACCACCACACCGACGCGACGCCCGGCGTCAGCTCGCGGCAGCGCTCTCCGCCCGCGACAGGGCGATGTCGAGGACGACCAGCAGCGCGTCCCGGACCGAGCCCCGCTCCCGGGCGTCGAAGACGATCAGCGGCACGTGCTCGGAGACGTCCAGCGCCCACCGCACCTCGTCCAGCTCGTGCTGCACCTCGCCATCGAAGGCGTTGACGGCCACGGCGAAGGGGATGTCCTTGTGCTCGAAGTAGTCCACCGCCGCGTAACAGTCGTCCAGGCGGCGGGTGTCCACGATCACCAGGCCGCCCAGGGCGCCCTCGACCACGTCGTCCCACATGAAGCCGAAGCGGTCCTGGCCGGGGGTGCCGAACAGATAGAGCTTCAGCGTGGGGTCGATGGTGATGCAGCCGAAGTCCATGGCGACCGTGGTGGTGGTCTTGCCGGGGGTGTGCGTGAGATCGTCCACGCCCGCCGCGACCTCCGTGATCGCGGCCTCGGTGGTCAGCGGCCGGATCTCGGAGATCGAGCCCACGGCCGTGGTCTTGCCGACCCCGAAGCCGCCGGCGATGACCAGCTTGACCGGCAGCGGCGGCTGTTCAGCTGCTGTCGCGGAGTTTGCCCCGGGAGTCGGGGACGGCACGGAGCCCATCGATAACCCTTCGCAGTACGGAGATGTCCTGGGTCGCCCTGGCGTCCGGCACATGGACCGCCAGATGGCCGGCGGTGCACAGATCCCCCGCCAGCACCCGGACCACGTTGAGGTGCAGTCGCAGCCGGGCGGCCAGTTCCGCCACCGACTGCGGGCGCCGGCAGGCGGCGACGAGGTCGTGGTGTTCGAAGGTGAGCGAGTGCAGGGCGGAGAGCCCCGACGAGGTCGCCACGACCTGGGCCTCGACCGGGAGCGACGGCGCGGCGCCGCTCCCGGACACCCGGCCGGCGGTCAGCAGGAACGGCCGGACCGCGGAGGGGCGCCCGGCCGACTCCGGCCGGTCCCACGCGCCGTCCGCTGACTCGTGCGGTACTGATTCACCGGCGGCCATCACGATCCCCTTCCGACATGCCTGTGCCCTGTGCCCCGTGTGGTGGGACGGGTCAGCCGGACGGGGTGGCGCCGGCGCTCTTCTTCAGCTCCAGCACCAGCTGGGGAGTGAGCGCGGCCCCGGCCCGGTTGGCGAACAGGGCCATCTCATAGGCGATATTGCCCAGCTTCGCCTCCTTCGAGGCCACCACGCCGAGCACGGCGCCGCTGCCGATGGCCGACACCAGCACATGGCCGCCCTCCAGGTCGATGATGACCTTGTTGAGGCCGCCGAGGCCGTAGTTGCCGGAGGCGCCCGCGGCGAGGCTGGTGATGCCGGACACGATCGCGGCGAGCCGCTCCGAGTCGGCCTGCTCGCGCAGTTGGGAGACAGCGATCAGCAGCCCGTCGGAGGACACCGCGATGGCGTCCACCACACCGGCGGTCTCGCCGGCGAACCGGTCGAGCAGCCAGGTGAAGTCGGCCGCGGCGGCCCGCAGATCGGTGGGTTCCGTCCGCTCCTCGGAACTGCCGTTATCTGTCGGCGTGGTCACTGCCCGACTCCTTTCTGGTGCTGTGGTGGTGGGACGGAGCCGGCTCCGTCGGGGTGGCGGCGCTGTCCTGCTCGGCCTTGCGTACGGCGGCCTCGAACTCGTCGAGTTCGGTACGGACCGCCTCGGCGTCGACGGGCCGGAGCTCGGCCGGGACGACCTGGGCCGCCGGGGTGGTCTTGGTGAGGGTCGCTCCCCGCACCCGCCTGCGCAGCGGCCGGGAGGACGGTGCGGAGAGAGGTGCGGCGGAGGTCGGCTGTGTGGCGTCGGCGGCGGCCCCGGGGGTCCGTTCCGTCGCCTTCCGGGTCGGGATGCGCCGGGGCAGCCCGCCCGGCCCCGACGGCGCGGCGGAGGCGGAGGTCCGCACGGGCTTGGTCAGCGGGTCCGGCCTGGCGGGGAGTTCCCACACGGTGCCGACCGCGGCGGCGTCCTTGCCCGCGCCCTCGCCCGCGGCCTTCCCCGCAACCACCGGCGTGTCCGTGGGCAATGCCGGGTCCAGCGGGCTGACGGTGAGCAGCAGCGGGGCCGGGATCCAGACGGTGCCGGTGACGCCGCCGCCGGGGGTGCGGCTCAACTCGACCCGTACGCCCCAGCGCCGGGCCAGGGTGCCGACCACGAACAGGCCGAGCACCTTGCTCGGTACGAGGTCGAGCCGCTCCCGGTGGACCAGCCGGGCGTTCTCCTCCGCGAGCCGCTCCGCGCTCATCCCGAGGCCGTGGTCGATGATCTCGATCAGCGCCCCGCCGGCCGAGGTGACGTCGGTACCGGGCCGGACGACCACCTCGACGGGGGTGTGGGACGGGGAGAACGAGACCGCGTTCTCCAGCAGTTCGGCGAGCATCAGCGTCAGGTCGCCGGTGATGTCGGGCGCGACCGTGATCTCCGTCTCGGACCGCAGGGACACCCGCTGGAATCCCTCGATCCGGCCGAGGCCGGCCCGGATGACGTTGGCGAGGGTGGTCGGCCGGGCCTCGACGTCGGCCTCCCGGATACCGGCCAGCAGCATCAGGCTGTCGGCGTTGCGCTGGAGGCGTACGGCGATGTGGTCGATGCGGTAGAGCCGCTCCAGGACCTCGGGGTCGGTCTCCTCGCGCTCGACGGAGTCGATCAGCATGAGCTGGCGCGAGGTCAGGTTGGAGACGCGGCGCCCGACGTTGCCGAACATCTCGGCCACGTTGCGCCGACTCAGAACCTGCCGCTCCAGCAGCGCCGCGGCGGTGACCTGCACCTGGTTGAAGGCCTCGGCCAGGTCGCCGATCTCGTCGCGGACCGGGACGGGGATCGGGTGCGGGCGCAGCGGGGCGCGCTCCGCCGACTCGTCGTACTCGACCCGGGCGAGCTCCTCGCCCGCCACGTCGACCACCTCCCGCGCGGCGCCGGTCAGCCGCTCCAGGGGGCGTACGACCGAGCGGCGGACCAGGACGGCGAAGGTCAGCCAGACGACGAAGCCGAGGAGGGCGAGCCCGAGCATGGCCAGCGCTTTCTCCAGGGCGTTCTTGGAGAGGCTGTCGGCCTGGTCGGCGATCTGCCCGATGAGCGACTGGGTGATGTCGAGACGCGCCTCGGCCTGCCGGGTTCCGGTGGCCATCACCTTGCGCAGCTGCTCGGGCGACTGGCCCTGAAGGGAGCTCGGATCGATCTGGAGCTCCGCGAACTGGTCGGCGATGCCGTTCTGCTCGGCGTTGCGCTCGATGCCGCCCAGGGCCAGGACCTGGGCCGGGGTGGCGATCCTGCTGAACCGTTCCGCCTGGTACGCGTACTCCGCGTGGGCACCGACCGCCCGGGTGTACTCGGTGAGGGCGTTGGCGTCCTGGGTCTGCGCGGAGAAGACCCCGCTCTCGAAGGCCGCGTGGGCGGCGTCGGCGCGCAGCGCCGCGTCGACCAGCCGGGTGACCGAGGACGACGAGGCGGCGGCGGAGGAGTGGTCGAGCCCGATGCCGTCGATCAGGTAGTCGACCGCGGAGGCGTACGCCGGGCTGATGTTGGAGGCCGAGAGCGAGCCCCGCTCGACCTTGTCGCGCAGCACGGACAGGCCCCCGACGTAGTCGAGCGCCTGCTCCTCCTCCTTCGGCAGGCCCGACCCGAACGCCGAACGCACGGCGGCGGCCTGCTCGTCGGTCCGGCGCTGCGCCTTGCGGTAGGCGTTGGTCGAGGGCAGGGCGGTGCCGGGCCGGAGGGCGTCGTGCTGCACGGACAGCAGCAGCGCCTGGCGGTGTTCGGCCTGGACGTCGTTGATCAGCGCCGCGACCCGCTCGCTGTCACGCACCTGGTCGGCAAGGCGCCCGGCGTCCTGAGCCTCGTTCACCTGGCCGGTGACGCCGATGGCCAGCAGCACGCCGACGACCGCGACGGGCACGATCACCAGGGCGTTGATCTTCCGCCGGAACGGCCATCGGTCGAGGAGGGCCCCGGCCCTCCGGCCGGACCGCGGCGTCGGCGGCGCGCTGTCGGACGAGTCGGACGAGTCGGCTTCCGGCGACGGGTCCACCGTGTCCACAGACACCCGGCCTCCTTTCAAGGGCTTCTGAGCGGTGACCGAGGTGTGGTTGGTGCAGACCGCCGACGTCCGGGGGAGCATGACGCTCTCAGCTCACGCGCGCGCACGACGGCACACGCCCGCGTGCGAGCGATGGAATCGCGCCACAGTCCGACCGGCGGTGAACACTACCGCTTGCAGGGAAGCGCGCAAGGCATAGGCGATTAAGACCAGGAAACATGGGCTTTCTGCGGCATTTGCCCACCGAAAAGCCGCGCTTGACGGCACTTTGAACACCCTTCACCGGACGTCCCGACGCCCGGGGGGCGGGTGACCCGTAACCTGTCTTCCCCCCACCCATACGCTGCTTTCCGCCACCTCGAAGTCGTAGCCCCCTCTTGCCCGCGAGGAGACCCGTGCACCCCACCCGCAAGGCGGTCGCGACCGCCGTCGCGCTCCTGGCCGTGGCCACCGCCGCCGGCTGCGACCCGGACTCCGACACCAGTGTGTCCGGATCGGGCTCCTCCAAGCCCGGCTGCCCCACCGTGCTCGCCAAGGCCAAGAAGGCCGTCGAGAAGGCCGAGGACGTGGACGCCCCCTGGACCGGACCCACCACCGGACCCAAGGCCGTGCGCGGCAAGACGATCGTCTTCATCGCCCACACCCTGGCCAACCCCGGCCCCGCCGGAGTCGCCCAAGGCGTCGAGGAGGCCGCCAAGGTCGTCGGCTGGCACTCCCGGACCATCAACGGCAAGGGCACCACCGCCGGCGTCAAGGCCGCCTTCGAGGAGGCCTTCCGGATCAAGGCGGACGGCATCGTCATCAGCGGCTTCGGCCCCGAGATCGTCCCCAAGGAGGTCCGGCGGGCCAACGCGGCCGGCATCCCGGTGATCGGCTGGCACGCCACCGTCGCCCCCGGCCCCAGCAAGGATCCGGAACTCTTCAGCAATGTGACGTCCAGGGTCGAGGACGTCGCGAAGATCAGCGCCGACTGGATCATCGCCCGGTCCAACGGCCGCGCGGGCGTGGTCGTGTTCACCGACACCACGTCCGACTTCCCCAGGAACAAGTCCGAGCTGATCAAGAAGGAGCTGGCCACCTGCTCCGACGTCAAGCTGCTTGACTACAGGAACATCCCCATCCCCGAGGCCAACAGCCGCTCCATCAAGGAGGTCTCCGCGCTGCTCAAGCGCTTCGGGGACCAGTGGACCTATTCCGTCGCCATCAACGACCTGTACTTCCGCCACGGCGCCCCCGCGCTGCGCGCCGCGGGGAAGGCCGGCGACGGCGCCCCGTTCAACATCGGCGCGGGTGACGGCGACCCGTCGGCCTTCGAGCGCGTGAACCGCAAGCAGTACCAGGCCGCGACGGTGCCCGAGCCGCTCTCCGAGCAGGGCTGGCAGATCGTCGACGAGTTCAACCGCGCCTTCTCGGGCCAGCCGGCCAGCGGATACGTCGCCCCCGTGCACATCACCACCGCCGCCAACAGCGGTGGCGCGCTGTCCTGGGACTCCGAGGGCTACCGCCAGGCGTACCGCAAGATCTGGGACCGCTGACCCCGCTGCGAGTGTCCCGGTTCAGCGCCTAGGCAGGCGCCGACCAGTCAACATCGCCGCCCGGTCCACCCCGGGGATCCCGATGATGGACGCCCCGGGGTCGGTCGGCCAGCAGACCGGACTGTTGAAGTTCTCTCCCCGATGAATCCGGGAGACTCTCCCCTGGATCGCTCCGGGGAGTTTGACAGGTCACGCCTGTCCGACGACGGCCCTTCCGGCCGCCGGAGCAAGTACGGGACTCGCTCGGGTTGTCGGGGACTTGGCTGTCGCCCCCGACCACGCACTGAGCGTATCAGATGCGTTACGGAGTGATGCGACGGCGTTTCGCACCGTGGACCCCGGCCGCCATGACGGCGACGCCGCGCTCGGCGCACAGCGGCAGCAACTCGGCCGGCCCCGAGTGGTCGAGCAGCGTGTACCGGCCGGCGAGCAGCACGCAGTCGGGCCCCGGAGGCGGGGCCTCCCGCAGGAAGCGGGCCGCGACGTCGGCGTGGTTGACCCCGAGCGAGAGCGCGCCGATGACGCCGTCGCGGCGCAGCTCGGCCAGGGCCCGGTATGCCTCGGTGACGGCCGTCGGGTAGTCCTCGTCGGGGTCGTGAATGTGGAGCACGTCGACCCGGTCGAGGCCGAGCCGGTCCAGGCTCTCCGCCGCCGAGCGCAGCACCGCCGGGTAGGTGTGGTCCAGGCGGGGCCCGACGCCCGGCGGAGGGTCGGCCCAGATGGGCTGGGTGTCGGGCCCGCCGGGCTCGATCAGCCGGCCCACCTTGGTGCACAGGACGTACTGCCCGCGCGGGCGCCGCGCGAGGGCAGCTCCGGCGTGCGCTTCCGAGCGCCCGTATCCGTAGACGGGAGCGGTGTCGTAGAGCCGTACGCCGAGCTCCCAGGCGCGGTCGACGGTGGCGGCGGCCTGCGCGGCGGGTACGGGGGCGAAGAGGCCGCCGATGGAGGCCAGCCCGAGCCCCAGGCGGCTCACCGACAGCCCGGTACGCCGCAGTCGCACCATGTCCCCCGCGTCCAACCCCGTCCCCCCGCCCCTGTCCGGCGGATCTCGACGCCTGCGGCTGCCCCGCGGCGGAGCCGCACATGGGTACAGCTCCCCCGGGGCTCCGCCCCAGACCCCGGGGGTCCAGGGGCAAAGCCCCTGCCATGCAGTGGAGCCCCGCGGGGCGGGGTGGGGAACGGCACCGATGTGCGGCTCCGCCGCGGGGGTGCTCACCCCCCGGACTCCCGGGGTCTGAGGGCGGAGCCCCAGTTGAGGGAAGGGGCGGGTAGGGGACAGAACCCGCCGAGGTCACTGGGGCGTGGCGCCGTAGCCGGCCATGGGCGAGGCGTAGGACGGGACCGTGGCGGCGAGTTGCACGCCGGGCGCCAGGCCCAGCGCGACCAGCGCGTCGGGCAGACCGCGGCCGGTGCGCGCCGCTTCCCAGGTGCCGGGGAGCGCCAGCGGGCGGCAGCTCGCGGCGATGATCTCGAACAGCCGCTGGACCCGGCCCGGTCCCCGGGGCGGCAAGTGGCCCCGGAAATCCTCGTGGTGAGCCAGGACGAGGGCCGCGAGCCCGGCGACATGGGCCGAGGCCGGGCCGGTGCCGTCCAGCGCCGCGTAGTCGCCGCGCGCCGAGCAGGACAGCACCGCCACACCGGGCGCGGCGGCGTCGACCTCGGGGCCGTACGCGCTGAACCGCGCCGCGAACAGGCCCTCCGGGGTCAGGGGCGGGCCCGCGTGGGTGGCCTGGGAGGTGTCGGGCGGGTACGAGCCGAAGGCGCCCAGCGCGCCGACGGTGAACACGGTGGGCAGCGAGCCCGGGAAGGCGACCGGCCCGCCGGAGTCGCCCGCCGGGGCGACGCAGGCGACGCCCGCGGCGTGGGCGTCGGCGAGCTTGCGCGCGACCAGCGCGGAGGAGTACGGGGTGGCCACCGCGATATGGGCGATGTCGACCTCGGTCTCGATGCAGTGGTCGAGCGCGGCGATCAGGTCGCTGAAGCGGCCGCCGGGCAGCACCCGGCAGGCCTCGATGCGGGCGTCGACGGCGATGCCGATGACGCCGGGGCCGGTGTCGGCGGCGGCGATCACGCCCGCCGCGTGGGTGCCGGTGCCGATGGCGTCGTGGGCCCAGCCCCGTTCCGTACCGCCGACCGGATCCACCCCGGAGCGCACCCGGTCCTTCAGATCGGGGTGTTCGGCGGCCACGCCGGAGCCGATGACCGCGACCTTCACGCCGAAACCGCGGAACGTGGGCGGCAGTCGGTCGAGCCGCATGGCCTGCTGGCCCCAGCCGTACTGCTGCCGCTCCTCAAGACCCGGGTATGCCTTGGTCAGCGGGGTGAGGGTGACCAGGTTCTCCTGGGTGGCGGACAGGTCGGGGCGGTGGATCCAGCGGTCGACATAGCCGCTCGCGGGGCGGACGTACAGGGCCTGGAGGGACTGCGCGGTCTCGGTGGCCAGCGCCAGCCGCGCCGTCCCGTCGGCGCCGGTGATGCCCTGGACCGGCCAGGACGCCCCGATGAGGAACACCCCGGCCCCGGCCAACGGCTCCTCGTCCGGGCCGCAGACCCGCAGCGTGACCTCCACGGGCGCGTCCAGCGGGGCGATGAGCCCCGGGTCGGCCAGCGGCATCAGCCCCGCCACCGGACCGGAGGCCGCCCCCGCGCCCGCGCCGTTCAGCGGAAGGTCGGGCTCCACATGAACGTGCACGGACCGCATCGACGGCACCTGCTCCTCGGCCGCCTCGACCACCGCGATCTCCGGGCAGCAGAGGGGCGGCGCCGCCTGGTCCGGCTTGCCCGAGGGCCGGAGCCGGCGCACCACCGCGACCTCCGGCATCCGGCCCAGCCGCTCGCACACCGTGTCCATGTCGAGCGCGGCCACGCCGGGCGGGAGCAGGTGCTGGGGCAGCGGCGTCACCAAGTACCGCTCGCGGCGCGGCCGCACCGCGACGGCGCGCCGCGTGCTCTTCTTGCGCGGCCCCTCCTCCTTGCCCGCGCGGGCGGGCTGGTTCGCGCTCCCGGATCCGCCGTCGCTGTCGTTCTCGGACCTGTTCTTGAGCATCACGTCCACCTTCACCACACCCACGTCGTCCTCGCGCTCCTGATCCGGCGACCGGGGGCCGCGCCCCCACGGTGATGCGGTGTGCTCGGGAACCGCTCCCGGCACACCGCACCGCGTCAACCCGGGCTGCGTCAGCCGATGCCGTACGGCTGCTGGCCCATCTGGCCGAAGCCGAAACCGGGCTGCTGGTACTGCTGGTACGGCTGCTGGCCGAATCCCTGCATGCCCATGCCCATGCCCGGTTGGCCCATCCCGGGCTGGCCCATGCCCATGCCCATCCCCGGCTGGCCCATGCCCGGCTGCATCCCCATGCCCTGCTGACCCATGCCCTGCTGGCCCATGCCCTGCTGGCCCATGCCGATGCCCTGCTGCTGGATCAGCGTCATGACCGCGATCGGCAGAGCCTGCTGCACGGCCTGCTCGACCGCCTGCCGGATCCCGCTGCGCAGCGAGTAGTGCAGCGCCATGGCCATGTAGGGGTGCGCGTGCTGCCCCATGCCCTGCTGGTTCATCTGCTGGAGCTGCTGGACGGTGTGCTGCATGCGCTGGGCGATCTGCTGACTCGCCTGCTGGCATGCCTGCTGCATCGCCTGCTGCACGATCTGGCCGAGCTGCTGCTGACCCATCTGGGGCCCTGTCTGTTGCAGGGGTTGGGCGCCAGTCATCACCGACATGGATCCTCCACACGACGACATAGACGAGGAAGGACACCGGGGCGACACGCCCCGCATGCCCTATTTGTTACATTTACGCTAAGTCGGTGTCCGGAGCGTGCGCAATCGGAGACGGTCCGTCAGCGGCGGTCAGCGCTCCAACGCGGCCAGCGCCGCGCGCACCTGGGGCAGCGCGTCCTCCCCCACCGGGCGCAGCACGACCGTCTCCGCGCCCGCGTCCCACAGGGCCCGGACCCGCTCGGCCGCGGTGGCGGCGTCGCCCGCCGCGAGGAACACCTCCTCGCGCGGGATACCGAGCCATTCGGAGTACTCGTCGCGTACGGGCGCGGAGGCCGTCGCCACGTGCTCGGGGTCGTCGGCCACACACAGATGGGTGAAGACGATCAGTTCATGCGGCCGGCCGGCGCCCGCGGCGGCGCGCCCCTTCGCGATATGGCCGAGCGCGGCGGCGATCGCGGCCGGCCCCTGGCCCTCGGCCATGACCGTGCCGTCGGCCGCGCGGCCGGACAGCTCCAGGGAGCGGGGGCGTACGACGCCCGAGACGATGCGCGGGGGCTCGGCGGGCGGGTGGACCAGCCGTACGCCGTCGATGTGCACGGTCCGGCCGTCGAGCGTGGCCGTCTCACCGCGCAGCAGGGTGCGCACCACCGTGATCGTCTCTTCGAGCAGGGCGAGCGGGGTCGGGGACGCGGCGCCGACCTGGGCCATCCACTCCGGCACGCCGTGCCCGACGCCCGCGATGAACCGGCCCGGGAACACCCGGGCCAGGTTGGCCAGCTCCATGGCCAGCAGCGCCGGGTTGCGCAGCGGGGCCGGGAGGATCCCGATCCCGACGCGCAGCCGCTCGGTCGCCGCCAGCGCGAGCGTCGCCGAGCCGATCGACCCGGTCCAGCCCAGGTCCTCGACGACCCACAGGTCGTCCGCCCCGTACTCCTCCACCGCCCGCGCGAACGCGGGCAGTTCCTCCGGCTTGCCGTCCCGGTCGAACATCACGCCGACGCGGGGGCGCGGCAAAGGCTCGCTGATCGTGGGGTCGTTGGTCACCATGTCGTTGTCGTTGGTCATCCGGCCAATTTGACATCCTCCGCCCCGTGAGCGGGGCGGAATCCCATCTCAGGCCGCGTGCGGCTGAGTGAGTGGTTGACGCTTCTTCGACCGGGTAACCCCGAAGTCTCCACGTCCTGACACCGCCTGCCCGGCGGCGTGATCGATGTTGCGTCCTGCGTTGGTGTCCGCGTTCGTCTCGTACCCACAGTCGGGGTTCTTGCAGACGAAGCGGGCCTGACTCTCCCGGCTGCCGGGAGTGATGAATCCGCAGACGGAGCATCGTCGGGAGGTGGTGGTCTTGTGCTGCCAGTCGACGGCCCTGCGCTTGGCTGTTGCGCGGAGCTGGGCGATCTGGTCGTACGTGCGGGTCAGACGCCTGGAGTTGGCCTCGCCGGGTTTGCGGGCGCGGCGCTTGCGCTCCTTGGACTTCTCCAGGCGGCGCAGACGTTCGGTCTCACCCTTCGACAGCCACGGGGCATGGTCGCGGAAGGTGCCGTCCGAGAGGGCGAGGGGCTTTGCGATGCCCCGGTCCATACCCACGGTGGGCCCGGGGTGGGGGTGCGGGCTCGGGTACCTCGCTCTGGACACGGAAGACGACATACCAGCCGTCGGCTTCCTTCACGAGCCGGGCCCCGGTGACCCGGTTCCCCTTGTCAGCGCGCTTGCCGACCGGAAGATCCTTGCTCCAGCGGAACAGGACGTGCCCGATCTTCGGCGCCCACATGCGACCCCACCGGCGGTTCAGACGCATGATCTGAAGATCGCGCCCCTGGGGGATGTCGACGGCCATGCGGGACCGGAAGCGGCCCTTGAAGTTCGGGGCGTCAGCGCGGCCGTCCCAGCAGTTCTTCCACGCCTGGAAATACGTCTTCAGCACGGCCTGAGCCGCCTGGGCCGGGAGAACGCCGAGCCAGGGAAGATCCTTACGCCCCTGGCGGATCGCCGCGTCTGCGGCGGCCAGGTTCCGGCGCTCCTTGGGGAGCATCGTCCACCAGTCGTGCACGACAGTGTTCACGCCCGAGATGCTGGAACGCTGCGAAGAGACCGCGCACGGCCATTTCTGGTCCCGTTCGTACTTCGCTGGAAGCTGTGGGGGCGCCGCCGGCCGTCGTACGCCAGTACATCGAGAACCAGCAACGCCCTGCATAACCCCCCGTCTGAAGGCGGGGGCACTGGCCAAGATCACTGGTAGGCGGCGTGGGCGGAGCGGGGGAACGTGATCCGCACCCGCGCCGGCCGCACCCTAACTCCCCCGCTACCGTGGCGGCATGGAGGGGATCGAACGGATGGACTGGGCCGAGCGCGTACGCACGCTGCGGCAGTGGTCGCAGAACGGGGAGCGGGCGCCGCACAAGCCGCTGCTCATGCTGTATGCACTGGGCCGGTTCCAGCAGGACGCGGGCGACGCGCTGCGGTTCACCGAGGTCGAGGCGGATCTCAAACGGCTGTTGGCGGAGTACGGACCCAGGCGCCCCACCAGCGCCGCGTATCCGTTCCACCACCTGGTGAACGACGGGGTGTGGGAGGTGCGGACCGACACGGGCGAGGGCAGCCCGGGCACGGCGCTGGGCGCGCTGCGCGCCAGCGGGGCGGCCGGGCGGCTCGCCCCCGGTCTGCGGGACGCGCTGACCACCGACCCCGCCCTGCTCGGCCGCCTCGCCCAACTCCTCCTCGACCAGCACTTCGCGCCCTCCCTCCACCCCGACCTCGCCGACGCCGTCGGGCTCGACCTGACCGCCGACGACGGAGCGCGCGGCAGCCGCCGGATCCGCCACGGGGCCGCCGAGATGCGGGAGCGGGTGCTGACGGCGTACGAACGCCGCTGTGCGTTCTGCGGCTACGACGGGGCGATCGAGGGCACGGGCGGTCGGGCGCGCGGCGAGGCGGGCGGTCGTACGCCGGTGGGCCTGGAGGCCGCGCATGTGCGGTGGTGGGCCTTCGCGGGACCTGACGACCTCTCCAACGGGCTGTGTCTGTGCTCCCTCCACCACAAGCTGTTCGACAAGGGCGTGCTGGGCCTCGACGGGAAGCGACGGATCCTGGTGTCGCGGCAGTTCACCGGCCGCAGCGAGGCCGCCCACGCGTATGTGCTGCGGCTGGGCGGGCAGCCGGTGCTCGGGCCGCGGGCGGGCAGCACGCCGGTCGCCGATGAGCACATCGACTGGCACATGGCGCAGGTCTTCCGCGGCGAGCCGCGGGTGGCGGCGCAGGGGTGAGCGGGCGACGGGCGGCGCCCGTCAATCCGTGATGCCCAGGTCCTCGCGCATCACCCGGCGCATCGCCGACAGCCTCGGCTCGGCCTCCTTGAGCTCGATCAGCGCCGCCGCGGCGGTCTCCCCCTCGCCCGGCAGGCCGCGGTCGATCCGCTTGGCCATGGCGTCGATCCCGGCGAGCACGGTGTTGAGCTCGCGGGACGCCGCCAGGACCCGCTCGGGGACGGTCATCTGCGCCTGGGCGTAGCAGTCCCGGTACTCGCGCCGGGCCTCCTCGAGCCCGGTGCGGTCCTCCTCCGTGTAGACGCCGTCCCTGATCCGGTGCAGGGCGTCCTTGAGCAGGGTGTGGAACTGGCGGGAGGCGCGGTTCATGGCGATGTAGGCGGTCCGGCGCTCCTCGAGGTGGCGCCGCCGGTCCTCGACGCGCGCCTCTTCGGCGCGCTGCCGGGCGGTCATGCGTTGCTGGAGCAAGGGGGCGAAGAGCGTGCCCAGAACGCCGACGACGGCGGTAAGCATCGCGGCTATGACGGCGGTCACCCGGCCGACCTTAGCCGACATCGCCGTCGCCACCGTCGCCACCCGAAAGCCGCAGCACTACAGTTTTCACCCATGGGACCAGCGTCATCGGAAGCGCGGGCCGACCGCGCCGACGACGTGCTCGCCCTGGCCCGCCTCGCCGCGGAACCGGAGTCCGTACGCGCCATCCTCGCCTGGCTCACCCGCCGCACCGGCGGCCTCGCCGCGCTGATCGGCCCCACGGGCACGGTCCTCGCCACACCGGACCCGGACCCGGGCCCGGACACGCTGGTCACCGCGGTTTCGGCCGCCGCCTCTGCCGCCGTCGAACTGCGCCGCCGCGGCGCGCCCTCCGCGGTGCTCGGCGGCGAGGGTGGCCGCGCCGTACACCTGGTCCGGCTCGGCCACGGCGACGCCGCGGGCGGGGACGAGCCGCCGTACCTCGCCGTCATCGGGCCCGATGACCCGCGCTGCGGGGTGCTGCTCGCCGACGCCGCCCGCACCCTCGCGCTGTGCTGGCGGCTGGAGGAGGCGGAGCGGGCCCGGCGGCGCGTCGAATCGGCCGAGGCGCACAGCCGCGAGGCGGCGCTGCATCTCCTCATGGTCGGCAGCGTGCCCGCCGCGCAACGGATCGCCGGGGCGCTGGGCCCGGCCCTGCCCGCCCTCGCCCGCGTATATGTGATCGAGTGTCCGGTCCGCCGGCGGCGGGAGATCGCGGCCCGAATCGACCGGGCGGCACGGGGCCGGGCGTGGATCGTGCCCTGCCCCGTGCGCTCCAACCACCTCATCGCGCTCGTACCGCCAGGCCCGAAGGGGGAAGGGGCGGGGGAAGGGGAACTGGAGAGGGAGCGCGCGGACGGGCTCGCCCGGCTGATCGTCCAGCGGGTCCCCGAGTGCCGGATCGGCACGAGCGCCGAGCACCCGCTGCGGGACACCGCGGCCGGCTACGAGCAGGCGATCCACGCCCTCGCCGTGGCCCGTGGCGCGCCCTTGCGGTACGCCGGTTTCGGCAGACACACCGACACCACGGCGCTCGTGAGCCCCGAGGGGCGGCTGTGGGCGCAGGAGTTGCTGGGGCCGTGCCTGCGGTACGTCCCGCCGCGCCGCGCCGACCCGGGGCCGCAGGAGTTGCTGGGCACGCTCGGTTCATGGCTCAGTTTCGGCGGCGCCGCCAACCGCCATCTCAAGATCCACCGCAATACGCTCGCCGCGCGCATCCGCCTCATCAGCGACCTGCTCGGCCTGGACATCGGCCGCAGTCTGGCCGGCCAGTCCACGGCCTGGCTCGCGCTGCGGCTGCACAGCGTGCCGCCCAGCACCGCCGAAACGCCGGCGCTCCCCGCCCCGGCCCGGGCATCGGCCCCGGCTTCGCTCGACGCCCTGCTGTCCTCCCCCGCGGCCGAGTTGTGGGCCCGTGCCCAGTTCGGCCCCCTCGACGAGGCCGGGCCCGCGGCCGTGCCCGAAACCGTACGGGCCTGGCTGCGCGCAGACGCCCGGCTGCCCGCAGCGGCCACCGCCCTCGGTATCTCGCTGCCCGGTGCGCGCAAGCGGCTGGCCAGGGCCGAAGAGGTGCTGGAGCGCTCGCTGTTGCGCGCGCCGAGCGCGAAGTACGAGCTGTGGCTGGCGCTGCGGGCGTCGGGCTCGCTCTGACCTGTGCCCGTTCGCCGTTCGAAGCGCAACCGCCGCACACCACGACTGTGCACAGTGTTCCTCGCCGCGCCCGCCGCCCCCGCCTAATGTCCTGGGCAAGCCCCTCATGCACAGAACAGGACCGCTGATGAGCCATCACCACGACTCCGAGCTCGCCCGCCAGGACCCGCGGCTCGACATCAGCGACACCTACCTGTTCCGCGGCACCACCGGCACCGTCTTCGTCGTCAACGTCAACCCGCTCTCGGGCGGCGGCGGCTTCCACGACGACGAGAGCCACTACGAGATCAAGATGGACACCGACGGCGACGCCGTCGAGGACATCACCTACCGCTTCACCTTCCAGCCCCCGGCCGCCGACGGCAGCCAGCGCTGGGAGCTGCGCCGCCTCGACGGCCCGGCCGCCCGCGACCGCTTCGCCGACGGCCCCGTGCTGCTCACCGGCGCCACCGGCACCACCGGCACCACCGGCGAGCCCGCGCGGACGCCCGACGGGCTGCGCGCGTGGGCGGGCGCGGCCGGGGATCCGTTCTGGATCGAGGGCACGGTCGTCACGGCCGTGAAGACCGCCATCGCGCAGGGCACGGCGCCCGATCTGACGGACTTCGACCCGGCCGACGCCACCAATCTCTTCGCGGGCACCGACGTCCAGGCGATCGTCCTGGAGGTGCCGGACGAAGCCCTCGGCGGCGCCGGAGCGGCCATCGGCTTCTGGGGCTCCACCGTGCTGGCCACCGACGCGGGCGGCTGGCGGCAGATCAACCGCTGTGCGAACCCGCTGCTCAACACGCTCTTCGACCTCGAAGACGCCGAGCAGCACATCGACTTCAACGCCACCGAGCCCGCCGAGGACCAGCGCCGCTACGGAGCCGGGATCCTGCGGGCCGCCGAGCGGGCCGCGGCGGCCGTGGGCGCGGTGCCCGACGCCGCGGCGCACGCCGCCCGCGTACGGGACCTGTTCCTCCCCGACGTGCTGCGCTACGAGGTGGGCAGCGAGGCGGCCTTCGCGGTCGACCGGCGCAACGGGCGCGGGCTGACCGACTGCGTACCGGAGGTGATGTTCGAACTGGTGCTCGGCGCGCCCGTCAAGCTGGGGCTGGACGCGAGCTCGGCCACGGGGGTGCCGGGCGACGTCTTCCCCTACCTGTCGGCGGCCGGGGCACGGCACTGACCGCCCTGCCCCGGCCGCCGCGGTAGCCGCGACAGCCCGGCCCGAAACTCGAACCACTCGCCTGAGAGCATCTCCGGTGTGTGCACGGTCACCGGCGAATTCGAGATCCATTTGACGGTCCGCCCTGTCACGGGGAGGGCGGACTCCCCCGTCGCGTACCGCGCGCTGGAGCGGTACGCGGCGGAGCGGGCCTGGAAGTTCGCGCATATCGTCCTCGACCGTGGCCGCGTGCCCTCCCAGCCGATGCTGACCCTGCGCGCCGACGGCACCCTGCCCGCGGCCCGCTCCGCCGCCGACGCGGCGGCGGCCGGGCTGGCCGGCGCGGGCTTCCCGGTCGTACGGACGAAGGTCGAGGCCGCGCCGTGGGCGGAGGGGGTGCCGGTGTCCGACGAGGACGGCCGGGCCCTCGGCCCGCGCTACTACTTCGAGCACCACATCAAGCTGCTCCTGGACACCGCCGGAGCACCGCCCGCCCTCGCCCGGCTCGCCGCCGCGCACACGGCCCACCTCTCCCGCAACGCCCGCCGGATACGAACCGACGGGCGCGCCGAGCGTTTCGTCACCCAGCGCTGCCGCCTGGTCGGCCGCGACACGGCGGGCCTCCGGCTTGAGGCGCTGGCCGCCGCCCTGCGCGCGGACGGCCGCGAAATCGTGTCGATGGAACGGGAATTCGTCGTGTATGACAGCGACGAGGGCCTGGACGCGGGCTGGATACCCGAGGAGGCGGCAGCGCAATGACAGAGACAGAGCCGACATCGTCGTCGTGGACCGCGTTCGGCTGGGGCCCGTGGCCGGAGGACGGCACCGTCCCCCAGGAGGAGCTGACCGAGGCGACCGCCGAGCAGATGCGGCTGCCGAAGTCGCTGCGGCCCGTCCTCGGCGAAGGCGTGCTTCAGCGCCCGGTGTTCGATCCCTCGATGGCCCACCACGCCCGGGCGATGCGGCCCGGCGAGCCGCAGTTCGAGAACGCGGAGGCCGGCCGCCGCTGGTACGCCGCCCGCCGCCGCGCCACCGACCTCGTCCTCGCCGCTGTCGCGGACTCGCCGTGGGCCGAGCACCTGGTGCTGCGCGGCAGCGTGCTGCTCAAGGCCTGGTACGGCGAGGCCGCGCGCGAACCCGGCGACCTGGACTTCGTCGTGGTCCCCGACTCGTGGCAGCTGGAGGACGAGCGTACGGACCGGATGCTCGACGGCATCGCGCGCGCCGCCGACCTCCGCGCCCGGCGCGCGGCCGGGCCGGTCCGCATCGACTCCCGGGGCGCGGTCAGCGACGAGATCTGGACGTACGACCGCGTCCCCGGCCGCCGCCTGGTCATCCCGTGGACGCCCGGCGAGGACGGGGTGCCACCGGGCACGGTCCAGCTCGACTTCGTCTTCAACGAGCCGCTGCCCGCGCCCTCCGCCCTCACCTCGATCCCCTACTGCACCGGCGCCGAGCCCCCGATCCGGCTCCACGCGGCGACGCCCGAGCTCTCCCTCGCCTGGAAGATCCTCTGGCTGATCACGGACATGCACCCCGAGGGCAAGGACCTGTACGACGCGGTCCTGCTGGCCGAGTCCACCGCGTTGGACTTCGCGCTGCTGCGCCATGTGTTCCAGGGCGTGGAGGGCGGGTACTACGAGCGGAATCCGGTGCTCCTGGAGTGGATCGGGAGCGTCGAGGCGAACTGGTTCGAGCTTCAGAAGGACTATCCGCACATCAAGGGCCGCCAGGGCGAGTACCGAGCCCGCCTTCTCAAAGCCCTCGCCCCCACCTTCGCCGCCCTCCACGACGACAGCGGTGAGTCCGCCGAGTACCTGGAGCGGGCGGCCTGGCTGGCCCAGTGGACGCGGGACTGCCGGAAGCTGCTGGCGGACTCCGGCATGGACGCGCTCCAGGAGTGCCTGGTCGATCGGTACATCCACGCGAAGAACGCCATCGTGATCACTCGCGAGCTGCTCGGCCGCGCCGACTGCGAGATCGTGGACGCGGCCGAGGCCGTGTACGCCTTCCGGTCGTTCAGCCGGAAGGCGCACCAGCTGAGCGAGACCCTCGGCGACCCGGTCGAGGCGTCACGGCAGCTGGCACCCCCGCAGTGACGTTGCGGTGAGTATGAGACAGCGACACGCCGTGGTGTCGGCGTGTCGCCGTCTCATACTCACCACACACGCGGGCCCGGCGGCTACGCCCCCAGGATCGTGGTCAGGAACTCCCCCGTCCACGCCAGCAGCTCCCGCCCGACCAGCGGCTTCCCGCCGATCCTGGCCGTCGCCGGCCGGGGCACCAGCACCTGCCTGGTCGCGGACTTGATCACCGACCGCGGATAGAGCCGCCCCAGCCGCAGCTCCTGCGACTCGCGCAGCTCGACCGGACCGAAGCGGATGTTGGAGCCCTGGAGCGTGATGTCGCCGACCCCGCAGGCCCGCGCCAGCAGCCGCAACCCCGCGACCAGCAGGAGGTTCTCCACCGGCTCGGGCAGCTTGCCGTAGCGGTCGGTCAGCTCCTCGCGGACGTGGCGGATGTCCTCCTCGTTCGACGCAGAGGCGATGGCCCGGTAGGCCTGGAGCCGCAGCCGCTCGCCCGGCGCGTAGTCGTGCGGGACATGCGCGTCGACCGGCAGCTCGATCTTGACCTCGAGCGGGGCCTCCTCCGGCTCCCCGCCGCCCGCCTCCAGCGAGGCGCGGTAGTCGGCGACGGCCTCGCCCACCATGCGCACGTAAAGGTCGAAGCCGACGCCCGCGATATGGCCGGACTGCTCGCCGCCGAGCAGATTGCCCGCGCCGCGGATCTCCAGGTCCTTCATCGCCACATACATGCCCGCGCCCATCTCGGTGTGCTGGGCGATGGTGGCCAGCCGCTCGTGGGCGGTCTCGGTCAGGGGCTTCTCGGGCGGGTACAGGAAGTACGCGTATCCGCGCTCGCGCCCGCGCCCGACGCGGCCGCGCAGCTGGTGCAGCTGGGAGAGGCCGAAGTTGTCGCCGCGCTCGACGATCAGCGTGTTGGCGTTGGAGATGTCGATCCCGGACTCGACGATCGTCGTCGAGACGAGTACGTCGAACTTCTTCTCCCAGAAGTCGACGACGACCTGCTCCAGCACGTTCTCCGCCATCTGGCCGTGGGCGGTGGCGATCCGCGCCTCGGGGACGATCTCGCGCAGCCGCGCCGCCGCCCGGTCGATGGACTCGACGCGGTTGTGGATGTAGAAGACCTGGCCCTCGCGCAGCAGCTCGCGCCGGATGGCCGCGCCGATCTGCTTCTGCTCGTACGGGCCCACGAAGGTGAGGACCGGGTGGCGCTCCTCCGGCGGGGTGGTGATCGTGGACATCTCGCGGATGCCGGTGACCGCCATCTCCAGGGTGCGCGGGATGGGGGTGGCGGACATGGTCAGCACGTCCACATTGGCCCGGAGCTTCTTCAGCTGCTCCTTGTGCTCGACGCCGAAGCGCTGCTCCTCGTCCACGATGACCAGGCCCAGGTCCTTGAACTTGGTCTCGGAGGAGAAGAGGCGGTGGGTGCCGATGACGATGTCGACCGAGCCGTCCCGCAGGCCCTCCAGGACCGCCTTCGCCTCGGTGTCGGTCTGGAACCGGGACAGCGCCTTGACGACGACCGGGAACTGCCCGTACCGCTCGCTGAAGGTGCCGAAGTGCTGCTGCACCAGCAGCGTGGTCGGCACCAGCACGGCGACCTGCTTGCCGTCCTGCACCGCCTTGAAGGCCGCCCGCACCGCGATCTCGGTCTTGCCGTAGCCGACGTCGCCGCAGATCAGCCGGTCCATGGGGACCGACTTCTCCATGTCCTCCTTGACCTCGCCGATGGTGGTCAGCTGGTCCGGGGTCTCCGCATACGGGAAGGCGTCCTCCAGCTCACGCTGCCAGGGGGTGTCGGCACCGAAGGCGTGGCCGGGCGCGGCCATGCGGGCCGAGTAGAGCTTGATCAGATCGGCCGCGATCTCCTTCACGGCCTTCTTCGCGCGCGCCTTGGTCTTGGTCCAGTCGGCGCCGCCCAGGCGGTGCAGGCTCGGGGCCTCGCCGCCCACGTACTTGGTGATCTGCTCCAGCTGGTCCGTCGGCACGAACAGCCGGTCGCCGGGCTGGCCGCGCTTGGCGGGCGCGTACTCGACGACCAGGTACTCGCGGGTTGCGCCCTGGACGGTGCGCTGCACCATCTCGATATAGCGGCCGACGCCGTGCTGCTCATGGACGATGAAGTCGCCCGCCTGGAGGGTCAGCGGGTCGATGGTCTTGCGGCGCCGGGCCGGCATCCGGGCCCCGTCCTTGCCCGCCGCCTTCTGCCCGGACAGATCGGTCTCGGTCAGCACGGCCAGCTTGAGCGCGGGGTCGATGAAGCCGTACTCGATCGAGCCGCAGGCCACATGCACCACGGACGGCTTGATCCCGGCGAGGTCGCCGTCCAGCCGCGCCGCGATCCCCTCGCCGCCCAGCACCTCGACGGTGCGGGAGGCCGGGCCGTGGGCCTCGGTCACGTACACCGTGTGCCAGCCGTCGGCCAGCCACCCCTTGGTGTCGGCGAGCGCGCGGGCGGTGTCGCCCCGGTAGCTCTCGGGGGCGCGCATGCCCAGCTTGAGGGTGTCTTCCTCGATGTCCTCGTCGGTGGCCGCGAAGGGGCTCACCGACCACCACATCATGCCCAGCTCACGGGCCCGGTCGCGGACGTCGGCGATGCTCCACAGCGAGGCGGCGCCCACGTCGATCGGCGCCTCGCCGCCACCGGCGGTGGCCGCCCAGGACGCCTGGAGAAACTCCTGGCTCGTCGCCACCAGATCCGCCGCTCTGGTCCGCACCCGCTCCGGGTCGCAGACCACGGCCATGCTGCCCGCCGGCAGCACGTCCAGCAGCAGCTCCATGTCGTCCACGAGCACAGGCGCGAGCGACTCCATGCCCTCGACCGCGATCCCCTCGGCGATCTTGCCCAGCAGCTCGCCCAGCTCCGGGTGGTCCTCGGCGAGCGCAGCGGCCCGCTCCCGCACCTCCTCGGTCAGCAGCAGCTCACGGCAGGGCGGGGCCCACAGCCCGTGCTCGGCGACCTCCAGGGATCTCTGGTCGGCGACCTTGAAGTAGCGGATCTCCTCGACGTCGTCGCCCCAGAACTCGATCCGGAGCGGATGCTCCTCGGTCGGCGGGAAGACATCCAGGATCCCGCCGCGCACCGCGAACTCGCCACGCTTCTCGACCAGCTCCACCCGCGAGTACGCGGCGGCCGCCAGCCCGTCGACAATCTCCCCCAGATCGGCGCTCTGCCCCGACCGCAGGCTCACAGGCTCCAGGTCGCCAAGCCCCTTGACCTGCGGCTGCAACACGGACCGCACCGGCGCGACCACCACCGACACGGGGCCTGCCGCCGGGTCGTCCTGGCTGGGGTGCGCCAGCCGCCGCAGCACCGCCAGCCGCCGGCCGACCGTGTCGGACCGCGGCGACAGCCGCTCGTGCGGCAGCGTCTCCCACGACGGGTACTCCACCACCCTGTCAGGCGGCAGCAGCGACCGCAGCGCCGCCGCCAGATCCTCGGCTTCCCGCCCCGTGGCCGTCACCGCCAGCACCGGCCGCCCGGCGGAGCGCGCCAGCGCGGCGACGGCGAAGGGTCGGGCGGCGGGCGGGCCGACCAGGTCGACATGGTGCCGCCCGCCGCCCGCGGCGGCCTCGACCGCCTCGGCGAGCGCGGGGTCCCGTACGACGGCGTCGAGCAGACCGGTAAGGCTCATAAGGGGCTATTCCATCCCGGAGGCGAACAACGCGAATGGCCCGACACGTCACACGGGCCGGGGGTCTTCCAGAGTACGGCCCCCCGCCGACAACGTCCGCCGGGTCCGGCGACGACCCGGGCGCCACCCCTACCACACAGGCGAACCATCCGCACATTCACAGCTACGCCGGGTCACCCTTGCGGCACGATGGCGCCATGTCGACTCACCACCCGCAGCGCAGCCGACCGTTCACACTGGAGGACGCCAGTGCGGAAGGCGAGGGGTTGCGGCCCGAAGTGCGGAGGGCGAGCTGGGAGCAGCTGCGCGCCCTCGCGCATGAAGAACGCTCGCGCTCAACGTTGACGCACAGCTCTGTCGATGCGGCAGCGGCTGCACGGCCGGACGCCTTCCCTTGGGTCCATCTCCTGCCTGAGGCCGACGTCAACGCCTTCACCGTCGAACTGGCCGACACCATCCGGGCAGCCGACTCGGTCGGCGACAGTGCGCCCGTGGCTCAGATGCTCATCGCATGGCAGCACACCGCCGAGGTCCATTCCGACCCGGAGTTGCTGGCCGCCCTGACCAGGGACCACGGCGAGGACTACGGCCCGGTGCCGGACCCGAGGGACATCGAATGAGCGCGGGTCGGGGAGACCGGGCCGCACCACCGGCGCCGGAAGGCCACTGGGAAGTCCGCTTCGCGGACGCGGCCTCGGCCAAGGGCTGGGAGAGCCTCGGCGAGCAGGCACGCGGGAACCCTAGCGCGCTTGGGTCATCATGCGCACCGACCCCAGGCCGGTCGTTGAGACGTCCCGGCATCTCCTTGGATCCCGATCCTGCGACTGGCCGCCGCTGCTGGGCCCGGCCTTACAGAGGCCAGGGGGTTACCTGGACGATGTACAAGCGCTCCTGTCTTACGACCGTCAGGTACTGGAACATCCCTCCCGGCAGGACTTCCTCCTGCACACCGGGCGACTGCCCCTGGTAGGCGGTGCCGTTCAGGTAGAGAGCGGCTGCCGCGCGGACCAGCTCATCCGCACGTGCTTCGACCTGAGCGACGAAGGCGAGATTCGGCGTCTCGCCGATGACATGGTGGGCGTCTGGGTTGTACTCCCAGCCCCAGTCACCCATGGGCAACCTGCGCGCGTGCAGCCTGCATGATCTCCCGGATCTCATCCATGGCCGCCTGCCACTTTGAGTCCTCTTTGCCGAGCGTCTGAGCGGCGTGCTCGGCAGCGTGCAGGCGCCGTGCCACGTCGGGAAACCGCTCGACCTCGATCACAGTGGCCCACTTGAGCTGAAACATGGCGATGGGCCCGAAGTTGTTGGACTGGGTGGCCATCGTGAAGACCGTGTCCCGCTCGGACGTCATCTCCGCCAGACGGGAGGGCGCGACTTGCGCGAGTGCGGCACGCAGTGCGGGGAAGGTCTTCTCGGGTCTGGGGATGAGCGCCCCACCATCGTGAACCGGCTGCGTGGTCATGTGTCCTCCGCCCTCCAAGGGTGCCCCGATCACCGTACGACAAGCGAGGGTGTCGGA
The DNA here is from genome assembly GCF_044332865.1 of Streptomyces sp. NPDC021225. NCBI lineage: Bacteria > Bacillati > Actinomycetota > Actinomycetes > Kitasatosporales > Streptomycetaceae > Streptomyces > Streptomyces sp. NPDC021225. The sequence continues at coordinate 317,711 of NZ_JBIRPV010000002.1, read as the reverse complement.
TGGGCCGGATGCGCCCTTGGCGCGATTCCGCCAGACCCAAGAGACTCGATGTATACGTTTCACCATATGAGCGATATGCCGCCGACCCTCGACCACAGCCGACCCACCGCCGCGATAACAGACCTCCAACAACCGGCCGAGCCTGAGGAGGCTCTGGCGTTGGCCGATTACCGGGCCCGCCAGGCGAACGGCACGTTCGTAGGCATCCCGCACGAAGAGGTCCGCAGGCGACTGGGGCTGGAACAGACCTGATCTGCCGCCCCCGGTGTGAAGATCTCGCACCGGGAGGCGGCGGATCCGTTCGATGCCGTCACGCGGCCTCGGCCCGATTGAAGGCGGCACCCGCCCCCGGTGCGAGCCACACCAGCCGGGCGGAGACGCCCTTGCGTCGCCCGCAGTGCCACACCGCGCGCTCCGGTGAGCCGAGCGACATCGTCACCGCCCCGCCGACACCGATCACGTGCGCGCTGCCGTCGTCGTACGCCATGCCCCAGGCAGCGACGTGGCCGTCCGCGTGCTCCGTCTCCAGGTCATACTCCTGGACCACGGCGAACATACGAGGTGCGGTGCCGAGCACGAGTGCGCACACCTCCTGGTCGAAATCGAACGACGCGGTGGTGGGTTTTTGGGGGGATACGGTGACCATGGAAGTCTCCCGTCACGAGGAGGAGTTGGGCAGGGCGTACGCGACTAACGGGACCATTCCCCGCCCCCGGGTGTGAGTTACACCATAGCCACGAGCTATGATCCAGTGAACTCAATCGATGGGATACGTCATAACACCCCTCGTGTGGGTGAACGGCACCACGCGTGAGCGAGAGGGAAAGCACGATGGCCCGGATCAAGCTTCCGCCGACCATTCGGCAACGTCGGCTGGGTGCCGAACTGCGTCGGCTACGGGAACAGGCAGAGCTCAACGCCACACAGGCCGGCGTACTGCTCGGTTCATCGCAGTCGCGCGTCAGCAGTATCGAGTCCGGGGGCTACGCGGTGAGCGCCGACCGGGTACGCGCTATGGGGCGGGCGTACGGCTGCGCGGATCAGGCGCTGGTCGAAGCGCTCGCGGAGATGACCGGCGGCCGGACCCGGGGCTGGTGGGACGAATACCGCGACATCCTCCCGCCGAGCATGCTCGACATGGCCGAGTTGGAGCATCACGCCCAGGCCATGCGGGTGGCATCCGTCATCCACATGCCGGGTGTCCTGCAGACCAGGGACCATGCTCACGCGATCATCAGCGCGGTCGAGCCGCCCCTCGCACCACACGAGGTGGAGCACCGGATCTCCCACCGGATCAAACGGCAGGCGGTGTTGCACGGCGAGCAGCCGACCCCGCTGACCGCGACCATCCACGAGGCTGCTCTGCGGATGGAATTCGGTGGCCCTGGCGTGGCCCGCGCACAGCTTGAGTACCTGCTGACGATGAGCGAGCGGGAACACATCACCGTGCTGGTGATCCCCTTCGGGGCGGGCGCCTTCCCCAACTCTGGGCAGGGAATCATCTACTGCTGCGGAGAGGTCACGCGCCTGGACACTGTGCAGCTTGATACGGACCACGGCTCCGAGTTCCTGGACACCCAACCTCAACTCACCTGGTACCGCAGCACGCTGGACCGGCTGGAAGCCCTCGCGTTGAAGCCCGCGCAGTCACGCGACATGATTCGCCGCATCGCGCAGAGCCTCTAGCGAAGGAACGTCTGTGTCCACCTACAACTGGCGGAAATCGTCCTACAGCGGCAACGCGGGCAACTGCGTCAACATCGGCGCCGATGGCAACGGCTGGGTCCACATACGCGAGAGCGACGCACCGGACGTCAAACTCGCCGTCGCCCCCGCCACTTTCCGTGCCTTCATACGCGCGGCCAAGACAGGCGAGTTCGAGCATCTCAGCCCGTAAGGAGCAGGTATGCCCACCGACAACTGGCGGAAGTCGTCGTACAGCCCGAACGCGGGGAACTGCGTCTACATGGCCACAGGGGAAAGCCACACCGTGCGGCTGCGGGAGAGCGACGAGCCGGACGTCATACTCACCACCCGCCCCGCCACGTTCGGCGTCTTCATACGCGCCGTCAAGGCCGGCGCCTTCGACCAGCTCGCGTCGGGCTGAGCCAGCGAGCCCGCCGGGCCCGCTGGCCGCCCCTCCCGTCCCTGCCGGGCGGGCACAGACTCACGCCGCGCGGCGGATCTCCTTGATCTTCAGCATCCGCGTGATGACCTTGTCGAGCTCGTCGTCCTGGAAGACCTTCTTCCAGTCGTCGCGCACGATCGACTCACGCCCGTAGTCCATCGCGATCAGGCACGCGTCCGAGAACGGGTTGTCGCCCTTGAGGGTGTTGGCGAGGGCGACCTGGGTGTGGCCCAGGAGCATCGCGCGGGCGGCGGACTCCGGGACGCCCACCGTGTGGACGGTCTCGTGGAGGGCCTCGGTCAGCAGCGCGCCGACCATGCAGGCGATGGTCTCGACGAGGGTCGGCTCCAGCACGGCCAGCTGCTTGACGGTGACCCAGTGGACGTCCACGACCGGCGCGTACATGGTGCGGATGACGGTCTCGGTCAGCTCGCGGGCCACCTCGTCGTCGGACTCGAACGCGGCGACGACCTCCTGGGGCGCGGCGATGCCGCCGAAGGTGTCGGCCCACTCCTCCTTGGTGGTGCGCTCCAGGAAGACCGAGGGGTGACAGGGGTGCGCGCAGGCGTTGGAGACGTCATCGCGGCGGGCGAGCAGGCCGGCGTAGGCGGCGGCCGGGTCGAGGGTGAGGACGACCGAACCGGGCTTCATCACCGGCACCAGCGCCTCGGACACCGCGCCGAGGACGCGGTCGGGGACGGCCAGGATGACGACGTCCGCCTCGGCGGCGGCCTTGGCGGAGTCGACGACCTCGCGGCCGAGCTCGGCCAGGATCTCCTGGCCCTTGGGGGAGTTCTCGCTGAACAGAACGCGGAAGTCGCTCTTCTCGAGGTTCGCCGAGACGCGCAGGCCCATCTTTCCGGCGGCGCCGACGACGGCGACGGTCTTGGGCTCATGGGCGGTGGGGGTGGTCATGAGGCGCTCCTCATCAGGGTGTTCAGGGTGGTGACGCTGTGCTTGGTCCACGCGTCTTCGAGTCGGGCGGTCTCCTCGAAACCGCCCTGCCACGGGAGCCAGTGCTCCACGATCTGGTTGACGCCCCGCTCCTCGGGGCGGACCGCGCCGACCATGTGGCCGTAGTCGAGCAGGCCTTCACCCAGGGGGCAGCCGGCGAAGGTGAAGCCGACCCACCCGTCGCGGCGGGTGAAGGAGAAGTCCTTGACGTGGATGTTGACCACGTACGGGGCGGTGCGGTCGATGACGTCGGCGGGCCGCTCCAGGCGGGCCACGCTGTTGCCGGGGTCCAGGCAGACGCCGAGGTGCGGGCTGTCGACCCCGGTGACAACGGCCAGCAGGTCGTCCGTGGAGACCTGCTCGTACGTTTCCAGCCCGAGAGTCACGCCGCGCTCGGCGTACGCGGGCAGCGCCTCGCGCAGCAGGGCGACGGCCTCGTCCACGGTCGGCCGGTGGTCGTTGGTGTTGAGCATGGAGCGGACGAAGGTCGCGCCCAGCTTGTCCGCCAGGTCGAGGTACTTCAGCAGATGCGACGGGCGGACCCCGCGCGTGCCGAGTTCCAGTTGGATGCCGAGGTCGTCGGCCATGGTGCGCACCTCCGCGAGCTGCGCGTCGTCGAACGTCTCGATCAGCGGGTAGTCGCAGATCTGGAAGACCCCGACGCCCAGTTCCCGGGTGCGGTGCAGCAGGTCCGGCAGCGTCAGGCGCTTGGGCGCCTTGCCAGAGATCTGCCAGAAGTAGGCGTACGTGCTCAGGCCGAGGGCCATCTCACACACCCCCCGCCACAGGCGTCCCGTGCAGGGCCAGCGCCTCGTCCAGGATCTGTTCGAACGCCGCCGGGTCGTGCGCGAAGCGGCCCAGGAAGAGCCCGCCGACCTCCCGGCCGAGCCGGGTGAGGAGCCCCGGGCCCGCGCTGCCGCCGTACACGACGCGGCTGCCGGCCAGCGGCTCCCGCCCGTCGAGCCATGCGGACAACGCCGCGCACACCGCGCGGATGTGCTCGGGCGAGGCCGGTTCGGGCGCGCCGATGGCCCACTGGGGCTCGTACGCCACGATCAGCGGGCCGAGCGCCCCCGCCCGCTCGGCGTCAGCCAGAGCGGACTCGACCTCGGCGACGCAGCGGGCGGCGGCCCGCTCGGCGTCGGTGCGCTCGGGCTCGCCGACGCACAGCACGGGCGTGAGCCCGTTGCGCAGCGCGGCGGCGGTCTTCGCAGCCACGACCGCCTCGTCCTCGTGGAAGAGGCGGCGCCGCTCGGCGTGCCCCACCTCGGCGTAGCCGCAGCCGATCTCCTTGAGCTGGGCGCCGCTGACCTCGCCGGTGTACGCCCCGGTGTCCTGGGCGCACAGGTCCTGGGCGCCGACCCGCACCCCGGTGCCGGCCAGCAGGCCGCCGGCCGGAACGAGGGTGGGGAAGGAGGGGAGGACGAAGACCTCGGCCAGGCCGCCGGTGACGGCCGGGTGGCGGTCGGCGATGTCCGCGATGCGGCGGCACCAGTTGAGCGTCTCGTGGTGGCCGAAGTACATCTTGAGACTCACGCCGATGGTGACGGAGGCGGGTCGGGGCATCAGGCGGCCGTGCCCTCTTCGTACGCGCACATCAGCTCGACCTTGGCGGCCGACGCCGAGGTGGTGTCGAAGCGGTAGGTGAGCCACTCGCGCACCAGGCGGCGGGCCAGCTCCAGGCCGACCACGCGCTGGCCGAAGGTGAGGACCTGGGCGTTGTTGCTGAGGATGGCGCGCTCGACGGAGAAGCTGTCGTGGGCGGTGACCGCCCGGATGCCCTTGACCTTGTTGGCGGCGATGGCGACGCCCAGACCCGTGCCGCACACCAGCAGCGCGCGGTCCGCCTTGCCCGCCGCGACCAGCTCGGCGGCGGCGATGGCGACCTTGGGGTACGCGGTGTGGCCGTCGGCGTCCACGCCCACGTCCTGGACCGACTCGACCAGCTCGCTGGCCGCCAGGTCCGCCTTCAGGATCTCCTTGTAGTCGTAACCGGCGTCGTCGGAGCCGACGACGATACGGAGCTTGTCGTTCATCTGAGCCATCTCAGCTTCCATCTCAATCGTTCTTCGCAGCGAGTACGCCGTGCACGGCGCGGGCGATCAGGGCCAGGGACACCGCACCGGCGTCCGGGGTGCCCAGGGACTTCTCCGCGTGCGGGCGGGCGCGGCCCAGGCGCGGGAGGAGTTCGGCGGTGGCCTTGGCGGCGGCCTCGGCGGCGGTGGCCGCGGCGTCCCAGGCGGCGGCGAGGGGCCGGCCCTCGGCCACGGCCTCGCCGAGCGCACCGGCCAGCGGGACCAGTGCATCGACCATCGTCTTGTCGCCGACCTCCGCCTTGCCGAGCCGCATGACGCCGTCGGCCGCGGCGGTCACGCCCCTGCTGACGGCGGCCGCGTCGGGCCGTTCCGTGTCGCCGAGGGCGGTGCCGACCTGGCGCAGGATGACGCCCCACAGCGCGCCGGAGGTGCCGCCGGCCCGGTCGGCCCAGGCGTCGGCGGCGTGGCACAGCAGGGTGCCGGCGCCCGCGCCGAGGCCCTGGGCGCGGCGCCCGGCCTCGTACGCGGCCTCGGAGCCGCGCCGCATGCCGATGCCGTGGTCGCCGTCGCCCGCGACCGCGTCGATGCGGCCGAGCTCGTCGGCGTGCGCGTCGATGGTCCGTACGACCGCGGCCAGCGCGTCCAGCGCCGTACGGGCCGCGGCGCGCGACTCCTCGCTCGCCTCGGGGACGGTGGTCTGCTCGGGCTGCTCCTCCGCAAAGCCCTCGGAGCTGACACTGGCCGGCTCCAGTGCCCCCTTGCGGTACGCGGGGGCGTCGGCCGGGGCCGTCCACAGCGGCTCCAGCTCCTCGTCCAGCCAGAAGAGGGTGAGGGAGACGCCCGCCATGTCGAAGCTGGTGACGAGCTCGCCGACCTCCGGGTCGACGGCCTCCACGCCCGCCTCGTCGAGCAGCCGGGCGACCCTGCGGTAGACCACGAACAGCTCTTCGTACTTGACCGAGCCGAGGCCGTTGAGGATCACGCCCGCGCGCCGCCCGCGCGGGGTGTCCACGCCCTCCGGCAGCTCGGCCAGCAGCGTGGAGACCAGCAGCTCGGCCGCCTCGTCGGCGGTCGGGACCGCCGCCTCGGACAGGCCGGGCTCGCCGTGGATGCCCAGACCCACCGCCATCCGGCCCTCGGGGACGGTGAACAGCGGGGCGTCGGCGCCGGGCAGGGTGCAGCCGGAGAAGGCGACGCCGAACGAGCGGGTGCGGGCATTGGCCAGCCGGGCGAGGCGTACCACCTCGTCCAGGGGCAGGCCCGTCTCGGCCGCCGCGGCGGCGGTCTTGAACACCGCGAGGTCCCCGGCGACGCCGCGGCGCTTGGCGGACTCCTCGGGGGCGGCGCTGGAGATGTCGTCGGTGACGACGACCGTCCGGCAGTCGATGCCCTCGGCGTTCAGCCGCTCCTCGGCCTGGCCGAAGTGCAGCACGTCACCGGCGTAATTGCCGAAGGTCAGCAGCACCCCGCCGCCGCTGTGCGCGGCCTTGGCGACCTGGTGGACCTGCTGGGCGGAGGGCGAGGCGAAGACGTTGCCGACCGCCGCGCCGTGTGCCAGGCCCCGGCCGACCAGGCCGGAGAAGGCGGGGTAGTGGCCGGAGCCGCCGCCGATGACGACCGCCACCTGGCCCGGGGCCGTGGGGGTGGCGCGGACGACACCGCCGGGGACGCGCCGCACCCATCTGCGGTGGGCGGCGACGAAGCCCTCCAGGGCCTCGTCCGCGAAGGCGGCGGGGGTGTTGAACAGTCGAGTCATGGCGGGCGGCCTCCGGGCCGCGGGTGAGGGGTGGTGAGGGGTGGTGACGGCAGGCCGGGCGGTGGGTCAGTGCCCGGTCGCGATCAGCTCCTGTTCGGCGTCCGCGGCCTGCGGGAGGGGCCGGGTGGAGAGCCAGAGCATCAGGGCGGACGACAGGAGCATGAAGCCGCCGACCACGAAGAGCGGGAGGTAGTAGGAGCCGCTGAAGTCCTTGAGCCAGCCGGTGATGTAGCTGGCGGCGAAGCCCGCGACGTTGCCCATGGTGTTGATCAGGGCGATGCCGGCGGCCGCGGCGGCTCCGGTGAGGAACTGGGACGGCAGCGACCAGAAGGTGGGCAGCGCGGCGAAGATCGAGCACGCGGTGACGGTGATGACCGCGATGGTCGCGCTCGGTGACCCCATGTAGAGGGCGAGCGGGATGCTGATCCCGCCGAGCGCCGCCGGTCCCGCGACATGCCAGGCGCGGACGCCGTGCCGGGTGGCGTGCCGGGACCAGAAGAAGAGGGCGATGGCGGCCGGGAGGTACGGGATGGCGGTGATCAGGCCCTTGTCCAGCACGGAGAAGTGGGTGCCGTACTGGTCCTCGAAGCCGCTGATGATCGTGGGGAGGAAGAACGCCAGGGCGTAGAGGCCGTAGATGAAGCCGAAGTAGACGAGGGCGAGGACCCAGACCCGGCCGTTGGTGAACGCGGCCTTGAGCGCGCCGCGCCCGCCGTGTCCGGAGGCTGCCTTCGCGCCGCCCGTCTTCGTGCCGTTCTCGCGCGCCAGCTCGGCCGTGAGCCAGTCCTTCTCCTCCCGGGTCAGCCATTTCGCGTCGGCCGGCCGGTCGATCAGGTAGAACCAGGCGATGACGCCGAGCAGGATCGCGGGGATGGATACGCCGAGGAACATGAAGCGCCAGCCGTCCAGGCCGAGCACCCCGTGCTGGTTGATCAGCAGCCCGGCCAGCGGGGCGCCGATCACCGTGGTCAGCGGCTGGGCCAGGTAGAACAGCGCGAGGATCTTGGTGCGGTGGCGGGCCGGGACCCACTGGCTGAGGTAGAGGATCGCCCCGGGGAAGAAGCCCGCCTCGGCGACGCCGAGCAGAAAGCGCAGCCCGTACAGCTGCCCGGTGCTCTGCACCCAGGTGAACAGCAGGGAGACGATCCCCCAGGTGACCATGATCCGGGCCAGCCAGCGGCGGGCGCCGAACCGGTGCAGGGCCATGTTGCTGGGTACTTCCAGCAGGATGTAGCCGATGAAGAAGATGCCGGAGGCGAGTCCGAACTGAGCCGCCGAGAGGCCGAGGGCGTCACCCATGCCGTTGGGCTCGGCAAAGGAGACCGCGGTCCGGTCCAGGAAGTTCACGAAGAACATCAGGGCGACGAAGGGGACGAGACGCCGCGAGACCTTCTTCACGGCCGATCTCTCTACGTCCCTGATGACGGGGGTTGGGGCGACGGTGCCCATGGCGGCTCCTGACTGAGCGGACGGCGTTGTCCTGTGGGGTGGCTACACGCTAGGTCACGTTCCGAAAATTGGTCACCAATTAACCAAAGTGATGTGTGTCGCTTTTGAAACCCTTGACGGGCGGACCTCCAGCACCTACGGCAACACTGCCGCCCCGGGCCGTCCGCCCTGGTGATGTACTAGGGCAGCCATGTCCGAGGACCTGAGTCCATGAGGGGAAACGCCACGTGAGCGCCGAGCCCGACCAGCCGAACTTCACCGCGCTGCTGCGCCCGGTCGTCCGGGAGTCATCGGTGAGCGAAGTGGCCAAGCGGCTGCTGGACCACCTCTCCGAGGGCCACCTGAAGCCCGGCACCCGGCTGCCCGCCGAGCGCCAGCTGGCGGAGGCACTCAACGTCGCCCGTTCCAGTGTGCGGGGTGCGCTCTCGGCGCTCGATGTGCTCGGCATCATCGAGATCCGCCCCGGCTCCGGCTCCTACGTACGCGCCGGGACCTCGGAATTCCTGCCCCGGGCCATCAACTGGGGCCTGATGCTCGGCCAGCGCCGCACCCATGACCTGGTCGAGGTGCGCACCTTCATGGAGGCGATGTCCGCCCGGCTGGCGGCCGAGCGCGCGGAGGAAGCGGACGTCGAACGGCTCGAGGCGCACCTGGAGCGGATGCGGGAGGCGGGCGGCGACGTCACGGCGTTCATCGACGCCGACATCGCCTTCCATCTGGAGACCGCCTCCATCGCCCGGAACACCGTCCTCAGCGACATCCTCCACAGCATCCGCTCGCTGCTTCAGGTGTGGATGGAGCGCGCGGGCGACATCGAGGGCACGGTGGCCGGGACGCTGAAGGAACACGGCGCGATCCTCCAGGCCATCCGCGAGCGCGACCCGCAGGCGGCGGAGCGGGCCATGGCGGAGCACATGCACTGCGCGAGCGAGCGGCTGTGGTCCTCGCTGAGCACGGAGGAGAGCGGCACTTCGGGGTAACGCTCCGGGCGGCGCTTCGGGCTGAGCCACCGTATTGGCCCATCCCAAGGCGCGGCGGGCGCACCATGTGACCAGACTGAGGCACATGGCAGAGCGAGAGCGGCGTACCGCTCCCCCGAAGGCGGACCACGCACCCCGCAGGACCGGCGCGGCGGAGGCGGCCGGCCGCGCCTGCGAGCGGCTCGCCGCTCTGATAACCCACCCCGCCGAGGGCGTCAGCGCCGTGTGCCGGGTCGAGGACGGCTGGCGCGTCAGCGTGGACGTCGTGGAGGTCGCCCGGATCCCCGACACCACCAGCCTGCTGGCCACCTACGAGGTGGACATCGACGAGCGAGGTGAGCTCCGGGAGTACCGGAGGGTCCGCCGCTACCGGCGCGGCTCAGCCGACGACTGCTGACCGGCCCGGGCAGGCCGGGCGCATCCGGCCGGAGTCCAGGCCGAGCCATCGAAAGGACGCTCCGATCATGGCCCCCACCTACGCCCCCACCCACACCGACGACGTCGTCTGCATCTCCCGCTCGGGCAACCTCTACGACGTCCTCGAACTCATCCTCGACCGCGGCATGGTGATCGACGTCTTCCTCCGGGTCTCCCTGGTCGGCATCGAGATCCTGAAGGTCGACGCCCGGATCGTCGTGGCGAGCGTGGACACGTACCTCCGCTTCGCCGAGGCCTGCAACCGCCTGGACCTGGAATTCGACCGCAGCAGCACGACCGTGCCCGAACTGCTGGGCGCGGGCAAGGCCGGCCTCGGCAAGAAGGTGGCCAAGAAGACGGCCAAGAAGGCGGTGGAGACGGTGGGCGGCAAGGTCAAGAAGGCCGTGACCGGCCGTGACGAGGAGGACGAGGACGCGGAGGACGAGGGCATGGAGGAGGGCCGGGACGAGGACCGGTACGAGGAGCGCCGCCCGCGGGGGCGTGCGCCCGCCCGCCCCCGCCACCGCCGTACCGAGGACGAGGAGGACTGACCCCATGGCCGCACAGGGCGTGTACGTCTACGGCGTCGTCCGCGCCGCCCACCCGGTGCCGCCCGGCCACACCGGTGTGGGCGCCGGCCCGGCCCCGGTCCGTACGCTCCGCGCCGGGGAGCTGGCCGCCGTGGTCAGCGACGCGCCGCCCGGTCTGCGCGCCAAGCGGCGCGACCTCCTCGCGCACCAGGGCCTGGCACTGGCGCTGGCGGCGGACGGCCCGGTGCTGCCCATGCGCTTCGGGATGATCGCCCCGAACGAGGAGTCGGTGCGGGGCCAGTTGGCCGCCTCCGAGCGTGCGTATCTCGCCGCGCTCGACCGTCTCGACGGCCGGATCGAGATGAACCTCAAGGCCATGCCGGTCCAGGCCGGGCTGCCCGCGCTGATCCGGGAGAACCCCGAGGTGGCCAGGGCGCGCGCGGCCGCGCGCCGGTCCCCGGGGTACGAGGCCAGCGTGCGGCTGGGCGAGGCCGTGGCGCGGGGGCTGGCCGGCCGGGCCGCCGCCGCGTCGGCCGCGGTGGTCGCCGAACTGTCCGCGGTGACGGTGGAGCAGGTGCGGGGGCCTGAGGTGCCGGGGTGCGTGCTCAACGTCTCCTTCCTCCTCGCCCGGGATGCGGAGGACCGGTTCCGGGCCGTGGTGGAGCGCTTCGCGGCGGCCCACGACACCCACGTCGAGCTGCGCCTCACCGGGCCGCTGCCCTGCTACAGCTTCGCTGACCCCACCTCGGGCACCCCCCGGGGGAATCGCGTGGCGAGCGGAGCGTGACATGGGATTGCTGAGCGGGCTCGTCCTCCTCCCCATGGCGCCCGTCCGGGGGGTGGTCTGGATCGCGGACTGCCTGGTGGACGCCGCGGAGCACGAGCTGCACGACCCGGCGGTCCTGCGCGCCAGGCTCGCCGCGCTGAACGAGGACCTGGAGGCGGGGGCGATCAGCCCCGAGGAGTTCGAGCGAGAAGAGGACCAGCTGCTCGAAATGTTGGAGCGGTCGGTTCCGTCCCTACCCGTGAGGCACCGGTGAGGCGGCCGTGATCGATCCCGAGCTGACGGGCAGGACCCCGCTGGGCACCGCCCCGCCCACCGCCAACCTCGCCGAGATCCTGGAACGGGTGCTCGACAAGGGCATCGTCATCGCGGGCGACATCAAGATCGACCTGCTCGACATCGAACTGCTCACCATCCGGCTCCGGTTGTTCGTGGCGTCGGTCGACACCGCCCGCAGAGCCGGAATCGACTGGTGGGAGACCGATCCGGCGCTCTCCTCCCGCGCCGCGCGCGACGCCCTCGCCGAGGAGAACACACAGTTGCGCAAGCGTCTGGAGGCGCTGGAATCCGGCGGCGACGTGGGTCAGCTGAGCCCCGTCGGCGGCGAGGAGAGGAGGGACGGATGACGTCCGAGCAGCTCAACGAGCAGTCCCCCGAGCAGACGCCCGGTCAGCTCCCCACGGTCACCTACGTCTTCGCCGTCTGCCGCCGGTGCGACCCCGCCGCCCTGGTCGGGCTCCCCGGGCTCGACGCCGCCGCCCCGGTCCGTACGCTCGCCGCGGGCCCGCTCACCGCCGTCGTCCAGGACGTCTCCGCCGTCGACTTCGCTGAGGACGCGCTGCGGCAACGGCTCACCGACCGCGACGAGCTGGAGCGCTGCGCCCGCGCCCACCATGAGGTGATCATGGCGGCGTCGGCCGTCACCCCGACCGTGCCGCTGCCCTTCGCCACGCTCTATCTCGGCGACGCACGGGTCCGCGCCGCCCTGCGCGAGAAGGAGGTGTCCTTCCTCGCCGCCCTCGGCCGGTTGACCGGCCGCGTGGAGTGGGGGGTGAAGGTCTACACCGCCCCCGCGCCCCCGACCTCCTCCCCCGCCCCGCCACCCGGCGCCGGGCCCGGCGCCGGGCCCGGCGCCGCGACGGGCGCCGCGACGGGCAGTGGCCGGGCCTATCTCGACCGGGTACGCAGCCGCCACCAAGGCCGCGAACAGCGCCAGAACGAGGCGCTCCAGGCCGCGGAGCGGGTGGACGCGGTCGTGCGGGGCCTCGCCGTGGCCGCCCGGCGGCTGCGCCCGCACGGGGTCGAGGTCACCGGGGCGCACCGCACCCACGTGCTCAACGCCGCCTATCTGATCGACAGCGCCCGCGAGAGCGAACTGCGCACCGCGCTGGAGACCCTGCGCCGCGAGGAGACTGCCGTCCAGATCGAGCTCTCGGGCCCGTGGGCCCCGTACTCGTTCGCCGACGCGTCCGGCGGGAGCGTCCCCCGATGACCGTCGCCACCTGGGGAAACGCCCCGGCGGAAGCGCACGGGCCGATCGGTGTGCCGCTTGTGGACCTGCTCGACCGGGTGCTGGCAACCGGTGTCGTCATCAGCGGTGACGTGGTCATCGCCATCGCCGAGGTGCCCCTCGTACGCCTCTCCCTACACGCCCTGCTCTCCTCGGTCAACGAGCGCGTCCCCGCCCCCTGGACCGACGGCGGCCCGCTGTGACCGACGGCGGCAGGCTCGATCTCGACGCCGACACGGTGGGCCGCGACCTGGTCGCCCTCGTCCTGACCGTCGTCGAACTCCTCCGGCAGCTGATGGAACGCCAGGCGCTGCGCCGGATCGACGCCGGCGGGCTCGGCGACGAGCAGATCGAACGCATCGGCACCACGCTGATGCTCCTGGACCAGCGCATGGCGGAGCTGTGCGCCCAGCACGGCCTGCGCCCCGAAGACCTCAACCTGGACCTCGGCCCGCTGGGCACACTGCTCCCCCGGGACTGAATCACTGCACGATCACGAACTTGTTGCCGTCCGGGTCGCGGAAGCCGAACATGGGCGGCACGGGGTCGCCCCATCGCTTGACCTCTGCGTCCACATCGACGCCGCGGTCCCGCAGCGCGGCGTGGTCGGCGTCGATGTCCTCGCTCGTGAGGATGATGCCGGTCTCGACGCCCGGCGACTGCCCCTCCATCGGCAGGATCAGCGAGATCGCGGCCGCGCCGCCGGTCGGCGCCACCTCGATCCAGCGGAGGCCTTCGCCCATGGGGATGTCCGCGCGCTTCTCGAAGCCGAGCGTGCCGACGTAGAAGTCCAGCGCCCGGTCCTGGTCGGCGACCGGGACGGCCACCCTGCCCAGCTCGGTGATGCGGGTGCTCTTGGTGCCCTTGCTGCTCTCGGTCATGCTGCTCTCCCTGGGGGAATCGGTTCTGCTTGTAGGACCGCCGGGCCCGGCGGAACTCATCGCCTCCCGCGCGAGGAGTGTTCTTGACCTTCAAGCCGGATGAAGCCCGACAATCGCGCCCATGGACGACAACGACGCCACCGGGAGCGCCGACGGCACCCAGGCCCTGCTGAGCATCGGAGCGTTCGCCCGGCAGGTGGGGCTGGCGCCGAGTGCGCTGCGGTTCTACGACGACTGCGCGGTGCTGCGCCCCGCCCGCGTGGACGCGGCGACCGGCTACCGCTACTACGCCACGGACCAGCGGCCGCGCGCCGCGCTGCTGCGCCGGCTACGGGAGGCCGAGCTGCCGCTGGTCGACGCGGCGGCCGTCCTGGACGGGCCGTACGAACAGGCCCGCGAAGTGCTGCGGGCGCATCTGAGCCGGACCCGGGAGACGGCCGCGGTGGCACGCGCGGCGATCGAGGAGATCCTGCGCGAGCTGCCGGGGGGTACACGCCGCGCGGAGGTCCGCGTCGGCGGGGCCGAACTGGCGGGCGCGGTGCGGCAGGTGGGCTCGGCGGTGGCCTCGGGCGCGGCCCGGGAGGAGTTCCCGGTGCTCGGCCGCGTCCTGGTCGAGCTCGACGGCGAGGAGATCCGGCTGGTGGCCACGGACCGCTACCGGCTGGCCGTACGAGCGCTCCGGCCGCTGTCGAGCGCGGGCGAGCCGTGCGAACTGCTCTGGTACATCGACGAGTTGCGGGAGGTGGCCGCCTGGGCCCGGCGCCTGCCCGAGGTCACCGTCGAGGTCGAGGGGCGGCACACCCGGCTACGGGGCGGCGGCGAGTGCCGGGAACTGCCGGGCTCCGACGAGGTGTTCCCCGCCTACCGGATGGTGCTGGACGGCCTCGGGGCCGCCCGGCACCGGGTGCTCGCCGACCGCGCCGCGCTGCGGCGGGCCGTCGCGGACCGCCTGGACGCCGGCCACCGGGCGGTCGTCCTGGCCACGGCCGGAGACGAGCTCCTGATCTCAGGCACCGGGCCCGGCGGACCCGACGCGACCGCGCTGCGCGCCATCTGCACCGGGCCGCCGCCGCGGATCGCCTTCGACCCCGCCGTACTGCTCCCGGCGCTCGACGCGAGCGTGGGGCCCGATGTGCTGCTGGAGATCGCGTCCGCGGCGCAGCCCGTCGTCGTCCGCTCCGCCGACCAGGGGAGCTTCACCACCCTGGTCATGCCGGTGCGCACCACCCGCGCCACCGGCTGAAGCCCCGCCCTCAGCCGTGGTCCCAGGCCCGGGGCCGGGTCAGGGCCTCCCACTCGGGCCTGAGCAGGGACAGGGCCGCGAGGTCGTGACGGCTCCCCCGGTGCACGCACGCACCGCGCCGCACCCCCTCCTGGACGAAGCCCGACTTGGCGAGTGCGCCGAGAGCGGCGGCGTTGGTGAGGTGCGTGAACGCCTCCACGCGGTAGAGCGGCAGCTCACCGAGGGCGAAGTCGACCAGTGCGTCGACGGCGTCGGTGCCGTACCCCTGACCGCGCCAGGCCGGGTCCAGCACCAGGCAGACCTCCCCCCAGCCGTCGACGTATTCCTGCTCGATGAGGGCGATATGGCCGATGGGCGTGCCGTCCTCCAGCAGCACCAGGAAGTCGTCCCGGGACTGGTTGTCGATGTCCCTTTCGATCCGCTCCCGGCACGCGGACAGGGCCCTCGGCAGGAAGCCGGCCTCATGGGCGATCACCGGATCGGACTGCCATCGGTGGATCAGCTCCGCGTCGCCCTCCTCCAGATATGCGAAGCGGACACTCCTGCCCCGCCAGCAGATCACGCGCTGTGCATCCGTCCCCATCTCGTCTCTCCCCCGTTCGATGTCGTGTGTCCGGGGGCGCAAACGCCCGGCCCGGCGCGCTCGCTGGGAGTGCGCCGGGCCGGCCCTCTGCCCCTCACCCCCACGAAGGGGCAGCGGCTTCATTATTCGACTGTCAGCTGTTCTCCGGCAGCCATTTATTCGGTGGCGATGGCATTCAGCACATTCATCCGGCCCGCCCGGAACGCCGGGAGCAGGGCGGCGACCAGGCCCACCACGGCCGAGCCGATGAAGACGGTGATGATCGTCGGCCACGGGATCTCAAGGGTCTTCAGGCCCTCGAGCGCCAGCAGCTTCTGCGCCGTCGCCCCCCAGCCCATGCCGAGGCCGAGGCCCAGCAGGGCGCCGAACAGCGCGATCACGACCGACTCCAGACGGATCATGCGGCGCAGCTGACGGCGCGACAGGCCGATGGCGCGCATCAGGCCGATCTCCCGGGTCCGCTCGACGACCGACAGCGCCAGGGTGTTCACCACACCGAGGACGGCGACGATGATCGCGAGCGCCAGCAGGCCGTAGACCAGGTTGAGCAGCTGCCCGATCTGATCCTTCATCATCTTCTTGTAGTCGGTCTGGTCCCGGACCTCGACCTGCGGAAAGCCGTCCAGCTGGGCCTTGAGGGAGGCGTAGGCCGCCTTCTCCTGGCCGTCCTTGGCGGCCGCGAGCATCATCGCGTTCACCGGCATCTCGTCGGCCGGGATATAGCGCTCGGCGGTGGTGATGTTGACGTACTTGGCGCCCTTGTTGAGCGAGGTGTCGTCCGAGGTGATGGCGGCGACCTTGAGCTTGGCCGGCTTGCCGCCCTCGAAGGCGACGGTGAGGACGTCGCCCACCTTCACCTTGTGGTCCTCGGCGAAGCCCTCGCCCACCGAGATGGCGTCCTTGCCGTAGGCGTCGGAAAGCTTGCCGTCGACCACGGGGGTGCGCAGGTCGTCCGCGAACATCGGGTCGGCGGCGACCAGGTTGTCGGTGCTGGTCTTGCCGTCGGGCGTGGTGATCTTGGTGTCGTTGAGGTTCTTGACGTCGGTGACGTGGTCCACGCCCTTCGCCTGCTGCACCGCCTTCTCGATCTGCGCGTTGAACGTCTTACCAGGCTTTGCCTGGATGATGAAGTCCGCGCCGACCGACTTGTCGAGCTCATCGCTGGCCGAGGCGACCATCGAGGAGCCGACCACCGACAGACAGGCGACCAGCGCGAGGCCGATCATCAGGGCGGCGCCGGTGGCGCCGGTGCGCCGGGGGTTGCGCAGCGCGTTCCGCTCGGCCAGGCGGCCGACCGGGCCGAAGATCCGCAGGATGACGGCGGCCAGCACCCGGACCACCAGGCCGGCCAGCAGCGGGCCGATGACGATGAAGCCGATCAGGGTCAGCACCACGCCCAGGCCCAGGAACATGGACCCTTCGGTCGCCTTGTCCGCGTTCGCCGCGGCGACCAGGCCCGCCGTGCCCGCCGCCGTGAGCACCAGGCCGATCACGCCCCGGATCCGGCCGGCCTTGGCGTCGGCCGGGGTGCCCGCGTCCCGCAGGGCCGCCATCGGGGAGATCTTCCCGGCGCGGCGGGCGGGGATGTACGCGGAGATGAGGGTGACGACGATGCCGATGGTGAGGCCGATGATGGGTGTGGCCGGCTTCACCGTCAGCTGGTCGGTGCTGATGTTCAGGCCCTGGCTGCCCATGATCTTCATCAGCCCGATGGCGAGGCCCACGCCGGCCAGCACGCCGAGCACCGAGCCGATGACGCCGAGCAGCAGCGCCTCGATGAGCACCGAGCGGTTGATCTGCCGGCGGCTGGAGCCGATGGCCCGCATCAGGCCGATCTCGCGGGTGCGCTGGGCGACCAGCATCGAGAAGGTGTTGACGATGAGGAAGATGCCGACCAGCACGGCGATCCCGGCGAAGCCGAGCATCGCGTACTTCATGATGTCGAGGAACGAGCCGACGTCGTTCTTGCCCTCCTCGGCGGCCTCGGCCTTCGTCTGCACCTTGAAGCTGTCGCCGAGGGACGCGACCACGTTCTTCTTCAGCTGCTCGTTGCTGACGCCGGGCTGGGCGGTCAGGGCGAAGCTGGTGTACGCGTCGGAGCGGCCGAGCAGCTTGCGCTGCGCGGTCTCGTTGTCCGTGTAGACGATGGTGGCGCCGGGGTTGGTCACCTTGAAGGTCGTCAGGCCGACGATCTTGGCGCTGAAGTCGCCGGGCACGGCGATGAGCCGCAGCTCGTCACCGATCTTCAGGTGCTTGTTCTTGGCCGTGTCGGCGTCGAGCATCACCTCGGTGGGGCCGCGCGGCTCATGGCCGGAGGTGAGGTCCACCGCGAGCAGCTCGGTCGGGTCCCAGTTGGTGGCGACCGTCGGGGCGCCGGACTTCGGACCGATGTCGTCGTTGTTCTTGTCGACGACGGTGACGGTCTCGGTGCTGATCTCACCGACCACGGACTTGACGCCCTGGACCTTCTTCAGCTCGGCGAGCCGCGACCCGGGGACCGTCTCGATCTTGCCGCTCTGCGGGCCGTTGTGACTGGCGCTCTTCTCCTTGGCCTTGACCGAGACATCGGAGCTGGTGCTCGCGAAGAGCTGGTCGAAGGTGGCGTTGGTGGTGTCGGTGAAGACCAGCGTGCCGCAGACGAAGGCCACCGACAGCAGGACGGCGATGGCCGACAGCGCCATGCGTCCCTTGTGCGCGAAGAAATTGCGCATCGAGGTCTTGACGACGGTCATGACACCCGCCCGCGCGCGTCGAAGCTCTTCATCCGCTCCAGCACCAGCTCGGCGGTGGGGTTGTGCATCTCGTCGACGATCCGGCCGTCCGCCAGATACAGCACCCGGTTGGCGTACGCGGCGGCGACCGGGTCATGGGTGACCATCACGATGGTCTGGCCCAGCTCCTCCACCGAGCGCCGCAGGAAGCCCAGCACCTCGGCGCCGGCCCGGGAGTCCAGGTTTCCGGTGGGCTCGTCACCGAAGATGATCTCGGGGCGGGCGGCGAGGGCGCGCGCCACGGCGACGCGCTGCTGCTGACCGCCGGAGAGCTGGTTCGGCCGGTGCTTGAGCCGCTCGGCCAGGCCGACGGTCTCCACCACCCGGTCCAGCCAGGCGCGGTCCGGCTTTCGGCCCGCGATGTCCATGGGCAGCGTGATGTTCTCGATCGCGTTGAGCGTCGGGAGGAGGTTGAACGCCTGGAAGATAAAGCCGATCCGGTCGCGGCGCAGCTGGGTGAGCTTCTTGTCCTTGAGCCCCGTGATCTCGGTCTCGTCGATGAAGATCTGGCCGGAGGTCACGGTGTCGAGACCGGCAAGGCAGTGCATCAGGGTCGACTTGCCGGAGCCCGAGGGGCCCATGATCGCGGTGAACTGGCCGCGGGCTATGTCGACATCCACATGGTCGAGCGCGACCACGCGGGTCTCGCCGGAGCCATAGGACTTGACCACCTGGCGTGCGCGGGCGGCAACAGCCGTATGTCCTCCACTGCCCCCGGTCTTGGGAATCGATACAGCGGTTGTCACGGTGACTCTCCTCAGTCGTCTTCTTCTTCGGCTCTTCAGACGGTTCTTCCACGAGCCCGGTTCTCCCGGCCGCCCAGTTCAAGGATGAGCCAGGCGCGGGGGGTGGCACGATGGTGCCTGGCTCCCTGTCCATGGGGGTGCTAGCCATACCCCCTCGGTCCGGTCGGCCAGAGCAACACTAGAAGCGTCCCAGGTCGGACACCTCCTCCGGCGGTACGAACCCCGGGTAGGAGGAAGGGGTGGATGTCCCCTAGGGGTGTGAGACCTGAGACGGATCCCGTCTCAGGGTCAAGACTGTTCCCTCACGTCACGGGAGGTTCAAGTCCGCTGTTCCACGGCCTGGACGCCCGCTTCCCTCCCGCGATCCCGCATGAAATGGTGGGTAGTACAACAGTATTTGCGGGCAGCGAGTGTGACGGGCAGCGCAGCACGGCAGCCGGCCGGCTCGGCCGGGGAGGGAGTGCGCACGGTGGGCGGCACCGCACGACGGCGGACGGACCCGGACACCGGACCCCCTACCCCGGGAACCACGCCGTCACCCCCCGTACGCCGCCGCCCCGTCGCCGCCGCGCTGATGCTCGGCATGGCGCTCGCCGCGCTCGACTCCACCATCATCTCGACCGCGATCCCGCAGATCGTGGGCGACCTCGGCGGCTTCTCCGTCTTCTCCTGGCTGTTCTCCGGCTATCTGCTCGCCGTCACCGTCAGCCTTCCGGTGTACGGCAAGATCTCCGACACCTTCGGCCGCAAGCCCGTCCTGCTCTTCGGGATCGTGCTCTTCCTGCTGGGCTCGCTGCTGTGCGCGGGCGCCTGGAACATGGGCTCCCTGATCGCCTTCCGTATCGTCCAGGGCCTGGGCGGCGGCGCGCTCCAGGGCACCGTGCAGGTCATCGCCGCCGATCTCTACCCGCTCAAGGAGCGCCCGAAGATCCAGGCCAGGCTCTCCTCGGTGTGGGCCCTGTCCTCCGTGGCGGGCCCGGTCATCGGCGGTCTGCTGGCCGGATACGCCGACTGGCGCTGGATCTTCCTGATCAACCTGCCGGTCGGCGCGGTGGCGCTGCTGCTGATCGTCCGTCATCTGCACGAGCCGGCCCGGGAGGTCGCGCGCGGATCCCGGGTGGACTGGGCGGGCGCGCTCGCGATCTTCGCGACCGGCGGGCTGCTGCTGACCGCGCTCGTGCAGGGCGGGGTGGCCTGGGCCTGGCTGTCCGCGCCGTCGCTCGCGCTGTTCGCGGGCAGCGCGGTGTGCGCGGCCGGGACGGTGTGGATCGAGCGCCATGCCGCCGAACCGATCATCCCGGGCTGGGTCTGGCGGCGCCGTACGATCTCGGCGGTCAATCTCGCGCTCGGCGCGCTGGGCCTGGTGATGATCGCCCCGACCGTCTTCCTGCCCACCTACGGCCAGTCGGTCCTGGGGCTCGGCCCGATCGCGGCCGGGTTCGTGCTGTCGGCCATGACGCTCAGCTGGCCGATATCCGCCGCGCTGAGCAGCCGCGTCTACAACCGGGTCGGCTTCCGGCGCTGTGCGATCACCGGCATCGGGCTGGCCGCGCTGGCCCTGTTCGCCTTCCCGCTCCTCCCCTACCCGGGGGCGGATCCCGGCGCCGCCTGGCAGCCCGCGCTGATCATGCTGCTGCTCGGCGCGGCCCTCGGCCTCTTCCAGCTACCGCTGATCATCTGGGTCCAGTCGTCCGTCCGCTGGGCGGAGCGCGGCACCGCGACCGCCTCCATCCTCTTCTGCCGGCTGGTCGGCCAGAGCGTGGGAGCGGCCGTCTTCGGCGCCGTCGCCAACTCCACGCTGGCCGCCCGCCTCGATGAGGCGCCCGCCGCGATCCGCCCCGGCCTGCCCGACGACCTCGACGGCGTCTCCCGCGCGCTGGAGCACCCGGCCACGCTCACCGACCAGGCCGCCGACTATCTGCGGCGCGCGGTCGACACCGCCGTCGACCATGTGTACGTCGGCTCGGCGGGGGCCGCCGTACTGGCCGTACTGGTCCTGCTGTTCCTCGCCCCGCGCCGGGCCGCCGCCGGGCCGGACGGCGAACACGGCACGGCGGGCACCGGAGGGGCCGAGGGAGCTGAGGGAGCCGACGAGCAGACGCGGACGGCCGGGTAGGGAGCCCCGCCGGGAAAGCCGGTCAGCCCTCCGGCAGCGGCGTGGAGCCGGCGTCCTCGGCGACCGGCCGCCCCGTCAGCGCCGCCAGGCTGCCCCGTACGTGCTCCAGGTGCGACTTGAGCTCCTCACGCCGCTCCACGTGCTCGCGCAGCGTCCGCTCCGTCTCCCGCTCCAGGCGCTCCTCCCGGGCCCGGGCCTGCGCGATGATCTCCGCCGCCTGGGCCTGGGCGTCCTCCTGCCGTAGCCGCGCCGCCTGCTCGGCCATCGCGTACTCCCGCTTGGCCTCGGCGAGCTTCTGCTGCACGCGCTCCTCCAACCGGTCGATGCCCGCGGCCACCGCGGCCTCCCGCTCGGCGATCTCCCGGCCCGCCGCCTCCCACCGATCGCCGTGGTCCCGTTCCAGCTCTGCCAGTACGGCGGCGCTGCGCTGCCGCGTCTCCTTCAGCGCCGACAGGGCCTCGGCCCGCCACTCCTTGGCGTCCTGCCGCGAGGCGGCCCGCAGTTCGTCCACGTCCGCCTGGCACGCCTCCAGCGTCGAGCGCGCGGACGCCTCGGCGGCGGCCCGCACCCGCCCGGCCTCCTCGCGGGCGGCCTCCTCGACCGTACGGGCCGCGGCCCGCGCGGCGTCCCACAGCTCCTGGGCCGAGCCCTCGGCCCGCGCCCGCAGGCTCGCGGCCTCCTCCTCGGAGGCGAACAGAATCAGCCGGGCGCGGTCGCCCAGCGATTCATACGTCTGGGGGGCCAGCTGGACGACCGCCTCGCGCAGCCGCTCGGCGTCGGCGGCCAGCTCATTGCCCAGGACCGTCAGCCGCGCGGCCCGTTCCCACGCCGCGTCGCGCGCGTCGGACAGCTCCGCGAGAGCGCGGTCAACCTGCTCGGGGCGGTAGCCGCGGCCCCGTCCGCCGATGGTGAAACCTTGACGTGACACCGATGCGCCCATCCTTGGAACCCCTTTTGTCCGGCATGCAACCGCTCCGGCGCACATCTTTATAGATCGCGGCTAATCGCCCATAACGCGACACTCCGCCCATCTCCTTCGGTCGGAGATGTCGTGTCCCCCAGATGTCGCCCGATGTCGTCGCCAGCGGACCCGGACAACACAACGACGAGGCGCCCGCCCCCGTCACGGGGGTCGGGCGCCTCGGTCCTGATGTTCTGGCGCTGTTCGCCTCAGAGTTCGCTCAGAGCAATCCGTCCCACATCTGCTCCAGCAGCACCGACCACCAGGTGTCCGGCGACGACAGCGCCGCCGGGTCCAGGCAGGCCAGCTGCGCCTGGAAGTCGACCGTCCAGCGGCCGGCCTGCTCCGGCGTCAGCCCGAACCGCAGCCGCCACATCCGGCCCAGCAGGGCCAGGCAGCGGACGAAGTCCGGCAGCGAGGAGTTGACGAACTGCGGCGGCACGGACGTGCCGCCGGGGCCCGCCTCCACCGGCACCGCCACGATGTGCGCGGTGCCGTACTGCACGCAGAGCTGACGGCCGAAGTCATTGCCCATGACCAGGTACGAGCCCGAGTCCGGCGCGGGCTGCACCCCGCGCTCGGCGGCCAGCTCGGCCAGCGTCGGCACCGGGCGGCCCTGGTGGGCCTGCGCCCAGAAGAACGGCCCGAAGTCCATCGGCAGCCCGGACCAGACCAGCGTCTGCGCGACCACGTCCGGCACGCCCATCCGCGACACCGCCCGCTGGTCGAAGCGGAAGATGCCCTGCGGGCCGAACGACTGGAGCAGTTCCTGCGCGAGCAGCTCCGGCGGCACCGGGGGCACCCGCTGCACCTGGCTGGGGTGCGGCAGCGGCACCCGGTTGGGAGCCGGGCGAGCCGGGCCATCCGCCACCTGGTGCAACTCGCCCTGATGCTCGATCAGGTGGCGCACGCCCTGCTGACGGGTCGCGTGGTCACGCCCGTACGCCGCCGTGTGGCTGATCCGCACCTGCGGCCAGGTCTCCTTGATCATCCGCGCGCAGTAGCCGCCGGGCAGATCGCAGGACTCCAGCTCGGTGTGGAGCTCCAGCACTTGCTGCGGCGGGACGTTCATCCCGCGTAGCTCGTGCAGGATCTGCCACTCGGGGTGCGGGGTGCCCGGCGCGGAACGGCGGATGAGCTGCTGCTCGGAGCCGTCCTGCGCGCGGTAGCGCAGCACCGCCATGTAGCCGGGGCCGACGGTCGGCTGACCGGCCGGCGGCGTGGGGTAGGCGTACGCGCCACCGGGCGGGGGCACGCCGGGGCCGGGCATCCCGGGCGGGGGCGTACCCGGACCGGGCATGCCGGGCGGGGGCGTGCCGCCCGCGAGCATCGTCGCGGCCGCGTGCACCCCACCGGGAGCGCCGGGCTGACCGGGGCCAGGGCCGGGACCCGGGCCGGGGCCGCCGGGGTAGCCGGGGCCGGGCGGCGGGGGCGGCGGGGGCGGCGTCGGCGCACCGCCGGGGCCGGGCACGCCGGGCCGGCCCGGGGCACCGGGGACACCCGGGGCACCGGGCGGACCGGGCGGCTGCGGGCCGCCGGGGCCCGGCGCGCCAGGGACGCCGGGCGCGCCAGGGCTGCCGGCCAGCATCGTCGCCGCCGCATGCACCCCACCAGGAGCACCAGGCACACCAGGAGCCCCCGGGGCACCAGGAGCGCCGGGCGCACCCGGGGCACCGGGCGGACCGGGGAAGTTGGCGGCGGGACCGGGCGGAGGCGGCGTCTGTGCGCCCCCGGCCCCGGGCACGCCCGGCGGACCGGGCGGCTGCGGACCCGACACACCGGACTGGCCCGGGACGCCGGGAGCACCGGGCGGGCCGGGCGGCTGCGGGCCGCCCGCCCCTGGCGCGCCGGGCACGCCAGGCGCGCCAGGACCACCGGCCAGCATCGTCGCCGCCGCATGCACCCCACCAGGAGCACCAGGAGCACCAGGTGCAGCAGGAGCACCCGGGGCGCTCGGCGGAGGCATCGCGCCCGCGCCCGGGGCGCCCGGGGCCAGCGGCGGAGGCGGCGTCTGCGCGCCACCAGGGGCACCAGGAACGCCCGGGGCACCTGGGGCGCCAGGGGCGCCGGGCGGCATCGCGAGGCTCTCGGAGTCGAGCGCCGAGACCAGTTGGGTCGGTACGTACCCTCCGGCCGGCGCGCCCGGGGCACCCGGGCCGGACGGCGGCGGAGTCGGGGTCCGCGGCCCCGGGGCCGGACCGGCGCCGGGAGCGCCCGGCGCACCGGGCGGCGGGGGCGGCGGACCGCCAGGCATCGCCCCGGGAGGCGCGGAGGGCGCCCCGGGGACGCCCGGGCCCGCGGCCGGCGCGCCCGTCGGGGGCGGCATGTCGAGGGCCGGCGCGAGGGCGGTGGGCGGCAGCGCGCTGCCCGCCGACATCAACTCGGTCTTGGCGTCAGGCCGCACGCCCGGCGCCGGGGTGTCCTCGTCGTCCGAGCCCGCGAGCGGCGGGGCAAAGACCGTGACGGGCGGGGCGACCGAGCGGTCGCTGTCGTCGCCCCGGGAGTTGGTGTCGGCGCCCGCCCACGGCGTGCCGCCGGCCGGTGTCGCCGGGGCGCCGGGGGCCGCGGAGCCCGCGGGGGTGGCCCAGGGGCTTCCGGTGCCGGGCTGCCCACCGTGAGAAGCGTCGTCCGAGGGCCGCGCGCCCGCTCCGGCGCCGGGGACGCTCGAACCGGACCCCGGCCAGTCGTCCACCCCGCGGTCGGTCGAACCACCGCCGTACGAAGCAGATGCCGCCGAGGCCGACGCCGCCGGCGCCTGCGACCCCGGCCAGTCGTCGACCGGCTCCGGGTCACGACCGGCCGAGCCGCCCGCCGCGGACGCTCCGGCTCCGGAGCCCGCCGCGCCGGAACCCGGCCAGTCATCCGCCCCGCCGCCGACCGAACCACCACCGTACGAACCCGAACCCGGGCCCGAACCCGCAGCCGCCCCCGCGCTGGAACCAGCCGCGCCAGAACCCGGCCAGTCGTCCGCCCCGCGGTCGGCCGAACCACCACCGTACGAACCAGATGCCGCCGAGGCCGACGCCGCCGGCGCCTGCGACCCCGGCCAGTCGTCCGTTCCCGTTCCCGGCTCGCGGTCGGCGGGCCCGCCCGAGGCCTGCGACCCCGGCCAGTCGTCCACCGCTGCCGGCTCACGGTCCGCGGAGCCGCCCGCCGAGGCCGCCGCACTCGCGTCCGTGCCGGAGTCCGCCCCGGCCCCTGCCCCCGTCCCGGAGTCCGCCGTGGAAGCGCCGCTGCCGCCGCTCGACCGCTGATCGGGGATGCCCCTCGCGTCCGCCGCCTCCTGAAGCCAGTCGGGCGGGGTCAGCAGGAAGGACGTCGCGTTCAGGTCGATGCGCTGGGGCCGCGCGCCCGTGTTCTCCTGGCGGCCGGCCGAGGCCCCGTACTCCTCCTCGTACCGGCGGATGACCTCGCCCACCGGCAGCGCGGGCCACAGGGACGTGTCCCCGCTGTCGCGGGCGATGACCAGCCGGGCGCCGTCGGCGGGCGCGTCCGAGACGGGGCCGTCCGCGCGGTCCTCGGCCCAGGCCACAAAGCCCAGGTCGAACTCCCGCACCCGCACCTCGCGCTGCTGGTAGCCGGGCACATCACCGTTGATCCAGAGCTCCGCGCGCTCCTGCGCCTGAGCGAAGGTCACCATCGCGCTCACCCCTCCACCGGGACGGCGTACGCGAAGCCGCCCTCCACCATCAGGTTGGCCACGGTCTCCAGCTCCGGCGGGTTCCCCGCGAGCCGCAGCAGGAAGGCGTCGAAGTCGTCGCCGCACGGGAGCATCAGGTGCTCGACCCGCTCCTGCACCGTCCAGCCGTCGCGGTCCCGCGCGTCGTCGTACGCGCAGAACCACGCCGAGCCGGCCGCGTCGCCCTTCACCTTCACCGCGATCACTCCGCCCTGGACGAAGCCGACTCCGAGGAAGTCCTTGGTGAAGTGGTCGCGCAGGCACTTGTTGACGTAGACGAGGTCGTTGACCGCGGCCTCGTCGCGCACCGTGAAGAACGGCTGGTCGACCAGGAGCCCGAGCTCCGGGTCCAGCGCGGCGCCGACGGGCGCGCAGCCGCCCGCCGCCTTCAGGAAGGCGCGGTACGCGCCGGGCAGCCGGTAGCCGAGGTCCTCCTCGACGCCGAGCACCTGCTCCTCGGTGACCGACAGGCCGCGCTTGGGCAGCGTGAAGTGGACCGGACGGGTCTCCTGGAGCGGCCGGGTGCCGCGCTTGTCCTGGTCGACGGCGGCCGTGGCGAGCCCGGCGTGGTGCCGCAGCAGCGCCTTCACCTCCACCGGGATCAGCTCCAGGCGGCGGGTGCCGACGACGTGGTGCCAGGTCCAGCCGTGCGGGGTGGCCACGCTCGACGCGCCGTCCCACAGGTCGTGGCCGACGGCGTGCTGTGCGGCGTTGGCGGACACGAAGTCGGTCAGCCGCAGTTCGTCGACGCCGAACCCCTCGGGCGGCTCGGCTATTTCGACCGCCGCGCGCGCATAGGGCGCAAAGTCCGGATAGCCGCTTTCGTCCACTCGCACGCCCTTGGGGTGCCGGGCGGCCCTCACCGGGTCCGGGAAGTGCACGACCTGCCCGGCGTAGGCCGTGTTCGGTGGCGCGGCGTGCTGCCCGAGCCGACCTGTCGTCATGGCGGATGCCCCCTGCTGCTGCTGGCTGGTACGGACAGACTATGCGGTACCGCGACCCCGGACCCCGTCGCGCCCGGACCGCATGACCGGCCCCGGCCAACGGGCGGACCGCCGACCTCCGGCCCGACCTGCACCGGTCTCCCCGGACTTTCGCACCACGCGCCACATTTGGCAGGCTGATCTTCGCAACCGGGGGGATTGCGCGGGAATTGCGCGCGGATTGCGCAGGGAGGAAAGGGGAGGGAACACAGAAGATGCACACCACTCCGAACGGCCACGACGGCGCCGCGCCCGGGCCTGAGCGACCCCGAGGAAGTCGAGGCGGGCCCCCACGCCGCCTGGCACGGCGCCCCCAGCTACCGCTGGGGGTACCCCCGGCTGCGTTGCCGGAGTCGCCCGCCACGCCGCGTCAGCGGCATATCGACCGCAGCGCCCAGTACGAGGACGATCCTCCGCCTTGCGATCCACCGCACCAGACGACGCGGGAACCCACCCCCACTTCCCCGGGGCCGCTCGGCGACCCACGGCTCAGCTGGAGCGAGACCGACGGCGCCGACGGGCCGCCGCCGCTTCTGCACCGCCGCGACGGCATCCTGCCGACCGTCGCCGCCGCGCTGTCCGTCCGCGGCCAGACCCTCACCTCCACCGCGAGCAAGGGCGACCAGCCGCCCCCGCTGCACCCGCTGGTCCAGGACTTCCTGGACACGCTCACCAGCGCACAGCGCGAGCGGTTCACCGGCCGCTGCCCGGAGGCGATCCTGCTGTCCCGCCATCTGACCGGCGTCGAGGCGAACCGGTCCAAGCGCGCCGCCCGCAAGCCGCTCACCCATGGCGAGGCCCGCCGCGCCTTCAAACACGCCAAGATCACCACACGCCGGATCCGCGAGGCCGGCGATCCGCGGCACGGCGGCTACGCCCCGCCGTGCCGGTCCTGTGTGCCGCTGCTGGCCCACTTCGGCGTACGGACCGTGGGGCACGAGCCCGGGGCCGGGGCCGCGGCGGGCCCGGTGAGGGGCTGACGTTGGACACATCCAGACGCGTACGAAGCATGGACTCGACCCGCTTCGCCGTCCCCGTCGACGCCGCCCTGCGCGAGGCGGGCTGGCAGCCGGGGCGCCGTAACGTCCACCAGGCCGAGGTCTGGGCGGACACCCTGCGCGCCCACACCTCCCCGGCCGGGCATCTGCACGCCATCTTCCCGGCGGCCGTCGAGGCGTGGGCGGAGTTCGGGGGCCTGCGGGTCATCCCGCCCGGGGCCGGGCGGCACATCGCGCCGACGCCGTTTCACCTCGATCCGCTGCACGGTCTGCATCTGGCCCGGACCTTGGGCGACCTGGGGCGGGCGCTGGGCACGGAACTCTGCCCGCTGGGCGAGGAGGCCGACGGACAGGCGTTGCTGACCATCGACGCGGAGGGCCGGGTGTACAGCCTGGACCACACCGGGGACTGGTTCCTGGGCCCGGACATCGACGCGGCGCTGACGGCGTTGGTGACGGGGGTACAGCCGCAGCGCCTGCCGCGCGGGTAGCGGCTCGACGGGCGGCGACTCTGAGGAATCACCCACACTTTCGAGCCAATTTCGAGCAGGGATGAATAGGGCAAAAAACCCACATTCGCCCCTGCCCCGCTATGCGCTCCGCCCTATGCGCTCTTCGCCCGCTCGGCGTCCCGGTCCCACACCGGGAGATCCACCCGGCCGTTGCCCGCACGATCCGGTGCGCCATCCGCCGTACGGTCCGGGATGACCGCCGAGACCCGGAAGCCGCCCGACTCCGTGGCCCCCGACACAAAACCGCCGCCGAGCGTCGTCACCCGCTCCTTCATCCCCAGCAGGCCGTTGCCGCCGCTCGGCAGCCCCGCGTCCGCCGCGCCCCGCTCCGAGGGGCCGTTCTCCACCAGCACCGCGACCTCCGAGGGCCGGCGGGCGAGCCGGACCCGCGCCTTCGCGCCCGGCGCGTGCTTGTGGACGTTGGTCAGGGCCTCCTGCACCACGCGGTACGCGGTCTGCTCGACCCGGGGGGCGTAGCCGCGCTCCTCCCCCTCGACCGACAGCTCGACGACCATCCCGGCCGCCCGCGACTGCCCGACCAGGGTCTCCAGCTCCGCCAGCCGCGGCCCGCCCGCGACGCCGGCGGGCGCCCCGGCCGGCCCCGCGCCCCCGGCCGCACGCGCGCTCCCCGCGCCCTCCGCGGCCGACGCCCCGGCCGCCTCCGCCGCGGCCGACGCCGCGGCGGCCACCGCCGCCAGCGGCACCGGCTGCGCGTCCCGGCGGGCGCCGGCCGAGGCCGGGGCCCGCTGGCCGACGTCCTGGGAGCGCAGCACGCCGAGCATCTGCCGCAGCTCGGTCAGGGCCTGGCGGCCCATGTCGCCCACCAGCGCCGCGTTCTTCGCGGCCTTCTCCGGGTCCTTGAGGGCGACCGCCTGGAGGGCCGCCGCGTGCACCACCATCAGGCTCACCCGGTGGGCCACCACGTCGTGCATCTCCCGCGCGATGCGGGTGCGCTCCTCGTTACGGGCCCACTCGGCCCGTTCCTCCGCGCGGTCCGCCAGCAGCGACAGCTCGCGCTCCAGGCCGTCCGCCCGCTCCCGCAGGCTCTCCACGAGCCGGCGCCTGGCCCGTACGTACAGCCCGAGCAGGATGGGCGGCGCGGTAAGACCCAGGGACATCACCACCGCGACCAGCGGGATCACCCACACGGTGGAATCCGCGCCGCTGCCGCCGGTGCGGTGCATGTCCTCCTGGAAGCGGATGGTGGAGATGATGAGCGTGCCCACGCCCGACATCCCGGCCAGCACGGCCGTGATCCGGCGCGGCACCTCGGAGGAGGCCAGGGTGTAGAGGCCGACGATGCTGAGCATGAGGCCCATCTCCGCGGGGGTGACCGCGATCGATATGAGCACCACGGCGATCGCCCAGCGCCGCCGCAGCAGCAGCGTGGCGCCGACGACCAGCCCCGTCGCCACTCCGGCGGCGACCGGGATGCGCGCGTCATGGGCGAAGGCGACGCCCTCCGCGGCGCACTCGACCGCGGACAGGACGGCGATCACGATGTCCAGCACCATGCTCCGCCGCCGCGGCCACCACCACGGCCCGGCGGGCGCGCCCCGCGCGCCCGCCGTTTCGGCTTCCCCCGTATCCCCCGTCGAAGTCATACCGACAGACTACGGCCGGATGCGGGCGGTTTGACCCGGGACACGAGGGCCGGAGCGCGCTCGGCCCGGGGATCGCCGGTATGTGATTCGCGCGACGCGGCTTGTGATCTGTCCGGCGCAGCGGGGGGCTCTACCGTCGCGTCGAGGGCGCTCGGTACGGCATAGTGGTGGAGGCCAAGTCGGCCACCCCCACCAGGTGTCCGACTTTGACCGATTTACCATCCCCTGTGGTGTAATCAGGCAGCACACCGGTTTTTGGTACCGTTTGTCAAGGTTCGAATCCTTGCAGGGGAGCTCGCATTCCGCCCCCCGATCTTCCGACCGGGGACCCACCCTCGTTTCCGCCCCGAAACCTCTCGGTATCCTGCGGGTGTCCACCCCGAGCCGAGCCCGAAGGGCACATCCGTGAGCGTCAACCGCCCGGCAGCCGTCGTCGTCCTCGCAGCGGGTGAGGGCACCCGCATGAAGTCGGCGACTCCCAAGGTCCTGCATGCGATCTGCGGCCGGTCCCTCGTCGGGCATGTCGTCGCCGCCTCCCGCGAGCTGTCCCCCGAGCACCTGGTGGTCGTCGTCGGCCACGCCCGCGAGCAGGTCACCGCCCATCTCGCGGAGATCGACGCCGAGGTGTGCACCGCCGTGCAGCACGAACAGAACGGCACCGGGCACGCCGTCCGGATGGGGCTCGAGCAGCTCTCCAACAGCGGGGTCGCCCTGGACGGCACCGTGGTCGTCGTCTGCGGGGACACCCCGCTGCTGACCGGCGAGACCCTGGGCCGCCTCTCCGAGACCCACGCCACCGAGGGCAACGCTGTGACCGTCCTCACCGCCGAGGTCCCCGACGCGACCGGCTACGGCCGCATCGTGCGCGACGGGGCGAGCGGCGCGGTCACCGCGATCGTGGAGCACAAGGACGCCACCGACGCCCAGCGCGCGATCCGCGAGATCAACTCCGGGGTCTTCGCGTTCGACGCCCAACTGCTGATCGACGCCCTGGGCAAGGTGCGGACCGACAACAGCCAGGGTGAGGAATACCTCACCGATGTGCTGGGCATCCTGCGCGAGGCCGGGCACCGCGTCGGCGCCTGTGTGGCGGGCGACCACCGCGAGATCGTCGGCATCAACAACCGGGTGCAGCTCGCCGAGGCGCGCCGGCTGCTCAACGACCGGCTGCTGACCCGGGCCATGCTCGACGGGGTGACCGTCGTCGACCCGGCCACCACCTGGGTGGACGCCACCGTCACCTTCGAGCCGGACGCCGTGGTGCACCCCGGCACCCAGCTGCTTGGCGCCACCCACCTCGCGGCGCACGCCCAGGTCGGCCCGAACTCCCGGCTCACCGACACCACCGTCGGCGAGGGCGCGACCGCCAGCTTCACCGTCGCCGAGGGCGCGGAGATCGGCGCGGCCGCGAGCGTCGGCCCGTACGCGTATCTGCGCCCGGGCACCCGGCTGGGCGCCAAGGCCAAGGCGGGTACGTACGTGGAGATGAAGAACGCCCGGATCGGCGAGGGCACCAAGGTGCCGCACCTCTCCTACGTAGGCGACGCGACCATCGGCGAGTACACCAACATCGGTGCCGCCAGCGTGTTCGTGAACTACGACGGCGTCAACAAGCACCACACCACCATCGGCAGCCACTGCCGTACCGGAGCGGACAACATGCTTGTGGCTCCGGTCACGATCGGGGACGGCGCCTACACCGCCGCCGGCTCGGTCATCACCAAGGATGTGCCCCCGGGCTCGCTCGCTGTCGCACGCGGCCAGCAGCGGAATATCGAGGGTTGGGTCGCCCGCAAGCGTCCCGGAAGCGCCGCCGCGAGGGCCGCCGAGTCGGCCCACGAGGAGGCCGCGGGCGAGGGATGACCCGCGCACGGGTGCGCCGTGCGGGGCGTACGGTGATAAGCGCATCAAAGTGACATCCAAGGAGACTTGCTGTGACCGGGATCAAGACGACCGGCGAGAAGAAGCTCATGCTCTTCTCCGGCCGCGCCCACCCCGAGCTGGCCGAGGAGGTCGCCCACGAGCTGGGCGTCAGCTTGGTCCCGACCAAGGCATTCGACTTCGCGAACGGCGAGATCTACGTCCGTTTCCAGGAGTCCGCGCGAGGCGCCGACTGCTTTTTGATCCAGAGCCACACGGCTCCGATCAATAAATGGATCATGGAGCAGCTCATCATGGTCGATGCGCTGAAGCGGGCTTCCGCGCGCTCCATCACCGTGATCGTGCCGTTCTACGGCTATGCCCGCCAGGACAAGAAGCACCGCGGCCGTGAGCCCATCTCGGCCCGGCTGATCGCCGACATGCTCAAGACCGCGGGCGCCGACCGGATCCTCACGGTCGATCTGCACACCGACCAGATCCAGGGCTTCTTCGACGGCCCGGTCGACCACCTCTTCGCGCTGCCGGTGCTCGCGGACTACGTGGGCGCCAAGGTCGACCGCGACAAGCTGACCGTGGTCTCCCCGGACGCGGGCCGGGTGCGCGTCGCCGACCGCTGGTGCGACCGGCTCGGCGCCCCGCTGGCCATCGTGCACAAGCGCCGCGACCCGGACGTGGCCAACCAGGTCACCGTCCACGAGGTCGTGGGCGATGTGCGGGGCCGGGTCTGCGTCCTGGTCGACGACATGATCGACACCGGTGGCACCATCTGCGCCGCGGCGGACGCGCTGTTCGCCAACGGCGCGGAGGACGTCATCGTGACGGCCACCCACGGCGTGCTGTCCGGCCCGGCCGCGGACCGGCTGAAGAACTCGAAGGTGAGCGAGTTCGTCTTCACCAACACCCTGCCCACCCCGAACGAGGTCGAGCTCGACAAGATCACCGTGCTGTCGATGGCGCCGACCATCGCCCGCGCGGTCCAGGAGGTCTTCGAGGACGGCTCGGTGACCAGCCTCTTCGAGGAGCAGTGATGGCCGCCGGCGAGTTAGGACCCGGCGCCCCGAGCGCTCGCCGACCGATCTGAGGCCACCCCGCGAGGGGTGGCCTCAGCCATGTGCCGAGGCATGAGTCCCGGGACGGTAGAATTGCCGGGTTGCTCGGCGAGGGAAGCTGTGTGCGGTGATGTACGCGGCTCGTCCGTTATCGACGCGCTCTTCGTAGAGATGGTCTGTCGTGGGCCGGGTGACGGCCGTCAGATCCGCTTGCCGTCAGATCCGCTTTCAGCGGACACAGCGGCATACAACGACTACGAGGAGTGCAGCCATGGCTGAGGTCAAGATTTCCGCCAAGAACCGTACCGAGTTCGGCAAGGGTGCCGCCCGCCGCGCCCGCCGCGAGGGCCTGGTCCCGGGTGTGGTGTACGGCCACGGCTCCGAGCCCGTCCACGTCAACCTGCCGGGCCACGACCTGATGCTCGCGCTCAAGACCCCGAACGTGCTGCTCAGCCTCGACGTCGAGGGCAAGAAGGAGCTCGTCATCCCCAAGGCGGTCCAGCGCGACGCCATCAAGGGCTTCCTCAAGCACGTGGACCTGCTCCTGGTGAAGCGTGGCGAGAAGGTCACCGTCGAGGTCCCGGTCCAGACCGAGGGCGAGCTGGCCCCGGGCGGCAACCTGCTCGAGCACGTGCTGAACGCGCTGCCGGTCGAGGCCGAGGCCACCCACATCCCGCAGGCGGTCACCGTCTCGATCGCGGGCCTGGACGCCGGTCACTCCGTCCTCGCCAAGGACATCACCCTGCCGGCCGGCACCACCCTGGCCGTGGAGGAGGACGCCGTCGTGATCCAGGTCGTCTCCGCCCAGGCCGAGGCCCCGGCCGCCGAGGGCGAGGCCGAGGGCGAGGAGGCGTAACAACGCCCGAGGAGGCGTCACGCGCCGAGGCCTGAGGCCGAGGCGCCACGCCACCCCCTGCCCGTTCCGGCCGCCGTCCCGCCCCCGCCCCTCCCGGGGCCGGGCCCGGGGCGGCGGCCGGTCCTTCACCTCCAGGAGAGAGGTCAGATGACGGACGAAGCTAGCCCCTGGCTCGTCGTGGGCCTCGGCAACCCCGGGCCCGAGTACGCCGGCAACCGCCACAACGTCGGCTTCATGGTGGCCGACCTGCTGGCCGACCGCATGGGCGGCCGGTTCAAGGCGCACAAGTCCCGCGCCCAGGTCGTCGAGGGGCGCCTCGGCGCGCCCGGCCCGGCGAGCCGCCGGGTGATCGTCGCCAAGCCCATGTCGTTCATGAACCTCTCGGGCGGCCCCACCACCGCGCTGCGCGACTTCTACAAGGTGCCGGTCGGGCATGTCATCGCCATCCACGACGAACTGGACATCGACCACGGCGCGCTCCGGCTCAAACTCGGCGGGGGTGACAATGGCCACAACGGCCTGAAGTCGATCACCAAATCGCTCGGCCCCGACTACTTCCGCGTCCGCTTCGGGATCGGCCGGCCCCCCGGCCGGATGGACGTCGCGGCCTTTGTGCTGAAGGACTTCTCCGCATCTGAGCGCAAGGAGTTGGACTATTTCGTGGACCGCGCGGCGGACGCGGTGGAGACGCTGATCGTCGACGGTCTGGAGCGCGCGCAGTCCACGTACAACTCCTGAGAATCCGCCCGCGCGGCCCTCGGCGGAGGTTGACCGGCGGGCCAGGGTGTCGCCAGGATCGCGGCCATGTCTTCCACCGGCACGATCAAACGCAGCCGTAAGCGGCGGGCGAGCGAGAGCGCATACGGGCTGCTGCTCGTCACCAAGAACGTGGTGATGGCGCTCCTCGCGCTGTTCGTTCTGGTCGCGGGGGTCTGGTACTCGTGGGCGACCGCCAAGCCGGCGATGTTCACCAAGAACCTCGAACGCGGCACGATCACGGTCGCCGCCTGCGACGACGACTGGTGCACGGGCGCCTTCACGCCCATGGACGGCTCCGGCCGTGCCCGTGCGAAGGTGCGGATCGACAAGGCGGTCACCGACGGCCGGGGCGAGCGCCTGCTGGTGGCTCTCAAGCCCGGCTCGGACGAAGCGGTACGGACCGGCATGACCGGAATCCTGCACGCCTGGGTGCCCTTCGCGGGCTCCCTCCTGCTGGCCGCGCTCATGGTCGCCGGCGGCCTCCGCCTCCGCCGCACCGCGTGGGCCCTGGGCCTCACCGGCGCGGCCCTCCTCGCCGCGTCCTTCGCCACCCTGACGTTCTGACGCCCCGCCCCCAAGGCAAAGACCGCGGCCTGGGCCACTCCGCGAGGAGCGGCCCAGGCCGCGGTCATCTCGGGGGCGGACCGCAGGTCACCCCGTGTTGCGCAGGCCCGCCGCGACGCCGTTGACCGTCAGCAGCAGGGCCCGGGCGAGCAGCGGGTCGGCGTCCTCGCCGCGCTCGTGGGCGGTGCGCTGGCGGCGCAGCAGCGAGACCTGGAGGTAGGAGATCGGGTCCAGGTAGGCGTCACGGACATGGAAGGTCTGCTTCAGCACCGGGTTGGAGTCCAGGAGCTCCGTCTCGCCAGTGATCCGCAGCACCTCCCGCACGGTGAGCTCGTGCTCCGCCCGGATGGTGTCGAAGACGTGCTTCAGCTCGTCCGGCACCAGCGTGTCGACGTAGTGCCGGGCGATCCGCAGATCGGTCTTGGCGAGCGTCATCTCCACGTTGGACAGGAAGTTCCGGAAGAAGTGCCAGTGCTGGTGCATCTCGTCCAGGGCCGCGTCGAGCCCCGCCTCGCGGGCGGCCTTGAGCCCGGAGCCGACGCCGAACCAGCCGGGCACGATCTGCCGCGACTGCGTCCAGCCGAAGACCCAGGGGATGGCCCGCAGCCCGTCCAGGCCGGCGCCGGAGTCCGGGCGCCGGGAGGGGCGGGAGCCGAGGTGGAGCTCGGCGAGCTGGTCGACGGGGGTGGAGGCGAAGAAGTACGCGGGCAGGTCCGGGTCCTCCACCAGCGCCCGGTAGGCGCCGTGGGCGGCGTCCGAGACGGTGTCCATCGCGGCGTCCCAGCGGGCCAGGGCCTCGTCGGACTGGCGCGGGGCGGTGTGCAGGGCGGAGGCCTGGAGCGTGGCGGCGACGGTCAGCTCCAGGTTCTCCCGGGCGAGCGACGGCACCAGGTACTTGTCGGAGATGACCTCGCCCTGCTCGGTGACCTTGATCTCGCCCTCCAGCGTGCCCCAGGGCTGGGCGAGGATCGCGTCGTGGGTGGGGCCGCCGCCGCGGCCGACGGTGCCGCCGCGGCCGTGGAAGAGGCGCAGCCGTACGCCGTGCCGGTGGGCGACGTCGCGGAGCAGCCGCTGGGCGCGGTGGATCTCCCACTGGGAGGTGGTGATGCCGCCGAACTTGGAGGAGTCGGAGTAGCCGAGCATGACCTCCTGGACATCGCCGCGCAGGGCGACCAGCCGCCGGTAGGAGGGGTCGGAGAGCATGTCGTCGAGGAGCTGGTCGGCGATCTTGAGCTCTTCGGTGGTCTCCAGCAGCGGCACGATGCCGATCTTGGCCCAGCCGGCGTGCAGATCGACCAGCCCGGCCTCGCGGGCGAGGACCGCGGCGGCGAAGACGTCGTCCGAGCCCTGGCACATGGAGATGATGTACGACTCGACGATCTCGGGGCCGAACCGCTCGAAGGCCTCGCTGATGGTGTGGAAGACGCCGAGGGTCTTGGCCCCGGCGGCGTCCAGCGGGGCGGGGGTGGGGGCGAGCGGTCGGCGCGAGCGCAGCTCCTTGGCGAGCAGCTTGCGGCGGTAGTCGCGCGGCATGTCGGCGTACCGCCAGGACTCCTCGCCGAGGCGGTCGAAGAGCTGGCCGAGCGCGTGGTGGTGGGCGTCGGCGTGCTCGCGCACGTCCATGGTGGCCAGCTGGAGCCCGAACGCGGCAAGGGTGCGGATGGCGCGCTCCATGCGGCCGTCGGCGATCAGCTGGCCGCGGTGGGCGCGCAGGGACTCCTGGATGAGGTGCAGGTCGGCCAGGAGCTCGGCGGTGCCCAGGTAGTCGCGCCCCGGCTGGTGGGGGGTGCCGCCGGCCAGGCGGGCGCGGGTGTTGAGGAGCTTCTGCCGGACGCAGGTGGCCTTGAGGCGGTAGGGCTCCTCGGCGTTCAGCCGCTTGTAGCGGGGGCTGATCTCGGGGAGCAACTCCAGGTCGCGCTGGAGGGAGTCCAGCAGCTCCTCGGAGGCGTCGGAGTTGCGGATGGAGCTGGAGAGGGCGGCCCGCAGGTCGTCGACGACGGCGAGGGCGTCGGTGATCCCGTGCTCGTGCTGGAGGATCAGCACGTCCCAGGTCACCTGGGGGGTGACGTTGGGGTTGCCGTCGCGGTCGCCGCCGATCCAGGTGCCGAAGGTGAGCGGGCGGGTGCCGGCGGGCAGCGGGGCGCCGACCCGCTCCAGCTCGGCGGACAGGTCCTCCAGCACATCGCCGACGGCGTTGGCGTGCAGCTCGTCCAGGTAGTAGATCGCGTTGCGCGCCTCGTCGGCGGGCTCGGGGCGGGCGACGCGCAGCTCGTCGGTCTGCCAGAGGAGGTCGATGTTCTCGGCCAGGCGCAGGTCGGTGCGGCGCTTGTCGCCCCCGACGGCGAGGGTGTCGAGCAGCTCGGCGATCCGGCGCAGCTTGTTCAGGACGGTGCGCCGCGCGGCCTCGGTGGGGTGGGCGGTGAAGACGGGGCGGACGTTGAGGTGGCGGACCGTCTCCCGCAGATGCTCGGGGTCGGCGTCCTTGAGCTGGTCGGCGGTGCGGGAGAGCAGGCCGCCCTCGGCGGCGCGCTTGGCGCGCAGCTCGCGGCCGCGGTGGACCTGCTCGGTGATGTTCGCCAGATGGAAGTAGGTGGAGAATGCGCGTACGAGCTTGGCCGCCGTCTCAAGATCCGTGGAGCCGAGCAGCTCCGCGGCGGCCTCGCCGTCGCTACGGGTGAGAGCGCGGACGCGCTCGACGAGGTCGAGGAGGTCGGGGCCCTCCTGACGGACCAGGGTTTCGCCGAGTAGGTCACCCAGACGGCGGATATCGGCGCGCAGGGCGGCGTTGGTGTTGTCGGCACTGCTCACAGGTGCGGGCTCCTTGCAGTGATCGGGCACTGGTCGGGGGAACGACGGGGCCGAAAACGCCGTGGCACGGCTGCTCCGGACGTGATGCGGCTCCACCGCGTGGCGCGGCCCCGGGACCCCCGAGCTATCGGCGATGTGCGGACCACGCTGTCCGACGCCACCAGGATAGGCGGCACACCCTCGGGGGAATCCATAGCCCTATTGCCCCGCTTCGGGGCCCTGCCATACTTACGTCGCCGTAGGTTACGGTCCCGTAGCCGTACCCCCGAGCCCCACGAGGGATCCCATGACTGCAAGCCCCGACGTGATCCAAGACGCGCCGAAGGCCCAGGAGCACCCACTTCCCTCCGCCACGCTCGGCGGGGACAGCAAGCGCTCCATCGAACAGATCACCCTGCTGCTGTTCATCACCGTCCCCTTCCTCGCCCTGGCCGCGGCCATCCCGCTGGCCTGGGGATGGGGAGTCAGCTGGCTCGATCTGGCCCTGATGGTCGCCTTCTACTACATCGGCTGCCACGGCATCACCATCGGCTTCCACCGCTACTTCACCCACGGCTCCTTCAAGGCCAAGCGGCCGCTGCGGATCGCGCTGGCGATCGCCGGGTCGCTGGCGGTGGAGGGGCCGCTGGTGCGCTGGGTGGCCGACCACCGCAAGCACCACAAGTTCTCCGACGCCGAGGGCGACCCGCACTCCCCCTGGCGGTACGGGGAGAGCGTCCCGGCGCTGATGAAGGGCCTGTGGTGGGCGCACATCGGCTGGATGTTCGACGAGGAGCAGACCCCGCAGCACAAGTACGCGCCCGACCTGATCAAGGACGACGCGATCCGCCGCGTCTCCCGGCAGTTCGTGGTCTGGACGCTGGTCTCGCTGCTGCTGCCCGCGCTGATCGGCGGGCTGGCGACCTGGTCATGGCAGGGCGCGGCGACCGCGTTCTTCTGGGGGTCGCTCGTCCGGGTGGCGCTGCTGCACCATGTCACCTGGTCGATCAACTCGATCTGCCACGCGGTCGGCAAGCGGCCCTTCAAGTCGCGCGACCGGTCCGGCAACGTGTGGTGGCTGGCGGTGCTCTCGTGCGGCGAGTCCTGGCACAATCTGCACCACGCCGACCCGACCTCCGCCCGCCATGGCGTGATGAAGGGCCAGCTGGACTCCAGCGCCCGGATCATCCGCTGGTTCGAGAAGGCCGGCTGGGCCTATGACGTGCGCTGGCCCAATGAGGCCCGTATCGACGCCCGCCGTAAAGAGGAAACCGCCGAAGCGGCATGATGGGGGGCGTGGCGACCGACAGTAATACCAGCGGTAACAAGGACCGGGCGGCCCGCGCCTCCGGATCCGGATCCCGGCGCACCCGCCGGGTGCGGATGACCGGCAAGGAGCGCCGGGAGCAGCTGCTGGACATCGGTCGCACGCTCTTCGCCGAGCGCGGCTTCGAAGCCACGTCGGTGGAGGAGATCGCGGCCAAGGCCGGGGTCTCCAAGCCGGTGGTCTACGAGCACTTCGGCGGCAAGGAGGGGCTGTACGCGGTCGTGGTGGACCGCGAGATGCGCCGGCTGCTGGACATGGTGACCGGGGCGCTGACCGCGGGCCACCCCCGCGAGCTGCTGGAACAGGCGGCCTTCGCCCTGCTCGACTACATCGACACCTACACCGACGGCTTCCGCATCCTGGTGCGCGACTCCCCCGTCGCCCAGTCGACGGGCACCTTCTCCTCACTGATCAGCGATATCGCCACCCAGGTCGAGGACATCCTGGGCCTGGAGTTCAAGGCCCGCGGCTTCGACCCGAAGCTCGCCCCGCTCTACGCCCAGGCGCTGGTGGGCATGGTCGCGCTCACCGGCCAGTGGTGGCTGGACGCGCGCCGGCCGAAGAAGGCCGAGGTGGCGGCCCATCTGGTGAATCTGGCCTGGCACGGCCTGGACGGGCTGGAGCCCAAGCCCCGGCTGATCGGTCACCGCAAGTCCTGACCGACTTCCTCACCGGCTGAGGGCTGGTCCGCGCCCCTCCCCCCGGTGGATGATGTGAGCTACGGGGGAGGGGGCTGCATATGTCCACGGGGGAACGGTCCGAGGCGCGTAAGAAGACGGTCGGGGCGGGGCCGGGCTTCTGTCATGCGCTGGGCCTGATGGTGCTGGTGATCTCGGAGTGGGTGCGGGCCGATCTGAAGGACGCGACCTCGCTCGCTTCGGGCTCGTATCTGAAAGACATGATCCAGTTCGCGGCCGAGCTGTCCGAGACGGACTGGTACAAGCCCGCCGTGGATCTCTACGACAATCTCTCCTTCGGTCAGCCGCGCGCCGCCCTGTGGGCGGCCGTCTTCATGGCGCTGGCGGTGCGGCTCAACCGGCACGGCCCGGAAGAGGCCCAGCAGGTGCTGTCCTGGGTGACCGCCGCGTACTGTCTGCTGGCCACGGTGGCCCTCCTGCCGTACCTCGCCGCCCCGGGCGGCGGCGGGCTCATCCTGCTGCTCGCGGTGAGCGCGGGCGTGGTGAGCGTGGCGACGCTCTGAGTCAGCCCCGGTACACCATGGTGCACAGCAGCGTCCGGCCGCCGTTGACCAGCCACGACCAGTAGTACGTACGGTCGCCCTGGACCCGGGCGCAGTCGTACGCGGAGCGGGTCGCCGGGGCCTTGTAGACGCCGGTGATGTGCAGGACCTGGTTGTACCGGGAGGGGACCCGCTTCGCGTCACAGTCCACCGCGGTCATCAGCCCGGCCCGCATCTGCGTCGACTGCCCGCTGCCCGACTGCTTCGCCAACAGGCAGTAGCCCACCTTGAACTGACGGGTCAGGCACAGGGCGATGGTCTGCCCCCGCGAGGTGTACGACATATAGCCGCGGCCCGACCCCTGGGTGCAGCCGCTGCTGCTGGAGCGGACCCCGGTCACCCACATATAGGCGTTGCCCGCGCCGCACCCGACCCGGTAGGGAATCCCGGTGTTGTAGTCGCCGCGGCCGGTGTCGTAGACGGCGAGACAGTCACCGGGGCTCACCGCCCGGAACGCCTCCGCGGTGGGGTCCGGCGCCGGGGTGGGCGCGGCGGGCTGCTGCGTCCGCACCGACCCGCCCCCTCCCCCGCTGCCGCCGCCACTGCCGCCGCCCGTCTGCTGCCCGCCGCCTCCGGAGCCATAGCTGGGCGGCGATGAGGTGGGCAGGCCGCTCGGCAGACCACTGGGCACACCGCTGGGTATCCCACTGGGCAGCGACGGCAGGCGCGAGGAGCCGCTGGACGGGAGGGCGCCCGCGAAAGAGGTCTTGTCGTCGTCCTCGACGACCTGCGGAAGCACCAGGACCGCGAAGGCGAGGGCGGCGGCGACCAGAATCCACACGCCGCGCTGCCGCTGCTCCTCGCTGCTGCCCCCGTTCGTACCCGAACCAGCCCCGCCCGACGCGCTGTCCATGGCTCTCCCCCGAGAACATAAGCCTTGGCCCACCCTGTGTTGTTCAGCACATCCACGGTCTCATGACGCACGGCCCAAGGGGAACGCTGCGGCAAAGCGTGCCTGGCATGTGACCTTGACCGACTGTGCCGGTGTCAGGCAAGCAGGGCCGCGCGCAGCTCCGGGCGTTGTAATCGCTCCAGCGTCTCGTCCCCGACCTCAAAGGCGAAGACCGTCCTGGCCTTCGGTAACACCGCCTGGCGAAGCATGAACTGGGCAACATCGGCGAAGGGCTGTTCACGGATGGTGCGGACGGCCACTGTCATCTTGCCTTCGTTCGCCTGCTCCCAGCCGCGCTGCCAGGTATCCAGGCACATGCTCACTACATCCCGTGCACCACATCGGGCGTTGGGCAGGTCGTCCCTGTTCAGCCCGCACACCTCCAGCGTCGTCCGTCCCTTGTCCGTCAGCCCGGTGTACTCGCCGTTCGCCAGACCCAGGTACAGATGCTCGAAAGGATCTTCCCGAGTGGGATCGATGAGCAGCGGCTCACCCAGACTGTCCAGGGGAAAGCGATCCCCCTTGTGGTGGCTGTTGCATGCCGTACAGGCGAGGAGGTGGTTCAACCAATCGAAGGTCCGCAGGGGGTTGATCGCCAACGGCTCGAAGTGGTCGACGTCCGTGCTGAGGTCGTCACAGCAGTACATGCAACAGCGGTTGCCATGCGCCATCTGGCCCAATAACTCGCGCAGCGGGGTGACGAGCCTGCGTCGATGGGTGGTGTGGCTCCACAGCCCGCGCGCGATGTCATACCGCTCCTCCGGGCCGGCCTTCGTCACTCGTTCGGTCAGTTCCGCCGCGTGAGCCGCCAGCTGTCGCGGCAGCTCGATGCGCTGTATCCGGATCATTCGTCAAAGGCCCCGAGACGCCTTAAGCGGGCCTCCACCTCCGAGACCCTGGTGCGTGGCGAGCTCTTCAGCTTCTCCCTCAGCGCTCCGTGGCGGGCTTCCTCTTCATGTGTGGCGTGGCCCGTGACCACACGAGCCTCCAGCGCCACCAGTTCCCGTCGCAGCTCCTGGGCCTCATCCGAATACGGGGTGTCAAGGCCGAACAGGTCCGAAAGCGCCGCGTCGTCACCTGTGCCGTAAACGATGCGCTTCCACAATGCCTCGGATACGACCTCCGGTGGCCTTGGCTCATCCGGTCCCGGCAGCCTGATCAGACCGCGCTCGTCAGCGGCCTGGCAGATGTAGGGGCTGTGCGTCGTCACGATGAACTGGATGGCCGGAAAATGCGCCTTGAGCCACTCCCCGATGCGCCGCTGCCAGGAGACGTGGAGGTGTGCGTCGATCTCGTCGATGAGGACCACGCCCGAATGGGGCAGATACGGCTCGGGGCCCTGCTCGCCGCCACGCCACTTGAGATCCAGGTGTCCATATGCGGAATGCATCCGCCAGACGATGTCGAGGACCAGTGCGATTACGGTGCGAAACCCATCACTCATTTGGTGCAGTGGAAATTTCACGCTCGCACCGTCATCCCGGCGAAGCCATGGCCCATCGGAATCGACATCAACGATGCGGTAGCCATCGGGCAGGAGATCATCGTTGAGCAGTGCGAATACGGTGTCCAGAAGTTCCTGGGCTCCGGCGCGCCCCTCCATGCGGTAGAGATGCGCGGAGACCAGCCAGTCGACAGCCTCGGTCAACGCGGCCCCCTCTTGGAAGAGGGTGCGCAGCGCGGCAGCGCGGCTCGCGGCGCCGCGCTGGGCGGCACGGGATTGGCGCTCGTGGTACATCCCGGCCCCGGACAACCTGCGGAACGGGCCGTACCCGGCGTGGAACCAGCCCATCGGCGACGAAGACCACAGTGAGCCGGCCTGCCGACTCCCGCTGAACTTCACCTCAGTGGGCATGACATCGCCCGATTCCGGAAACAGCGCGTCCTCGGGCTTCCACTGGAGCCGAACCTGGAATTCAGAGGTCCGAGACCCGTGCCCCATCGCCTTGCCGCCCCCTGGATCTTCTGTGCGGTCGGCCATCAGTACCGCCGTGAGCGAGGCATGCTCCCGGCCGTCCGACAACCAGCCCTCCAGCTCCGCATCCAACTGGGCGGCCCGCCGGTTTCCCGCGAGGCACAGCGCGATGGCACGCAGTAACGTGGTCTTGCCCGAGCCATTGCGCCCGGCCAGCACCGTCCACCCGGCGTAGCCGCCGTCGGGCCGGGTGAAGTCGAGATCCACGGTGCGCGGCCCGTGGAACCCACGGACACCGTCGAGCCGTAACCCCGCCACGTACACCGACTCACCCTTTCTCGCTGCTACAGGATGTATACACGCTGTCGCATCAGCAATGTACGGATTGTGGAAAACCTCAGCCGACCGGAAGCACCCGCGTGTGGGGCTGGCCGTTCAGGTGGGAAGGTCCCACCGGCCCGCTTTGACCTCGGCGAGGAACGACGCGAAGGCATCGGCGGAGAAGGCCAGCACGGGACCGTCCGTGTTCTTGGAGTCACGAACCCCGACGTGGGCGCGGAGGTCTGCCACCTCAACGCACTCGTTGCCTTCTGGACCGCTGTAAGTGCTCTTGAACCAGACGGTCGCGGGCGATATTCGGTCGGTCATGAGGTCAGCTCCTGTCGGGTTTTTGCCAACCGCCGCAGCGAGGCCGAGGTGTCGGCCGCCTGAGAACGAAGGTAATCGAAGGTCAACTTATAAGCACCGACTTCTTCGGCGTCATCGAGGTACAGGCCACGGCGGCGCATCTCGATGTAGACGACTGCCATGGAGTTGAGGGGGTTGCGTGCGTCGTCCCGGCCAAGGATGACGAAGTGGCCGGACCCTGCGGCGTGGGCTCCGGCAGTGAACGGGAGAAGCTGAATGTCGATGTTGGGCCGATGCGCCGTCTCGTAGAGGTGGTCCAACTGCTCAGCCATCACCCTGTCGTCACCCACGATGCGCCGGAGTACGGCTTCGTCCAGGATCACCCACAAATGCAGGGCGCTGTCCCGGTCGAGGATGCCCTGACGCTGCATGCGGGCATCAACCAAGCGCTCGACCTTCTCATTGGGCGTTCGCAATTCGGTCGCATTGTGGATCGCGGTGGCGTAAGCGCGAGTCTGAAGGAGGCCGGGGACGACGTTGTTCGCGTACACGTGCTCGTACGCGGCCTCTTGCTCGA
Source organism: Streptomyces sp. NPDC021225 (assembly GCF_044332865.1). Taxonomy (NCBI): domain Bacteria; kingdom Bacillati; phylum Actinomycetota; class Actinomycetes; order Kitasatosporales; family Streptomycetaceae; genus Streptomyces; species Streptomyces sp. NPDC021225. Next base: position 273,616 of record NZ_JBIRPV010000002.1, on the reverse strand, counting down.
AGGAGACCAGGGGATCCATCCACTCCGGCACCGCGCTGTTGCCGACCCACCATCCTTCGGATTGGGACCTGGCCACCTTCACCAGCGCGTCCCGCTCCTCTGCCGACGCATCGCAGGCATCGGCCAGTGCCTTGACCGTGGCCCAGCGAATGCGGGCACGGTCCTGCCAAGCTTCGTACCGACTCACCGTCGCTTTGCTCACGCCCGCGCGCTCCGCGACCTGAGTTTGTGTCAGGCCGCAACGCTCCCGCAAGGAGATCAAGCCCCGGGCGATCTGCATGCGCCCAGCCGGCCCCGTCATCGTGGCAGTCATCCCCAGCTTCCTCCTTCGAGTCAGCCGAGAGTCGCCGTCGGCTGTCCGTTGAACGCGTCGCCGATCGTATGGCCGCAGCCGACGTCAGGTTGACGATCCAGGCGGCCAGTCACCCACATTGATGAACTCTACTGAAGATGAGGCCAGTTATTGGAATCCAATGACTAGCTTCTCGTTAGGCGTCGCAGGCACGTGTCGAACTGCTGAGGAGCCGCCATGACACCGCACACCCCCGCCGAATTGGCCGTCACCACCGGAGCCCGGCTCGCCGATATCCAGTGGGCTTGGCAGGCCGGACGAGCAGCCGAGGTACCAATCGGCCCGACGTGGGACGTGGCCCGCGTAACCCGGACGATCGGGACGGCAGTCCTGCACCAGCTACGGGCCCGGGGCACGCCCATCGGCCTCGTCCTGGAAGTGCCACCGCGGGCAACGGTCGAATTCCTCGCGCCGCCAGGCTGCTCCGCAAGCTGGCCACCGCTGACCGGGACTCGCTGCGTCGCCTCCGGCATGATGCGCTGGCCATCGCCCGGCGCGAACCTGCGCACCGGCGTACGCGCCGCCTGCGGCCGTCGTTGGATCGTGGAGCCGAACGCGGCCGACGTGCTGACCACTGACGACGATGAGCTGTGCGAGGCGGTCGCCGCGACCCTCGCGCGTTTTGCCCGAGCGTGGCTCGCGGACCGCCCCACTCAGGAGGTCGGTCGTGGACCAGTACGTCGCGTCTCTTGAGGCGATCAGCACCGCCCTCGGAGGCACCAGCCCGGATGGGCTGAGCCTGCTGACGCTGCCGGGCCGCGATCTGGCGTCCGCCGGTGTGGCCCGTCGGCACGTGCGGGGAACGGCTCACGTCTGGGGCCTGCTGGTGGAGGTCACCGAAGCGCTGGAGGCGGTGGTGGGCGAGCTCGCCGCCAACGCGCTGGAGCATACGAAAAGCAGCACCATCACAGTCACGCTTGCCCTGGCGGGACAGTCGACCGTCATTGCCGTGACCGACGAAGGCGTAGACGGGACCGCAGCCGGGTGCTGTCCGGGCCAGGACAGCGAGCATGGCCGGGGCCTGCTGATCGTTGCCGCAGTGGCCGAACACTGGGGGCAATGCCGCACCCCGCAGGGGCTGACCGTGTGGGCAAAGGTCGGCGGAACGCGTCCTCTGGCGCACGCCACCGCTGGAACGGACCGAGGTGGCGTCAGCCAAGCCGCACTGCCGGTGACTTCCTGAGTTGTGGTGAGTATCGGACAGCGACACGCCGACACCACGGCGTGTCGCTGTCCGATACTCACCGCAAAGTCAGCCGCTACGGCGAGCCGCGGTCGTCGACCGGGTCGTGGGAGTAAAAGCGGCGGTGACCCGGCAGGTTCTCGTCCCAGACGACCTCGACGCCTCCCTCCGCCAGCCGCGCCGCGAGGGCATCGATACCCGTTACCCGGATGCCCGGGTGGGCCTTCTTCGACGGCCGGAAGTCCTCCTCGACGCCGAGGTGGAGCTGAACCGGGCCGCATCGGAACCACAGACCGCCGCGCGCCGCCAGGACGGGGGGCTTGGGGATCTCGGTCATGCCGAGCGCTTCGCCGTAATACGTGCGGAGCGCGCCCTCGGCGCCTGGCGGGGCGGCCAGCTGCACATGGTCGATCGCGGCGAGCCTCATTCCGCCTTCCGGGCGACGACGAAGATGCGGCGGAAGGGGAAGGCCGTGCCGTGCGGGCCGGGCGGGTAGACCTTGCGGAGGAGTTCGGCGTATTCGGCCAGGAAGGCGTCGCGGGCCGTCGGGTCGTCCTGGAGGGCGGTGAGGACGGGGCGCAGGGCGGTGCCCTTGACCCAGTCGAGCACCGGGTCGGGGCCGGTCAGCATCTGGATGTAGGTGGTCTCCCAGGCGTCGACCTCGCAGCCGAGGGCGGCCAGCCGCTCCAGGTAGGCGGCCGGGTCGAGGACCGGGGCGGGGCGGCTGCCGTGGGCGGAGAGGCGGTCTCGCCAGCGGGGGGACTCGCACAGGCCGGCCAGCAGGGTGTGGCTGGGCGCGGTGAAGTTGCCCGGGACCTGGAAGGCGAAGGTGCCGCCGGGGCGGAGGGCGGAGATCCAGGCCGGGAAGGACTCGGGGTGGCCGGGGACCCACTGGAGCAGCGCGTTGGAGACGATCAGGTCGAAGGTCTCCTCGGGCACCCAGCGCCCGGCGTCGGCGGGGCGGAAGTCGAGCAGGCCGCCGCCCTCGGCGGGGGCCTGGTGGGCGCGGGCCGCCTCCAGCATCTCCGGGGAGTTGTCGAAGCCGGTGACATGGGCGTCGGACCAGCGGTCGAAGAGCAGGACGGTGACATTGCCGGCGCCGCAGCCGAGGTCGGCGATGCGGGGCGGGCGGCCGGGGGCGGTGGGGAGGTCGGGCACGCGGGCCAGGAGGTCGAGGAAGGGGCGAGTGCGATGGCCGGCATGGCGGAGGTACTGGCCCGGATCCCAGGTGGGTGAAGACTGCATGACGAAGCTCCCTGACAGGTGCACATGGTGCGCGGTGCGATCCACGCTGTCCGGGCCTACCGTGCTCCAGGAGGTATCTTGATGTCAAGAGACTTCATGTCGACAGACCTACTACACTGATCTCCATGGAGGACGAGGTCGATCGGCTGGTCGCGGCGTGGCGCCGGGAGCGCCCCGACCTCGACGTGGAGCCGCTGGAAGTGCTCAGCCGCGTCAGCAGGCTGGCCCGCCACCTCGACCGGGCGCGGCGGATCGCCTTCGCCGAGCACAATCTGGAGCCCTGGGAGTTCGACGTGCTGACGTCGCTGCGCCGGGCCGGGACGCCGTATCAGCTCTCGCCGGGGCAGCTGCTCACCCAGACCCTGGTCACCTCGGGCACGATGACCAACCGGATCGACCGGCTGGCGAAGAAGGGCCTCGTCGAGCGGCTGCCCGACCCCAGCGACCGGCGCGGGGTGCTGGTGCGGCTGACCGTCGAAGGGCGCGACCGCGCCGACCAGGCGCTCGCCGGACTGCTCGACCAGGAGCACGCCATCCTCGCCGAGCTGTCCCAGGCGCAGCGGGCCGAACTGGCCGCGCTGCTACGCCAGCTGACCGCCCCGTTCGACAATCTCCCCGGTTAGGTCGACCGGGCCGACCCCGGCGCGGCGGGCCAGGGCCACGGCCGCCAGGGTGGAGTGCACGCCGAGCTTGCCCAGCACGTTCTGCATATGCGTGCGGACCGTGTGCGGGGAGAGATACAGCCGCTCGGCGACCGCCTTGCGGCCCAGGCCGGCCACCATGCAGCGCAGCACCTCGCGCTCGCGCGGGGTCAGCGACTCCACCAGCCGCTCGCTCTCGGTGCGGTGCTTACGGGCGGCCGTCAGCTCCCGCAGCACGCCGGTGAGCAGGGCGGGCGGCAGATGTGTCTCGTCGCGCAGCACGCCACGGATAACCGCGAGCAGCCGGGAGAGCGAGCAGTCCTTGGCGACCCAGCCGCACGCCCCGGCCTGAAGGGCCGCCGCCGCGCGGCGCGGGTCGTCCCGCTCGGCCAGCACCACGGTGCGCACGCCCGGCTGCGCCGAGCGGACCCCGCCGACCAGCGAGATGCCGTCCGCCGCCCGGCCGGGCGCCAGCCGGGCGGGCACCGCCCGGCCGTTCGCGCCACCGCCGTTGACGGACCCGACGGCCCCGACGGCGCCGACGGCCCCACCGCCCATCAGCGACTCGGCGGGCGAGGGCAGGGGCTGCGGCGGAATGCCGACGGCACCTCCCGCCCCTCTGCCCAGATCCGCGTCGACCAGCATCACATCGAAGCGGCGCCCCTCCGACGCCCCGCGCTCCAGGCAGCGCAGCGCCGCTGGACCGCTCCCGGCCGCCGCGACCTCCACGTCCTGCTCGGCCGCGAGGGCGGCCGCCAGCGACTCGGCGAAGATGCGATGGTCATCGACCACAAGAACCCGAATACGTGCCACGGAACCCCCCACGACTCCGGATACGGAAAAACCCAGTGCGGGTACGGCGCCCGGTGCGGGGTCGCCGCAACCGCACGGCCGCCGCCGTGCTGATCACTACCCCACCCCGGGCGTCGTACCTGCCTGTCTCGCCCCCTGATACACGTCGGCCCCCACCGACGCTGTGCTCAGCGTACGGCCCGAGTCCGACACCGGGGGTGATTTTCGGCAAAACTGACCGTCGGCGCACCGACGTTGACCTGCTCCTGTGAGGATCGTGTTCCGTTGTGAGGAGTAAGTCAACGAAACGGTACGGGATTTGATCGGCGGAGCGATCAACCGACCCATTTGGTACGGCAGTTAGGCCAGACGCCGAGCCCCCGCGCTCGGCACCGCCGGGAAGATCCGCGGGGCCCGGTACCCGGCCGCCGCGAACGCCTCGGTCACCGCCTTGCCCACGGACTCCGCGTCCGCCTCCTCCACCAGCACGATCGCCGATCCGCCGAAGCCGCCGCCGGTCATCCGGGCCCCGAGCGCGCCCGCCGCGTTCGCCGTCTCCACGACCAGGTCGAGCTCCGCGCAGGAGATCTCGAAGTCGTCGCGGCAGGAGGCGTGTCCGTCGGTCAGGACCGGGCCGATGGACCGGGTGGCGCCCGCGTCCAGGCGCTCGATGACCTCCTCCACCCGGTGGTTCTCGGTCACCACATGGCGCACCCGCTTGACCAGAATCTCGTCGCCCGCGAGGGTGCCGAGGGCCTCATCCAGGTGTTCGTACGCCACATCGCGCAGGGCGTTCACCCCGAGCGCCCGCGCGCCCGCCTCGCAGGAGGCGCGCCGGTTGGCGTACGCGCCGTCGCCCAACTCGTGCTTGACCTGGGTGTCCACGACCAGCAGCCGCAGCCCCTCGGCCGCCAGGTCGAACGGCACCTGGCGCAGCGCCATCTCACGGGTGTCCAGGAACAGCGCGTGCCCCTCGGCGCAGCAGGCGGACGCGGTCTGGTCCATGATCCCGCAGGGCACGCCCACGAAGACGTTCTCCGCGCGCTGGCACAGCTGGGCGATGCGCATCGGCTCGAGACCCAGCCCGTACAGCTCGTTCAGCGCGGTGGCCGTCACCACCTCGAGCGCCGCCGACGAGGACAGGCCCGCGCCGGTCGGCACCGTGCTGGTGTAGTGCAGATCCGCCCCGCCGGCCCCGTCCCCCGACAGCACCCCCGCGTCGCGCAGCGCCCACACCACGCCCGCCGGGTAGGCCGCCCAGCCGCCGCGGTCGCCGCCCGCGTCGTCGGCGACCGGCGCGAGGTCGTCCACGCGCAGCTCGACGACGCCGCCGGGCGCGTCCCCGGAATGCAGCCGCAGCACCCCGTCGGTGCGCGCGCGGGCGGCGGCCAGACAGGTGTGCGGCAGCGCGAGCGGCATGACGAAGCCGTCGTTGTAGTCGGTGTGTTCACCGATCAGATTGACCCGGCCCGGGGCCGCCCAGACGCCCTCGGGCTCGACCCCGAACACCTTGCGGAAACCCTCCACCGCGCGGTCCGGGCCGCTCACGCTGTCGTTCACTTGCCAGCTCTCCTTCTACTGTGCGATGTGCTGTGCGAACCGCCAGGCGTCCGCGACGATTCCCGCCAGGTCGGCGCTCCTCGGCGACCAGCCGAGACGCTCCTTGGCCCGCTCGGCCGAGGCCACCAGGACCGCCGGGTCGCCGCCCCGGCGCGGGGCGGTCACCTCGGGGATCGGGTGCCCGGTGACCTGGCGGACGGTCTCGATGACCTCGCGGACCGAGAAGCCGTTGCCGTTGCCGAGGTTGCAGATCAGATGCTCGCCCTCGGCGGCGGCGCCCAGGGCCAGCAGATGGGCCTCGGCCAGGTCGGCGACGTGGATGTAGTCGCGCACGCAGGTGCCGTCGGGGGTGGGGTAGTCGTCGCCGTAGACGGAGATCGCCTCGCGGCGCCCCTGGGCAACCTGGAGGACGAGCGGGATGAGGTGCGACTCGGGGTCGTGCCGCTCGCCGTTGGCCCCGTAGGCGCCCGCGACGTTGAAGTACCGCAGGCTCACCGCGGCCAGGCCGTGCGCGGCACACTCCCCGCTGATCATGTGGTCGACGGCGAGCTTGGTGGCCCCGTACGGGTTGGTCGGCGAGGTCGGGGCGTCCTCGGTGATCGGGACCGTCTCCGGCTCGCCGTAGGTGGCGGCCGTGGAGGAGAAGACGAGCTTGCGCACGCCGGCCTCGCGCATCGCCGCGAGCAGCTCGGTGGTCCCGCCGACGTTGTTGACCCAGTACTTCTCCGGGTTCACGACGGACTCGCCGACCTGCGAGAAGGCCGCGAAGTGCAGCACGCCGTCGTAGGAGGGGTCGAGCCACTTGGCCGCGTCCTGGATGCGCCCCTCGATGAACTCCGCGCCCTCCGGCACCCCCACGCGGTGCCCGGTGGACAGGTCGTCCAGGACAGTCACCCGGTGACCGGCCTCCAGCAGATGCGCCGCAACCACGCTGCCGACATAGCCGGCACCGCCGGTGACCAGGTACTTCTTCTGCTGCGCATTGCTCACTCGCTCGCTACCTCTCGCAGTCGCTCGGCCGCGGCCTCCGGCGGCACATCGTTGATGAACACATTCATGCCGGATTCGGAACCCGCGAGAAACTTCAGCTTGCCGGAAGTGCGGCGGATGGTGAAAAGCTCGAGGTGAAGTGCGAACTCACCGCGGTCCGCCACGCTGAACGGCGCCTGGTGCCAGGCGGCGATGTACGGCGTCGGCGGCTCTCCCTCACCGAAAATCCGGTCGAAGCGCTTCAAGAGTTCCAGATACATCTGTGGAAACTCTGTGCGCGCGCCTTCATCGAGGTCGCGGAGGTCGGGGACGCGCCGCTTGGGGTACAGGTGCACCTCGTACGGCCAGTGCGCCGCGTACGGCACGAACGCGATCCAGTGCTCGCCCTCCAGCACGATGCGCCGCCCGTCGGCCACCTCGTCGGCGACCACGTCGTCGACGAGGTTCCGGCCGGTGCGCTCCCGGTGCTCGGCGAGCGAGCGCAGCATCAGCTGCGTACGGGGCGTGACGAAGGGATACCCGTAGATCTGCCCGTGCGGATGGCCGAGGGTGACGCCGATCTCCTTGCCCCGGTTCTCGAAGCAGAAGACCTGCTCGACGGAGGGCAGCCCGGCCAGCTCGGCCGTCCGGTCGGTCCAGGCCTCCAGTACCAGGGCGGCCTGCTCGGGGGTGAGGTCGGCGAAGGACGCGTCGTGGTCGGAGGTGAAGCAGACGACCTCGCAGCGGCCCGAGTCCCCGGCCAGCGAGGGGAAGCGGTTCTCGAAGACCACCACGTCGTAGTCGGCGGCGGGGATCTCGCTGTGCCGACCCTCTCGGGAGGGGCACAGCGGGCACTCGTCGGCCGGAGGGTGGTAGGTGCGGCCCTGGCGGTGCGAGGCGACCGCGACCCGGTCGCCGAGCAGGCGGTCGTGGCGGATCTCGGAGCTGGTGGCGATGGGGTCCAGGGGGCGCGGGTCGACGGCGTCGCGCACCGCGTCGTCGTGCGCGTCGTAGTAGATCAGCTCGCGTCCGTCCGCGAGCCGCGTCGCCGTCTTCTTCACTCCGCCAACTCCTGTCACTGCCAGTTGTCATTCGACGACTGCATTCAACACAACCAAACACAATGAACCACAACTCAACAGCGGCGTCAATGAGCGCGAAGGCGGCCGGACAAAGCAGGAGAATTCGGATACCTTCGCCGCACGTTTCCGGTGCGTTCCGTTCTGGCGATGAAGCGAGTGACTCATGACCGATCTGGCCGAAGGGCTCCGGCTCCCCACCAACGCACTCGACTACTCCATTCTCGTCCTCTACTTCGCGGTCGTCCTGGGCGTCGGATTTGCCGCCAGAGCGAGCGTCAGAACCAGCCTCGACTTCTTTCTGTCCGGCCGGTCGCTGCCCGCCTGGGTCACCGGTCTCGCGTTCGTCGCCGCCAATCTGGGCGCCCTGGAGATCCTCGGCATGGCGGCCAACGGCGCGCAGTACGGCGTGTACACGGTGCACTGGTACTGGGTCGGCGCGATCCCCGCCATGGTCTTCCTCGGCCTGGTGATGATGCCCTTCTACTACGGCTCGAAGGTGCGGTCGGTCCCGGAGTTCCTGCTGCACCGCTACGGACGCTCCTCGCACCTGCTCAGCTCGATCATCTTCTCGGTGGCGTCCGTGCTGATCGCGGGCGTCAACCTCTATGCGATGGCGATCGTGGTGGAGGCGCTGCTGGGCTGGCCGCAGTGGGTGGCCATCGTGGTCGCGGGCCTGTTCGTGCTGGCGTACATCACCCTCGGCGGGCTCTCTTCGGCGATCTACAACGAGGTGCTCCAGTTCTTCGTCATCCTGGCCGCCCTGATCCCGCTCACCGTCGTCGGTCTCAAGCGGGTCGGCGGCTGGAGCGGGCTGAACGACGCGCTCACCGACAGATACGGGCCGAACTTCACCTCCGCCTGGGGCGGCACCGGCATCGGCTCCCAGAACCCGCTGGGCGCCAACTGGCTGACCATCGTGCTCGGCCTCGGCTTCTGCCTCAGCTTCGGCTACTGGACCACCAACTTCGCCGAGGTGCAGCGCGCGCTGTCCGCCAGAAACCTCTCGGCCGCCCAGCGCACCCCGCTGATCGCCGCCTACCCCAAGATGTTCATCCCGCTGATCGTGGTCGTCCCCGGGCTGATCGCGCTGGTCGTCGAGCCGGGCCTGGGCACCGAGAAGAGCGGGCTCCAGTACAACGACGCGATCCCGCTGCTGATGCGCGATCTGCTGCCCAACGGCGTGCTGGGCGTCGCGGTGACCGGGCTGCTCGCCGCGTTCATGGCGGGCATGGCGGCCAATGTCTCGTCCTTCAACACCGTCTTCACCAACGACATCTGGGCGGCGTATGTGAAGACGGGCCGCCCTGACGGGTACTACCTGCTCACCGGGCGCGTGGTGACGGCGATCGGCGTGCTGGGCGGCATGGGGACGGCGTTCATCGCCTCCTCGTTCAGCAACATCATGAACTATCTCCAGACCCTGTTCTCGTTCTTCAACGTGCCGCTGTTCTGCGTCTTCATCATCGGCATGTTCTGGCGGCGGGCCACGCCCGCGGCCGGGTTCTGGGGGCTGCTGTCCGGGACCGTGGCCGCGATGATCAACTACTTCTGGCTCTACAAGGGGCATGTGATCTCGATCCCCAGCGACCAGGGGGCCAACTTCGTCTCGGCGATCGTGGCGTTCGTGTTCGGCGGGGTGGTGATGGTGACCGTCTCGCTGTTCACCGCGCCCAAGCTGGTGGAGTCGCTGGCCGGGCTGGTCTACGGAACCACCTCCCCCGGCATGGCCGAGCCCCCGGCGGCCGGCGACGATGCCTGGTACCGCCGGCCGGCCCTGCTGGGCTGGGGCGCGATCGTGCTGGCGGCGCTGTGCTACGTCCCGTTCTCCCTCTGACCTCCCGATACGACTCGCCGATCGGAGCCCGATGCGTCATGAGTGACGAGTACGAGTACCAGCGCCGGGTCGAGGAGTTGGAGGAGAAGTCCGCGACCGCGGCCCGGCTCTTCGACGTACGGAGGATCATCGGCGGGCTGTTCGTGATCTACGGAATCCTGGTCACCATCGCCGGGATCACCGTCTCGGAGGCGGACCTGAAGAAGGCCCAGAACATCAACATCAACCTCTGGACGGGCGTGAGCATGCTCGTCGTCGGGCTGCTCTTCCTGCTCTGGCTGAGGCTGCGGCCGACCGCCGCGCCGCACACCACGCCCGAGGCGGCGCCGGGGGAGGGGCCGGACGCGGGCGGCAGCTGAGCCCCGGCGGCACGGGCGCTACGGCGGCACGGGAGCTACGGCGACGGCGGCGTCTGGTGCTGGTGCGTAGCCGCCCGCTCCAGCAGCCCCGTGCGCGCCGCCAGGGCCGCCGCCTCCAGCCGGGACCCCACCCCCAGCTTCATCAGCACCCGCTGGACATGGGTGCGCGCCGTGCTGGGCGCGATCCCCATGCCCGCGGCGATCAGCCTGGTGTCCTCGCCGTCCGCGACCCGCATCAGCACCTCGACCTCGCGGGGGGTCAGCATCCGCAGCAGCCGGGAGCCCTCGTCGTCCGGCTGCGCCGCCGGGTTGAGCAGTTCGGCGAACGCGCCCTGTAACAGCTGCGGCGCCACGGCGGCCTCGCCCGCCCGCGCCTTCGCCATCGCCCGCTCGACGCCCTCGATGCGCTCGTCATGGCGCACATAGCCGGACGCCCCGGCCGCGAACGCGGCCGCGATGCCGCGCGGGCTCGGCACCGGGCCCAGCACCACCACGGCCACCTGCGGCCGCTCCTTCTTTATCCGTACGACCGGTTCGAAGGCGCCGGGCTCGGCGGGCGCCGCCGTGCCCAGCAGACACACCTCCGGTGCCCGGCTCACCACCAGTTCCGCCGCCCCCGCGCTCGGCGCGGCCGCCGCGAGCACCCGGTGCCCGCGCAGCTTCAGCGCCGAGGCGAGCGCCTCGGCGAGCAGCCGGTGGTCATCGACCACCATGAGTCGCACGCCCATGGGCTCCCCCCATCCGCGTCGGAACGAAGTCCCGGCCGCTCCCGGACCGCTTAGGGGGTGCCCGATGGATCATGCTGGGCTCCCGACGCCTGGCACGCCCATCCGCTGCGTTGTCGTCGTCGCACGCAGCGCCGCTGCGCTCTCCTCCTCCGCCTTGCGCCTGGACGCACCAGACGCCGCTCGCTGATCCAGCCTGATCCACCGGACACCCCCTAATGCCACCGTCCGCGCCAAGCACCCCCTCGCCCGTCAGGCCCCGCGCCGGGGCCCTGGAATTCCCTTGCCCCCGGGAAGCTACACGCTTGTTCGACGTTGTGCGCCCCTTACCCGGAAGAAGCCCCCCGGAATGCCGAAATCCCGGCCATTCGCGCCTACTTGACATCTAGTTGGCGTCCGAATCGGACCGATGCGGGCGTCCGCCGACAACGGCGGCGGCCCCGCCCGTACGCTGCGTACGGGCGGGGCCGCCGTGGCCGGCCGCGACTGGGCCTGGGGCCTGGGTGCCGATCAGCTGCCCGCGCCGAAGATCACGGCGAGCGGGTCGTTCGCGTCATAGCTGCTGCTGGGCTTGGTGGCGTAGCGGTCGCTCATGTAGAGCCGCTGGTTCGCGTAGGCGATCTCGTCGTACTCCGCGCTGAAGTTGGACTCCATGTCGTGCGCGGTGGCCTCGTTCTGAAGCAGCTTGTCCTTCTTGTAGGACTTGGGGTCGATCCGCCAGACCGCGCCGCCCGCGGAGTAGGTGGACTCCTGGTAGGCGATGACGAAGCCGTCCTTGTCCAGGCCCAGCGGGGTCAGCGCCGCGCGCTCGACCCCGTCGGCCTTGCCGATCGCCTTGCCGGTCTCCAGGCTGAAGGCGACGACCTCGTTCGCCGTGGTGCCCTCCGCCGCGCTGCGGCGGTCCTCCGACCCCATGAACAGCGCGTTCGCCGACTTGCTGATGGCGATCAGCTTGCAGCCCTCGACGTCGGTCGTCTCGCAGTCGGCGACGTACTTGCCGCCCTCCGTGGAGATCTTGCTGACGACCTTGCCCACCTTGGCGCTGTCGTCGATCGTCAGGAAGTCGGAGACCGAGGCGCCCGTGGAGTCACCCGCGTCGAGGCCGATGACCAGCGGGTCGGTGGACGCCACATGGACGTAGTCCAGGCCCGAGGAGACCTTGTAGGTGGACTTCACCGTGCCCGTCTTCGGGTTCAGCGTCTGCACCGTCAGCTCCGGGTTGTCGTACTGACCGCAGCGCCGCACCGCGATCAGCTTGTCGCCGCCGCCCGCGTAGCCGTCGTCCGAGCACTCCTCGCCGGGCTGCGGCTTCCACAGCTCCTTGCCCTCGACCGACCAGGCCGCGCCGCCGCTGGTGCCGCCCGCGGCGACGGTGCCGCCGCCGAGGGTCACCTCATCGAAGCGCATCTTCCGGTCGCCGTCGTTCACATGCCGCTGCCAGACCATCTTGCCGTTCTTCAGGTCGAACAGCCCGACCTCCGTGCAGGAGGGGTACTTGTCCGCCTTGGAGGGCTTGGCTTCCTGGAAGAGGACCGTGGTCAGGCCGTCCTCGGTGAGGTGGGCCGAGGACCAGCAGATCTGACCCGCCAGCGGGATGGTCCACTTCGGGTCCCCGCCGTCCAGCGGATAGCCGACGATCTTGTAGACATCGGCCTTCACGAAGGTGTCGTCGGTGACCCACATACCCTCGGTGGTGATCTGGTCCTTCACCTTCGGCATGTCGATCTTGTTGATCAGCTTCCCCTGGACGGTCTCGGGCGCGGGCACGTCCTTGCCGCCCGTCGTCCCCGAACTGCTGCCCTGGCTGGTCTTCTTGTCCTTGTCCTTGTCCTTGGCCTGGTCGTCGCCACCGCCGTCGCCCTTGGTGGCGAAGAAGATGCCACCGACGACGATCAGCGCGACCGCGACCACCGCGCTGATGATGATCATCATGCGCTGCTTGGACTGGTTGCCGCCGCCCTGGCCGCCCGGCGCGCCCGGCATGCCGCCCGGGTACGGGGCCTGGGGCGGGTATCCGTACTGCGGCTGCTGCCCGGAGGGGAACTGCGGCGCGGGCATGCCGACCTGCGTCGGCTGCGCGTGCACGGACTGCGACTGCGGATAGCCGTAACCGCCGGCGCCCTGTGGGGGCGTCTGCGGCATGGCCGACGGCGGAGGAGTCTGGGGCGGTCCGGGCGGGGGCGGCGGCGGGGCCTGGGGAGCCTGCGGCGGCTGGCCCGGCGCCTGCGGATAGCCGTAGCCCGGGGCGGGCAGGGTGCCCGGGGGCTGCTGCGGATAGCCGTACGACGGGTTCTGCGGTGCGCCGAAGCCACCCTGCGGCGGCTGATTGGGCGGCGGAGGCGGCTGTGACATCGGATTGTCCTTAGAGCGCGGGTCCGTGAGCCGATCGGCCTCCCCCGCGATCCCGGGGTTCAAAGCCCACCAGGAAGGAGCGAATCGGACACGCAACCCGCCAGTGAGCGGCAGGCAAGCGGGAGTTCTTTCTATCACCCGGTGCTATCAGGCCAAGGGCCGGTCTCAGCCTCATCGAACAGCTGAGACCGGCCCGTGACGCGACCGTTGCCCTTGTCCACACCGCCTTCACACACCGCCGCGGGGCGGCGTCGGCCGTGCGCCCCGCCGGACGTCCGCGAGACGTTCGCTAGACGTCCTCGGCGAGTTCCAGCCAGCTGGTCTCCAGCTCCTCCCGCTCCGCCGTCAACTCCCGCAGCCGCGCGTCGAGCTCCGCGACCTTCGCGAAGTCCGTGGCGTGCTCGGCGATCCGCTCGTGCAGCTCCGACTCCTGCTCACCGATGCGGTCCAGACGCCGCTCGATCTTCTGGAGCTCCTTCTTCGCGGCGCGCTGCTCGGCCGCCGACTTCTGCGCCGCGCCCGACTGTTCCGCGGCCTTCTGGCGGGAAATCGCCGCGGCCGCCGGTGCCGCGGCGGCGGCCTGGGCGCGCTGCCGCCGCTCCAGGTACTCGTCGACGCCGCGCGGCAGCATCCGCAGGGCCGCGTCGCCCAGCAGCGCGAGGACCCGGTCCGTCGTCCGCTCGATGAAGTACCGGTCGTGGCTGATCACCACGAGCGAGCCCGGCCACCCGTCGAGCAGATCCTCCAGCTGGGTCAGCGTCTCGATGTCGAGGTCGTTGGTCGGCTCGTCGAGGAACAGCACATTCGGCTCGTCCATGAGCAGCCGCAGAATCTGGAGCCGGCGCCGCTCACCGCCGGAGAGGTCGCCGACCGGCGTCCACTGCTTCTCCTTGGTGAAGCCGAACTTCTCGCACAGCTGCGAGGCGGTCATCTCCCGCCCCTTGCCCAGGTCGACGCGCTGCCGCACCTGCTCCACGGCCTCCAGCACCCGCCAGGACGGGTCCAGCTCCGCGACCTCCTGCGAGAGATACGCCAGCTTGACCGTCCGGCCGACCACCACCCGGCCGGCGGCCGGCTGCCGCTCGCCGTCGCTGGCGGCCGCCTCGGCCATGGCCCGCAGCAGCGAGGTCTTGCCCGCGCCGTTCACCCCCACCAGGCCGATCCGGTCGCCGGGGCCCAGCTGCCAGGTCAGATGCTTGAGCAGCACCTTCGGACCGGCCTGGACGGTCACGTTCTCCAGGTCGAAGACGGTCTTGCCCAGGCGCGAGTTCGCGAACTTCATCAGCTCCGCGGAGTCGCGGGGCGGCGGTACATCCGAGATCAGCGCGTTCGCGGCCTCGATCCGGAACCGCGGCTTACTGGTGCGGGCCGGGGCGCCGCGGCGCAGCCAGGCCAGCTCCTTGCGGACCAGGTTCTGCCGCTTGGTCTCCTCGGTGGCGGCGATGCGCTCCCGCTCGGCCCGCGCGAACACGTAGTCGCTGTAGCCGCCCTCGTACTCGTGCACCGCACCGCGCTGCACATCCCACATCCGGGTGCAGACCTGGTCCAGGAACCAGCGGTCGTGGGTGACCACCACCAACGCCGAGCGGCGCGCCCGCAGATGGCCGGCCAGCCAGGAGATGCCCTCGACGTCGAGGTGGTTGGTCGGCTCGTCCAGGACGACCATGTCCTGCTCGGCGATGAGCAGCTTGGCGAGCGCGATCCGGCGGCGCTCGCCGCCGGAGAGCGGGCCGATGACGGTGTCCAGGCCCTGCGGGAAGCCCGGCAGGTCGAGCCCGCCGAACAGCCCGGTCAGCACGTCCCGGATCTTGGCGTTGCCCGCCCACTCGTGGTCGGCGAGATCGCCGATGACCTCGTGGCGGACGGTGGCGGCGGGGTCGAGCGAGTCGTGCTGGGTGAGCACGCCGAGCCGCAGGTCCCCGGCGTGGGTGACGCGGCCGGTGTCGGCGGGCTCCAGCTTGGCGAGGATCCGGATCAGGGTGGTCTTGCCGTCACCGTTGCGGCCGACGACGCCGATCCGGTCGCCCTCGTTCACCCCGAGGGAGACGCCGTCCAGCAGCGCCCGGGTGCCGTACACCTTGCCGACGGCTTCGACGTTGACCAAGTTGGTGGCCATCACACTCCTGTACGCGGATCGATCAGCGTCCCAGGGTAGTCGCCGCGCGAAGCGGTCCGGGCACGCAGCCGTCCGCGGTAAGTACCGCGCTTGAGTATCTGTACGGATGTCCCGCGGATGATCTCGCTCCTAGCGTCCTCTGCCATGGATCACGCGAGGAGCCTGTGGGCCGGTGCGGGGACGGCTGCGGGGACGGTCGAGGCGGACCTGGAGCAGGAGCTGGCCGAGGCGAGGCTGGCCGAGGCGGCGCGGGCCGCCGTCCAGCGGCGGGCGGAGCGCAGACTGAGGGCCATCAGGGCGGTGGCGGTCGGTGCGGTGTGGCTGGGCGCCGGGCTGACCCTGATGTTCCTCCCCATGATCACGATGTCCGCCGGGTCCGAGTGCGGCATGGGCGACACCCGCTTCATCTGCACCGACACCGGTCAGGACACGATCGTCTTCCTCGCCGTCTACACCTCGCTGGTCGCCGCGCTGGCCGGCACCTGGGGCGCCTTCTCCCAGCGCGTGCTCGGCCGCGTGGTGTGGGGCGCCGCGCTCGTGGCGCTCGGCATCGCCTGGCTGATCAACCTGCTGATCATCGGCGGGTAGCGCGCGTCACGCGGTGGCGGGGACGACGGTCGCCCCCGCCGCGGGCCCCGTGGCCACCCGTACGGCACGGCAGGTGCCGGAGGCGGCCAGGGCCTTCGCGACGGCGGCCGCCGCCTCCGCGTCCTCGGCGAGAAAGGCGCAGGTCGGGCCCGAGCCGGACACCAGCGCGGCGAGCGCGCCCGCGTCGGTGCCCGCGCGCAGCGTGTCGGCCAGGGCGGGCCGCAGCGACAGCGCGGCGGCCTGGAGGTCGTTGGTCACGGCGGCGGCGAGCGCGCTCGCGTCCGCCGTGCGCAGCGCCTCCAGGAGCGCTGCGGACGGCTCGGGGTCCGGTACGTCGTCCACCGTGGCCCCCTGGCCGTCGGCGGCGCGCAGCCGGTCGCACTCGCGGTAGACGGCGGGGGTGGACAGGCCGCCCTCGGCGACGGCGAACGCCCAGTGGAACGTGGAGCCGGTCTCCAGCGGGGTCAGCAGCTCACCCCGCCCGCGGCCCAGGGCCGCGCCGCCCACCAGGCTGAACGGCACGTCGCTGCCCAGCTCGGCGCAGATCTCCAGCAGCTCGGCGCGCGACGCCGCCGTCCCCCACAGCGCGTCGCACGCCACCAGCGCCCCGGCGGCGTCCGCGCTGCCGCCCGCCATGCCGCCCGCGACGGGAATGTCCTTGGCGATGTGCAGATGGACCCGCGGCTCGACGCCGTGGCGCGCGGCCAGCGCGAGGGCGGCGCGGGTGGCGAGGTTGGTGCGGTCCAGCGGCACGTGGTGCGCGTCCGCGCCGGAGACGGTGATCCGCAGCTCGTCGGCCGGGGTGGCCGTCACCTCGTCGTACAGCCCCACGGCCAGGAAGACATTCGCCAGGTCGTGGAAGCCGTCCGGCCTGAGGCCGCCCACCGCGAGCTGGACATTGACCTTCGCGGGCACGCGGGCGGTCACGGATCGGGTCACGGCTGGTTTCTCCTCGGCGGGTCCGGCTACGACGGCGCCCCCATTGTCGCGCCTGCGGCGAGCCCGTCCCCTACCCGCCCCTTCCCGAACCATGGGGCTCCGCCCCCTGGACCCCGGAGGCGTCCGGGGGGCGGAGCCCCATGGTTCGGGGGCAGGGCCCCAGGACCGCACCCCCGCAGGGGCGTGGCGCGGCCCCCTGCGGGGCCGGGACGCAGCCCGCAGTGCTCGGGGCACAACCCCCGGCCCGGCGGGGGGCGGGGCACCGGGCCGGGGCGCCGCCCCGCGGGGGCAGCAGGGGCCGGGCACAGCCCCGGCGGGTCCGGGGCGCAGCGCCCGGGAGGGAATCCGGGGCACGACTCAGCGGGTCCGGGCGCAGCCTCCGGTGCCCCGGGCACCACCCCGAGCGGGGCCGCGGCGCCAGGCCGGGGGACCCGACAGGGGCGGGGCCGGGGCAGGGAGGCCCGGCAGGGGCCGGGGCCGGGGGGTGGCTCGCCGGGCTGGGTGCGCCACCCCGTGCGCGGGCCCCGGGGCACAGACCCGGCAGCGGGGTCCGGGGCGCAGACCCGGCAGCGGGGAGGGGCGGGGTGGGGGAATTACGCCGCCGCCGGGCCCCGCTCCGCGATCGCCGCGAACTGCTCGACCGTGAGGGCCTCGCCCCGGGCCTGGGGGGATACGCCGGCCGATGTGAGGGCGGCCTCGGCCGCCGCCGCGGAGCCGGCCCAGCCCGCGAGGGCCGCGCGGAGCGTCTTGCGGCGCTGCGCGAAGGCCGCGTCGATCACCGCGAAGACCTGCTCCTTGGTGGCGGTGGTGCGCGGCGCGGGGCGGCGGACGAGGGAGACGAGGCCGGAGTCGACGTTCGGCGCGGGCCAGAAGACGTTGCGGCCGATCGCCCCGGCGCGCTTGACGTCCGCGTACCAGGCGGCCTTGACCGACGGCACGCCGTACACCTTGGAGCCGGGCGCCGCCGCCAGCCGGTCGGCGACCTCCGCCTGGACCATGACGAGGGTCCGCTCGATGGTGGGGAAGCGGTCGAGCATGTGCAGCAGCACCGGGACCGCGACGTTGTACGGGAGGTTGGCGACCAGCGCGGTGGGCGCGGGGCCGGGCAGCTCCGTGACGCGCAGGGCGTCGGAGTGGACGAGCTCGAAGCGGTCCGCGCGGCCGGGCAGCCGGGCCTGGACGGTCGCGGGGAGCGCGGCCGCGAGGACGTCGTCGATCTCGACGGCCGTGACCCGGTCCGCGGCCTCCAGCAGGGCCAGGGTCAGCGAGCCGAGCCCGGGGCCGACCTCGACGACCACGTCGTCGGGCCGGACGTCGGCGGTCCGGACGATCCGGCGGACGGTGTTGGCGTCGATGACGAAGTTCTGACCGCGCTGTTTGGTGGGGCGCACGCCGAGCCGGGCGGCCAGTTCGCGGATGTCGGCGGGGCCGAGCAGGACATCGGAGTGGGTGGAGCTCACCGGTGAAGCTTACGGCCCCTTGCGGGGGCTATTGGTTCAGCCGCTGGCCGCACTGCGGCCAGGGGCTCGCGCCCCGCTGGACGTACAGCTTCTTCGCGCGGTAGGTCTGCTCGTCCGCGGGCGCGTTCTGCGGGCTCCCCTGCCCGCCCAGGTCGTGCCAGGTGCCCTGGTCGAGCTGGTAGAGCCCGCCGTAGCGGCCCGTGCCGTCGACCGCGTCCGCCCGGCCGCCGGACTCGCAGCGCGCCATGGCCTGCCAGTTCAGCCCCTCCGCGCCGGCCACGGACTGCGGCAGCCGGGGCTTGGTGCCGACGCGGACGACGCGCGCCACGGGCTCCCGCACCACGCGGGTCTTCAGCTTCCGGGGCCGCTGCCGGACGCCGTTGACGGTGCGCACCAGGTAGGTGGTCCGCTCGAGGCCGGGCTCGCCCGCTACGGCCACCAGCTCGGCGCCCTGGAGGACGGTGGGGTCCGCGCGCCGGACGGTCGGGAAGGGGATGTCCCGTTCGCGTACCTCCTCGCGGCCGCTGATCCGCATGACCGAGACGGTCTGCCCGTCGCGCGGAAAGCTCTCCAGGGCCACGGAGGTGGTGTCCTGGCCGCGGAGGGTGATCGCGGTCTCCGCGAGGGCGTCGGCGACGGTGGCCGCGTTGGTGCGGACGGTGTGCTCGCGCCCGTCGGCCATGAAGGTGACGGTGCGTTCGGTCCGTACGTCCAGGTCCAGGCCGCGCCGCGAGATCGCGGCGGAGCGCGACGCGGACAGATAGGCGCCCTCGGCGCGCACCCCGAGCTGGCGCAGCGCGCCGTCCACGGTGCCGGCCGTGGTCCACACCCGGCGGCGCTCGCCGTCGAGGGTGAGGGTGACCGGGCGGCCGTAGCGGACGGCGATCCGGTCGCCGCTGACGAGGTCCTGCCCGGGCTCGGGGGCGACGAGGTCGTGGGCGCCGATCTCCACGCCCTCGTCGGCGAGCAGCTCCTCGACGTCCTCGGCGTAGGTGTGCAGGGTGCGGGGGCGGCCGTCGACGCTGAGCCGTACCGCCTTGTCCTGGGCCACGAAGGCGGAGGTGCCGCCCGCCAGCGCGGCGACGACCAGCGCCTGGGGCAGCAGCCGACGCAGCTGCTCGGGCCGGGCGGCCCGCTGCCTGCGGCGCCCGGCCCGGCGGGCGGCGGCCCGGCCGCCCGCGCCGCGGTGGCCGCCCGCGGCCCGGCGGCGGCCTCCCTGCGTACGGCTCACGACAACACTCCGGAAACACTCCACAAGTCCACTGGTCAGGGCATGAGTTCCGGGACTGTAGCGGAGCCGCGACGACTCTCCAAAGCGGTACGATTACTGTACGTGACGCCCTTCCCCGGGCTCTCCGGCCCCGGAAACCGGCGCGCGATAGCCGAAAACCCGCGCGGTATTGGCCGCGACGGCGGCCGCGAGGGTGTCCTCGGTGACGCCCTTGACCTCCGCCATGGCCCGCAGGGTGAGCGGAATGAGGTACGGGGCGTTAGGCCGTCCGCGGTACGGGGCCGGGGTGAGGAAGGGCGCGTCGGTCTCCACCAGCAGCAGGTCGAGCGGGGCGACGGCGAGGGCCTTGCGCAGCGGGGTGGCGTTCTTGAAGGTGACGTTGCCCGCGAAGGACATGTAGTAGCCATGGGCCGCGCAGATCTTCGCCATGGCGGCGTCGCCGGAGTAGCAGTGGAAGACGACGGTCTCGGGCGGGCCCTCCTCGGCCAGCACCCGCAGCACGTCCTCGTGCGCCTCCCGGTCGTGGATGACCAGCGCCTTGCCGTACCGCTTGGCGATGGCGATGTGACCGCGGAAGGACCGTTCCTGGGCGGCGATGCCCTCGGGGCCGGTGCGGAAGTAGTCGAGGCCGGTCTCGCCGACGCCCCGCACCTGCGGCAGCGCGGCGAGGGCCGCGATCTCCTCGAGGGCGGCGTCCAGGGCCGCCTCGCCGCCGGGCTCCCGCGCGCCCTGCCGGGACCGGCCGTCGCGGGGGGCCTGGGGGGCTTGCCCCCCA
This sequence comes from Streptomyces sp. NPDC021225, assembly GCF_044332865.1. Lineage (NCBI taxonomy): Bacteria > Bacillati > Actinomycetota > Actinomycetes > Kitasatosporales > Streptomycetaceae > Streptomyces > Streptomyces sp. NPDC021225. Next base: position 253,413 of record NZ_JBIRPV010000002.1, on the reverse strand, counting down.
GAAGGAGGGGTCCCGTGGACGATGCGCGGCGCCTCGTTGGGGTGCAGGGCCACGGTGGCCCATACGTTCTCGTGGGCCTCGGCCGTCTCCGCCGCCCAGCGCGACCCGGCGAGGTCGCAGCCCACCTGGATGAGGGTGGTCACGCCGACCGAGGCGGCCTTGGCCAGTGCCTCCTCGACGGTGCCGGACTGCATGTCCAGGTGGGTGTGCGAATCGGCGACCGGCACCCGCAGCGGCTCGGGGAGCGGCGGCGGGGCGTCCTTTTCCTTTTGTGCGCTTTGTGCGCTGTTCTTGGTGGCGTTGCCGCCGGGGGTCGTTGTGTTCTGCGCCATGAGCGCGATTCTATGAATGCTCGGGGGAGCCAGGAAAATCCGGAAATCCGGGGGAATCCAAAGAATCGCGCCCCGGAGGCGCTCATTCGAATATGGTCCGGCTCATATGCGTGTGACCGGACTCACCACCGGCGATTCACTTCCGGTGATTCTGGAACGGGTGCAGCAGATCCGACAGATGCCAGTGGTGCCCACGGCGCTGCCGCTCCTCCCGTGGGGCCTGCGCGGCCGACGCGCCGTCGGACGCCTCGCCGTCCGCGCCGGCCGCCCGCCGGCCGCGCCGCCGGGGCTGCCCGGTCAGGCTCCGCAGGGCCGTCGACACCTGGCCCGACCTCATGATGCGCACGAGGTCGGCGCCGCAGTTGTGGCAGTTGGGGCTGGTCAGCGGGGACCGTACGCGCAGGCCGTCGGTGAAGTAGACGACAAACGCCCTCCCCTCGGCGTCCACGTGGTGCTCGATGTCGTACGACTGCTCCCAGCCGTGCCCGCACTTCATGCACGCGAAGGCGTACGCCTCATGGGCGACCTCCCCGTCCGTCGCGTCGGTGGTGGTGTGGGCTATCGGGCGAACGCCGCTCGAGGTACCCGCAATTTCGCTCATGGCAACTCCTCTTGTCCGCAGGACAAGTCTTCCGGGACTGGACGTCCCACCTCTAGTGGACGCCTTTAAGAGCCCGAGCGCAGCTGCCCTTCCACCTCTTGAATGAGATTTGGCGGCCGGATGCCCCAAAGCCCCCGCCACCCGGCCTAACCTTTGCTTTTCAGCCTTTCCCTTTACCTTCGCCGGGATCCGATCGTGCCGCGTTCTTTGCCGCCACGACGGCGTCGAACACATCCCTCTTGGGCACCCCGGCCTCCTGCGCGACCGCCGCGATGGCCTCCTTGCGGCGCTCCCCGGCCTCCTCGCGGACCGCGACCCGGCGGGCCAGCTCGGCCGGACCGGCCTCGTCAGGACCCGCCTCGGCGGCGCCCTCGACCACCACCGTGATCTCGCCGCGTACGCCCTCGGCCGCCCAGGCCGCCAGCTCCTTCAGCGGGCCGCGCCTGACCTCCTCGTAGGTCTTGGTCAGCTCGCGGCACACGGCGGCCCGCCGGTCCGCGCCGAACACCTCGGCCATGGCGGCCAGCGTGGCGTCCAGGCGGTGCGGGGCCTCGAAGTACACCAGCGTGCGGCGCTCGGCCGCGACCTCGCGCAGCCGCCCCAGCCGCTCGCCCGGCTTGCGCGGCAGAAAGCCCTCGAAGCAGAAGCGGTCCACCGGCAGCCCGGAGAGCGCGAGCGCGGTGAGCACGGCGGAGGGCCCGGGCACCGCGGTGACCGTGATGCCTTGCTCGACGGCGGCGGCGACCAGGCGGAAGCCGGGGTCGGAGACGGACGGCATGCCCGCGTCGGTGACCAGCAGCACCCGCGCGCCACCCGCCAGCGCCTCCACCAGTTCGGGCGTACGGGCCGCCTCGTTGCCCTCGAAGTAGGACACCACCCGGCCGCGCGGCTGCACGTCCAGCGCCTGGGTGAGGCGGCGCAGCCGCCGGGTGTCCTCGGCGGCCACCACGTCGGCGGCCGCGAGCTCGGCGACCAGCCGCGGGGGCGCGTCCCGCGTGTCGCCGATGGGGGTCCCTGCCAGTACCAGCGTTCCTGTCACGCGTTCCATCCTCGCAGCCCGCCCGCCGGGCCCCGGAAAACTTGACGGCGAACCCCGACCGCAGCCCCGTCCGCGGCCCCGTCGTCAGGCCCCGCGTCCCCGGCCGGACGACTTGGCTCGCCACTCCCACAGTCCCCTTCCCTACGATGGGCCGGGTGACGAGTGACACCGCGACCCACGCCCAGCCGGGCCGAGCCGCCGGCCAGCATCCGCCTGCCTGGCAGCGGCGGCTGCGCCGCTTCGGATACGCGGGCCGTCCGCGGTCGGACGTACGGGAGCGGCTGGTGCCCCCATACGCACAGCCGGGGACGCGGCTGTGGGAGGCCCTGGGCGCGGCCCCGCCGGCGGCGGCGCGGATCGCCCGCTGGACCGGCTGGGGCGGTCCGCTGCTGGTCGCGCTGTTCGCCGGGCTGCTGCGTTTCTGGCGCCTCGACAGCCCGCGCAAGGTCATATTCGACGAGACGTACTACGCCAAGGACGCCTGGGCCCTGCTCCGGCTCGGCTACGAGGGCACCTGGCCGAAAAACGCCAACGCCAAGATCATCGGGGATCCCCAGCAGATCCCGCTGAGCGACGCCGCCGGGTATGTCGTCCACCCGCCGGTGGGCAAGTGGGTCATCGCGGTCGGCGAGCAGCTCTTCGGCCTGACGCCCTTCGGCTGGCGGTTCATGGTCGCCCTGCTCGGCACGGCGTCGGTGCTCATGCTGTGCCGGATCGGACGGCGGCTGTTCCGGTCCACCTTCCTGGGGTGCCTGGCGGGCGTGCTGCTGGCGGTGGACGGCCTGCACTTCGTGATGAGCCGCACCGCGCTGCTCGACCTCGTCGTCATGTTCTTCGTGCTGGCCGCCTTCGGCTGTCTGCTGGTCGACCGCGACCAGGCACGGGCGCGGCTCGCCGCCGCCCTGCCGGTCGACCCCGACGGCACCGCCCGCCCCGACGCGGAGGTCGCGGCGCGGCTGAAGCTGGGCCTGCGGCCGTGGCGGATCGCGGCCGGGGTGTGCCTGGGGCTCGCGGCCGGCACCAAGTGGAACGGCCTGTACGTGCTGGCGGCCTTCGGTGTGATGACGGTCCTGTGGGACATGGGCGCCCGCCGCACGGCCGGCGCGCGCAAGCCCTTCCGCTCGGTGCTGCGCCGCGACACCCTGTGGGCCTTCCTGGCGACCGTCCCTGTGGCGCTGGTCACCTACCTCGCCACCTGGTGGGGCTGGTTCACCTCCAGCGGCAGCTACAGCCGCAAGACCGGCTGGACCCACAGCGGCTACTTCCGGCACTGGGCCGAGACGCCGAAGTCGCAGGGCGGCGGCGGCTACAGCGACCAGGGCTTCTGGGCCTGGCTGAACCCGCTGCGCAGCCTGTGGCACTACGAGACCGAGGTCTACGAGTTCCACGTGGGCCTGCACGAGCCGCACATCTACCAGTCCAACCCGTGGAGCTGGCTGGTCCAGTCCCGCCCGGTCTCCTACTTCTACGAGTCCCCGTCCGCCGGGGAGGCCGGCTGCCCCAAGGACGCGACCGAGAAGTGCGCGCGCGAGGTGCTGGCGCTGGGCACCCCGCTGCTGTGGTGGGCGGCCTGCTTCGCGGTGGCGTATCTGCTGTTCCGCTGGGCGCTGCGGCGGGACTGGCGGGCGGGCGCGATCCTGTGCGGCCTGGCCGCGGGCTATCTGCCGTGGTTCCTGTACCAGGAGCGCACGATCTTCTCTTTCTACGCCGTGGTCTTCGTGCCGTTCCTGTGCCTGGCGGTGGCGATGATGGTCGGCGCGATCCTGGGGCCGCCGGGGGCGACGGAGAACCGGCGGGTGATCGGCACGGTCGGCGCGGGTGTGCTGGTGCTGCTCATCATCTGGAATTTCATCTACTTCTTCCCCCTCTACACAGGTCAGACGCTGCCGATGGACCAATGGCGGGCCAGAATCTGGCTCGACACCTGGATCTGACGGGCCAGTCGGGGGCCGGGGCCGCGTCCGCGATGCCGGTAGAGTGCCCCGGACCACGCCCGCCATCGAGCGGTGGAGGGCTTCGAAGGACTGTGGGGGTTCTGCAATGCGGAGTGGCGCGAGAGCCGCGGTCATCGGTGCGGTGTTCGCCGCCATGGTCGGGGTCGCCGGTTGCGGCAGCGGTGAGAGCGGCTCGACCGGTTCGAAGGAGGGCGCGGACACCGGGGCCGGGGACGAGAAGCCGGTGGTCAAGAAGGTGAAGACCGGCCCGCCCAGCGCGGCCGAGGTCAAGACCACGGCCGAGGACTTCCTGGCCGCCTGGTCCGCCGGACAGACCGCGAAGGCCGCCGCCCTCACGGACGACGACAAGGCCGCCACCGCCGCGCTCACCGCCTACCGTGACAAGGCCCACATCGGAAAGGTGACGCTGGCCGCGGGGCAGCGCACCGACCGTACGGTGCCGTTCACGGTCAACGCCCAGATCTCCTACGGCGGGCGGCAGGTCCCCTGGACGTATGAATCCGCGCTCACCGTGACCCGCGACACCACCACCGGGGCGGCGGTCGTCGACTGGAAGCCGTCGGTGGTGCACCCGAAGCTGGGGGCCGGGGACGCCCTCAAGACGGGCCCGGCCGGCACGCCCCCGATCAAGGCCGTCGACCGCGAAGGCGCCGAGCTGACGGCCGCCGACCACCCGACGCTCAAGGCGATCCTGGACGGCCTGCGGGAGCGGTACGGCAAGAAGGCCGGCGGCACGCCGGGCGTGGAGACCTGGATCTCCCGCGCCAAGGGCTCCAAGTCCGCCGACGAGACGCTGAAGGTGCTCTCCAAGGGCAAGGCCGGCACGCTCCACACGACGATCGACGCGAAGCTTCAGGCCACGGCGGAGCAGGCGGTGAACAAGCGGCCCAAGGCCTCGGTGGTGGCGGTCAAGCCGAGCACCGGCGAGGTGCTCGCGGTCGCCAACTCCCCCGCCCAGGGGTTCAACACCGCCTTCCAGGGGTCGTACGCGCCGGGCTCGACCATGAAGGTCATCACCTCGGCGCTGCTGATCGACAAGGGCCTCGCGGGCTACGGCAAGCCGCACCCGTGCCCGAAGTACTTCTCGTACGGCGGCTGGAAGTTCCAGAACGACAAAAAGTTCGAGATCAAGGGCGGCCGGTTCGAGCAGAGTTTCGCCCGCTCCTGCAACACGGCCTTCATCAGCCAGGCCCCCGAGCTGGCCGACGACGACCTCACCAAGGAGGCCCGGGACGTCTTCGGCATCGGGCTGAACTGGCAGACCGGCATCGCCTCCTTCGACGGCGCGGTGCCGGTGCAGACCGCCGCCTCCAAGGGCGCCTCGCTGATCGGGCAGGGCGGGGTGCGGATGAACCCGCTCAACATGGCGTCGGTCTCGGCGACCGTCGCCAGCGGCACCTTCCGCCAGCCCTACCTGGTCTCCCCCTCGCTGGACAACCGGACCCTGGCCAAGGCCCCCCGCGCCCTGAAGCCGGGCACCCGGCAGCAGCTCAAGAGCCTGATGAAGCTGACCGCCACCGCGGGCACCGCCGCCCAGGCGATGTCCGGGATGAGCGGTGACTTCGGCGCCAAGACCGGCTCGGCCGAGGTCGACGGACAGAAGGAGCCCAACGGCTGGTTCACCGCCTACCGCGGCGACCTCGCGGCGGCGGCCGTGGTCCCGGCGGGCGGCCACGGCGGTGACTCCGCGGGACCGATCGTGGCCTCGGTGCTGCGCGCGGGCTGAGACCGCAACGGACGACCGGACGCGGCGTCGGCAGGGCCTTCGGGCCCGTGTCGGCGCCGCGTCGGCGTTTTCCCGGGGGTGTCCGGCGCGTGTCGGTGGTGCGTCGGTGGTGCGTCGGCGGCCCGGACCAGCATCGGGGCTGTCCGATCACCACTGACGGGGAGTCACCATGCGCCACGAGAAGCGTCGCCAGAGCGTGCTGATCTCGGGGGCCGGCATCGCCGGGCCCGCGCTCGCCTACTGGCTGGACCGGTACGGGTACGAGGTCACCGTCGTCGAGCAGTTCGCCGGGCCGCGTCCCGGCGGGCACGCGGTCGACGTCCGCGGCCCCGCGCTCGAGGTGGCCCGCCGCATGGGCGTCCTGGACCGGATCCGCGACCGCCGCACCGGACTGCGGGGGATGTCGGCGGTCGACGCCGAGGGCCGGGAGCTGTTCCGCACCACCGAGCGCACCCTCAGCGGCGGCGACCTCGACAGCCCCGACATCGAGATCCTGCGCGACGAACTCGCCGCGATCGTCACCGACGCGGGCGGCGCCGGGATCGAGTACGTCCACGGCGACTCCATCGACCGGCTGGAGCAGGACGCGGAGGCGGTGCGGGTCGTCTTCCGCGGCGGGGCGCGGCGCGCCTTCGACCTGGTCGTGGGCGCCGACGGGGTGCACTCCCACACCCGCGGGCTGGTCTTCGGGCCCGAGGAGGACTTTCTCCATCACCTCGGGACCTCCACGGCCGTGTGGACGGCGCCCAACTACCTGGACCTGGACCGCTGGCAGATCGTCCACCGGATGCCGGGCAGGCTGTGGGGCGCGCTCGTGATGAGCGTGCGCTGCAACCAAGAGGTCCGCGTCCACGTCGGCTTCGACTGGGACGAGCCCCCGGCCGAGTCCGTGGCCCGCGACCCGCGGGAGCAGAAGCGCCTGATCGCCGGGCAGTTCGAGGGGTCCGGGTGGGAGCTGCCGCGGCTGCTGGAGTACATGTGGGGCGCCCCGGACTTCCACTACGACTCCATGGCCCAGATCCGCATGGACTCCTGGTCCCTCGGCCGGGTGGCGCTGCTCGGCGACGCGGGCTACTGCGGCTCGCCCTTGTCCGGCCAGGGCACCAGCATGGCCCTGGTCGGCGCGTACGTCCTGGCGGGCGAGCTCAGGGCCGCGGACGGCGACCACGAGGCCGCGTTCGCGGCGTACGAGCGGGAACTGCGCGCGTACGTGACCGCCAACCAGGACCTCGCGCTGACCAACAAGGCCGTGATGGACGCCCGGGACGCGGCGGAGCTGGGCGAGGCGGAGGCGCGGGAGTTCGCCGACGAGCTCGGGGCGGGCGAGGACGTCACCAACTCCTACGCGGTCAGGGACTACTGACGGTACGGGCGGTCCAGCCACCCCGGCCTCCCTTGGGTTGAGGCAGAATATGAGACCGTCGTCACTCAAGGGGGGCTCGTTGCGGATCGACGTTGACGTGTGCGGTGATGTGCGGGGAGCGCGGCGGCCGGGCGCCGCCCAGGCGCCCGCCGGAGCGGAAGAGGGGCGGCGGCCGTGACGCTCCTGCCCGCCGCGGCCGCCTCACGGGCGGTGCTCATCGGCACCAGCCGCTACGACCACCTGGAGCAGCTCCCGCAGGTGGCACACAACCTGCGCGCGCTGGCCGCCACCCTGTGCGCCCCGCAGTCCTGGGGGCTGGCCGCCGAACACTGCACCGTGATCGAGAACCCCCAGGACGCGGTCGAGGTCCTGGACGCCGTCCGGGCCGCGGCCGAGGAGGCCACCGACACCCTGCTGGTGTACTTCGCGGGCCACGGCCTGGTGGAGCCGCGCCGCGGGGAGCTGGTGCTCAGCCTCGCCGGGTCGCTGCGGCAGCGGTCCTACACGGGGCTGCCGTACGGCACGCTGCGCGATGTCATGTCCGACGGCCCGGCGGGCCGGCGGGTGATGCTGCTCGACTGCTGCCTCAGCGGTGAGACGCCCGGCTATGTCGATGGCGTCGAGGCGGTCATGGAGCGCGCGGCGGTCGACGGCGCCTGTCTGCTGGCCGCCGTCCCCGACAGCAGCTTCGCGTTCGCCCCGCCCGGCGAGACCCACACCGCCTTCACCGGCGAGCTGCTCAGGCTGCTGGGCGACGGGGTGCCGGGCGGGCCGGAGCTGCTCGACCTGGACACGGTTTACGCGCAGGTGTACGCGGCGCTGGGCGCGAAGGGGCGCCCGCTGCCGCACAGGCGCGACCGCCGCGGCATGGCGGGCGGCCTGGCCCTGGCGCGCAACGCGGCCCCCGCCCAGCCCGTCTACGGCCCGACGCCCCCGTCGTACGCGCCCGCCGGCGCTCCCCCGCCGCCGTCCACCCCGCCCCCGCCACCGCCCGGCTGGCCGCCGGCGGCCGCCCCGGCCCCCGGCGGCGGCGGGCCGGGAAACCGCCGGATCCTGGTGCGCTCCGCGGTGGCGGCGGTGGTCGTCGGCGGCCTGCTGGCCGCCGGCATCCCGCTGGTGAACGGCTGGATGGAGGACGACTCCCCCAAGAAGGACGACGCGAAGCCGTCGCCGACGGCCACGGGCTCCCCGAAGCCCCTCCCGGGCCCGGTGTACAACGCCGCGACCAAGAGCGTCGTCAATCCGTCGAAGGCCAGGGGCGGCACGCTGAAGTTCGTCGGCAGGAACGACGCCGACTACTGGGATCCGCAGCGCACCTATTACGGATACGCCTGGAACTTCTCCCGCTACTTCACCCGCCAGCTGGTCACCTACGCCCCCAAGCCCGACAAGGGCGGCACCGAGCTGGTCCCGGACCTCGCGGCGAGCAGGGCCGAGGTGAGCGACGACGGCAAGACGTACACCTACACCCTGCGCTCCGGGCTCACCTGGGAAGACGGCTCGGGTATCACCTCCGAGGACATCAAATACGGCATCGAGCGGGCCTGGGCCACCGATGTACTCCCCGGCGGCCCGAGCTATCTCCGGCAGGTCCTCGACCCCGACGGAAAGTACAAGGGCCCCTACAAGGACGACAAGGGCCTCGAAACCATCGAAACCCCTGACGCGAAAACCATCGTCTTCCATCTGGCCGAGCCGAACAGCGACTTCGAGCAGATGCTGGCGATGCCGACCGGCTCGCCCGTGCCGAGTGCGAAGGACACCAAGGCCAAGTACACGGAGCGCCCGTTCTCCTCCGGGCCGTACAAGTTCGGCTCGTACAAGCCGGGCGCGTCGCTGGAGCTGGTCCGCAACGGGGAATGGAACCAGACCTCCGACCCGGTCCGCACCGCCCTGCCCGACCGGATCACGGTCGACATCGTCCCGGACGACAACGCCAGGAGCCAGCGGCTCCTCGCGGGCAGCTACGACCTGGACCTCGAACCGGCCTCGCTCTCCAAGGCGGCCATCGCCAAGGCCCAGACCAGCACGCTCAAGGACCGCCTGGACGACCCGTACACCTGGGGCATCCGCTATCTGGCCCTGCCACGGACCGTCAAACCGCTGAACAACATCCACTGCCGCAAGGCGATCGTCTACGCCACGGACCGGCGGTCCGTGCAGACAGCCCTTGGCGGCCCCGCCACCGGTGAGATCGCCACGAACATGCTCCCGCCGGGCATCGAGGGGGCGAACCCCACCGACGATCCGTACGGCGTCCTGGAGAACGGCGGAAGGCCCGATGCCGCCGAGGCGAAGAAGGAGCTGGCGGCCTGCGGCAAGCCGGGCGGCTTCCGGACCACCATCCCGGTGCGCGCCAGCAGCCCTGACGACCTCTCCGCCGCCGAGGCGCTCCAGCAGTCGCTGTCGTCCGTCGGGATCACGATCACCATCGAGCGGATCGAACTCAGCAACTACTACACGGCCGTGGGCACGCCGTCGACCGTCAAGAAGAGGGGCTACGGCATCATCCTCGGGCGCTGGCTGCCCGACTTCCCGTCCGGCCAGGGATTTCTCCAGCCCCTGGTCGACGGCCGCTTCATCCCGAGCTCGGGCAATGTCAACCTCGCCCAGCTGGATGACGAATCCATCAACGGCCTCTTCGACAAGGCGATCGCCGAGCAGGACCGCAAGGAGATCAGGGACACCTACCGTCAGATCAACCGGAGGGTCTCCGACGCCGCCGGCTATGTCCCCCTGGTCTTCCAGAAGAACTACACCTGGCGCGGCTCCCGGCTGACCAACGTCTACACCAGCCACATCTATGCGGGCAGTTACGACTTCGCGTCGCTGGGGGTCGCGCGTTAGCCCCGTCACTCCCCCCTGAAGGCGTCCCACAGGCCCAGGTTGCTGGTCAGCAGGCCGCCGTCCACGGGGAGGGTGACGCCGGTGATCCAGGCGGCGTCGGTGGAGGCCAGGAAGGTGATGGCGGCGGCGATGTCCGCGGGTTCGCCGACGCGGCCCAGGGGGTAGACGCGGGCGGCGCGGTCGAGGACGTCCTCACGGCCGTCCCAGTTGGGGGTGCGGACGGTGCCGGGGGCGACGAGGTTGACGCGGACGCCGCGGCGGGCGGCGTGCCCGGCGAGGGTGCGGGTGAGGCTGGCCAGGCCCGCCTTGGCGGCGCTGTAGGCGTGGTTGCCGAAGTCCTGCTCGCCGTTGACCGAGCCGACGTTGACGATCGCGCCCCGGCCGCCCGCCGCCGCCAGGTGGGGCAGCGCGGCGCGGGCGCAGCGGAAGGCGCCGGTGAGGGTGATGTCGAGGTCCTGGTGCCACCCGTCGTCCGGCTGGTCCTCGAACAGCGGGGTGTCGGGGGTGCAGGACAGGGCGTTGTTGACGAGTACGTCGAGCGCGCCGAAGCGCTCCACGGCGTGCGCGACGGCGGCCTCCACCGCCGTACGGTCGGCGACGTCGCAGGCCAGCGACTCGGCCTCGGCTCCGTCGGCCCGTATCGCCGCGGCGGCCTTCGCGGCCCGCTCGCCGTCGAGATCGGTGATCAGCACCCGGGCGCCCTCGGCGGCGAAGCGGCGGGCGGTGGCCTCGCCGATGCCGCGGCCCGCTCCGGTGAGTACGACCGAATAGCCCTCGAACCGCCGCAACTTCCGCCCCTTCCGCCGAGCACCTCGACGCGCCACGCCCGGTGGCGGGGCGCCGTCATGGTCACTGCCCGGCCGGGGGCGTGCGCAGTCATCCCGGTGGCGCCGGGGGCGGTGCCGGGCGCTCGGGGCGGCTCGCCCTGACCCGTTCCAGCGCGGCCAGCAGATCGGCCTGGCCGACCCGACCCCGCCCCGTCAGCAGCGCCTCCGCCGCCGCGTCGATCACCGCGCGGCGGATGTCCCGCCCGGTGACCTCGCCGACCGCGGCGAGCGCCTCCGGGGAGACGTCGCCGGCCTGGGGCAGCGTCCCGGGCAGATGGCGGCGCCAGATCGCGGCGCGGGCCGCCTCGTCGGGGCGCGGGAAGCGGACGTGCCAGACGCGGCTGTCGAAGGCGGTGTCGTAGCTGGACACCAGATTGGTGGCGAACACCGCGAGGCCCTCGAACCGGTCGAGCGCGGTGAGCAGTTCGCTGCGCATGGCGTTCACCGCGTGCTCGGAGCCGTGGCCGGCGGTCTCGAAGCGGGCGGACATCAACCCGTCCGCCTCGTCGAGGAAGAGCACCGCGCCCTGGGCCGCGGCGGCGTGGAAAAGCGCGTCCAGGTTCTTGGGGCCTTCCCCGTGGTACTTGCTCTCCAGCTGCGAGGCGCGGGCGGCGAGCAGGGGGCGGCCCAGGCGGTCCGCGATGGCGTGGGCGGCCATCGTCTTGCCCGTGCCGGGCGGGCCTTCGAGGTTCACCGCCGAGCTGGGGTGCGGCTGGATGGTCCGCAGCCCCCAGTCGTCGAACAGGGTCCGGCGCCGCTCCACGATGTGGATCGCGCGCAGCAGTTGCTCCATCGTCCGGCCGGGGAGCACCAGCCGGTCGAAGGTGTACAGCGGGGCGCCGGCCGTGAAGTCCTGCGCGCGCTCCGCCACCGAGGGGCTGTCCGCCGCCACCGCCTCCGTCCTGGTCTGTGCGGGTGGCCGGTTGGTGACGGTGACGGTGAGCGGCTCCGGTCCGTGGTGGCCGCCGAAGGCGTCCACGGCGGCGATCAGCCGGCTGCGCAGCAGGGCCGCCTCGACCTCGTCGGTGCCGCCGGGGATGCCGCTGACCGCGAAGGCGGGGCGCGGCGTCGGCCCGCCGGGCCATCCGGGGTGGCTCTCGGGCCTGCTGTTCCACTTCACTGCGGTCCTCCTCTCGCCGCGTGGACGGCGGTGGTCGGCATGTGGTCGGCGGTCAGCCCCACACGGCGACCTGGTGCGTCCGGTGGGCGCCGCGCACCCGCTCGTCGGCCCGCTCGCCCTTGACGCGGCGGCTCTCCACGAACTGCTCGCGAGCGGTGTCGAACACGCCCTGGATGTAGCTGACCTTGCCGTCGCGGATGGACTCCGCGACGGTGACGCAGCGCAGGTCGGTGTCGAGCTGGAGCCGCTCGCTGCGGGCCCGGAACCAGTCGGCGAGGTATTCGATGGTCACGATCACGACGTAGACCACCGCGACGGCGCCCAGCCCGCCGAGCCCGAGGAGGACGGTCGCCAGCAGACTCAGCACGGTCACGCCCCTCCCTGGAAGACGATCAGGTCCGCGTCGCCGAAGGCGGCCGCCAGCTCCTCGTCCAGGCGCTGGGCCCGGCAGACCCAGACCGGCGCATCGGCCTGCTCGGCGCGGTGCAGCGGGGTGCCGTCGGCGTCCAGGTAGAAGGTCTGGACGAGGTATTCGCGGCCCCTGCGCCGCCGGAGCACCGCGCCCCCCGCCGCCTCCGGCACCGTGGCGCGGTTGCGCACCAGGAAGGCCACCACGTCGGAGTAGCCGAGGACCGGGTGGCGCGGCAGCCGCTTGGCGACGAGGCCGCTCCTGGCCTCGTCGACCCGCTCGCCCAGTTCCACGAGCCGGACGATCCGGCGGAGCATCCGGTCGGCGGTGTCCAGCAGCCGGTCGCCCTGCGCCGCCGCGCCTGTCACCCCGCCCGCGGCCCCGCCCGGCACCGCGCCCGTCAGCCCGCCGGGCGCCCTGCTCGTCGTCCCGCGCCTCACCCCGCGCGGCGTCCCCCGGACCGCCTGATCGTCGGACATGTGTGTCTCCCCCCGGCTCCCCGGACCCCCGCACCCCGCGGGGGCCTGTCTCGATGCTCCTCGCCGCGCCTGTCACTCTTCGTCCCCCGGGAGGGCGGGTAATCGCGCCCTCCCTTGTCGTCCTCCGATACGACAGAGCCCGGCTCGGATGGGACGGAATCCGACGCGCCGCACCGGGCCGGCCGGGCCGGTCACCGCTCGGCCGTGAGCCTCCGGGGCGGGTGCGCGCCCAGCGCGTTGAGCCTGCGCAGCAGCAGGTCGGGGTTGGTGTGCCGAGAGCATACGAACATCGCGAACATCATCCGGACGTCGGCGGGCTTCGAACTGATCCCGCAGGCCGTCATCGCCCGGTCGATCTGCGTCTTGACCGTCGAGACCTTCACGTTCAGCGCGGCCGCGGTCTCCTCGTACGAGTAGCCGTCCGCGTACCACTCCAGCACCCGGACCTGGCCCTCGCTCAGGCCCGCCGCCCAGTCGGAGAACACCACGGGCTCGCGGGGCGGCGCCTGTTCGGCCGACGCGGCCATGTAGAGCGCGTCCAGCAGGGTGAGCTGGCCGAGACCGGCCTGGACGCACTGCTGCCGGAACTCGGACAGGTCCTTGCAGTACTGGTCCTCCTGGACGCCCAGCTCCTCCAGGATCCACGGCACGCGCCCGCCCCGCGCCGTCTTGAACAGCACCTCGGCGAGATACGGCGGGAGGGTCAGCCCGCACTCGCGCACCGCCGTCTCCAGGGCGTCGGCCAGGTGGGGCTTGAGCCAGTCCGGGTGGTAGCGGGCGTCCCAGACCGCGTTGGCCAGCACGGCGGGCCCCACCGTCTTGCCGAACACCGCCTTCGCCCCGCACACCCAGGGGGCCACTCGCTGGCGCCACTGCTCGGCGGCGGTGCAGACGACGACGTCGGAGCGGCGCACCAGTTCGGCGAACTCCTCGGCCGTCGCCACGCCCATCAGGTCGGCCACGCACACGTCGTACTCCGCGCCGCTGATGCGCAGCTTTCTGACCGAGTCGACCTCGCTGACCACGGTGAGCCTGGGGTCGTCGTTCAGCGCCTCCACCAGGCCGCGTCTGGTCATCTCGTGGTCCTCGACCACCGCCACCTGGAGTGGCTGCCGGTCGTCCCGTTCCGCTTCGAACGCCATGCGGATGCCCCCTTGTTCTGCTCGCTCGACATGTGCGCTACGCCTTCTTCCGGGCGGGCGACGCGATCGGGAGGGTGAGCGTCACCTGCGTGAGCCCGCTGACCGACCGCACCCGCAGCGCCCCGCCCCGCTCCCGCAGCAGCCGCTCGTGGACCGCGAGCGACCGCATCCGGGCGACCCCGCCCGCCAGCACCTCGGGCGGGAACCCGGCGCCGTGGTCGGTGACCACCAGCTCCACGCGCTCCGGAGCGGGGATCACATCCACATGCAGCACCGCGTCGTGCACCCCCGCACTGCGCGGCACATTGATCAGCAGCGCCCGCAGGGCGGGCTCCAGCAGCTCCACCTCGGCGGGCTGGATCCGGGCCGCCGCCTCGACCACGCGGTCGGGGATGATGGGCTCCACGGTCAGCAGGTCGTTGGTGGCCAGCGCGACCTGCCGGTGCACCATGCCGATCAGCGGCACCGACTCGCTGAACCGCCCGGTGGCGATGAAGGTGGCCAGCCGCTCCCGGGCCACCACCGCGGACCTGCGCAGCGAGTCGAGCTGCCCGGGGTCGGTGATGTCGACCCGCTGGAAGGCGTTGAGGGTGTGCCCGAGGTGGTTGTGCAGCTCGATGGCGAGCAGCCGCCGCTGTTCCTGCTCGTGCAGCTGGAGACTCATGTCGCCGAGGTCGGCGGAGAGTTGCAGCAGGAAGATGCCGCCGCGCCGGATGAGATAGGCCAGCGCCCCATAGCCGGTGAGCCCGATCAGCACATCGGGGTGGCCCAGCGCCGACGGGTCGCCCAGCGCGATGACCGCGGCGTACGAGGCGGCGATGGCGGCCGTGCCCCCGACGAGCACGCGCAGCCGCTGGCCGAGGGCCGAGCCGACGCCCGCGCCGGAGATCTGCTCGGTGGTCAGGACCAGCAGCGGGGCCATGTCGGCCGCCCGGTTCTGCCCCACGACCAGGGCGCAGGCCCATAAGAAGACGACGGCGGAGCCCAGTTCGACGGCCGCCGCGGTGGAGTCGTACACCGTCGGCCCCTGCGCCGCCGTTCCGCCGGGCGGCGCCGTCCCGGCGGGCGGTGCCGCGTCCGGTTCCCCTCCGGCGTCCCGCGTGAGCAGGCGCCGGTGGTTGCGGAAGATGTGCTGGGCGAACCACAGGGACTCGGCCAGCACCGCGAGCAGCAGCACCAGCGCCCGCCCGGCGTGCCGGGTGTGCCCGGCGATGCCGGGCACGGTCACGGCCAGCTGGATGCCGTGCATCAGCCGGAAGATCAGCAGGATGCGGAGCATCTGCCATTCCATGTCGCGCCACGCCAGCCGGTGCCGATGGACCGACGGCCCGGCGCCCGGCCGCGCCCGCCGGTACGAGACCTTCACACCGGGCGCACGACGCCCCTCCTCCGGCCGCGAAGGCGACCGTCCCCGTCGCTGAACCACGCGGTTCCCCCGCTTCCCCCGAACCCCCCTGCTCCCGGCGGTCACACCGCCCGCGAGGGCGCCGACCAGCCGGAAGGCCTTCCAGTGTGGGGATGCAAGAGCCGCTGGCATAGGGACCCTTGGCCCCTGGAACCCGCTTGTGCGGGCGCTGGACGGCGCATGGGGTCAGCAGGGGGCGTACGGCGCGCTCACCGCGCGCCGGTGACACCTCCGCTCACTGATCGCGCCGGTGCACACCGACGACGGCGATGGCGGCCGCGGCCACCGCCCACACCGCGTACACGGTCCAGGCTCCGCCGACCGTCCACGGGTAGTGCAGCGGGCGGTAATCAGTGGTCACCAACCGACGCCACGCCTGGTAGAGCGTGTCGTGGGAGGCGGTCGCCGACCAGTGGCGGCCGTCGGTGAACACCATCGGCAGCACCAGGAGAACCAGGACAGAGGCGATCATGGTGCCCGCTGTCTGCCGGACGACCGTGCCCAGCGCCAGGCCGACGAGCGCGCACAGCGGCGCGAGGAGCGCGGACGCCACCACGACACGCAGCGCGCCGGGGTCGCCGAGCGAGACGCCCGCGCCCCGCTGGTCGAGGATCGCCTGGGTCGCGGCGAACGAGACCCCCGCGACGAAGGCGCCGAACACGGCCGCGACCACCGCGACCACCACCGCCTTGGCCGCCATCACCGAACGCCGCGCCGGAACGGCCGCGAACGTCGTACGGATGGTGCCCGACGCGTACTCCCCCACGATCGCCATGGCACCGAGGGCGCCGAGGGCGAGCATCATGACGATGGCGGAATTGGTGGTGAACGCCTCATCCAGCGGCATCCCGGCCCGGACGAAGCCCTCCGGGCCGTCCGGGTTCTGCTGACCCCAGTAGCGGTAGGTGTCATAGGCGGTGCCGACGTTGAACGCGACGACGGCCAGGGCGGTCGCCCCGTAGCCGAACCAGGTCGAGCGCAGCGACCGTAGCTTGATCCACTCGGCGGCGATCAGATCGCCGAACCGGGGGCGGGGCTCGGCGGCATGCAGGTACACAGCGGTCGCGGTCATCGGGACTCCCCCGTGAGGTACTGGACGCTGTCTGCGGTGAGTTCCATGAACGCCTCTTCCAGCGAGGCGGACCGGGCGCTGAGGTGGTGCAGCGGAACGCCGTTGGCCTGCGCGAGCTCCCCGATCCGGGCCGCGCCCAGACCGGTCACGGTCAGCAGCTCGCCGTCCGTGCGCACCGCCGCGCCCTCGGCCGTGAGCAGGTCCCGCAGGACGCCCGCGGCGGGCGTGCGCACCTCGACGCTCTGCCGGGTGCCGCGGGCCGAGAACTCCTCGAGGCTCTCCGCCGCGATCAGCTCGCCCCGGCCGATGACGATCAACTGATCGGCGGTGTGCTCCATCTCGGACATCAGATGGCTGGAGACGAACACGGTGCGCCCCTCGGCGGCCAGCCCCCGGAACAGCTCGCGCACCCACTTCACGCCCTCCGGGTCCAGTCCGTTGAGCGGCTCGTCGAAGAGCAGCACCGGCGCGTCGCCGAGCAGCGCGGACGCGATGCCGAGCCGCTGCTTCATGCCGAGCGAGAAGCCGCCGATGCGGCGCCGGGCGACCTTGGCGAGGCCGACCTGCTCCAGCACCTCGTCGACCCGGCGCCGCGGGATGCGGTTGCCGCGCGCCAGGGCGGACAGATGCGCCACCGCGCTGCGTCCGCCGTGCACCTCCTGCGCGTCCAGCAGCGAGCCGACGTGGCGCAGCCCGCGGGGGCGGGAGGCGAAGGGGCGGCCCTCGACGGTGACGGTGCCGCCGGTGGGCTCGTGCAGGCCGAGGATCATCCGCAGCGTGGTGCTCTTGCCCGCGCCGTTCGGCCCCAGGAACCCGGTCACCTGGCCGGGATCCACGGTGAAGGTCAGGTCCTTGACGGCCGTCGTGCCGCCGTATCGCTTGGTGAGTTGGTTGACTTCGATCACGGTGGCAACGGTGCCCGTGGACGGCCCCGCGCGTCGTCGGCCCAGCGCCGACAATCGCCGGGCGCCGTTGTCGACCCTGGTTGTACAGCCACGGTCCGATGCCCGGCCTCGGGCCCCGCGGTTACGATCCCGCCATGTCCGCCTCTCCGCCTCAGCCTCTGCCGCTGCTCAAGCGCATACCGCCGGGCCTGTGGGCGGGGCTGGTGTGGTTCGCGGCGGCGCTGGACCCCATCGTGAAGTACGTCCTGATGCCCCCGCGGCGGATGTACTCGCTCAGCTACCCCCGGCAGGGCCTGGACCCGCTGTCCGCCAAGCTGCTGCTCGCCATCGCCTTCGCCCTCGTCCTGGCCGGATGTGCGCTGCTGCGCCGCAGGGCTTCTCTGGGGTACGGGCTACTGCTGGCCGGCACGCTCGCCTCGACGCTGGCATGGCGCCAGGACGAGATCCCGCCCATGCAGTACCTGGGGGCGGACGTCGCCCTCGCATACGTCGCGGTCGTCCGGCCCCGGCGCTCCTCGCTCAACGCCGCCGCGGCGGCGCTGGCCACGCTGCCCTGCTACGTCCTCCTGAGGCAGGGCCTCGGCGTCCACGACGGCGGTGTCGCCCCCGAGCCGTACATCGCCCTGACCGTGGTGATCGGCTGGCTCCTCGGCAACTCGGTGCGCCAGTCCCGGCTCCACACCGAGGAGTTGCACGCCCAGGCCGCCGCCCAGGCCGTCACCGCCGAGCGGCTGCGGATCGCCCGCGAGATGCATGACACGGTGGCCCACAGCATCGGCATCATCGCCCTCCAGGCCGGCGCGGCCGCCCGGGTCATCGAGACCCAGCCGGGCAAGGCCCGCGAGGCGATGGTCGCCGTGGAGAAGACGGGCCGCGAGACGCTGTCCGGGCTGCGGCGGATGCTGGGCGCGCTGCGCGAGGCGGACCGTGAGCCCGCGCCGTTCCCGCTGCGGCCGGCCGCGGGCCTCGCGGACGTGGAGCGGCTGGTGACGACCACAACGGCCGCCGGGGTCCGCGTCGACGTGTGGTGGCAGGGCAGGCGCCGCCCGCTGCCCGCGGACATCGACCTCGCGGCGTTCCGGATCATCCAGGAGTCGGTGACCAATGTCGTACGGCACTCGGGCGCCGGCTCCTGCCGGGTGAGCGTCGACTACGGCGAGGACGAGCTGGCCATCGAGGTCCGCGACCGCGGCACGGGCACCGGCGCGGACGCCGAGCACGACACGGGGTACGGCCTGGTCGGCATGCGCGAGCGGGTCGCCCTGCTGCACGGCGACTTCACCGCCGGGCCCCGGCGCGGCGGCGGCTTCCTGGTGACGGCCCGACTGCCGCTCAAGACGAAGGCGGAGGCCGCAGCCGGATGACCGTCCGAGTCCTCCTCGCCGACGACCAGCCACTTGTCCGCGCCGCCCTCCGGATGGTCATCACCGACACCCCGGACCTCGAGGTCGTCGCCGAGGCCGGGGACGGCGCCGAAGCGGTCCGGCTGACCGCGGAACTCGCCCCGGACGTCGTGGTGATGGACATCCGGATGCCCGGCACGGACGGCATCGAGGCCACCCGGCTGATCACCACGGGCCCCGGCGAGACCCGCGTGGTCGTCCTGACGACCTTCGACGACGACGATTACGTCTACGGGGCGCTGCGCGCCGGGGCCTCCGGGTTCCTGGTCAAGGACATGGCCCTGGACGACATCCTCGCCGCGGTCCGCGTCGTCGCCGCCGGGGACGCGCTGATCGCCCCGGCCGTCACCCGCCGCCTGATCAAGGACTTCGCCGCCCGCCCCACGGTCACGCCGCCGCGGCGGGCGGAGCTCGGCGGCATCACCGACCGGGAGCGCGAGGTGCTGACCCTGGTCGGCAGCGGCCTGTCCAACGCCGAGATCGCCGACCGGCTGTGCATCAGCGTCGCCACCGCCAAGACCTATCTGACCCGGCTGCTCGCCAAGCTCGACGCCCGCGACCGGGTGCAGCTGGTGATCCTCGCCTACGAGGCGGGCCTGGTGGCGCCGTCGGGGGGCTAGGCGCGCACATCACGTCCGGGAGGGGTCCCGGTGGCGCTCGCGGATGATGTGCCGACAGTCACCGAGGTGGAACAAGGAGATCCGCGATGACGCCCGTGCAAGTCGATTGGCTGTCCGTGCTGCTCGGTCCCATCGTCCTCGTCGCGTTGGCGTTCGCCTTCTTCGCCGCGCGTTCGGCGTCCAAGAGGAGCGAGCCGATGCCTGGCTGGGGGAAGGTCGCCCAGGGTGTGGCGATCGCTCTCGCGATGTTCGTGGCCGTCGCCAACTTGGTCTGGGGCGGTTCGTAAGACAGAGTGCCAGGACATCTGGCAGCTCAGCAATGGCGACATCGCCGTCATCGGCCGTGATCTGACCCCCACTACCATTCGGGCCTGCCGGAAGGTGTGGCAGTCGGGGCCGACGAACGAATCGTCGTCATTCCCGGCAACATGCTCAGCGCGGCGAAGCCGGACATTCCCGATGCTTGACGTTCACGCTCCCGCGCTCCCCGAGGAGCGCGGCCAACGGCTCACGCGCGATGAGTACCTTCGGGATTTCCGTGCTCGGGATGCCGCCATCCGCAACGGCGACTCATGGAAGCTTGAACGGCTCCAGCACTTCGAGGAGGTAGACGTTCCATCCCGTGGCGCACTGCGACGCGGCGGCTGGGACATGGCGCTGCGCTTGTTCGAAGAGGGCCGTGACAACCTGCGCGGAATCCAAGCGGACGAAGAGGCCCATGGTGCGGATCCTGCCTGCCAGGGCGATCGCCGTGGCGGAGACCGACGGACTGCTCCCGGAACTGACCATTCAGGACGGCAAGGTGCTCTTCCGCGTCCTGTACACCGATACCGGGGTGCCGGACGGCGCGATCCGCTTCACCGACCCGGACATCGTCGAGCCGTGGACGGAATACGTGCGGAAGGCCCAGGACGCACTCATCGGCACGTCGGCAGACGCCAACGGTTCGCCCGGAGACTCGGCCAATGACCTATCCGGCTCGTCCCGCGATGTGGTCCGGGCGGGGAATGTCACCGGTGACATCCACTTCCACCAGGCCCCGGAGGCGTCCTACCGTCCGCGAACCGTCCCTCGTCAGCTTCCTGCCGACGTCTACACATTCGTCAACCGGACTGCCGAACAAGCCCACTTGCACACCATCCTGACCAGCCGGGACGGCGGCCAGGCACTCGTGTCCGTGCATGTGGTGGCCGGCACGGCGGGGGCAGGCAAGACCTCACTGGTCCTGCGCTGGGCTCACCAGGTCAAAGAGGCGCGCTCGGGGTGGCCTCAGGCGACATACCGCAGGACGTGGTCGACGCGGCCGCCCTCTACCGTTCCCTTCTCGCCGACCGCCGGATGCTCATCCTGCTCGACAATGCCGCCACGGTCGGCCAAGTGCGCCCGCTGCTCCCCGGCGGCGGAAACAGCCTCGTCGTGGTAACCAGCCGCAACCGCCTGGCCGGCGACGTTTGTCGTACTGTCGGTCAGTTCGCCATGGCCGCGTCGGCACACGGTCCCGACGGTGATCACCGCCGCGGTGGACTATCCCGGTGACAAGGTGACCACCATCCAACCAGCCGTCCCGGTGTCGCCGCGTTGCGAGCCGGTTACCCCTCATGCATGAGTCAGATATAATCAATGGCACACATGATATCCGCGGAGGTGTAGTCCATGAGCCGAACTGTCATCGATCTCGACGACCAGCTGGTCGCGGACGTAGCCAAGGCCCTCGGTACCAGCACCAAGAAGGAGACGGTGAACACCGCCCTGCGCGAGGTGTTGGAGAACCGACGACGCGCCCTGGCTCTCACTCGCCTGCGGGCCGCCGCTACGGAGGGCGCTTTCGACCTCGATCTCTTCGAGGACAAGGGGAATTACCGCCGGTGAACGCCGCGCAATTCCTGATCGACACCAGCGCGCTCGCCCGCCTGCTACGCGGCGACGCTGATCAGTACGGATGGGACCAGGCAGCAGCAGCCGGACTCATCGCCACCTGCCCCATCACCGAGCTGGAGTTCTTCTACAGCGCGCGGTCCGCCGCCGACCGCACACAAGGCATCGAGGACATGCGCCTGCTCTTCGGCTGGGTACCGGTCGACGACCGCGCCTACGACCGCGCCTGGCAGGTCCAGGAGATCCTCACCCAGCGCGGACAGCACCGCAGCGCCGGAGCCGTCGACCTCGTGGTGGCCGCCACGGCCGAGCTGCAGGGGCTGACTCTCCTGCACCGTGACCGGGACTTCGAGTGCATCGCCGCCGTCACCGGCCAGGCACTCCAGTGGTACGGCCCCGAAGCCGGCAAGTGAGCCAGGAGCCGAGCGGCGGCGGCTTCCCGGTAACGGCCCGCCGGGTCCCAGTGCCGCGTCGGCCCCGGCCCGGAGCGAAGGGTCCGGGCCGGGCCGTGATGCGTCTGCCGGTCAGTTCGCCATGTCGGCGAACACGCCGGGCTGGTAGGAGCCGCCCGGGTTGCGCAGGATCACGCCGAGCCGGTTGGCCGCGTTGATCATGGCGACCAGGTAGACCAGGGCCGCGGTCTGGTCGTCGTCGTAGTGCTCGCGCACCTGGGCCCAGGTCTGGTCCGAGACGCCGAGGTGGGCGTCGGCGAGGCGGGTGCCCTCTTCGGCGAGGGCCAGCGCGGCGCGCTCGGCCTCGGTGAACACGGTGGACTCGCGCCAGGCGGCGACCAGGTTGAGCCGCACCGCGGTCTCCCCGGCGGCCGTGGCGTCCTTGGTGTGGAAGTCCAGGCAGAAGCCGCAGCCGTTGATCTGGCTGGCGCGCATCATCACCAGCTCCTGGGTGGCCCGGGGCAGCGACGACTGCTGGATCGCCAGGCTCACGTTGTAGAACCGCTTGCTGATCTTGGCGCCGAGCTCGTTGGCCATCAGGTCGAAACGGGGTTCCATGGCTTGGTCCTCATCTGTTGTATGGCTCGCCACGCGGATCGTTCGCGCGGCGTCCGACGCAAACGAGATGCCGCCGCCCCCATCCCTGTGACGCCCCGGCCGTGTGACCTGTGCCACCACATCGGGGTGTCACAAAACGGTGGTGACCGGCGTCTCGTGCGTGTGGAACAGTCGAGAACGAACAGGCGGGAGCCGACCTTGAGCGAGCGCAGCGAGCCGACGGCGGACACGGCGGACTCCTCCGTGGAGTCGGCGACCAAGGCGTTCGTCGCCCACCGCAACCTGCTGTTCACCATCGCCTACGAGATGCTCGGCTCGGTCGCCGACACCGAGGACGTCCTCCAGGAGACCTGGCTGCGGTGGGCGGACGTGGACCTCGGCACCGTGCGGAATCAGCGTGCCTTCCTGGTTCGCATCACCACCCGCCAGGCGCTCGGCCGGCTGCGTACGCTCCGCCGGCGCAAGGAGTCCTACGTCGGCCCCTGGCTGCCCGAGCCGCTGCTGACCGCCCCGGATGTGGCCGAGGACGTCGAGTTGGCCGACAGCGTCTCGATGGCGATGCTGCTGGTGCTGGAGACGCTCACCCCGACCGAGCGGGCGGTGTTCGTGCTGCGCGAGGTGTTCGACGTGGACTATGACGAGATCGCCGAAGCCGTCGACAAGAGCCCCGCCGCGGTCCGCCAGATCGCCCACCGGGCGCGGAGCCACGTCGCGGCCCGCCGACCGCGCGGAGCGGTGTCCGCGGCCGAGACGCGTGACGCGCTCCAGGCGTTCCAGCAGGCGGTCAGGACCGGCGATCTGCGGCACCTGCTCGACCTTCTCGCGCCGGACGTCGTCCTGCTGGGCGACGGTGGC
This sequence comes from Streptomyces sp. NPDC021225, assembly GCF_044332865.1. Taxonomy (NCBI): domain Bacteria; kingdom Bacillati; phylum Actinomycetota; class Actinomycetes; order Kitasatosporales; family Streptomycetaceae; genus Streptomyces; species Streptomyces sp. NPDC021225. The sequence continues at coordinate 230,428 of NZ_JBIRPV010000002.1, read as the reverse complement.
GGTGTCGTACAGGCCGCGCTGGCGCCGGTCGTGGGGGCCGACCAGGTGGCCCGTGTGCTGGGCAGGGTCGCCGCCTCGGCCGCGCTGGAACCGGCACAGGTCAACGGCTACCCGGCGCTGATCCTCCGCCTCGGCGACGGGATCGACACCGTCATCGCGGTACGCCTCGACGACGGCCTCATCACCGGGCTCTACGCCGTGCGCAACCCCGAGAAGCTGTCGCGCATGGAGCGGGAGACCGCCCTGCGCCGCTGAACCGGGCCGCTTCCGGTGTCACTGGAGAGCGGCGTCACTGGAGAGCGGCCCGCAACGCCCGCACCAGCGCCTGGGCCCGCGGGTCGGCCGTGACGCCGCGCTGCATGCCGTTGGTGACATAGCCGAAGCCGATGCCCGCGTCGGGGTCGGCGAAGGCGAGGGAGCCGCCGCGGCCCGGGTGGCCGAAGGAGCCGGGGGTGAGGAGCGGGGAGGCCGGGCCGTGCAGCATGTAGCCGAGCCCGAAGCGGGTGCCGACGACCAGCACCTGATCCGGCCCCGCGGACTCCTCCGTACGGGCCAGGGTCACCGTCGCCGGGGCGAAGAGGCGGCCGCCGGACCGCAGGGGGCGCGCGGCGGGGCCCGAGGGCAGCGCGCCGATCAGCGCCGCGTAGAAGCGGGCCAGCGCGTCGGCGGTGGCGACGCCGCCGGAGGCGGGCAGCTCGGCGGCGAGGTAGGCCGGGTCGTTCTCGTCGGGCATCGGGCTGATCGCCCCGAAGGCGCGCCGGGTGAGCGAGTCGGGGTTCTGGTACGCCTCGGCCACCGACCGCTTGGGCCGCAGCCGCGGGCCCTGCGCGGCGGCCACCGGCGGGGCCTCCACGGGCCCGATCCGGCCCACGCGGCCGCGCTGCCCGTCCGGCAGCCCGAGCCACAGGTCGAGGCCGAGCGGCCGGGCTATCTCCTCGGCTATCCAGCGCCCGATGGTGCGCCCGCTGACCCGCCGCACCAGCTCGCCCAGCAGCCAGCTGTAGGTCTGCGCGTGGTAGCCGTGCGCGGTGCCCGGCTCCCATACGGGCTGCTGGGCGGCGACCGCCCGCGGGCCGTGGAAGCCGTCGATGGCCTGGACGGGGGTCAGCGGGGTGTCCAGCACGGGCACCCCGGCGCGGTGCGCGAGCAGATGCCGTACGAGGACCCGCTCCTTGCCGTTCGCCTTGAACTCCGGCCAGTACGTGCCGACCCGGCCGTCGAGGTCGAGCTGGCCCCGCTGGTGGAGCAGCAGCGGCACGGCGGCGGCGACACCCTTGGTGACGGACCGGACGACCTGCGCGGTGTCCTGGGCCCACGGCTCGCCGTCCACACCTCCCTCGACATCTTTGACGCCGCCCCACAGATCGACGACCTTGTCGCCGTCCCGGTACACGGTCACGGCCGCACCCCGCTCGCCGCGCCGGGCGAAGTTGTCCACGAAGGCGTCCCGGACCGGTTCGAATCCGTCGGCCACCGTGCCCTGGACCTGGACGTCCACCACTGATCCGTACTCCCACCATGCCGAGGGCGATGCGTGCACCCCCCATGGTGCATCGCCCCCGCCGGATACCTCAGACCGGGGCGGTCACCGAGCGGGGGTCGAAGCCGAAGGGCAACTCCAGTCGATGTTCCCGCATCAGGGCCTCGTCGCACAGCAGGTCCTGGGTACGGCCGTCGGCGGCGATCACCCCGCCGCTGAGCACCACGGAGCGCGGGCACAGCTCCAGCGCGTACGGCAGGTCGTGCGTGACCATCAGCACCGTGACGTCCAAGGAGCGCAGGATATCGGCCAGTTCGCGGCGCGAGGCGGGGTCCAGGTTGGACGAGGGCTCGTCCAGCACCAGGATCTCCGGCTCCATGGCCAGGACGGTCGCGACCGCCACCCGCCGCCGCTGCCCGAAGGAGAGGTGGTGCGGCGGGCGGTCGGCGAACTCCGCCATGCCGACCCGCTCCAGGGCGTCCACGACCCGCCGCTCCAGCTCCGCGCCGCGCAGCCCGGCCGCGGCCGGGCCGAAGGCGACGTCCTCGCGCACGGTCGGCATGAACAGCTGGTCGTCGGGGTCCTGGAAGACGATGCCGACGCGGCGGCGGATCTCGGCCAGGTTGGCCTTGGAGACCGGCAGCCCGGCCACCGTGACCGTCCCGGCGCCCGCGTCCAGGATGCCGTTGAGGTGCAGGACCAGGGTGGTCTTGCCCGCGCCGTTGGGCCCGAGCAGCGCGACCCGCTCGCCGCGGGCGACGGCCAGCTCGACGCCGAAGAGGGCCTGGTGGCCGTCGGGGTAGGCATAGGCCAGGCCGGACACCTGGAGGGAGGGCGGGACGGTCATATCGATATCCATCCGGTCAGGCAGACCACCAGCGCGGTCAGCGGGAGGGTCGCGGCGGACAGCCACTGGGCCCGGGTCGCGGTCATGTCGTCGATCACCGGCATCGTGCCCGCGTAGCCCCGGCTGATCATCGCCAGGTGGACGCGCTCGCCGCGCTCGTAGGAGCGGATGAACAGCGCCCCGGCCGACTTGGCGAGCACGCCCCACTGACGCACCCCGCGCGCCTCGAAGCCGCGCGACTGGCGGGCGATGCGCATGCGGCGCATCTCGTCCGTGATGACGTCCCCGTAGCGGATCATGAACGACGCGATCTGGACCAGCAGCGGCGGCATCCGCAGCCGCTGAAGCCCCAGCAGCAGGGCGCGCAGCTCGGTGGTGGAGGCCAGCAGCACGGACGCGGCGACCCCGAGCGTGCCCTTGGCCAGGATGTTCCAGGCGCCCCACAGGCCGGGGCGGCTGAGCTCCATCCCGAGCACCGCCACGCGCTCGCCGTCCGCGACGAACGGCATCAGCACGGCGAAGGCCACGAAGGGGATCTCGATCAGCAGCCGCCGGAGGAGAAACCCCGCCGGGATCCGCGCCACCGCCGCGACCGCCGCCAGCACCGCCGCGTACGCCCCGAAGGCCCACACCGCCTCGCGCGGGGTGGAGACGACGACCAGGACGAAGCAGAGCACCGCGGCGAGCTTGCACTGCGGCGGGAGGGCGTGCAGCGGCGAGTGGCCCTCCCGGTAGAGCTTGTGGGCGTGGCCCGCGCCCATGTCAGACCCCTTCCGGGTGGTGGGCGGCGGGTACGGCGGCGGGCCCGGCGGCGGCCTTCCTGGTGCGGCGGCGTACGACCACGAACAGCCCGGAGCCGACGGCGAGGGTCGCCCCGACCCCGATCACCCCGGCCAGGCCGCCGGAGAGCCGGGCGTCGGTGACGTCCTTGACGCCGTAGTCGGCGAGCGGGGAGTCCTGGGCGGCGTGGTCCTCGGTCTTCTTGTCGATGCCGTTGTCGGCGGCGACCTTCTCCAGGCCGTCGGGGTTGGCGGACGCGTAGAAGCTGACCACACCGGCGCACAGCAGCGCGGCCGCGACGCCGACCGCCCACACCCGGCGCGCGGACCGCCGCGCGGCGGGCGCCGCCGCCGGGGCCGCGGCCGCGGCGGCCACCGGAGCTGCGGCGCCCCCCGACGCCGCACCCCCTGCCGGTGCGGCCGCACCGGCCCGCGCCGGGGCGCCCGGGGCGGCCACGGCGACCGTGCGGATCTCCAGGGTTCGGGTCAGCCCCCGCGCGCCGTACACCAGGTCGGGGCGTACGGCCACCACCGCGCCGACGGTCAGGGCCGTGATCGCGGCCTCGCCGATGCCGATCAGCACATGCACCCCGACCATCGCGGTGAACACCTTGTCGAGCGAGACATGGGCCGTGCCGCCGAGCGCGTAGATCCCGGTGAAGGCGACGGCCGCGGCCGGTACGGACACCAGGGCCGCGACGAAGGAGGCGACGGTCACCGAACGGCGCCGCTTGGGCGCCAGTTTGAGCAGGCCGCGGAAGACGGCGTACGCCACCACCGTGGTGACCACCGCCATGTCCGTGATGTTGACGCCGAGCGCGGTGAGGCCGCCGTCGGCGAAGAGCACGCCCTGCATGAGCAGCACCACGGAGACGCACAGCACCCCCGTGTACGGGCCGACGAGTATCGCGGCCAGCGCCCCGCCGAGCAGATGCCCGCTGGTCCCGGCCGCGACCGGGAAGTTCAGCATCTGTACGGCGAAGATGAACGCGGCGACGAGCCCGGCCAGCGGAGCGGTGCGCTCACCGCCCGAGCCGCCCAGGCCACCCGAGCCCCCGCCCTCCCCCAGCTCCCGCCGGGCGCCGCGCAGGCTGACGCCGACCGCGGCGGCGGCGACCACGCCGGTCGCCACGGACACCGGGGCGTCGATGAATCCGTCGGGGACATGCATGGCGGGGCTCCGCTTCTGCGCCGGGGGTGTCCGATACATCCACGGAATCCGCCAATCCGGTTATCCGCCCGATGATGGTAACCCGCTATTGCAACCTATTCGCAAGAGCGCTGTACCCGCGAAAACCCCCGCCCACACAACGGCGGCGGCCCTCCGCGCACTCGCGAAGGGCCGCCGCACTGCACAACGGGGCTGCTTAAACCCGGGTCAGATCCGCGTCGGGATCCCGCTCTTCGTCCCGCGCCTCGCGCGCCGCGGGGCCGGGGTCGAGCTGCTTGCGCAGCCCCTCGCCCTCCACGTCCACGTTGGGCAGCGCCTTGTCCAGCCAGCGCGGCAGCCACCACGCAGACTTGCCGAGCAGGGCGAGCACCGCCGGAACGATGGCCATACGCACGATGAACGCGTCGAAGAACACCGCGATGGCGAGACCGAAGCCGATCATCTTCACCATCGACTCGGACGAGCCGATGAACCCGGCGAAGACGCTGATCATGATGACCGCGGCCGCGGTCACCACCCGGGCGCCGTGCTTGAAGCCGGTGACCACGGCCTGGCCCGGCCGCTCGCCGTGGACGAACGCCTCGCGCATCCGGGTCACGAGGAAGACCTCGTAGTCCATCGCCAGGCCGAAGACGACACCGATCATGAAGATCGGCATCATGCTCATGATCGGGCCGGGCTCCTCGACGTTGAACAGGCTCCCGCCCCAGCCCCACTGGAAGACCGCGACGACCGCGCCCAGCGCCGCCACGACGGACAGCAGGAAGCCGAGGGCCGCCTTGAGCGGCACCAGCAGCGACCGGAAGACCACCATCAGCAGCAGGAAGGCCAGCCCGACGACGAGGCCCAGGTAGGGCACGAGCGCGTCGTTCAGCTTCTTCGAGATGTCGATGTTCATCGCCGTCTGCCCGGTCACCAGCACCTCGGCGCCGGTCCCGGACTTGAGGGACTTGGCCTCGTCCCGGATGTCGTTCACCACATGCTCGGTGTCCACGCTGCTCGGCTTGTACTTGGAGATGACCGTCAGCGTGGCGGTGTCTTTGTCCTTGTTGAACATGGGCTTGCTGACCGACGCGACGCCCTTGACGTCGTGGATGGTCTGGCGGGCCTGCTCCGCGGCGCCCTCGGGGTCGTCGCTGCCCTTGGCGTCGATGACCACCATCAGCGGCCCGTTGAAGCCCGGGCCGAAGCCGTCGGACATCAGGTCGTACGCCTTGCGCTTGGTGGTGTCGGTCGGCTGCGAGCCGTCGTCGGGCAGGCCGAGCTCCAGGCTGGCCACGGGGACGGCGGCGGCGCCCAGGCCGAGCACGCCCAGCAGCAGCACCGCCACCGGGCGGCGCAGCACGAAGCGGGCCCAGCGGGTGCCCGCGTTGGGCTTCTCCTCGCCCTGTGCCTGGCCCTCCTCGCCCTTCTTGGCGGCCTTGCGGACCTTGCGGGGCAGCACCCTGGCGCCCGCGAACCCCAGCAGCGCCGGGATGAGGCTGATCGCGATCAGAACGGCGATGACCACCGTGCCCGCCGCGGCGAAGCCCATCTTGGACAGCATCGGGATGTTGACGACCGCGAGGCCGGCGAGGGCGATGACGACCGTGAGCCCGGCGAAGACGACCGCGGACCCCGCGGTGCCCACCGCGCGCCCGGCGGCCTCCTCCCGCTCCCGTCCCTCGGCCAGTTCGGCCCGGTAGCGGGAGACGATGAACAGCGCGTAGTCGATGCCGACCGCGAGGCCGATCATCATCGCCAGCGTCGAGGTCGTGCTGGACAGCCCCAGCGTGGTGGCCAGCGCGGTGATCCCGGAGATGCCGATGCCGACCCCGATGATCGCGGTGAGCAGCGGCAGTCCGGCGGCGACCAGCGAGCCGAAAGTGATCAGCAGAACGACCGCCGAGATCGCGATGCCGATGATCTCGGTGGCGCCGGTCTCCGGCATCTGCTCCAGCGCGTCACCGCCGATCTCGACCGTCAGCCCCGAGGCGCGGGCGTCCTGGCCCGCCTCCTTCAGCGCGTCCCGCGTCTTGTCCTCCAGCTCCATGGCGCTGACCTTGTACGAGGTCGAGACGTACGCCGTGGTGCCGTCCTTGCTGACCCCGCCCGCCTTGTACGGGTCGGTGACCGAGGCGACCTCGTCCGAGCCCGACTGGAGCTCGCGAACGGTCTTCTCGACGGTGGCCTTGTTGGCCGCGTCGGTCATCTTCTCGCCGGCCGGTGCCCGGAAGACCACGCGGGCGGTGGCGCCCTGCGCGTTGCCGCCCGGGAAGCGCTGCTCCAGTACGTCGAAGGCCTTCTGGGCCTCCGTCCCCGGGATGGAGAAGCTGTCGTTGGTGGGTTGCGAGGCGGTGGCGGCGCCGACCCCGGCGACCGCCAGGAGCGCCACCCAGATCAGGGCGACGAACCGACGTCGCCGGAAGGCGAATCGGCCGAGTTTATAGAGGAACGTGGCCACGAGGAGAGGTGCTCCCGTCGAGTAGGCGTGACTGGGCAGGGATGGGGAACCAGACGGCGACGAGAGCGGCGCGCCGGCTGGAGCTCTATGGGGTTGTGGGGGTGCGGCGTTGCGGGTGCCGGGTTCTGGGGAGGGGGGAGAGGGCTGCCTCAGGGGGAGGCGGGGGACAGAACACCGAGGGCGGGGAGGATCACGGCGTCGATGTAGTCGAAGAGGTAGTCGGCGTCCGGCTCCTTGGCCTCGACCAGAGACCGGGTGGTGAAGGCGCCGAGCAGCAGGTGCACGGTGTATTTGAGGGCGGGGCGGTCCGGGGCGACCTCACCGCGGTCGACGGCGCGCTTGAGCAGCATGTCGAACGCGCCGAGCTCATGGGTGATCAGGAGTTCGCGCAGCGCCTCGAGCAGATCCGGGTTCTGGTGGGCGGCCAGAGCCAGCCCCCGCATCAGCGCCGCGTCCCGCTCCCGGGCCTCGTCGCCGCACTGCACCATCTCGCGCAGATCGCCGCGCAGCGAGCCGGTGTCGATGTCCTCGAGCGAGACGGGCTTGGTGTGCCGCAGGGCGGTGGCGACCAGCGCCGGCTTGCTCTTCCACTGCCGGTAGAGCGTGGCCTTGCTGGAGTGGGTGCGGGCCGCGATCGCGTCCATGGTCAGCGCGTCGTAGCCGACCTCCGTCAGCAGTTCCATGACGGCCTGGTACAGCTCGCTCTCCCGCTCGGGGGACAGCCTGCTGCGGCGTTTATCCAATGCCTGCACCATGCCCTCCTTCCGACGCATTCGAGCGCTGCGAACGAAACGGTTTCGTACACCTCCAGAGTAAGCCCAGATCCGCCCGGCGCTTCACGAAACCACCCCGTATCGCTCGTGGTATGCGTCACAAGACCGAGTTGCCCTGAAGGGGCCGCCCCGGAAGGATGGTCGGGTGAGCGATGGTCTGTCGAACGCGCCGGGCCCGGGCGGCCGCGCGTACCTCCGGTTTCCGCACCTGCACGACGACTTGCTCTGCTTCGCCGCCGAGGACGACCTATGGGTCGCACCCCTGGCCGCGGCCGGCGAGCCCCCCGGCCGGGCCTGGCGGCTGACGGTCGACCGCACCCGCGTGGGACACCCCCGCTTCTCCCCCGACGGCTCGCACATCGCGTTCACGACCTGGCGCAGCCTCGACCCCGAGATCCATCTCGCCCCGGTCGACGGCGGCCCGGCGCGCCGGCTGACGTACTGGGGCGGCACGGACGCCCGCGTCTGCGGCTGGACGCCCCCCGACCAGGACGGCACCTCCCACATCCTGGCCGTCTCCTCCCACGACCAGCCCTTCTCCTACTTCTCCTGGGCCTACAGCCTGCCCACCGACGGCAGCCCCGGCGGGCGGCTGCCCTGGGGCCCGGTCTCCGACATCGCGGTCGCCGACACCGACGGCGAGCGCCGCACCCTCCTGCTGACCGGCAAGCCCCCGCACGAGCCCGCCTCCTGGAAGCGCTACCGGGGCGGCGCGACGGGCCGGCTGTGGCTGCACGGCACCCGCCTGGTGCCGGAGTTGAACGGACACCTGGACTCGGCGATGTTCGTCGCGGGCCGGATCGCCTTCCTCTCCGACCACGAGGGCATCGGCAACCTCTACTCCTGTCTGCCCGACGGCACCGATCTGCGGCGCCACACCGACCACGCCGACTTCTACGCCCGCCACGCCTCGACCGACGGCTCGCGCGTCGTCTACCAGTGCGCCGGCGACCTGTGGCTCGTCGACGACCTGAGCCCGCGCGCCGAGCCGCGCCGGCTGGACGTACGTCTCGGCGGGGCGCGCACCGGGCGGCGGCCGTACCAGGTCCCGGCCGCCTCGCACGTCAACTCGCTGTCCGTGGACACCACGGGCCGGGCCAGCGCGGTCTGCGTACGGGGCAGCCTGTACTGGCTGACCCACCGCGACGGCCCCGCCCGCACCCTCGCCGACACCCCCGGCGTCCGGGTCCGGCTGCCGGAGATGCTGGGCGACACCGGGCGGGTGGCGTATGTGACGGACGCCGAGGGCGAGGACGCCATCGAGATCGCGTATCTGCCGCGCGCGACGGGCCCGGAGGAGCGGCGGCGGCTGGCGGCCGGCCGGCTCGGGCGGGTGCGCGAGATGGTGGCGTCGCCGGACGGCAAGCGGCTCGCGGTGGCCGCGCACGACGGGCGGCTGCTGCTGCTCGACACATCGACGGACGCGTCGCCGGACGCGTCGCCCGACACCCCGCCGGACGCGTCGCCCGACGCCGCACCGGCGACGGAGCCGGACGGCGCGGAGCCGAACCCCGCCGCCTCACCCGACACCGACCCCGTCGACGAGGTCGGCGAGTTGATCCGGTCGACGAACGGCCCGGTACGCGACCTCGCCTTCTCCCCCGACTCCGCCTGGCTGGCCTGGTCGCACCCCGGCATCGGCCGCTCGCTGCGCCAGATAAAGATCGCGCGGCTCGCGGACCGCACGGTCGTGGACGTGACCAGCGGCCGATTCGAGGACGAGGAGCCGGTGTTCACCCGCGACGGCCGGTATCTGGCGTTCCTGTCCTGGCGCGGCTTCGACCCCGTCTACGACGTGCACACCGGCGATCTGTCGTTCCCGCTCGGCTGCCGCCCCTACCTCGTACCGCTGTCCTCGGCGACCCCCTCCCCCTTCGCGCTCTCCCCCGAGGGCCGCCCGGCGGCGGGCGGCCTCGACCGGGACGGCGCGCAGGCGGGAGGCGGCGACGGCGAGGCCGAGGGCACGGTCACGATCGAGGTGGAGGGGCTGCCCAGCCGGGTCACCGCCTTCCCGGTGGCCGCCTCGAAGTACTCGGCGCTCTACCCGGTCAGCGGCGGGGGCCTGGTGTGGCTGCGCTGGCCGATCTCCGGCGCGCTCGGCGAGACCTTCGCCAACCCGGCCGAGACCTCCTCCCGCCCCACCCTCGAACACTTCGACCTGGTCAAGGCCAAGCGCACCGAACTCACCGACGACCTGGACTGGTTCGCGGTCAGCGGCGACGGCACCCGGCTGGTCGTCAACGACGACGGCGATCTGCGGGCGGTGCCCGCCACGGAGACCGCCGACAGCGACGCCACCGTCCACATCGACATGCGGCGGATCCAGCACACCGTCGACCCGGCCGCCGAGTGGCGGCAGGCGTACGACGAGGCGGGCCGGATCACCCGCGCCTACTACTGGGAGCCGCGGATGTGCGGCGTCGACTGGGACGGGGCGCTCGCCCAGTACCGTCCGCTGGTCGAACGGGTCGCCTCCCCCGACGAGTTCGCCGACCTGCTGCGCGAGGTGCAGGGCGAGCTCGGCACCTCGCACGCGTATGTCATCCCGGCCCGCCGCAACGAGGGCCCGGCCCACTACCAGCGGCCCATCGGCCTGCTCGGCGCCAACTTCACGCGCGCCAAGGACGGGCGCTGGACCGTCTCCCGCATCCTGCCGGGCGAGTCCTCCGACTCCCGGGCGCGTTCGCCGCTCGCCGGCACCGGCATCCGCGACGGCGCCACGCTCACCCATGTCGACGGCCGCCCCGTGGACCCGGTCGCCGGCCCCTACCCGCTGCTCACCGCCGCCGGGGGCACGACCGTCGAGCTCACCTTCCAGCCCGCCGGCAGTGCCGATGGGGAGAGTCCCCCGCCGCGCCGCGTCGCGGTCCAGCCGCTCATCGACGACCGGCCGCTGCGCTACCAGGACTGGGTGGCCAAACGGCGCGCGGTGGTGCGCGAGTTGAGCGACGGGCGGTGCGGCTATCTGCACATCCCCGACATGGGCGGCTCCGGCTGGGCCCAGTTCAACCGCGATGTGCGCAGCGAGGTGTCGCTGCCCGCGCTGATCGTGGACGTACGGGGCAACGCGGGCGGCAACATCAGCGAGCTGGTCGTCGAGAAGCTCACCCGCACCATCATGGGCTGGGACCTGACCCGCCACGCCGAGCCCGTCTCGTACACCAGCAACGCGCCGCGCGGCCCGATCGTCGCGGTCGCCGACGAGATGACCTCCTCCGACGGCGACATGATCACGGCCGCGTTCAAGATCCAGGGCATCGGCCCGGTGGTGGGGCTGCGCACCTGGGGCGGGGTGGTCGGCATGACCGGCCGCCACCGGCTCGGGGACGGCACGGCCATCACCGTGCCGATGAACGCCGCGTGGTTCGACGCGTACGGGTGGGGGGTCGAGAACTACGGCGTGGAGCCGGACATCGAGGCGCCGCGCTCGCCGCTCGACTGGGCCGAGGGCCGCCATCCGCAACTGGGCGTCGCGGTGCGCACCGCGCTCGACCTGCTGGAACGCCACTCGGCGGCGACTCCCCCGGACTACTCGGACGTGCCGGACCTGCGGCGCCCGGAGCTGCCGCCGAGAAGCGGCTGAGGTGGTGGGGCGCACCCGGGCTCGGATGCGCCCCACCGAGGTACCGAGATCACGCCTTCGAGGTCACATCTCCTCGAAGGGCTCCTGGTCCTCGACGCCTTCCTCCCGGTCCCGCATCGCAGGCCCACGGCTCTCGCGGCTCTCGCGGCTCTCGCGGCTCTCGCGGCTCTCGCGCGGCGGCTGCTCGCGCCGCTGCTGCTGGCTCTGTTCGCCCTGCGCTTTGCGCTTGGTCTGCCGGGCCTTCTCGTTGAACTGGTCCTTGCTGGCCATCGATGTCACTCCTCAAGGGGTGGCAGAGGTGCCACGCGGCGTGGCCGCATGTCGATGTCGCAACCAGCGTCACATGCGGAAACACGCCCCGCATGTCGGGCGTCACGGTTTCCGCCGGTCGCCCTCCGCCCGCGCCTTCTCGTCCGCCTCGCCTCCCGCGCCCACCAGCCCGCCCCGCAGCCCGCGCGTCGCCGCGAGCCGGGGCTCGACGCGGCGCATCTCGCGCGGGCCGACGGTCCCGACCAGCGCAGGCAGCACACCCCGTACGGACTGCATGCCGCGCAGCCACCACTGTCCGTACACATGCGCCGAGCGCCGCTCGATCCCGTCCACCAGCCGGTCCACGGCCGGGCCGAGCGGATTGGTGCGGTTCGCGGGCCAGGGCAGCCGCCGCCGCAGCTCCCGCGCCACGTCGTCCTGGTCGGCGCCGCGCACCATGTCCGTGTCGGTCCAGCTGAGATAGGCCACCCCGACCCGTACGCCGCGATGGCCCACCTCAGCACGCAGACAGTGCGCGAACGCCTCGACCCCGGACTTGGACGCGCAGTACGCGGTCATCATCGGCGCCGGTGAGAGCGCGGCGAGCGAGGAGATCTGGAGCAGATAGCCGCGGCTCGCGACGAGCGCGGGCAGGAACGCGCGGGCCGTGGTGACGCTGCCCAGCAGATTGACCTCGATGACCCGCCGCCAGGCCGTCTCGTCGGTGTCGAGGAACGGACCGCCCTGGGCCACACCGGCGTTGGCCACGACGATGTCCACCCGCCCGAAGCGCGTCGCGACCTCCCCGGCCACCCGGGCCATCGCCTCGTGGTCGCTGACATCGGCGTGCCAGGAGGCGGCGTCCGTCAGCAGCCCCTCCGCCACCCGCCGCAGCCCCTCGGGCTCAAGCCCCACCAGCGCCACCCTGGCGCCCCGCGCCGACAGCTTCCGGGCCAGCAACTCCCCCACGCCCCGGGCCGCCCCGGTCACCACGGCGACCCGGCCCTCCAGACTTCCGCGCAGACCGCTCATGACTCCTCCGCTCCTCGTACTCGTCCGCTCTCGGGAACCGCCGCCCTCGCCCCGCCCACGGCTCCGTAGGTCGCCACCAGCCCGCGGATCACCCCGCTCACCGCCGCCGGATCCTCCACCGGCGCCATGTGCCCGAGCCCGTCCAGCTCGGTCACGCCGACGCACCGGGGGAGCCGGTCGGCCAGCGCCCGGGCGTGCTCCAGGGGGGTCAGCCGGTCGGCCGTGCCGGCGAGGACGGCGGTGGGGACGGCCAGCCGGCCGACCTCCGCGTCGAGGTCGAGGTCGCCGATGACCCGCGCCCACGCGGCCCGCACCGCCCGCGGGCAGTCGTGCACGATGCTCGCGCACGCGTCCACCACGGCGGGGCCCGCCTCCGGGCCCATCGTCACGTACTTCAGCAGGCGTCTGGAGAGCGGCGTCACCGGCCCGAGCGGCGCCCTCGAGCACAGCAGCGCGCGCTGCACCCGCACCCGCAGGCGCTCCCCGCGCAGCGGTACGACGCGGCCCCGCTCGATCAGCCGCGAGGAGCCGGTGTTGCACAGCAGCACGGCCGCCGCGCGCTCGCGCAGCTGCGGCCGGTCGGCGGCCGCCATGAGCGTCATGCCGCCCATGGAGTGGCCCACCACGACGGCCCGTTCCCCGGGCACGAGGGTCTGCTGGAGCACCGCCGCGAGGTCGTCGGCGAGCGCGTGGGTGCTGTAGCCGCCGGGGCCGGCGGCGGGGCTGCGGCCGTGGCCGCGCTGGTCGTACAGCACGACGCGGTGGTCGGCGGCCAGTTCGCGGACGATCGGCGCCCAGAAGGCGGTCGAGCATGTCCAGCCGTGCGCCAGCACCACGGCGGGGGCGCCCTCGGGCCCGTGCAGCTCTGCGTGGAGGCGGGAGCCGTCGGCGGAGATGACGGACAGTTCGCTCACGGCGACGGGCGGCGCGTACGGCCCCGCGGCGAGCCGCGCCGGACGGCGGCTCACCGCTCCCCCCGCCCCGCGCCCGCGCCCACCACGTCCGGGTCGGCGCCCCGCTCCGGTCGCAGCACCCGGTACTCCGTGGCGTCCACCTTCCGCGTCACCCAGCGGAACTCCGACGTCGACCCGGGCCACACGGTCGTATTGCGCCCGTTCTGCAAGTACCAGCTGTCGCAGCCGCCCACGTTCCACACCGTACGGCTCAGCCGCTCCTGCACCCGGTCGGTCCACGCCCGCACCGCCGAGGGCCGGGCGTCCAGCGCCACCTTTCGGCCCGCGGCGCCGCCCAGCACGTCCAACTGCCGCATGAAGTCGACCAGATACGCAAGCTGGGCCTCGATGATGAGGATCATCGAGGTGGTCCCGACCCCGGTGTTGGGCCCGATGATCGTCAGGAGGTTGGGGAAGCCCGCCGCGCTGGTGCCGCGCAGCGCCTCCATGCCGTCCCGCCACTCCTCCGCGAGCGTCGTCCCGTACGCCCCGGTCACCCGGTGCGCGATCGGCATGTCGGTCACCTGGAAGCCCGTCCCGAAGATGATCGCGTCGGCCTCGGCCTTGGTGCCGTCGGCGGCGACGAGCGTGGCGCCGCGCACCTCCTTCAGCCCGGCGACGACATCGACATGGGGCTGGGCGAGGGCCGGGTAGTACTCGCTGGACAGCAGGATGCGCTTGCAGCCGATGCGGTAGTCGGGCGTCAGCCGGGCCCGCAGGGCTGGGTCTCCGATGGCCCGCCGCATATGGCCGAGGGCGACCCGCTCCACCAGCCGCAGCGAGTCGGGCCACCGGGTGAACGAGCCGGTCTGTAGCTCCCGCACCCCCCACAGCACCGCCCGCCGCAGCGCGCGGGTCGCCGGGACCTTGGTGTGCAGCCAGTGCTCGGCGGCCGAGATACGGCGGTCCATGCGCGGCAGCACCCAGGCCGGGGTGCGCTGGAAGAGGGTGAGCCGGTCCACCTCGCGGTGGATGGCGGGCACGATCTGGACGGCCGAGGCGCCGGTGCCGATCACCGCGACGCGCTTGCCGCGCAGGTCGTAGCCGTGGTCCCAGCGCGAGGAGTGGAAGACCTCGCCGGGGAAGCCGGCCAGGCCGGGGATGTCCGGGATCTTCGGGTCCGACAGCGGTCCGGTGGCGCTGACCACGACATCGGCGGTCAGCGGACCGGCCGCGGTGTCGATCTCCCAGTGCAGCGCGCGCGGGTCCCAGCGCATGGCCCGCACCTCGGCGTCGAAGCGCAGGTGCGGCCGCAGCCCGAACGTGTCGGTGACCCGCTCCAGATAGGCCCGGATATGCGGCTGCCCGGAGAAGTTGCGCGGCCACTCGGGGTTGGGCGCGAAGGAGAAGGAGTACAGATGGGACGGTACGTCACAGGCGCAGCCCGGATAGGTGTTGTCCCGCCAGGTGCCCCCGACCGCCCCGGCCCGCTCCAGGACGACGACGTCGGTGATCCCCGCCCGGCGCAGCCGCACGGCCGCCCCCAGCCCGCCGAATCCGGCCCCGATCACCGCCACCCGTACGTGTTCCCGCGTCACTTCAGCACCGGTCATGGGGCCGCCTCCCGCAACACTCGGAACCGCGCCAGCGATTACTGGCACGGTTTGAGCGTAGGACAGCGGGCTACCGGGCGGTAGGGGCCGGGCGAAGGGAAGTTACCGGCGGTTCGCCCTCCCGGGTGCGGGCATAGGGTGCTGACGTGGCGACGAGCGAAGCACCCCAGGCTCCGGACGGCCCGGAGGAGATCCGCGAATACCGCGTCGCGGAGCTGGCCGAGAAGGCCGGGATCACCGTGCGCACCCTGCGCTTCTACCGGGAGCGCAAGCTCCTCCCGCCGCCGCGCCGCGAGGGCCGCATAGCCTGGTACGACGACCACCATCTCGCCCGGCTCCGGACGATCGGGGCGCTGCTGGAGCGCGGCCACACCCTCGGCGGTATCGCCGAACTCTTCGCCGCCTTCGAGAGCGGCCGCCGCGACGTCGCCGACCTCCTCGGCCTGCACCCGGCCCCCGTCTCCGTCCCGGCCTGGTCACAGGAGACACCGGTCCGGCTGGCGCCCGAAGCCCTGGCCGACTACTTCAAGGGCCAGGTGACCGCGGAAAACCTCGCCGCCTCCCTCGACCTCGGCTATCTCGCGGTCGACGGCGACCAGTTGGTCCACGTCAGCCGCCGTCTCCTGGACACCTCCAGCGAGCTGGTCGACCGGGGCGTCCCGCTCGACGCCGTCCTGGAAGCGGCCCGTGAGATGCGCCGTCATGTGGACGCGATCGCCGAGATCTTCGCGGCCCTCCTGCGCACCACGGTCCTGGCCGAGCCCACATCGCGCATTGGCGAAACGGTTGAGCAGCTGCGGCCGATCGCCAAGGGCGTGGTGGACGCGGAGCTGTCGATGGCCATGGACCGCCGCATCCGCGCCGAACTCGCGGCCTGGGCCGAGACATCGGAGTGACGGTATCGCCGGCTTCAGCCCGCGAGCAGGCGCGGCGGCAGGTAGGCGGAACTGACCCGGATGTTCCAGCCCCGGCGGCGGGCGTGGCAGGCCAGGGCCAGGATGTCGAGGTTGATCACGGCGTCGGAGTCGCCCGCGCGGTCGGCGACCCGGTAGTGGTCGCGGTGGGCTTCGAGGGCGTCGATGAGAGCGAGGTTGAAGCTCTCCTCGTCGCCCTCGACGAGCTGGGAGAGAAGAACGGCGGGCGGCGGGAAGAACCCCCAGGTCACGGCCTTCTCGCAATCCTCCAGGGCGCGGTCCATGGCGGGTTCGGGGTCCACGCCCCGCAGATAGTCGTGGAGCGCCCGGCGGTACGAGGCGAAGGCGGAGCCGTCGCCCTCCAGGCGGGCGGAGCCGCTGAGGACGAGCGCGGCGATGTCCTCGCGCCGGCCGCCGATCAGGGCGAAGTTCAGGGCGGTGTGCCAGGCGCCGGGCCCGGCCTGATCACCGTGGTAGGCGGGGTAGTTGAGCGTGCTGCCGCCGATCGTCACCTCGACGTCCGTACCGGGCTCGGCGAGCGTGGTACGGAACAGCGCCGCGCCCAGTTCCGCGGCGAGGCGCAGGTTGTGCAGCTGCTGGTCCGTGACGTCGGCGGTGAGCGAGGCGCGGGCCTTGAAGAGGAGGTCCTGGTAGCGCACGGCATCCGACAGGTCCCAGGCGGAGAGCGGCTTTCCGTCCTCCGACGTCAGGGCCTCCCTGGTGTACTGCTCGAACAGGGCCTCGCTCTCCGGGTGCATCTCGCGGGGGGCTTCGGGCCGTTCGACCACCACCGGCCCGGCGGCCAGCGCGGCGACCGCGTCCGGGCGCCGGACGCGCCCGTACGCCTGGACGCGTGGCCCCGCGGTCTCGAACCCGGTCACCAGCGCCCGCGGCAGATATCCGGTGTCGAGGGGCGGCTGCCAGCCCTCGCGGCGGTAGGCGAGCGCGGCCAGGGCCAGCGGAAGGAGCGGCAGCAGGGTGCGGGGCCTGGCGCCGGGGCCGGGGATGGCGCTGTGCGGGAGCAGCAGGTTGGCCAGCGCGGTGCGGAAGGAGTCCCGGTCGCCGGTGGTCAGGGCGCGCAGCGCGTGCAGCCCGATGGTCTGCGGCCGGTCGAGGAGGCCGCCCTCACCGGGCGCGGCGTCGAGGGCCTGTATCCGGGCCAGCGCGGCGTCCAGCGCGGCGAGCTTCTGTTCCCTGGACGGCGGGTAGTCCGCGTCGTCGTCCCCCGTGTCCCCGATGACATACGCCATGAAGCCGCGGATGAGCTCGACGGCGGGCCGCCCGGCCCCGTCCTTCTCGAACGGCTTGCGGGCGAAGTGGAACGCCTCGCCGTGCCAGGAGGCCTTGTCGGAGAGGACCGCCAGGCAGAAGGCGTCGAGCCACTCCCCCGGGGTCACGGACTCCGGATCCCCCTCCGCCCCGCGGTCGTAGTTGATCCCGAAGTTCGCGTAGTTGAGGAAGACCTGGAAGTCGTTGGTCGGGTAGTACGCGGCGTACGCCACGGCACCGGCGGCGGCCTCGGTGGCGTCGTCGAGGACGGCCTTGGCCTCCGGGGTGTCGAGGTCGGGCGTCTCGACGGAGAGCGCCCCCAGGTAGTCGAGGAACTCCTCCGAGATCAGCTGCCACTCGTAGGTGGCGATCGGGCCGGCCTTCGACATGGAGTGGACCGTCGAACCGATCCTGTTGGCGAAGTCGTCACGGGCCGCCGAAACCGCCGCCTCGCCCACCTGGTGCCGCTCTATCCGCACTGCTCCGCTCCCCGTTCACCAGTCTCGGCGCAGCAGCCTACGCGGGGGCGCTCGCGGCCTATGAGGCGGGCGCGTCCGGCGCCGCCATGGGCACCGGGAACGCGAACCGGGGCTCCGCGCCCGACAGCCACGCGCCGATCGCGAAGGCCGCCGCCGCCTCGATGTACACCGCGCGGGCGAGCCCGCCGCAGGGGATGGGGGCGCAGCCCATGGAGGTGATGAGTTCGGCGGTCCGGTCGAGGGCGGCGGGGTCGTCGCCGCAGAACGGGACGGCCAGCGGGGCGCCCTCGAACGCCGGACGGGGCAGGGTCCAGATGCTGTCGTGGCAGAGGTTGAACGCCTTGACCACATGGGCGCCGGGCGCGGCGTCCGCCATCCGCCGGGCGATGGAGGTCGTGCCGCCGGTGGACAGCGTCAGGCCGTCGTCGGTCGGGACCAGGGGGTTCGAGCAGTCGATCACCGTGCGGTCGGCGAGGGTGTCCGCGAGCCCCTTGACCAGCTCGGGCGCCACCTCCGCCGGGACCGCCGCCAGGACGGCCTCGCCGTGCGCCGCCGCGTCGGCGAGCGTGCCGTGCCCGGAGGCGCCGGTCCGCGCGGCGGTCGCCGCGGCCGCCGCGCGGTCGCGCCCGCCGATCAGGACGTCGTGTCCGGCGCGTACCCACGCCCCGCCCAGCGTCGTGGCCATCCCGCCCGTGCCCAGAATGCCGATGCGCATGAGTTCTCCCGTCGTGAGAAACCGTGGTGACGACGGGGACTTTAGGGAGGCCGACGCACACCGCCCGGTGTGTATCGCGTAGGGCCTACGCGCCGACGCTCTGGTCGTCGGCCGCGAACGAGACGACCCACGACAGCGCCGCGTTCCAGTTGATGGCGACCTCGTTGGTCGACCACGACTGGATGTCGTCGAGGTAGCAGAACTGCGGCGCGGGCCGCTGGGGCGGATCGACCGTGCGGTCGATCAGCACCCTGCTCGCCTTCGGATCCTCAAGGTTCACGTTCGCGCCGCCGGCGATCGCACCGGCCGGGGGTTCCGGCAGCGTCGGATCGAGCTCGTGGCTGTAGAGGCGGCTGTGCTGGTTGTGGGAGTTGTGCCGGCCGTATCCGGTCACATAGGACTCGTTGAGGGCGTTGCGGCCGAGGATGTAGTCCAGCCCTTCCAGTACGCCGTCGCGGTAGCGCTGGTCGCCGGTCAGGTCGAAGGCGGTCGCGATGACGGCGAGCTTGTCGAGCACCATGCTGTTGGAGCCCCAGACGAACTCGCTGTCCGCGAGCGGCACGCCGTATGCCTGGCCCTGCGCCGTCTGGAGGTACCGGTCGGCGGCGGCCACCACCGAGGCGCGGGCGGCGTTCCGGTCGGCGTCCGGCAGTTGGCTTTGCACGGTCGCCAGGTCGAGCCGGCCGAGCGCGGCGACCTGCTGCCAGCCGAACCCGGACGGCGGGAACGGATCACCGGTCGCATAGGGCGAGGCCCGCAGCGCGTCGAGGAACGGCTGCTCGCCGGTGGTGATGAACAGTTCGGCGGCCGCCCAGTAGAACTCGTCGGTGACATCCGTGTCGTCGTACGGGCCGCCCCCGGTCGCGTCGGCCTTGCTGGCGTAGAGGTTCTGGTGCGCCTGCGCGGCGGCCCAGGCGGTACGGGCGGCGGTCAGGCAGCGCTGGGCGAAGGCCTGGTCGAAGGGCGCGTACAGCCGGGCGCCCTGCGCGGCGGTCGCGGCCAGGTTGAGCGTCGCCGCCGTGGACGGCGGGTGCAGATGGCGTGGCTGCGGGTCCTGGTCCGGAGGCATCGGCAGCCCGGTCCAGTTGTCGTCGTGCACTTTGTGGTGGGCCATCCCCGCGAGGGGCGCCCCGGCGGGGACCTGCATGCGCAGCAGGAACTCAAGCTCCCAGCGCGCCTCGTCGAGGATGTCGGGTACGCCGTTGCCGCTCTCGGGAATGTGCAGGTCGCCGTCGCCCGGCGGCCCCAGGCGCCCCCGGGGCACGGTCAGCGTCCGCTCGTACAGGCTGAGGAGCTGGTAGGTGGCGATGCCGCCGTTGACGACGTACTTGCCCTCGTCCCCGGCGTCGTACCAGCCGCCGCTCACGTCCAGCTGATAGTCGCCGACACCCGGCTGGCAGGGCACGCTGGTGTCGCCCTGGTTGGGGGTGACGCCGATGTGTCCGGCCGGGCGCGCGTATCCGGGCGCCAGCGCGTCGGTGATGGGGATGCCGCTGCGCTGGACGTAGAAGAAGCGCAGGGCGTCGGAGTGCAACTGGTCATAGGCGGTGGCGGTGATGTCGAACGGGTAGCTGGTCTGCCCGTCGACGCCCAGCGTGTACCCGGTGCCGGACTGCGTCACCGCGCTGAAGTCCAGCGTGTGCGTCTGCTGCCCGGAGGAGGTGTCCGTCCCGGCCGGCGTCGTGGTGCCGGACGCGACGGTGGCCCCGGCGCTGTCGTTCACCTGCCAGGGAATCGGTGCGGGCGCGTCCGTCACGACGGTCGCGTGTTTCGGTCCGAACGGCAGATAGCCGACCTGGTTGACCCGCACCCTCGGGCCGGTGTCCGGCACATAGCGGGGCACCGGGTCGCCCCCTATGAGGGACACCCCGCCCACGCAGCACACCGACGGCGCGGGATCTCCGCCGAGCAGGAAGAGGACCTGGCCACGGTCGGTGTCGAGGGAGGACGTGAAGGTGAACGTGTACGGCTGTTCCGGACCGAGGGCGATGTCCTGCGAGAACGTGTTGGGGTAATTCGGGGCCTGGTCGAGCTGGACCCGGGCCGTCACCGCCGACGGCGGATTCGCCGAAGCGGTGCACGAGAAGGTGTACGACCTGCCCTGTTGCAGCCAGATGTCGCTCTGCCCCACGATGACGTCGGCCGGGAGCCGGGTGCCTCCCGGTACGTCGACGCACAGTTTCCCGCCCGCGACGGAAACGGGGGCCGCCTGCACGGTGAACCAGCCGCTGGTGCCTTCACTGAAATCCCCGTTGAAAACCTTTTCCCGTGGATCCTGTGCCATATTTCCAGCGTGCGCGGCATTCACCGCGTATGCCACTCAGGCAGCCCCCGAAGTCCGCGCGCTATTCCTTGACCGCCCCCGAGTTCGCCCCCTGTACGAAGTAGCGCTGGAAGCAGAAGAACAGCGCCGCCACCGGCAGCGTCGCCAGCAGGGCCGCCGCCAGCTTCAGCGGGTACTGCGTACCGCCGCCGAGGCCGCCGGAGATGAACCGCGCGAGCCCGGTCGTCAGCGTCTCGTACTGGCCGGACTGAGTGGACACCAGGAAGTGCGTGAACTCGTTCCACGAGCCCTGGAAGGACAGGATCGTCAGGGTGATCAGCGCGGGCCGGGCCATCGGCAGCACCACCGACCAGAACGTCCGGATCACCCCGGCGCCGTCCACCCGCGCGGCCTCCTCGACCTCCCGGGGGATCGACTCGAAGAACTGCTTCATGATGAAGATCCCGGCCGCGTCCACCATCAGCGGAAGGATCATGCCGGTGTAGGAGTCGAACAGCCCGAAGGTGTTCAGCACCAGGAACTTCGGGATCAGCAGCGCCACTCCGGGCACCGCCATCACCGCGAGGACAAAGCCGAACAGCAGCGAACGGCCCCGGAAGCGCAGCCGCGCCAGCGCGTACCCCGCCATCGAGTCGAACAGCACCCGCCCGGCGGTGACCACGACCGCGACGAAGGCCGAGTTGCCCAGCCAGCGCAGGAACGGCACCCCGTCCCCGGCCGCCTGGCTCAGCCCGAACAGCCGCTGGTAGGCGGCGGTCGTCGGGGTGGTGGGCACCAGCCCGAGGGGGTTCGCCGCCGCGTCCGGGTCCGTCTTGAACCCGGTCACCAGCTGGAGTACGAACGGCAGCAGATACAGCAGCCCGACCCCCACCACCAGCGAGTACCCCAGCACCCGCAGCGGCAGCGGGAACCGGCCGAGCACCGGGCGCGCCTGCGCCCGGGCGGCCGCGGACTTGGCGTTCATCGATTCCTCCCGGGGCGGGGGCCGCGCTCCCGCAGCGCCCAGCGCTGGAGGGCGGTGATGCACAGGATCAGCGCGAGCAGGATGAAGGCGATGGCCGCGCCCTGCCCGAAGTCGGAGCCGTCGAAGGCGGCCGAGTACGACAGGAAGGCCGGCGTCAGCGTGGTGTTGCCCGGGGCGCCCTGGCCCATCACATACACCTGGTCGAAGACCTGCCAGGTGGAGATCGTGCCCAGGGTGAGGACGAGGAAGAACACCGGCCGCAGCGCGGGCAGCGTGACATAGCGCAGCATCTGGCGGCGGTTCACGCCCTCGATGGCGGCCGCCTCCTCCAGCTCGCGCGGGATGTCCTGGAGGGCCGCGAGGAAGATCAGCATGAAGGTGCCGGAGGTCGTCCACACGGCGAGCAGGATGATCGTGCACATCGCGACGGACGGCCCGGACAGCCACTCGTACCAGGAAAGACCCATGAAGGAGTGGTCGGCCAGCACACCCGTGGCGTGCTCGGGGTCGACGATCCCCAGGGCGCCGAGCAGCAGCGAGAGCACCCCGCGCGAGTCGGAGAACCAGTTCGGGCCCTTCACCCCGATCCAGGACAGCAGCGTGTTGACCGCCCCGCTGCCCTGGAAGAGGAAGAGAAAGACGGTGGAGACCGCGATCGAGCTGGTGACCGACGGGAAGAAGAACGTGGTGCGCAGGGCGCCCCGCGCGCGCAGCAGCTTCTGGTTGACGATCAGCGCCAGCACCAGCGCCAGCCCCGTCTGGAGCGGCACGGTCAGCGCCACGTAGTAGACGTTGTTGCGCAGCGAGGTCGCGAACAGGGTGCGGTCGAGGCCGTCCTCGGTGAGCAGCGCCCGGTAGTTGTCCAGGCCGACGAACTTCGCCTGCCCGCTGAACGGGTTGGACTGACCGTTCCAGTCGAGCAGCGAGACCCACGCGGCCATCAGGATCGGCAGCACCAGGAACAGGCCGAGGATCAGCACCATGGGGCTGACGAACAGCCAGCCCCAGGCGCCTTCGCCGCGGCGGCGCCCCGCGGACGGGGTGTTTGGGGTGCGGGGCGCCGACGCGGGGCCGGACCCGCCGGGCGCGTCAGGCGCGCCCGGCGAACCGGCCGTACGGGGACCCCCGCCGCCGGCCGCGGGGGCCGGGCGGGGGCCGGTCGACGCGCCGCCGGAGGTGCGGCGCGCCGTGCGGGGGGTGGTGCGGAACGGCATGACGGCTCAGTTGCCCTTCGCGAGGGCCTGTTCGCCGTTGCGCTGGAGGTCGGCGAGGATCTTCTTCGGGTCGGTGGTGGGCAGCGACTGGAGTTCGGTGTTGAACTGGCTGAGCACCTTGTCGAATCCGGCGATGGTCACCGGGCCCTGCGCGTAGGCGTTGGCGTCGACCCAGGCCTTGGAGTCCGGCTCCTGCTTCGCGTACTCGGCGAGGGCGCTGGTGCGCGAGGGCATCACGCCGAAGCCCTCGGCGAACTTCAGCTGCTGCTCACCGGAGCTCAGGTACTTCACCAGGTCCACCGCGGCCGACCGGTGGGCGCTCTCGGCGGCCACGCCCCAGCAGTTGCTGAAGGCCAGCGTGCCCTTCCCGGCCGGGCCCGCGGGCAGCTCGACCACCTTGTACTTGACGTCCGGGTAGTCGAGCTTCATGGCGCCGGTCAGCCAGTTGCCCTCGATGGTCATGGCGGCCTTGCCCTTGCCGAGGGCCTCGCCGCCCCAGCTGGTGTCGACCTGCTTGGCGTACTTCATCGAGCCGGACTTCAGCAGGGACTTCACAAAGCCGAGCCCCTCGGCGTTCTTCGCGCCGTCGGCGGTCATCTTGGTCTGCCCGGCGTCGGTTATCCAGCCGCCCGCCTGCTTCATGAAGACGCCGAGCCGCTGGTACTCGTCGCTGGTGACCAGGCCGGTGACGCCGTCCCCGGTCAGCTTGCCCGCGACCTTCCGCAGCTCCTCCCAGGAGGTCGGGTAGTCCTTCTCGGTCAGCCCGGCCTTCTTCCACAGGTCGGTGTTGATGGCGAGGGCGAGGGTGGAGGTGTCCTTCGGCAGACACACCAGCTTGCCGTCGTAGGAGAAGGAGGCGCGCAGCTGCTCGGCGAAGTCGTCCTTGTCCTTGATCTTGTCGCCGTAGGCGTACAGGGAGCCGGCCTTGGCGTAGTTGGCGAACATGTCGGAGTTGACGTAGAAGACGTCCGGCGCCTTGTGCCCGGCGAAGCCCTGGGCCAGCTGCTGGTTCATGTCCTTGGCGGTCTCTACGGTGACCTTGTTGCCGGACTGCTTCTCGTACGCGGCCGCAGCGTCCTTGACTGCCTTGGTCTCGGCGTCACCCGAGGTGGCGATCAACACCTTGAGGTTCTGCTTGGCGCTGGTGTCCTGCTTCGTCTCCTTGTCGTCGCTGAAACTCGACGAACAGCCGGTGGCTGCCAGGAGTGCCGCGCAGGTGACGAGGGCGGCGGCGGCCGTGCGGGGGACCATGATTCCTCCGTGGATTCGGGATGGTACGGGCGGCTCTATGGGGGGTGGAGGAGAGGGTGAGGTTTGGGGGCGCGACGCGTCAGAGCGCCGCGGTGTCGGGGCCCGGCGCGTCGGGACTTGTCGTGTCGGGGCCCGGCTCCTCCGGACCCGGCGCCTCCGGGCCGGGCCTGGAGGCGCTGTCGCGGACGACGAGGGACGGCTCCAGCAGGACGCGCTCCGGCGGCCCGGCCGGGGCGGCTATCCGCGCCAGCAGCAGCCGTACGCACTCCCGCCCGACCGCCTCCAGCGGCTGGGCGACCGTGGCCAGGGAGGGCGAGAGGATCCCGGCGGTCGGCGAGTCGTCGAAGCCGACCACCGCGACATCCCGGCCCGGGACGGCGCCCCGGTCACGCAGCGCGTGGTAGCAGCCGAGCGCCAGGACGTCGCTGGCCGCGACCACGGCCGTGGCACCCGCGTCCAGTAAGGGCTTCACGGCGATCCTGGCCGCCTCGATGTCCCCCAGGCTCTGCGCGCGCAGACCGCGCGTCGGCAGCCCGTGCCAGCGCATGGCCCGCCGCCAGCCGTCGGCACGGTCGTCACCGACGCCGGAGCCGCGCGGCCAGCCCAGGAAGGCGATCCTGCGGTGCCCGAGGGCGATCAGGTGCTGCACGGCGGCGTCCGTGCCCGAGGCGCCGTCGACGTCGACCCAGTCGCCGATCTGCCGCCCCGACCACATCCGGCCGAAGCCGACGAACGGCACGCCCCGCTTGGCGAGCCACGCCTGGCGCGGGTCCTGGCGGCCGGTGTCGCTGAGCACGAAGCCGTCGACGTCGTACTGGTCGAGCAGCTCCTCGTACCCCGCCAGGCTCGGGCCGCCGGGCGCGCTGGCGAACAGCAGCATCCGGTAGCCGGCCTCGTCGGCGGCCTCGGACAGGGCGTGCAGAAAACGGTCCATGACCGGGGCCGTGACCCCGGGCGGGGTGGGCTGGATGCCGTAGCCGATGAGCTTGCTGGAGCGCGTGCGCAGCGTCTGCGCGGCGCGGCTCGGGCGGTAGCCCATCTCGTCGATCGCCTGGCGGACCCGCTCCAGGGTCTCGGCGCGCAGCAGGTCCGGCGAGTTGATCGCGTTGGACACCGTCTGCGTCGAGACTCCGGCCCTGCGGGCGACCATGGCAAGGGTCACCGGGCCGCCCTTCGACGAGGGACTGCTGGTGGAGCGGGGCATACGGCCTCCGACGTACGAGGTCCTGGGGTCCTAGCAGATTCTCACAAGCTTGATTTGAGCGTTCCAAAGGCATTGTCAGTCCTCTGAAGAGGTCGTTACTGTCTTTGGAACGATCAAACGTTGAGAGGTTCTACTCTTTTGGACACCACTGTCAAGGCCCAGGACACCAACAGCTCGGTCACGGCCCCCACCTCCGTGGCCCAGGACCTACAGCCGTTCCTGCACGACGCGGTTGTCACGCTGTACGCGCCGAGCTTTGCGATCTCGCGTGCGGACGGGCAGCTCGACGGGGGTGCGGACGGCTTCTACCACGGCGACAGCAGGGCGCTGTCCCGGCTGACCGTCACCACCGGGTCCATCCCGCTGGCCCCGGTCGTCGGCGGGCTCAGGGGGGCCGACCGGGCGGACTTCCGGGCGATCCTGCGGGGGCTCGGCGAGGTGACGCCCGACCCGGCGGTCGCCCTGGAGCGCCGCCGGACCCTCGCGTCCGGCCGGCTGGAGGAGAACTTCGAGGTCAGCAACGCGGGCACCCAGCGGGTCGGCTTCCGGCTGACGATCACGGCCGCCACCGACCTCGCCCTGATGGAGCGGGTGAAGTCGGGCCACACCGTGGACGAGGTACCGGCGCAGGCCGAAGGCGCCGCAGGTCTCGCCTGGTCCCGCGACGAGTTCGCCGTACGCCTGGTCAGCGAGCCCGCGCCGGACGCGCTGGACGCGTCCGAGGGCCGGCTGTCGTACGACGTCGAACTGGACCCCGGCACCTCGTGGACGGTGACCCTGCGCTGCACGGCGGGGTACGCGGACGGCGACCAGTTCCCCGCGGGCCCCGCGGACTCCGTGCCGTGGCGCACCCCGACCCTGCGCAGCGCGGACCGCCGCTTCGACCAGTGGCTGGACCAGTCGGTCGCCGACGCGGACCGGCTGCGCCTGGTGGACCCGCAGTCCGACGAAGGGCTCAGGGTCGGGGTGGGCGGCGTGGATCAGTTCCTGGCCGCGGGCGCCCCCTGGTTCCTGACCCTCTTCGGCCGCGACTCGCTCTGGGCCGCCCGCATGCTGCTCCCGCTCGGCACCGACCTCGCGGCCGGCACCCTGCGCACCCTCGCCCGCCGCCAGGGCGGGGTGGTCGACCCGACCACGGAGGAGCAGCCGGGCAAGATCCTGCACGAAGTGCGGCGCGGCACCCAGAACTTCGCGGAGACGTTCTCCCTCCCGCCGGTCTACTACGGCACGGTGGACGCCACGCCCCTGTGGCTCACCCTGCTCCACGACGCCTGGCGCTGGGGCATGGCCCCGGAGCAGGTGGAACAGCTGCTGCCGCACGCCGAGTCGGCGCTCGGGTGGCTGCGCGAGCAGGCGGAGGCGGGCGGCGACGGCTTCCTCAAGTACGTCGACCGGACCGGGCGCGGCCTGGCCAACCAGGGCTGGAAGGACTCCGGCGACTCCATCCGCCACCGCGACGGCCGCCTCGCCGACGCGCCGATCGCGCTGTGCGAGGTGCAGGCGTACGCGCACGAGGCCGCGCGGGGCGGAGCGGCGCTGCTGCGCGAGTTCGGGCGGCCGGGCGCGGACGGTTGGGAGGAGTGGGCCGACGGGCTCGCCACCCGCTTCCGGAACCGCTTCTGGGTGGAGGACGAGCGGGGCCCGTACCCGGCGGTCGCGCTGGACCGCGACGGCCGGCCGGTGGACTCCGTCACCTCGGGCTTCGGCCACCTCCTCGGCACGGGCCTGCTGAACCGGGAGGAGAGCGCGGCGCTGGCGGCCCGGCTGACCGGCCCCGACCTCGACTCGGGCCACGGCCTGCGCACGCTGAGCAGCGACTCGGTGGGCTTCAACCCGTTCGGCTACCACATCGGTTCGATCTGGCCGCACGACACCGCGATCGCCGTGCACGGCCTGGTCAAGGCCGGGTTCCCGGACGCGGCCGCGCCGCTGGCGGCGGGCCTGCTGACGGCGTCGGCGGGGTTCGCGGCCCGGCTGCCCGAGCTGTTCGCGGGCCACGGCGCCGAGGCGGGCCCGCACCCCGCCCCGTACCCGGCGTCCTGCCGCCCCCAGGCGTGGGCGGCCGCCTCCGCGGTCTCGGTGCTCGGCGCGTCCCTGGGCCTGGACGCGGACGTCCCCGGCGGCACGGTCACCGTCGCCCCCACCTTCGCCCGGACGTACGCCCCGCTGACGGTGACGGGGCTCCAGGTCGGCGGGGACCAGCTGGACGTCGCGGTGGCGGCGGACGGGACGGTGAGCGTGGCGGCACCGGAGGGACTGACGGTGGTCATGGCCTGACGCGGCACTCGAGGGCCGACGGATCCGATGCACACCGCACGGTGTGCATCGGATCGGGCAGGATGCGGACATGGAGCAGCCGACCTGCCCGCGAGCCGCCGCGCGCGAAAACACCAGGGCCGTATCGGACGCGTACACCGCGGACTGCCACGCCCGCCTCGCGTTCGAGGTGCTCGCGAACCGCTGGGACAGCGTCGTGGTCTACACCCTCGGCGCGGGCGGCCCGATGCGGCCCCGGGCGCTGATCGCGAGCATCGGCGGGATCAGCGCCAAGGTCCTCAACGACGCGCTGCGGCGCCTGGAGTACAACGGCCTCGTCGAGCGCCGTACGTACGCGGAGGCGCCGCCGCGCGTCGACTACGCGCTCACCGAGGCCGGCACCGCCCTGCTCGTTCCCATGCGCGCGATGGGCGCGTGGGCGAAGCGCCACACGGACGACGTGCTGGCCGCGCAGGAGCGGTTCGAGAACCCGGGCGCCCGGGCAGGGAATCGCCGGTACCGTCGCCAGGCATGACGAATCAGCTGTCGCCGAGCGCGGTCCACGAGCTCCTCTACGAGCTGTGCGTCGACCTCGGTTTCTGCCTTCCGCCGCACGAGCAGCGCCGGCTGCGCGAGGCGCCGCCCGCCGACGCGGACGAGTTCACCGATGCCGTCTTCAGAGCGGAGGGGCTGGACCCGAACGGCGAAGACGGGTGGCTACGGCCCAGGGTCCGAGACGTCGTCGAACGGCACATGCGCGGCGAGTGACCCTGATCACCCGCGAGCCCTTAAGCTGCCCGGGGAGGACTGAGCTCCAAACAGAACATACGGGGGACGGGGACCGAGGTGGACGGAACTATTCCACTGCCGCATGACGTCAAGGACTCCACGCAGTTCGTGGCGGAGATGCGCCGGTTGAGGCAATGGTCGGATCTGAGTTATCGCGAGTTGGAACGCCGGGCCGGTGCGGTGGGGGACGTACTCCCGCGCGCCACGCTCGCCGGGGCGCTGAACAGACAGGAGCTGCCCCGGGAGGAGTTGGTGGCGGCCTTTGTCCGCGCCTGCGGCGGCGACAAGGCCGCCGTCGAGGCGTGGGTGGGGGCCCGCAAGCGCCTGGCCGTCGAGCTCGGACAGGAACAGGAACAGGAGCAGGGGCAGGACTCCTCCGAGCCGGTGGAGCCGGAGGGCGAAGACGCCCCCGAGAGCCCGGCGGTGCCGGCCACCGAGCCGGTGGCCGAGACCCCGGACCCGGATCCGGACCAGGTACCAAAAGAGCCCAAGCGGCCGAAGAGGAAGAGACTGAAGGCGGCCGGGCGTCGGGTTCGGCGGCCGGGCGTGGTCATCACGGCCACCGCGGCGATCGTGATCCTGACGGCCGCGGCCACGGCGATTCTGCACCCCGGCGACAAACCCGATAAGCCGCGTGAGAGCAGCCGGACGGAGGCACCGGCGGCCACCACCCCGTCCAGCACGAAGAGCCGTCCCGCGGACGACGCCACCACCGACGCCGCCGACGCCGAACCCGTCAGCGACGAACCCTCGCGCGGCGCGACGCGGGAGACCTCGTCACCGACCCCGTCCCAGCAGACGACGACGCCCAAGAAGACGAAGCCCACGCGGAGTTCGCCGACGCCGGAGTGGACGTACGACCCGCCGGCGGTCCCCGACGATCCGCCGCCCTCGACGGACACCCCGCCGCCGTCCGGTGGTGGCGACCCCTTCCCGGAGGAGACCTGCTGGGACGTCACCGAAGAGTGCTGAGGGGCGCTCAGTCCCGCAGCCGCACCTCGACCCGGCGCTCCCTCAAGACCTCGAGTACCAGGTCGAAATAGCTGTACGGCTCCCCCTTCCAGTCGAGGACCCGCCCGAGGCTCTGCCGCGCGATCCGTGCGTCGTGCCAGATCAGCGTGCACGGTGTGGTCACCCCGAAGCCTCCGCAGAGGCAGTCGGCCAGCGCGTCGGCGTTGCCGCCGAAGTAGCCGCCGGGGCCGCGCATGGCCTCGCCGAGCGCGAGACAGAGACCGGGCTCATCCGTGACGTACCGCCCGTCCAGCTCGTACACGCGCCCCGGCGGCGCGGCCGGGACGGACCGGCGGGTCCCCCGCTCGCGCACACAGTCGAGCCAGATCTCGCGGTCGCGGGTCCCGTACCCGGCCCATAGGTTCGGGGCCGTCGGCGGACCGTCGTACCACCGCTGCCAGAAGGGGCGGGCCCGCGGGGGCGGCGGGTCCCAGAGGCCGTCGGTGAGGCGGATGTCGAGGAGGCCGGGGCCGAGGGACGACGGCTTCCAGTCGGCGATCTCGGCGGTCACATACAGGTCCGTGGACTCCGCGCCGTTCCGGTCGAGGACCAGCAGCAGGGCCTCCCCCAGCCCCAGCCGGCGGCGGGTCCCGGCCGCGAGGGCCGACTGGAGCCGGTCGCCGGGTGCACAGCCGAGGAGGTGCAGCGAAGTGTCCGGCGACTCGTCGTCGGGCGCGACGACGTCGGAGAAGTCCGCGCAGGTGCCGAGGTGTTCACGGCCGTTGTGCAGCAGCAGGCCCGCCGCGAGGTACGGATCGTCGGGCGGGTCCGGGTAGCCGTCGGCGCCCTCGATGAACACGTCGATCAGGGAGGGGTCGCCGGGGTGCGGGCGATGGCCGGTGACCCGTACGTCCTCCAGCCGCCAGGCGTCGAGCCGCTCCGAGTCCTCGGGGCACCGGTCGTCGCCGATCGGCCGCAGCCAAAGGTGGCCCAGCTCGTACGGCGCAGTGCCGCGCTCACGCAGGATGTCGCGCAGCGGGCCCGCGGGGGCGCAGCCCAGGAGCTGGTAGGGGTGGAGGGGCGGCGCGACGAACAGGCCCGAGACATCGGCGCAGACGCCCCAGACACTCGCGTCGTCGGAGTCGGCCAGGGCGAACGCGGGGGCGCCGGCCCGGCCGGACCCCTCCGGCCAGCGGTGGACGCGCGGCCCGTGCGCCGCCGCGCTCAGCGACCGGCTCCGCTCGCGAGTTCGTCGGCGTAGTGCGTCAGCGAGCGGCTGTACATCGGCAGGTGGCGGGACAGCGCGGACAGCGCGAGGGCCACCGCCTCCCGCTCCCGCCCGGCGTCGACCAGCGCGAGTGCGAGAAACGCGGCCACGGCGTCGTCGAGTTCATCGGACCCCGCGTCCCGCTCCGCGGTGAGCAGCGCGATGCCCTCCTCGGGCCGGCCGAGGTTGCGCACCGTGCTGGCCAGCTGGATCACCGCCTGGCGGCGGCGCGGGCCGGCCAGACCGGCGTCCAGGGCCGCGCGGTACAGCGGGGCGGCGTCCTCCTCGCGGTCGGTGGCGTCGTACGCGGAGGCCAGCTCGAAGGACGCGACGGGGTCGCCGTCGGGGAGTTCGGCCGTCAGCGCCGTCATGGCCGCCAGGAAGTCGGCGGAGGCGTGGTCGTCGAAGGCGGTCCACAGGTCCGCGACGCGCTCTTCCCAGTCAGTTGCCACCGTGCTCATCGGCGCAGCATCTCAGCCCGGGACCGCCGGTGTCACCCGCTGAAGACCGCGGTCACCGGGGCGTGGTCGCTCCACCGCTGGTCATAGCTCGCCGCGCGCTCCACGTACGCCTTCGCAGCCCGCTCGGCCAGCCCCTTCGTGGCGACCAGCAGGTCGATGCGCCACCCCGCGTCGTTGTCGAACGCCTTCCCCCGGTACGACCACCACGAGTACGGCCCCTCGACGTCCGGGTGCAGCTTGCGCATCACGTCCACGTACGCCGCCTCGTCGTACACCCGGCTCAGCCACGCGCGCTCCTCGGGGAGGAACCCGGCCTTCTTGCGGTTGGCCTTCCAGTTCTTGAGGTCGGCCTCCCGGTGCGCGATGTTCCAGTCGCCGCACACCAGCACCTCGCGCCCGCCGGCCGCGGCCCGCTCCCGCAGCTCCTTCAGATACGGCAGGAACTCCCCCATGAAGCGCTCCTTCTCCTCCTGCCGCTCCGTGCCGACCTCCCCCGACGGCAGATAGAGGCTGGCGACCGTGACCCCGGGCAGGTCGACCTCCAGATAGCGGCCGCTGTCGTCGAACTCCGCGGAGCCGAATCCGACCCGTACGCCCTCCGGCTCGCGCCGGGTGTAGACGGCGACCCCGGCCCGGCCCTTGGCCGCCGCCGAGGCGTGCACGGTGTGCCAGCCGTCGGGCTCGCGGACCGGCGCGGTCAGCTCACCGGGCTCGGCGCGCACCTCCTGAAGGCACACCACGTCGGCGGCGGTTCCCTCGAGCCAGGGCAGAAAGCCCTTCTTGGCCGCAGCGCGCAGCCCGTTTACATTCACGGAGGTCACGGTGAGCATTCCGGCACGATACGCCAGAAAAAACCGAGTACCCCAACGATCCCGCATGAATGTACGATCCTTCGCATGGATATTCGCCCCATCCCCTATGACCACCCGGACGCCGTCAAGCTCAACGACGAGGTGCAGGCCGAATACGTCGAGCGCTACGGCGAGGGCGACCTGACCACCATGGACCCGGCCCACTTCGAGCCGCCCCACGGCCTGTACCTCCTCGCGTACAACGCCCAGGGCCGCCCGGTGGCCAGCGGCGGCTGGCGCAGCCAGAAGCAGAGCGAGACGGGCTACTCGGACGGGGATGCCGAGATCAAGCGGATGTTCGTGATCCGGGACGCCCGGGGGCAGGGCCTGGCCCGCCGGATCCTGGCCGCCCTGGAGGACAGCGCCCGCGCGGCGGGGCGGGTCCGGATGGTCCTGGAGACGGGCACCGAGCAGCCGGAGGCCATCGCGCTGTACACCTCCTCCGGCTACGCACCGGTCCCCAAGTTCGGCCTGTACCGCTTCGAGGAGTCCAGCCGCTGCTACGCCAAGCCGCTGACGTAGGCCACGGCCCGACACGCGGCTCCGCGGCAGGGTCCGGGCCCCGGCGGGGACGAGGGGCGGGCCCCCTGGGCCCGAGACAGCCCCGGCTGTGGGGCCCGCGGCCGCCGGGCCTGGGGCGGAGCCCCGGGTGCGGGGCCTGGGGCGGAGCCCCCCACGCGGCGGAGCCGCATATGGACAGGGGCCGGGAAGGGGCGGGGAGGGGCAGTGTCCGATATGCGGCTCCGCCGCGTGGGCCCGCCGCGGGACTAGAACGCATCCGCGACCGCAGAAGCGATCTCCTTGCGCACCTGGTCCGCCGGATACCTGGCCACCGGGCGCCCGTACGGCGCCAGGGCCCGGTCGGCCGCCCCGGGCGACGGCTCCCGCACATCCGCGAACAGCACCGTCGTACCCGGCGGCACCTCGGCGGCCAGCATCTCCAGGACCGCGCCCACCCCCGTAGACCTCTCCGCCGCACCCGTACCCTCCCGCGCATCCCGCGCCGCACCGATGAAGCCGCCCTCACCAAAGCCGATCATGATCCCCAGCGGCCCGCCCAGAAGCCCCACGAGCCCGCCCATCAGGCCGTCGACGGTGAAGCAGCGGGCCCCGGCGCCGTCCACGCAGTCCGGCAGATCGATCGTCCCGTCCATGGCCCGCGCGATCACCGCGCCTTCGCACAGCGACAGCGCGCCCTCGTCGTCGGCGCGGAGCAGCGCGTCAAGCGCCCGAGGGCCCGCCTCCGGCCCGGCGAGGTCCATGAACAGAACACTCTCACCCATACCCCTACTCTTGCCGCAGCCGGCCCCCCGCGCACCCCGTAGCCCCCATGCGCTCACGCTCACGCTCAGCCGCCAGCCGCGAACTTCCGGCTGATCGCGTCGAACACACCCTTGGCCTCGCTGCCCAGACGCGGCCCCGCGAGCCAGGTGTGCGCGTTGGAGCCGATGGAGCTGTTGGACACCAGCACGGTCTTGCCGCCACGGTTCACAAACCACCCGCCGCCGGAGGAACCGCCGGTCATCGTGCACCCGATCCGGTACATGGTCGGCGCGGAGGGCGAGAACGACAGCCGGCCGGGCCGGTCCAGGCAGTTGAACATCAGCGCCCCGTCGTACGGCGACGCGGCCGGGTAGCCGTAAGCGCTGATCGAGCTGACCCGGTCCGCCGACGGCGCCCCGAACCAGACCGGCACCGAGGCCCCCACGGTCTCCTCCAGCGACTTGCCGCCACCGTTCTCCGGCTTCACATGCAACACCGCGAAGTCGTACGCCGAGCCGACGTTGCCGGTGTGGGCGCCCTCGTCGATCCACTGCGAGGAGGTCTGCGACCAGTCCGCCCACCACACGCCGTACGGGGCGACCTCCCGGCTCGCGGCGGTCTGGGTCCGGTCGGCCGGCAGCCCGTTGTCGTTGTACGACGGCACGAAGACGATGTTCCGCATCCAGCCGCCCTTCTTGCCGGAGTGCACACAGTGGCCCGCCGTCCACACCAGGTTGGACTTGCCCGGGTGGGCCGGGTCGTCGACGACCGTGCCCGAGCACACCATCGGCCCCTCGGGGCTGTCGAAGAAGACCTTGCCCACCGGCGCCATGTTCAGGTGGTACGGCCGCGAGACCTGCTTGGCGCGGGTCGCGGGCGGCTCGGGGTCGGTGGCCGGCCGGCCCTCACCGGCGCTCTGCGTGCTGACGGTGTTCGGCGCGTCCTTGGCCTTGGCCATCCTGGACGGCTGCCAGAAGCCCTTGATGACGGGGTTGGCGAAGTCGGAGGCCTTGCGGGCCCAGTTGTCCCAGTCCCTCCAGGCGCCGTCCTTCCACTTCTTCAGGTCGTCAAGGCTGGTCGGCACCCCGTCCGGAATCCTCAGCCCGTCCTTGGCCTTGGCCTTGTCCCCGGCGGTGGCCGAAGCGCTCGGCTCGGACCCGGCGTTGTCGTCGCTCGGCCCGCAGGCCGTGGCGGAGACCGCGAGCAGCGCGGCCAGGGCCGCGGCGGCCACGGCGGAGCGGCGTATCGATGGCATGGAGCTTGCCCCCTGAGTGGTGCTGTGTGGTGCTGTGTGCTGCTGCGCCGTGTGGCACTTCCCCACGCGTAGCGCGCGCCCCTTCCGGAACAGGCACCCACTATGCCCGCGCCCCCGTCCACAGCCCCCTGCCCGGCCCACAGCCCGCACACAACACGAACCGCGTCAGCACGAATCCATGACATCGCCGGGCTGCGCTGCCGACATTGACGGAGTGAGTACTCACTCCGTACGGTGGAAGGCATGGCGGAACCACCGGCCCGGCGGCGTGCGCCGGGCATGAGCACCGAACAGCGCCGGGCGATGATCGTCGCGGCGGCGCTGCCACTGGTCGCCGAGTACGGCGCCGCGGTGACCACGGCGCAGATCGCGCGCGCCGCCGGCATCGGCGAGGCGACGATCTTCCGCGCCTTCAAGGACAAGGAGGAGGTGCTGGGCGCGTGCACGGCCGAGGCCATGGACCCGAGTCATGTGCTGCGCGAGCTGGCCTCGATCTCCCTCGACCAGCCGCTCGCCGACCGGCTCACCGAGGCGGCCGAGGCGATGCGGGCCCACCTGGCGCGGATGGGCGCGGTGGCCGGGGCCCTGCATGCCTCGGGCCACCGCCGCGAACGCTCCCCCGCCGCCCGGACCTCCGACTCGCGGGAGACATCGATGCGGGCGACCCGCGACGCCCTGACCGAACTCGTCGAGCCCGACCGGGCGGCCCTCCGCCTGCCCCCCGAAAGAGTCGCCTCGATCTTCCTCGGCATGCTCTTCACCCAGCTGCACTTCGGCGCCGAGGGCGCCGACGCCGATCCGGTCGAGTTCGTCGACGTCCTCCTGCACGGCACCCTCAACCAACCAGGGAGCGGCACATGACCATCACGCTGAACCACACCATCGTCCCCGCCGTGGACCACCGCGAGGCGGCCCGGTTCTTCGCCTCCGTGATGGGCCTGGAGGAGCTTCCGCCCGCGGGCCGCAACGGCCACTTCGCCCCCGTGCGGGTGAACGACACGCTCACCCTTGACTTCATGACGGTGGCCGACCCCGAAGGGCACCATCTGGCCTTCGACGTGGACCCGGCCACCTTCGACGCGATCCTGTCCCGGATCCGCGCCGCGGACATCTCCTACGGCAGCGACCCCACCGAGCCCGACAACGGCCGGATCGACCACCCCCTGTGCCCCCGGGGCCTGTTCTTCCAGGACACGGCGGGGAATCTGTACGAGGTGATGTCCCCGGCGTGACGGACCTCGACGGACTCAGGCCACCAGCTCGTCCAGATACAGCGCGGCCAGGCGCGGCAGCGGCCGCCGCCCGCCCGCGCGGATTCGATGAGGCTCCGGAAACGATCCGTGTCCATGTGGTCGACTGTGCCACGTGGGTCCGACAACAACAGGAGGACGCGAGATGAAGGTCGGCTCGGCACGTGCCGCCGCGGCCGGGTGGGTGGAGAGGTACGCCCGCCCCGAACCCGGCTTCCGCGGGGCGTACTTCAGCGGCTCGACGGTCGGCCTGCCCGACGACGCCGAGCTGCCGCCGACCTCCGACGTCGACGTCGTGGTCGTGACCGCCGAGGACAACCCGCCCGCCAAGCCCGGCAAACTCCGCCACCACGGCGCCCTGCTGGAGATCAGCTATCTGCCCTGGGCGGGGCTCGCCTCGCCCGACGCCGTGCTCGCCTCGTACCACCTGGCCGGCAGCTTCCGTACCGACACGGTCATCGACGACCCCACCGGCGGACTGCGCGCCCTGCACGCCCGCGTCTCGCGCGACTTCGCCGCCCGGCCCTGGGTGCGCCGCAGATGCGAGGACGCCCGCCACAGGATCGAGAGCGGGCTGGCGGCGATCGACGCCTCGGCGCCGTTCCACCAGCAGGTCACGTCCTGGCTGTTCCCCACCGGCGTGACCACCCACGTACTGCTCGCCGCCGCCCTGCGCAACCCCACCGTACGGCTGCGCTATCTGGCCGCCCGCGATGTCCTCGCCGACCACGGCCATCTCGGCCTCTACCCCGAACTCCTCTCCCTCCTCGGCTGCGCCGACCTGCCCGCCGAGCGCGTCCGGCACCATCTGGACGCGCTCGCCGCGACGTTCGACGCCACCGCCGCCGTGGCGAGGACCCCGTTCTTCTTCTCCAGCGAC
Source organism: Streptomyces sp. NPDC021225 (assembly GCF_044332865.1). Classification (NCBI taxonomy): domain Bacteria; kingdom Bacillati; phylum Actinomycetota; class Actinomycetes; order Kitasatosporales; family Streptomycetaceae; genus Streptomyces; species Streptomyces sp. NPDC021225. The sequence goes on along the minus strand of NZ_JBIRPV010000002.1, from coordinate 194,048 downwards.
ATCACCCCGGCAGCGCGGCCCATCGCGATCGACGGCAGTCGGGACCTCATCGACCGCGGCCGCCACCACGAGGCGGTCTTCTGGATCATCGCGACCTTCGCCCGCTGTCACACCATCCTGGCCGCCGACGCCCCCGAGACCCACCGGGCGCTCACCCCGCCCTTCCGCGCCGCCGTCGCCGACCTCGGCATCACCGGGCCCGCCGACCTCCGCCTCCGCGCCGAGGAGGTCACCCGGTTCCTCCCCCGCCTCTGGCAGACCGCCGAGGCGATCATCCGCGCAACGGCGCGCTGATCTCCCAATCCGTGTCGAGCCGCTCGACCAGGGCCCGGGCCAGGGACGGCGCGTAGCGCTCGGCCCACTGTCCGGCGAGCCCCAGAAACCCGCGCAGCTTGCCCCGTACGTCCTCCAGCAACCCGTCCAGCTCGGCGACGGCCAGCTCGACGGGCCGCCCGTCACGCCCCTCACACCCGTCACGCCCGTCACGCCCATCCGGCCAGATCCGTACGACCGGCCCCAGGTGCTCCACCCGCGGGGACGGGTCATGGCCCAGCCACGGCTCCGCCCCGTCCGCCAGGTCCAGCCACTCGCGCCAGGTCTCCAGACCGCAGCAGCACCCGGAGCGTACGAGGGCGCCGCTGACCGTGTCCCCGACGCACAGCCCGCCCGGGGCGATGGTGCACTCGGCCTCGACCGTCCGCCGCACCAGCTCGAGGCCGTCGGCCGCGAGGGGGTCGCCGGGGTCGAGGTCGTGGTTGTAGCCGGCCCAGACCGCCATCGCCGTGCCGACCTCCAGCGGCGACAGCCCGCCGGAGAGGAGCAGCACGCCGTCGGCCGACGGGGCGGCCACGGGCCACAGGGCGAAGTCGCGGGCCTGGTACGTCTCCAGGGCGGCGTCCATGACGATCACAACGGGGTCCGTCGGCTCGGTCGGCTCAGTCGGAGTTGCACCACAGCAGCACGCCCGGCCCGTCCGGCGTGGTCACGGGGATCCACGCCTCGTCGGCCTCGGCGAGCCGGTCCTCGTCAAGGCGCAGCTGATGCGGCTCCTCGTTGTCACCGTCGCAGACCCAGAAAGGCACGCCCTCGACGATCTCCCGCAGCTTGGCCGACTCGTCGGCCGTCCACGGATGATTCCGGGTACCGGCCCCCCGGAAGTGCCCCTCGAACAGCTCGCACAGCCCGTCGAGCGCATCGGGCCCGAACAACGGCACCAGATATCCCTCGACCTTCCCCTGCCGACAGGCCGTCCCCCCGTACTGCTGCTGGTAAAACACCCCGGTGGCCGCCTGGACCACCACATAGAGCCATTCCTCCGACGACCCGTCGGGGTCGAGGAAGACAAATCGCTGACCGGCCATGCCCGCAGTCTGCGGCCTCGCGCCCGCCGCCTCAACAGGATTTCGACGCCGCCCGCTTCAGCGCGCGGACCCGGCGGACCCGGCGGACACGGCGGACAGCAGGACGCGGCGGCGTTCCAGGTCCACCTCGACGATCTGCACTGTGAGCTCATCGCCCTCGCCCACCACCTGCTGCGGTTCGGGGAGCGGCACGAGCCCCTCGATGCCGTCGGCGACCCGGACGAAGAGGCCGAACGGGACCAGTTTGGTGACCGGTCCTGTGACCACCTGCCCGACCGTGTCCGCGAACGCCACCATCGGGTCCTCCCGCAGCGCCCGCAATGACAGCGACGCCTGTCCGCGGTCGAGGTCCGCGTGAAGGACTTCGAGGGAGAGCCGCTCTCCCACCCGGACGATGTCGGAGGGGTGTTCGTAGCGCGTCCAGGCCAGTTCGGGGATCCGGATGAATCCGGTGCACCGGCCGTCCGGCTCGCCGTCGATGCGCACGAACACACCGAAGGTGTGGATGCTCTCCACCGCACCGGTCACGATCCCGCCCGGCCGAAGCCCGCCGAGGAAGTCCCGTATCGCCCCGCTCGCCACGGGGCAAGCATCTCAGCTCTCAGTGTCAGTGGCCCGGTGCATCATCGATCGCATGGCACGCACCGGCTCGATCGGCTCCTCCCCACCCCCGTGGGGCGTCCAGTACACGCTGTGTCTGCCCACCGAGGACGCGGCGCGGCGGGCCGCGGCGGAGCTGGCCGCGGCCGGGCACCGGCTGGCCGCGATACGGGCCCATGGCCACGCGCCGGACCCCGCGCTGACCGGCTGGTGGCAGGTGTTCTCGCTCGCGGTCCACACCGGTCATGACCGCTTGGCGCTGGAGCCGTTCCTCAGACACGAGCGCATACGGATGGCCGGGCTCGCCCGGTCCCACGGCGGATTCCACCAGGGCTGCGCCGAGGGTCACGCCTCCACCCTCCAGGCGATCTTCACCCGGGACGGCCTGGTGCACGAGCGCGCCTCGGCCGAGGTCGCCCCGCCCGCCCCGCTGCCCACCGACCCGGCCCCGCCGCCCGGCTGGGGGCCGCGGTGGCCCGGCCCGGCGTCCCCCCTGCCCATCCGGCCCGAGGACGTCGTCCGGGCGGTGGTGGCCGTGGCGGAGCGGATGTACGGCGGCGCGGACGACGCGCCCGACGCCGTCGGGTGGCTGCTGGAGGAGGACTTCGCGTTCAGGGAGCCGTACGAGTCGACGGGCGAGTTCCTGGGCGACCTGGCCGATGCCGTGGCCCACCAGGGCGACTGCACCGACGACACCGTCGAGGCCGTCCCCTTCCTGGCCGAGTTGGCGCGCGACGGCGGCGTTCCGCCCGCGGTCCGGGTGACCGTGCTCGGCGACCTCCTCCGGCTCGCCGCGACCGGCGCCTCGCTCGCGGTCCTCGCGGCCGACCGCGTCGCCGCGCTCGGCGACGTCTGGCAGGAGCGCGCCGACGTACACATGACGCGGCGGGCGATCGGCCGCGCGCTGCCGCGCCTCCTGGCCCGCTGGGACGAGGAGGGCGACGCGGCCCGGTTCGTACTCGCCGCGCTGGCCGCCGCGGCCTCGGACGGCGCCGCGGCCGGGCTCGTCCCCCGTCTGAAGGATCTCCCCGCCCCGGCCGGCTCACCCCGCGCCGACACCGTCGCCCTGATCGCCGCGCTCCTGGCCGACGACGAGCCCGGTCTCGCCACCGCCCTGCGCCGGCTGACCTCCTGGCGCCCCGCCATCGCGGAGCGGACGGCCACGCCCCACGCCGCTCCCCGGCAGCTGGCCCTCGCCGTCCTCCCGGACCTGGTCATGGAGGACGCCGGTCCGGCCGACCGGCCGGGGCCGCTCGCCGCCCCTCCTACGCCGAGGCTCTGACCTGCACCGACGTCAAAGGTCTGGACCTCGTTGAACGGTCCGTCGCGCGAGACCGTATCTGGGCTGCGAAAGGCACCGCACAGCACGGACCGATCGAGCGAGGAGTTCCGCATGTCCCGGAAGCGTCGTGTGACCCGGCCCCAGAAGATCGCCCTGACCATCGGCGCGGCAGGTCTCGTGGGCGGCGGCCTCGCCGTCGGCGTCGGGGTCAGCCAGGCCTCGGAGACCACCCAGGCCAAGGCGCCCACGGAGAACTGCGCCGGGCTCGACACCGCGCTGCGGAACAATCTGAACTTCATCGCCGCCCAACAGGCCAGCCCCGACGCCCAGTCCGAGGCCAGGATCGCCAACCGCGAAGAGGTGGTGAAACAGATTCAGCAGCGCCGCCAGGTGGCGGGCTGCACCGAGACCGTCACGCCCTCCGCCCCGGCGGACTCAGCCCCGACGGACTCCGCCCCGGCGACGGCGGCCCCCGAGACCACCGCCCCGCCCACCGCCCAGCCCACCGGCGGCGCCTCCGGCGAAGGCGAGGTGGTCTGCGCCGGCTCCACGGTCACCCTCTCCGGCGAGGAGGGCGCGCCCGCCGCCTCCAGCAACCAGTTCCCGGTCGGCACCCGGCTCAAGGTCACCAATCTGGACAACAACAAGTCCACCACGGTCAGCGTGACCTCGACCTCGGGCAGCTGCGCCCTGCTGAACAACGCCGCGTTCGAGCAGGTGCGCGAGCCCGGGAAGTTCCTCATCCGACGAGCCGTCATCGAGCGCGTCGGCTAGGGGCCCGTACGCCCGTCAGCCCCGCTGGGGGGAGATCGCGCGCGGGGCGACGACGGGCAGCCGGGCGCACTCGCGGCAGGCGCGGGCGGAGGCCGCGACCCTGATGTGCGAGGCGATGGTGACGGCGCCCATGAGCGCGCTCAGCGGCCAGTTCCCGGCGAGGACCGACGCGGTGGTGAGGGTCAGCGCGCTGACCGCCAGGGCCGTACCGGCGGTGGTGCCGGTCCAGGCGACCATCAGCGGGAGCCGGGGCGGGGTGGGCAGCCGGCGGGCCGGCGCGCCGGTGGCGGCCAGCGCCACCCCCGCCAGCAGCGCGGCGGCGGCCGCGACGCCGCCCACATGGGCGGCCAGGATCTGAGCGGAGTGGGGCAGCTGCCGGCCATGGCCCACGATTGCCGTCAGGTACCAGCAGACGATCAGGAACGGGACGGTGAGCGCGACGACGCGCGCGGTCTGACGGGCCTGGGCGATGGTGAGTTCCCGCTGGAAGGCGGGCGCGACGTCCTCGACGCTCCCGAAGTCGTCCACCGCCTGGCGGGCGGCGCGCTCGGCTCCCCGGCCGTCGGGGCTTCCCCCGTCGCCGATGTCCGCCGCGGCGTCGACGAGCGCGTCGCGCGCCTCGGTCAGCATCCGCTCCTTGACCCGCGTCGGGCCGTGCAGCGCGGCCGCCAGAGCGGCGACATGCCCGTCGATCGGGTCGTCGATCGGGTCGGGGCCGAGGGCCGTCACGTGGCCGGCCTCGGCGCCGGCGAGGGGTCCAGGACGGCGCCGATCGCCGCGGTGAGCTCGCGCCAGGCCGTGCGCTCCTCGGCCAGGCTCCGCCGTCCGGCGTCCGTCAGCTCGTAGCAACGGCGGCGGCGCTCCCCGGCCGACTGCCAGTCGCTGCGCAGCAGCCCGAGCCGCTCCAGCCGGTTGAGCGCCGGATACATGGTGCCCGTGCGCAGTTCCAGGGCGCCGCCGCTGCGCTTCTGCACGGCCGTGATGATCGCGTAGCCGTGCAGCGGCCCCTGCTCCAGCGCGGCCAGCAGCAGCGCGTCCAGGTGCCCGCGCACCGCATCGCCCTTCATGAGGGAGCAGCCTACCCATCCACCTGTAGGTGCGCTATATATTGGCAGCCAATATGTAGGCTACTCACTCAAGCGGAGTCGCAGTGACCAAGCTGCTGTTGTCCGTACACGTCCTGGCCGCGATCCTGGCCATCGGCCCGATCGCCGTGGCCGCCTCGATGTTCCCCCGCTTCGCCCGCACCCCGGGCGACGCCGACCAGGAGCCGGGCGCGCGGCGAGGCCCCGCGACAGCCGCGCTTCTGCATCGCGTCTGCCGCGGCTACGCCGTCTTCGGCCTGGCCGTCCCGGTCTTCGGCCTCGCCACCGGCGCCCAGCTCGGCGTCCTGGGCGACGCCTGGCTCATCATCTCGATCACCCTGACCGCGATCGCCGCCGCCCTGCTGGCGCTGACCATCCTCCCCGCCCAACAACGCCTGCTGGCCACGCCGGACGGCGCGGCGGCCACCCGGCTTGGCATGCTCACCGGGATCTTCAATCTGCTGTGGGCGATCGTGGTCGTCCTGATGATCGTCCGCCCCGGCTCCACCACCGGAGCGTGACCACCATGCGCACCCTGCGGATCGCGGCCGCTGTCGAGGCGGCCTCCCTGGCGGCCCTGCTGATCAACCTGGTCACCATCCACACCAAGGCCATCACCGCCCTCGGCGGCCCCGTGCACGGCCTGTGCTACCTCACCGTCATCGTCTGCACCTTCATGACCCCCGGCGCCACCCCCGCAGCCCGCCGGCTCGCCGTCATCCCCGGCATCGGCGGCCTGCTCGTCCTCCGCCGAATCCACCCCCGAGAGGCCTGAGATGACCGACCCGTACGCCGGCTTACCGTTCCCTCGCACCGCCCTGGCCCTGAAGGCCCTGCACCACACCCGCGGCATCGAAGCGCCGGCGATCTTCAACCACAGCCTGCGCACCTATCTCTACGGCCGTTTCCTCGGCGAGTGTCGAGGACTGCGGCCCGACCACGACGACGACGACGAGCTGCTGTTCCTCGGCTGCTTACTGCACGACGCCGGACTCAGCCGTGAAGGCGACCGCGACCAGACCTTCAACCTCGACGGCGCCGACCTGGCCGCCCGCTTTCTCACCGACCAGGGGATGGCCGCCGACCGCGTCGACATCGTCTGGGACGACACGATCGTCGACCAGGCACTCGCCAAACCCCACAAAGCCCCGGTGTTCACCATGCCCGGCGAGCTCCTCCGCCAGAAAACCGGCGCGCCCTGGCCCACCTGGCAACAGCTGATGGCCCAAGAGCCGAGCTGGCACGACTGAAGCTCGGAGAGCTTTGGCCAAGAGCCGGATCCGTTATGTATCCCGCTCGGTAAAGACCCTTGATCGTTGGGCGCGTCCCGCCCCACAGTGGCGCCATGAGCAATCACTCCGAAGCACCTGTCACGCCCGTCGAGGCCTATGAACCCCCCTACTACGTCGCTGTCTTCACTGCGGTGCGCACCCAGGACCAGAGCGGCTACAGCGAGACCGCCGCACACATGGAAGACCTGGTGAAGGACGTCCCTGGGTTCCTGGGGATGGACCAAGCCCACACCCCTGGCGGGCTGTCCATCACCGTCGGGTACTTCCGCGACGCCGACGCCCTCACGGAGTGGCGGAGCAACGCCGAGCACCGCGCGGCGCAGAAGCGCGGGCAGGCCGAGTGGTACCAGAACTACACGCTGCACGTGGCGAAAGTGGAGCGGAGCCACGGGTTCACGCGAGCGTAGGCGCGGGCCACGAGGAGGATCGGAGTGCTGGCGCGCTCGGCGGTCAGGATGGCTGGACCTGGTCGAAGAGGGCGAGGGCTTCCGCGGGGTCCGGGCTCACAAGGCGTTCCAGACCGGCCATCGTGATCTTCGCCCACCTGCCGGCCCGTGCCCACATCCGTTCCTCGAAGGCGCGGACGGCCTCGTCCAGATCTCCGGAGCCGGTGGCGATGGACTCGGCGAGTTCGGCGCCGTCCAGCATCGCGAGGTTCGCGCCCGCCCCCAAGGGGGGCATCAGATGGGCGGCGTCGCCCAGGAGCGTCACCCCGGAGACGTGGGTCCAGGTGTGGGACACGGGCAGGACGTAGAGGGGGCGGTGGACGAAAGCGGTGCCGTGGCGGAGGAGGTCGAGCACGGGAGCGGCCCAGCCGTCGAACAGAGCCAGCAGGCTCGATCGCACGGGCTCGACATCGGCCAGGTCCAGGTCCGTGTGCCAGTCCAGGGACGCGCGGAACTGGGCGTACACCTTGACGTTTCCGCCGCTGTTGCGCTGGGCGACGAGCGCTCGGTTCACGCCGTACACAGCCAGGGAACCGTCGCCGATCAACCGGGCGAGGTCAGGGTGGCGGGTGTCGACGTCGTCCAGGGAGGTCTCGACCGTGGTGACGCCGGTGTAGTGCGGCGTCACCGATGAGACCGCCGGGCGGATCCGGGACCAGGCGCCGTCCGCGCCGACCACGAGGTCGAACGTCTCCTGTCGCCCGTCCGCGAAATGGACCAGCACGCCATCCGGGGTCCCCGGCACCACCTGCGTCACACCCCGCCCCCACCGGACGTCGAGAGGGCCGAGCAGCAGGTCACGGAGTTGCCCGCGGTCGATCTCGGGATTGGCCTGGTCATCTGGACCGGGTCGCCAGTCGCGCAGGACGGTCCCGTCCGCGTCCAGGATGCGCATGGCCTGCCCCTCGGGACGGGACAGCGCCTGGAACTCCGCCAGCAGCCCCGCCTTGTCCAGCGCGAGCTGACCCAGCCCTTCGTGCAGATCCAGCGTGCCGCCCGGGGGGCGGGCGTCGGGGGCGGGATCGCGTTCGAGGACGGTGACGGGGTGGTCATGGCGGTGCAGGACGCGGGCGAAGGCAAGGCCGCCAGGGCCGCTTCCGACCACGGCGATTCGGTGTCTCATGTCGATACACTGTATTGGACCCTTACAATGCATCGCAACAGTATGGTGTGACCATGACTGTGTGGGACCGGCCGGAGCCGCCGACTCGCCCCGTGCCGCTCGACCGGGAGCGGATCGTCGCCGCCGCCGTCGCGCTGGCCGACGAGGGCGGGCTACAGGCGGTGTCGCTGCGCAAGGTCGCCGCCCGGCTGGACGCCGGCCCGATGCGGCTGTACGGATACATCTCCACCAAGGAAGAGCTGTTCGACCTCATGGTGGACGAGGTCCAGGCCGAGATCCTCCCCGAGGAGCAGCCCGGTGACTGGCGGGAGGCGCTGCGCATCCTCGCCCACCGCACCAGGCAGGCCGCTCTCCGTCACGAATGGCTGGCCGATCTGCTCGGCGGCCGCCCGAGCCTGGGCCCGAACGGCCTCGCCGTGACCGAGGCCACGCTGGCCGCCCTCGACGGCCTCGCCGACATCGACACCGTCATGCGCGCCGTGGAGACTGTCAGCGCCTACTTCACCGGCGCGATCAGGCGCGAGATCGCGAACCTGCGAGCCGAGCGCGCCACGGGCCTGTCCAAGCGCGACTGGCAGCGCGCCTCCGGCCCGCATGTGACGAGAATGTTGGCCACGGGCCGCTTCCCGGCGCTGGCCAAGGCCGTGTACGACGGCACGGACGTGGACGCCGAGGCATCCTTCGCGACCGGCCTGGACTGGGTCCTCGACGCCGTGGCCGCCAAACTCACCCAGCCGCAGGCGTGACGGGCTGTTGCGACGTCTCGAAGATCGTTCCCCGTGATCTCGAGGGCGGGTGCTAGGTTGCGGCGGCGTGACGACGTCCTCCCCGCAGAAGTCGCCGTTCCTTTATGCCATCGATGAAGACTTCATTCCACCCGACCGGGGTGACGACCGGGCAGGGCCTGAGTCAGCGGTTCCCGCTGGTGATCCGGACGAGGCGGTGCGGCTCTTCCACCACTACCGGCGGCTCATCGCGCAGGAATGGGAGCTCGAACCCTGGCGCCGGACAGTGTTCGATGCCCAGCCCCCGAACACCGTCCGGAGGTCGCCGCTGCGTGCGGGCTGGCTCCGGTTCGCCTTCGACACCGCCGGACAACTGGCTCGCCGTGGACATGGATCCCGGGCCGAACGGTCGTCCCGGGCAGGTCATCGCGGTAGGAGTCGACTACACGCAGGGGCCGACGTACGTCGCTGACTCGGTGACCACATTCCTGCGCCGTCTGGTGGAAGCGCTGGAACGCGGTGACTACCGCCATCACGACAAGAGCCTGTGGATCGACGCGGACCTGCCGAACCTGTCCGGCAGGCACACCAGGTACAGCGACGGTGGGCGCTGGACATCGCGGCGGCGCCCGTCGCCGACATCGCCACGGTGACCGAGCTGAAGGGATTGCGGTACCTGGAGGTGACCCAGGACCAATGGCGGGCGCTGTCAGGACTCGACGACCTGCCGCCTTCGCCAACAGCCTGAACCGGTGCCTGGGTGAGGGACGCTGCCCGGTGCCGCGCACGTCGGCAGCACAGCTGACGAACAACTACGGGCGCAGCACACTAGGAGATGTCACAGTCCCGCAGAGTGGCACCCGCGTAGGAGCCGCCGCCCTCCTTCGCCTTCACGAGGACATAGCGGAGCTTGCCTTGCTTCAGCGCCTCCTCCAGGTCCCGCGCCAGCTTGCCGTCCCGCGGGGACTTCTCCGCACGCTCCTTCATCAGCTCGATGATCGTCTCCACGTACTCCCTGGTCCCCTGCTGGACCAGCTTGCCCTTGTGGCGACCCTTCCCCTGACGCCAGCCGAGACCGCTGGACGGCGCCTTGGCCTCGACGATGAGCAGCTCGCCGTCCTTGAGCCGGTACAACTGGTCGAACATATCCGCGCCGTTGGGGGTCTTGGGCAGTGAGATCCACTCGGCGCCCGGGAACTCCTTCGGAACGACGTGATAGCGGGCCGCGCTCTCGCCGAGCCGCTCGGATATGGAGCTGTTGTTGGGCTTGACGCCGAGTTCCTTTCGGTATGTCTGCCGTGCCTTGTCGAGTGCCCGTTGACTGGCCACTTGACTGGCCGCAGTGCGACTCTCCCGGAACTTCCGCTCCGCGTTGGTGAGATCCACGGAGGCTTTGCGGTGGTCGGCGACCTTGTCGAGCAGGCTGCTCCGTTTCCTGTCGCCGACCGAGCCCGGGCCGACGGACTTCGCGGGGGACAGCCTCGCGCCGGGTGCCGAGGGCAGCTCGTGCCTGGAGATCCAGTTGTTCTCGTTGTCCTTGGCGAGCTGAGGCAGCCCGACGCCGTTCTCCGCCGTGGCCTTGCTCTGACGGCGGCCGATGCTGTCGTAGTTGTCAGAGAACCAGACCGGGTCGTTGTTGGTCTTCCAGATCATTTCGTTCTGGATGTACTTACGGTGGTCGGCGGCCCGGCTCAACAGCTCGTTGCAGGTGAACACACTGTTCGTACGCTGCGGGGTGCCGTCGGGGCCGGGCGGATAGGTGGTGAACACGGCCGCGTCGAAGGCGGGCCCGCCCGCGCCCCGGCAGTGCTTGTCGAGCTTGAGCCTCTTCAACTCCTTCACCAGCGCCTGCCGGTCCATGCCGACCAGGGCCGTGGTGGCGTTCGGGGCGATGTCGACCCAGGCGACCTTGCTGAAGCCGGGCGGGGTCACCCCGTCACCGGACAGTTCGCCGATCGCCTTCGCGAAGTCGTTCACGACCGCGTCCGTGCTCCCGGACACCGCCTTGCGCTGGATGGTCTGCTTACGGGTCAGGTCCTGGAGGTCGGCCTTGTACCCGTCCGTAGAGCCCGCGGGTTTGAAGGTGGTGCCCCAGACGACCTCGTGCCCCGCTCGCGCCAGATCGCTCGCGTGCTGGAGCGTCCGCCGGTCAGAGTCGCTGAACTGGGCTGTCTTCTCCCGTAGTTCCCCAAATCCGCTCTCGTCGGAGAGCTTCAGGTTGTCGGAGTTCACGACCAGTTCGTAGAACGGCTCGAACGCGCCCTGCTGCACCAGATTGGCCACCGTCTGGCCGACATCGCTGATCCGTTGCTTGCGGAGCAGGGGGCTGGTCCGCGGACCGATGCCAGGCGTCATGGCGTCGAGGAGCTCGAGCACGGCCTTGCCGTTGGGCGGGCCGCTGTTGACACGCTGGTCGCCCATCGGCTCGTTGAGCCGGAAGCCCCGGTCCGCCAGCCGTTTGACGAGCGCCGGGTCGTCGCCCATGACATCCGGTGCGTAGAAGACGACGGACCAGGTCACCGGAATCGTCTGGCCGGGCGGTGCCACATTCCTCGCCGTCGCCGTCAGCGCACGGTTCCCACCGGGAGGCACCGAAACGGGACTGTTCAGCGCCGTCTGGCCCGCTACGGTCACCATCACCGTGCCACTGGCCGGAGCCGTACCCCGATTGGTCACGGTCACGGCGGCCGTGCAGCTCGGAGTGGTGCAGAGCGGCGGGGTCGGGGTGGCCTGCACCGCCACGTCCGGCTGCGCCGCCACGCGTTCGCTCAGCGGCTCGGCCTGCTCCTGCTTTGCGTCGACCCGGCGTACTGCCTCCGTTGTGCGCTGCACCTGAGCCTTGTCGGGCTCACTGACCGCGGACGACAGGCCCGGGTCCGGCGCGGGCTCACCGGCCGCCGCGCTCGCGTGGCCCGCGGACCGTACGGCGCCGCCCGGCGGGCCGGAGCGGAAGGCAGCGGTGCGCGCATCCCCGATGTCCGGCAGGGGTTCGGGCGTGGTGGAGCCTTGAGGCTCGGCGGAACCCGGCAGGCCGACCGACAGCGGCCGGTACGGAGCGGACGCGGTCACCACGATGCGCAGGGTGCCATCGGTCAGTACCTTCGCCGGGCGGCCGTTCACCGACGTGGACCCGCTCTGGCGCCACTTGTCAGCCCCGGACGAACCGTCGGAGTCCTCATCAAGGAGGGCATCGGCAAGCGCCGCCGGAGTCAGCCGGGACAGCTCGGCCAGGCCGGTCACACCGTGCGGCGGGTCGGCCACCCAGGTGTTCGCCAGCGCGTCGGCGCTGCCCGGCTCGTGCCCGAACCACCACTGCTGGTTGCCGCGCAGAAGGGTTCGCTCCGGGCTCACGGCGAGTTCCGCGAGCGCCCCCGAGTCACGGCTCAGGGTTCCGTACGCGGTGCCGTCGCGGGCGACCGTCAGCCGGAAGCCGACGATCGCGCCGTTGCCGTCCACCGTGGTCCCCGCATAGGTGACCCCACGCCAGGCGCGCAGGCTCTTCGTGGCCGCCGAGGCCAGCTGCGGGGGCGTCTTCTCCTCCTCGCGCGGCCAGAGCACAAAGGTCGTCAGACCGGCGATGAGCACCACGACCAGCGCCAGGGCGCCCCAACGCCCATACGGGTGAGGCGCGTTCTTGAGCCAGGTGCGCGCTCTGTTTGTCCGGGACGCCTGACTGTCCGGCGGCGATTGAGAGGGGTGCGGCGCCTGCGGCGGGCGTGGGGGGTACGGGGGCAGCGGGGGCAGCGGTGGTCGTGGGGGCGGTTGCTCGGAGGGTACTGATGCGCCCTCCCTGTCCCTTGCATCCATGTCTGCCCCCCGTTCCGGGGCCCGGGCGATGCCACCGGGCCCTGGCGTGATGGTTCCCGATTCCCGTTTTCCCGATTCCCGACCCAACTACCCGCTCAATCACGCTTGTTTACGGAATGCTGAATCGGGCGCCGCTGCCGGGCGTGGAGGCCGCCTCGGCATTGCGCGCTATCAATGGCGGCGTGACGAACGGTAGGGACTGCGCGTTCACGTGGGGGCGGGGGAAGACCAAGCCTGAAGACGTCACATCGGCCATGGAGTTGCCGGCCCCCGACCACGGGCGGCTATGGGGCGAACTGGCGGTGTTCGCCACAGGCGCTCGCGTCGAACGTACGGTGCTCCTGGCCCTGTGGCGCGAGCGAGGCGCACTCGACCACCGTGCCGGCGAGCGGTTGTGCGCCGATCTCGTCGACCTGTCGATACTCGCCGACCACGGCCTCACGGTGCGTCTGGACCCGGACGTGCGGGCCTTTCTGCGGGCTCGGATCGCCGCGGCCACGCTCACCGGGGTGCACGCGGCCCTGGTGCGGGTCGCTCGCCGGCGCCTTCCCCCCGACGGCGAGGGGGCCGCCTGGTGGCTGCTGCCGTGCAGCGAGGGGTACCTGTGGGAACATCTGCCCGGCCATCTTCTGGAGTCCGGCCGAGTGACGGAACTCGCCGGGTTGCTGGGCGACCTGCGCTGGCTGACGGCAACGATCCGGGCCTGCGGCACCGCCGCGGCGGAGGCGGACGCGGCGCTCGTGGACACGGACGGGGCACGGGCGCTGGCCCGGTCGCTCGCGCGGTCGGCACACGTGCTCGACCGGGCCAGGCAGTGGGACGCCGACCCGAAGGCGGTACTGATACCGGACCAAGCCGAACTGCGCGCCGCAGAGGCCCGCGACAGCCTGCCGTCGGAGCTGGTGAACCAGTTGCGCGGCGTCCCCGAACTCGCACCACTTCTGCACACGTTCGTGCGAAGCCTGCCACCCCGGCCGCGCCTCTTCGCGCACTCGTGGCCGCCCGGGACCGATCCGGTGCCCCGGCGGACGATTCTGGCCCGGGGCAGCGCCGAGGCCGCTTGTGTCGTGGCCCACGACAGTTCATCGCTTGCCGGGATCGGTGAGCGCGTCACAGTGTGGGAGATCGGCACCGGCCGTGTACTCGCCGACGGCGACAGCTCGCCGATACCCGCGGCGGTGGCGGAGCCGGACGGATCGTGGCTGGCATTGATCAGCGCGAACGACGAAGCCCAGGCGTGGGACACCGCCACGGGAACGCTGCGGTTCGCCGTTCCACTCACTCCCGGCTGCCGCGCCCTGCTCGCTGACGGCTCCTGGCTGGCCATCACTGACGACCGGGACCGCACGGTACGGGTGTTGGACACCCGTGAGGGCACTTTGCTGGCAGTGCTGGCCGGGCACACGGACGCCATCCACGGCCGCGCCGTGTCGCCGGACGGGACGTGGCTCGTTACAGCCGGGCGTGACGGCACCGTACGGGTGTGGGACACCGCCACCTGGCGGACCCGCCACGTGCTGCCCGAGAGCGGCACGGCTCTCCTCTCGTCGCCCGACGGGACGTGGCTCGCCGCCGGAGACGGGGACTCGACACGAATCCGGGACGCGGCAACCGGCAGCATGCGCACCCGCGTTCCCGCGTTCGGAGCGTTCGCCGGAGCCTCCGACGGCAGCTGGTTCGCCACCCTGGACCGGTTCGAGGCCGTCCTGCGCGTGTGGGACATCCCTGCTCGGCATGACAGCTCGGTGGCAGCTGAACCGCCACAACCGCCCAAGCGTGTGGACCGCGCGCGTCACACCGCCGCCGCCGATCCAGGCTGGTCGCCCACCGTGGCCGACGACGGCCACACAGTGCACCTCCGGGATCCGGCCACCGGCCAGGTCTGGGCATCGCTCAGCGGGCATGCCACGGCCGTCGACAAGTGCGTGCCCACACCCGGCGGCAGCCACGTGGTGACGATCTGTGCCGATGGCGTCCTCCGCCTCTGGGACACGGCCACCCGCACGGTGCGCACCCTGCTCACCGGGCAGGAGAGCACCCAGCTTTGTGCCGTCGATCCGGACGGGGCATGGCTGGCAACCGACAGCAGGGACGGCGACGACGCCGTCATCCGGCTGTGGGATTCCGCCACGGGCCATCTCCTGCACACCGGCAGGTTCTACGGGCAGATCTCCGAACTCGTCGCCGGCCCCAATGGGGCATGGCTGGCCTGGCGTGGCACGCACGCCACCCAACGCTGCTCAGCGCAGCCCCGGACGGGCGGTGGGTCGCCCTCGTAGAACGCCCGTACACGCTCGGTATCTGGGACACCGCGACCTGGAAATGCGTGGCTGTCACCTGGCTCGGCGCGAAAATCACCCACTGCGACTGGCCCTCCGACTCCTTCGGCCCCCACGTGTCGACCAGTGGGGCAGAAAAACCGGTCGTCTTCGACTTCTCTTGTCCGGGCGCCGCTTGAGTCCTGTGCCCCGTGGTTTCCGGCGATCTTCATCACCTGCATAGGTGATCTTCAGAGTGCAGCGTCACAAGCTCGGACAGCACCTCGAACAGACCCCAGAAACGCCAAGATCCCGCCCGATCAATCAGATCGGACGGGATCTCGTGAACCGCTCTCGAGCTAACTCAAGAACAGCCAGCTGTGTGGGCTGTTCACGAGTGTCCTCTGCCAGCGGCTTCGCGTTCCTTTAAAGATCGCTTCCCATCTGCCAACTGATCGCTTCCCGCAAAGCCAGCCACCGAGAGGGGCACGGGTGGTCAGGGACGCTGGGCAGTATGCAGCCGTTCGACCTGCTTGTTGATGAGATCGAAGGGGAACTGGGCCTTCACCCCTATGTTCAGATCTGTGAAGCTCGCTGTGACGTTGCCCGTCCGCACGAAAACATGGTGTTCGTCCCGCAACCCATCTCCGTCTGGCAGTGGCATGATCACGTGGAAACTAAGGGCCTCGTCCCCGACATCCGGGGCCTTCTCCACAGTGATCTTGGCGTTGAACTTCCCGAACTGGCCGACTCCCGTAAAGGACCTGCAGGTCGTGAGCGAGTCATGTAGCTGCTGAAAAGCCCCTTCTGCCTTCGTGTCGTCGTACGAAGCCAGCGTGGACCCGCCCCCCATAATGTTCTTCTTCCAATTGAAGATCTGGAGCACGACGGCGGACGCGTTCTCGGCGTCAAGCACGTCAAGGACTCTCTGGCAAGAGGCATCCGAGACGGGCGGGTAGGTGCGTTGCTCACTTTCCGGAACAGGGTCCTGCACAGGCACGTCGTGGGCCTGTGGTACATCCCTGTCCTTGAGGGTGAGTGCCTTCAGCTGCTCGGCGGTTAACGGGGGTCTTGCGGTTCTTGAGGGTGCTTCCGTGGTCGGGGTCGCCGTTGGGCGGCTTGCCGCTTCTTCGGTTGAGCAAGCGGAGACGACGAGTATTCCGGCGATCATCGCGTTACTTGCTGTCATCCGTCGCATGAGTGCAGCCACAAGTGCCTCCTCTGAGCTGTCTGCACGAGTCAGGTAGACGCTAGCCGCAACCGCCGAGGACGGGAGCGCGATTTGTCCACTTGTGGTGGACAGCGAGCGACAGGCGATGTGACGCACGGGCTTCGATCCTCGCCAGTCCGGTCTGGGCACCTAACGCACAGTGGGCAGACGGTAGTTGTCGTTAGGGATCATTGGCGATCACCTTCTGCGATCTTGTGGCGTGCTCTTCTACGGTGGGTCATGGCTCTGGCGGTCCTTGCGTCGGGGCCTGCACGTCGGGGCAGGAGGCAGAGCTGACGATGACGCCACTTTTCAAGCGGTTGGACGAGGAAGAAGCCGTCGCCCGTGGCGAGTTGGCTGCTCTGCGCGAGAAGGTCGCCGCGACGGAACAGTGGCTGGCTCGCCTGGCGATCACACGTGAGACGGCGCTGTCCCTGATGAGTGAAAGCTCTCACCGTGACGAACCCCAAACCCAAGAGCCGTGGGCTGCCGAGAGCCCTGCAGCCCGTCAGGGTGCCAGTGGTGGGGAAGGGACTGCTGGTGAGGGCGCCCAGACGGGGCAGGCACCGCAGACGCCCGGCCCGGTGGATCTGGAAACGGCGCGGGAGCGGATGCTGGTGCTCTTGGCGGGTGCCGGGCGGGCTATGAAGGTGCAGGACATCGCTGCGGCGATTGGCGAGGACACGTCCAACGCGCGGCGGGTGGAGACGACTCGCTCCCGACTGAAGAAACTGGTGAAGGAAGGCCGGGCGGTTGAGGGCCCGACGGCCTGGTTCTCCATCGCGCATGCCGACAGTGAGCGCCGAGAGGAGTCCGGGGTGGGCTGATGAAACGTCCGTCGGGCTGGGCTTTATGCCTGGTCTGGCGGCGAAGAGGCTGGCACCGCCGAGGGTTCAGCTCGGCGGTGCCGGTTGCTTGAGCGTCCCGCAAAGGTGGCTCTCGCACATCCGAGGTTAGTGGGGGTCTTCTCCACTCGGCGAGCGGAGCCGCGAATTCGTCCTGCCCTGGTCGCGATCGTGCGAATCCAGGTGCGAATCGAGGCTCATTGTTCCCTCTTCCGGTCACAAGTGGGCTGCTGCGGCCACAGTCGGATCCCGATGAAGGCGTTCAGCCGGGCGATGGTGGCCACGTCCGGCCAGGACCGTCCGGCCAGCAGGTCGGCGATGGCCTGCCGGTTGACGCCGGAGCCGACCGCGGCCGCCCGCAGACTCAAACCCTGGTCGGCCAGGGCTTGGCCAAGGGTGCGGGCGATCTGGCGGACCGCCTCTGCTCCGGGGTCAGGGCTGGGGTGTTCGGGCCAGGCTTCCGGATCACTGGTCAGTTGCCTGGGGGAGCGTGCGCGGGCGCGTCCGCCGACCATGCGCGCACCGTCCTCTCCATCGAAGTTGATCAGTCCTGGAATGGCTGCTTGTCCAGCCGGTATGCATGGACTGTGGTTCTTGATCCGGATACGTCCATGAAAATCACGCGCTACCGGCCGCGGGACGCGCCGCCGGTCTGGGACGAGGTCGCGCCCTTGGTGCGGTCGGTGGTCGCGGCAGCGGTGAGCGCGGTGCCCTACGAGGTGGAGCAGCTGCTGCACGTCACTGCCACTCTGGCGCTGTGGGCGGAAACAACGGGCGTGGAGCGGGAGCCGGATGCGTGGCTGCGCAACGAGGTCATCGACGCCTTCGTCCTCTCGCGCGCCGGGGATATCGAGGCGTCGTCGGTGCGGACCTACCGGACCTGGCTGTTGCGGGTGCGGGACGCGCTGGCCTGGAGCGAGCGCGGGGAAGCCGCACCGGCCCGGCTGCATGCCACCGCGCAGAGCCATCAGCCCTACACATCGGGCGAGTTGGCGGGTCTGCGGCACTGGGCCACGCACCTGCCCCGCCAGCAGCACACCGACGCTCTCGCGCTCCTGGGGCTCGGGGCGGGTTACGGGCTTACGCCGAAGGAGGTGGCGGCCAGCCGCGGCCGGGACCTGCGGCGCCCGCGAAGCGGCGGACCGCTTTTGCATACCGGCGTCGACCGGTTGGTCCCGCTCGTCGCCCGCGCCGCCTGGGACACCGTTCTGGGAGAACTCGCCGACCGAGCCGGCGGCGGGTACTTGTTCCGGCCGCGCCGCACCACCGAGTACGCGAAGAACCTGATCAGCTCCTGGTCCCTCACCCACCGGCCACCGGATGGGCTGCCTGCGCTGTCGGTGGGCAGGCTGCGGGCGACGTGGATCGTCGACCTGATGCGCGCGCACATTGATCACCATCTGATCGCCCAGGCGGCCGGGCTCGCTTCCGCCGCCTCCCTGGCCCGCTGGCAGCACCTGGTGCCGCCCATCGATGCCTTCACTGCGGCTCGACTGCTGCGGGGCCCGGAGCAGGCGTGACCAAGCCCCAGGCCTGGCGGAACCTGGAGAAGATCAAGCTGTGCCGGCCGCGGCCGGTCACCGACGCGCCCGTCGAGATCCCGGACTCCAAGGTCGGGCAGCTGGACGCCCTGCTGCACGCCTCCGGAGTGCTGGACCTGATCGACGCAGAGCTCGAGGGCCGTCCCGGCCCGAAGGGACTGCCGGTGCGGACGGCGCTGGTGGGCCTGTTGCTGTCGCTGCACTATCACCACAGCGCCAGCCTCGCCAACGCCTGCCGAGTTCTGCTCGACGAACTGCGCGCCCCCGCCCGGTCCTGGCTGGGCGTCCCCGATGCCAGACACCTTGATGACCATGCCCGGCACGCGTTCACCCGCCGCGTCTACCGTGCCTTTGACCGCCTCACCAGCGCCCTCGACCCGTACCGCTGTGACCGGCGCAGCCGGCTGCCCGCCGACGAAGCCACAGACGTGGCGGCAGCCTGGGAGGACGCGGACGCCGAACATGTACGGCGCCGGATACTTTTGCAGGAGATCAGCGACCGTCTGGTGCTGGTCACCGTGCGTCTCGCCCACCGCCGTGGCCTGTTCAAGGGCTGGCGAGGCGATATCGGTGTCGACACCACCCCGGTCCCCGCATGGCACCATCCGCCCAGCGAACGACGCGAACTCGCCTCCGTGGAACTCACCGCGGGCTGGCACTACTGCGGAGGCGCGGAGGAAGGCATCTTCGGGCACAGCGCCACCCTGCTCGTCGCCGCCAGCCGCCGACATCCCGCCGGACACCCGCAAGCGGGTGAGCGCGTCAGCCGGCATCCGCAACTCGCGCTCGGCCTCGTCCTGGACACCCCCGGCAAACGGACCGGGCCCAACGCCGTCCACGCCCTCACCGCCCTCGTCCCGTTCGGCTTCCCGACCGGAATACTGGCCGCCGACCGTGCCTACACCGACCAGACCGGCCCGCATTTCGCCCAGCCCGCCCGCCGCCTGGGCTACCAGCTCGTCCTCGACTACAAACAAGAGCAGCGTGGTGTCCAGGGCACCCACCAAGGCGCCGTCCTCATCGACGGCTCCCTGGCCTGCCCCGCCATACCCACCGCTCTCGCGCACGCCACAACCGGCCTGGACGACAGAGCCGTGCGCGAGATCGACGACGACCAGCAGCTCACGAAGCTCATCGAGACCCGCGAGCCGTACTTCCTCCGCCTCAAACAGTCCGCAGACACACGGGGCGCGATCCGGCTGCAGTGCCCCGCCGCAGGCCCCTCGCCCTCGGTGGTCTGCCCCCGTTTCAACCAAGCCCAGCACATTCCTCCACCACGGCCGAGTGTGGTGGACCTCACCAGCCGACGGGCCACCGCCGCACACAGTGCGGCCAAGCCCACCGTCCCCATCCCTCAGGCGGAACGTCTGCGGCCCCTGCCGAAAGACGAACTGCCGAGGATCTGCCAGAAGCCCACCATCACCGTCCGCCCAGGCGACCTCGGCAAGATCGACAAATTCCGCCAGGACCGGCACTACCTCCGCCCCACATGGCAAGACGCCTACCGGCCCGGCCGCGCGAACATCGAGGGCCTGAACGCCAGAGCCAAGGGCCACGGAATCAACATCGCCGACCCGAAAAGTCGCCTCGCGCACGGCCGCGCAGCCCAGACCATCCTCATCGCTCTGATGGTCTGCAGCATCAACCTGCACATCCTGTTCACCCGGCAGAACACGACCACCGAAGCCGCTACCCATCACGAAACCCAGAACGTCACCGAGCTGGACAGCCTCACGCCGCCCACCATGACGACCGGACTTCCACCACCCGCCCCACCCACAGTCACCGCAAACACCTGACATCCCGGCTCCACAGCTCTGGCACCCGCACACCCAACAGCGGCCCCGGCGCGCCCTCCGCACCCAAACCACCCCCGAACCCACGGCGTCGTCCACCGAGCTACCCACTCCAGAACCCACCCGCGTTCGGACAGCACCTCGAACAGACCCCAGAAACGCCAAGATCCCGCCCGATCAATCAGATCGGACGGGATCTCGTGAACCATTCTCGAGCTAACTCAAGAACAGCCGCTGTGTGGACCTGAGGGGATTTGAACCCCTGACCCCCTCGATGCGAACGAGGTGCGCTACCAGTCTGCGCCACAGGCCCTTGCAGCGAGTGAAACTCTAGCATCCCGTCCGGGGTGCTTGGAAATCCGTTCCTCGCCGGTGCCAGGACGGTCCCCGCTGGTCAGGGTCACTCGTTGGCGGCGCGGGGGCGGTCCTCGTCGGCGTACTGGTCGAACAGGGGGGTGCGGCCGCGCTCGCGGGGGCCGCGGGCGGCGGGGTCGGGGGCGTGGGTGGGCTCCGCAGCGCTGGAGCGGGCGGAGCTCCAGGCGTCGGGGGCGCCCAGGTCGACGTTGCCGGTCGCGCGGGGGGCGACGGGCGCGGTGACGTAGGTGGGCAGGGGGACGGGCACCGGCTCCCAGCTCTCGCCGGAGGCGGGTCCGCGCTCGCGCTCGCGCTGCTGGTCCACCCACTCCGCGTGGTCCGTCTGCTCGACCAGGGCGCGGCGGCCGGCCGCGTGCGGGGAGGCCGCCGGGGCGGCCCGGTCGGCCTCGGCGCGGGCCGGCGGCTCGGCGGGGCCGTCGTCGGTGGGGTCCTCGGCGGGCGGGCAGGCGCGCGGGCGGCGCTCGCGGAGGCGCTGGGCGGCCAGCTCGGCGCGGCGCTGGTCCATGGTGAAGGCGAAGCGGCGGCGCTCCTGGGTGCGGAGGTAGGCGATGTACGCGCTCAGCAGGACGGCCGGGAGGCCCGGGGCCCACAGGAAGGTGAGGCCGCCGACCGCCGCGACGACCGCGCCGAGGGTGAAGGCGACGAAGAGAACGATGGTGGTGCGCCGGCGGCGCGCCAGCACCTTCGCGCGCGGGTTGCGGGCCGCGGTGCCGGGGGACGGGCCGGAGGCTCCCACAGGAGAGGCGGGAGACGCCGGGGCAGGGCCGTCGGCGGGCGGTGCGGCGTGGGGCGGCACGGGCGCGCGCATGGTCACGGGGTCGGCGAAGGCCCGGACGTCGACCGCGTCGGTCACGGCGTCCGGCTCGGCCACGCGCCGGTCCGGGCCGGCGGCGTCTCCCCCGGCCTCGGGGCGGTCCGCGTCGTCGGCGCGGCCGTCCTGGTCCTCCAGGCCCCCGAGGGCCTCGAGCTCCGCCCGTTCCTTGGCGTAACGACGCTCCATGCCCGCCCGTCCGGACAACAGCCGGATGGCGGTGCTGAAGCGCTCCGTGGGACGGGCTTCATTGAGCTCGTCCTGCCTACGAAGCCACATCGGCACCAAATAGGCGGCCCAGGCCCCGACGATGACTGCGTAGATGAGGCCACTGCTGCTCACGGTCACACGGTAGAGGGGTCCGCGCGAGGCCATCTGCCAATTGGCGCGGTGTGTCGCACGATCTGGCTGATATCTCGAACTTTTTTTGTGATTGTTGGGATGACCAGGATGGGAATGTGCTCAATTGGCGGAAGTTATCGAACACTTATTTCGAACAAATATTTTATTTCTGTGATGCGCCCGGCCTCATCCGGTGCCACCGCGCCAGCAGCCCCTCGGGAACCTCCTCCGCCGTGAGGGCGAAGACCAGGTGATCGCGCCAGGCGCCGTCGATGTGGAGGTAGCGGGGGCGCAGCCCCTCCTCGCGGAATCCCAGTTTCTCCACCACCCGGCGGCTCGGCCCGTTCTCGGGCCTGATGCACACCTCGATGCGGTGCAGTCCGACCGTACGGAAGCAATGGTCGGTCGCGAGCGCCACGGCGGTCGGCATGACCCCGCGGCCGGCGACCGCCTCGTCGACCCAATAGCCGATATGGCCCGAGCACATCGAGCCCCAGGTGATTCCGGCCACCGTCAGCTGTCCGGCAAGCCGCCCCCGGTACTCCACCACGAAGGGCAGCATCCGCCCGGCGTGCGCCTCGGCGCGCAGATGGCGGACCATCTGGCGGTAGGTGGGCCGGTGGGTGACGGGGCCGCCGGGCGGGGGCGGCGGAATGGTGGCTTCCCAAGGGCGCAGCCAGTCGCGGTTGCGCTGGTTGACCTCGCGCCACGCGCGCTGGTCGCGCAGCTTTATAGGGCGAAGGATCGTGTCGCCGTCCGCCAGCGCGACCGGCCAGGGCGCGTTCAGCGCGCGCTCCCGGCCGGACCGGTGGGGGCGGTGGGACCCGTGGGGGCGGTGGGGCGACCGGTGTCGGGGTGTGCGGGGCCGGCGGGATCAGGAGGGTCGGCCGGTCTGGGGTGGTCGCCGCCGCGCAACTGCTCGATCGCGTGGACCAGAAGCCGCCCCAGGACCGCGAGCCCGTCCCGTACACCGCCGGTCGACCCCGGCAGGTTGACGATCAGGGTCGTCCCGGCGACCCCGGCCAGGCCGCGGGAGAGCGCGGCGGTGGGCACCTTGGCCAGGCCCTCGGCGCGGACCGCCTCCGCGATGCCCGGAACCTCGTAGTCCAGCACCCGGCGGGTCGCCTCGGGGGTGCGGTCGGTGGGCGAGATGCCCGTGCCGCCCGTGGTCACGACGACATCGTACGAAGCGGCCACCGCGTCACGCAGGGCCGCCTCCACCGGGTCGCCGTCGGGGACCACCCATGGCCCGTCGACCGCCAGGCCCAGCGCCGCCAGCCCCTCCACGAGCAGCGGGCCGCCCTTGTCGGCGTAGACCCCGGCGGCGGCGCGGTTGGACGCGGTGACGACCAGGGCGCGGTACGTCGGTGAGCCGCTCATGCCCGGCTCCAGTCGCCGGACTTGCCGCCCGTCTTCTCCTCCACCCGGACGTCCGTGATGACGGCGGACTTGTCGACGGCCTTCACCATGTCGATCACCGTCAGCGCGGCCACGCTGACCGCCGTCAGGGCCTCCATCTCGACGCCCGTGCGGTCGGTGGTGCGGACCGTGGCGATGATCTCCACCGCGTCGTCGGCGACCGTGAGGTCCACGGTCACGCCCGAGAGGGCGAGCGGATGGCACAGCGGGATCAGGTCCGGGGTGCGCTTGGCGCCCATGATGCCCGCGATCCGCGCGGTGGCGATCGCGTCGCCCTTGGGGACGCCGTCGCCGCGCAGCAGCTCCACGACGCGCGGGGCGACGAGCACACGGCCGCTGGCGCGGGCGGTGCGGGCGGTGACGTCCTTGTCCGAGACGTCGACCATGCGCGCCGCGCCCGATGGGTCGAGATGGGTGAGATGGTCCTGGGCGCTGCTCATCGTTCTCCCGGTCCGGGCCAGGTGGCTCCTGTGGGACGACACCGTACCGTTCCTGGTGTTGTTGACCTGCGTTGGCCACATCAGCACATTCCGGTCCAGGTGGGAGGTGTCTGCTGCCGGGTGCACCCCGAACGGTCCTGGGTGCGGGGAGCGGCACGGGCGGGTCACTTCGGTTCCGGCAGGTCTTGCCGCCCTTGTGGGGCGTGCCTGTGGTCCTGGGTGGGCTCGTGGTCCCACGTGGCCTGGGCGCGGATACGGTCTGGCCGGTAGCTCTCCGCTGTCCGATCCTCTGGTCGAAAGCGGTCACACCTGGCCGACGCCGAATCCGTTGTCCCAGGCCGCGTCTGCCGATCACCACCGCGGCCGCATGATGCCCGGTGACCATGGTCTTCGATTGATCGTCGAGAGGTGCCTGCCAGTGATGGGCGCCCCAGCGGGAGGTGTAGACCGGGTCCACGGCGATCAGGGTCAGCCCTTGGTGGTAGGCCATGCCGCGCAGGCGTTCCCGGAACCTGGCGGTGGGGATACCGGCCACTGTGCGGCGGAAGGCCTTGCCGCGCCGACCGCGACCGAAACAACAGCTGCCCACCCGCAGCGCGCGACGACGAGTGCGCTCACGTGAGCAGGACGACGTCCACTTCGGCGCCCGCGGCGACCTCCGTGGTCTCCTCGGGGACGACGATCAGCGCGTTCGCGTGCGCCAGCGCTTTGACCAGGTGGGATCCGGAGCCGCCCACAGGGGTGACGAGACCCGCCCCGCCGTCCACGCCCGGGGGCTCGTACCAGCCGCGCAGGAACTGGCGCCGCCCCCGCGGGGAGGACGCGACGCCCTCGGGGCAGCGCGCCCGCACCAGGGGGCGGTGGACGGGGCCGGTGCCCATGAGGGTGCGGATGGCGGGCCGCACGAACAGCTCGAAGGAGACATACGCGCTGACCGGGTTTCCGGGGAGGGCGATGAACGGGACGCGGTCCGGGCCGACCCGCCCGAAGCCCTGGGGCTTGCCCGGCTGCATGGCCAGCTTGCGGAACTCGACCTCCCGCATGGCCTCCTTGACCACGTCGTACGCGCCGACGCTGACGCCGCCGCTGGTGACCACGATGTCCGCCCGGCTCAGCTGGTCCTCGACGGTCGCGCGCAGCGTCCCGGCATCGTCGGCGACCGAGCCCACCCGGTAGGCGATCGCCCCGGCGTCCCGCGCGGCGGCGGTGAGCTGGAAGCTGTTGGAGTCGTGGATCCGGCCGGGGCCCGCCTCCTGGCCGGGCTGGACCAGTTCGCTGCCGGTCGACAGCACCACGACGCGCGGCCGCGGCCGCACCTTGACCCTGGCCCGCCCGAGCGCGGCCAGCAGGCCGATCTGCGGTGCGCCCAGGACCGTGCCGGCCCCCAGCGCCAGCTCGCCCGCCGCCGCGTCGCAGCCACGGGCTCGCACATGCTGCCCGGTCGCGGCGGGGCGGAAGACGCGCACTCTGCCGCTCGCGCCCTCGGGGGCCTCGCTGTGGGCGGGCATGGTGGTGACCGGGCCCTCGCCGAGGCCGCCGTCGGTCCACTCGACGGGCACGACGGCCTGGGCGCCGGGCGGCAGCGGGGCGCCGGTCATGATGCGGGCGGCCTCGCCGGGGCCGACGGCGGGCGCGGACTCGCTGCCCGCCGCGATGTCGCCGACGACGGTGAGCACCGCGGGGTAGTCCTCCGTCGCCGCCCCGATATCGGCCGTACGGACCGCGTAGCCGTCCATGGAGCTGTTGTCGAACGGCGGGAGGGCGGAGGGGACGGTGATGTCCTCGACGAGGACGCACCCCTGGGCCTCGAGCAGCTGGAGCTCGATGGGGTCGAGGGGGTTGAGATGGCCGAGGATGTCGTCCAGGTGCTCGGCCACCGTCCAGAAGCGGTCACCGCCCTCGCCCCCACCCCGCCCCTCGCCGCGGCCGGACGCACCGGGCCGCGGCCCCCGGTCCGGGTCTTCGCTGGGGCCCTGGTCGGTGGCGCGTGCCGCGGTGCTGCTCACAGTGCTACATCTCCTCGGTGACGTAACGGCGAAGCCAGTCCCGGAAATCCGGGCCCAGGTCTTCACGTTCGCACGCGAGTCTGACAATGGCACGCAGATAGTCGCCACGGTCGCCTGTGTCGTACCGGCGCCCCTTGAAGACGACCCCGTGGACCGGCCCGCCGACGTCCGGATCGGCGGCCAGCGCCTGGAGCGCGTCGGTGAGCTGGATCTCGCCGCCGCGCCCGGGCTCGGTGGCGCGGAGCACGTCGAAGACGGCGGGGTCGAGGACATAGCGGCCGATGACGGCGTAGTTGCTGGGCGCGTCGGCCGGGTCCGGCTTCTCGACGAGCCCGGTCACCCGCACCACCTCCCCGTCCAGGGTCGGCTTGACGGCGGCGCAGCCGTAGAGGTGGATCTGGGCGGGGTCCACCTCCATCAGGGCGATGACGCTGCCGCCGTGCTGCTCCTGCACCTCGACCATCCGGGACAGGAGCGGGTCGCGGGCATCGATGAGGTCGTCGCCGAGGAGCACGGCAAAGGGCTGGTCACCGACGTGCGGGGCGGCGCAGAGTACGGCATGGCCCAGGCCCCTGGGGTCGCCCTGGCGAACGTAGTGCATGGTCGCGAGATCGCTGGACTCCTGGACGCGGGCGAGTCGGGTCTCGTCGCCCTTGCGGCTCAGGGCCTCTTCGAGCTCGTAGTTGCGGTCGAAGTGATCCTCCAGGGGCCGCTTGTTACGACCCGTGATCATGAGCACATCGGACAGCCCGGCGGTGACGGCTTCCTCGACGACGTACTGGATCGCCGGCTTGTCGACGACCGGCAGCATCTCCTTGGGGGTGGCCTTGGTGGCCGGCAGGAAGCGGGTTCCGAGCCCCGCGGCAGGGATGACAGCCTTGCTGATCCGAGTACGCGCTTGAGTCATGTACCGAACCCTATCGGGTGCCTTTGGGCGGATCATGAGGATTCGGTGAATATGACATGAGACAGGAGGTTTGCGCGCTCAATGATCAACATCGAAGGTAGTAAGCCGGAGTTGCGGCGAAGCCTCCTGGCGGTAAGAGCCAGGTTGACGGCGGATGACATCGCGGACGCCCGGTCGCGCTTGGCGTGTCGCGCGCTGGAGCTGCCGGAGCTCGCGGAGGCGCACACGGTGGCCGCCTATGTCTCGATCGGCGGCGAGCCCGGCACGGAGGGCCTGAGGGAGGCGCTGCGCGCGCGTGGCGTGCGGGTGCTGCTCCCGGTCCTGCTGGAGGACAACGACCTCGACTGGGGCCGGGACGAGGGCCCCGGCCGGCTGGTGCGCGCCCGGCGGGGGCTGCTGGAGCCGGAGGGGCCGCGGCTGGGCCCGGAGGCGGTCACCGGGGCGGACGTCGTGCTGCTGCCCGGGCTGGCGGTGGACCGGCGGGGGGTGCGGCTGGGCCGCGGCGGCGGCTCGTACGACCGCGTGCTGGCCCGGCTGGACCGGGCGGGGGCCCGCCCGGCGCTGGTGGTGCTGCTGTACGACGGCGAGGTGCTCGGCGAGGTCCCGGGCGAGGCCCACGACCGGCCGGTGCACGCGGCGATCACCCCGTCGGCGGTGCACCGCTTCCGCGCCGCCCAGGGCCCCGCGTAGGGCCGCCCGCGCTGCCCGTCACAGCCGCACGCCCCCCGCCGAGGCCTCTCCGCCACGAGGGGCGGAGGCTCGGCGAGGGGCGTGCGTCGTCTCGCGGAGTCGTCTCGCGGAGTCGTCTCGCGGAGTCGTCTCGCGAGGGAGACGGGGTGTCAGGGCGTGAGCGCCAGCGCGTCGTCCGTCGACTTCTCCACCGCGCTCTTGCTGAAGGACCAGGGCAGCAGCTCGCCCTTCGCCCACTTCTCGGTCTGGTCGGTGTAGTGGGCGTTGTAGGCGTGCCCGGAGGCGCCGGTGAGGTTGATCCACCGCGACTTGTCCAGATTGTCGAGGTTGACGACCATCCGCATCGACGGCACCCAGGTGACCCCGTAGCCGCCCGCCGCGTTCCACCCGGTGGCGTTGACCGCGCCCTCGCCGCCGGACAGGTTCCAGGGGCCGCGGTTGAGGAGCCACTGCACCACGCCCGGGCCCTCGGTGCCCAGGGTCTGGTTCTTCAGCGTGAGCTGGTGCAGCCGGCCCCAGCTCCAGCTGTTGATGTCCTTGCCCAGCTTGGCGGTGAGCTCGGAGCGCGCGTCCTTCATGGCCTCCGCCAGGAGCTCGTCCCGGTTGGTGGCGGCGGGCTCGAGGCGGGTGCCGGTGGTCTTCCACCACTTGTTCTTCGGATCCTTGATGATCTTCCGAATGATCTCGTACCAGCGGTCGCCGCCGTCCGGCTGGGCCGACGCCGCGTCGCGCTGGCCGCACTCGCGCACCAGCCGGGCGTTGCCGTCCAGGTCCTCGGCGGGGCCGGAGTCATCGGCGGGCCGGACCCGCAGGCACTGGCCCTTCACCCGCAGCTCCTTCGGAAGTTTATTTCCGAACGCGAGCATAAGGACGTTGCGATAGACGGCGTTGAAATAGGCGGCGGCCGGGGAGTCCGAGTCCTGGGTGTAGTCCCAGCCCTCCAGGAGCTTCTGCGCGCCCCTGACATAGTCGCTCTTGACGTCGATCTTCAGCAGGTACGGAGTCAGCAGCTCGGCGATCTCGCTGCTGTTGTCCATCTGCATGGACTGCATGTCGTCGGTCGAGATCTTCCCGTTGTCCTTGATCTTCGACTCGATCAGGTCGGTTATCCGCTGGCTGCGCGCCCCGTATCCCCAGTCGTCGGTCAGCTTGTACTTGTAGTCCTTGCCTATGACGGCCTGGTTGGCGGTGACGATGTAGCCGCGCTTGGGGTCGTAGTCCCAGGGCAGCTCGGCCTGCGGGATGTAGCCGTTCCACTCGTAGCGCGAGTCCCAGCCGGGCGCCGGGTAGCGGCCGTCGCCCTTGGCGCGCGTGGGGATCTTGCCGGGCGCCTGGTAGCCGATGTGGTTCTTGGTGTCGGCGTAGATCAGGTTCTGGGACGGGACGGCGAAGTCGCGGGCCGCCTTGCGGAAGTCCGTGAAGTTCTTGGCGGTGTTGAGCTCGAAGACCGCGTCCATGGTGTTGGAGGGGTCCAGCGCGGTCCAGCGCAGCGAGACCGCGTAGCCGTCACCGCGGTCGGGGGCCACGTCGCCGACCTCACTGCCGACCGGCGCGCTCTTGCCGACGTCCCCGAGTTCGTCGTCACGGTCGGAGACGATCGGACCGTGCCTGGTGGAGCGGACCGTGATCGTCCTGGACTTGCCGTCGGCGACCTTGATGGTCTCCTCGCGGGTCTTGAAGGGGATCTGCTTGCCGTCGTAGAGGTAGCCCTCGTCGGTGACCTTCTCCAGGTAGAGATCGGTCACATCGGCGCCCAGATTGGTCATGCCCCAGGCGATGTCCTGGTTGTGACCTATGACCACGCCCGGCATGCCGGAGAAGGTGTAGCCCGCCACGTCGTACGGGCACGCGCTGCTGACCTGGTTGCAGTGCAGGCCCATCTGGTACCAGACGGACGGCAGCTGCGGGGCCAGGTGCGGGTCGTTGGCGAGCAGCGGCTTGCCGGTGGTGGTGTACCGCCCGGCGACGACCCAGGAGTTGGAGCCGATGCCGGTGCCGTTCGGGCCGAGCAGCGCGGGGATGTCGTCCAGGGTCTTGGAGAGCGAGGAGAGCTGGGTCTGGAAGCCCCCGGTGGCGCCCGCGACGCCGTTCGCGGTGGAGTCGGCGGACGTGTCCGTGGCGGTCGCCTTGGGGTCGAACGCCTTGGTGATGTCGTTCACCGCGCCGCTGTCCACGATCGGCTTGTTGCGGCCGTACGGGTAGGACGGGTACAGCTCCTCGATCTCCTCGGGCTTCAGCCGGCTGGAGGCCAGCGCCCGGTCGACCTCGTCCTGCATGTTGCCGCGCAGGTCCCACGCCATGGCCTTGAGCCAGGCCACCGAGTCGACCGGGGTCCACTTCTCGGGCGTGTAGTCGTGCTCGAACTCCAAGGCCGCGTACTCGACGGACAACTCCTTGCCCTTGTGGTCCGCGAGGTAGGCGTTGACGCCGTCGGCATAGGCCCGCAAGTACTTCTTGGTCGCCGGCGACAGCTTGGTGTCGTATTCCTGCTTCGCGACCCGGTGCCAGCCCAGGGTGCGCAGGAACGCGTCGGTCTCCACCTGTCCGGAGCCGAACATCTCGGAGAGCCTGCCCGCCGTCATGTGGCGGCGCACATCCATCTCCCAGAAGCGGTCCTGGGCCTGGACGTACCCCTGGGCGCGGAAGAGATCCTCGGGGGTGTTCGCGTAGAGCTGCGGTATGCCATAGCCGTCACGCTTGACCTGGACGGGCCCCGACAGGCCCTTGAGCTGGAGCGACCCCGTCGTCTCCGGGAAAGAGGCACGGACCGTACTGATGCTCCAGTACGAGCCGTACCCGACGCCCCCCACGAGCAGCAGCACGACTGCGATCACGATCAGGCGGGCACGTCGGCCCTTCTTTTTGCCAGAAGGGCCGTTTTTGTTGGCGGGCATCGCTGTCCTTCGAGGGGCAGGGTGATCCTGGAGTGCTGGAGCAACCATAGGCGCAGCGCTGTCGCCTCCCCTACGCGGAGTCATGGCTGGGGCCGTCCCCCGGCCATCGCCCCTGAAAAATCGATGTGAGCCACCCGCGTCAAGAACCCGTAAAATGTTAGGTAAGGCAATGAAGTTCCGGTCGGTCGGGGAGCCTTCCGGCCGCTCCCGTGAGAAAGGTTCGGCCGCTGACTGTCCACCACCTCAACGAACTCCTGCTGATCTGCTCACTCGTCCTGCTCGTAGCAGTGGCGGCCGTCAGGGTCTCGAGCCGCAGCGGGCTGCCGACCCTGCTGATCTACCTCGGCCTCGGCGTCGCGATCGGGCAGGACGGGATCGGCGTCGTCTTCGAGGACGCCGAGCTCACGCAGGTACTCGGCTATGCCGCCCTTGTGATCATCCTGGCCGAGGGCGGCCTCGGCACGAAGTGGCGGGAAATCAAACCCGCCCTGCCACTCGCCGCGGTGCTGTCCACGGTCGGGGTCGCGGTGAGCGTCGGGGTCACGGCGACGGCCGCGCACTATCTGGTCGGGCTCGAGTGGCGGCAGGCGCTGATCATCGGGGCGGTGGTGTCGTCCACGGACGCGGCGGCGGTCTTCTCGGTGCTGCGCAAGGTGCCGCTGCCCAGGAGGCTCACGGGCGCCCTGGAGGCGGAGTCCGGCTTCAACGACGCCCCGGTGGTGATCCTGGTGGTCGCCTTCTCCGCCCAGGGCGGGGTCAGCCCGTGGTACGCGCTGCTCGGCGAGATCACTCTGGAGCTGGCCATCGGCGCGGTGGTGGGGCTGGCGATCGGCTGGCTGGGGTCGTTCGGGCTGCGGCATGTGGCGCTGCCCGCCTCGGGTCTGTACCCGATCGCGGTGATGGCGATCGCCGTGATCGCGTACGCGGGCGGGGCGCTGGCCCACGGCTCCGGTTTCCTCGCCGTCTATCTGGCCTCGTTGATCCTGGGGAACGCGAAGCTGCCGCACTGGCCGGCGACGCGCGGCTTCGCCGAGGGGCTCGGCTGGATCGCGCAGATCGGGATGTTCGTGCTGCTCGGCCTGCTGGTCACCCCGCATGAGCTGGGTGACGACGTGTGGCCGGCCATCGGCGTCGGGCTGGTGCTGACGGCCGTGGCCCGGCCGGTCTCGGTGCTGGTGAGCACGGTGCCCTTCCGGGTGCCCTGGCGGGAGAAGGCGCTGCTGTCGTGGGCGGGGCTGCGCGGCGCGGTGCCGATCGTGCTCGCCACCATCCCGATGGTCTCGAACGTGCCCGACAGCCGCCGCGTCTTCAACATCGTCTTCGTGCTGGTGATCGTCTACACCCTGGTGCAGGGCCCGACGCTGCCCTGGCTGGCGCGCCGGCTGCGCCTGGGCGAGGAGGAGGCGGCGGCGGACCTCGGTATCGAGTCGGCGCCGCTGGAGCGGCTGCGCGGCCATCTGCTGTCGGTTTCGATCCCCGAGCACTCCAAGATGCACGGCGTGGAGATCGGCGAGCTGCGGCTGCCGACGGGGGCCGCGGTCACCTTGGTCGTACGGGCCGAGAAGAGTTTCGTACCGCAGCCGTCGACCGTGCTGCGGCGCGGCGACGAGCTGCTGGTCGTGGCCACGGACCCGGTGCGGGACGCGGCGGAGGAGCGGCTGCGGGCGGTGGGCCGGGGCGGCAAGCTGGCGGGCTGGCTGGGCACGACCGGCCAGTGACCCGGCGGCGGTACGGGCGGGGGCCGGTTCGCGATCACGCGGGTCCCCGGCCCGGGGCGGCCGGGGACCCGCGGCCACGTGGAATGGGTCACCGTATTGCCCGCCGCAGTGGACTGGCGAGCGGGAATACTGCACTATGGAGCGTCGTTAGCACTCACTGAGTGAGAGTGCCAGGAGGAGTAAGTGCCGACCTATCAGTACCAGTGCACCGAGTGCGGCGAGGGCCTCGAGGCGGTGCAGAAGTTCACCGACGACGCGCTCACCGAGTGCCCCAACTGCAACGGACGCCTCAAGAAGGTGTTCTCGGCGGTCGGTATCGTCTTCAAGGGCTCCGGCTTCTACCGGAACGACAGCCGCGGCTCCTCGTCCAGCAGCACGAGCGGCACGTCCAAGCCGACGTCCGTGAAGAGCGAGGGCTCCTCGTCGGCTTCGTCTTCGTCGTCGTCCTCGGACGCGTCTTCGTCGTCGACCTCCTCGACGTCCTCCTCGGGCTCTTCGTCGTCGGCCTCGTCGGCCGGCAGCTCGTCGGCCGCCTGACCCGCGGCCGTCTCGATCACATACGACATCCCGCCACCCGCCCCCCGAGGGGCGAGTCGGTGGGATGTTCGTATGCACGGGCGGCGCTGGCTAGGGTGACCGCATGGCGGACACCAGCAGCACGCATGCGGAGATAGGGGTCATCGGCGGGTCGGGGTTCTACTCCTTCCTCGACGACGTGACCGAGATCACTGTCGAGACCCCCTATGGCGCGCCGAGCGACTCGCTCTTCCTCGGGGAGGTCGCGGGGCGGCGGGTCGCCTTCCTCCCGCGCCACGGCCGTAAGCACCACCTGCCCCCGCACCGGATCAACTACCGCGCCAACCTGTGGGCGCTGCGCTCGGTCGGCGTGCGGCAGGTCCTCGGCCCGTGCGCGGTGGGCGGACTGCGGCCGGAGTACGGACCGGGCACGCTGCTGGTGCCGGACCAGCTGGTGGACCGCACGAAGGGCCGTATTCAGACCTATTTCGACGGCGAGCCGCTGCCGGACGGGCGGGTGCCGAACGTGGTGCACACCACCTTCGCCGATCCGTACTGCCCGGCCGGACGGCAGGCCGCGGTGGCGGCGGCGCGCGGGCGCGGCTGGGAGCCGGTGGACGGTGGCACGCTGTGCGTGATCGAGGGGCCGCGCTTCTCCACCCGGGCCGAGTCGCGGTGGCACGCGGCGCAGGGATGGTCGGTGGTCGGCATGACGGGGCATCCAGAGGCGGTGCTGGCCCGTGAACTGGAGCTCTGCTACACGTCGTTGACTCTGGTCACGGACCTGGACGCGGGGGCGGAGACGGGCGAGGGCGTCTCGCACGGCGAGGTGCTGCGGGTGTTCGGGGAGAACTTGGAGCGGCTGCGCGACGTGCTCTTCGACGCGGTGGGCGCGCTGCCGGCCACCGATGCGCGGGACTGTCTGTGCGGGCATGGGCACGACGGCTGGGACCTGGGGATCGAACTGCCTTAGCGGCGGAGGGGTTCCACCCGCGCGGGCTTTACCCGCGGGGGCTTTACCCACGGGGGTTCACCCGCGTCGGCTTTACCCGCGCGGGTGACGGAGTTGTCCACAGCCTGGGGGTTGTGCACAGGCCGGAGCGGGATTCGGGGCGGGCGGGCATCGTGGAGGGGTCAGAAGCTCCCGGCCTCGCACGACAGGCGGTGATTGCCGTGTCCGACCCGTTCCGTTCCTCTCCTTCCCCTTCTTCGTCTCTTCCCTCTTCTCCACCTCTTTCTCTCTCCTCATCCCCTCTGCCCATGTCCCGGCCCCGCCCGGCGCCGTCCTGGGCCGAGCGGTCCCGTCGCACTCCCCCGACGTGCACGGTTCCCCGGTTCGGGCCGGTGCGGGTGGGCCGCGGCGGCCATCGGCTCCGGCGTGCGTTACGGCGGCGACGGCGCTCGATGGCGGCGGGGCTGGCGATGACCGCGGCGGCGCTGGCGGCCGCCGCGCCGTCCGGCGGCGGAGACCCGCGCCCGGCAGCGTCCTCACCACCGGAGAACGTCCGGCGCGAGCCGCGCCCGGCCGTGGTGTCCGCTCCGGTCCGGATCGCCGACGCGGCGGCCGTGCGGCTGCTGCGCCCCGGCGACCGGGTGGACGTGCTGGCCGCCCCGGGGGCCGGTCAGACTCGCGGCCCCGCCACCGCGCGTGTGATCGCTCGCGGCGCGGAGGTGACCGATGTGCCGCGGCCGCGGCCGGTGCGCGCCGCGGCGGGCACCGGGGCCGGGGATCTCGACCCCGGCGACTTCGACACCGGGGATTCCCAAGCGGCGGGCGGCGGGGCACTGGTGGTGCTCGCGGTGCCCCGGACGACGGCGGCGGCCCTGGCCGGCGCGGCGACCACATCGCGGTTGGCGGTGGCGCTGTGCCGATCTTGACCGTAGGTTGCGGAGCCGTCCGCTCCAGAACCGGCGCGGCGAGAGAGAGGCAGAGGGTTGAGCGAGGAGAAGAAGAGCGTCATGGATGGCTTCAAGGCCTTCCTGATGCGGGGCAACGTGATCGATCTGGCCGTCGCGGTCGTGGTCGGAGCCGCGTTCACGGGGGTTGTGAACTCCATAGTGAAGGGCTTGATCAATCCGGTTGTCGGCGCCTTCGGCACCAAGGACCTGGAGAAGTACCACTCCTGTCTCCAGGCGCCCTGCGAGACGAACGCGGCGGGCGAGGTCGTCAAGGGCATCCCCATCTTCTGGGGCACGGTGCTGAGCGCCGTGCTCACCTTCCTGATCACGGCGGCGGTGGTGTACTTCCTGATGGTGCTGCCGATGTCGCGCTATCTGGCGCGCAAGGCCGCCAAGGAGCAGAGGGAAGAGGAGGAGCAGGCCGACAAGGAGAGCGCCGAGATCGCGCTGCTCCGCGAGATAAGGGACGAGCTGGTCGCGCAGCGCGGCAGCCGATCGGGCACCTGAGCCCTCGGGCCCCCGGCGCTCCCGGCGCCCTCGGCGCTCAGAGGTGGTGGGGCGGCTTCTCGTCCAGGAAGCGGGCCAGATCCGTGGCACTGTCGGTGCCGTCTCCGGAGTCGCGGCCGGACGGGCGCTCGCCCCAGCCACGGTCCGTGTCGTCCGAGGACCGCTGCGCCAGCGGGTCGTCGAAGATCAGCGCGGCGGCCGGGTCGCGCGGTCCGGGGTCGGGGGCGTTGCTCATGGGTCAAGCGTACGGCTGGCCGGACGACGAGTCGGCGGCAGCGGCCAGCTGCTCGTGCCACCACAGGTCCCGGCCGGGCGTCCAGGACACGGGGCGGGCCAGCCGGTGGACGACCAGGACCTTCGGTATGCGCCCGCTGCCGGCCAGCGCCCGGTCGATCAGCGGCTTGAGCGGCTGCGGCTCCTCGCGCCGCCAGTTGCCGTCGGCGGTGATCAGCAACTTCGCGTCCATCTCCGCCAGCCGGTCGCGCAGTTCGTGCACCCGCAGCCCGATGGGAAGCGTGGAGCGTACGGCGTCGAGGCGGCCGCAGGCGAGGGTGGCGATCACGGACTCGGGGATCAGCGGCAGATGGACCGCCACCCGGTCCCCCGCCCGCACGCCGAGCCGAGTCAGGGCGGCCGCCGCGCGGCTCGCTTGGTCCAGCAGCTCGGCATGGGTCAGCTCTTCCTCGCAGTCCGGCTCACTGATCCAGCGGAGGGCGACCCGGGGGGCCTGCCGCGCGGCGGCGGCCAGGGTCGGGAGCTCCTCCGTCCGAGAGGTACGGGGCACGTTGATCTTCCTTCGGACGCGGGCGAACGGCATATCGCACAGCCTGCCGCCGCCCCATCAACGTCTGATGAACGTCCTGTTGATGCGGGGCCCGGCTGCCGCGCGGGCGGGTCCGTGCTACGCATAGCGCCCATGGATACCGACCCGAGGACACCCCGCCCTGCCCACCCCGGCCGGGCCGACGCCCTGACGGATGTACCCGGACTGCGCGTCGGTCATGCGCGGCGGACCGGTGGCGGCCAACTCACCGGCACGACCGTCGTATTGGCCCCGGAAGGGGGTGCGATCGCCGCGGTCGACGTCCGGGGCGGCGGCCCCGGCACCCGCGAGACCGATGCCCTCGACGCGCGCAACATCGTCCAGCGCGTCGATGCCGTCGTGCTGACCGGCGGCAGCGCGTTCGGCCTGGACGCCGCCTCCGGGGTGGCCGCCTGGCTGGAGGAGCACGGCCGTGGCTTCCGGGTCGGCCCCGACCCGGCGCAGGTGGTGCCGGTGGTACCGGCCGCCGCCCTCTTCGACCTCGGGCGGGGCGGCGACTGGCGGGCCCGGCCGGACGCCGTACTGGGCCGTGAGGCCATCAAGGCCGCGGCCGGAACGGGCCTGGGCGCGCCGGTCGCGCAGGGCAATGTGGGGGCCGGCACGGGCGCGGTGGCAGGCGGCGTCAAGGGAGGCGTCGGATCGGCGAGCGTGGTCCTGCCGTCGGGGATCACCGTGGCCGCCCTGGCCGCGGTCAACGCGGCGGGCTCGGTGATCGACCCGCTGACGGGCGAGCTGTACGGGGAGTGGTTCGCCGAGGCGTACGCACCGGCGGGAGGCGGCCGGGCCCGCCGCCCCGCCGAGGCGGAGCACGCCAGGGCACAGCGTCGGCTGGCAGCCGCGCGGGCCGAGTCGGAGCGGCGCTCGGCGGCGTCCGTGCGGCCGCCGCTGAACACCACCCTGGCGGTGGTCGCCACGGACGCGGCGCTCACCCGGGCCCAGGCGCACAAGCTCGCGGGCACGGCACACGACGGCCTGGCGCGCGCGGTGCGACCTGTGCATCTGCTGTCCGACGGCGACACGGTCTTCGCCCTGGCGACCGGCGACCGCCCGCTTGTGCCCGAGGGCACGGAAGGCAGCCAGGACCCGGCGTTCGGGGTGCATCTGGAGGCCGGGGCGCTGAACGAGGTCCTGGCCGCCGGGGCGGATGTGCTGACGCGTGCGGTGGTCAAGGGGGTGCTCGCGGCCGAGGGGGTGGACGGGCCGGGTGGCGTCTTCCCGGCGTACCGCGACCTGTACGGCCCCGGGCAGGCCGGGTCGGAGGGCGGGGCGGGAGCCCCGTAGGCAGAGCCCCGTGACGAGGGGCAGGGAGTCGAGGGAAGGGTGGGGAGCGATGACGGAAACGGAGACGGAGGCGGAGACCACCATGGACGCCGACCTGATCGTCGTCGGTGGGGGCCCGGCCGGCTGCGCAGCCGTGGTGATGGCCGCGGGCCTCGGAATCCGGTCCGTGCTCGTCGAGTCGGACGAATCGCTGTGCCGGGCGCTGGAGCGCGTTCCGGTGCTCAGCAATGTGATCGGCTTCGCCACCGGTCCCGCGCTGGCGGCGGCGATCAGGGCGGATGTCGCCCGCTCCGGTCTGTGCCGGGCGGAGCTCGGCCGGCGGGCCGTGCGGATCGACGCCCATGAGGACCGGGTGGAGGTCGCCACCGTGCCCGCGGGGGCGGCGACCGGCCCCGGGCTGCTGCTGACCGCGCCGTACGCCGTGGTCGCCACCGGCGTGGGGCCGCTGCGGCCCGAGGACGCCGGATGGATCGGCGGTCACCGGGGTCTGGAGCTGCCCCCGCTGTGGGAGGCGGACCCGGCCGCGCTCGCCGGCCGCAGCGCGCTGGTCCTCGGCGCCGACCGGCCGCTCGGCACCTATCTGCGGGCCCATCCGGGCCTGGAGAGCCGGTTTGTCGTCGCCTGTCCGCCGGGCGACGCGTACAAGGCCGAGGAGATCGCCCAGGACCCGCGGGTCGAGCTGGTGCCGGTGCGTCATCTGACCCTCATGCTGCCCGCGCCCGGGGAGCCGCCCTCGTCCGAGGCCCCGGTGATGGCCGAGGCGCTGACGCTGGAGGGCGAGCGGCGGCCCCTGACCGGCCACCGAGGGTTCCGCAACCTCGGCAGCGGCCCCACGCCGCCCGGCGGGGACCTCTCCGCCGACGCCTCGGGCTACTGCCCGCCCGCCCTTCAGCACCCGAGGGTCTTCACCGCGGGCGATCTGCGCTCCGCCCGCTTCCAGCGGATCGCGACCGCCATGGGGTCCGGGAGCGAGGCCGCGCTCGGCGCCTACTACGCGTCGCGCGGCCTGCCGACGGAGGTGACGGATGACGTACCGCCCCACGCATGACCCGGCGGTGAGGCGGAGTCGATCCGCCTCACCGCCGGGCGAGGGACGCCGCGGTCCGCGGCCGTGGGGGTGGCCGTGGGGGTGGCCGTGGCTCCGGTGCTGGTGCTGGTTCCGGTTGCGGTTGCGGTTGTGGTTCCGGTGGTCAGACGGTGGCGGGCACCTTCGCCTCGCCGCCGGCGCCGCCCGCCGCGGCCTCGCCGTCGGCGACCGCGGCCGCCTCGGGCCGGGCCGTCTTGCGCATGCCCTTGAGGACGATGACCAGACCGGCCGAGACCGCCGTGCCCGCCGCGATGGCCAGCAGATAGAGGAACGGCTGTCCGATCAGCGGGACCACGAAGATGCCGCCGTGCGGGGCGCGGAGCGTGCAGTCGAAGGCCATCGACAGCGCGCCGGTGACCGCGCCGCCCACCATCGAGGAGGGGATCACCC
Organism: Streptomyces sp. NPDC021225; assembly: GCF_044332865.1. Taxonomy (NCBI): domain Bacteria; kingdom Bacillati; phylum Actinomycetota; class Actinomycetes; order Kitasatosporales; family Streptomycetaceae; genus Streptomyces; species Streptomyces sp. NPDC021225. The sequence continues at coordinate 155,798 of NZ_JBIRPV010000002.1, read as the reverse complement.
GCAGCGGGTCCGCTGCCGCGAACGGGATCGCGCCCTCGCTGATGAAGGACGCTCCCAGCACCCAGGCCGCCTTGCCGTTCTCCCGCTCGGTCTTGGTGAACAGCTGCCCTCGGACGTTGGTGGCCAGGGCCATGGCCAGCGGCGGGACCATGCCCGCCGCCATCACCGCGGCCATGATCTTGAGGCTGCCGGTGCTCGGGTCCGACACCGCGATGCCGCCGGTCGCGAAGGCGTACGCGACCTTGTTGACCGGGCCGCCCAGGTCGAAGCACATCATCAGGCCCAGGATGACGCCGAGGATGATGGCGTTCGTGCCGGAGAGCCCGTTGAGCCAGTCGGTCATGGCGCTCTGCGCGGAGGCGATGGGCTTGCCGATCACCACGAACATCAGGAAGCCGACGATCGCCGAGGAGATCAGCGGAATCACCACCACCGGCATGATGCCGCGCAATGGCGCCGGGACCTTGAACCGCTGGATGCCCATGACCACGGCGCCCGCGATCAGGCCCGCGACCAGGCCGCCCAGGAAGCCCGCCTTGATGGTGGTCGCGATATAGCCGCCGACGAAACCGGGCACCAGGCCGGGCCGGTCGGCCATGCCGTAGGCGATATAGCCGGCCAGGACCGGCACCAGGAAGGTGAACGCCGCCCCGCCGATCTGGAAGAGCAGCGCCGCCCAGCTGTCCTGCTCCGTCCACACGAAGTGGTCGGCGACGGACTTGGCGCTCGCGATCTCGTAGCCGCCGATCGCGAAGGCCAGCGCGATCAGCAGACCGCCCGCGGCGACGAACGGGACCATGTAGCTGACACCCGTCATCAGCCACTTGCGCAGCCGGGTGCCGAAGCGGTCACCGTGCTCACCGGCCGCGTCCATCGGCGACGGGCGGTCGGCGCCCGCGGAGGAGGCGGCGGGTGCGCTGATCTCGCCGCGCGCGGCCTTCTCGCGCACCTCGGCGATCAGCTCCGCCGGGCGGCTGATGCCCGCCTTCACCCCGACGTCGACGGTCGGCTTCCCGGCGAACCGCTCCTTGTCCCGCACCTCCACGTCATGCGCGAAGATCACCGCGTCGGCGGCGGCGATGGTGGTGGGGGCGAGCCTGTCGAACCCGGCCGAACCCTGGGTCTCGACCACCAGCTCGATCCCGGCCTCCCGGGCGGCGTTCTCCAGCGACTCGGCTGCCATATAGGTGTGAGCGATGCCGGTGGGGCAGGAGGTCACGGCCACGATCCGGAAGGGCGCGGAGGCCGCGGGTGCCGCAGGCTCCGCACCGGCTGCGGCAACGGGAGCGGGAGCGGCCGGCTCGGCCGCGTCGCCGGTGTCGCCCGGCTCGGCTTCGGCCGCCGCCGACGGCTCCGGCTGGTCGCCGCGGATCAGGGCGGCCGCCTGCCGCGGGTCGTCGGCGGAGCGCAGCGCGCCGGTGAACTCGGCGTTCATCAGCTGGCGCGCCAGGCTGGACAGGATGGTCAGGTGATCGCTGTCCGCGCCCGCGGGCGCGGCGATCAGGAAGATCAGGTCGGCCGGACCGTCCGGGGCGCCGAAGTCGATGCGCGCGGCGCTGCGCCCGAAGGCCAACGTCGGCTCGGTGACATGTTCGCTGCGACAGTGCGGTATGCCGATGCCGCCGTCGAGTCCGGTCGGCATCTGCGCCTCACGGGCCGCCACGTCGGCCAGGAAGCCGTCGAGGTCCGTGACGCGGCCGGCCGCGACCATGCGTTCGGCGAGCGACCTGGCGGCCGCTTCCTTGGTGTCGGCGGACAGGTCCAGGTCAACCAGATCCGCGGTGATCAGCTCACTCATCTCGCGGCTCCCTTGCATGCGGTGCCGCCCCGGGGAAGGTGGGCGGGCGAAATGGGGACAGGGGGTGGGAGGGGGGTCGGGCTGGTCACGCGGGCTCCGTGAGAGCGCGGTCCAGCGGAACGTCCGCGGTCGTGGTGACGGCGGACGGGTCCAGGTCGGCCGGGGTGGGCATGACGCTGCCCGGCAGTTGTACGGCGGCCGCGCCATGTGCCACGGCCGAGGCGAGGGCGGCCGGCCCGAGGCCGCCCGCGGCGAGGAATCCGGCGAGGGAAGCGTCGCCCGCACCGACATTACTGCGGACGGCGGCGACAGGCGCCGAGCCGAAGTAGCTGCCGGTCTCGTCGACCAGCAGCTGGCCGTCCGCGCCGAGGCTGGCCAGGACGGCGCGAGCGCCGAGCGCCCGCAGCTCCTCGGCCGCCTTGACCGCGTCGCCGACGGTGCCCAGCGGGCGGCCCACGGCCTGGGCCAGCTCCTCGGCGTTCGGCTTGATGACGTCGGGGCGCTCGCGGAGGGCCGCGGTGAGCGAGGGGCCCGAGGTGTCCAGGGCGATCCGGGCGCCCGCGCGGTGGGCCCGCGCCACCAGCTCGGCGTACCACTCGGGGGCGAGCCCGGGCGGCAGGCTGCCGCAGCAGGCGATCCAGTCAGCGTCGGCCGACTGCGCCCGCACGGCCTCCAGCAGCGCCTCCGCCTCGGCGGTGGTCAGCTCGGGCCCGGCCGCGTTGATCTTGGTGAGGGTGCCGTCGGGCTCGGCCACGGAGATATTGACCCGGGTCGAGCCCTGCACGGGGACGCCCGCGGCCTCGATCCCCAGCCCGCCGAGCAGCCGCGCCAGCAGCGCGCCCTCCGGCCCGCCCAGCGGCAGCACGGCGACCGTGCGGTGCCCGGCGGCGGCCACGGCCCGTGAGACATTGACGCCCTTGCCGCCGGGGTCGACCCGGTCGGCGGCGGCCCGCAGCACGGCGCCGCGCTCCAGCCCCGGGATCTCGTAGGTGCGGTCCAGGCTGGGGTTGGGGGTGACGGTGAGGATCATACGCGCGCTACTTCCGTGCCCTGCCGCTCGATGGCCAGGGCGTCCTGCGGGCTGAGCCCGGTGTCGGTGATGAGCAGATCGACATGGCCGAGGTCGCCGAACCGGGCGAAGTGCTCCTGACCGAACTTGGACGAGTCGGCGAGGAGGACGACCCGGCGGGCGGCGGCGACGATGGCGCGCTTGACCGCGGCCTCCGCGAGGTCGGGGGTGGTCAGCCCGCCCTCGAGCGAGAAACCGTTGGTGGCGAGGAAGACAACATCGGCCTTGACCTCTCCGTAGCCGCGCAGCGCCCAGGCGTCCACCGCGGCGCGCGTGCGGTGGCGGACCCGGCCGCCGACGAGGTGGAGGGCGATGCCGGGGTGGTCGGCGAGCCGGGCGGCGATCGGCAGCGCGTGGGTGACGACGGTGAGGTCCGCCTCCAGCGGGACCGCGGCGGCCAGCCGGGCCGCCGTCGAGCCCGCGTCGATGATCACGCTGCCGTCGGCGGGCAGCTCGGCGACGGCGGCGCGCGCGATGCGGTCCTTCTCGTCGGCGGCGGTGCTGTCGCGCTCGGCGAGGTCGGGTTCGAAGTCGAGACGGCCGGCCGGGATGGCACCCCCGTGCACGCGGCGGACCAGGCCCGCCCGGTCGAGCGCCCGCAGATCGCGCCGCACGGTCTCGGCGGTGACCTGGAACTCCTCGGCGAGGGAGAGCACATCCACCCGCCCGCTCTCGCGGGCCAGCCGGAGGATCTCCTGCTGCCGCTCCGGTGCGTACATGTGGGTTTACGTCCTTTCCATGCCCGAACCTGTGATTTCGCGGCCAGATTACGTCCCCAATGCCAGGAAGTAAACAGACTCGGGCAGAAAACAATCCCGTACGGACACGCCCAGGCCAAAGCCGGACGCGATCGGGCATACGTGGCGCGCCAGCGCGACGTCCGAATGCCGCCGGAAACTTCGCCCCCGCGCCACGAGGATCGAGCCATGTCCTCCAGGACGACTCAAACCACAGCAACACGACTGAAGACAGGACGAGGGACGCACATGGCACTCGACGGCAAGGCGGCACTGGTCACCGGCGGCAGCCGGGGCATCGGCGAGGCGGTGGCGCTCCGGCTCGCCGAGGAGGGCGCCGACATCGCCCTGACCTACCAGAACAGCGAGGACCGGGCGGCGGCCGTCGTCGACCGGATCAAGGCCCTGGGCCGCCGGGCCTGGGCCGTCCAGGCCGACAGCGCGGACCCCCGCGCGGTGCGTGAGGCCGTGGCCGGGGCCGCCGCGGAGTTCGGGCGGCTCGACATCCTGGTCAACAACGCGGGCACCGGTGTGCTCGGCCCGATCGGCGATCTTGCGCTCGAGGACGTGGACCGCGTCCTCGCCGTCAACATCCGCGCGCCCTTCCTCGCCGCCCAGGCCGCCGCCCACCATCTGACCGACGGCGGGCGCATCATCAACATCGGCAGCTGCATGGCCGAGCGCGTCGCGTTCCCCGGCGGCTCGCTGTACGCGATGAGCAAGACCGCCCTGACCGGGCTGACCAAGGCGCTGGCCCGCGAGCTCGGCCCGCGCGGCATCACCGCCAACCTTATCCACCCCGGCCCCATCGACACCGATATGAACCCCGCCGACGGGGAGGGTGCCGCCATGCAGAGCGGCTTCACCGCGCTCGGCCGCTACGGGCAGCCGTCGGAGATCGCCGCGACCGTCGCCCACCTCGCCGGGGAGGACGGCCGCTACATCACCGGGGCGTCGATCGCCGTGGACGGCGGCTTCGCCGTCTGAGCGCCGGACACCCTAGAGCACCCGACACCCTGAGCACCCGACACAGGGTTGAGCACCCGACACAGGGTTGAGCCCCGGCGCCTGGGGGGGGAAGAGGCGCCGGGGCTCGTCTGTGGGTGGGTGAACAGATCAGGGACAAGGAGAGGGACAACAAGGGAGGACGGTGGCTCAGGCCGCTTCGTCGAAGCCGGTCTGGCGCGCCATCTTCTTGAGCTCCAGCAGCGCGTGCTTCTCGATCTGGCGAATCCGCTCGCGCGTGAGGCCATGCTGCTTGCCAACCTCCGTGAGCGTGCGCTCCCGCCCGTCGTCGATGCCGTACCGGGCCTTGATGATGGACGCGGTGCGGTCGTCGAGCCGGCCGATGAGACCCTCCAGCTCCTCGCTGCGCAGCAGTGTCATCACCGACTGCTCGGGCGAGACGGCCGAGGTGTCCTCCAGCAGATCGCCGAACTGGGTCTCGCCCTCGTCGTCCACCGACATGTTCAGGCTGACCGGGTCGCGGGCCCAGTCGAGCACATCCGAGACCCGCTCGGTCGTGGAGCCGAGCTCCTCGGCGATCTCCGAGTGCTCCGGCTCGCGGCCGTGCTCACGGTTGAACTCGCGCTGCACCCGACGGATCCGGCCGAGCTCCTCGACCAGGTGGACGGGCAGCCGGATGGTGCGGGACTGATCGGCGATCGAGCGCGTGATGGCCTGGCGGATCCACCACGTGGCATAGGTCGAGAACTTGAAGCCCTTGGTGTAGTCGAACTTCTCCACCGCGCGCACCAGGCCGGCGTTTCCCTCCTGGATCAGGTCGAGGAGGGGCAGCCCGCTGCGCGGGTACCGGCGCGCGACGGCCACGACCAGGCGCAGGTTGGAGCGGATGAAGACGTCCTTGGCTCGGGCGCCCTCGGCGGCTATCGCCTCCAGCTCCTCGCGGCTCGCCCCGGCCGCCGCGGCGTCCTCGATCGCACTGTCCAGGATCTGCTGGGCATAGACACCCGCTTCGATTGCCTGAGACAGCTCGACCTCCTTGGCCGCGTCGAGCAGCGGGGTGCGAGCGATCTCGTCGAGATACATGCCGACCAGGTCGCGATCGGCGATCTCCCCGCCTGCGGCGCGAACACTGTTGGCCCCATCAGCGCCACTGCCGGTGGCCTGATTGCGGGCGACGGCACGGGTTGCCATGCGTGCTCCCTTACAGATGGATCGGGCGCGGACTGTGGACGGATATTCCTGCCGGGTGCCCCGTCCGATGGAAACAACGACTGGAATCCGGACAGAATTCCCCTGACCCGCAGAGCATTTCGCGATCATGCAGTACCCTGTCCGGACGCACGGTGTCGATTTGCCCTTATAACACCCGGAAGTGCAGGTCAGGACGGGTACCGAGGGCGGCCCACGGGCCCTTGCCCACCTCTGCGGACCACGCGGTCCGGGCCATGGCCATCACCCCCGATGCCGACCCTTCACCGTCGGACGGCGGCGCCCGCGGTGCTCTCACCCCCGAAGACGTGCCCGGCCCGATTCTGGTTGCGTGCGCCGGAGCGCGGCCATCCGCCGAGTTGCCGGGGCCGTCACCCGGGTGTGCGCTGGAGAGTGAGAGGTCAGGGCGCCTGACTCCGGGCGCCCGCACCAGGGCGCCGACGAAGGAGAGCCCGCCATGAACGCCCCCACCGCAGCCCCGGCGCACCACCGCCATCGCCCACATCTCAGTCTCCCCCACGTCCAGGTCCGTGCGCACCCCTCCGCCTCCTGGGTGGTCCCGACCGTGCTGGGCATCCTCTATGGCGGATACGTGATGTTCATCGATCACAACCAGGGGACCCCCGCGCCCTGGGCCGGTCTGTTCGGCCTGGTGGCGGCCGTGGTCGTCGGGGCGCTCTGCTATCTCATCGGCAGGACCCAGTCCGCCTTGATGCCGGAGCTGAGGGCGGCCGCGTACGGGGCGCTCCTCGGCTGTGCCTTCGGCTTCCTGTACAGCGTGAGCGGGCACTCCGTGTTCCGCTCCTCGATGATGGGCCTCGCCGGGGGGCTGGCGATGTACGCCGCGTCCTACTACGCCTTCCGCACCCACGCCGACTGACCGCCGGACTCCAGAACAGGCCCCGTCCAGGCCCGGGACCAGGAACCCGGGCCGCGCGGCGTAGGTCCCCGGGCCCCCGCACCCGTACATCGCCGGACCGTTACGGCGCCCGGCCCCGCTGCCTAGCGTGGCGTGCATGGACGACACGAGCGGCACACTCGACGAAGCGCTGGAACGGCTGCACACCACGGGCCCCGAGCGCGGCGGCTGGCTGACCAACCACGCCCCGATGGCCGTCGAGGCCCTGGTCCGGCACGGGCAGGCCCCCTCGGTGCACCGTTGGCTCGACCTCTACGCCCACAAGCTCGAAGACATGCCGGCCCCCTACGCCACCGTCACCGACGCGAACTGGACCGAGGCGCTCGGCGACCCGCGCCGCATCACCGACTGGACCGCGTACTTCACCCGCGAGCTCGCCGACCACCCCTGGCGCGAGGTCCTCGCCCAGTGGTGGCCGCGGCTGCTGCCGGGGATCGCCGGCGGGGCGACGCATCCGGTCATCCGCGTCGGCCACGCGGTACGCACCCTCCTCCTCGAGACGGGGCAGTCCCCGACGGCAGGCCGAGCGACCGCCGGGCCCCGCGCCCACGAGCTGGCCCACGCCCTCGGCTACTGGGCCGCCCGCCACGCCCCGCTGCCGCCGCTCGGCCTGCTGCCGGGGCCCGCCCCGCGCACCCCCGCCGACGCGCTGGCCGCCGTACCGCGCATCGCCGACCAGAGCGGCGGCATCCGCGACCGGCTGGCGCGGATCACGACGTTCCCGGCCTGGCCCGCCCCCGCCCCCGGAGCGCTCGGGCCGGACGAGGCGCGAGCGCTGCTGGCCGGGCTGGTACGGGCCGCGGCGCACCGCTACGCCACCCACGCCCACGGCGAGCCGATCATGCTGGTCCACGCCGTGACCGCGCCCAACGCCGTGCTGCGCACCCTGCCCGCGCTCCCCCATGAGCTGTGGGCGGCGAGCCTGGACGCGGCATGGTCGGCGAGCGCCGCGGTGCTGGCCTCGTACGCGCCGCCCTCGGCCGTCCCGCCCGGCGAGCTGCCGGCCGTACCGGCCGGGTCGACGCCGGCCGAACGGTCCGGCGAGGTCTTCGCGCACGCCGCCGCGCACGGCGACGAGCACGTGATCAAGCTGGCCGACACGGTGCTCGATGTCGCGGCGATGCCGACCGGCGAAAGCGACGAACGCGCCCTCGCCGGGGCCCTGCGCGCATGCGCGCTCATCGAGCCGATGGCCTGATGCCCCCGTCAGCCGAACTGCACGGACCGCTTGGCCAGCCCCATCCAGAAGCCGTCGATGACGCTGCGCTGGCTGCCGAGGTCGGACTCCGCGGCGCCGAGGGTGACGAACAGTGGCGCGAAATGCTCGGTGCGCGGGTGGGCCAGGCGGCCCGCCGGGGACTTGCGCTCGAAGTCCAGCAGCGCGTCGATGTCCTGGGCGTCCAGCGCCCGGTGCCCCCAGTCGTCGAACTCCGTCGACCAGCCGGGCGGCGTCGGCCCCGTGTTCCGCAGCGCGGCGAGGTTGTGGGTGAAGAAGCCGCTGCCGACGATCAGCACCCCCTCGTCCCGCAGCGGGGCGAGCTTGCGGCCGATGGCCAGCAGCTCGCCCGGGTCGAGGGTGGGCATCGACACCTGAAGGACGGGGATGTCGGCGTCCGGGAACATCTCGACGAGCGGGACGTACGCGCCGTGGTCCAGGCCGCGGTCCGGTATGTCCTGGACGGGCGTGCCCGTCGTACGCAGCGTCCTGCGCACCCGCTCGGCGAGCTCGGGCGCGCCGGGGGCGTCGTAGCGCACCCGGTAGTAGTGCTCAGGGAAGCCCCAGAAGTCATACACCAGCGGCACGGTCCGGGTGGCCCCGAGCGCCAGCGGCGCCTCCTCCCAGTGGGCGGAGACCACCAGGATCGCCTTGGGCCGGGGCAGCCCGGCCGACCAGGCGGCGAGCTGGCCGGGCCAGATCGGGTCGTCGGCGAGCGGCGGAGCGCCGTGGCTGAGATAGAGGGCGGGCATGCGCCCGTCCGGTACGGATGAAGAAGTGGATGAGGCAGAGGAAGAGGCGGACGCGGACGGCGTGGTGGCGGCGGACATGGCGGCTCCCGAAGCCAGAACTTGAAGTCTCAAGAGAAATTTTCAGGGCACACTGTAGCCCGCACTTGTTTAAAGTTCAAGAACTGGCTCCTACAATGGACACGTGGAAGCGATGAAAACCCCCGCAGACGCCGATGAAGACGCCCGCTGGCTGACCGACGACGAGCAGCACACCTGGCAGGCCTACATCCAGACGAGCATGCTGCTCGAAGACCATCTCGACCGTCAGCTCCAGCGTGACGCAGGCATGCCGCATGTGTACTACGGCCTGTTGGTGAAGCTCTCCTGGGCGCCACGCCACCGGCTGCGGATGACCGAACTGGCCGAGGCGGCGAAGATCACCCGGTCCCGTCTCTCGCACGCCATCACTCGCCTGGAGAAGAACGGCTGGGTACGGCGCGAGGACTGCACCTCCGACAAGCGCGGCCAGAACGCCGTCCTGACGGACGAGGGGTTCGAGGTGCTGAAGAAGGCCGCGCCCGGCCATGTCGAGGCCGTGCGCGCGGCGATATTCGACCGGCTCACACCGGAGCAGATCCGCCAGTTCGGCGACATCTGCCGCATCGTCGCGGACGGTCTTCAGCCGGCGGGCGCCGACCTGCCCTGGCTGCGCTGACCCCTGCCCCGGCCGCGCCGCACGGCACGGCACGCGAAACGGCGGAAAGCCCCGCTCCTCCCGGAGCGGGGCTTTCTCATCGCACCGCGTGCGGCCCTACGACGGCCGGACGACGCGGATCAGTGCGCCATGACCGGGATCGCGTCCTCCGCCGCGCCGTCGCCGGAGCCGGTGGCCGCCGGGCCGCCGTCCTGCCGTCCGGCGTTGACGAAGGTTATGGCGATGACCGCGGAGACCACCAGGATGCCGACCGCCCACCAGATGGCGGTGGTGTAGCCGTGCACCATCGACTGGAGCTCCAGCACCTTCGGCGAGCGGGCCGTGGCCGCGTGCGACTTGCCGTACTCGTTCCCCGCGCTGGTGGCGATGGTGTTGAGGAGCGCGGTGCCGATCGCGCCGCCCACCTGCTGCGAGGTGTTGACCATCGCGGAGGCGACACCCGCGTCACGCGGCTGGATGCCATGCGTGGCCAGGCTCATCGCCGGCATGAACGCGGTGCCCATGCCGAGGCCCAGCAGCAGGAACCCGGGCAGGATCAGCAGCGGGTACGAGGTGTCCAGGTCGATCTGGGTCAGCAGCAGCATGCCGATCGCGGCGACCAGGAAGCCCGGGCCCATCAGCAGCCGGGCCGGGACCCGGGTCATCAGCCGCGTGCCGATCTGCGTCGAGCCGGTGATCATACCGACGATCATCGGCAGGAAGGACAGACCGCTCTTGACCGGGCTGTAGCCCTTCACGACCTGCATGTAGTAGGTCAGGAACAGGAACAGACCGAACATGCCGATGACTGCCAGGCCCAGCGCCAGGTACACCCCACCGCGGTTCCGGTCGGTGACCACGCGCAGCGGCAGCAGCGGCGCCTTGACCCGCGACTCGACGACCGCGAAGGCGGCCAGCAGCACCACGGCGGCGACGAACAGGCCGATGGTCAGACCGGCGGTCCAGCCGTCGCTCTCGGCGCGGGTGAAGCCGTAGACCAGCGAGACCAGGCCCAGCGTGGCCAGCAGAACACCGGGCATGTCGAGCTTGGCGGGGTTACGGCTCTCGGCGGGCTCGCGGATCACGGAGATCGCGCCGACCGCGGCGATGGCGGCGAAGGGGATGTTCACGAAGAACGTCCAGCGCCAGTTCATGTACTCGGTCAGCACACCGCCGAGGATCAGACCGACGGCACCGCCACCACCCGCGATGGCACCGAAGATGCCGAACGCCTTGGCGCGCTCCTTGGCGTCGGTGAACATCACCGCGAGCAGCGAGAGCGCGGACGGGGCGAGCAGCGCGCCGAAGATGCCCTGAAGCGCGCGGGCGCCCATCAGCATGGGCGAGTTGAGCGCGGCGCCGCCCAGCGCCGAGGCGACCGCGAAGCCGACCAGGCCGACCACGAAGGTCTGCTTGCGGCCCCACAGGTCGGCGAGGCGTCCGCCGAAGAGCAGCAGACCGCCGAAGGCCAGCGCGTAGGCCGTGATGACCCACTGCTTGTTGCCGTCGGAGATGTCCAGGGCGTCCTGGGCGGAGGGCAGGGCGATGTTCACGATGGTCGCGTCGAGCACGACCATCAGCTGGGCGAGGGCGATGAATATCAGCGCTTTCCAGCGCCGGGGATCGACGGAAGATGCCGTTTCAGGCATGAGTGGGCCTACCTAGCGGTGCGGAGAGTGAAAAACGGGACGTTTGACAGACGTGACGGACTGGCCGGCGCAACGGGGCGGCGTACAGCCATGACGCGGCGGCATGCCGGAACGGGCACGACGAGCCGTTGCTGACGACGAGAAGACTGGCGAACGAACGAGAACTAATCGGTCCAGGTCACCGGACGACGCGTGATGTGCGTCACGGACGACGCTTCAGATCCTCCAAGGTGGCCGCGGAGCCGGACAGTACGGAGCGCGCCGGGGCAGCCAGTCCGTCCAGGAACAGCTGTAGATGCCGGTGCACAAAGATGTCGAAGTTCAGGCAGGCACCGCCGGGCAGCGGCCTGGTGAGCTGGGTCAGGGCGACCATCAGATCGCCGACGTCGATGTCGGCGCGCAGCTGGCCGGAGTCGCGCGCGGCGGCCATCAGGGCGCCGATGGCGTCCTCCAGGCGCGCTTGCGCGGCGACGTGGTCGGGGTGGTTCTTGTTGATGCCGTCGGAGAGCAGCGGGCACAGCGCACCGACCCGCTCCTCGGCCGCCGCGTGGACGAAGCGCCGCAGCGCCGCGAAGGCGTCGGGCTCCTCCGCCAGGGCGGCTTCGGCCTGGCCGGCGATGCGCTCCATCACCGAGACGGTGACATGGCGCACCAGCTCCCCGCGGTCCGCGAAGTGCCGGTAAAGGGTGGCATTGCCGACCCCCGCCCGTCGAGCGATTTCATCGAGCGAGACCTCGGCCCCGTGCTCGACGAGCACCTCGCGGGCCGCCGCGACGATCCGCTCCCTGTTGCGCAGGGCGTCGGCGCGCAGCCTGGGCCGCACGGGCTGCTGAGTGGTGACGACTCCCACGGCGGCACTCCTTCCGACACGGTCCGGCACGTTCCGGCACGACGATTCGGTGTTCAACATTTCCGGGGACTCGGTCCCCGTTTGGTACGTACGGTTAAACGGGGAGGGCGTCCCCGGAAATTTCACGAGCGGACGTGACCTGCCTCACACCTGTCCGGCGGCCATGCCGCCCGGACGGAGCAGCCGTTTCCCCCGCCCGGACGCACCCCACGGGCGCCCGGACGGGCGCCGCCAGACGGTGGACTCGCCATGAAGCACTCAAGCGAGACGACTCGCCACCGTACGCGCCATCGAACGCGCCCCCGAATACGCAGGCCCCGCCGAGGCAGCGTGTTCGCCGCGACCGCCGTGCTCACGGTGACCGTGGCGGCCGCCCCGGTGGCGGTCCCCGGCCCGCCCCCGGCCGCCCCCGCCCCTCCCGTGCGCGCCCCGGCCCTGCCGGCCAATCCGGCGTACGGAGCCCTCGCGCCCTGTGCGCTGATCCCCGGCGAGGGGCTCCAGATGACCGAGGGGCTGCCGACCGGGCCCGGCTACGCCCCCAGCGCCGGGACGGTCAAGGCACTCACCCTCATGATCGACTTCCCGGACATCAAGGGCCGGGGCACCGCCCGCAAGCGCTACGCGGAGTTCTTCCCGCAGACCTCGCGCTGGTTCAAGCGCAGCTCGTACGGCCGGCTCAAGTACCGGTCCACGGCCCCGATCAAACACTGGCTGCGGATGCCGCACTCCTTCCGCAGCTACGGCATCAAGCGCGGCAGCCCCTTCGAGCCGGGCTACCGCAGGCTGGTCGCGGACATCGCCAAGGTCGCCGGCCCAAAGGTCGACTTCAGCCGCTACGACCTCGTAAACGTCCTCGTCACCCCGAACGCCGGGCCGCCCGCCGCGCGCGCCGTGCTGTCCGTCACCTACTCCGGCAACCAGCGCGCCCCGGTCGCCGACGGCGTGCCCCTGGCCAATGTCTCCTTCGTCTACAGCCGCCAGGACGACGGCTCCGGCACGCTCTCGAAGACCGGCTACCGCGTGCTCCCGCACGAGAACGGCCATGTCTTCGGACTCCCCGACCTCTACACCCGGCGGGGCGGGGAGAGCGCGGGCCACTGGGACATCATGTCCGAGGACTGGGGCGCCGGGAACGACCTGCTGGCCTGGCACAAGTGGAAGCTCGGCTGGCTCGGCGCCGGACAGGTCGACTGCGTCGCCCGCCCCGGCATCACCCGGCGGGCGCTGCGCCCGCTCGGCCGGGCGGGCGGCACCAAACTGATCTTCGTGCCGGTCTCGGAGTACGCCGGATACGCCGTGGAGGCCCGGACCAACGAGGGCAACGACGAGGCGGTGTGCAAGCCCGGCGTCCTGGTCTCCTGGGTGGACACCCAGGTGGACTCCGGCCGGGGACCGATCACCGTCGTGGACAGCACCCCGGGCAGCGGCGGCTGCACCGACGAGCGCAATGTGCACCCCGGGCTCAGCGACGCCGCCTTCACGCCCGGCCAGACTTTCACCGGCGGGGCGCTGGGCACCGGCGTCCGGGTCCGGGTCACCGAGCGCGACTCCCGCGGCGACTACCGCGTCGAGATCACGCGGTACGCCAGTGGTGGCGGCCGAGGCTGATCAGCAGCAGCTGGCGGCGGGCGGTGGCCGCCACGCGCCGTACGGCCTCCGAGTCCCCTGCACGTACGCCCTCCGGGTCCCCGGCACGTACGGTCTCCGGGTCCCCGGCCCCCGGATCCTCGGTCTGCGCCTCAAGGAACGCCGCCGCGGTCATCACCATGTGGTCCACATACAGCTGGGCGAGCATCCGGACGTCCTCCGGGGACCAGCCCTCCCCCGTCAGCTGCGGGGCGAACGCCTCGGCGGCCTCGTCCGTGAAGCGCGCCAGCTCGGCGGCTATCGCCTCCCGCACGGGCCGTACGCCGCCGTGGCGCTCGCGCGCGATGAAGCGGACGTGCGCCGGATAGCGGCGCACATGCTCGGCGACGGCCTCGACGGTGGCGTCGATCCGCTCCTCGTCCCCGTCCTGCTCGGCCAGGATCACCCGGACCATCGCGTGCAGGCTGCCCAGGGACTCCTCCACGAGCGCCACGCCCAGGTCGCTCATGTCGCGGAAGTGCCGGTAGAAGGCGGCGGGCGCCACGCCCACCACGCGGGTCACCTCGCGCAGACCCAGGCTGCTCAGGCTCTGGTCCTCCAGCAGCCGCAGCCCCGCGTCCAGGAGCGCGCGCCGGGTCTTCAGCTTCTGGGCCTGCCGGGCTCCGAGGGTGTGACTCATGTCATTCAGTAAACAACCGTTCGCCGACTTTTTCCAGCGGTGTGCGGGGGTATCCTAAAGTCAGTGAACAACTGTTTTTCCAACTGTTCACTGAACCGCACGCCATCCGCACCCCGGACCCGGATCCGACTCCCGAGAGAGGCACCCATGCTCTTCATCGTCGCGGCTCTCGCCCTGATGGGGCTCCTTCTGGGAGCGGCGGCTCACACCCCGCTCCCAATCTTCCTCACCGCCTCCGCCGCCATCGCCACCTGGCTGCTGGTCTTCTTCATCCGCGAACGCACCGGGCACAAGGAGAGCTGACCCATGGCCCTGACCGCCCCCAGCCCCAGCCCTGCCCGTACCCACACCGACTCGGCCGCGCGGCGCCGGGACGCCGACGGCATGGCCGTGGCCTCGTTCGTCCTCGGCCTGATCGGACTGCTGCTCTTCAACGCCGTCTTCGGACCGTGCGCGATCGCCCTGGCCACACTGGCGATCGCCCGGCAGACCCAGCGCCGCGGCCGGGCCCTGCTCGGCCTCGCCCTCGGCTTCGCCGACATCGTCCTGCTGATCGTCCTGGTGACGGTGGACAACACGGTCTTCTGGCAGTTCGGCTGACGCGACGTCACCCCCAGGCCCCCAACGGCCCTTCCACCCAACGGAGCCCGGAACATCTTGCACCTGTACCGGATGGGCCTCGCGCTCATCCCGGCTGCCGGGAGGGCAGTCGTCAGGCGCGCACGCCGCGTCAGACCCGCCACCGCAAGGTAGGCAGGAATCTCCCGGATTCATCCGGGAGAGCACTTCAATGCTGCGGCCCCGAGCCACTGCAAGCGGACATCGCCACCTTCGAGTTGGTCCTGGCCCGCTCCGGGCTGACCCCGACCGTGCCGCCGGAGCGCAGCGTGCTGCGGACGGTCGAGGCGGCGGGGGTTCCGGTTCTGTACTCGCGTGAGGAAGGGACCTGCGGGACGTGTGAGGCCGATGTGGTCGAGGGCGAGGTGGGCCACCGGGACTCCGTACTCACCGACGAGGAAAGGGAGTCGGGCGAGACGATGATGATCTGCGTCTCGCGCTGCCGGGGCGGCCGCCTCGTCCTCGACCTCTGATCAGCGACTTGATGCGTACGGCCGCGGAGTGGCCCCGCCCACTGGACATCGAGGTTGGTTAGGCTAACCTAACTAAGGCCTCGGGCGTTGTCCGTGGCTGCCCCCGTACGCATCGAGAGAAGGCATCCCATGCCCCGCCCCCATGCCCTCCCCCTCTCCCGCCGTGGCCTGCTCGCCGCCGGCGGCCTCGCCGGACTCGGCGCCCTGGTCACCGCGTGCGGGGGCAAAAACGGTTCGGAATCCTCCGGCGTCGAAGGCAAGAGCGGGGACAAAAGCGGCGGCGGCTCCTGGTCGTTCACCGACGACCGCAAGAAGGCGATCAGCCTCGGCAGCCGCCCCGAGCGCATCGTCGCGTACATCGGCTCGGCGGCCGCGCTGTACGACTTCGGCATCGACGACCAGATCGTCGGCGTCTTCGGCCCGACCAAGCTGAAGAACGGCAAGCCGGACGTGCAGGCCGGCGACCTCGACGTGGACAAGGTGACGTCCCTCGGCAACACCTGGGGCCAGTTCAACGTCGAGAAGTACGCCTCGCTCAACCCTCAGCTGCTGATCACCAACATGTTCGACCCCGGCGCCCTGTTCTACGTCCCGGACGAGGCCAAGGACAAGATCCTCGCCCTGGCCCCCAGCGCCGCCCTCACCACCGGCCGGGTCTCCATGGTCGAGCCCATCAAGCGCTACGCCGAACTCGCCGCCTCCCTCGGCGCCGACCTCAAGGCCAAGAAGGTCACCGACGCCAAGGCCCGGTTCGAGGCCGCCGCCGAGACGCTGCGCAAGACCGTCAAGTCGAAGAAGATCAAAGTCATGGCCTGCTCCGGCAGCGCCGAGCTCTTCTATGTCTCCAACCCGGCGGTCAACGCGGACCTGATCTACTTCCGCGAGCTCGGTGTCGACTTCGTCGTCCCGCAGAAGACGGACAAGGGCGGCTACTTCGAGAGCCTGAGCTGGGAGAACGCCGACAAGTACGACGCCGACCTGCTCTTCCTCGACAACCGCACCGCCACCCTCCAGCCCAAGGACCTGACCGCCAAGCCGACCTGGTCCAAGCTCCCCGCGGTCAAGGCCGGACAGATCACCGCGTGGAGCAGCGAGCCACGCTTCTCGTACGCGGGCGCCGCGCCGCTCATCGAGTCCCTCACCAAGGCCATCCAGGACGCGAAGAAGGTCGGCTGACCCCGGCGGTCAGCTGACCCACGGCAAGCGAAGGGAAGAGTCCGCTTCCATGACCACCGCAGCCACCACCACAGCCCCCGCCCCCGCCGCCGTCCCCTTCCGCTTCTTCGACGTGACGGTCGTCCGGACCCGGGTCCTCGGCCCGTCCATGGTGCGGATCACCTTCGGCGGCGACGCTCTGAAGGACCTCGCCTCCGGCGGCCGCGACCAGCGTTTCAAGCTGTTCCTGCCACACCCCCACCAGGACGCCCCGCTCGTGCCGGTCGAGGCGGGCCTGGAATGGTTCCCGGTCTGGCGGGCCATGGACCCCGCCCAACGGGCCGTCATGCGCTCGTACACCGTGCGCGAGCAGCGGCGCGAACCCGACGAGCTCGACGTGGACTTCGCCCTGCACGGCGCGGACGCCACCGACACGAACCGCTCCACCGCGGTGGGCGGCCCCGCCTCCCGCTGGGCCGCGAGCGCCCGGCCCGGGGATCGCGCCATGGTCCTCGGCCCGGTCGTCCCCGACAACGGCGGCGTCGACTTCCGCCCGCCGCCCGGCACCGACTGGGTGCTCATCGCCGCCGACGAGACCGCGCTGCCCGCCGTCGCCGGGATCCTCGACTGGCTGCCCGCCGGCACCCAGGCCAAGGTCTGGATCGAGGTGCAGCACGCGGAGGACCTCCAGGAGCTGTCCACCGAGGCGGACGCCGAGATCGTCTGGCTGATCCGCGACGGCGCCGACCCCGCCGAACCGCGCCCGGCCCTCGTCCTGGACGGCGTACGCGCCGCGGCGCTGCCCGAGGGCACGCCGTACGCCTGGATCGCGGGCGAGGCGGGTACGGTCCGCGCGCTGCGCCGCCACCTCGTGCGCGAGCGCGGCTTCGACCGCAAGGCGGTCACCTTCACCGGCTACTGGCGGCTGGGCGCCACCGACGACCAGCTCGTCGAGGAGGCCGTGTCCGGCACCGGCCCCGCGTCGGACGACGACTGACCACACCCCCGCGACACGCCACGGCCGGACCACAACCCCGCACCGCGCAACCCGCACCTCGTCCAGGGCATCCGTG
This sequence comes from Streptomyces sp. NPDC021225, assembly GCF_044332865.1. Lineage (NCBI taxonomy): Bacteria > Bacillati > Actinomycetota > Actinomycetes > Kitasatosporales > Streptomycetaceae > Streptomyces > Streptomyces sp. NPDC021225. The sequence continues at coordinate 138,375 of NZ_JBIRPV010000002.1, read as the reverse complement.
TGCCCCCGTCCAGGGCAGTCCAGGGCACACCCATGCCCGCATCCAGCATGCCCGGATGCCCGCATGCCCCCATGCCCGCATCCAGAAGGGACAGACCGTGAGTCTCCTCGCGCACCCCGCTGAGGACCCGTCGTCAGAGCCGATACCCGGGGCGGCGGATGGCAGGGCCCACCTCTTCAACGACCGTACGGCCGAGCGCTACCGGCGCTCGGTGTCCGACGGCGTCGGCCTGGTGGCCTCCACCGTCGCCCGCACCACACGCCCGTTCACGGGCGTCACCCCCGCCGAACTCGCCCCCGAGATCTCCGGTATCGATCTGGACCGGCCGCTGGGCGACCCGGCCGCCGCCCTCGACGAACTCGAACGCGTCTATCTCAAGGACGCCATCTACTTCCACCACCCCCGCTACCTCGCCCACCTCAACTGCCCCGTGGTCATCCCCGCGCTGCTCGGCGAGGCGGTCCTCTCCGCCGTCAACTCCTCGCTGGACACCTGGGACCAGAGCGCCGGCGGCACCCTGATCGAACGGCGCCTGATCGACTGGACGGCAGCGCGCCTCGGGCTCGGCGAGGCCGCGGACGGCATCTTCACCAGCGGCGGAACGCAGTCCAATCTGCACGCGATGCTGCTCGCCCGCGACGAGGCCTGCAAGCTGGTGGAGAAGGAGACGGCGGCGGCCGGCGCGCCGCTCACCAAGCCCCAGATCCTGCCCCGGCTGCGCATCCTCGCCTCCCAGGCGAGCCACTTCTCCATCGCCAAAGCCGCCGCCGTCCTCGGCCTCGGCTACGAGGCGGTCATCCCCGTCCCCTGCGACCAGGAACGGCGGATGCGCACCGTCGCGCTCGCCCACGAGCTGGACCGCTGCCGCCGCGAGGGCCTGGTCGTCATGGCGGTCGTGGCCACCGCCGGAACCACCGACTTCGGCTCCATTGACCCGCTGCCCGAGATCGCCGACCTGTGCGCGCGGGCCGGGGCCTGGCTGCACGTCGACGCGGCGTACGGCTGCGGCCTGCTGGTCTCCCCGCGCCGCCGCCACCTCCTGGACGGCATCGAGCGCGCCGACTCGGTCACCGTCGACTACCACAAGTCCTTCTTCCAGCCGGTCAGCTCCAGCGCCGTCCTGGTGCGCGACCGTACGACGCTCAGCCACGCCACCTACCACGCCGACTACCTCAACCCGGCCCGCAGCGCCGAGCGGCTCATCCCCAACCAGGTGGACAAGTCGCTCCAGACCACGCGGCGCTTCGACGCGCTCAAGCTGTGGCTGACGCTCCGCGTCATGGGCGCGGACGCCGTCGGGGAGCTGTTCGACGAGGTGGTGGACCGGGCGGCCGAGGCCTGGCGGCTGCTGGACGCCGATCCGCGGTACGAGGTGGTCACCCGGCCGCAGCTGAGCACGCTGGTCTTCCGCTACACAGGGGGGCCGTCCACCGCGCCGCCGCCCCCTGGACTGCTGGACCTGGCGAATCTGCACGCGCGCGAGGCGCTGGCCGCCTCCGGCGAGGCGGTCGTGGCCGGGACGGTCGTGGACGGGGCGCACCACCTGAAGTTCACGCTGCTCAACCCGGAGACCTCGCTCGGCGACATCGCCCACGTCCTCGACCTGATCGCCTGCCACGCGGAGCAATACCTGTCCTCCCCGCACGCCGCCGAACCGGAGTTCACCCGGGCCCGGGCCAGCTGACCGCCTTCCACCCCGCCGGAGACCCCACGTGTCCACCGCCTCTTCCCATGACTTCATCGCCATCGGCCTGGGCCCCTTCAACCTCGGCCTGGCCGCGCTCACCGACCCCATCGACGAGCTGAACGGACTGTTCCTGGAGCGCAAGCCGGACTTCGACTGGCACTCGGGGATGTTCCTCGAAGGCAGCACACTCCAGACGCCGTTCATGTCCGACCTGGTCACCCTCGCCGACCCCACCTCCCCGTACTCCTTCCTCAACTACCTGAAGGAAAACGGCCGCCTGTACTCCTTCTACATCCGCGAGAGCTTCTATCCGCTGCGGGAGGAGTTCAACGACTACTGCCGCTGGGTGGCCGCCCGGCTCGGCTCGGTCCGCTTCGGCCAGGAGGTCACCTCCGTCGAGTACGACGAGGCCGAGGGCCGGTACGTCGTCCACACCACCGAGACGGCCACCGGCGAGCGGCACACCTGGCGGGCCGGGCGGCTGGTGCTGGGCACCGGCACCCCGCCGTACGTCCCCGAGGCCTGCCGCGGCCTGGGCGGCGACCTGATCCACAACTCCCGCTATCTGGACCACAAGGAAGCCCTCCAGGCGAAGGAGAGCATCACCGTCGTGGGCAGCGGCCAGAGCGCCGCCGAGATCTACCACGACCTGCTCCAGGACATCGACGCACACGGCTACCGGCTCGACTGGATCACCCGCTCGCCCCGCTTCTTCCCCCTCGAATACACCAAGCTCACGCTGGAGATGACCTCCCCGGAGTACGTGGACTACTTCTACGGGCTGCCCGCGCACACCCGCGACCGGCTGAACTCCGCGCAGAAGAACCTCTACAAGGGGATCAACTCCGATCTCATCAACGCCATCTTCGATCTGCTCTACATCAAGCACCGCCGCGGCCCCTGCCCGACCCGGCTGCTGACCAACACCGCGCTGCGAGAGGCCTCGTACGACCCGGCCGGCGGCTCGTACACCCTCGGGCTGCGCCAGGAGGAGCAGGGCCAGGACTTCACCCTCACCACCCAGGGGCTGATCCTGGCCACCGGCTACCGCCACCAGGTGCCGGAGTTCCTGGCACCCGTACGGGACCGCATCGCCTGGGACGAGGCCGGGCGGTTCGCGGTCGCCCGCGACTACAGCATCAACACCGCCACCGCCGGGTGCGAGATCTACGTACAGAACGCCGAGCTGCACACCCACGGCTTCGTCACCCCGGACCTCGGGATGGCCGCCTACCGCAACTCGTGCATCATCCGCGAGCTGCTGGGCCGCGAGCACTATCCCGTCGAAAAGTCCATCGCCTTCCAGGAGTTCGCGGCCCCTGAGGGGGCGCTGCGATGAGCGCGGCCCTCTTCACCCGCGCCGACGCCCGGCTCGGCCGCTTCTCCGTACGTCCCCTGGACCCGGTGGCCGACGCCGAGCTGCTGCACCACTGGGTCACCCACCCCAAGGCGTCCTTCTGGCTGATGCAGGACGCCGATGTGGCGCAGGTCGCCTTCGAGTACGGGAAGATCGCCGAGCATCCGCACCACGACGCCTTCATCGGCCTCCACGAGGGCCGCCCCGCCTTCCTGGTCGAGCGCTACGACCCGGCGCGCGTGGAGCTGGCGGGCCTCTACCCCGCCCAGGAGGGCGACGTCGGGATGCACTTCCTGTGCGCGCCGGCCGATGCCCCGGTGCACGGGTTCACCCGCGCGGTGATCACCACCGTCATGGAGTTCCTGTTCGCCGACCCGGCGACCGGGCGCGTCGTGGTCGAGCCGGACGTCCGCAACACGGCGGTGCACAAGCTCAACGCGGCCGTCGGCTTCGAGGTCGCGGGCACGGTGGCCAAGCCGGAGAAGGACGCGTACCTCAGCTTCTGCACCCGCACCCAATTCCAAGCCGCGACAGCATCTGGCGTATCTGACGCATCCGCCCAAGGAGTGCCCCAATGAGCCCCCGAGACGCCGTCGCCCATCTCACCCCGGCCCTCTGGGAGCGGGCGGGCCGCCTCCTCATCCGCAAGGCGCTCGCCGAGTTCGCCCACGAGCGCCTGCTGACCCCCGAGCCCCTGCCCAATACCTCCGGCCATTACGCCGTCACGAGCGACGACGGCTCGGTGGCCTACCGCTTCGCGGCCCGCCGGCTGGCCCTGGACCACTGGCTGGTCGACGCGGACGGCATCACCCGCCACGACACCCGGGACCGCTCCGAACTCCCCCTCGACGCGCTCGACTTCTTCCTGGAGCTGCGCGGGCGGCTCGGGCTCGGCGACGCGATCCTGCCGGTCTATCTGGAGGAGATCAGCTCCACCCTCGCCGGCACGGCGTACAAGCTCGGCGGCGAGCCGCTCGGCGCCGCCGAGCTCGCCAAGTCCGACTTCCAGACGGTCGAGACCGGCATGACCGAGGGCCACCCCTGCTTCGTCGCCAACAACGGGCGGCTGGGCTTCGGGGTGCACGAATACCTCTCGTACGCCCCCGAGACCGCGAGCCCCGTCCAGCTCATCTGGCTGGCCGCCCACCGCGACCACGCCACCTTCACCTCCTCCTCCGACCTCGACTACGACGGGCTGATCGGCGGCGAGCTGGGCGAGGCCACCCTGGCCCGCTTCGCCGGCACCCTGACCGGACTCGGCCTCGACCTCGCCGACTACCGCCTCATTCCCGTCCACCCCTGGCAGTGGTGGAACAAGCTGTCCGTCACCTTCGCCGCCGAGATCGCCCAGCAGCGCCTGGTGTGCCTGGGCAGCGGCGACGACGCGTACCTCGCGCAGCAGTCGATCCGTACCTTCTTCAACACCGACAACCCGTCCAAGCACTATGTGAAGACGGCCCTGTCCGTCCTCAACATGGGCTTCATGCGGGGCCTGTCCGCCGCCTATATGGAGGCCACCCCCGCCATCAACGACTGGCTGGCGGGCCTGATCGCGGGCGACGACCTCCTCCGCGCCGCCGACTTCTCGATCATCCGCGAGCGGGCCGCCATCGGCTACCACCACCGGCAGTACGAGCGGGCCACCGACAAGTACTCCCCGTACCGCAAGATGCTGGCCGCGCTGTGGCGCGAGAGCCCCGTCCCGACCCTGGAACCGGGCCAGCGGCTGGCCACCATGGCCTCCCTCCTCCACACCGACGCAGAGGGCGGCGCTGTCGTCAGCGCCCTCGTCGAGGAGTCGGGCCTGCCCCCCGCACGCTGGCTGCGCCGCTACCTGGACGCGTATCTGCGGCCGGTGCTGCACTGCTTCTACGCGTACGACCTGGTCTTCATGCCGCACGGCGAGAACGTCATCCTCGTCATCGAGGACGGCGCGGTGCGGCGGGCGATCTTCAAGGACATCGCCGAGGAGATCGCCGTCATGGACCCGGACGCGGTCCTTCCGCCGGCCGTCGCGCGGATCCGGGTGGAGGTCCCCGAGGAGCTGAAGCTGCTGTCGGTCTTCACCGACGTCTTCGACTGCTTCCTGCGTTTCCTCAGCGGCATCCTCGTCACCGACGGCCTGCTGGAGGAGGAGACCTTCTGGCGGACGGTGGCGGAGTGCGTCTCGGACTACCAGGCGTCGGTGCCGGAGCTGGCGGAGAAGTTCGAGCGGTACGACATGTTCGCCCCCGAATTCGCGCTGTCCTGCCTGAACCGGCTCCAGCTGCGGAACAACCAGCAGATGGTGGACCTCCAGGACCCGGCCGGGGCGCTCCAGCTGATCGGGACGCTGGAGAACCCCATCGCGCGGTTCAGGGGGTAGCGCTCGGATCGCTGAGGGCGGCGGAGCCGAATATGGAGCGGACCTGCTCCAGCGTGTCGGCGGACGGCCGGTTGAGGCAGACGGACACGGCGATCAGCTCATGCGGCCGGGACGCCCCGGCCGCACGCCGGCCCACCAGCTCACGCGTGCCGCCCGCGCGGCGGCAGGAGTCGCCGGGCGGCGTGTCCGCCAGCCGCGCCCCCTGGCCGATCTTCTCCGGGGACTCCGTGCGCCCCGGCCGCAGGACCATGACCCCTTCGCCGCGCCGCAGCCCGCCAGGCACCAGGCAGTAACGCCGGAGGTCCGTACACCGGTCCTCGCCCACGGCCTCCGGCCGATTCCCGGCGAGCCCTACCGGCCCCAGATCCCCGGCACCCCGCACGACCAGGCCGCTCCAGCCGTCCGGCAGCCGGACCGTCAGCCCGTCGAGGCCGGGATAGCGAAACGCGGAGCCGACGGCGGTAGGCGAAGCGGCGGGCACCTGGTGCATAGCGCCGCTGTCCCCGGGGCCGGCGGCCGGGCCCTGCCCCAGCACGGCCAGCGTGACACCGGCCACCACTCCCCCGGCCACCCCGGCGGCCCCGACCGCCCCGGCCATCCGCCGCCGCCGTCGCCGTACCACCAGCTGCCGGACCCGCCCCATGCGCTGGGCGGGGGCGGGCAGCCGGGGCACGGCCCGCTCGAGCAGAGCCCGCAGCGCCGCCTCACGGCGGGCGTCACCGCCCTGACCAGGCAGAAAGCGCCCCGTCTCGTCCGGCTCACCCATGGCGCTCACAGCCCTCCACCAGCTCGGCGGCGGGCAGCAGACCCTGCAAGGTACGCAGCGCCTTGGACGCCTGGCTCTTGACCGTGCCGGTGGAGCAGCCCAGCACCCCGGCGGTGTCCTCCACGCTCAGGTCCTCGAAATAGCGCAGCACCACCACCGCCCGCTGCCGCACCGGCAGCCGGCGCACCGCCGCCGCCAGAGACTGCTCCAGATCCACCCCCTCGAACTGATCCGGCACGGCCCGCGTATCCGGCACCTCGTCGTGCGGCACCTCCCCGCGCCAGCGCCGCCGCCACCACGAGGCATGCGTATTGACCAGCGCCTTCCGTACGTACGCCTCGGGGTTCTCCGCCGCGATCCGCCGCCACTTCGGCCACACCTTGGCCAGCACCGTCTGCAACAGATCCTCGGCCAGGTGGGCGTCCCCCGTCAGCAGCCAGGCGACCCGCAGCAGCCGAGGCCCGCGCGCGGCGACGAACTCCTCGAAGCCGGGCGTTGCGCCCCTCACTGTCGTGTCCTCGCCATCGCGCCCCTGTCCGAACCGTGTCTTTCACACATGGTGAACGCCATGACGCCGGTACCGGGTTGCCTCCCACCCCAAATCCGCCAACCGGCCGCCAACCAGCACCCCCGCACATCAGCCCTGCGGCCCCCACGGCGCAACCGCTACACTGGCGCCGGTGCGCGCTGCGGGAGCAGAGCGTCGCGCTCCGTACGCCTCCGTGGGGCTTGATCGAAACTCTAAGAGCGCAGGTCAGAGAGGGCCGCCTCTCTGCACTCAGAACGCGCTTCGGGTGATCTGGGAACGCTGTCGGCATTGCCGCAGGTCACGGCCCGTCGCCTGCATCCGTACACACCTCTCGGGCACGCAGCGGCGCGACGGTTGAGCCTTCCGCTCCATGCCTATCGCTTTCATTCGCTCCGACGCCCCTCAGGGGCGCCGAGGTGGCCATTGCCGGACTCTCAAGGCATGAGAGGTATCGCAACCCGCCGACACAGCCACTGCTCACAAGAAGTTGCCGTCGTTGACGAGCAGGAGCGTGTCTTACTCAGACGCTCGCCCAGTGAGAGGGCGTGGAAGCCATTGAGGGCGACAGTGGTCCGCCTCCAGCCGACCGGTTTCTCCCTCATGCGAATCCAGGACCCCCTGTTCACTCACTGGCACTTGGCCGCAACTCCCGTGTTCGGCAATTACACGCCCCCTCCGGCCCCACCGACGCAGGTCGCCACCAGGCACATTTTCGTCGTCCGTCGGAGCCGGGTGAGAGATCTCACGATTCGTCGTCACTCCAGCACGTCACCAGATGCCGTGTATGCCTGGCATCCCCTGACCGAGGTCGAAGGTGACCTGAGTGTGCACCCGCAAGAACTCGGATCGTTTCTGCGGGGATATCTGGAGGGATGGATTCCCGATGGCGCCATCACTCTCACGGGATGAACGACTCACAGGAAATCAGCGAATGAAGTGGGAAGTTGAGGAGCAGGACGATGTCCCACGCCGAATACCGCCACCAGGCACCTCGCCACGATTCCCTATCTTTGGACATCAGGACCATTCTCGCGGGTGCGAGGCCCCCTGAGGCCCTCTCCATCGACCAACACCGCTCACATGGCCTGATCGTCACCGATCACAGCAATTTCGTGAACGTCGAATGGTTCGCTCCCCGGACCTTGAGGCGCGCCGCAGCTAACGAGCAACTCTCAGGCCTACCCATGGGCAGGGCAGACCGTGCCCACGAGGCGGCTCGACGTCATCTGCATGCGGCCGTATTCGGCATCCCCACGGAGCTCGGCTACCTCGTCGAGGCCGACCCGTCAGGCCGCACGGGGACGATGACCGTTCGCACTGGCCAGGCGACCACCGCCGTCGGCTTCGCTGCGGACCTCCGACGAACCCTGGCCGAATGCACAGCACCTACCGCCGACGGCCAGCAACCGTCTCCGCAAAGCCGCAACAAGAATACCGACGTCGCTGACTCTCATGACCTAGACTGGTGTGTACTTGCACCACCACGAGGCATGTGTCGACTCAACCGGCACGGAGGGACGGGACCCATGGCGACGTGGGATCATTTCGGCATGCCCCGGAGCAACAACGACCAACTGCCGGCGACGTACATCGCCTCCGGCGAGTGGCCGTACGCCCGGCTCGTCGAGGACGCCCCCGTCAGCGCGCACTACGGCCAGGCCTTCGCACGCAACCTGGCGACGGCCATGGCGGCCTCCGAGATCGGCCTGCGCACGCTCGGCGACAAGGCGGGCGTCTCCCACGCCACGATCAGCCGGCTGCTCCGGGGGATGGTCCTGCCCGACCTGGGGACCCTGGCGCGACTGGAAGTGGCACTGGGTAAGAGCTTGTGGCCCGGGCCAGCCGCTTGGACTGGAAGAGACCGCAAGTTCTGAGCAGCCGCTCAGAACATGCCTGGGAACGTCGTCCCCATCTCACCGCGCAACATGCGCCCGCCGTGTCCGTCTGGGTCCCTCAGTAGCCCTCAGCATTGTCAGTGACGGGAGGTGCCGTCAAAAGCCGGGTGCCCGACAGTGTGGCAGGGCGCCGACCAAGGCGGACACCGATCCAGTACGGCTGGAGGTTGCATGGCCCTCGACAAGCGACGGGTGCGTACCGCGGTGGTCGGCCACGCCGATTCCGACTCCCTGTGGCCCTTCCGATGGAAGCGATAGAACTCGACGACTTCCGGGCTCGCCCTGCCGACCAGACCTTCTGGTGCGGCGTGTGGCTGGGCGGTTGTGGACACGGTCTCATTAACAAGCTCTACACCGATCGCCCAGGACGACCTCGTTCAGGGGTTCTATCCGGTTTGATCACATGAGCCGAGGGTGGTCAGCGGTCGGGTGCCGTCTCGGAAGTGCTTACACAGGCTGGCAGCGATGTTTTGCCGCAGCCGGTCAGGCGGAGGGTGTCGATGGCCCGCAGTGCGGCCATGGCCTGGGCGCGGTCCCTGTGCGCTTGTCCGATCGGAGGATGTAGTCCGGGTGCAACCGTTCCGCAATGAAGGTATCCGTCGCAAACAGATCTACTCGTCTTGCACGAGTTGCATGGGCCCGTCTTCGCCGGGCGCAAGCACCTGGAGGAACTGACCGGAAGACGTCATGACGTAGCAAATCTCGGTGTCGCCATCGATCCTGGGCGGGGAGACTCCGGCGCGGAGCCGCTCTTGTCGCACCGCCACTGACTTACCCAAGTCGCGCCAACGGCCCTTGAGCTCAACCTGGGTGAGGCGTTCGGTCAGTTCGGTCGCGACCACATCAGCGTCCTCCAACTCTTTAACTTGCGCCTCCACAAACTTGTGCAGTGCGACGTAAGGGTTGGTGGGATCCACGAGCGCTACCGACGCCGCGTTGGCAACCATTGCCTTGCGTCGTATCGCAATCGCGGCTCGCGCCAAATGAAGCTCCCGGACGAAGTGGTCAACCTCCTTCGCCTCGCCGCCAAGAGTCTCCTCCAGACGGCGATAGTCGACCCTGCCGTCGTCATCCATCAGCTCGTCGATGACGCCGCGGTGCTTCTCCAGAAACTGCTGAGAGCGGTAGAACTCGTCGTCTGCACTCTTCAGGGCGAGCTCAAGATTCGGATTGTGGCCGTCAAGCATGAGGCTGATCGCGCGGGACAACTGAGCATCGGCTGACCGCTGATCCTTGATCCGTTCGGCGTAGTGACGTTCCTCTTGGCGACTCAGGATGGCATCAACTCGACGTTGGAATAGACGCTGTTCACGTTGAGCCACCATGTCTACCGCCAGGACAGTTGCGGCGACGGCCAGCACCGGCCAACCTGCCGCGACTGCTCCTCCAGCAACGACAGGCTTCAGAACGGCATGTGTTGTCTTGCCGCCGCTGCGAGAGAACCCTCGGAACCCAGACGTTCCGGCGGCCTTGACGAGCTCTGCCCCCTTTGGCAGCACCACCCGGAACAACGTCGGGCTCTTCGGATTGAGGGCCTCCACTAGCCCGGCCACCACCTGCTGAAGAGCCGCCGCGTTCACGGGCACAGTCCGGAACTTCGCGACCTCCGGCTCGCTGATCGGGTAGTACTCGACAGCGACTGGCGCCGCTGCGGCCTCGAGCGCATCCCAGATCGCGGCGGACGTCGAGCCCACGGATCGGAGAACGTCCTCGGGGACCAGAAGCCCTGCTGGGGGAAACTCGGGCCGAACTTCGACCACTGCCGTGGCGCTTGGTGCAGTGTGTCCGCCAGAGGCGGTGGTGATCCTTCGCGAGAATCTCCAGAGCAGCCAAGCGGTGACAAGCACTGCGATAGCGACGACGGCGACCAACTCAATAGGCATTGGCATCAAGCCAGGTCACGTCCTTCGCCAGGCTGCGATGGTTGGTGCAAACCACACCCGAGCATAGCGAAGATCGCCGCCATACCGGGATCGCGCTTGCGTCGAACGGGGCGCGGAAGACCTCGGCCCCCTACCCAGTGCTACAGCGGCAGGTGACTGCTGACCGTGTGCCGTTGAGCGGTCATGCTGACCGTTGCAGCAGAGGAGCAACACGTGTTGCAAGTGTAGGAGTTAGCGGTCGTTCTCGACGGTCGCGGGCACCTGTTCGCGCGGCCGGAGCCAAGGGAGGTGTTCGCGGAACTGAGGGAGGGACTGCTGTCCGATCTGCGGAAGGAGAACGCGCGGGCCATGTCACGCCGTCACGGATCCAGAAGTTTCTGAAGCGGCTTCGTGGTCGGCAGACGCCCTACACGTCGAGGTGCGCACCTACGTCGCCGAACACTTGAACGACCCGGCTGTGACGCTCGTCCTCGACGACACCCAGGTGCAAGAGAAGGGGGCGAAGTCGGTGCGAGTAGCCTGCCAGCGCCGCGGGGTGACTGGCGACATCCGGAACTGCGAGGTCATGGCGATGCTGACGTGTGCCGCCCCGGGAGGGCACGCCTACATCGAACCCCGCCTGTACCTGCCCGCGGTCTGGACCGACGACCGCGCCCGCTGCCGGGAGGCTGGCGGGGATGGTCGTTCTCGCCCAACGATGTCCGCACTGCCATCGGCTTGTCCCAAACTGTGTCTAGTGCAAGGCGGGACCCAGGGGAGGGAGACCGAGCGTGGCAAGAACGGCGCCTGGCGGATCGACGGAGGTCCTCAAGCACCTACATGAGTACCTCGATGAGCACTTTCGGACGCTTCACACACATCGCCAGGCACTACAGCCGACAGCGCCCGTCTTCGCCCTGGAGCACGATCTCAACCAGGATGATCTCGACTTGCTCTCGAATGCGGTGCGCGGGGCTGTCGCAGAGGGATTCGACATTCGACACCGCACCTGGTGGTTGCCATTCGTAGTGTACGCCGCTGAGATCGGATATCTCTATACCGGAGACGAGTACTGGCCCCTGTTCTCTCAGAAGACACCAGGCTGGGAGCGTGGCCCGCAGTGGAAAATAGATAATAACCGTAAACGCATTAAGCAGTGGTTCCAACAGTTTGCGGCCGAGTACGGCGGGATCGAACCCAAAGGAGCCTTCGCTAAAAATTTCAGCATCATCGCCTGGCCAATCACACATGCCATCATGCCAGCTGACCTGCAACGCCAGATGGCACAGCTCCTATACGAGGCGCGCGCAATACTTACCCAGGCCATGCTTGATGACCCACACATTCTTGGCGCCTGTCTGGCATCGCGCACGGGCGGGCACAGTGATCGCTTCCAAAAATTCTGCTCGAACCAGATCCTGCTCGGACATATTGCCACAGCATTGCTATCAGGCGACGGCGAGACATCTCCACACCTGGCGCAATCCGCACTCATTCGTCTACTTGACGACCTAACGGATGAGCATGATTCACGAAACTGGCTGTACCAGGCTAAGCGCTCGGCACACACAGTCCGCTCTAGTGGATTTCTTCCGACGAGCGTGAGTTCGGGGCCTGCGCACCGAGGACAGCCTCTATCAGCTGCCTCCAATCCGAAGCTCCTCTTGCGCCAGGAAGCCAACGGTTGGTACCCCTATTTGGGCCTACCCGACCTCACGGCTCTTCAAGCGGAAAATAATCAGGTCAGCGAGGAACTGCGGAAACTGCGCCCAAAAATTGAAGGACGACACCAACCACTTCCACGAGGAAAACTGCTGTACCCGGGCAGAGTACCGCTGACCGCATGGCCTCGACCGGGAGTGCCCATAATCCAATTGGAGCAGGGATCCGCACAAGTCAATGAGCTGATCGCCGAGCGTTGCACCATCACCAGGGGCCCATGGTGGCTTTTCCGGAAGCAACCCGGAGGTCTAGCTATCGAGATCAAAGGCGGAATTGTCCGGCCAGGTTATGAATATTGCCTGGTCGGCCGCGCTGGCCTTTCCGCCCTGGCGCTACCTTGGATTTCTGAAACAGCTATTCTTGCTGACGGAGTGAAAGCTTTCGACGTGAAGGCGCCCCGCTCCCTGAGCGAAGAAGAGATCACTCAGCTCGCGGCAGTAGGCCTGTCAGTAGTGTCGAACGTGTCTATCCATCCTGTGGGGCTTATTCCGGCTTCTTGGGACGGGGAAGGAGCTGCTGAGTGGATGGCCGGGGAACCAGCACTCCTCACGGTGAGCTCCACTCAAACTACAGAGAAATGTTCAGTAAGAGTAGACGACGGATTACCTTCCCTGCTCGAATGGCCTGCAGGTAGTCAACAACTAGTATTCGCTCTCGAGAATCTCCCTGTAGGCACGCACGAGGTACATGTTGCACTCCTAACCGGGGGTGCGGGCAGGCCCTTTGTGAGCGGTTCACTTGCTGTCACTATTCGTGATCCTCACCCAAACTTGGAGGAGAACAATGAAGGGGCAGGAATCCGCCTGTTCGCCACTCCAGCCCGCCCGAAGCTAACCGAGATTTGGGATGGCAAGGCAAGTCTCTCGGCAGACGGCCCTGTGGGGACGAGGGCTGATCTGACTATTGTGCTGCGCGACGAAGCCGACAAGGAACTAATTCGCCAGCGTCACCCAATCTCGCTTCCCTTCGAGGACAGCACATGGACGAGATTGGCAGATCAGGAGCTCCGCAAGGGAAAGCTGCAGAGTGCTTACAATGCAGCCGAGTCATGCGAAATATCAGTTTCCCGCAGCGGAGTGGGCTTCGCGTCTCTCAGCTGTGAACGAGGCTTTCATCCGCTCCGTTGGATTCTCACCAAGCAGCGCAACGGTGGGCACACAGCAGGCCTAATCGACCGTACAGACGGCGATTGCACTCAGGTGCTCCTCTTCTCCGTGGAGAATCCTCTGCTCGGTGAGCAGCAAGATGCCCGACGGCCGATCACCGTCCCGGCGGGTGGCGGCATGCTCCGAGCTTCTTCCGGCCATGCGTCCGCAGCCATCATTCTGCCTCCTGACCCAAACTGGCTGCGTCAGAGGCCGAATGACCAGCCAACCATCCGCTGCACAGGCACTCCAATGTCCGACGTGCTCGAACTAATCCATGGTCACCACCGCTGGCAGGATGCTGATCTATCGGCCGACCCCTTCTCCTACCGCCAGCGGCAACTGGTGCTCGACGCGATTACCGCGACCCTCGTGTCCCTCACGGCCGGGAACAGATGGGCTCATCTGGAGCGCAGACGTGGTCGCCTTAGTGAGCATAGGAGACCAGACATGTTGGATGACATGCAGAAGCTCGTAGGCGAGGCTCCAGCACAACGTGCTGTAGCCCGCTACATCGCTGACCATCTCTGGCAGTGGGAGGACTCGCTGCCCGCATTGCGGGAGGGCTTGAGCGAGGCGATTCGCCCCATCGCGGCAGACACTGGTATCGGCGACCCGCGCGTCGCGGCGGAATTTCTGCTGCTTTTTGCAAGCACACCGGGGGCTCTGGAGAGTTGGGACGAGATCGAGCGGGACAAAATGCTGAGGTGCGTGCTGATATCCCCTGTCCTTATTCGTGCGGCTCGATTCACGATAATGAGTGCTGAGGATCTTCGAGAGGCATCAGAGCAATCGGCTATCGGAGGTACCCGGTGAAAGTAACGGTACTCAGCAATCAAGAGGCGGCTGAGTGCACAGTCCGTGCACTCCGGTTGGATGAGACAACAACTGATGCGTTCTCTACCGAGGCGATCTCCGCTTTGCTCCGCCGTGCAGCCTCTTTCCTGTGCCCGTCAACTCCGCGCCGACTTGTAGATGCAGCACTTGAGGCTCTCAGTCCATTGGACGCATCAAGCCTGATTACGCGTCACCATGTGGCAGCACAGCTAGACCTTTTGGTATCGATTGGTGACCTGATCGAGCTTCCTCGCCGAAGTGATCCTAAGGGTCGTCAGATTTACCGGGCTCCACCCTCATTCGTGGAGACGGCGCCCGGACGGTACCTCTTGCTCGGTGTACGGCCCAACGGCGCACCGCTCGTGAACGAATTGCTGGGCGCAGGAATGCGGTACGAGGGCCACACCAGGTCTCTCGAGCTCGACACTCAGCTCGGTCCGGCTCGTTTGCGTGCCGCCAGCCTGCATGAGATACCTCTTGATCACTGGCTCAAGCGACCTAGGACGGATCAGGCGGCCGCGGTCGTCACTGTGATGCGTCAGCGCTTGGACGGAGCGGGTGAGTCTGGAGAGGTCGGCGGTCTCAAGATCATCGATACGGCGGCATCCGTCCTCTACTACCGAGGTCGCTGGCGACAACTCGCGAGCAGTGACTCAGGAGACTTCGTTGCCCGCCGCTCTCAGGCCTACGGCGCCGACTTGTGGTGTTTCGTACGTGTGGAGCAGGGAGCCCCTCGCGCACTCGTGGATCTTCCAGTTGAGGACCTCGCTGCACCAGGCTGCGACGAGGCGTGGCGCACTCAGGCAGCCATCGATGCCTTGGCGGGCGAACCACAAGCCATGCACATACACCCTGCTCCGGGGACGTCCGGCGACCGATGTCTGGACCTGTTCAGCCCCGTGCCCGGGTGGGCGCAGCGCTATCTCGATCTTGTGGGTATGCCTGTCTCACAGGTAAGAGGGGCGCTCGTCTCTTACCGCGTACCGATATCGGCGATCGGTCAAGTGTCGGCGTTCTTCACTGACATGCTATGGATGCACGTCAGTGAAGAGGGAGGGGTGGCGTGACAGTGGAAGCGCCAACGATCGCAGAGACGATCAGCAAGATCCAGACAGCCCTTCGGGACTACATCGAGGCGACCTATCACATCGGGCATCCCACCGTGCTCGACCAGCGTCGCGAGCTGCTCGAGCAAGAAGGCGTGCTGTTCCAGGCCCCCTTCATCGAGAGCACCCCTCGTTACCAGACGGACCGCAGCTTCGGCGATCTGGACCTCGACGAAGCCGTGCGAGAGCTCCTCAAAAGCCTGTCGACACATGCGGCTGGCTCGAAGCGCCTGCTGTACGACCCGCCCTACACCCACCAGGCTGAGGCACTGGAGTCGACCGCTCGGGATGGCCTGAGCCTGGCAGTCACCACCGGTACAGGTTCGGGGAAGACTGAGTCGTTCCTCCTACCGATGCTGGCCAAACTCGCGGCAGAGGCCGCACACAAGCCCGAGTCCTTCAAGGTTCCGGCTGTGAGGTCTCTGATCCTCTACCCGATGAACGCGCTAGTGAACGACCAGTTGGGCCGTCTTCGCCTCCTACTGAGCGATCCACGCGTCACTGCCAAGTTCAGCGAGTGGGCCGACCGTCCGGCACGCTTCGCTCGCTACACCAGCCGGACACTGTACCCCGGCGTGCGCAAGGCCAAGAAGGACCAGACGCGTCTTCGCTCCATCGATGACTTCTACATCAACCTGATCGACCTGGCGAACGACTCCTCATCGCCCCAGCGCGACGAAGCAGCGGCTCTCATCAAGGAACTGGAGGCACGTGGCAAGTGGCCAGCTAAGCCGGATCTGAAGACGTGGTATGGCAAGAGCGGTTCCCGGTGGAAGAACAAGGCTGGTGAGTTCATCCGTGCCGTCACCCGTCCCGAAGACCCGGAGCTTCTGACACGCCACGAAGTGCTGGAAGAGCCTCCAGACGTCCTGATCACGAACTACTCGATGCTTGAGTACATGCTGATGCGTCCGCTTGAGCGGCCCGTATTCGATGCCACACGGGACTGGTTGGCGAACAATCCCGACGAGAAGTTCCTTCTGATCATCGATGAAGCTCACATGTACCGCGGAGCCGCCGGCGCCGAGGTGGCACTCCTGCTCCGTCGTCTACGCGCGAGGCTCGGTATCCCGGCGGAGCAGTTGCAGGTGATCTGCACAAGTGCCAGCTTCACGAGCTCCCGGTATGCGCGTCAGTTCGCCGCGCAGTTGAGCGGCAAGTCCGAGGCCGACTTCAAGAGCGTCGAAGGCAAGCTCTCCCTTCGGGCAGGCGCCAGCACAGGGAGCCTGCAGGATGCACAGGCCCTGGCTGCCGTGCCGATGCACGATTTCTATCAGAGTGAAGGGGACGACGCCCGCATTGCTTCTGTACAAGGCCTGTTGGATTACCGTGAGGTGGGCCTGAGGCCGGGTGTCACGGTCGGCGAACTGCTACACGAGGCGCTCCACGCCCTCGGTCCGATGAATCTCCTCGTCAACGAGACCATGAAGCAGGCAGAGCCCGTCAGTGACCTGGGCACACTCATCTTCCCGGATGTGGACCAAGTTCTCGCTGACAGAGCCGTTTCTGCTCTGGTTGCACTCGGTAGCGCGGCACGACGGTCGGTGGACGGTGTAGGGCTGCTGCCGTGCCGCGTGCATGCGTTCTTCCGCGGTCTCCCCGGGCTCTGGGCATGTCTCGACCCTGACTGCCCGGAGGTCGACCGAGAGGTTTACCCAGAGCCAGGCCCAGTGGGTCGACTTTATGCCCAGCCCAGAGCAGCCTGTGACTGCGGAACCAGGGTTTTTGAGCTGTACACGTGCCGACATTGTGGCTCCTCCTACGCGCGGGCCTATACCGACGACCTCGCCAACCCCTCGCACCTGTGGAACGAGCCGGGAGGAGCCTTCCAGTCCGCGTCCGGCCTCATCCCGGAACTGCAGCCCCTTGACCTGCTACTCGAAGAGCCCTACGAGAAGAACGTCGAACTGGCCGACCTCGACCTGGTCACCGGCAGACTTAACCCAGAGAAGGTACTCGATCGTCGCGTCCGCAGCGTTTTCCTTCCTGGGCTTCGGAGTGGGGAACCAATCGCTGGCGAAGATGACGGCGACGAGGCCGAGGCGGACGGTCAGTTCAAGCCTTGCGGTGTCTGCGGTCGGCGCGCAGGCTACGGACGCTCGTCAGTGCAAGATCACCAAACGAAGGGTGACCAACCATTTCAGGCCTTGGTGACCCGTCAGCTTGAAATGCAGCCACCAGGCGCGCAGCCGAACACCGACTTCGCGCCATTGCGTGGGCGTAAGGTGCTCGCTTTTTCCGACTCCCGTCAGGTCGCCGCCCGTCTCGCTCCGAACCTGCAGAGTTACTCTATGCGCGACGCCATGCGGCCCCTGATCGTGTGCGGGTGGCAAGAGCTAGAAAAGACGATGCTCGAGCCCATGCTGTCCATGAACCATCTGTATCTGGCAGTAATGGTTGGCGCCCGCCAATTGTCGGTTCGGCTTCGCCCCGAACTGCGTCCTTCTGAGTCACTTCACGTCCTGGACAGGGTCGAAGCGGCCATCGAGAAGGGCGCGCTCAAGGGCAATCCCGGCGAGCTCATGCAGTTGTTCAGCATCACCGATCCGCCACCGCATGCGCTGATGCGGACGATGTACGCGACGCTCACGGACAAATACCTCGGCCTCGCATCCCTCGGCCTCGCATCCCTGCGCGAGCCCCGAGCCAGGACTGCTGATTTACTCGCAACGCTCCCCGACATCGACGGCGTGGCGGTCAGCGAGGAATCCAAGCTGGGGCTCATGCGAATGTGGCTCATGCAATGGACGACTCCCGGCATTTGGTTCCCGTCCATGACCGATGGCGACTGGTGGAAGACGGAAGGTGGCGTCCACCCGCACACAGGTAAATTTCAATCGATTGACCAGTGGCTCGACTCCAAGGCAGCGAAGAAGCAGTTCAATGACACATGGCTGCCTACACTGCTTCAGGAGTTCTGCGAAGCGGTGGCTGGGAAATACCGACTGTCAGCCTCGAAGGTCTACTTGGATCTCGAAACGACTTGGGGCTATTGTGAACGCTGTCGTTTCACCCAGCGACCGTTCCCCGGTTCTTCCCGGTGCGTCAATTGCCGAGACGACCAAGTCCGTACGCTAGACCCCGATACAGACTCGGTCTTCCAAGCCCGTAAGGGGTACTACCGCGCCAGCGCCACACGAGCTCTACGGGACAGCCCCGAGTCTCCCATGAGCATCATCGCCGCTGAGCATACGGCGCAGCTCAATGCCGCGGCACAGTCAGAGGCTGTCTTCTCCAAGGCAGAAGAACATGAGCTGCTGTTCCAAGATGTCGACCTCGGTCTGCCCGGATCCGGAGATCGGAAGAAACCCGCCGCCATCGATGTTCTGTCTTGCACGACCACCATGGAAGTGGGCATCGACATCGGAAATCTGTCTGGTGTCGCTCTGCGCAACATGCCACCTTCGCGCGCGAACTATCAGCAGCGCGCAGGTCGGGCCGGTCGGCGGGGCAACGCAGTCGCCACTGTACTGGCCTTCGGAAGCGCTGACACCCACGACGATCATTACTTCCGCCAGCCGGCACTGATGATCCGCGGTCCGGTCGATGACCCAGTACTGACGATGGACAACGAGGAGATCACACGCCGTCACGTAATCGCGTACCTGTTGCAGCGCTACCACCAGGACCGTCTTCCTGATATCGACCCCGACGAGCAGCCACAGCTTTTCGAGGTACTGGGACAAATCACGGACTTCACCGGGACAACTTCCCCACTGAACAGGGCCGACCTGGAAGGGTGGCTGAACGCCAATGCAGACTCTCTTCGGCAAGACATTGCGGCATGGCTCCCCGACGAGCTCGACCAAAACGGCCACCACTCCGTCCTAGAAAACTTCGTCACAAGGACTCTCGACTCGATCGACGAGGCCCTTGACCTCGATGTCAGCGGGCACCCTGTAACGGCCTCCGGCAGTGACGCGTCATCAGAGTCTGATGAGGAGGATACGGAGGACCCAGCCGAGGATCCGGAGGAGCCGAATGCCCGGCGGACCCAGAAGAACCTGCTCGATCGACTCCTATACAAGGGAGTGCTGCCGCGTTACGCGTTCCCGACGGATGTCGTCTCGTTCTACGTCTTTGATATCGATCGGTCGACGCGGTTCAAGCCTGAGTTCCATTATGCGCCCAGTCAGGGTCTTGCGGTAGCGCTCAGCCAGTACGCGCCCGGCAAGGTGGTGTGGATCGATAACAAAGAATGGACCTCCGAGGCCATCTACGCGCCAGTCCAAGAGGCGCGTCACCAAGCTTGGCGGGACAAGCTGCTCTACTTTGAGTGCCAGGTGTGCCATTACGCCAACTACTACTCGTACGGCGAGGCCGCGCCTGGGGATGAACGCAACTGTCCGGCCTGCCGTGCCGAAGGAAAGTTCGGCAAGGCTAAGAATTGGATGCGCCCGCCAGGGTTTGCGCACCCGGCCAGGAAGGATCCCGGCACTAGTGCCGACAAGGCCCCGGCTCGCAGTTACGCCACGCGAGCCAAGCTCATGGCGTCCGGGCCGACCGAGGAGAGCGCCTGGCAAAGCGTCACGAACCGGCTAGAGCAGACGTATCGCCGCGAGACGCTGCTGGTGACGAACACCGGTCCCCGCAGCGAGGGGTACACCTACTGCACGCTCTGCGGGCTCATTGAGCCGACAGCCTCGGCCACGGGCGTGGTGAATGGGACACACAAGAAGCCCTACCCCGACGAAAAGGAACCGAACTGTCCCGGATCTCGCTCGACCCGCGGTCTGGTGCTCGGTACTGACTTCATCTCCGACGTGCTCCTCGTCCGTCTCAAGGTAGATTCGCCCATCACCCTCAAGCCGGACTACCTATCGACACACATCGCGCTGCGCACAATTGCTGAGGCCCTGACGATTGCTGCGACACGGAAGCTCGGAATCGAGGCCACGGAGTTGCAAGCGGAATACCGTCCTGCGCTGACACCTCTTGGTGGCGAAGGCCGCGAAGCCGACATCTACATGTACGACACCCTCGCCGGCGGTGCCGGCTTCACTCGCCGGGTCAACGACCACGGCATGGAGATCTTTAGGCAAACGCTGGGCCTTCTCGAAGACTGCCCAGCGAACTGCGATGAGTCCTGCTACCGCTGTCTGCGCAGCTTCCGCAACCGGTTCGAACACAACCTCCTTGACCGCCACGTCGGGGTCAGCCTCCTCCGCTACCTGATCGACGACACGCCACCGGCTCTTGACGAAGCACGACTCGCGCGATCGACCGACAGGCTCTTCGAGGATCTCGACAGCCGAGAGCTCGGTATCTCGTTCGAGCGAGGCGTCAAGATCGACGTCGAGGGTGTCGGTCCGGTCACTGCGCCCATCCTGGCCAGGAAGTGTGACCGTGAATGGATCATTGGTGTTCATAGCCCGCTGACTCCGGGCGTAGCACCGAACGACCGGTTGCGGCGTGCCCAGGAAAGTGCCGAGAAGAGCAAAGTTTCGGTCCACCTGGTCGACGATCTGGTGATTTCCCAGAACTTGCCATTCGCGACCCAAACCGTTCTGAGGGCTCTGGCATGAGCCAGAACTAGATGCGATGCCTATCGGCGGTCGGGCACGCGAGGCACTTCTGCAACCGCTTACCCCTTAGATATGGCGACACTGAGGCCTGAGTTTGGCCGAGTTGGTCTCCATTACCTCTCCTGCTCACGCGGCAAGGGGAGATAGCCCCATAGGGCGGCGGCCTGCATATTGCTATGCGGGCCGCCGCCCGTGCTGAAATCATGAAGGTACTTAGCGGCGCCCTACACGAGAATAGACGGGACCAACATAAGCGAAAACCTTAACATCTTGAACGTTACTCCCTCCTTCGTGACTCGCTTCGGCAATCAATGAAGGAATACCAAAGGGGAAATATGGCCGAAGGCGGCACTAATGAAATGATGGGCGAACAAGACCTTGCGGAGGGTCAGATACCTATCACAGCACTACAGGAGCACTTCAGTGTATCGTTCACTCGCATGATCGCTTACGCGGCCGGGTGCTCCATAAAAACCCATGAGACCGATTATGAGGGCGTTGACATTACGATCGTTTCTTCGACAGAGTATCGCGGCTACTACGGGCCGCAGTTCGAGCTTCAATTGAAGTGCACCTACCAGGAGAGCTTACTTAAAGATGACAGCATGACGTGGAAAATGAAGGCAAAACCGTTTCAGAAACTAACTCGCACGAAGCGGTATATTCCCGCCTACCTTGGCATCCTCCTCATTCCACGCGATCCGGAACCCTGGCTTCACGCAAATGAATATGGCTTGTATACGCGTAGCCGCATGTTCTGGGAGTCTGCGGATAACCTGAGATATGACGGCTCGATCAATGATTACCACACGGTACATCTACCACGCCGAAACCTCTTCACGGGTGAGCAGCTTCTGGGCATCATGAAGTCAATCGGCGATGCAGAGAGGGGTCTGAGGTGACCCGAGCCGCGTTTGACAGCTACCGTGAGATTGCATCCGCGCTGACTCCTCCCGCAGTCTCTCAGTTCCTGGCTTCTCACGACTGGGAGCTGGAACAGAAGCAGCCGGAGGTTCGCGAGGTCTGGCGCTACCGGTCGGCCTCATTGGCCACCGCGCCCCGTGTCATGGTCCCGCTAGCTACAGATTTCGCAGACTTCGCACCACGCTTCGCGGACACGTTGGAGTCGCTCGGGCATATTCACGACTGGGATGCCGGGCAACTACTGGAACACATCATCGCTACACGAGCGGACTTGTTCTTCGTGCGTCTCGATCAAGAAATGATCGATGGGACAATCCCTTTTCGACAGGCCGAAAAGACACTACAAGCCATCCTCAAGTTGATGAAGTCAGCTGCAACTACAGCAGTTGACCCTAATCATCCAAATAAAGGACGGCGGCCGGCAGCGGTCAACGAGTTCCTGGAAGAGGATGTAAGGCTGGGGCACACGAAGCGTGGCAGCTTTGTCTTCACCGTAGTATCCCGTCTAGGCGAGGTTAATCCGCAACCAGTCGATGACCACGAGGAACATGCTATACCTTTTCCACGGCAAGTCATGGAAACTTTGGCCAGAGGCCTAGAGACCACAAAGCGTCTAACACAGTCCTGGGACGAAGAGGCTCTCTCAGCTCCAAGCAGCCTAGGGCTTAGTACGGGGCTAGTGGAGTCGCTCGAAGAGATGTCACTGTCACAGCACCTTCGCTCACTGGACTTTTCTTTCGAGTGGGCAGCGGCTGAACGTAGGCCGGACGTGGGCCTAGCAACAATTACGCTAGACCGAGACACAATTGTTGAGCTTCCGCGTGTTCGAGAACAACTTGTGCAAAGGGAAGAGCCCGTACGGCGTGAAAGGCTAGCCGGTCTCGTTAGGTCGCTTATACGGGAAGATTCGACGCCCAATGGCGAAGAGGCAGGAACAGCTATCATCGTGGCGGAGGTGAAACGAAAGACTTTGCGAGTTCATGTTCCATTGACGGGAGCGAATCACAGCTGGGCGATCATGGCCTATGAGCGCCAACTTCCCTTTACTGTGACGGGCGACCTGTCCTACGAGCGCCGCACTTGGCGCCTAACCGGCAGCATCGAAGTCGATTCGAGCTTCCTGCGCCACCTTACAGGTTCGGAAAATCCCGACTCGGGCACTTCCTGAGGAGACGCTTATCGGGTTGATAGTAGGCAAACCATGGGCGTCCCCGCCTGACCTGTTACGGCGACATTCCGTCCGGGCGGAACGTGGCCTGCACGATCGTCCGGCAGTACCCTCGGGAGGCGGGGATGAGATGCCCGTGCGTTTACTGGCTCAAAGACATCGACGAAGCATGGATGCCGCGCAACTGGCTGGGGTGGCAGTGCTCGCGTATGGTCACCAAGAGCACGGGCCGCACGACAACCAGTTAGCCTGCTATCTGCCGGACTGTGACGTCTTTCTCTCCGAGGACCGGCACCTCGTCGGCGCCCTACAGCGGGTGAAGGAGCCGGTGCCCATTCCCCTGCCGCCGATCCGCTGGGTCGACATCGAGGCGAGCAGCGGTCGGGCTGTGGATGTAATCGCAGCCGCGCTGGACCGACATACATGACGCCTCGTGCCGCTCCAGACATGACCCGCACTCGCCGAAGGGGCGCCTCCCGGCTATGTGAAGATGGGCAGCATTCCTTGGTTGATCGGCGGCATCCCGTCTGCAGTAGGCAACGGTACCCGGGCGCCATGCCGGACTGGGCGGACCAGCCGATGGGAACGCATGGACTCAAGGACGTCCTGGCGTGCGGCCCTCTGTCGGCACCAGCGTTCAAGCCACCAGTTGGCGACCCTAGCGTCTGCTTCAGGCAGATCGGGATTGAGTAGGTACTCCGGTTCCTCATCGACGCCGAGTGAGTAGTCTCGCAGGTTTTCGACCAACGGAACTCCGTAGAGGATGCGTTCACGTCCGTGCCTGAGGAGTTCGTTGGCGGGCCACCCAAGTGCGGCGATCCCTAGCCTCACCTTCCGTAGACGAGGGCTGACTCCTTCACCGAACAGATTGTTGACTCGTACGAGCGATCCGCGTAGGGCCGAAAGCCGAACAAGGGCTTCGACGGTCTCACTGGAGAAGTGAGAGGTTCCAAAGGAGCGTGACCGTCCAAGTTCGTGAAACCCGATCCGGGCGTTGCTCTTTCCTCCCATCACCTCAGCAGGCCAGAACAATCGGTTGTACTGGCTTGAACCAGTTCCGTAGAGCGACGTGGTTCCGATGAAGGAAAGGCGAGGCTCGCGCAGGATTGGGCGGCCGGCCATCGCAGAGGCAATCTCACTGGGGCGTGAATACTTTTCGCGGTAAGCAGTCAGTACCCTCGGTGAGACGGCCAGGGCCCCTACGAGCTTACCTGCCACCAGCGCATTATAAGGCGCCACGGCGCCACAGATGGTGAGGTCGGCGATGACGGTGCCGACCCGCTCTCCTCGTGCGCGGCGTACCACGCGACGCATCTGGGCCCGCGCCTTCGAATCGGAGAAAGCTTTGGTGAGTCCTTCGGCTGTGGGCGGAGAGAGATAGGCCCCTAGGAGGGTGACGATCTCCAAGGTCTCGGCAAGCGCTGCTGAACGCTTACTGCGAAACAGATCTGTCGTGGCCCGATCCACCCACGCACCACGCTCTATGTTGCGGACCTCGCGGATTGTGCTGGCCTGGTGGTGTCGCTGACGGTGCCGTTCAGCGTCAGCCCGCAGCCGGCCGATTGCTTCCGAGTTAGGCGTCGCCAGGTCGGTCGGTTGAAGGATCCCGTCGCGGAGGAGATCATCAACATAGATCTCTTCCTGCTGAATCTTGATCCGTCGGGCCAGCCAGCGGGCGATGTCAGCAGTGGGCTCAGCCCGCACCTGCTCAAGAAACTGATCAGTTTCCCAGCCCATCCAGTGGTCGCGCTCGGCGATTTGAACAACCGGGCTGGAGATCGCCGCCAGCCCAATGACGGTGTGGAATTCAGTGGCCGCGTCCCGGATCAAGATTGGCATCGAACGGCCGGGCACGGTTGCGTAGGCGTTAGACCAAGTATGACGGAAGTAACGCCAGATGTCGTGAAGCTTGAAACCTGTCAGATCGCAGGTCGAGGAGTCCACGATCTGAACGTACGGTCTGATGACGTCTGTGGATGCGCCGGCACTCTGTAGTGCGTCCGCCAGCTCCCGGCCGTCGCGCATCAGATTGAAGATGGAGACCAGCCGGCCGCCGTGCTGGTGCGTGCGCTCCATACCCTCGACGAAGCGTTGAACGCTGCTCTGCCCGAGTTGCTCGTCCCGACGCAGATGCTCCTGGCGTCGGATACGGGCTTTCTCCTTCTCTCGGTCACCGCTCGCCAACGGGGGAGTGAAGACGTGCCCGGACTTATCGGCCTGGATCGTCCAGCCCTGATCTACCAGATCGATGGCGGTGTGAGCAGCTGCCGCGAGCAGCGGCTGCTCGTACAGGTTCTTGATCTTGGCTGCCTGAATCCAGTGATCGTGACTGTTCACCTCGGTGGATCCGAGCGGAGCACTTGCCAGCAGGGTGCAGAGACGAGCGAACGCCTGCCTCTCCCGGCGGGAAGCGTCGGCGGGGAGCCTGAGGGTAACGGGCTTGGCCTCTTCTTTCATGACTTCTGGAGCATCCGTCCGTAGGTTTTGCTCCATAGTCGCAGGAGGTCGTCACAGTTGTGACCGTCGCTGCCCAGGAGGGTCGTGGTACGGGCGAAGGATAGTAGGAACAGTTCGAGTGCAGTGCGTAGGTCTCTCCCCGCCTCGTCGCTCAGTGCCTGCAGGGGCCGGTACAGCGCTGCGAAGGCTGGGTGATCAACGTTGAGTGTGACATCGAGCGTGCGCCGCTTCAGGGCCGAGGTGAACATCGTCTCAATCGGCAGTTGCTCGGACCCGATTCGGTAGCTCAGCGCGCCCGACCCCTTTCTGGTCGACCGGATAACGGGCAGGTCGGCGTCCGCGGCCTCCGCTATACGGCATGACGTCTCTGTTGCCGCTTGGAACTTGACCTCCTCAAAGGCTTGGCGTACGCGCAAGTTCAGCAGCCGGGCGATCGACTCCAGCTCCGGTCCGAGGGCCTCCTGAAGTTCCTGAGACGGCCGGATGCCCTGCTTGTTCACAGTGATCCCGAAGTGCTCATCGAGGATGGGGTCGAAGTCGATCTCACATCGCCACCAGTCGTCGTAATTCTCCTTGCGCTTCGCCCCCATAAGATGCCAGCCACTCGCGATCTCACGGCCAGCACGCAGGATGGAGACGCCGGCTCCGCCGACGATGCCCGTGCGTCGTTTGGTCGCATTGTCCAGGTGATGCCAGTGCTGCACCGGCAGCATCGCGAACCGGACCGCGATGAAGGCGGTCTTGCCCGATGAGGTGGCGAGTTCATAGCGGATCGGCTCGAAGGTCAGCCCTGCACTACGGCCCTCGATCCTGGTTGTAAGGAGCATGGGATCGACTGGGTCGACTTGCTTCCCGTTGATGGTCAAGACAAGTTCGCCGCTGCTCAGGAAGCGGCGGTACAGGCGTCCGAGGTCACGACGCAGGGCCCGCTCGAGCCAGGCGAGGCGGCGATACTCGATGCGGTCGCAGTTTCGCCAGACCACCCGGCACCCCGAGCCTTCAGTACTGCCAGGTTGACGGCGGGCACGAAGGTCGAGTGGGGCCCCGGCAGAGACAGCATCAACGTCCAAAGAGACCTGGTGCGCATTCCGACCGTTCTGCCAGGAGGTCACTTCGATCCGTCGAGCCTGGCTGAGCGATGCGGCAGGCAGCCCCATGCCGAAGCGACCGAACGATTGCCGCTCGTCGAAGCGTGACGAACCACCGAAGCGGAGGCACGCCTCAATCTCGGAACGCGACATCCCGTGACCGTTGTCCTCGACACAGATCTCCGGATCATCATCTGCCTTGGTCCGCACGACCGTGATCGCGACCTCGGTTGCTGCGGCCTGGAGGGAGTTGTCGATGAGTTCTGCGAGAGCGGTCGAGAGGCTGACGTAGCCCGACTCCCGGATCGCTCGAATGAAGTTGGAGGAGACCAGGAGGTCATCCTTCCGGTGCGTCTGCTGGCCCATCGACTCCCCATGACTTGCCCATATCTCTGCGTCGAGAGTAGCTGCATCGAGGCAGCCCTGGGAAGTAGATCATTTTGGTGCGGCTGGGGTCAGGCAGGCCTGGTCGTGATCGTCACCGTGATCCGCTTGGTCTTGGCCGGTTCGATCAAGTCCAGGCCCGCCCCATCCGCCATCAGAAGACGGACTGTAGGGCGATTAGCCCCGGCAACGAACCGATAGGGCTCCGCGGACTCAAGCAGGACCACCCGACCGGTGCGCTGCAGATCAAACGAGATGACATGGCTCGTCGTGTCGATGCGAAGGGTGCGATCGACGACATCCGCCGCTGTCACCGCCTCCCCCGCTAGCGCCTCCAGAGGTGGCGAAAGCGTCTTCAGCGAGTTGATGCCGAGCACCTGGAGTGCGGCGATCTTCTGCCCCGTGAGGGGTTCCAGCAGAGGCATGACCTCTGCTGCTGACTGGATGGTACCCATGCGAGCATCATGACTGATGGAAGAGCAAGGCAGGCACTGGGTCGACCGGCTGCTCCCTCGCGCGTGTGATGTGGGGCGTCTTCTGTGACAGAAATTCGCAGTTTCACGACGGTTCGCTGGCCTGTCCGCTTGGCCGCGTAGTGCTGGACGCCGTCCGGCCGGTAACGGGCACTCGGGCCGGTGCCCGGGGTGGAGTGGTTCGATCTCATGGAGACGGATCCGATCCGAGCCCTGGAGTCGCTCGTCCTGCCTGGTTCCCTGCGGAGGAGACGGAGCCAGCCAAGGACTAGACTAGAACACGGTGGGCGAACCGGGCAGCCTCCCAGAGGCGTTGGCCGCCTTCCACCGCTTGGCCCGCCTCCGCCCAGCGAGCAACAGGTTCCACAACCCGGTATAGAAGCAGCCCGAGCGCGCCTCCGGACCGCTCGGCGACCGGCCGGTATTCGCCGTGTTGTATTGGGCCTCCATGGACTGGTCCCTCCCGTGGGCCACCGGAGGGACCGGACGAAGCAGATCCCCGCGTGTGGCACACCGAAGACCCCTGTGACGCAGCCCCGGAGACCATCATCGAAGAAGAACCGCTGAGCCGCTTCCTCCTACAGTTCCCCCTCTGTGACAGCAGCGGCCCAGGGCAACTTGCGGAAGTCACTGATCATTCGGTCCGGAGCACGGTGGCGTGATAGCAGCCCAGCCCGACGTGCGAGGGGCTCCTAGGAGGCGGCCAACCGCGCCTTCAGCCTGGTCTACGACCCGATGAGATGACCAGTGCTTGTAGTCATCGGCGACTTTCGCCATCGTGCTCCGTCGCGGGTTGCGCTGACCACCGGTGGAAGCGGGCCGAGTGCTACCCCGCTGGAGCATGAGATGCCGGCGGCAAGGAGCTCACTCAGCAGAGCGCACGGTCAATGGGAAGCCCACTTGGACCGTTGAGCGCTGCGCTCCCCGATCCATGCTACGCATTCCTCCGGGCGGGCCGCTTTCCTCATTCCCCCAGGTGAGTCCCTACCTACGGGCACCGCAGCTGGCGACTGCACACCTCATGACCTCAGGTGCTTCAACCATGTTGGAGACAGGGCCAGTTGTTGTTGTCTATGCTGGCGCAGCGGATCATGAGGGCCGCGCCAGCCGGTATGCGACAGGGGGGAGACGCAGTGCACGACGTCAGCGCGTCCACCCGTAGCTTCCTGTCCGACCTGAGCAGCAGCACGGAAGAGCTGAAGCGCGAGATCGAAGCCGCTCGTCGTGACCGCGACGGGATTGTGGCGCGGATCTCGACGCTCGAGATGCGTCTGGCGGAGAACACCGCGACCCTGCGCGCCATGCAGGCTTACGC
Organism: Streptomyces sp. NPDC021225; assembly: GCF_044332865.1. Lineage (NCBI taxonomy): Bacteria > Bacillati > Actinomycetota > Actinomycetes > Kitasatosporales > Streptomycetaceae > Streptomyces > Streptomyces sp. NPDC021225. The sequence continues at coordinate 109,770 of NZ_JBIRPV010000002.1, read as the reverse complement.
CGGTGAGGCCGACGGGACACGCAACGGCGAGGAGCAAGCCCGTACGGCTGCGTCCGCATCGGACCAGAGCAGCCTGACGATCGAGGAGTGCATCTTCCACGTCCTGCGCGGACGGGGAGGTCTGCTCCCGCTGGAGATCACGCGGAAGGCGGAGGCGATGGGCGTGACGAGTTCCGCGTCCAGCATCCGCGCCCGGCTGACCAAGCTGCGCAAGGAAGGCACCGTGGTTCGCGACAGTCAGTCCCGGTACTGGCTCGCTGCTGCGGGAACGGAGGCCACCAGGGACGGATAAGGGCTCACACAAGCAGATCGGCCGCCGCAAGTGTCGAGCCCACGGCGGCCGTTGGCGCATCCCTGCAGATAAGGGCTCACGCACCGGTGGCCAGCTTAGGCCATGCGGTCCGTTCAGCGTGAGCCCTTCCGGAAACCGCCGATCTCTTCGGCGACGAACGGACCAAGGACCCACGAAATGAAAGCCTCCTCGTCCGGCACGGCCGGACGCTCCCGTCACCGGGGCACCTCCCACTACGCCACAACCGACACGGCGTCCAGCACGGGTGGCAAGACGGCCTCCTACCGCATGCCGCCCGTCACCATCTCCGCCGACCGGCAGGTGGATCTCCTCGCCGCCGCCGTCACCACCTGCGCGACAGGGCGGTCCGCCGCCAAGATCCGCGACCTTGCCCGCGAGACTGGTCTCAACCGCGATGTCACTGCGTCCCTGCGTTTCCTGACCGACACCGGACTGCTGACCTCTGGCCCGGCCGGCTGGACTCCGACCGTTGCCGGTGCCCGCGTCGGCCGGGCATAGCCCACCGACCGGGAGGCGGCACGCACCCTATTCGGGGAGGTCTGGCGCGACTCCTGGGTGTATCAGTTGCTAGTCGCCTCCGTCCCAGCGGAGACCTCGCTCAGCACCGAGGATGTCGCGAAGGCGATGCGGCCCTACCCCACGTCCCGGCTGACCCCATGGGTCCACTTGGTGGACTGGCTGGAACTCGCCCGCTACATGGAGCGGGCCGACGACGGAACTCTGCGCCTGTCCAGCACAGTGGACAGGGGCACCCAGCACTCACGTCCAAGCGACCCTGAGCCGCCAGGGCCCAGCCCCGCCACCGAACCCGGCCCGCAGCTCGGCCTGGTGCTGCCGTTGAGCATGAACCAGTTGGAACAGCTGAACGCGGAGGACTACGGCGCGGTCATGCGATCGCTCGCCACGATCTACGACGTCCTGTCCCGCCAGCGGGCCTGACCACGGGGTTTCCGCGCCGGCGGCTGACCGCCGGCGTCACCTCTTTGCGCGCCAGCGCTTGCACAGGCGTCTCTACCTTTCCACAGTGGTGTGAACTTGCACCACCTCGGGAAGGTTCCCCATGCCAGTGCCGCGCGCGCCACTACCCGGAGCCCTGCCCGATGGCACCCTCACGCCCGCATGCCCCGCTGCGGACGCGACGCTGGAGTATGCCGTCACGCAGGCCGTCACCCATTGGAACGAGATGACTTTCCAGGGACAGATGTCCCCCCAGACCCATCGCGCCTTTCGGCAACTGCTGGAGCGATACGCGCGGTACAGCCAGAACCGCGGCGTCACCCTCCTCGCCGAGGCGACAGCCGACATCGCGGAGGACTTCGTCTATGCCCAGGGCCGCACCCGCCACGGTCGAATCGGCGATTCCGCCAACGCCACCCTCCACCAACGCCGCGCCGTCCTGCGCTCCTTCTACCGCACCCTGTACGACCTCGGCCTCAGCAACACGGACCCCACCCGCGGCATCCGCCTCCCCGAACGCACCCGCACCCGCGTCCGTCCCCTGGACGAGGACGAGGCCATCGCCCTGCGCCAGGCCGCGGAGTACGTCACCAGGCCCAGCCGGCACGCAGCCGCAGCCGCCCTGGCGCTGTCCGGCGGACACACAGGGGAGATCGGTCACATCCGCGTCCGCGACCTCGACAAACAGGCTGCCGCCGTCTGGATGCACGGCTCTACACGCACCGACCCCCGCTGGTGCCCTCTCGATCCCTGGGCTCTGCGTGTCCTGAAGGCCAGATCCGCCTTCGTCACCCAGCAGCAGTTGCGCGCCGAAGCAGCACCGGACGCCCGGCTCGCCGTCTCCTCGGCTCCGGCACCGGACGAACAGTTGCAGGCAAGGGCCTGTGTCGCCCTGGCCGACCTCATCCGCCGAATCGGTCTGAGTGCCGACCCACACGTCAAACCGGCCTCGCTGACCGCGTACGCGGCGGTGCGCCTCTACGACGAGACCCGGACCATCGAGGACGTTGCCCGTCGGCTCGGGCTCCGCTCCCTCGACCGCGCCGCCGACCTGATCGGCCTCGACTGGACCACCCCTGCGCCGGAAGCGGGAGCCGAGCATGCCTGACGACATTTTCCAGGACGCCCTCCCGCCGGCCCAGCGCACACCGCGCAAGCGCGCCTTCACCGAACGGGACCGCCGCACCCTCCACGAGCGCCTCACCGACTGCGCTCACAACCCCGACCTCCACCACCTTGCCGAAGCCCTCCCGCCGCCAGGCAGGGTCGGCCGGCGCCGCGGCTACCCCGATGTTGCGTTCTTGTTCTTCCTCTCCGCCCGCAGCGTCCTCGCCTCCGCGCGCCGCACCGCCGCACACCTCGAAGATCCCGAGATATGGAAGATCTTCCGGTCAGGAGTACGCAGCGAACTCGGTGCCGAAGCCGCCCTACTCCTCCCGGAGACCGGACCGACCCGCTCCCAGTGGCTCCACGCCCAGCGCCGCCTACGGGACCACGCGGACGACCTGTGGGACCTGTACCGCATGCTCGCCCTGGACCAGGCACTCGAGCAGGGAATCTTTCCAGAAGACGAAAGCCGCTCCTGGAGCAGCCCGGGGCGCCACCAGCTCATCGCCGCCGACGGAACGGTCCTCAAATCCCCGACCCTCGCCCGGGCCCACCGCAGCATCGACATGAAAACCGGAGAAATCCGCTACCACCGAATCGACCCCGCATCCGCCCCACAGCGAGAGGGAGGCGGAAACGAAGCATACGGCCCTAAATATGTCTTCTTCTCCGCACGGAAAGACGAAAACTATCTCTCCCGGGTCTTCCTTGACTCCCGCTACGTGCCCCACCAGCACCCGGGTGGGGAAGCCGCCATCGCTGTCGACGGCGTCCTCGCCATCATGAACGCAGCCCGCGGATGCATGGGCGTCCTCTACGACGGCGCCTTCCGCGGCACCCACCGTGACGCCATCGCCCGGCGCGGCGGCCTCGTCATCAACAAACAGCACAAAGGAAACGAACCACAATTCTACGAGATTCTCCGCCCAGGACGCTGCATCCATGAATTATGGGCCGCCAACGGACGCATCACGGAAAAAGTCGCCTTCGCCGACGGTACGACGGAACTGGTGCCGGTGCCGATCAGAAGACTGGAAAGACGAGGCACCCGCACCTACCGCTGGTACCACGTCCTGGAAATCCCCTGCCGCCACGGGGCCCATATCCACCGCGTCGCCGTCGCCACCACCAGCCGTGCCGGGGAACGCCCGGCCGGCGAAAGCGACGAGGAACGCGGATTCCACCGCGCCGAGCACCTCCAGCAGATCCCCGAGTACACCCGCACCCACCAGCTCGTCTACCCTTACCGCAGCGATGCTGAGTCGGGCCACTCCCAGCTCGACGCCTCACTGTGGAACGGGCGCCTGATCTCCTACGGTGTCGAGGCCCAGAAGCTCCTCACCCTCGGTTTCGTCCTCGCCCAGAACTCAACGAGCCGGGCCCTCCACGAAGAGGGGCCCCCCTTGCTGAGCCCCACCGCCTAGCACCCCACCGCCAACCCACCAACACCAGCGCCCGCCCGAGCCCCGATCCGGTACCCTGTGGATCGAGCGCCCCGGCGGGCGCTGCGGCATGTCACCAGGCCCAGCCTGTCCACGCCACAGCGGTCGCTTCCAGGACGCTCAGGGCCTGACAGAGAGACCTGGCCACGGGCACTTCACCGAGTTCCGTGCAAGGTTTTCTACAAGCCCCCGCCTCCGTAGCTCAGGGGATAGAGCACCGCTCTCCTAAAGCGGGTGTCGCAGGTTCGAATCCTGCCGGGGGCACAGAACAAAGGGCCAGCTCAGGAGGGGTTTCCTCCCAGGCTGGCCCTTCGCTTTGTCTGGCTCCGTGCTACTTGAGTCCGCCCAGAGTCCGGTGATTGACAGATGCATGCCATCGACTGGCGGCCTCGCGCTCCCGGCATGAGGCCAAGTGCGGAGGAGCCGCCCCTACTTGATGCGGGAACGGGCGACCGAGAAGGCACTGTAGGGTGATCGACCACTGCTTCGGCAAAGTAAAACCCAACAACAACCCAAGGGGGACCCATGAAACTGAGTCTGCATCGAGTATCACCTGCGCAGAGGTCGTCCGCGCGCAGGAAGGTCATGTCGGCTGCGCTGGTCGGCGCTACCGTCGTCGGTGCATCGATGCTGGCCGCCTCCCCGGCGTCCGCGCTGAGCTGGAAGTGCAAGAGCAGCTCCCGCACCATCGATGACGCGGGGTACTCCGGTCCGTGGGCCGATAACTGGGACTTCACCGTCAAGAACTGCGTGGCCCGGTCGGGCAGTTACGTCTATGCCAAGGCCAAGGTGACCTGGGACGCGCCCCCGTGGTACTCCGGATCCGACCTGAAGGAAACCTTCGACAGCGCCCACTTCCGGTTGTATCTCAAGCGCGCCGACGCCGGCCCGGACACCGTCCTGGCCAGGAAAGACTTCGACATCCGGGCCAAGCTGGCGGCCATGGACGGCAGCGGCAACGGTTCGTGGACCTCGTCCACGATCAAGAAGTACGTGGGTAGCAAGAGCGGGTACGCCGACGGTGCGCTGAGGCTCAACTGGGACGAGGACGGCAAGGACGTCCGCCACTACGGCTTCAAGGGCACCAGCTCGGCCTGACGCCGACACCGACGCATAGCCGTCTGCCAGCACCTTCAGCTCGCCGTTCTGGTCGCTGGCGCCCAAGCCGATCTGCCCTCTGCCCAGGAGAGCGGTGGGCAGATCGGCGCCGAGGCCGTTCCAGGCTACGAGGCCGGGTCGAGATGATCGTCACCCGGCCGCCTTGGCGACGATGCGCTCCACCTCCTCCCGGCCGAAGGCCCGCAGAGTCGTGGAACGGACATTGCCCACCCCACCCAGTTGCAGGAGTGCTGCCGTGGCGGTTTCGTCGTCAGGCGCCTCGACGACGGCCACAACGTCGTATGGACCGATGGTCCAGTAGATGCTCAGGAGCTTGGCCCCGAGCTTTTGTACCGCTGAGCCGAACGTCTCGGCACGCTTCGCGGTGTCCTTGTAGTTTTGGGCCCCTTGATCAGTCCAGCTCAGCAAGGCGATGTACGTCGGCATGTTCTTTCACCTTCACGAGGAGACACATCCCAAGGTCAAGCCTGGACACCCGGGCTGGGACCCGCACGAGGTACGCGCCCGAACGGGCAATGGTGGGCGGGAAGCGGTGGGCTGTCCGTTGTCAGCCCGGGCTCGTCCATGCGTCTGGGCGGGGCGACAGCACCGCGGAGACGACCGCGCCGGACGAGGCCGCGACATCAGCCACGAATCGCAGGCGTCCGATGTCGAGTCGTCGCAGCGCCGGACCGTGGTCGGCGGCGACGACGAGGGAGACCGCGAGCAGAAGAAGCTGCCATAGGGCCATCACCGGGCGGCGCATCGCGCGGGGCAGCTCCGCCAGGGAGATGTGCAGTCGCTCGCAGTGGAACGGGACGTGGCGCTGCTCGTCGGACAGGATCCGCCCCGCCACATCCGAAGTGAGCGCGTCGTCGGTGCCATCGCGCAGGGCCCGGTAGTAACGCAGTGCCACCACTTCAGCGATCATCAGCACCAGCAGTTCCAGGCGCAGGCCCATGAGACGCCGCAGCCGGACGAAGACCGTGTCGCTCCAGTGGCCGGTCAACGTCGGCGCACCACCCGCGGCCAACAGCCGAGCGAGGAGACGGGCGTGGTTCTGCTCCTCGGCGACAAAGAGCCGGACTGCCTGCGCGTAGTCGCCGTCGCCGGCCTCATCCGCTTTGCCGACGAGGTTGGCGCCGTCACCGGCCTCGCCGACCTGGAAGCGCTGGATGCCGGCCAACACCGCCGGATGCAGCGTCGCGCCTTGCTCCCAGTCCGGGTCACCCTGGGCGCGCCTGCGCTCGCGCGCGTCCTCGAACCGCCTTGTCCACTTGGCGAAGCCGCCCGTATGCACCCGGTCTCCCCTCTCCGGGGCACAGCCACCGTGCCCCGGAGAGGGACGACGCTGACGAACAGCAAACCGTTCCCCTGCGCTCGACCGCTGAGCATGGTGAACACAGGCAGACGCGCGGGGCCCGAGCCGTGACCCCTGGCCGGCAGCCAGGGGCCACGCGAGTGAGGCCGGCCGTGCGGGGCCCGTACCGTCACTCCGCCCGGCCGATCAGCGCAGGCTGAACCCGAACAGCGCCTTCGTGGCGGGCGCGGACAGGTCGCCGGGGCCGAAGGCGAGGGCGGACGTCGTGGTCAGACCGGTCGGCGTGCCGCGGAGTACCCAGACGGCGCCGTTGTCGCCGTTCTCGGCGGTGGAGGCGACGGCGATGTCGCGGTGGCCGTCGCCGTTGACGTCGAGGAGCGCGGTGGTGGCGCCGAACTCGTCGCCCGTCTCGGCGACTCCGGGCACGCCGGCGGTGTTCTGGTGGAAGACCTGGCTGCCGGTGCCGGTGAAGCCGGAGGCGCTGCCGGGCACCAGGGCGAAGGAACCGGCGTCGGTGAGGCCGCTGAAGTCCTCGCCGGGGATGCCGAGGGCGATGTCGGCGTAGCCGTCGCCGTTCACGTCGTCCACGGAGACCGCCGTGCCGAGGCCGTCGCCCTCCTCCTCCGCGCCGTAGAAGCCGGGCAGGTCCTGGTCGAAGGACTTCGTGTTCGCCTCGGACAGGCCGGAGGCCGAGCCGTAGGCGACGCGGACCTTGCTGCTCCAGCCGTCGACGCCGACCACCACGTCGTCGAAGCCGTCACCGTTCACGTCGCCCACGCCGGTGCCCGCGACGCCGCTGCCCGCGCCTTCGCCGGGCACCCAGGACTTGGTGAAGCCCGACGCGCCGCCGTTCAGCAGCCGGTTGCCCCAGGTTCCGTCACCGGTGTAGATCCACTGGACGATGTCGTCCTTGCCGTCGCCGTTGATGTCGCCGACGTGGCCGTTGACGATGGGCCCGCTGATCGAGTCGCCGTCCTCCTCGCAGCCGCCACCGGTGGCGCAGGAGGCGTCGTCCTCGTCGTAGCCCCACCACTCGGACTTGTCGAGGATGTTGAGCACGGCGGCGGGCGTGCCGGACCGTGAGATCGGGCCCTTCCACAGGGCGGCCTTGGCGCTCGGCGGGTCGTCGCCCGCGACGCTGCTGTGGGCGAACAGCGCGAGGTCGGTCTTGCCGTCCCCGTCGAAGTCACCGGCCTGCGGGGCCTGCCCGTACCCGGCGAGCTTCGTGCCGCCGGTGAGCCCGGAGGCGGAGCCCCACAGCACGACGGAGCCCCCGGGGCCGCCCGCGATCACGAGGTCGCCGTAGCCGTCGCCGTCCAGGTCGCCCTTGGTGAAGGTCAGCCCGAAGCGCTCGCCCGCGGTCGCGGAGCCGGGGATCCCGCTGGTCGACCGGCTCACGATCTTCTTGTTGGCGGTGGACAGTCCGTTCGCCGAGCCGTACGTGATGGCCACGTAGCCGGCCTTCGCCTTGCCGGACACCGTGGCGTTCGGCGCCCCGATGACGAGGTCGGCGTAGCCGTCGCCGTTGAAGTCGTCCTGGACGTCCACCGACGCGGGGGCGGCCTGGGCCGGGGCTCCGGTGAGGGCCCAGGCGCTGAGCCCTCCGGCGAGCAGCACCGCGGCGGCCAGGGGCGAGCCCAGCCGTGCGGTACGGATCCTGCGTCCTGCTCGGGACATACAACTGCCTTTCAGCGTGGTCGAGTTCGACACGGCACGCACCGCGCGCCGCACCCCCACACAGTCCGACGCGGAAAGCAGGTCTCCCGTTGTACGCCCCAATGTCATTGTTGTGTAACCAGCCGTACGCCCGGCTTACCTCAACGCATGGGACGCCGCGATATCTCGATTTCGCTGACGAGGCGCTGGACGCGGGCGTGGATCTCGTCGCGGATCGGCCGGACCGCCTCAACGCCCTGTCCGGCCGGATCGTCGAGCTTCCAGTCGAGGTAGGTCTTGCCGGGGAAGTACGGGCAGGCGTCACCGCAGCCCATGGTGATGACCACGTCCGACGCCTGGACGGCTTCGGCGGTCAGAACCTTCGGGATCTCGGCGGCGATGTCGATGCCGACTTCATTCATCGCCTCGACCACGGCGGGGTTGACGTGCTCGGCGGGTGCCGAACCGGCGGAGCGGACTTCGACGCGGTCGGCCGCGAGGTGGGTGAGGAAGGCTGCGGCCATCTGGGAACGGCCCGCGTTGTGGACGCAGACGAACAGCACCGACGGCTTGTGGGTGTCAGACACGGGTGGAACCTTCCCGGGCGGGCGTGTGCTCGGCGGCCATGGCGGGGGGTGGGGGGAAGTAGCGGCGGGCGGCCAGGGCCACGTAGACCAGGCCGATCAGGACCGGGACCTCGATGAGCGGGCCGACGACTCCGGCCAGGGCCTGCCCGGAGGAGGCGCCGAAGGTGGCGATGGCGACGGCGATGGCCAGCTCGAAGTTGTTGCCCGCGGCGGTGAAGGCCAGCGTTGTCGCACGCGGATGGTCCAGGCCCACGGCTTTGCCCAGGGCCATGGATCCGGCCCACATCACGGCGAAGTACACCAGCAGCGGCAAGGCGATCCGCGCCACGTCCACCGGCCGCGAGGTGATCGCATCGCCCTGGAGGGCGAAGAGCACGACGATGGTGAACAGCAGCCCGTAGAGGGCGAACGGGCCGATCCTCGGGATCAGTCTCGTCTCGTACCAGGCCCGGCCCTTGGCCTTCTCGCCGAGGCGCCGGGTGAGGAATCCGGCGGCCAGCGGGATGCCGAGGAAGATCAGCACGCTGCGCGCGATCTCCCACACGCTGACGTCGAGGGCGGTCTGTTCCAGGCCGAGCCAGCCGGGGAGCACAGTGAGGTAGAACCAGCCGAGCGCCGAGAAGGCGATCACCTGGAAGACGGAGTTGAGGGCGACGAGGACGGCGGCGGCTTCGCGGTCGCCGCAAGCGAGGTCGTTCCAGATGATGACCATGGCGATGCAGCGGGCCAGGCCGACGATGATCAGGCCCGTCCGGTACTCCGGCAGGTCCGGCAGGAAGAGCCAGGCGAGCGCGAACATGAGCGCTGGGCCGAGCACCCAGTTCAGCACGAGCGAGGGGATCAGCAAACGGCGATCGCGGGTGACCGTGTCCAGGCGGTCGTAGCGGACCTTGGCCAGCACCGGATACATCATCACCAGCAGACCGAGCGCGATCGGCAGGGAAACGCCGGTCACGGTCACCTTCGCCAGGGCATCACCGAGCCCGGGAACGAGCCGCCCCAGGCCCAGACCGCCGGCCATCGCGAGCAGGATCCACACGGCGAGGAACCGGTCCACGAACGACAGACGCGCGGCGACCGGCAGCGTGGTGGCCGCCGGCGGCGTGGTGTCGGCGGTCACGAGATGTCTCCCGCCGCCCCGGCAGGCTCGGGCAGGGGCTGCCCGGCCGGGCGGGTGAGGATTCCGGCGAGCTTGTCGGTCATCTCCGGCAACAGCCAGTAGTAGACCCAGGTGCCACGGCGTTCGCAGTCGATCAGCCCGGCCTGACGCAGCAGCTTCAGATGATGGGAGATCGTCGGCTGCGAGAGCTCGAAGGCGGGGGTGAGGTCACATACGCAGACCTCACCCCCGGCCCGCGAGGCGATCATGGACAGCAGCCGGAGCCGGATCGGATCGCCCAGTGCTTTGAACACTTTGGCCAGCTCGACGGCCTGGCTCTCGTCCAGCGGGGCGGTCAGCAGTCCGGGACAGCAGTCGTCGAGGCCGTCCTGACCAAGCACCGGAAGCTCTTGTTTCGACATACTTCTATGTTGACGTTTTTCGATCCAGCACGCAATCTTGCATCGAAGAACATCGATCCAGCCCGATGGGAGACCCCTCATGTCTCGCGTTCAGCTCGCGCTCAACGTGCCCGACCTTGACGCTTCGGTGGAGTTCTACTCCAAGCTCTTCGGGGTCCGGCCGGCCAAGCGCCGCCCCGGATACGCCAACTTCGCAATCACCGAGCCACCGCTGAAGCTCGTCCTGATCGAAGGCGAAGCGGGCCAGCAGACTCGCCTGGATCACCTCGGGGTCGAGGTCACCGACCCCAACCAGGTCACGGCCGCCACCGATCGGCTCAAGAACGCGGGGCTCGCCACGTTCGAGGAGAACGACACCTCATGCTGCTACGCCCTCCAGGACAAGGTCTGGGTCCACGGCCCCGGCAAGGAACCCTGGGAGGTCTACACCGTCAAGGGCGACACGGACCAGATGGGCAAGAGCGCGGCACTCGACGCCACCGACGCCTGTTGCACGAGTGAGCCCACAGCCACGGAGGCGCCCAAGGCCGCCGCAGACCGCGCCTGATACCGGAGCGGCGGCCCGGGCTGCTTCAACTCTGCGAGGCGCCCCAGCAGTCCGCGCCCCCTCCCCACCTCAAGGGGCTGCCGCCGACCGGCTGCGCGGCACCGACGTGTCCGCGGCGGCCCAACTCACCCTGGCCGTCCACCGGACGCACCCGAGCGGGGGGACCTACTCGCGTCTGGTCGCCTACGGGAACACCCCCCTGTCGACGCCCGTCACCGCTCACCGTGCCGGCGTCTGCGCCCTCGCGGTCAGCCCGGACGGACGTACCCTGGCCACCGGCGGCTTCGACCGCACGGTGCGGCTGTGGAACGTCTCGGACCCGGACCGCGCCAAGCCACTCGGCTCACCGCTGACCGGCTACGACAAGACCACGGGGTCGGTACGTGCTCTGGCGTTCAGCCCGGACGGCCGCGTATTGGCCACGGGGAGCTACCCCCGTAGCGGTGTGGCACCCATCACCGATCCGGGACTCCGGCTGTGGGACGTGTCCGCCCCCGCCAGGCCCAGGCCCCTGAGCCAAACCGTGCAGGGCGCCGAGTACATCGATCACCTGGCGTTCACCCCGGACGGGCGCACCTTGGTCACCAGTCCCGCGGGCATGGCCTTCCGGCTGTGGAACATCTCGGACCCGAAGCGCCCCAAGGCCCTGAGAAAACTGATCGGCCATCCCGGCGGCGTCTGCGCGCTGGACTTCAGCCCCGACGGACGCACCCTGGCTACCGGCAGCGAGGCTGAAACCGCCGGCACCGGCAACGGTTCCATGTTCCTGTGGGACGTCTCGGACCCGGCCCGCCCCCAACCCCTGAAGCGGCCTCGAATCGACATCATCGGCGGGATCAACGCGCTGGATTTCAGCCCGGACGGGCGCACGCTGGCCGCGGCCGCCGGCGATTCACGGGTGCGATTGTGGGACGTCTCGGAGCGGACCCGGGCTGTGCCCCTGGGAGAGCCGTTGAGTGGCGCCGGCGTCGCGACGCTGGATTTCAGCCCGGACGCGCAGACCCTGGTCGGCGGCGGCTCGGGCGCGGTGCGGCTGTGGGAGGTCTCAGACCCAAGGCGGCCCAGGGCTCTGAAAACGCTGACCGGCTTCGCAGGCCACATCTCCACCACGGTCTTCAGCCCGGACGGGCGGACACTGGCGACCAGCGAGGGCTCGACTGTCCGGCTGTGGGAGGTCTCCCATCCGCAGCAGGCGGCGCCCCTGGGCGAACCGATGGAGGGCCACACCGGCGTCATCCGCGCTCTCGCGTTCAGCCCGGACGGCCGGACCCTTGCCAGCGGCGGGGACGACCAGGAGATCAGGCTGTGGAACATGGACCTTGGCGTGGACATCAAGCGGATCTGTGCCGTCACCAGAAACACGCCGGCGGCCGATGTGTGGAGCCGCCACGTCGGCGGTGACATCAGCTTGCCTGCACCACCCTGCTGACGACCAGATCGATCAGGATTCGAGAAGCGCCGGTCACGGAGGCGCACCTAGCGTCATCGGCATGGACATCACCATCCACACCAGCGTTCTTCCGCATGTCGACCCGGACGCGTCCGTGGCCTTCTACCGCGACATCCTCGGCTTCGAGGTCCGCAATGACGTCGGACGGGGCCAGCTGCGCTGGATCACCGTCGGCCCCGCCGGCCAGCCCGGCACCTCCATCCTCCTGGCACCCCCGGCCACCGACCCCGGCATCACCGACGACGAGCGCCGCACCATCTCCGAGATGATGGCCAAGGGCACCTACGGCTGGATCCTCCTGGCCACCAACGACCTCGACGCAACCTTCGAGAACGTCCAGGCCGGCGACGCCGAGGTGGTCCAGGAGCCGACCGAGCAGCCGTACGGCATCCGCGACTGCGCCTTCCGCGACCCCGCGGGCAACATGGTCCGCATCCAGGAGCTGCGCTGAACCATCAGCCGCCCACCTCCGCAGGCACGTTGAAAGGAGTTCTCTCATGTGTCACCCCTCGTGGGGGCGTGCACGCGCCGCGGCGCAGCGTCTGGACGACCTCGCGCTGCTGCGCCGCGTCCGCGACCGGATCGACCGGGAGCACGCGCAGCCACTGGACGTCGAGGCGCTCGCCCGCGGCGTGAACATGTCGGCCAGACACCTCAGCCGCCAGTTCCGGCTCGCCTACGGCGAGTCGCCCTACTCGTACCTGATGAAACGGCGCATCGAGCGCGCGACGGCGCTGCTGCGCCGCGGGGATCTCAGCGTCACCGAGGTCTGCTTCGAGGTCGGCTGCGCGTCGCTGACCACCTTCAGCACCCGCTTCACCGAGCTGGTCGGCATGCCGCCCGGCGCCTACCGGCGCCAGATGGCGAGCGAGACGGCGGAGACGCCGGACTTCCGTGGGTTCACAGCGCCGGCGCTCATGCCCTGATGTGCCGCTGATGCCGGCGAGACGGCCCACCCGTCAAGCCGAGGCCCCGGTCAGCAGGCCGAACGGGGTGAGCACAAGAAAGACCGCGCTCCAGGCCATCCCGTGCCGTATGCAGCGGTATTTGAGCCATACCGTACGCGACAGCGTCAAGAACTGGCTCAGGTTTCGTTCCCTGGGGTCGGTCTGCCGCACGAGGTCCGCGAAGAGCTCAACGGAGGACATCCCAGCGGCATCTCCGAAGTAGTGCGCACGCGACCGCTGCGGCTTTCCCGCACGCGGTGCCACCGCCAGACCGAACATGACGAGTGCCGGCACCCACGCCGCGCATCCCGCCCAGAAGAGGATCTGCGGCACCGGGGCGTACCTCTGTGGTGCGATGCCGCCGGCGCTGATCGTGCCGAGCAGAGCGGTCAGCGCCGCCCCCAGGGCGGTGAGCATCAGTCCCGCCTTGCTGTCCGCCTTCAGCAGCTCCTCCCGGGTCTCCGTGATCAGAATGCGTACGAGTTCTCCGCCCTGGCCGGACCTCGCGTCTGACCCACGTGTGGACATGCCCTCTCCCTCCGTGAACGTCCGGGTGGCCGCCCCGGGGCTGAGGCCGGGGCGGCTTGCTGCTACGCGGACGGCGATCAGACTGACGAGGTGCGCCGCAGTTCTTCCTCCAGCGAGTTCACCGCCTGACGGACCCGGATATGCATCGCCGCCGTGTGCTCGCGGTGGGCGGCTTCGGACTCGGCCCGGCTCCGCCTGACTTCCTGCTCAATCGCGTCCTGGGCGATCTCGGTATCCGCCATTGCCCGGCGCTCGGCCAGCCGCAACCTCTCGCTGTGGATCTTGACTGCACTGTTGCTCTCGCTGGTGAGCATCCGGTCGTAGGCGCTCTCGCCCCCGAGGAACTTCACCAGCACGGGCAGCGCGTCGAGGAGTACGAAGAGCACCCTCACCAGCCATATGCCGACGAAGAGCACCGGATTCCCGCCGGCCAGCTCGTCCAGCGCGCGCATCCGCTCCAGGACGCCGATCTCCTTTTGTTTCGCCCGCTCCTTCGCGAGACGCTGCTCAACTCCTTTGGCCCGCTCCTGGAGGAAGCTGCCACGCGAGGTCGTCAGCTGACCCCCTATCTCGGATATGCGGTCGTTCATGGCCTCCAGGCGCCGCTCGTTCTCCTCGGTGTGATGCGTGGCCCGGTAGTCCTTCGCCGTCTCCCGCAGCCGCAGACACTCGGACGTCCGCTGGAAGAGCCCGGTGGAGGCGACACGGATCAGCCGCCGGCACTCGTCCCGGACCTCCTCGTCGATGTCGTCCAACTTGTCGTTGTCCTGGTCGACCCGCTTCTGGAGCGCGGCGGCGTCCGAACGTATCGATGCGAGTTCGTCGGACTGCCCGCCGGGCGTCGAGCCGAAGGTGAGGACGTACCGGCCGCAGCCCGCGACCGGCTTGACCTCGGTCCCATCCGGCACGGGATTGCAGCGCACCAGATTGCCCCGCAACTGGTCCAGGGCGTTGTTCCGGTGGTCCGCGATGCGTTCCTCCACGGCGGTCGCGAAGATGCGCAGCACCAGTGGCTCGGCGATCACGGCGCCGAGCACCAGGGCGATCATCAGCCGTAGCAGGAGCGGACCGACCCGGCGTCGCGCGTTCGGTTGCGGGGTGACCAGCCAGCGGTCGAGGTTGAGGATGAACAGCATCCAGATCACGGTCGGAATCAGGGCCAGAAACGATGCCCGGCCCAGCGCCTCCGTCGCGAAATTCCACATGGAGAAGGCGGCGATGACAGCGGTGCCAAGCACCACTCCGCCGAGCGCCGTGTACTTGTTCCGCTCGTACCGGACTCTGGCGAGCAGGTCCTCGTCGACGCCGGTCAGGGTGCGCAACCGGCGCGCCAGATCGAAACGCCCGGGTGAGGGCTCTGCTGAGGCCGCCGAGTCAGTCAAGGAGATCGTCCTCATCCTTGATGAAGCCGTCTTGCGGGTGCCCTGGCCCTCCCGTGCGCCTGGACGCGTTCGGTCCGGAACGCCCCCGCCCGGACTCAACGGCGCGAACGGCCGGGTCGGCGCGGCCGGGGCCGGGGTCGAGCTGTCCGCCCATGTCCCGCAGCACCTGATCGAGCACTTGGTGGTAGTCGATGAAGTCGTCAGTGGAACCCATCTGCCGCAGCAGGGTGAGTACGACCTCACGCCGCATCTGTGCCTGCGCCGTCTCCAGGGCGTGAGCGTGTGCCCGGTCCCCGTCAGCGGCCCGCTCGCTCCGGGCGGACTCCTCGTGGGCGGTCTGGTGGATCCGTGCCGCCGCCTGGGCCACGTCGATCCGGTCCCTGACGATGCCGAAGGCGTCCGCGTAGTCGGATCCCTGGGAGAGGAGCTCGGCTATTCGCTGGGCGTCCTGCGTCTCGAAGTCACGCTGGCCACGGATGAGCTCCTGGGAGCGGCGCTCGTCGCGCAGTGTCTGCTCCCAGGTCCGCAGATCCTCCGAGACCTGTACCTCGGCGCCGACGAACTCCACGCTCATCCCGGCGACACGGGGCGTCACGATGGCGCTGTACGCGGTCAGGCGGCGCGTCACCTCGCGACGCACCACATTCACCTCCTCCACGCGATATCCGGCGCTCGACCTGGGCAGCTCGCTGTCGCCCGCGAGATAGGCGCGCAGCGGGACGGTCACATCGACGATCCCCTGCCGGGCGATGACCGTGGGGTCGGTCACCTGGCAGGTGAAGGAGGCCCGGATCGTGAAGTTGTCGGCTTCGCTCACCGACGGAACGGTTCGTTCGACTTCCACCAGCCGCGCCCTGACGTCCACCAGGCTGACCGATGACGCGTCGAGCACGTCGGCGTGAGACGGGTCGAACACCATGCCTTCGGGGAACTGTCGGTAGTTCCCGCCGACCCTGAAGACGTAGACCGCGCCGGGCGGCAGCTCCGGCACGTCGTCGCGACGGCGTCGTCGCGACCACCAATTTCCCTGGACTGCGCCGAGCACATGCTCCGCGACTACCGGGTAGTTCACTTGCTTCGTCCTCCTTGAGGCGATGGGACAGTGTTGAGGAAAGGGGACATGGGGGTGGTTGCCCACCAGCGGCTAGTTGCTCAGCGATCCGAGCAGCACATGGGCCAGCTCGCGGGCGCCGGGAATCGCGTACTCGGGGTGGTTCAAAGCGGTGGGCAGGTCCTTGCGCAGCGCATCCCACTGCCGAGGACTCATCTCCGCGTGCATCGCCTCGCCGAGATGACATACGACGTCGGCGCCCTGAGGTTCGTCACGCAGTGCCACCAGCGTGCGGCACAGGGCGCCGACGGCCCTGCGACGGCAGACGCTGAGCAGCACACTGGTCCACAGCGAGCCGAGGTGACGCGCGCCATCCGGAATGCCGCTCAGCAGCGCGGCCGGGAGCGGGCCGGTCCCCTCCAGCTGGTGGGCCTCCAGCAGTTGCACAGTTGCCCGCAGCGCATGGGAACGGGCTGTGGACCGACGGGGCGTTCCGGCTATCCGAGTGCGTACGTAGCGGAGCATGAACACCGCGCGGTCGGGCTCCCGCTCGGCGGTCTGGAGGAGGAGGACCAGCGAACGGCGCGCGGCGAAGGCCATGCGCTCGCCCCGATGCGTCAGAAACCACAGCCAGTTAAGCGCTTCGAGGCGGTAGAGCGAACCGAGCCGTCCAGTGAGTGCCATGGCCGATGTGATGGCCCGCTCGGGCCCCTTTCGATCGGCCCAGCCCAGCGCCACGTTGAGCGCCTGAGGCGCCAGATGCGGGTCGTCGCACATGAACTGAAGCGTGAGCGCGGTCGTCACGCGCTGGCTGGTGATGCCGCCGGCCCAGGTCCGAAGGAGGTTCTCGTCCACCTCGACGAGCGCGTGGCGGGCGAGCAGCGCGACGCCACGGGCCACTTCGGCACGGACGTCCAGGTCGTCAACCAGCGAGAGCCCGCTGAGCCACTGCCGCAGTGGGTACCAGAGTTCGTACCCGTACAGGTCGTGCAGCTCGGCGATGGCCAGTTCGCGAATCCGAGGTGAGTGGAAGACGATCCGCCGCTCGCTGCGGCTGGGATCCTGTCCCGGACCGGCTCGGCGCTCAGTCCGCACAAGTCCGACCGCTTGTTCCTTCCACCGGGCGCGGGTCTGCCTGAAGACCACGCCGCGCCGTGCGGTCGTGGCCGCGCCGTCCGCCTCGGCGGCGGGGAGCTCACCTGTCTGCTCCCAGTCGCGGACATGGGCGCTGAGCTGGACGGAATGCTGCTCGAAGGTGCGTTCCGGGACTCCCTCCAGAAACGCGAGGGCCGCCAGTGGCAGCAGATCACCGGCAGGCGGCTCCTTGTGAAACCAGTTTCGGACGAGTTCCCTGTCGCTGTCCGTCAGCGCCTTCAGCGCGACGTCCGGTCCGTCGGCGAGTCCAGTGGCCGCGGCGACGACGTCCGCCGGGCGGCGCAGCTCCTTGACGCGCTCCAGCAGCTCCGCCGGGAGGTCCGACGGGACATCCGGTGCCGAGGGCAGCTGGGTGCAGTGGTGGAAAAGCTCCAGTGGATCCGGTGTGTGCCATGGGACGCAGTAGTCCCGAAGCGCCAGCCGCCGCCGGGTGTCCTCGGCAGCCGTGATCACCAGGTAGGAGCCCTTGCCCTGTAGCTCCTCGCTCAGCCGCTTTATCCCGAACGCCTGCACCGCGTCGACATGCGTCTCCCCGACGTAGTCGAGGATCACGTAAGCCTGGCCGGCCTTGATGTCACGCGACGCGGCCAGGTCGGCCAGCGAGTTGGCGGGCGACAGACTCCGCAGTCCGGCCCCGCCGCCCGTGATCTTTCTGAGCAGTGCGAAGGAGCCTGCCGCGCGCCCGCTGTTGTCCTGGCCGGTCAGGACAACGATGTGCTCCGATTCAAGCTTGCCGAACGCCTCGTCGAAGCACGGCTGCGGGCCCAGGTAGAACCGCAGCGCCTTGTCGATCTCCGATGGCGCCACCGAGCCGGGAGCGAGCCCGGGGGTGGCGGCCGTACCGAAGCCGAACGCCGCGCCGGACGCGTCCACGGAAGCGTAGAAGTTGTTGTGAACTGTCTGCTGTCCCAGGACGCGGCGGAGGTCGTCGTAGCCTTTGCCGTCCTTCTCCTTTTCGTCCGGCTCGGGCTGCTCCACGTTCTCGGCGCGGGGGTGGGAGCCGGAGTCGTCGCCCGGCCGCTCCGTCGGCCCGGGGCTCTCCTGCTGTTCCTGAAGAGGCCCCTCAAGACCGGGGACGGGTGGTTCGCCGAGCCCGTCCGACAGGTCCCAGCCCTCGGCGTCGTCAGCCACCGGTACTCCCGCCGAAGCCGATGACACCGCCGCGCAGGTCCACGGGGGCGGTGAAGTTGGTGACGCTGATCTGCTCGCCCCGGTAGTCGTTACGGACCATCGAGTCGCTGTCGCGGTTGTCGTCGACGGGCGGCCGCGGCCTCGGCGTCGCGGGCCCGCCGGTTCGGGGGCCGGATCCGGGCCCGTGCGCATCGTGTCCCGGGACGCGGAGCCAGGCGACGGCCTCGCACTCCTTCTCGTTCACGACGACACGGCGGAAGTCGGCGCCGGAGAGGGTGGTGTGCCCGCCGGCCACCGTGGACCGGTAGACGTCGTCGGACAGCAGCAGCGCAAGGTGGGCGCCGTGGTGTGCTTTCAAGGCGTCGTAGAGGTGACGGGAGCTGAGCAGCCGTGCGGTGGTGACCACGGTCGAGCCGGCGAACCCGTTGTCCGCCAGTTCCACCGGACCGTGGTGGACGGCGGCCCGCAGCCTCATCCGGGCGGAGGGGACACGCACTTCGTTGTACGCGCGCAGCTCGGACACCAGGTGCCGGACGAAGTCGTCGACCAGGCGCGGCTCCGTGCCGTCCATGGGATGGACGGCCAGTTCCTCGTCCCCCTTGCGCTGGATCTGCCAATGGGAACGGTCCAGTCCGGTGCTCCTCGCGGCTCGGGAAAGGAGCCGCGGCAAGTCGTGCTGGATCTCGGACTGTCTACGGTCGTTGTTGCCTCCGTATACCTGCGCGTCAACGGCTACGCATGTGCAGGGGTAGAACCCGGACCACTCGGCCACCCGGCCATTCCTCTCTCTGACGGCACTTCCTGCGAAGTGCTGCCGGAGACGCTAGGAGGATGATCGGTCCTTGATTCCATCTCAATATGGGTTCTCATCAAATACTTTGGCGAACACGAGGAGCTTCGGCACATCACAGACCGTAATCTGCCGGAAGCCGCGCTCCACCAGCCCCCGTCGGGAGAGAGACGCGAGCGCCCTCTCGGCCGTCGGCGTGGCCAACCCGGCGAGCGAGGCCAGTTCGGACTGGCTGAGCGTCACACGCGAACCGTATGTCCGGCTGAGTTCCGCGATCACCCGCGCCAGTCGGGTGGTCGCGTCATAGGCGCGGAAGTCGACGCGACGCCGGTTGGCCCAGCGCAGTCGCCCGCTCAGCATGCCCAGCATGGCCTTCATCGCGTCCGGGTGGCGGGTGAGGAAGGTCTCCAGCGCGGGCATCTGGATGACGCGAACCCTCACGTCACTACAGGCGATGACGGTGCCGGATCGGGGGCGGTCCTCGAACGCGGCCATCTCACCCACGAAGTCACCGGCCACCCGGACGGCGAGCAGCATCTCGTAACCGCTCTCCGAACTGGCGACGACCTTGACCACGCCGCGGGTGAGCAGCAAGACGTGCCGACCTTGATCACCCTGCTGCAAGAGGTGACGATGAGTCGGGTACTCCATGGGGGTCCCCTGACTCAGCAGATCTTCCAAGGCGCCGCTCCCCAGCCGCCCGAGGAAGGTGGCATCCGGCCACGCGTATTTCATCCGTCTCCCGACCGTCCCAGGTTGCGGTGCGATGCGCTTTTCGCGCAGCCAGACCATGGTGTCGCCGGGGCAGGAGAAGGCAAGTGGACAGGAAGTACATGGCTTGATTATTCGCCTTACCGCCCACTATTGATCGAACAGGCGTGCCTGCTTTCGCGCCGATGCCCGAAACGATCTTTGACGGCTGAGAGGGCCGCGGAAGCCTCTCGTGATCCATATCCATTTTCATGTTTCAAGATCAGGCCGTTGCGATACGCCCAATCCCTTTGCCCCATCGGCCGGGAGATTCCGCTGAGCGCCGTCAGGCGTTCAGCCCGTCGATGAGGGCCTTGGTGACGTCGTCGGTGGTGGCCGTGCCGCCGAGGTCGCGGGTGAGGATGCCGGCGGCGGTCGTGGCCTCGATCGCCCGGTGCAGGCGGGCGGCCTGGGCGGGGAGGCCGAGGTGGTCGAGCATCAGGGCGGCGCTGCCAACCGCGCCGATCGGGTTGGCCAGGCCCTGGCCCGCGATGTCGGGGGCGGAGCCGTGGACGGGCTCGAACATGCTGGGGAAGCGGCGCTCCGGGTTGAGGTTGGCGCTGGCGGCGAGGCCGAGGCTGCCGGCGAGGGCGCTACCGAGGTCGGAGAGGATGTCGGCGTTGAGGTTGGAGGCGACGACGACGGAGAGGTCCTCGGGGCGGAGGACGAACTTCGCGGACATCGCGTCGACGAGGACGCTCTCGGTCTCCACGTCCGGGTAGTCGGCGGAGACGCGCTTGAAGACGTCGTCCCACAGCACCATGCCGTACTGCTGGGCGTTGCTCTTGGTGACGGAGGAGACCTTGCGCCGGGTGCGCGTGCGGGCGAGGTCGAAGGCGAAGCGCGTGATGCGTTCGCAGCCGACCTCGGTGAACAGGGCGGTCTGGACGGCCACTTCGCCGCCCTGGCCGCGCCCGGAGAGGTTACGGCCGCCGAGGCCGGCGTACTCGCCCTCGCTGTTCTCGCGGACGACGACCCAGTCGAGCTCGGTGTCGTCGGCCTTGCGCAGCGGGCTGGTGACGCCGGGGAGGAAGTGGACGGGGCGGATGTTGGCCCACTGGTCGAAGCTCTGGCAGATCTTCAGGCGCAGGCCCCAGAGGCTGATGTGGTCGGGGACGGTGGGCCAGCCGACGGCGCCGAAGTAGATGGCGTCGAAGTCCTTCAGCTGGTCGAGACCGTCCTCGTCCATCATCTTGCCGGTGCGCTCGTAGTACTCGCAGCCCCAGGGGAACTCCTCCCACTCGAACGCGAAGGCCCCGGCGGAGTCCTCGGCCAGGGCGTCCAGGACGGCACGTCCGGCGGCGGCGACCTCCTTGCCCACACCGTCGGCGGGGATGGCGGCGATACGGAACGTACGAGGTGCGGTCATGGCGGCGGCCCTCCGGCTCGCTGGGGTGCGGTCGGTTCGAGTCAACACAGGGCGGTCGCGGCGCGTCCAAGATGTGCTTCCGATGCGACCCATAGGTGCGGCCGATGGGTTCCGCGCAAGCGTTACGCGTAGGCGTTGCGCGTCAGCCTTCGGGTCCGTCGCTCCGCGCCCGCCGCTGGGCGAATGACCTGGTCAGGGCGAGAAAGGCGTGGGCCGCGGGGGTGAGGTGGGCGGGCAGGCCGACCATCGCCACATGCAGCTGGGCGGTCGGTTCGATGGGCGCGACCACGGCGCCGCAGCGGCGCGCCAGCCGGGTCCAGGAGGATGGCAGCACGGCGGCGCCGACCCCGGTGAGGACCAGCGGCAGGATGGACGTCCGGTGGTCGACGACCGCCACGATCTCCGTCCCCGTGCCGCCCGCGGTGATGTCGTCGACGATGCTTCGCATCAGGCTGCCCGGACGGGACGCGATCAGCTTCTGCCCCGCGAGGTCCTCGGGCCGGATCGTGACCCCGTCCTCGATCGCCCCGCCGGGCGCCGCGACGACCACGAACGGCTGGTCCTCGACGTGCAGGACATCCAGCCCGGACGGGTGCGCGGGCGCGGCGCTGCCCAACAGGCCCAGTTCGCAGGCGCCGCTGCGGACCAGCGAGACGACCTCGTCCGGGGTGAAGGCGGCCCGCGTGCTCACCGTGACGGACGGATGCAGCTCGGCGAAGCGCTGGATGAGCGTGGTCAGCGGCTCGATGCCGGGCGAGGGCATGGTGGCGACCTCGACGGTGCCGCCGTGCAGCCCGGTGAGCGCGGCGGCGGTGTCCCGTACGGCGGCCAGGTCCCGCAGGACGCGCCGGCTGGGCTCCAGGAGCTCCGCGCCCGCCTCACTGAGCACCACTCCCCTGCCGACCCGGTGAAAGAGGGCCACCCCGAGGTCGGCCTCCAGGTTGGCCATGGCCTGGGAGAGCGAGGGCTGTGCCACGTGCAGCGCGGCGGCGGCCTTGCTGAAGCCGCCGTGGTCGACGATGGCCAGGAAGTACTCGAGCTGCCGGGCGTCCATGGTGCCTCCCCGGTCGTTTTCGGCTGCGGAGGGCCAACCTATCCGCCGGGCAGCCGCCGCCCGGTCCACCGCTACCTGCTGGTTTCCGTACCTCCGTAGCCGTGGCCGTAGCCGTGCCCGGATCCGTGGCCGGCTTGGACGGGCACGGGGGTCATGGTTTGTCGGTCCGCCGCGCGGCCGGAGAGGACCGCTCTCGCCCTCGCCAGGTCCACGCCGTTCTCCCACCTGGCGACCACGAGGGTGGCGACGGCGTTGCCGAAGAAGTTCACCAGCGCCCGGCACTCCGACATGAACTTGTCGATGCCGAAGATGAGCATGATGCCCGCCGCCGGAACGTGCCCGACCGTCGACAGCGTCGCGGTGAGGGCGATGAAACCGCCGCCGGCCACCCCGGCCGCGCCCTTGGACGTCAGCAGCATGACCGCGAGCAGGCCGAGTTGCTGGGTGATGGACAGGGGCGTGTCGGTGGCCTGGGCGATGTAGAGCGTGGCGAGCGAGAGGTAGATCGCCGCACCGTCGAGGTTGAAGCTGTAGCCGGTCGGCACGACCAGCCCGACCGTGGAGCGTTCGACCCCCATGTGCTGGAGCTTGCGCATGAGCCCCGGCAGCGCGGGCTCGGCGGTCGAGGTGCCGAGGATCAGGAAGAACTCCTCCTTGAAGTAGCGGAAGAGCTGGAAGATGTTGAGCTTCACATACGCGGCGAGCACACCGCCGAGCACGACCACGACGAACAGGACGGACGTGGCGTAGAAGAGCAGGATCAGCGATCCGAGGCTGGTCAGCGTGGACAGACCGTACTTCCCGATGGCGTACGACATCGCGCCGAAGGCCCCGAGCGGGGCGGCCTTCATGACGAACGACAGCACCTTGAAGACGACCTCGGTCAGCCGGCCGGCGCCCGCGATGAACGGCTCGCCCGCCTTCCCCACGGCCTTGAGCGCGATGCCGAAGATCACCGCCAGGAAGATCACCTGAAGGATGTCGCCCTCGACGAACGGGCCGAAGACGTTGCTCGGCACGATATTGGTGAGGAATTCCCACCAGTGCTGGTGCTCGCCCTTCGCGATGTACTGACCGGCGTCGCCCGAGGTGTCCAGGGTCGACGGGTCGGCGTGTACGCCGTCGCCGAGGCGGAAGACGTTGATCGCCACCAGCCCGGTCAGCAGGGCGACGATCGTGCCGGCCTGGAAGTACGTCAGCGCCTTGAGGCCGGTGAGCCCGACCTTCTTCAGGTCCGCGACCCCGGCGATCCCACCGATGATGGTCAGGAAGACGATCGGGCCGATCAGCATCTTCATCGCGGTGATGAACGTCGTGCCGATCGGCTCCATGGAAGTGGCCAGATCCGGCCACCTCCAGCCCAGCACGATGCCGACCACAATGGCCACCAGCACCTGGACGTACAACTGCCGGTACCACGGTTTCGCCGCGACTCGCTCGGTGTCCGGGGTATGCGTCATTGCAGCCTCCCTGATCGCGCGAGGCCGAGCCCGATCGGTCCGCGCTGATGTGAGCCACAGTGAACCGGGCTGTCCGCGGGAGGGTCCACGACCAAAAATCGATGCCCCGTATAGGCAGCGCCTATCTGATGGTGAAACGGAAAGTCCGCTGCCCTGGTGTGGCGCACCGGGGCAGCGGACCTTGATGGCTTCCGTGGGCGACTGTGGGTTGGTCAGCCGATGGGGTTGACGAAGGTGGCGGGGCGGGTGGCGCCGCGCTGGTCGACGAGGGAGTCGTTCTCCCAGGGCCACTCGATCTTGAGGGACTTGGTCTCGTTGGGCGGGGTGATCTCGACCCAGGCCGGCTGGTAGAAGCCCTCTTCCTCCTTGGTGAAGGCAAGGTTGAGGGTGAACGAGGTGCTCTGGCCACCCTCCAGCTCAAAGGAGCTCCACTTCTGCGAGGACCGGGCCAGCGACCAGCGCTCGCCACCGTTGATCGAGGTCAGGTCCACACCGGGGAAACCGCCGATCCGGCAGGAGCTGGTGCTCTTGTTGATCAGCACGATCGAGGCGGTCGTCGAGCCCCCGTCCTCATCCGGCACCGGAAGCGCGTCCTCACCCGTGGCGAACGCGGCCTCCAGGTTCTCGGTCCGGCACCGCTCGACACCCGCGTGCGCCCTGCCGCCACCCTCGGCGGCGGCCTGCTCGCCGCCCGCCTCCGAGCCACCCTTGCCCTTCGCGTCGGAACCCTGCGCACCACCGGAAGAACCCGAGGAACCCGAGGAACCCGAGGAACCCGAGGAACTGCTTGACCCGGCCGGGGCCCCATCGGCCGGACCCGCGGACTTCGCGTCACCGTTGCAGGCCGTCAGGGTCAGCGCGGCCGCCGCGGTCAGGACCGCGGCGGCAACGCGGAAGGAGCGGCGGCGGGCGATACGGGCAGTGGTGTTGGAGCGCATTTCGGGTCCCCCAAGGGCAGTTGGTGTCGTCGTCTGCTCGGTACGACAACAACTCTGGCCGGGGCCACTACCGCACCACTGCCGCCCCACTAACATCCCGCTAACACGACAGTGACCAGGGAAAAGACGCCAGCAAGTGCGGTAGTGTGCGGGAAGCGTCGCGTGCCGGTGGCAGACCGTGTCAGGCATGGAGGCGCCGGATCGAAGGAGGCCGACGATGTACTCGTCGCACCCTTCGCTCTCGCGTGACTGAGCGCGAGACGACCAGGCTCGTTGCCTGGAGCCAAGAACTCCGTCAGGTGCACCGCCGACTACGCGAGGCGCTGTCCGTGACCCGCGCCTCCCTCGCCGACGGCACCCCCGGGGAATCGGCCACCCGTGAACTGCTGCTGTATTGCCACGGCTTCTGCACGGCTCTCGACGGCCACCACCAGGGCGAAGACCGCACCTTGTTCCCGGCCATCGCAGCCGCGCACCCAGAACTGCGCCCGGTGCTGCGCTCGCTCGAGCAGGATCATTCGATGATCGCCCACCTGCTCGGCAGCCTCCGTGCCGCGGTCGACCGGGCCGCGCCGCCTGAGGAGCTCGACCAGCACCTCGAAGGCATCGCCGCGATCATGGAGAACCACTTCCGCTACGAGGAGCGGCAACTGCTCACTGTGCTCGAAACCCTTGAGCTGGCAGCCGTACCCAGAGAGGTGCTGGGCCCGCTCTGACCCTGGACCGGACGTGGATGGCGGCGGACACAGGCGAACGCCTGTGAAACACAGGCCACCCGACGACAGCCAGCCCCGCTACCGGGGCCTCCTTACGGAGAACTCGTTGCCGTCGGGGTCGAGCATCAGCACTCGGACGCCGTCACCCTCGCCGATGTCGGTGCGCGTCGCGCCGAGCGAGATCAGGCGATCGACCTCCGCCTCCCAGTCGGCGTCGGCGGGGAGCGCCAGCTCGAAGTACAGCCTGTTCGTGCCCGTCTTCGGCGCCACCGGAGGACCACCCCACGTGATCTTCGTACCACCGGTCGGCGATTGGATCGCGGTCTCCTGGTCCTGGTCCCAGACCAGCGGCCACCGCAGCGCCTCGCTCCAGAAGTAACCGACCTCCTGCGTACCGTCGCAGGCCAGCGCTCCGATGAAGCCTGTGTCGGCGAGGAACTTGTTGCCCGCCTCGATCACGCAGAACTCGTTGCCGTCCGGATCGGCGAGCACCACATGCCGCTCTTCCGGGAGTTGGCCCACGTCGATGTGTTTCCCGCCGAACTCCAGCGCCCTGGCCACCGTCTGCTGCTGATCCGCCGGGGAGGTGCTCGTCAGGTCGAAGTGCGCCCGGTTCTGGCCGATCTTCGGCTCCTGGCTCGGCAGGAAACGGATGCGGAACCCGGCAGCATCAGGGGGCAGAACAGCGACATCGTCGTCCGGACCGTCGGCCACCGCCCAGCCCAGGACCCCGGACCAGAACCGCGCCAGGTCCGACGGCCGGGTCGCGTTGAAGCAGATCGCGAAAAGTTGACTGGTCATACCCCGTGGTCTCCGATCCACTGATGGTCGATACAGCGCCTGGCCCTCCCCGTGGGCGCAGCCTAGGGGTGTCCGTACGGCACCCGCATCCGCGTTTCGGTCGCGACGTGCCGGTATGTGCAGTTGGCGCCGAAAGCTAAGTACTGGGCGCTCTCGGCGAACGACGTCACCGCCCCCGGTCCACAGAATGAACTCGTAGCCGCGCCCGTGGCCCGCGCGTCCAGGGGGCCGAGAGCGCGCAAGCGCCTGCTGGAGAACACTCCCGCAGGTCAAAGACCCATGGAGCAACAAGCGACAAAGGATCGAGTGATATCCATGAGCAAGAGGCTGATACTCGCTGCAAGCACAGCGGTGTTAGGGGGCAGCCTCATTCTCCCCCAGGCGACCACGTCCTTCGCCGCGTCCTCGGACGCCAAGGCCGCCACGAGTGAGAAGAGCGCCACCGCGTCCCCGACCGCGGGGCTGGAGTGCGGCAGGAACTGGCCGCACCACCGCTCCGCACGCGGCAGTGTGTCGGGGGCCCGCGCCGCCACCCACATCTGCTGGGACAACCGATACAACGCGCGCATCGACTACTCGTCCTCCTGGGTGCAGGACACCAGCAGCAGGGACCGCAAGGCCGCCCGGGCGTACGTGAGGTACGACAAGAAGCACACCGGCCGCTGGGTGCGCCAGTGGTCGGGGCCGCTGGCCACGGACGGGCCTTCGCGCGGAGTCAAGCACTTCCAGTGGGGCGACTCCTCCTCGAAGGGCGTCGTGGTCTACGTCTGCGTCGGCGCCAAGGCGCCCTGGCAGTCGGGGGCCCGCTGCAAGGGCTTCTAGGCGGCACCGACCAGCAGTGATGGGGCTTCCGGGGCGGCGTTGGCCGCCCCGGGGGCCTACACGCGTTTCCTCGGCTGATCGCAGCAGACCGACCGCCCGTCCAGGCTCGTGGTTCCGCCGCTCCGTTGCCCTTCACCGCATGTCGTCTGGCAAACTGCGCTCGACCGTCCCCGGACAACTCCGGTCAGGGGCAGCGGGCATGGGGGCCGGGAACGACGCCCGGGGCCGGAAAGGACGCTGATGGACGACTTGCTCCCGGCAGACCCCGACCAGGTCGGCCCCTACGTCCTGGAGGGGCGGCTCGGCGCCGGTGGCATGGGGCAGGTCTACCTCGGCAGATCTCCCGGCGGCCGTCACGTCGCGGTCAAAGTGATCCGCCCCGAGCACGCCAGGAATCCACAGTTCCGCCGCCGCTTCACCCGGGAGGTCGAGGCCGCGCGGCTCGTCGGCGGCTTCCACACCGCGCAGGTCATCGCCGCCGACCCCGACGCGACATCGCCATGGCTGGCCACGGCGTACATCCCCGGCCCCTCCCTGCACGAGGTCGTCACCACGGACGGCCCGCTCACCCCGGACGCCCTGCACGCCCTGGGGGCCGGGCTCGCCGAAGGACTGGCGGCGATCCATGGGTGTGGTCTGGTGCACCGCGACCTCAAGCCCAGCAACGTCATCATGGCGACCGACGGGCCACGCATCATCGACTTCGGCATCGCCCGTTCCGTGGACGCCAGTGCGCTGACGTCCCTGGGCGTGGTCATCGGCACGTTCGCGTTCATGTCGCCGGAACAGGTGCGCGCGGACCAGGCCGGGCCCGCGAGTGATGTGTTCTCGCTCGGCGCCGTCCTGGGCTTCGCCGCCACCGGGCGCGGCCCCTTCGACGCGGAGACCATTCCCGCGATCGTGCACCGGATCATCAACGAACCGCCGCGGCTCGGCAACCTCTCGGGGGCTCTCCGGGACACCGTCGAGGCGTGTCTGGCCAAGGAGCCGGACGATCGGCCGGCCATCGCGGACGTCCTGGCCGCGCTGGCCCCGGACAGTCAGGTCACCGAAGTCGTGGACAGCAGGGTCCCGTTCGCGGCGCTCGACACCGAGCCGGCCGCCCTGACACCGACGGCCGCGCAGCCACCGACGGCCGGGCGACCGAGCCGCCGGGCAATGCTGGGCCTGGCCGGAGGAGCGGCCGCCCTGATCGGTGGTGGGGTGATCGCCGCGAAGAGCCTTGGCGGCGGCAAGGGCAGGGGCACGGACTCGGACTCGGGCTCGACGCCCAAGATCGCCGATGTGGCGGAAGCGCGTCCGCTGTGGCGGAGCAGCGTCCCGAGGATCGACTCACTCATCGCGCACAAGGGCGGCGTCCTGTGGATCGGGGCTCGGCCGGACTCGGACGAGTCCGCCGAAGCGGTGTGGAGCTTCGACACAGCGGGAAACACGCGCTGGAGACTGCCGCTGCTGGGCGTGGACGTCCTCGGGGCCAGGGGAGTCTGCGCCGGTGTGGTCCGTGACAGCATGCTCTATCTCGGCGCCGGGGGCCCGCTCCCCGTCGATGCCGCGAGCGACGTGGACGCACAAGTGGTCGCCGTGGATCTCGCGAGGGGGAAGCGGACATGGTCAGCGCCCGTTGCCCCGCACCCGTATTACATCGGCTCAATGTCCGGTGGGCGGGACGGGATCGTCTACGCCACCGGCAGCACGATCGAAAGAGGAAACTTCAACATGGTCTGGGCGGTGGACATCGCGTCGCGCCGCAAGATCTGGGAGCGCGAGTTCGCCAAGTCCGCCGGATTCGCCACCGTGGTCGTGCCGCCCTCCGGGAACCGGGTGTTTCACCTGCTCTCCACCTACGGCAGCGGACAGCAGGCCCGCCTCCAGGTGCTCAACGCCCGGAAGAAGGGCGCTCCGGGATGGACGACGCCTCTGCCCGAGGCCATGGGCGATGTCAGCCAACTCCCCAACCTGTGCGCGTCGGGCGGCGCCCTCGTCTACGCGGCCGACCGGCTGACCGCCTTCGACCCCGCCACCGGAGACCGGATCTGGACCAAGAAACGACCCGCGAAAGGGTACGGAGGCTTCGGTATCCCGGCGGCGAACGCGAACAGCTCGCAGGTCTTTGTCACCACGCAGACCGCGGACGCCGCCGGACGTACGACCTTGACGCTCCACGCGCTCGACCCCCGGTCCGGTGAAGAGAAGTGGCGCTCTTCCGTGATGCCCGAAGGCAAGGTCGGCCTGGTGAACCTCCTGGTCGCCGACTCCACCGTCTACGTCCTGGTCGGCCAGCGGATCGCCAGCGACGTGGGCTACTACTACGAGCCGGACGACGACTATCGGTGGCCGTTCATCTGGGCCGTGAACGCGGCGAACGGTAAATCACGGTGGAAGCACAAGCCGTCGGAGACCTTCGAAGCCGCGGCCGGTTTCGGGCGGCTCTACGTCGCCACCGGCGACAGCATCACCGCGCTGTCGGCCACCGCGGGGACGGGCCGCGCGGGCGAGTAGTTCCGACGCGAAGCCATTGGCACCCTGTAGCACCGGCTGGCACGGACGACTACCGTAGGCGATATGAGCGGAAAGCCTGAAATCACCCAACGCGATCTGCGCACCAGGTCCAAGGAGATCATGGACGCCGCCCAGGAAGCTCAGGCCTTCACCCTCACGCGGGACGGGCACCGCAGGCGGTTCGTCCCGCGCGGCGAGTTCGCGGCCATGCCCCGCACTGCTCCCGACATCTCGCTGAACGCCTTCCGCGCCGACCAGGACGCCACCACCAAGCAGGAGCCGGACGACCCTTATGCCCGTTGAGCCGAGCCAAGCGGACCGGTCAGCTGGACGCCCCGACCGCCACCTCCGCCCACACCGTTTTCCCGACCGGGTTACGAGGGGTCACGCCCCAGCGCGTGGCCAGCTGCTCCACGAGCAGCAGCCCTCGACCCGCCTCTTCCTCAGCTGAGGGAGTCGGCGGCCTGGCCGGGAGCCGGTCCTCGCGGGCGTCCGAGACCTCGATGCGAATGGTGCGCGTCGGCACTTCGACGGTGACGCGGAGCCGGAAGTCCCGCCCGGGCACGCGCCCGTGGCGTACGGCATTGGAGGCGAGCTCCGCCACCAGCAGCGACACGGTGCAGGACGTGTCCGAGGCGGGCGAAAACCCCCACTCCTCCATGCGCCGCACGGCGAGCCTCCTGGCGAGCCGGGCCCCGCGCGGTGTCGAGGGGAGCTGCGCGCTTTCGTCCGGCAGCGTGGTGGTCGCCTTCAGCACGGTTGTTGTCCATTTCTGTCCATCGCTCTTTCGCACGATTCGCAGCGTGTGCGCATCGTGACGTTCCGTACTCAAGGTTCGCCTGGCAGGGCTACGCTCAAAAGGCCGTAACGCATTACCTCTCATCCCGTAAGGAACGGAAGTGATGTTTTGGCCAAAGGTATTGATCCCCAGTCGTCCATGGCGGCGCTGTTCGGTTCGCAGGTGCGCAGACTCCGGATGGCCGCAGGGCTGACCCAGGTGGAGCTGGGCGCGAAGACGCACGTGGTCGGCTCCCGGATCACTCAAATCGAGCGGGCCTTGGGAGCGAAACCGACCTTTGAGCTGACGCAGAGGCTCGAGTCCGCCCTCGGGGCGGACAACCTGCTGATCGACATGTGGCCGTACGTGTACCGCGAGGCGTTCCCGGACTGGTCGCGGGCGTTCATGGCTTACTCGGAACGGGCGGTGTCGATCAAGGAGTACGCGGCGCATGTCGTCCCTGGCCTGTTACAGACGGACGACTACGCGAGGGCCGTCCTGAGTGTTGGTCTGTCGCTCACGGGCGAGGAGCACTTGAAGGAGCGAGTCGCCGCCCGTCTCGGTCGGCAGAACCGGCTCACGTCCATCGACCGGCCCGACTTGTGGGTCGTCCTGGACGAGTCAGTACTGAGACGTCCGGTGGGCGGCGCGGCCGTCATGCGGGAGCAGTTGGCCCGGTTGCTGGAGGCATCGGAGCAGCGCCACATCACCGTGCAGGTGCTGCCGTTCGAGCAGGGCGAGCACGACGTGATGGGCGGTTCCATGACCGTGCTGACGTTGCCGGACAGCTCGGAAGTGACCTACACCGAAGGCGCCCATTACGGCCAACTCATCGAAGAACCAAGCGAAGTAAGGCGCTTTGCGGTGACCTACGATCGGCTGCGGGCAGTATCTCTGCCCCCATACATGTCTCTCGACATGATCCGATCCGTGATGGAGGGCAACCACCGTGGAGCGAGTGTCCCGTCCCGATCTGAACGGCGCCGCCTGGCGCAAAAGCAGCTACAGCAATCAGGAGGGTGGCAACTGCGTGGAGGTGGCCGACGGGATCCCCGGCGTCGTACCAGTCCGTGACAGCAAGAACCCTCAAGGCCCGGCGCTGCTCTTCCCGATGACATCCTGGGCGGTCTTCATAACCAGACTGAAGACCGGCCACCGTCCCTGAGCCCACCGGGAGCCGGTCGAAGTCAGCCGTAGTCGGTGTTCCCGCCCCGCCGGGTCCTCGTGCGCGGGGGCCCGGTGGGCCACGAACTCCCCTAAAGAACCTGAGGAAAAGAACCCCCCACCCACCCTCCCTTCCCCCGCATCACCCGTACGAGTGACCGGCTTGCGGGTGCGGGATGCATGCGGTTACGTTCGCCGAAACAACCCCAAACAGACGACGGCCCCCGGCCGGGACTGGCATCCCGAACGAGGGCCTGACCGATCAGGAAGAAGAGACCTTCCCGATGGCTGAGCCGCAGTCTAACGCGCATGCGCGCGCCGACGCCGGAGCATCGACCTCCGGCGTGATCCACATCCGTACTCGACTCGACGCCAACTTCACGGTGATCTCGAACGCCCTCGCGCAACGGCGCGGAAGCGCGGTCACGATCGGCGTCGCGGCCTACATCCTCTCGCTGCCGGATGGCGCACCCGTGAGCATCGCCGCACTGTGCGAGCACTTCACGGAGGGCGAGATCCTGATCTCGCGGGCGCTCAGGGAGTTGGAGGCCGCCGGTTATCTGGAGCGGCGCCGCCAGCGCGGGCCCGGCGGGCTGATTCGTACGCGTACGTACTTCCGCGACGTACCGCAACGCGACCTGCCCGCACCACCAGCGCCGGAACCCACCCCCGCACCCGCTCCCCCGCCGCCACTCGGCGAGGCCGACGAGCAGGCCGTCGCCGTCCTCACCTCGCTGCGGATCGCCGACCCACGGCTGATCCTTTCCGGGCGCGAGGTGGCCGAGCTGGCCCCGGCCGTCACGCAGTGGCTCGCTGCGGGCGTGGGGCCGAGGCAGATCACCGGCGCGCTCACGACCGGCCTCCCGGATTGCTTACGCTCCCGCCCGGCCCGCATCCTGGCCTTCCGCCTCGGCGAACCGCCCCTCCCCGTCCCCGACTCCCCCGCTCACGTGCCCCGCACACCCCCGGCCACTCCCCTGCCCTGGCAGACCTGCGACGGCTGCGAACGCGCCTTCCGTGCGGCAGAACCCACCCGCTGCCGCGACTGTAGAGACCTGTCCGTGGCCTGCTGACACTTCAGCAGGCAGTCGATGGGCGGCAACAGCGGCCCTGGTAGTAATCGTCCTCCTCTTCCTGATGCTGAAACCGGCCGTGGAACGTCGACTTCACGAGTGTGCTGTGCATGGTGATGCTCCTTGGATCGCTGGATCGCTGATGAAGTGGATTGCGGCGCGGACACGTACCGGACGTCTCGGAGGTCCGGGGGCCTGAGCCGCTTGCCTGCCGTCGCTGACATCGACGGATGCCGACGCGGGGCTGCCGCCACGAGGCGGTGAGCAACAGCCTCCGAGTGTCCGGCGGCTACGGCAACGATTCCGGGCGTCCGGGACAGTCCAGGAATGTCCGCGCAGGTCAGAGATGGTGTTCAGTCACGGGCCCACGCCCTGTGGGCCCTGATGCGGAGGTGGGCGGCGCCGGGTGGGCGTATGGCTTCCCGGCCCGGCGCCGCTCTGCTCACCGGGTCTTGTAGTAGGCCGAGACGTAGGAGCCCTGGTTGCCCAGGAGGATGATCTTCAGGCGGTCCTGGCGCTGGAAGTTCTTCGTCCAGACCTTGATGCTGGCGTCGCGGTTGCACCGCTCCTTCTTGTCCGCGATGTACCGTCCGGCATCGACGTTCAGGATCCGCACCCGCATCTGCGCGCGGTTGTTGTAGCACCGCACGAACGCGCCCGCCCACTTGCCCTTCGACTTGTAGGGCTGGGACACCCACTTCTTGCCGTGCCTGTTGAGGTAGTCGCCGGAGATCCAGCTCCGCCACTGACGGTGGGCCGCCGCCTGCACGGTGGCCGCTCCCTTCGCCGTGTCCGTGGAGCCCTGCGCCGAGACCGACTGCTGGATGACCGCGCTCGAAGCCGAGGTCGGCGCGGGAGCCGCGATGGCCTCCGCGGCCGGGCCGGCGGCGACCGCCGCGCCGCACATGACGGCTGCGAGGGCGAGCCCGGTACGCCTGTGTGTGGTCATGGTGAATGTGTCCTTCCGGATGAGTGGAGATGTGAACACCGATCCGGCGAACGCCCCGTGGCGTCGGCCCGGTTGGTGCCTGACATCGAGTTCAGCGGCCGGGGAATTGAATGGCAGCCCCGTTCCGCCGGTCTGATCAATGCCTGCGCCCCAGCTCACAGCTCTTGCCGACCCGGCAGGGCGTGCGTAGCTTGGCGGGCGGTCGATCCGCGTCCGGGGGGAGGCGGGGGGGGAGGAGTGACCGATGGCGGGGCGTCCTGAGAGTGCGCTGGATCCGAGCGCGGGTCCGGTGCAGCGGTTGGCGTTCGAGTTGCGGAAGCTGCGGGCGGAGGCCGGCAGCCCTACGTACCGGGCCATGGCCGCGCGGACCGACCACGGTGCGAGCACGCTGTCCCAGGCGGCCGCCGGGGAGCGGTTGCCGAGCCTGCCGGTGGTGCTGGCTTACGTACAGGCCTGCGGCGGCGACCCCGAGGAGTGGGAAGAGCGGTGGCGGCAGGCGGCTGCCGAGGAAGCCACCGAGCCGCGGTCCGATGAGGACGCCGAGCCTCCGTACCGGGGCCTGGCCCGCTTCGAGCCCGATGACGCGGCCCTGTTCTTCGGCCGCGACCAACTCATCGACGACCTGATGCGTCTGGCCGGCCACCACCGGATAACGGCGGTGGTCGGCGCGTCCGGCAGCGGCAAGTCCTCCCTGCTGCGTGCCGGCCTCATCCCCCATCTGCGCACCACTGACAACCCTGCCTTACGTCCGGCGGCCCTGCGCGTCATCACCCCCGGTGGCCACCCCGTGCGCGACCACGAGCAGCGGCTGGTCCCGAAGGAGGGCGGAGAGGGGGACACGTGGCTGGTCGTGGACCAGATGGAAGAGCTCTACACCCTCTGCACCGACCCGGCGGAACGCGCCGCGTTCATCGACCGCCTCTTGACCGCCCAGGACCCCACTGGTCGGCTGCGGGTGCTGCTCGCCGTACGGGCGGACTTCTTCGGACACCTGGCCGGCCACCGTCCGCTCGCCGACGCGCTGCGAGAGGCCACCCTCCTGGTCCCGCCCATGAGCCGCGATGAACTGCGCGAGGCCATCGTCAAACCCGCCCAGGCCGCGGGCCTCATCGTCGAACGCACCCTGACCGCCCGCATCATCGACGAAGTCGACGGCGAACCCGGCGCCCTGCCCCTGATGTCCCACGCCCTCCTGGAAACCTGGCACCGCCGCAAAGGCCGCGCCCTCACCCTCACCGCCTACGAAGCCGCCGGCGGCGTCCACGGCGCCATCGCCCAGACCGCCGAAGACCTCTACACCCACCTCACCCACGACCAGGCCACCCATGCTCGCCGGACACTGTTGCGCCTGATCGCCCCGGGAGAGGGCGCACAGGACACCCGAAGGCCCGCGCCTCGGGAGGAGTTGGTGACCCAGACCTCGCCCGCCGCCCCTGAAGTACTGGAACGCCTGGCGAAAACCCGACTGGTCATCCTCGATGGCCACACCGTTCACCTCGCCCACGAAGCCCTCATCGCCGCCTGGCCCCGGTTGCGGAAGTGGATCGACGAGGATCGCGACCGCCTGCGCCTCCACCGCCAGCTCACCGACGCCGCCCACACTTGGCAGGCCCTCGGCCGCGATCGCGGCGTGTTCTACCGGGGCACCCGCCTCGCCGCCGCCGAAGAAGCTTTCCCCACCGCTGACGCCCACAGCGACCTCACCCCCCTGGAACGCGACTTCCTCACCAGCAGCTCCGCCGCCCACCACCGCGAAGAAGCAGCAGCTGCCCGCACCACCCGGCGCCTGCGCCAGTTCGCCACCTCCGTCTCGATCCTGCTCGTCCTCGCTCTCACCGCCGGACTGGTCGCCTGGCAGCAATACCGGACCAGCGAACAACAACGGCGCCAGGCGCTCACCGCCCAGCAGACCGCACTCTCCCGTCAGCTGGCCGCCCAGTCGGCCGGCCTCCTGGACTCCAACCCCGACCTGGCCTCGCTCCTGGCGGTCCAGGCGTACCGGACCAGCCCAACTAAGGAGGCCACCACCAGCCTTTTCGCCGCGGCTGCCCTTCCCCTCCAACGCCGTCTCCCCGGACACACCGAGGCCGTGAACTCGGTCGTATTCAGTCCGGACGGCCGCACGCTCGCCAGCGCCGGGAAGGATGGGAAGGTCCGGTTGTGGGATGCGGCGACCGGTAGGCCGCGGACCACCCTGTCCGGATACAGCAAGGGTATGTGGTCAGTGGCGTTCAGCCCGGACGGCCGCACCCTCGCCAGCGGAGGGTGGGACGGGAAGGTGCGGCTATGGGACGTTGCGACTGACGAACGGCGTGGCACCCTGACCGGACACACCGAGAGCGTGCAGTCGGTGGCCTTCAGCCCGGACGGCCGCACCTTGGCCAGCGGCAGCGACGACGCAACGGTGCGCCTGTGGGATGCGGCAACCGGTAAACGGCGCGCCACGCTTACCGGACACACCGACACCGTGGAGTCGGTGGCCTTCAGCCCGGACGGCCGCACCCTGGCCAGTGGAGGGTGGGATGGCAAGGTGCGGTTGTGGGACGCGGCGACCGGCAAACGGCGCGCCACCCTGACCGGGGACTTTCAGATCGTGGGGTCGGTGGCGTTCAGCCCGGACGGACGCACCCTCGCCAGCAGCAGCGTCGACAAGACGGTGCGCCTGTGGGATGTGACGACGGGCAGACCGCGTACCACCCTGACCGGGCATGGCGAGGGTGTGTGGTCGGTGGCGTTCAGTCCGGACAGCCGCGTTCTGGCAAGTGGTGCGGAGGATGGGCAGGTCCGGCTATGGGATGTGGCGACCGGTAAACGGCGCGCCACCCTGACCGGACACACCGGCCTGGTGAACTCGATCGTCTTCAGTCCGGACGGCCGCACCCTCGCCAGCGGCAGCGACGACACAACAGTGCGTCTGTGGGATGTGGCAACGAGCAGGCCGCGCACCGCACTGTCCGGCCACACCAAGATTGTGACGTCGGTGGCGTTCAGCCCGGACGGACGCACCCTGGCCAGCGGCAGCGACGACACAACAGTGCGCCTGTGGGATGTAGCGACAGGTAAACGGCGCGCCGCGCTTACCGGACACACCGACACTGTGGGGTCGGTGGCGTTCAGCCCGGACGGCCGCACCCTCGCCAGTGGAGGGTGGGATGGCAAGGTGCGGTTGTGGGATGTGGCAACCGGCAAACGGCGCGCCACCCTGACCGGGGACACTCAGGTCGTGGGGTCGGTGGCGTTCGGCCCCGACGGCCGCACCCTGGCCAGCGGTGGGTGGGACGGCAAGGTGCGGTTGTGGGACGCGGCGACCGGTAAACGACGCGCCACCCTGACCGGGGACAGTGGGGAGGTGCTGTCCGTGGCGTTCAGCCCGGACGGCCGCACCCTGGCCGCGGGTATGGAGAAAGGGAAGGTCCGGCGATGGGATGTGGCGACCGGTAAACGACGCGCCACCCTGACCGGGCACACCGACGCCGTGGTGTCCGTGGCGTTCAGTCCGGACGGCCGCATCCTGGCCACCGCCGGCATCGACAAAACGGTGCGACTGTGGAATGTGGCAACGGGCATACCGCCCACCACCTTGACCGGGCACACCGACATCGTGGCGTCCGTGGCGTTCAGCCCGGACGGCCGCACCCTGGCCACCGCCAGCATCGACAAAACGGTGCGACTGTGGAATGTGGCAACGGGCATACCGCGCACTACCCCGACCAGGCCCACCAACGTCGTGGGATTGATGGCCTTTAGCCCGGATGGCCACACCCTGGCCACCGCCGGCGACGACTCGACGGTCCGGCTGTGGGACATTTCGCTCCCCAACCCCGCCTCCTCCCTCAGGAAGGTTTGCCGAGCGGTCCAACGGTCCTTCACGCGAAGCGAACAGTCGCTCTACCTCGCCGACCAACCCACCAGCCCCGTGTGCCGATCATGAGACTCACCCATCGGTCCACTCTCCGTCGCGCATCACATGCCTGCCCTTGAACTCATGCTCCCCATGCGATGCCTGTATCACCTGCGG
The DNA here is from genome assembly GCF_044332865.1 of Streptomyces sp. NPDC021225. NCBI lineage: Bacteria > Bacillati > Actinomycetota > Actinomycetes > Kitasatosporales > Streptomycetaceae > Streptomyces > Streptomyces sp. NPDC021225. The sequence goes on along the minus strand of NZ_JBIRPV010000002.1, from coordinate 72,396 downwards.
AAGCACCTTGAAATACGCGTAGGAGGCGTGATCCTTCCGCGGGTCCCAGCTCCACCTCCGCACAAACGCGTCCGCCGCGGCAGGCGGCACCTCCTCCGCGGTGAAGGTTTCCACCCGCCCGTCGATCAGAACGACATCCCGCGTATGGCCGAGCGCAAGGCGAACCCGACCCGTTTCCCGCAGGTTGCGCCCGGTGGGGTTGGTCAGCCTGGTCGACATCCACATCGCCGTGCCGTCCCAGAGGAACCACAGCGGCACCAGGCACGGCAGTCCGTCCGCGTCCGCCGACGCGACCCAGATGTCTTCCTCTGTCCGCAGTCTTTGGAGTACGTCACGCCGCCGTTGTTCAGTGCTGCGCGGTTCCTTGGCCATGTCCATGTCTCGCGACGGTACTGGCCACGGGGCCCGGACACCTCGGGCCGTGGTCCTAGAACCACAGCCCGAGTCCACCCTCCTGAATATGTCCCACACGTCCCATCGAAGCCGGAGTCGAGAATCACCATGCCCCAAACCCTGGCCGACATCCTGAACGCGGCGGCACACGGGCGCTTCCCACCGCCCGACGGCGGCACGACCGTGGTGCCGCAACCGAGTCACCGCGACGCCGGGGTGATCGCGTTCACCGCGCACTCCGTGGTGTTCACCGACGAGGATCCGCGGTGGGTACGCGCCACGTTGGCCTCCCTCGACTGCGACGAGTTGGCGGCCACGATGAATCCGCGCTTCTTGGCGGCATTCCTGGCCCGTACGGGGCGGTCGACCGACACCATAGACCTGCTCACCGTGGCGAGTGCGCTGCCGGGCGACCCCCCTCTGGAGCTTCGCGAGCTCGCCGACCCCGATCACCCGCGCGTGTCCAGGGCGCGTAAGCGCCGGGACGATGTCCGGGTCTGGGCGGCTGACGGGGGTGTGGTCGTTCTCGGCCGGGGCGTGGCCGGGCGCTGGGAGACGGCGATCGAGGTGAACGAGGACGTACGTCACCGGGGGCTGGGCCGGGCGCTGGCCACGGCCGCGCGGCATCTGGTGCCGGACGGCGGGCCGGTCTGGTCGCAACAGGCCGCGGGCAACGCCCGCAGCGTGCGTGCCTTTCAGGCGGCGGGTTTCCGACCGGTCGGCGCCGAGGCGCTGCTCATCGCGGCGTAGGCGCACCAAGGGTCACGTGGGCATCATGCGGACCAGCAGGTCACGCACGCGGGTGTGTTCGGTGGCCATGAAGCGGTGCAGGTTACGGGAGGCGAAGGCGACCCGCTGGGCGCTGCGGCGGCGTTCCGCGTCGTAGGCGCGGAGGGCGGAGGGCAGGCCGGTCGCCGGGCCGTGTTCGGAGACGGCGCGGGTCAGGGCCTCCGCGTCGAGGATGGCCGTGCAGGCGCCCTGGCCCAGGTTGGGGGTCATGGCGTGCGCGGCGTCGCCGACCAGCGCGACCTTGCCACCGTGGACGAAGGTCGGCAGGGCGGGGAAGAGATGACGCATCTCGTAGCGGATCCAGGTGGACGGGGCGGTCTCGGCGAGGATGCGCGGGACGGGGTCGTGCCAGCCCTCGAAGTGTCCGCGCAGTTCGTCAGCGGTGGTGGCCTCCGGGACGGTGGCGTACCAGTTGGTGCGGCCCGGCTCGACCGGGGTCATGCCGAAGAACCGGCCCTTGCCCCAGGTCTCGCCGTAGACGCCGCTCTCGAAGTCGGCGATGCCGATCCAGGCGACGGTCCCGATCCGTCGCGGGCCGCTGCGGTCGCCGAAGCGGGAGGCGCGTACGGCGCTGCGGATTCCGTCGGCGCCGACCACCAGGTCGTGCCCGGCCAACAGGGCCGCCACATCGCGGACGTTCTCGCCGAACTTCAACGGCACATCCCCGAAGGCGTCCAGCTCGCCCAGCAGGGCGTCGATCAGATAGGGGCGGGCGACGAGCAGTTCGGGGCGGCCGGCCTTCCGCTCGATCCGTTCCAGCGGAAGGCTCGCCAGCACCTTTCCCCGAGGGGTGCGGATCCGCGCGCCCCGGTAGGGGACCGCGCGACCGCGGAACGCCTCGCCCACGCCCAGGCGGTCGAGCGCGGCCTGCGCGGTGGGGTGGATGCCGAAGGCGGTGCCGTAGCGCTCCGGCTCCGTCCGCCGCTCCAGGATGGACACCGTCCAGCCCGCGCGGCGCAACCCGATCGCCGTCGCGAGGCCGCCGACTCCCGCTCCCACGACAACCGCTGTACCGGTCATGTGTCCCTCCCCTGGCGCGTACGAGCCATCACCACATCTGTGGTACCACGGCTGGGGTACTCTGGCAACCGCGACCAGGAGGAGGAGAGCCGACGGTGAATCCGGAACGGCGGGACCGGCTGCGCGACGCGGCCATCGGGGTGCTGGCCGACGTGGGCGGACGCGGCCTGACCCACCGCGCCGTCGACACGGCCGCGGAGGTGCCGCCGGGCACCACCAAGAACTACTTCCCGACCAGGGACGCCCTGCTGCGCGCGGTGGCCGAGCGCTGCCTGGAGCAGTACCGCGAGACCGCGGCCCGCCTGGCGGCCACCGGACCGGGCCCGAGCGACCGCGACGGCCTGGCGGCCATGCTCCGCGCACTCCTGGCGAACGTCGCCGGACCGGGCCGCCCCCGCCTGCTGGCCTACCTGGAGTTGCAGGCGGAAGCGGCCCGCAAACCCTGGCTGTCGGCCATCCTCGACCCCATCGCGACCTCCGACTTCGCGGGATTCGAGCTGGCCCAGAGGGCCGCCGGGCTGCCCGCCACCCCGCAGCGCGCCGCCGTCGTCACCCTCGCCCTTCACGCCGCCATCCCCCACCTGCTGGCCAACGGCCCCCGGACCCTGACCGCCGCCGGCCTGGACGACCTCGACGGCTTCGTGCGCGGGCTGCTCCAGGTGGTGTACCCGGAGGACCCGACCTGATCGGGCACAGGATGTCGGGTCCCGGGGGACGCGCGCTGCCTAGCGTGGTGAGCGCACGAGAGGAAGGAGACCGGGCGTGCTGGAGCGGCTGAACCAGGCCCTGGAGCACATCGAGCGCCATCTCGACCAGTCCATCGACGGGGCGAGGCTGGCGCGCATCGCGGCCACCTCGGAGTACCACCTGCGCCGGATGTTCTCGGCGCTGGCGGGGATGCCGCTGTCGGAGTACATCCGGCGGCGCAGGCTCACCGTCGCGGGTGCCGAGGTGCTCGCGGGGCGTGAGTCGCTGCTGGGGATCGCGGTGCGCTACGGCTATGGCTCGGGCGAGGCGTTCGCGCGGGCGTTCCGTGCGATGCACGGCGTCGGGCCGGGTGAGGCCCGGCGCACTGGTGCCGCGCTCGTCGCCCAGCCCCGGTTGACCTTCCGACTCACCATCGAGGGGAGCAGCAGCATGCGTTATCGCGTTACGGACCGGCCGGCCTTCGCCGTCGCCGGGCTCAAGGCCCGGGTGCCCCTGGTCCATCTGGGGCCGAACCAGGCGATCATCGACTTCATCCGCGGGATCGAGCCAGGGACCCTGGAGCACCTGGAGAAGCTGTCGGACCTGGAACCGCGGGGCATCGTCGCGGTCTGCGACGACCTGGACCCGAGCCGCGCCGAAGGCACCGAACTCGACTACTACCACGGGGTGATCACGTCGGCGGTGCCCCCCGAGGGCTTGGCCGTTCTCTCCGTTCCGGCCGGGACCTGGGCGGTCTTCGCCACCTCGGGGCCGGCGCCGGAGGCCATCCAGTACCTGTGGCGGGACGTGTTCACGGAGTGGTTCCCGTCGAATCCCTACCGCAGCCGCCCCGGCCCCGAGATCCTGCGCACCCGCTTTTCGCCGGACGGGGCCGAAGCCGACGCGGAGCTGTGGCTTCCGGTGGAGCTGGAGTTGGAGCTGCCGAATCTCACAGCGGCAGGGGACGGTTCTCCACGACGCTCTTCATGACGAGCGTGGAGCTGAGCCGCTGCACACCCGGGAGGGTGGCGAGGCGGTCGTCGTAGAGCTGCTGGAAGGCGGCCAGGTCGCGGGTGACCACGCGCAGGAGGAAGTCGGGGTCGCCGAAGAGGCGCTGGGCCTGGAGGACGTACGGGATGTCGGTGACGGCCTGCTCGAAGGCGGCCACGGTCTCGCGGTCCTCGTAGCGCATGGTCACGAAGACGAGCGCCTCGAAGGTCAGACCGAGAACACCGGCGTCGAGCCGCGCGTGGTAGCCGCTGATCGCGCCGGAGCGCTCCAGGGCGCGCAGGCGGCGGTGGCAGGGCGAGACGCTGAGGCGGACGCGCTCGGCCAGTTCGGTGACGGTGAGGCGTCCGTCGCGCTGTAGCTCGGCAAGGATATTCCGATCGACCTCATCCATGAGGAAGATTCTTCCACTCGCGGGCTGTCCCCGTGGAAAGGTTGGAAACACATTCCGGCCTTATGCACCTAATCTCCCTCCCGTGAGACGCGAGAGAGGGAGAGGAGCAGGGCATGGCGGTCGGTAGTGTCACCGCGTTCTGGGCGGTGTCCTTCCTGCTGGTGCTGGTTCCGGGGGCGGACTGGGCGTACGCGATCGCGGCCGGGCTGCGGGACCGTACGGTGCTGCCGGCGGTGGGCGGGCTGCTGGCCGGGTACGTGGCGCTGACCGCGGTGGTCGCGGCCGGGGTGGCGGCGCTGGTGGCCCGGTCACCGCTGGTGCTGACCTCGCTGACGGTGGTGGGCGCGGGGTATCTGGTGTGGCTGGGCATAGCCACGCTGGCCCGCCCCGCCACCCCGACGGCCGGCGCGGACGACAGCGCCGGGTCGTGGGTGCGGCGGGCGGCGAAGGGGGCGGGGATCAGCGGCCTCAACCCGAAGGCGCTGCTGCTGTTCCTGGCGCTGCTGCCGCAGTTCATCGCCCCGGGCGCGACCTGGCCGGTCGCGGCGCAGATCACGCTGCTGGGGCTGGTGCACACCGCCAACTGCGCCGCGGTCTACACGGGGGTGGGCACGGCGGCGCGGCTGGTGCTGCGGGCGCGGCCCGCGGCGGCACGAGCGGTGACCCGCCTTTCCGGGGCCGCGATGGTGGCGATCGGGGGGCTGCTGCTGGCGGAGCAGCTGCTCGGCTAGAGGCCGAGGGGCCCGGGACGTCGCCGGGCCGGGCCGGGCCGTTGGGGTCACAGCGCCCAGACGCCCTTGACCAGCGTGGTCAGCCCGCCGCCCAACGCGAGGAGGAGGACGAGGAGTCGGGCTCCCTTCTCCGGGACGCGTTCGGCGAGGGCCTTGCCGATGGCCGCGCCCACCGCCATTCCGGCCACCGCGAACCCCCATACGCCCGCGTCCAGCCGGGGAACGCCGTTGGCGGCGATGGAGAACGCGTTCACCACAATCCCGTAGAACTGCGCGTTCGGCACGAACTCGCGGACGGTCCAGCCCGCGTTCACCGCGTACAGGGACACCGGCGGGCCGCCCACCCCGGCCGAGGAGTTCATGAAGCCGCCCGCGGCGCCCGCGGTCAGGGCTCCCTTGACGCCGCTCAGGGCGGGTACGCGCGTGCCGCCCATCACGAGCAGCACGGCCACGGTGACCAGGCCGCCCATGACGGCGAGGAGGACCGGTTCGGGCAGCCGGGCGGCCACCCACGTACCGGCCGGGACGGTGCACGCGGAGGCCGCGACCAGGGGGACCATCGCGCTCAGCCGCACCTGCCGCCAGCCGCCGCCGGTGAGCCCCACCGCGCAGATGGCACCGGCCGCGCAGTTGGCGAGGGCGACGCCCGGGGCCGGGCCGAGCAGCATGACGAGAGCGGGCACGGCGACGAGGGCGAACCCCATCCCCGTCAGCCACTGCACGGACGCGCCCAGCAGGACGACGCCGCCGAGCAGCAGCTCCGCCGCCCCACCGTTCATGGCCGGAAGCTTCTCATGGCATGCCTCTCAGGGGCAGGTGACCACCTGGCCCGCCCAGGACAGCCCGCCGCCGAACGCGAGCAGCAGCACGGGCGCGCCCGAGGGCAGCTCGCCGCGTTCGGTCAGCTTGGACAGGGCGAGCGGCACGGACGCGGCGGAGGTGTTGCCGGACTCGACGACGTCCTGGGCGATCACCGCGTCCTCCGGGAGGCCGAGTTGGCGCACGAGGGCCTCGATGATGCGGAGGTTGGCCTGGTGGGTGACCACGCCCGCGAGGTCGGCGGGGGTCAGGCCGGCGCGGCGGCAGGCCTCGCGGGCGACGTCGGGGAGTTCGGTGGTGGCCCAGCGGAAGACGGTCTGGCCCTCCTGGGCGAAGTACGGGTGCCAGTCGTCGACCAGGCGTACGGCGTCGCCGCGGGTGGGGTCGGAGCCCCAGGCGACGGGGCCGATGCCGGCGTCCTCGGCGGCACTGATCACGGCGGCGCCCGCGCCGTCGCCGAGCAGTACGCACGTGCTGCGGTCGGTCCAGTCCGTCACGTCGGACATCTTCTCGGCGCCGATGACCAGGGCGTGGCGGGCGGCGCCGGCCCGTACGGAGTGGTCCGCGCTCGCGAGTGCGGTGCAGAAGCCCGCACAGCCGTTGTTCAGGTCGAAGGCCACGGCGGACGGAATGCCGAGGCGGGCCGCGACCTGGGCGGCGGTGGAGGGGCAGCGGTCGATCGCGGTGCAGGTGGCCACGGTGATCAGGCCGATGTCGGAGGGCCGCAATCCGGATCCGGCGAGCGCTTTGCCCGCGGCGGCGGCCGCCATGTCGGTGACCGACTCGTCGGCCGCCGCGATACGGCGCGTGGCGATGCCAGTGCGGCGCCGGATCCACTCGTCGCTGGTGTCGACCATGGCCGACAGATCGTCGTTGCTGAGCACGCGCGAGGGCTGGTAGTGCCCCAGGGCGGCAATGCGGCTTCCTGACACGGCTGTTCTCCTCGGGTCGTACGACGCTGCCCATCGACTCGCGTCGCCTCGCCCGGAATATAGCAACCGATCGGTCGGAAGCTAAATGGGGGCGGGCTGGGTATCCTGGCGGCATGAGCCCACGCAAGTCGGTCGCCGAAGCCCGCAGAACGCGGGAGCGCATCGTGGAACGCGGTGTCGCCATCGCCTCCGTCGAGGGCCTCGAAGGGCTGACCATCGGGCGTCTCGCCACCGACCTGGGGATGAGCAAGGCCGGTGTGCTCGGCCACTTCGGCACCAAGCAGACGCTGCAACTCGCCACCCTGGACGAAGCGGCGGCGGTCTTCTCGCGGCTGGTGTGGGAGCCCGCGCGGGACGCGCAGCCGGGGCTGCCCCGGCTGCGCGCCATCTGCGAGGCATGGATCACCTACCTGGAGACGGCGCGCGACACCTTCCCCGGCGGCTGCCTCTTCACCACCGCGTCCATCGAATTCGACGCCCGCGACGGGCTCGTACGCGACGCGGTGGCCCGCCTGTTCCGGCTGTGGCGACGCCGGCTCGCCGGTGAGGTGCGCGTCGCCGTCGCGGCGGGCGACCTGCCGGGCGACACCGACCCGGAGCAGGTCGCGTACGAGATGGGCGGCCTCTACATGGCCCTGAACCAGGAGATCCAGCTCTTCGCCGCCCCGGAGGCCCCCGAACGCACCCGCCGCGCCCTCGACCGGCTGCTCGCCCCGCGCCAGGACCGCCCGGCCTAGCGGCGGCGCAGCAGGGCCGTGGCGATGGCGACCTGGACCGGTTCCAGCGCCGGTTTGCCGTCCTCGATGTCCCACAGCGCGTTCTGCAGCACCCGGCCGAGCGTCCAGCCGAGCGCCCGCCGCCGGTCCAGCCCGACGACCTCGGTCAGCAGGTCGAAGCGGCGGAGCACCGCGCGGTCGACGTCGCCCGTGGCCACCACGTCGTCCCACCGGTTGTCCAGCGCCGGCAGCAGCTCGAAGCCCGGGTCGCCGGCCAGCGGCTCGGGGTCGATGGCCAGCCAGGGCTCCCGCTCCCCGGCGAGGACGTTGTCGAAGTGCAGGTCCCAGTGCAGCAGGCGGTCCCCGGGCTCCCCGATCAGCTCGGCCACGGCGGACGCGCAGCTGCGCACCAGCCGCTGCTCGGCGGGGTCGCGCAGCGCCCGTACGGCCCGCGGGGTCTCGTCGAGCATGGCGGCGGCGATGTCGTCCAGCCGCCGGATCCCCTCGGGTGCGGCCACGGCGGTCAGCCGCGCCATCAGCTCGGCCAGGACCCGCATGGCCGCCTGGTCGTCGGCCACGGACGACAGGGTCCGGCTCGCGTCCAGCCGCTCCAGCAGCTGTGTGCAGCTCTCCTCGTCGTGCTCCAGCAGGCGCACGATGCCATCGCCGCGCCACGCCCGCAGCCCGGCGGCGACGCCCGCGGTCTCCTCCCTCAGCTGCTGGAGCTTGAGGGCCGCGGGCGTACCGTCGGCCCGGCGCACGGGCAGCACCAGCGAGGCCATGCCAAACGCGGCAGCCCCGTCGGGCCGCAGCTCCCAGCGGTCCAGGAAGTCACCGCCGAGCCGGGGCAGCCCGGCGATCCAGGCGCGCTCGGAGGCGCCGTGCGCGCCGTAGGACGCGGCGAAGGCGTCGGGGACGTCGATGGGTGTCGACGTGTTCATGCGAAAGGTCTCCTTCGTGGGGTCCGGAATCGGATGGGGCCCGAATGGGCCGTACGAAGGAGGCGGCGGGGGTGCCCGGCTTGCGGGCAGGCGTCAAAGCATGTCCTCACCCTAACCACCCGCGATCACTTCCCGTCGAGAATTTGATCCGGGCGGGGCCACGGGCCGGGGCTACGGGCGCTGCTCGATCCGCTCGATCCGCTCGATCCGCTCCAGCAGCTCCAGGGAGCTCGCCAGCCGGGGGTCACCGATGTCGCGTTGGAGGGCGATGGTGCGGGTCAGTTGGGCGCGGGCCTGGGGGTGGTCGCCGAGGCGGGCTTGGGCTGCGGCGAGGAGGTGGCCGGCTCGGGCCGTGGCCCAGACGTGGTGGCGGGCCGGGTCGGAGGCGGTGCGCAGGGCGGTGGCGGCGGTGGCGGCGGCGGTGTGGGGGTCGTCGAGGTCGAGGGCGAGGTCGGCTTTTTCGAGGAGGAGGGCGAGGCGGTAGAGGCCGAAGTCGCACTGTTCGGCGGTGCGGAGGCCCTCGCGGACGGCGGTGGTGGCGAGGGGGTGCCGGCGCTGGGCGCGGGCGAGGCGGGCGCGGCCGAGGTGGAGGAGGCACAGGTGTTCCTGGGAGCCGGAGGTGACGATCCACTGGGTGGCCTTGTCCAGCAGGCTCTGGGCCAGGACCAGGTCGCCGGAGTGGCAGGCGAGGGCGGCCTCGATCAGGTCGTAGCGGGCGATCTCGTCATTCCAGGCGATGTCCCGGGACGCGTCGGCCAGGGCCGCGCGGGCGCGGGTGACGTAGGCGCGGGCCGGTTCGGGCAGGCCGGCGTCCAGGAGGCACTCGGCGGGTGAGAGCGGGATGCCGGGCCAGACCGGGGCGGTGGCCAGTTCGCCGATGGGCAGGGAGCCGGTGAGGGCGCGGGCGACCGCGAGCATGGGGTCGTGGCGGGCGCCGCGCAGGAGGTGGGCCACCTCGGCGAGGCGGCCTCTCAGGGTGCCGATCATGGCGAGCCACCAGGTGTCGTCCGGGTCGATGCGGGCGAGGGCGGCGGGCAGGTCGCCGATCGCGCGGTAGCACCAGAGGAGGCCGCCGGGGTCGGGGCAGGTGGGGAACTCCTCCAGGACGCGGACGCAGCGGCTGTACTGGCCGGTCTGCCAGGCGAGGTGTTCGTAGCCGCCCATGCGGAGCCGGTAGACCTCCTCGGCCTCGGCGACATGGCCGGCCTCGAGGGAGTGGTGGACCAGCTCTTCGAGCAGGTCCAGGGTCTCTGGGCGGTCGGGCGGCAGCACGCCGGGGCCGGTGACCAGGGCGCTGTAGTGGCGGCGTACGGCCTGGTGGACGGTGCGCGGGTCGGTGAAGGAGCGGTAGAAGTGGTCGCGGACCGCCGGGTGGACGGTGAACAGGTCGGCGGATTCGCGCAGGATGAGGTGGAGTTGATGGAGGTGGCGCAGGGTGGTGAGGATGTCGCTCCGGTCGAGGCCGCGCAGCGGGCCCGCGATCTGGGGGCCGGCGCTGCGGGCGAAGACGGAGTGCAGCTGGTCGGCGGAGGCGCCGAAGCGGAAGACGCACAGCCGGGCGAGCAGGGCCGACTCCCGCTCGCTGAGCGCGGTCTCGTACGCGTCGAGCACCCGCGCCAGGCGCTGCTCCTGCGGCTCCTGCGAGTCGGCCCGGGGCTCGGGCAGAGCGGCGGCGCGGGCCGGGTCGCCGCCGGCGTAGGCGACGAGGTATCCGCTGAGGTGGTCGAGGGTCAGGGCGTGGGCGCCGAACTCGTCGACCAGGGCGTGCAGGGCTTCCTCGTCGCCGCGTACGCCGCGGTCGCGGATCAGGGCGACCGCGTCCTCGCGGCACAGCTGGTCGATGTCGAGACAGGTGTAGCCCCGGCCCTGCCAGGGCGCCAGCCGGGGCAGCGGAAGGCGGCTGGTGATCAGGCACTTGGTGGTGCCCAGGCCGTCGGCCAGGCGGTCGATGACCTGGGCGAGCAGCCGGTCGGTCAGATCGCCGAAGGTGCCGCGGCGGTCGGTGGCCGGGCGCTGCACCCGCTCCAGGCCGTCCAGGACGAGCAGTCTGCGCCCGGGCCTGGTGAGCAGTTCGGTGAGCAGGTAGAAGGTGCCCATGGGGCTGCCGCGTACGACCGCGCCGTGGCTGAAGTAGGTGTAGGCGACCTCCAGGAACTCCTTGACGTCCTGGTTGAGGTAGAAGCTCCAGATGAACAGCTCGTCGGGCGGCGGATCCCCCGCGCGCTTCAGCCGGGTCAGGAACTCCCCGGCCAGCGCGGTCTTTCCGGCGCCGCCGAGACCGAGCAGCGCCAGCACGCCCGGCTCGCCGCCCTGCCAGAAACGGTGCAGGGCGGCCAGTTCCTCCGCGCGGCCCACGAAGCCGGGGGCGGGGGGCAGGGCGTGGATGATGCCCGCCGTCAGGGGGCGGGGCGACGCGGCGGGCTCCGGGTACGGGTACGGGTCGGTGGGCCGTGGCGTGGCCGTCGCGGCCGTCAGCGCTTCGGCGTGTTCCGCCACCGCCTCCGCGTTGATCTCGGCGACACGGGCGACCAGCGCGTCGAGCCCGTGCCGGCCCTCGCACCAGGCGACCAGCCTGCGCACACACTCGCGGCGGCTCATGGCCGCCGCGAGCTCCCGGTACACCTCGGGGTAGTGATCGAAGCACAGGTCCCGGATCTCGTCCTCGGACAGGGCCCGGTCGATCAGCCCCCGTACGGCGCCGGGGTGGTACCCGGTCATGGCCTCGGCGCGGGCGCGGCGCCCTTGCGGCACAGCCGGAAGCCGATGTTGGGGGTCATATGGGCGCCCCATCCGCCCGCCCGCCAGGTGTCCGCGTCACGGGACATCCGGAACGTCACCGTGACCGCCTCGGCGCAGTCCGCCCAGGACCCGCCGCGCAGCACCCGCTCCCGGCCGGTGGCGGGCCCGGTCGGGTTGGCTCCCGGGCTGTCCCGGTAGTACTGCGCGTCGTACCAGTCGGCGGTCCACTCCCACACCCCTCCGCTCATCGCGTACAGGCCGTAGTCGTTGGGGGGCAGGCGCCGCATGGGCAGGATGGAGAACTCGTCGAAGCGGTCGGCGTCGCAGCGCTCCGGGGTCGGGGGTTCGTCCCCCCAGGGGTAGCGGCGGCCGGCCAGGCCACCGCGCGCGGCCCGCTCCCACTCCGCCTCCGTGGGCAGGCCGTACCGGACGGCGTCGGTGGACAGCCGCTCGCACAGCTCCTCGGCCTCCTGCCAGGAGACGCCCACCATGGGCTTGCGGTCGTAGGCCCACGGCCGCCGGGGGTCGTCCCGGCGCGGCGTGCCGAACAGCGTCCGGGAGTCGACCGGCTCGCCGCTTCCGCTCACCCATTTGTGGGCCGGCGCGTGGGCGTGCCAGTCGGTGGCGCGGACGGTCGCGTCCTCGCAGTACTGGAGGCGGATCTTGTTCGCCTCGTACAGGAACCAGCCGGGGTCCCCCGATCCGCTGCCCCCGGCCTCCTCCTGCGGCATGCCGGTCGGGGGCGGCTCCCAGCCCATGAGGTCGCAGTAGGCCGACCAGCTCACCGGGGTCTCGGACAGCCAGTAGTCGTCGACCCGCACCGAGTGGACCGGGCGCTCGTCCAGGTCACCCCCGGCGGAGCCCATCACAAAGGAGCCGGCCGGGATGTAGCGGAAGACGATGCCGTGTTCCTCCACCGCCATCCGCTCCAGCAGGTCGCCCCGCGCCTCGGCGATCCCGGGGTCGGCGGGGGCGACCATGCACGCGCGGTCGTACGCGGTCGCGGCGGTCCGCAGGTCGCCCCGGTCCTCCAGCTCGCGGGCCAGCCGCAGCAGGTCCTGGGCGCTGCCGGTGGTGGTGTGGTCGGTGCGCAGCCAGTCGTACGCGGAGCCGGTGCCGTACGCGGCGCGGGTGTCGAACGAGGCTCCCATGGCTTACCCGCACGCTCCCTGGCCCTGGCAGGAGCGGCCGCCCGGCCGGGCCGACACATCGAGCACGACGAGCGGGTTGCGGACCGCCGATCCCGATCGCCGCTCCGCGTCGACCTGTTCGGCGATCCAGGGGTCGGGCGCGTTGACCGAGCCGGCCAGGACGAGGGAGCGGGCGCGGCAGCCGCCGGCGAAGGTGGCGGTCTGGCCGTGGTCGCCGACCGGGTCGGTGTGCGGGAGGGCCCGCATCGACTGGAAGCCCGCGCTGCGGTGCCAGATCTCGGCCAGGGAGCTCTCGCGTACGTTGGCGGCGACGAAATCGGGGCCGAGGAAACTGCACGGGTTGACGTCGCCGGAGACGGAGATGGAGCACACCAGGTTTCCGGCGCCGCAGCCGTAGTTCTGGTGGATGACGGATTGGGTGTCTTCGCGGGAGTGCGGGCTGAACGGGTCGATGTGGTGCAGATCAACGGGGTCGGTGGGGTTGCTGTGGCTCTCCTCGCCCAGCCGGGAGAGCCCGTTCAGCGCCTCGGTGTAGTCCGCGAAGCTCGGCATCAGCTCCTGATTCCGCTCGGCGACGCCGACCGGGTACAGCGGCCGGAACACCGCGGTGTCCGCGCCCACCTCATGGGCGAGCCGGGCGCAGTCCTCGATCTCTTCGAGGTTGGTCCGCATGATGGTGAAGGCCAGGGTGAAGCGGGCGTGTTCGCGGAGCACGGCGAGGCGGTCGAGCACCTTGTCGAAGGTGCCGGCGCCGCGCACCCGGTCATTGGTCTCCGCGGTCGCGCCTTCGAGGCTGACATTCAGCCAGACCAGTTCGCGCTTTCCGAATTCCTTGGCGATGTCCTCGGTGATGAGCAGGGCGTTGGTGGTGATGCACGGGGCCAGGCCGTGCTTCAGGGCCAGATCAATGATCTGGAAGATGTCCTTCCGCAGCAGCGGTTCACCGCCCGTGAGCCCGAGCCGGTACGCGCCGAGCCGCGCCATCTCCGCGAAGAGCCGGTCGATCTCCTCCAGGCTCAGCCGCTTCTCCCGGCGCGGGAGGTCACCGGCGAAGCAGTGGGTGCAGCCGAGGTTGCACGAGGCGATGACCTCCAGATGGACGGCCAGCGGGCCGGCGAGGTGGTCCGGCGGCACCTCCAGGTCGTCGTGGATCACTCCGGCGAACCGGCCGTCGACGGTGAAGAACCCCAGGTCGTGGAAGTGCTCGAAGAATCGCTCGATCCGGCCGCGCCGCTCCGCGTCGGCCGTCTCCTCAAGGACGCGGTCGACAGGGTGCGCGCTCAGCCGCCGCAGTATGTCGGTGGACTCCGCGTCGAACGGCAGATATCGCGACGTACGGCGGTCGAAGACCAGGCTGCCGAAGAATTGCGGGGTGAGCACCAGCGGGGCCCGTTCCGGCATTGTTAACCTCCGTGTGTGTCAGGCCACTGTGGTCGGGCAGTCGTCAGGCATCGGGCTGCTCAGGCCGATTCCGGATCGGCGATCGTGAAGACCTTACGGATCCAGACCCGGCCACCCCGCCCGGAAACCCCCAGGCCGGCCGCGCCGAATCCCTTCAGCCTGCGCACCCGGTACGGCTCCGCGGCCCGCTCCGGATCCTCCGGCGGCCGCCGGTCGGGGCGGTCCACCATGGGCTGCCAGCCACCGTCGTCGAAACCGGGGCGCATCCAGGCGTCGTCCTCCGGCTCGTCGAACGAGTACTTCCAACTGCCGTCCGCCGCGGAGAGAACGGATGTCTCCGCGACATTCTGAGGGGCGGTGGTCTGCACATGGATGTCCTCATCGGGCTTGTGGAGCCCGGCGAACATCAGCGTGGTGTACGCGGGGTCGCACTCGGCTATCGCGAACGCGAGGACATGCGTTCCGAAAGGGACCAGCGGGCGGGATGAGGAAGGCGCCGTGCCGTCAAGATACATGTCGCCCGGGCCGTCGGTCTCCAGCCACATCGTGACGGGGACTCCGGCCCGCGGATTGCGCCACCGGAGCACCACACCGCCGCATCCGGCGGGCACCTCGCAGTGTCCGTGTTCCTCGAGGATGAACTTCGGGGACGCCTTGGCATACCGCGACAGGGAATTCAGTTTCAGCTCACGCTCGTCCATGCTCAGTTCTCGTCTCGGTTTTCCAGGCGGTCGGTGAACTCACGGACCTTGACGAGGTTGACCTCGCCCACCCGTCGTACGAGGTCCGGTAGCCGATCACGCCGCGCACAGTACTCGATCAGCCGTAGCGTCTTTTGCGATTTGCTCATGCCGTGGGCGAACTGGCCGTACACCGCCGGGAAATGATCGAGGCAGAGTGCGCTGAGTTCGTCGTCGTCGAGCGCGTCCATGACGAGTCGGCGTACGTCGCCAGGCCCATAGGAGAGGGGTGCGGGGGCCGCGGATGCGGTGATCGGCGGGGTGGCGGCGAGCCGGGCTATGATCCCGTAGGCCGCGCTGTTGGGGTCCTCGGCGATCACGCCGACCAGGCGCCGCAGCCGCCCCTGGTCCGCCGCCCGCCGCAGGACCCGCGGCCACACCTCCGCCATGGGCCCCGTCCACGCGAACTCGGCCGCGCGCATCCCCGCCGCGAGCACGAAGGCCCGTACCTCGGGCCCCTGGTCGTACGCGGTGAGGAGCGCGGCGAGCAGCTCCCGCGCCTGTGGATCGTCGGCGGCGAAAGGGGCGTTGTCCAGCAGACTCATATCGCCTAGAACACCCCCGCCGCGGCGAGGCCCTCGGCCACCCGGGAGATCCGGCGCCCCTGATTACGGAATTCCCGCTTTCCGCGCTCTTCCTCGACGGCCACCCATCGATGGTGCAGGGCGATCAATTGCCAGCGTTCGTTGAAGACGGGCGAGCCGGACGACCCGGCCTCGGTGTCGGTCCAATACTGGATCACATCGTCATCGACATGGCGGACGATGTTGTGGTGCATTCCGATCTTCTTCACCCCGCCCTTCGGGTGCTGAATGACATAAACCCGCTCGCCGACCGAGACCGGCTCGGCCGTGGCCAGTTCGCTGACGGGAATGTCGTCCGGCAGCGGACCATCCGACCGGATCACGGCCCAGTCGTGCGCCGGGTCACCGGTGATCGTCTCGGGGCGGCAGCGCACCACCGTATGGGCGCGGTGCCGGGCGGCGGTGTCGAGCTCGTAGTGCAGCCAGGCCTCGGCGCGTGTCGCGCGGCCGGGGCCGGGGCCGATGCCGTAGAGGACGTGGTGGTTGGTCAGCAGGAGGTCCGCGCCGATCCGGAACGCCGTCCCGTAGGCCCGGCCGCCGGGCAGCTCCACCAGCAACCGCACCACACCCGGGGCGAGTTCGGCCCCGCGCCGCATGAACGCCACGTCGAGCAGGGTCGGCTCGTCGAATATCTGCCGCTCCCATCCGCCCCGGGCGTCGAACCCCTTCCACACGACCCCGGAATCGGCGGCGGCAGGCGCCTCCACCACCGGATCCGCCGCCATCAGCTCCCGCAGCCGCAGCCCCACCGCCTCATCGCCCTCCGCCACCCGCTCGAGCAGCGCGCGCAGCCGATTCTGGTTACGGGCCTTGGTGATCAGGTCGTGCCAGACGGAATGCATCGGCCGGTCCCAGGCGACCGACGCCGGTTTCACCCCCGCTCGCACCGCGAACTCGACGACCGGCCCTTCCCGGAAATACACGCCGGCGAGGAAATCGTGCAGTTCACGGGACTCGGGCCTGCTCCAGTCGAAGGGCAGTGCGTCGAGAAAGTGCGGCATTCGAACCACCAGCGGCTGGGAGCGGAGCAATGCCCTGCGGCACGGCTTCCAGCATAGGGGAGCCGTGTGACACCGCCCTGGCCGAAGCCGTGACCGCACGGCCTCGGAGGGCAAGTACGCCCGCCCCGTGGCGAGCCGGTCATTACCCTTCCTTGCAGGGCGCGGAGTGCGACCGGAAGGGAGCAGCGACATGGCGAACCAGGACAAGGTGCCCGTGCGGCTCGGCCGCGTCCCCGAGACCCTGCTGTGGAACCTCTACCACCGCGCGTACGAGGCCCGGCAGCCCCGGACAGTGCTCCACGACCCCAAGGCCATCGAGCTCGTCGACCGCCTCGACTTCCCCTTCGAGGAGACCTTCGGCCCGCCGCACCCGCTGCTCGCCCAGGGCCAGGGGCTGCGCGTGCGGTCCTTCGACGGCGCCGTACGGGACTTCCTCGCCGAACACCCGACCGGCACCGTCGTCAACCTCGCCGAGGGACTGGAGACTCAGTTCTGGCGGGTCGACAACGGCCGGGCGCACTGGCTGTGCGTGGAGCTCCCGGAGACCGCCGAGCTGCGCCGCTCCCTGCTCCCGGACACCGAGCGGCGGCGCATCCTGGCCCGGTCCGTGCTCGACCTCTCCTGGCGGGACGAGGTCGACCCCGGGCGCGGGGTGCTGATCACCGCCCAGGGGCTGCTGATGTATCTGCGCCCGGGCGAGGTGCGGGAGCTGATCGCGGCGTGCGCCGAGCGGTTCCGGGGCGGGTCGCTGGTCTTCGACGCCGTGCCCCGCTGGCTCAGCGCCGGCACCCAGCGCGCCGAGACACGCCCCTCACGGAGCTACGTCATGCCCGCCATGCCGTGGGGCTTGAACGCCGGCGAGCTGCAAAAGGTGCGCACGGCGCACCCGGCCGTGGTCGAGGTCCGCGAGCTGCACCTGCCGCGGGGCCGGGGCCCGTACTTCGGCGCGCTGACGCCCGTGCTGTACCGGCTGCCCGGCGTACGGAACCTGCGGCCGACCATGACCGCGATCGCGCGGTTCGCCTGACGGCGCGCCCGATACAGACGGTCGTGGCCGGCGCCAGGGCCGGTCGGCGGCACGGCCCGGTAGCCGGGCTCCAGCGGTCAGAATGGAGAGGTGAACCTGCCCATCGATCCCGCCGTCGCACTCGCGCCCCGGCTGCCGTCCCCGCTCCAGCGGGTGGAGGACGAGCGGCTGGCCGCGCGGGGCGTGGAGCTGCGGCTGAAGCGGGACGACGCCGTACATCCGACGGTGCCGGGCAACAAGTGGCGCAAGCTGGCCCCCAATCTGCGGGCCGCCCTCGACCAGGGGCACTCGCGGCTGCTGACCTTCGGCGGCGCGTACTCCAACCACATCCGCGCCGTGGCCGCGGCCGGGGCCGCGGTGGGGCTGGGGACGGTGGGGGTCATACGGGGCGACGAGCTGGCCCGGGCGGAGCGCAACTGGTCGCTGGCGCTGGCCGAGGGCTACGGGATGGAGCTGGCGTTCTGGGACCGGGCGCGGTTCCGGGAGGCGCTGAGCGGGCTGGCGGCGCCGGAGACGGTCCGGCGGCTCGAGGAGCGGTGGGGCCGGTGTTATGTGCTGCCGGAGGGCGGTACGAACGTGGCGGCCGCACGCGGCGCGGCGGAGATCGTCGCGGAGCTGCCCGGCCTGGGCCCGGGCGATGTGGTGTGCTGCGCGGTGGGCACCGGGGGCACGCTGGCCGGGATCGCCGCCGCACTGCCGGAGGGCGCCCGGGCGCTGGGGGTGGCGGTGGTCAAGGGCGCGCGGTATCTGGACGGCGAGGTGGGGCGGCTGCACGAGCTGGGGTGGGGGCGGACCTTCCCCGGCTGGCGGATCGACCACGACCACCACGGCGGCGGATACGGCCGCGTCCCGGCGGAGCTGGCCGCCTTCGCCGAGGACTTCGAGGAGCGGCACGGTCTCGCCCTGGAGCGGCGCTACGTCGCGAAGATGCTGCGGTGCGTGTACGACCTGGCGGGTGGGGAGTGGCTGCCGCCGGGGAGCCGGGTCACCGCCGTGATCACAGGGCCGGTGGACCCCGTCCAGTGAGTTTGTGGTGAGTTCGGGACAGCGACACGCCGTGGCGTCGGCGTGTCGCTGTCCCGAACTCACCACAAACTCCGGCTACTCCGGCGCGCGCAGCCGCACCACCGCGGTCGCCGCGTGGCGGGCCGTGCTGTCCCGCTGTACCTCGACCGTCAGCTCCGGGGCCACCGGCCGGTACGAGATCTCCGTGCCCACCATGTCCTTGGCGGTGGGGGCAGGCTCGTCCCCGGGCGGCTCGGGGGCTGCGGGCAGGCCGCGCAGCGCGGCCGTGATCTGGGCGCGCACCGCCGGGGAGAGCGGGGTGGAGACCACCGGGCCGTCGTCGCCCGGCAGCACCAGCGCGAGGGAGCGCGGGTGGTGGCGGGGGCCGACGACGCCGACCACCACGGCCTCGCGCGTCTCGGAGTGCCGCAGCTTCCACCAGTGGCGGCCCGCGCGGTAGGGCTGGCCCAGGCTCTTGATGACCAGGCCCTCGACGCCGATCGCCGGGAGGGTGTCGTACCAGGTGGCGGCGAGCTCCGGGTCGGTGGTCATGGGGACGGGCTGGAGCGGTGGCCCGTACGGCTCCAGCAGGGCGACGAGGCGGGCGCGGCGCCGCTCGTACGCCAGGGGGCGCAGGTCTTCGTTGCCCGCGGCGAGCAGGTCGAAGGCGGCGTAGGAGGCGGGGAGTTCGCGGGCGAGCCGGGCGGCGCGGGCGCGGGTGGCGGCCGCGCGCTTCTGGACGGCGCCGAAGTCCGTACGGCCGCCGGTCCACACCACGACCTCCCCGTCCAGGACGGTGCCGGCCGGCAGCCGTTCAGCGGCGGCCCGCAGATCGGGGAAGGCCGTGGTGACGATGCGGCCGGAGCGGGCCTGGAGCAGGACGTCGTCGTCCATACGGAAGATCAGTACGCGGTGGCCGTCGAACTTCGGCTCGTACGCCAGCCGCCTCCCGGCCGGGTCGGGGAAGGCGTGGACGGGGCGGGCCAGCGCGACCTCCACGGGCGGCAGCAGCGGCGCCCGGGAGGGCGGGCTCCAGTGCGGGATCACGGCGCGGCTCCGGGGGGCGTGCCGGGAGTCGGCCCGGTTCCGGGCAGCCACCGCGCCGCCGCGGGCAGTCCGGCCGCCGCCGTCACGGGTTCGCCCCCTCGGGCACGGGGCGGGCCAGCCCGGGGTCCAGGAGAGGCTCCAGCAGATCCCCGTGGCGGTCCAGCCGGGGCGTCATGTCGTCGATCCGGAAGACCATCTGCGCGGGGTCCTCGCACCTCTCGACCTCGCCCCACGTGACGGGCGCGGAGACGGTCGGCTCGCGGCGCGCGCGGGCGGTGTAGGGGGCGGCGGTGGTCTTGGCGGCGGCGTTCTGGCTGAAGTCGACGAACACCTTTCCCGGCCGCAGCGAGCGGGTCATCTTCGACGTCACCAGCCCGGGCACGGCGGCCGCGGCCTCCAGGGCGAGCTTCCTGGCGTAGCCGGTGGTCTGCCGGGAGGGCGTCGGCTCCACCGGAACCAGCAGGTGCAGCCCCTTGGAGCCGCTGGTCTTGGCGTACGCGGACAGCCCGTCGGCGTGCAGCCGCTCTCGCAGCCACTCGGCGACGGCGCAGCAGTGGACGACCGTGGCGGGCGGGCCCGGGTCGAGGTCGAAGACGAGGCGGTCGGCGAGACCGGCGTCGCGATCGGCGCGCCACATGGGGGCGTGGAACTCGACAACCAGGTTTCCGGCCCACATCAGCGAGGCCAGGTTCTGGACGAGCACCTGGCGGGAGGTCTCCCCCTCGTGGCGGGGCACCTCGGCGGTCTCGACCCAGTCGGGCATGCCCGGGGGCGGGTTCTTGGTGAAGAAGGTCTGGCCGTCGGGGCCGTCCGGGAAGCGCAGGAAGGCGAGAGGCCGGCCGCGCAGATGGCGGAGGAGCGGGCCGGCGGCGGCCGCCAGGTAGTGCAGCAGCTCGCCCTTGGTGGTGCCGGTGGCCGGATAGAGGACCTTGTCGAGGTTACTGAGCGCGATGCGCCGCCCCTCCACCTCCGCGATAGGGGACATACGATAAGAATCTCACGAAAGGGATCAAGCATGCGATCCATCTGGAATGGGAACATTTCCTTCGGCCTGGTCAGCATCCCGATCAAGATGTATCCGGCGACCGAGGACCACGCGGTCTCCTTCCGGCAGGTCCACTCCAAGGACGGCGGCCGGATCCGCTACCGCAAGGTCTGCGAGCTCGAGGACAAGCAGATCGACGCGGCGGAGATCGGCAAGGCCTACGAGGACGCGGACGGCACGCTGATCCCGATCACCGACGAGGACCTGGCCCGCCTTCCGCTGCCCACGACCCGCGCCCTGGAGATCCAGGCGTTCGTCTCGGCGGCGGACATCGACCCCCTCCAGATGGGCGACGCCTACTACCTCGGCGCGAACGGCCCCGCGGCCGCCAAGCCGTACGCCCTGCTGCGCGAGGCGCTCAAGCGCAGCGAGAAGGTCGCCATCACCAAGTACGCGCACCGGGGGCGGGAGCGGCTGGGCATGCTGCGCGTCGTGGGCGACGCCATCGCCATGCACCGGCTGCTGTGGCCCGACGAGGTGCGCACCCCGGTCGGCGTGGCCCCCAAGGAGAAGGTGACGATCCGGGACGCGGAGCTCGACCTGGCCGACACCTTGATGAACACGCTCGGCGAGGTCGATCTGAGCGAGCTGCACGACGAGTACCAGGAGGCGCTGGACTCGCTCGTCGCGGCGAAGATGGCCGGGGCCACGCCCACCGCCGAGCCCGGCGAGGCCCCGGCCGGGGCGCAGGTCGTCGATCTGATGGCGGCGCTGCGGGACAGCGTGCGCAGCGCCCGTCAGGCCCGGGGCGAGGAGGCCGGGGAAAAGGCGGAGCCCGAGGGGGCCGGGGAGGCCGGGGAGGAAGCGGAGGCGACGGTTCACCCGCTGCGGGCGCGCAAGAAGGCCGCCGCACCCGCGAACAAGGCCCCGACAGCGAAGAAGACCGCCGCGGCCGCGAAAAAGGGCGCCGAGAAGGCGGGCGCGAAGGCAGGCGCGAAGGCGGGCGCGAAGAAGGCCGCGGCCAAGAAGGCCCCCGCCAAGAAGCAGGCCGCCGCCAAGCGGGCGGGCGGCCGGACCGCCTCCTGACGAGGCCGGTATCAGCTGAACGCGGCCGCGTGCTCGCTCGCCCACTGGGCGAACGTACGCCCCGCCCGCCCGGTGATCCGCTCCGTCTCCGGGGAGATCTCGGCGGGGCGGTCGACGCACTCCGCGTACATCCGCAGCAGCGAGTCCGCGATGGCCTCCGGCACGCCCCCGCCGGTCATCGCCTCCCGGGCCGCATCCGCCGGGATCTCCTCGTACCGCAGCGGCCGCCCGAGCGCCTCGCCGAGGATGGCCGTCTGCTCCGCGAAGGTCAGCGACCGCGGCCCGGACAGCAGCGGCTTCTGGCCGGTGCAGTCCTCGCTGAGCAGGGCGCGGGCGGCGACGGCCGCGATGTCGCCCTCGTGGATGGGCGCGGTGTGGGCCCGCGCGTACGGCCCGTACACCACATCGCCCTTGCGGATCTGCGCCGCCCACTGGAGCGCGTTCGAGGCGAACGCGCCGGGCCGCACATGCGTCCAGGCGAGCCCCGATCCCTCGATCTCGGTCTCCAGCTCATGGTGGTGGTTGCCGATGACATTGCCCGGGCCGGGCTCCGCCGCGGCCGAGGAGGAGAGCGTGACGATGCGCCGCACCCCCGCCCGCGCGGCCTCGCGCAACAGCTCGGCGGGGCCCGTCTGCCACACCACCGCCGCGTTGAGGAAGACCGCCGTGGCGCCGTCCAGCGGAAGGTCGGCGGTGCGCGCCACCCGCACCCCCTCGGGCAGCCGCGCCGAGTCCGGGTCGCGGGTCAGCGCGCGGACCTCCGCGCCCGCCGCGACCAGCTCGTCCACCACATGCTTGCCGACGGTTCCGGTGGCTCCGGTCACCACGATCATGACGAATTCTCCTCGCTCCGACGTGCCCTTGGGGCTGACCGCCCCCACGATTCATCCGGGCGGATGAACTTGTCAAACAAATAGATGGGTGAAGTCGCCCGGCCCTGCGGCTAGCCTGACCGGGTGAAGGAGAGAGCTCCACAGGAAGCCCCGAAGAAGCCCCGCCGCGCCCCCGCGCCCCAGGAGCGCAAGCTCGACTCCGAGCGCTCCCGGCGGCTGCTGCTGGACGCCGCCATGGACGAGTTCGCGGAGAAGGGATACGCGGGCGCCCGCGTCCAGGACATCGCGGACCGCGCCGGGGTCAACAAGCAGCTGATCAGCTACTACTTCGGCGGCAAGGAGGGCCTCTACCTCGAACTGCACCAGCAGTGGCTGCGGCGCGAGGCCACCATCGCCGACCCGGCCCTCCCCCTCCACGAGCTGATCGTGCGCTATCTCGACGAGTCCTTCGCCGACCCCCGGCCCACCCGCCTCAACCTCTGGAACGGCCTCACCGGCGGCGCGGTGGAGCCGGACCCCGAAGACCTCTCCGGGCTGCGCCGCCGCCAGGCGGCCGGCGAGCTGGCCGAGGACCTCGACCCGGCCGCCGCGATGCTGCTGTTCATGAGCCTGGTCTCGGCGCCCGTCGCGATGCCGCACATCGTGCGGCAGCTCTTCGGCGTCGAGCCGGACTCACCCGAGTTCCGCGAGCACTACACCGAGCAGCTGCGCCGGATCGTCCGCCACCTCGCGCCCTAGCGGGCGTCCGGGCGGTCTTTTCCCCTACCCGCCCCTTCCCGCAACTGGGGCTCCGCCCCAGACCCCGGGCCGGGGGCAAGCCGCCGCGCGGCGGAGCCCCGCGCGGCGACAGGCCTCGGCAGGGGCGAGGGGAGGGCAGTGTGCGAGCGGCGGTCGGTATGCGGCTCCGCCGCGTGGGTCTGCCGCAGGCGTCAAGATCCGCGGGCCGGGGCCTTAATCCGCTTGACGTCACCGCTGCCGCTGACAGGATGGCCCGCGTCCATCCGACGACCAGCAGGAGCATGCGATGCGCCGATTCCTCGGAACTACTCAGCGCCCCCACCGGACGACAGTTCTCGAGGACTTCAGCACCCATGCCCACTTCGCGCACCCCGCGGGCCCCGCGCATCGCCCGCACCCTGAACATCGGCATCCTGGCGCACGTCGACGCCGGTAAGACCAGCCTCACCGAGCGCCTGCTCTTCGACCACGGCGCCATCGACCGCCTCGGCAGCGTCGACAGCGGCACCACCCAGACCGACACGGGCGACATCGAGCGCGAGCGCGGGATCACCGTGCGCTCGGCGGTCGCCTCCTTCACCGTGGGGTCGGCACAGGTCAATCTGATCGACACGCCCGGCCACTCGGACTTCATCGCCGAGGTCGAGCGCGCCCTCGGCGTGCTGGACGGCGCGGTCCTGGTGCTCTCCGCCGTGGAGGGCGTCCAGGCGCAGACCCGGGTGCTGATGAAGACGCTGCGGCGGCTGCGGCTGCCGACCCTGCTCTTCGTCAACAAGATCGACCGCGCGGGCGCCCGCCAGGACGGGCTGCTGACGGACATCCGGGACCGGCTGGCCCCGCACATCGTCGCGATGACAGCGGTACGGGGCCCGGGCACGCGGGACGCCCGCGCCGTGCCCCGGTCGCTCGACGACGCGGACGTCCGCACCCAGATGGCCGAGGCGCTGGCCGAGACCGACGACGCGCTGCTCGCCCGGGTCCTGGACGGCCCGCCGCCCACGCCCGCCGAGCTGCGGGCGGCGCTGGCCGCCGGGACGGCGGACTGCCGCGTCCACCCGGTGTTCTTCGGCTCGGCGCTGAGCGGCCAGGGCGTCGGCGCGCTCGCCCGCGGGATGGCGCGGCTGCTGCCGCCCGCGCCCGCCGGCGCGGAGGCGGCGGCAGCCCCGTACGGGACGGTCTTCGCCGTCGAGCGGCGGGCCGGAGCCGGGCAGAAGACCGCCTGTCTGCGGCTGTTCACGGGCGAGTTGACCGTACGGCAGAAGGTGACGCTCCACCGCCGCGGGCCGGGCGGCACGCCCGTGGCGTACACGGGCCAGCTCACCTCGCTCGACGTCGTCGGCCGCCCCGGCGCGGGCCGGCTGACCGCCGGGAACATCGGGAGGGTGCGGGGCCTGCCCGAGGTGCGGGTCGGCGACCGGCTCGGCCCGGCCGACGCCGCCCCCGACGGCCCCGACGACCCGGGCGGCCCCGCGCGCCCGGAGGCGGACCAGCCGCACTTCGCCGCGCCCAGCCTGAGCACGGTCGTCCGCGCCCGCGAGCCCGGCCCGGGCCCCGCCGCCCGGCTGCACGCCGCGCTGGTGAGCCTGGCCGAGCAGGACCCGCTGATCCACACCCGCGCCCTGCCGGGCGGCACCACCTCGGTGCTGCTGTACGGGGAGGTCCAGAAGGAGATCATCGCGGCGACGCTCGCCCGGGACTTCGGCATCGAGGCCGACTTCGAGCCGAGCCGGCCGGTCCATGTCGAACGGCCCGTGGGCGTCGGCGAGGCGTGCGAGGAGATGGCCCGGCGGCATCACACCGGCCTCTGGGCGACCATCGGGCTGCGCGTCGAGCCCGCCCCGGCCGGCTCCGGGGTGGCCTTCCGGTACGAGACGGAACTGGGCGCGCTGCCCCGCGCGTTCCACCACGCCATCGAGGAGACCGTGCACGACACCCTCCTTCAGGGCCACGGCGGCCGGGCGGTGACCGACTGCCGCGTCACCCTGATCCGCTCGGGCTTCTCCAGCCCGCTCAGCACCGCCCGCGACTTCCGGGAGCTGACCCCGGTGGTGCTGGAGCGGGCGCTGCGCGGCGCGGGGACGCGGGTGTACGAGCCGTGCCACGCCTTCGAGCTGGAGATCCCGCACGACACGCTGGCCCCGGTCACCGCCCGGCTCACCGCGGCGGAGGCGGAGATCGCCGGCGTGGCGGAGACGGCGGGCGGGGCGCCGGTCTGGCTGCTCGAGGGCCGGATCCCCGCCCGGGAGGTGCACGGGGTGAAGCGGTGGCTGCCGGGGCTCACCCGCGGCGAGGGCGTGTGGTGGTCCCGGCCGTCCGGGGACCGCCCGCTGGGCCCGGGGCGGGAAACCGGCCCGGGGCGGGAAACCCCGTCCGCCGCACCCCGCGCACCGCAGGCCGGACGCACGGATTCCGCCCCCTCCGGTCACCCTTTCCCGTGACTCATCGGCCGGTTGGGGTCACTTCCGTACGTCCCGGGCGTATGCTCGGGCCACATGGGGGCGGAAAACGACAATCCCGCCAATGCACCCGCCCACGACGGGACTTGGCGGGTCCGGATCCGTAGTACGACCGGCGAGGTTCTGGGCGCCGGAATCCTTCTGGGCAGCGAGACGGTGCTGACGTGCGCCCATGTGATCCCCGCGGACGGATGGCCGGTGCCCGCCGCGGAAGTCCGGGTCGACCTGGTCGGCGTGCCCGACGCCGAGCCCGTCACCGCGCGCGTCGCCGAGGGCTGCTGGGTGCCCCAGCGCGCCGACGACTGCGGCGATGTGGCCCTGCTGACGCTGAGCCGCCCCCAGCCCGCCGAGTACGCGGCGCGGCTGTTCCGGCTGCCGCCCAAGCCCCGGCGGCCGGTGCGGATGTTCGGCTTCCCCGAGGGCAACGACAACGGGATGTGGTTCTCGGCCCGGATCGCGGGCACCGCGGGACCGCGCGCGGAGTGGGTGCAGCTGAACCCGGAGTCGCGCGGCGACGTGGTGCGGTGGGGCTTCAGCGGCGCCGGGGTCGAGGACGAGGAGACCCAGCGCGTCATCGGCATCGTGGTCAGCCGCTACGACGACTCCGACAGCGTGCCGAGCGCCGAGCGCCGCCACTTCTCGTACATGATCCCCGTCGAGACGGTCCTCCGTCATCTGCCGGGGGTCCGCCGCTGGGTGGACGGCGACCCCGGCGTCGACGAGCGGCTGGTCTCCCCGCTCACCGACGGCGTGCAGGACATCGGCTTCGCCCAGCGGCTGGCGCTGTGGCTGCGCCGCGAGAGCCTGGCCGGGCGGGAGGGCATCGCGGACGTCGAGACGGTCGTGATCGCCGACGACGACAGCGACCGGTACGAGACGCTCAGCCGGGCCGTGACGCTCGCGGACCGCGAGCTGGCCGGGGTCGGCGCCGAGCAGGCGGTGTCCTCGGCCCCGCGCAACACGGTGCCGCCGATCGGCAGCCTCGACCTGGCCGTCGACGTCACCGGCCGCACCGACACCGACGTGGCCAAGCGGGTCGCCGACCGGATGGACCTCAAGGCGCTCGGCGACACCTCGCCGTTCAGCCGGATCCGGGCCAACGCGGTGCCGCTGACCATCGTGGCGGTGAGCGTGGACCGGGCCCACGACCCGGAGGCCCTGGTCCGCTTCATGGAGATCCTCGCCGACCGGGGCAGCCGGCTGATGCTGGTCTTCCGCGATCCGCAGGCGCCCGCGCTGCGCCTGGCCGAGCGGCTGTTCCGCCCGGAGCGGGAGCGGATCGACGCCTGGATGGGCGAGCTGGCCGGGCAGGTGACCCGCGCGGAGCGCCTCGAGCGCGAGGCCGTCGAGCGGCGCGCGCTGCTCTCCCCCGCCCTGAACGCGCCGTACCCCCGCAGCGCCTCGGCGCTGCGCGTCAATCTGCTCCGGCTGCGCGGCGACCCCGGGCTGTACACCCATCACATCATCGCCAAGATGGCCGCCTTCGAGCACGCGGCGGCCACGGTCCTGCGGCGCGCCGAGGCGGCGCTGTGCGCGGCCGACGAGCAGCTGAAGCGCATCCCCGAGCTGGAGGGGCTGCTGCGCGCCTCCGCCGCGAGCGCGGGGGCCCGGGCCGTGTCGGAGCACCCCGAGCTGATCCCCCTCCAGCGCGCGGCGGTCGAGCTGCTGGATTCGGTGCCGTACGACGTGGCCGCCGCGCAGGAGGCGGTCGACCGGTTCGTGCGCGCGGTCAACGAGATCGGGCCGTGAGCGGGCTCCCGAGGAGAGCCGGGGAGGAGACGTGATGACGGACGGGACGAGGGGCGGCGGCCCGCCGGGCGGGGCGGCGCTCTGCCACCGGCCCGACTGCCCTGCCGCGGGCCACGGCCGGATCAACGACCGGGGCTTCTGCTCGGAGTGCGGCCACAAGGCCCAGGGCCCGGCCCCGGGCGCCGCCTCCCCTGGCGCGCCCGCCTCCGCCTCCGGCACCCCGGAGGCCTCCGGCATCCTGGAGTCCGAGTCGACCGCCACCGCGGCCCGCGCCCGACGGCGCGCCGTGGCCGGGAAGTTCACCGTCCGGCCCGCGGGCGACGGCCTGATGGACCTGCCGCGGGTCGAGCTCCCCTCCCTCCGCGACCTGATCGACAACGATCCGCAGCCGCCCCCGAAGGGACAGCCCTGCGCGGGCCAGGGCTGCGAGGAGACCGTCGGCGCGGCCTACGCCGGACAGCCCGCGCTCTGGGCCGGGTTCTGCCCCCGCCCCGACTGCCGCCACCCCTTCGACTTCACCCCGAAGCTGCGCCCCGGTGATCTGCTGGGCGGCCAGTACGAGGTGGTCGGCTGTGTCGCGTACGGCGGGCTCGGCTGGGTCTATCTCGCCGAGGACACCCAGCTCGACCGCCAGCCCGTCGCCATCAAGGGGCTGATCAACGACGACGACGAAACGGCGCAGCGCGCGGCCGTCGAGGAGCGCCGCTATCTGACCCTGCTCGACCACCAGGGCATCCTGCGCATCATCAACTATGTGCCCCACCCGGATCGCGACAGCGGCCGCCTGCGGGGCTACATCGTGATGGAGTTCGTGGCCGGGATGACCCTCGCCGGGATCAGGGACCGCATCAAGCGGTCCGAGCCGCCGTTCGACGACTCCCGCCTCTACCAGTACATCCTCACCTATGGCGCGCACATCCTGGACGCGCTGGAGTATCTGCACGGCGAGAAGCTGGTCTACTGCGACATCAAGCCGAGCAATGTCATGCACCACGAGGGCCGGGTCAAGGTGATCGACCTCGGCGCGGTCCGCCGGCTCGGGCAGCGGGACGGCCCGGTCACCTACACCGACTGGTTCGCCTCCCCCGAGGTCCGCGAGCGCGGCGCCGCCGACCTCACCGAGCTGCACGACCTCTACGGGGTCGGGCGCACCCTGCTGAACCTCTCCGACAAGGCGGTGCGGGCCGACCAGCGGCCGCCGGGCCTGGGCGCCGAGTCGTACCGGCGGCTGCTGGACCGCGCCACGGCCTTTGACCCGCGGCGGCGGTTCCGGTCCGCCCGCGAGATGGCCGAGCAGCTGCGCGGGGTGCTCCGCGAGCTCCACTCGCTGCGGCTGGAGCGGGAGCAGCCCGAGCCCTCCACGCTGTTCTCGCCCACCGCGGCCCTGCTCGACTCCGGGCTCGGCCGGATCCCCGGCCTGGAGCGCTGGCTGGCCGGGGAGGCCCGCCCCGTGCTCGCGGACGGCCGGCCCGACCCCGCCGAGGTGCCGTTCGGGCTGCCGGTGCCGTTCCCCGACGCCAAGGACCCGGGCGCGGCGCTGCTCAACACCCCGACGGGCAGCGGCCCGCGGCGGCTGATCGAGCAGCTGGGCGCCTTTCCACACGAGTCCGCGGAGATACGGTTCCGCATCTGCCGCGCCCATCTCGAACTCGGCGAGCCGGCCGACGCCGAGGCCCAGCTGCGGGCCGTCGAGCGGATCATCGGCGGCGGCGCGCCGTACGACTGGCGGCTGAACTGGCACCGCGCGCTGGTGCGGCTGACCGAGGGCGCCGTGGCCGAGGCCCGGCAGGAGTTCGACGCGGTGTACGACGCGCTGCCCGGGGAGTACGCGCCCAAGCTGGCCCTCGGCTACTGCGCCGAGCACCTGCGCGACCACGGCGCGGCCGAGCGGTTCTACCAGGCGGTCTGGCAGCGCAACCGCTCCCAGGGCAGCGCCGCCTTCGGCCTGGCCCGGCTGCGGCTCGCCGCGGGCGACCGCACCGGGGCGGTCGACGTCCTCGGCGGGGTGCCGAAGGTCTCGCGCCACCACGACGCCGCCCAGATCGCCACGGTGCGGGCGCTGGCCGGCCGGCTGGGCCACCCCGACCGGCTGCCGACCGAGACGGACTTCGCGGAGGCGCTGACCCGGCTGCCGCGGCTGTATCTGGACGACGGACGGGCCTCGGGCCACGCCCGTGAGCGGCTGACCGCCGAGGTGCTGGAGGTCGCGCTGGACTGGGTGCTCCGCTACGGCGCCGCTGACGACGCGCGGGAGGCCGGGGCGCTGTTCGGAGAGCGGGACGAGCAGTCCGCGGTGCGCGCCCGGCTCGAAAAGGCCCTGCGGGCCCTGGCCCAGCAGGCGGACAGCCCCGAGGCCCTGGAGGTGCTGGTCGACCGGGCCAACGCCGTCAGGCCCATGACCCGCGTCTGACGAGGGGATCGGATGAGCGAGGACAAAGCGGGAACGGATGGCGCGGGGGCCGGGCCGGCCGGGACGGACCGCCCGGCGGCGGACGGCGGCGGCCCGGCCGCGGGCCGGGGCGCCAAGCCGGGCGAGGGACACGACGGCCCGGCCATCACCCTGCGCGTGGACCAGAACGCGTATCTCCCGGCCGCCGCGGGCCGCGCCGAGATGCACGCCATCGTGCGGGTCGAGGCCCAGGGCCTGGGCCCGGCCGCGGCCCGCGCCGCGGCCTGCGAGGTCATCGTCATCGACTGCTCCTCGTCGATGACCTGGCCCCCGACGAAGATCATGGCGGCCCGCAAGGCCACCGTCGCCGCCATCTCCGCGCTGCGCAAGGGCACGCGCTTCGCCGTGGTCAGGGGCACCGAGCGGGCCGAGGTGGTCTATCCGCCCACCGGCGGGGTGGCCGTCGCCGGGCCCGACACCAAGGCGGCCGCCACGCACGCCGCGATGAAGCTGGCGGCGGTCGGCGGCACCGCGATCGGCACCTGGCTCGACCTCGCCCGCCGCCTCCACACCGGGCAGCCCGCGCCCCTCCGGCACACCCTGCTGCTCACCGACGGCAAGAACGAGAGCGACGAGCCCGGCCATCTGGCGCGGGTGCTCGATGAGTGCGCCCCGTGCTTCACCTGCGACGCGCGCGGCATCGGCGACGACTGGGACGCCGCCGAGCTCAGGGAGATCGCGCGGCGGCTGCGCGGCCGGGCCGACGCGGTGCTCGACGACTCCGACCTGCCGGCCGAGTTCGCGGCGATGACGCGCGGCTCGATGGCCAAGGCCCTGACCGGGCTGCGGCTGCGGGTGCGGACGCGCGCGGGCGGCGCGGTCGGCCTGGTCAAGCAGGTGTACCCGACGCGTCTCGACCTCACCGACGAGGGCGCCCGGCCCGACTCCCGGACCTGGGAGTTCCGCACCGCGCCCTGGGCCGACGAGGTGCGCGAGTACCACCTGTGCGTCCTGGCCGACCCGGAAGGCGACGCGCAGGACGAGGAGATCGAGCTGGCCGAGGTGGAGCTGTCGCTCGACGCGGATCCGGACAGTGGCGCGGCCGGCATCCGGCTGCCCGCCGCGCAGTCCGTGCTGGTCCGCTGGACGGACGACCCGCTGCTGTCCTCCCGTATCCACCCCCGGCTCGCGCACTACGGCACGGACGACGCCCTCGGCCTCGCCGTCACCGCCGCCTACGACGCGTATGTGGCGGGCGAGCCGCAGCAGGCCCAGGAGCACTGGGGCCGGGCCGCGCGGCTGGCGCACCAGTTGGGCAACGAGAAGATGCTGGACCGGCTGCGCGGGCTGGTCGACATCGTGGACCCGGCGGCGGGCGAGGTGCGGCTGCGGGAGGAGATCAGGCCGCTGGACCTGAACTCCACCATGGTGCTGTCCGACGAGAGCAGCCACTTCCGCGGCCCGGACCCGGGCGCCCCCGAGCCCGCGCTGCCCCTCTCCCCCGCCGCGCCCGCCGGCCCCGACGTCAAGTGCCCCAACTGCGAGCGCCTGGCCCCCGCCACCGCCGCCTTCTGCCAGCAGTGCAACACCCCCCTGGGCCCCGGCGGCCCCGGCACCCCGGCCGGTGCGGTGTGAACGGCACCCGCGGCTTTCTGATCCGCCGTCTGGTGACGCTGCTGGCGCTCTCGGTGGCCGCCTCCGCCGTGCTGTTCACCGCGTACTACGGCGTCAGCCGCAACACCCGGGCCGTACGGGACGCGTCGGCCCCCGCGATACTCCAGGTGGCCGCGGCGAACGAGGCCCTGGACGAGTCGTACGAGTACGCGAAGCGCAGCCTCGTCGGCGGCACCGGGGACATCGAGGGGCTCGGCGAGGACTACCGCACCACGCTCTCGACCGCCAACCAGGCCCTGGCCCAGGCCCTCAAGTCCACCACCGCGGGCCCCCCGGCCCGTCAGACGCTGCTCACCGTCACCGGCCTGGTCTCCTCCTACGGCGACCTGGTCCAGCAGGCGTACGTCAACCGCGACAACACCGCGCTCCGCGACGCGTATCTCGGCTACGCCGAAACGATGCTGCGCGGTGACGACGGCTCCGGCCACAGGGCGCGGAGCGGTGACAGCGACATCCTCGCCCGGCTGGCGCAGGTGGAGAAGAAGCAGCTCCGCCTGCTCGACCAGCAGACCTCCTTCGGCTGGCTGCTGTCGCTCGCCTGGTGGGTGCTGGTCCCGGCGGCCTGCGCCGCGCCGGTCGTGCTGCTGGTGCGCACCCAGCGCTTCCTGCGGCTGCGCTTCCGCCGCCGGTTCAACCCCTTCCTGCTGGTGGCCACCGGGCTGTTGCTCCTCACGGTGCCGACCCTGGCCGTCCTCACCTACCAGACGCAGGACCGGCTGGCCCAGGCCCGCACCAGCCTGCGCCAGACGAACATCGGCAAGGCCCCCGACACCACCAACAAGAGGGTGAGCACCAAGATGGAGGAGACCCACTGGCGCACCGGCGCCGTGGTGTGGATACCGATGGGTGGCGTGCTCCTCGCCGCGCTCGTCTTCGTCGGGCTCCAGCCGCGTATCGACGAGTACCGGTTCCGGGCCCGATGAGCGCCGCCACCCGCCCCGCCCGCCCCCGGAACGTCACCGCCGCCGTGCTCGGCCTGTGGCTGGTGATCCTGTGCGCCCTCGGCTCGGGCGACGCGGGCGCCCAGCCGTCGGGCGGCACGATCCGTGTGCTCGCCTCCTGGACCGGGCCCGAGGCGACCGCCTTCCGCCGCGTGCTGGACGCCTTCACCGATGCGCACCACATCCGCGTCGAGTACCAGGGCACGACCGCGCTGCGCGAGGTGCTGCTCTCCGAGGTGCGGTCCGGCACCCCGCCCGACATCGCCGTGCTGCCCAGCTCGGGGGAGCTGACCGCCTACGCCGCCCAGGGCTATCTGACCGAGCTGGACGAGGTGGTCCCGGCGGAGTACCCGCCGCTGTGGACGCCCAGGCAGCCCGAGAACGGACCGGTCTACGGCATCGCCGTCAAGGCCGATCTGAAGAGCATCGTCTGGTACGACGGCACCCGCCACACCCGCGGGGACCTGCCCGCCCTGGCCGCCGACAGCCGCCAGTGGTGCGTCGGCATGGGCGACGGCGCCACCTCCGGCTGGCCCGGCACCGACTGGATCGAGGACATCCTGCTGCGGCTACAGGGCAAGGAGGTCTACGAGCAGTGGGCCTCCGGCGACCTGGCGTGGGACGATCCACGCGTCGAGGAGGCGTGGCGGACCTGGGGCGAGCTGCTCTCGGGCCCGGCCGCGCGGACCGCGCTGCGCACCGACTTCCGCGCGGCGGGGAAGAAGCTGTTCGCGCAGCGGCCGCCGTGCGCGCTGGAACACCAGGGCTCCTTCATCCGCGGCGGCTACGCCCCCCACTCCCGCCAGGCCAGGTTCGGCTTCTCCGCCGATGTGCTCAGGCTCCCGGGCTCGCCCCCGGGCGCGTACGAGGTGTCCGGGGACTTCGCCGCGCTGTTCAAGAACACCGGGCACACCGGGCAGGCGCTGGAGCTCATGCGCTATCTCGCCGCGGCCAAGGGGCAGCAGGTGTGGGCCGAGGAGACCCCGCGCGGCTCAACCAGGCCGTTCTCCGCGAACAGCAAGGTGCCGGTGACCGTCCAGACGGACGGCGTCGCCCGGTCCATCGCCCAAACGCTCAAGTCCTCCTCGCTGTGCCTGGACGCGTCCGACGCCATGCCGCCGCGCATGCGGCTCGCCTTCCAGCGCGCCGCCCTCACGTTCCTCAGCTATTCGGCCGCGGACAAGGAGAAACGGCTGGGGACGCTGCTGGGCAGTCTGGAGAAGGTCCACCAGAGCACCGAGCGCAGCACGTTCCCGGACCAGCCCTGGCCCTCGACGGTGTGCGGCTGACCATGCCGATCGGGCGGGCCCGGGAATCCCCGGACCCGCCCGATCGGCGTCGTCACCCTCGTCGGCCTACGGCACCATCTCGTCCGGGCAGGGCGTGCCGCGCGGCAGCTGGTACTTGCCCGCTATCCGGTATATGCCCGGGCGCGGGGCGTGCAGCACGGTCCACTCGTCCTCCGGCTGCCCCTCCTCGCTCGGCTCGAAGACCTGCTTGGTCAGACACCCCTTGCGGTTGACCGCCAGCCCGTCGCCCGCGTCCGGCTCCGGAGCCTTGACGCTGTTGCCCTTGGCGTCCACCAGGCCCAGCCACGGGGAGTACGGGATGCGGATGAGCACCGGGCCCTTGGCGCGCACGTTCAGGACCAGCTCGTCGGCGCCCGCCAGCTGCACCGTGGCCGGCGGATCGGCTATCGGGGTGGGGTCCTTGACCTCGTACAGCTTCCAGTTGTCGTCGCCCCACACCTCCCGCAGATACGGCAGGCCCTGGGTGATCAGCTCGGTCTCCTGCCGCGCGGCGTGGTCCGGCTCGTCGGCCGGCAGCACCACGAAGTGCACGGCCCAGCGCTTGAGCCAGGCCTGGTACTCGGCCGCGGTGAGCGTGTCGTCGTAGAAGATCGGGTTCCGGTCCAGGTCCCGCTGGCGGTTCCAGCCGCGGGCCAGGTTCACGTACGTGGCGAGCGCGGAGGACTCACGGTGGCTGCGCACCGGGACCACCTCGACCCGGCCCCGGTTGGCCTCCACCCGGTTCAGCTGGTGGACCAGCGGCGCCAGCTCGCGCGCCCAGGACGCCGACGGGGTGGTGTGGATGACATCGTCGCCCGTCTTGACCCCCTGCCACACCGTGACCGTCACCAGGGACAGCACCAGCGCGAGCCACGCCCGCCCGGCGCCCGTGGAGAGCAGCTTGCGGCGCGGCGGCACCCGGCGGGCGGCCAGCGCGGCGATCAGCACCACCCCGCCGAAGATCATGCTGAGGCGGGAGATGTTGGTGCCGATCTGGGACGGGATCAGCCAGGTCAGCACCACCCCGATCGTGTAGAGCGCCCCGCCCACCCGGACGGTGCGCCAGCGCCGCGGCGCGAACAGGAAGACGGCGACGCCGGTCAGGCCCGGCAGTATCGTCGACGCCCAGCCCATCGGCTGCTCGCCGGAGAACGGGAACAGCCAGGCCGACAGCCCGACCACGATGACCGGCGTCACACCGAGCGCGTACGAGGCGGGGTGGCGCCGGGTCAGCCACAGCGCGGCGGCCACCATCCCCACGAACAGCCCGGCCACCGGGCTGGACATGGTCGCGAGCGCGGCCAGCACGGCCGCCAGCAGGGCCCGCAAGATCTTGTGGTGCCAGTGCCGGGACCGCCACTTGGTGGGCCAGGCGAAGATGACCGCCACGGCGCCGAGACCGAACATCGCGCCGAGCCCGAACGTCACCCGGCCCGAGATCGCGTTGCAGACCAGCGCGAACGCGCCGTACAGCGCGGGCCACAGCGGCCTCCGCACGACACGGCTGCGCACCAGCAGCAGCGCGAGCAGCCCGGCCGACAGCGTCCCGGCGATCATCATCGTCGTACGCACGCCGAAGACCGCCATCAAATATGGCGAAATGACGCTGTACGAAACCGGGTGCATCCCGCCGTACCAGGCGAGGTTGTACGCCGAGTCGGGATGCTGGAGGGCGAACTCCGCCCAGGCGTCCTGCGCGGCCAGGTCGCCGCCGCTGTTCGCCAGCAGCGCGACCCAGAGCAGATGCAGCACCCCGGCGAGGAGCAGGGCGGCGGGCACGGGATGGGACAGGAAGCGCCCGACGCGCCGCAACCGGCCCGCCGTCTGCTCCCGCTCCTGTTCCCGCTGCTCATCGCTGTGCGTCAGCGCCGGACCCGGGTCCTCGGCCGGGCCGGCACCCGCCGGTGAGCCCGCGTCCTCAGCGGGGCTTGCGCCCTCCGCCGCGTCCGCGCCTTCGGCGGGCCAGCGCTGCGCGGGCAGTCGTATTCGCGGCGCGGTGTTCTCTTCGGAACTCCCGCTGTTATCGGCCCGTGTCGGATCCACGGTGGTCACTGCGGCTCTCCCCGTCTTCCCCGAGGTCTGCCCCCATCATCCTTCAAACCTGTGCCGGTTCACCCCGGTTCGCCACGGCAGGACCGACACC
This sequence comes from Streptomyces sp. NPDC021225, assembly GCF_044332865.1. Classification (NCBI taxonomy): domain Bacteria; kingdom Bacillati; phylum Actinomycetota; class Actinomycetes; order Kitasatosporales; family Streptomycetaceae; genus Streptomyces; species Streptomyces sp. NPDC021225. Next base: position 36,988 of record NZ_JBIRPV010000002.1, on the reverse strand, counting down.
GGAGGCGCAGGCGACGCTAGCACGCGAAGGCCCACAAAAGGCCTTCTGGGCGAGGCGGTGGGGTGTGGTGTGGACAACTTGCTACGGACGGCCGACCGGGTGTCCCGGCGCACTGCGCGCCGGGACACCCGTGCCAGGCCTCGTACCCCTCGCCTGATCAGGCGATACGGACCAGCTTCGAGCCGAGCGACGGCTCGGACAGGTCCGCCTTCAGCGCGACCGGGACCTTCGCCCGATTCTCGCCGCTGCCCACGCTCAGCTCGCCGACGACCGTGCCCGCCTTGGCCGAGTGCGGCAGCGACTTGCCGGCTTCGCCGGTCAGCTCGAGCTCCGCCTCGAAGCCGCCCCAGCCGACCACCGTCAGGTCCTTGGTCGCGACGACCGGCGTCGTACCGCCCAGGCCGTCGTCGATGTGGCCGACGACCTCGCCCTTCTTCGCCACCGTGGCGGAGGTGAGGCCGTCCTGGACCGCGGAGATCAGCTTGTAGCTGTTCGCCTGCACCAGATCCAGGCTGTTCTGGAGGATGCCGGGGGCCCGCTGCTCCAGGACGACGCCGAGGATCAGCCGCTTCTTGCCGTCGATGGTCCGCTCCGCGCCCCACATCAGCGCACCGCCGGCCGGGGTGCTGGACCCGGTCTTGATGCCGATCACGCCCGGCTTCACCAGCAGATTGTTGTTGTTGTAGATGACGTTCTTGAGGCCGGGGATCTTGATGTTGGGCGTCGCCACGATCTCCCGGAACGCCTTGCTCCGCATCACCGCCCTGGCCAGCTTGAGCTGGTCGGACGCGGTGCTCTTGGTGGTCGCCTTGAAGCCGCTGGGGTCGGTGTAGACGGTGTTCTTCATGCCCAGGTCCTTGGCGGCGTCGTTCATCTTCTTCACGAACGCCTCCTCCGACCCCGCGTCCCAGCGGGCGAGCAGCCGGGCGATGTTGTTCCCGGACGGGATCAGGAGCATCTCCAGCATCTGCCGCTCGGTGAAGGTCTGCCCCTCCTCGACGGGGACCCGCGACTCGTCCTGGGAGTTCGCCTCCTTGCCCGCCTGGGCGTCGATCTTGATGGAGGGACCCGGCTGGGACGTCTTGAGCGGGCGGTCCTTGAGGACGATGTACGCCGTCATCACCTTGGTGACGCTGGCGATCGGCACCGGCTTCTGCGCCCCGGAGGTGCCCAGGCTGCCCACGTCCGCCACCTCGACCGCGGACTGCCCCTGGTCCGGCCAGGGGAGCGAAAGCTTGTCGCCCTCGAAGGTGTACCCGGCCTCGGCCACCTTCAGCTCCGGGGCCGGCAGCGGCCGCATCGCCTGCGCCACGCCGAGGACGATGATGAGGAGCACCGCGAGCGGCGTCCAGATCTTGACCCGCCGCACGGCGGTCCGCAGCGGGGTCTCCGGCGGGGGCGGAGTGTTGGTCAGCTGCGCCAGCAGGTCGATGGGCGCGGGCTGGCCGACGGGCGGCAGCGGCTGCTGCTTGGTCCGCTCCGACTCGGGCAGGGGCTGCTGCTTCGTCCGCTCGGACTCGGGCAGGGGCGGGGCGGAGGGGCGCGCGGGGGGCCGCACGGCCGGGACGTCGTCGGTCGACCTCAGCGGCACGAAGCGGCTGGTGCGCTCCGAGGCCCCTTCGGGCTTCTCGGCGGGCTTGTCCTCGGCCTTGTCGTCGGCCTTGGCCTTGTCCTCGGCGGGCTTCGCGTCGGCCGCCTTCTCGGCGCTTTCCTCCGCTTTCTCCGCCTTGTCGCCCTTGTCGCCCTTATCGCCGCTTTGAGCCCACCGGGGGGCCTCCTTCTGGCGCAGCAGACCGAACGCGGCCGTGGGCCGGTCCACGGGCGTGACCGAGTCCTCGTCGTCCGCCTTGGCGCTCTCACCGTCAGTCGGCTCGGTCTTCATCGTGCGGAACGCAGCCGTCGGCCGGTCCACGGGCGCTGCCGAGTCCTCGTCAGCCGCCTTGGGGCCCTCGCCGTCAGCCGGCTCGGTCTTCATCGTGCGGAAAGCGGCCGTCGGCCGGTCCACGGGCGTGGCCGGATCCTCGTCGTCCGCCTTGGCGCCGTCGCCGTCGCCGTCAGCGGGCTCGGTCTTCAGCGTGCCGAGCACGGTCGTACGCCGGTCCACCGGCTCGCCCGACGGCTCCTCGTCCGAGTCCTCATCCGACTCATCTTTTGATTCGTCAGACTTGTCACTCTTGCCCGATTTGACCGATTCACCCGATTCGCTTTCGCGAACACTGGGTTCCGCATCCGGTTCCGCTTCGGGCTCCGCCTTCACGCCCGCCTTCGGGTCCTCGTCCACGACGGCGACCGCCGACCCGCCACCCTCGGCCTCCCCTTCGCGGAAGACCGCGAGCCGTGGATCGTGCTCGCCGCGAGTCGTCTCCCCCGACGACTTCTGCTGCTCCGATTTGTCGGGGGACTCGCCCGCCACCGATGCCTCCTTGTAATACGTCTTGCGGGACGCGCACCGCCTGTCGGCATCGCGTCCCGCCGCCCCAACCATCTACCAGTGTCCTGTGCGCCCGAGTGCAGCCGCGCGCCATGACACCCTGACAGAGCCGACAGAGTGCCTTCAGGTTGCCGCCCACCCGATAGACGAGAAAGACATACCTATCGGTTCCATATCAAATCCCTCAGGCACTCTCGACAGACCAATGTGAGAGGGGTCACCCTGTCATTCATCCACGCGGGGAGGCATGGATGGGCAGGAGCCGCAGAACAATTCCGGAGGAGCTTCTGCTGCTCGCCTTGGACCCGACCACGGGAACCACGGCGCAGCCGCAGTCGCTCGACCTCGGTCTTGCCGGAGCACAGCTAGTAGAGCTGGCTCTGGCCGGACGGATAGCCCCTGACGGGGATCGTATCGCCGTGGTGCTGCCACGGCCGACCGGAGATCCGACATTGGACTCCGCGCTGGAGCTGCTGCGCCGCCGCGGCAGCCCGGTGCGCGCCGTCCACTGGATCGGCGGGCCCCGGCTGGGGCTGCGCCAGACGTATCTCACGCATCTGGAGCGCTGCGGCATGGTGCATGCCGTGGAGGGCCAGATGTGCGGGGTACTGCCGACGACTCGCTACCAGGCGACGGAATCGGCGATCAGCCGGGAGATCAGGGCCCGGCTGGACACCGCGATCCGCACCGGCGTGCCGCCGGACCCGCGGACCGCGGCGCTCGCCGCCCTGGCCCACGCGGTCGGGCTCGGCAAGCACCTGTATCCCGGGAACGAGGGGCGCTCCTCGCGCTCCAGGCTCCGGGATCTGATCAGGCACGACCCCATGGGCGGACTCGTGGCACACGCTGTCATGGACGTGCAGAACGGTGTCGCGGCGCAGCCGCGGCGCGCACCGGCCGCACCAGGCCGCCAGCCGGGGGCACGGGCCGCGGTGCCCGCGTCCGGAGTTCCGGCGCAGCCGTCCCGCCGCGGGAGCATGGCCCGCGTCGGAGCGCGCTGAGCACAGCACGCCCCGCTCCACCCGACCGACCGCACCACACAGTCCCCACCGACCCGGTTCGGGAGCCGCTGACGCGCGCGGGGCGGTGGGCCGGCCTGTCCCCCGAGGACCGGCCGGCCCGCCGCCCCGCGCGCTCGCGTGCGTCGGGTGTGCCCCGAGAGGCACCCTGTGCCGCCATTTCCCAGCGCGGCGCCGACCGGTAGTGGCAGGCTGCTGAACAGCATGAATCAGCAGTACGAAGCCGGAGGTGCACGTCCCGTGACATCGAACGTCGGCCCCACGGTCAGGCGACGCCGATTGGGCCAGGAACTCCGCAGGCTCCGCCAGGAGAAGGGCATGACGGCGGAGGAGGTGGCGGAAGAGCTGATGGTCTCCCAGTCGAAGATCAGCCGACTGGAGAACGGCCGTCGCAGCATCAGCCAGCGCGACGTACGCGACCTGTGCCGCACCTACAAGGTCGAAGACAAGGCGCTCGTTGATTCCCTTATGCAAATGGCCAAGGAGTCCCGCCAGCAGGGCTGGTGGAACGCCTTCGGCGACGTCCCGTACAGCGTCTATATCGGCTTCGAGACGGACGCGGCATCGCTGCGGGTCTATGAACCGCAGGTGCTGCCGGGCCTGTTGCAGACCCCGGAGTACGCCGAGGCGGTGATCAGCGGCGCGCTGCCGGAGGCCCCGCAGGACCAGATCGCCCAGCGGGTCCAGGTCCGCCTCAGGCGGCAGGAGCGGATCACCGACCCGGCCGCGCCGCTGCGGCTGTGGGCGGTCGTGGACGAGGCGGCGATGCGCCGCGTGGTGGGCAGCCCGAAGGTCATGAGCGAGCAGCTGGACTATCTGGTGCGGATGAGCCATGAGCCGCATGTGACCGTGCAGGCGATTCCGTTCGACATGGGTTCCCACCCGGGGATGAGCGGGCAGTTCACCATTCTCGAGTTCTCGGACGAGTCGGACACCAGCGTGGTCTATCTGGAGGGTGTGACCAGCGACCTCTATCTCGAGAAGCACACCGATGTGCAGAGCTACAGCATGATGTACGAGCATCTGCGGGCCCAGGCGCTGAATGCCGACCAGAGCCGTGAGTTCATCTCGGAGGTGGCGCGGGACCACGCGCGCCGGGCCGAGGAGAGCTGACCCGCAGGCTGAATGGACCGCAAAAGCCCGGACCCTACACCTCCGCGCACCGGCCAGGAAGGGGCCGGTGGAATATGCCATCCGGTCGAGTGAACGACCGGCTTTCCCGACGATGTTGACGAGTAACGTCGGTCTCGCCTCCAAACGGGGTGCATCTCATCAACAATGCGTATCGGAGCAAATGTGTCCATTCAGCAAGGAAAGACGAGTATGTGGGTGAAATCCTCGTACTCCGCAGGAAATGGCGCCTGTGTGGAGGTCGCCTCTCCCGTTGTCGACGAGGTGGCCGTACGCGACTCCAAGGACCCGCACGGTCCGACCCTCAGCTTCGCTCCGGGGTCGTGGTCGGCCTTCGTCTCCGACGTCCGCCGCGGATCCCTCAGCCTCGGCTGATCTCCGCCACCCGCCCTTTGGGCACCGAGCCCTCTCGTCCGGCCGCCGTCCCAGCCGAGAGGGCTCGACGCCGTCACGGTCATCGCAGCTCATCGACGTAACGGTCCGTCCCGGGAACCGTCGGGATGAACGGGGCGACCAGTTCGACGCGGCCGAGGCCCGAGCGGGCCACGTCGTCGTCAAGACCGGTGAAGTGTGCCTCCCAGCACTCGCGTGGATCCCGCTGGAGAAACCACAGCAGGGTCAGCCGCGTCTCCACCCCCTCCACCTGCTTGACGTACGACATCCGGTCCAGCGGCAGCGGCGTCGGCCGGAAGACGGTGACCATCGCCGCGGGCGAGCCCGCCAGCCGCTTCGGCAGATGCCGGGCCCGCAGCCACTCCAGAAGCTCGGCGCGGCGCTCGGGGCCCTCGGCGTCGATGACCTCCACGACCAGGCCGGCGTAGGGGTGGTCGAGGGCGTGGAAGTCGCGGGGGCCCGCCGCGCCGTCCCGGTAGACGGTCGCCTCATGGTCCTGGAACGCCGTGAAGACGTGCGTACGGTCCTGGTAGACCCGGCCGTCCCGGTTGAGCCGCTTGTTGATGCCGACGGTCCATCTCATGTGCTCCGCGTAGCGCCCCTCGGTCAGCCAGTAGACCGTGATGTAGCAGCCCGCGGTGACCGGCCGGGCGACCGCGGACTTCTCCGGGTAGCGCAGCTCTTGCAGCTCGCGGGTGGCGACCCAGCGGCGGCCCGCGAAGATCCACGGCATGGCCATCGCGCCCGCGATGAAGTGGTCGTCCTCGTACCAGCGGTTGTAGGCGTATTCGTGACCGGGGTGCGGCTCGACCATGGTGATCAGGGCGTGGCCGGGGCGCACTCCGTACGGGCCGACCGAGGCCAGTTCCGCGTATGTCTCGCCGCGCGTGTCCTCACTCGAGTCACTGCTCATGTCCTCCATGTGTAGCTGACGTGACGTCAGATGGGGAGGGTGCCGACCGCATCTCGGACAAAGCCGTTGCGCAATGCAGTGATCTCTTTAGGCTGCCTACGACAAGCCTCGTACGCCCAACGGAATGCGTTCATACGAGCGAAGGAGCCCCATGCGTGCCGCCCTCCCCGACCTCGCCGCCCGCGCCGCCTCGGTCGCCGGATCCCCGGTACGCGACATCCTCGCGCTCACCGCTCGCCCCGAGGTGATCTCCTTCGCCGGCGGGCTCCCGGCGGCCGAGCTCTTCGACGCGGAGCCGATACGGGAGGCCTTCGCGCGCGTCCTCACCGAGGCCCCGCGCCGGGCCCTTCAGTACTCCACCACCGAGGGCGACCCCGGACTGCGCGCCGCCACCGCGGGCCGCCTCACCGCGCGCGGGCTGCCCACCGACCCCGACGAGCTGCTCGTCACCAGCGGCTCGCAGCAGGCGCTGACCCTGCTCGCGACCGCGCTGCTGGAGCCGGGCGATGTGGTCCTGGTCGAGAACCCGACCTATCTCGCCGCGCTCCAGTGCTTCTCCTTCGCGGGCGCGCGGATCGTGCCCGTGCCCGGCGACGAGGACGGCCTCGACCCGGCCGCGCTCGACGCGCTGGTCGAGCGGGAGCGGCCCAAGCTCCTCTACACCATCCCGACCTTCCAGAACCCCACCGGCCGCACCCTGCCCGCCGAGCGCCGCCGCGCGGTGGCGGAGGTCGCGGAGCGGCGCGGGCTGTGGATCGTCGAGGACGACCCGTACGGGGAGCTGCGCTTCGAGGGCGAGCCGGTGCCGTGGATCGCGAGCCGCCCGGAGGCCGCCGACCGCACGGTGCTGCTGGGCAGCTTCTCCAAGATCATGGCGCCGGGGCTGCGGCTCGGCTGGCTGCGCGCCCCCGCGGCGCTCCGCCGCGCCTGCGTCATCGCCAAGCAGGCCGCCGATCTGCACAGCACGACGGTCGACCAGATGGCCGCCGCGCGCTATCTGACGGACTCCGACCTGGACGCCCACCTCGCCCGCGTCCGCGACGCCTACCGCGAGCGGCGCGACGCGCTGCTCGCGGGCCTCGGCGAGGCCCTGCCCGAGGGCTCGCGCTGGAACCGCCCCGATGGCGGCATGTTCATCTGGGCGTCGCTGCCCGAGGGGTACGACGCGACGGAGCGGCTGCGGGTGGCGGTCGAGCACGATGTGGCGTATGTGCCGGGGGCGCCGTTCTTCGCCGGCGAGCCGGACCGGGCGACGATGCGGCTCACGTTCGTGACCCACACCCCGGAAGAGATCGCGGAAGGCCTCCGCCGCCTCGCGAAGGCGCTCCACTAAGGGGTGTCCGGGGGCTCTCTCCTCCACCCCGCCCCTTCCCGGCCCCTGCCCATGTGCGGCTCCGCGGGAAGGGGCGGGACCGGGGAGAGATCCGCTTGCGTGCGGTATGGCCTTCTCGAGGCGCGCGCCCTAGCCTGACGCCGCCGTGGATCTGACGCTACGTCAGACCTGCGGCTGTCGGGTCATCGCGATCATCTCGGGGAGGCACCCCATGCTGCTGCGCGGCAAGACCGTCATCGTCTCCGGAGTCGGCCCCGGCCTCGGCCTGCGGGTCGCGGCGGCATGCGTGCGGGACGGCGGCAACGCCGTGCTCGGGGCACGCACGGAGGCCCAGTTGGCGAAGGCCGCCGCCGAGGCCGACCCCGGGGGCGGCCACACCGCGTGGCGCGCGACCGACATCGCGGACGAGCCGCAGTGCGAGGCCCTCGCCGCGCTCGCGGTCGAGCGCTTCGGCGGGATCGACGCCGTCATCCATGTGGCCGCGCTGGACAGCTACATGGGCGGCCTGGAGGAGGCCGACTTCGCCTCATGGAGCCGGGTCGTCGACACCAACCTCTTCGGCACGCTCCGGATGACCCGCGCCTGCCTCCCCGCGCTCAAGCGGAACGGCGGCTCGGTGGTGATGATCGGCACGCAGTCGTCGGTCGCCGCCCCCACCCAGGTGCGACAGGCCGCGTACGCCGCCTCCAAGGGCGCGCTCGTCTCCGCGATGTACTCGCTGGCGCGCGAGCTGGGCCCGCACCGCGTCCGGGTGAACACCGTGCAGCCCGGCTGGATGTGGGGCCCGCCGGTGCAGGCGTACGTCACCTTCGCCGCGCACTCCGAGGGCGTGCCGGAGGCCGAGGTGCTGGCCCGGCTCGCCGGGCGGATGGCGCTGCCCGAGCTGGCGACGGACGGGGACGTGGCGGAGGCCGCGGTGTTTCTGGCCTCCGACCGGGCCCGGGCGATCACCGGCCAGTCGTTGCTGGTCAACGCCGGTGAACTGATGCGGTGACGCGAGCGTTGCACAGGGGGTCGCGCAAGGGGTCGCACCCTCCTCCTCCGGCCTGACGGGATCCCGCTCCCGTACGGCCCGTCCGATAGCGGTCGAGCGTGGGCGTGCGTCTGGCGAAGTGCCCGCTCATCGTGGGTTCGCGGACGCGTTCACGACAACTGCCCGGTAGGTCAAGAGCGAGCAAAATCGTTCTGTGCCCTGATTCCTGTTCACACTCGTGACCGGATATCTCTTGACCGGCCGCCCGAACAAGCGGTTCAATCCCGGAAGTACCCCGCTCCCGCTCGGGGGAACCCGCCCATGACGAACGTCGCGGCGAAGTGCGGTCCTGTTCATAAGACGGACCCCTGGAGGGGGCATGGACAGCCTCGACTGGACCGTACTCATCGGCTACTTCGGCGTGATGATCGCCATCGGAGTCTGGTCCCACAAGCGCGTGGACAACGTCAGCGACTTCTTCACCGCCGGCGGCAAGATGCCGTGGTGGCTCTCCGGCATCTCCCATCACATGTCCGGCTACAGCGCGGTCATGTTCACCGGCTATGCGGCCATCGCCTACCAATTCGGCATCACCTCCTATGTCACCTGGTCATTCCCGATCGCCATCGGCATCGCGATCGGCTCCCAGCTCTTCGCGCCCCGGCTCAACCGGGTACGCAGCAAGCTGCGCGTCGCCTCGCCGCTCGAATACCTCAAGAACCGCTACAACCCGCCCACCCAGCAGGCGCTCGCCTGGTCCGGGGTACTGCTGAAGATCGTCGACGTGGGCGCCAAGTGGGCAGCCATCGCGACCCTGCTGTCCATCTTCACCGATATCTCCCTCAACCAGGGCATTCTGATCACGGGTGTGGTCACCGCCATCTACTGCACGGTCGGCGGGCTGTGGGCCGACGCGCTCACCGAACTGGGCCAGTTCGTCATCCAGTTCATCGCGGGCGTCGCGATGCTGGTGGCCGTGCTCCACAAGCTGGGCGGCGTGAGCGCGCTGTGGGGCGTCTGGGACGACCTGCCGGACACCCATCACGAGCCGACGGTCGGTCCCTACACGATGACCTTCCTGCTCGCCTATCTGTTCATCAAGACCTTTGAATACAACGGCGGGATGTGGAACCAGGCGCAGCGCTACATGGCCACCGACAGCGCCCACTCCGCCAAGCGCTCGGCCCGTCTCTCCGCCGCCCTGTGGTTCGTCTGGCCGCTGGTGCTGTTCTTCCCCATGTGGGTGGCACCGCTGATCATCAAGACCGACAAGCCCGCCGACTCGTACGCGCTGATGGCGCAGGACCTGCTGCCGCACGGCCTGCTCGGCCTGGTCGTCGTCGGCTTCTTCTCGCACACGATGGCCATGTGCTCCTCGGACGCCAACGCCATCGCGGCCGTCGTGACCCGGGACATCATGCCCGCGATCTTCAAGTCCGTACGGGAGTGGAGTACCCGCACCGGGCTGCTCGCGGCGCGCTATGCCACGCTGCTCTTCCTCGGCCTGTCCATGGCCATCGCCACCCAGGTGAACTCGGACTTCTTCGGGGACATCATCACCGTGGTGATCAAGTGGGTCGCCGGGCTCATGGGCCCGATCGCGATCCCGCTGATGCTCGGCCTGCTCCGCCCGTTCCGCAAGTCGGGCCCGACGGCGGCGCTGGTCAGCTGGGCGCTGGGGCTGTTCGCCTTCTATCTCGTGAACTACCCGATCAACGACGCGATCGACGGTGGAGTGAACCTGGAGTACCAGGTCTCCATCCCGCTCGCGGTCTCGCTCGTGCTCTACATCGTGATCGGCTTCATCAAGCCGGAGGACACCCCGGAGCGCGACGCCATTCTCGACTCGCTCAACTCGGATGACGACGGGCCGGGTTCGGCGAGTGCCGCGCGGTCGGTGCCGAAGCGTGGCGCGGCCGGTCGCGAGTCGGTCGCCGGCGCGACGGACTGACCAGCGGCGGGCAGGCACCGTGGGGCGGCACCGTGGATCGGCTCAGATCCCGCCCCGCGGTGCCCCTCGTCCGCTCACCACCAGGGCCCCGACCAGCAGGCCGAACGCCGCGGTGGAGGTGACCGCGCGGACCACGTTCCAGCGCACCCACCGCTCCTCGAACCGCTCGCGCACCGCCGCGAGATCACCGATCCGGTCCGGGTGGCCGGCGGCGTCGAGCGCGTCGTTCAGCGGCACATTGACCCGGAAGGTGATGACCAGCATCACCAGGTAGAGGGCGACCGCGGCCACGATCCACGGCAGCGCGGGCCGCCCGTCGCCGCGCAGATGCGCGACCGCGGCCAGCACCGAGAGCACCAGCGCACCGCCGAAGACCAGGGCGAACCAGCCGTTGAGGATCGCCACGTTGATCCGCTGCATCGCCTCGACGAAGGTACGGTCGTCCGCCCGGCCGAGACCCGGCATCACGGAGCAGGCGTAGCCGTAGAACAGGCCCGCGCTCAGGCCGGTGGCCACGGTGGCGGCGATCAGCACGGGGGTCTGGAGGGCGTGGTGGTTCATCATGCCCTCAGTCAAGCGCCGCGCGGTGAGACGGGCCATGGCCGAAAGGCTCGCCCGCATAAGCGAGCGTCCAGGCGCATGCCCCTCAGGCGTCAGGCGTGCAGGCCGCGGCGAACATCCGGCTGTCCTCGTAGACGCGGTAGCGGGTGATCATCCCGTCCTCTACGGTCACCCGCACCGCGAAGGGGGACCGGTAGGGCTTGCCCGTGGCGCGTACGGTGCCGGCCAGGACGCCCGTCACCGTGGCCTCCGTCCCCTCCACCACGATCGCGTCGATCGTGTTCCCGTCCGGGTCCGGGGCCAGGCTCTCGGCCAGCTCGCGGAAGTGGGCCACGGCGTCGGCGCGGGTGCTGCGGGGGCGGATCCACGGGACGTCCGGGTTCTCGGCGATCAGCCAGTCGACGCGCTCGGCGAACAGCGCGCCGAGGCGCTCCAGGTCGCCGGCCGCCATCCGGGTCAGGAACTCCTGGACGGTGGCGCGGGTGCGCTCGGTTGTCATGACGTCGGTGGTGTCGGTCGTGGCTGCCATCTCGGTCTCTTCCTGTGCGGTGGTGCGCTCGGTGCTGGGCACGATCCTCGCGGGGCCGGGGAGAGACGTCGATTACCCGCGGAGTAATGGCCCCCGGCCGAGCGCCACTTCCGTACGTACTATCGTCGGCCCTCCGTGCCGACCGCCGCCGCCCGTGGACCTGGAGCTCTTCCCCCGTGACCGCGACACCGACGATCACCGATTCCCGGCTCCGCCGGCCCACGCTCTGCGCGGCGGTCTTCTGTCTGGTGTCCTTCACGGGCTTCTGGATCGCGCAGCGCGCCGCCCAGGTGTCGATGGTCGACCTGATGGTCTACCGCGCCGAGGGCTGGACCGTGCGCAACGCCCTGGACCTGTACGACATGCGGGCCACCGTGCACAACCTGCCCAACACCTATCCCCCGTTCGCCGCGCTCCTCTTCACCCCGCTGACCTTCCTGGGCACCGGGCTGATGCGGACGCTGGCGACGGCGTTCAACCTCGCCCTGATGGTCGCGCTCGTCCATCTGGCGCTGCGCCTGATCGGCCGCCCGCGCGTGGTGCCCAGGGCGGCGGCCGTGCTGTCCCTGGCCGCGGTCGGCGTGTGGTGCGAGCCGGTGTGGACGACGCTGCGCTACGGGCAGATCAATCTGCTGGTCACGGTGTTGGTGCTGTGGGACCTGACCCGGCGGTCCGGGCACCGCGGCCACCACTGGGCCGGGGTCGGCACGGGCATCGCGGCGGGCATCAAGATCACCCCGGCGCTCTTCGCGGTCTTCCTCGCGCTGGCCGGGCTGGTCGAGGGGGTGCGGCGGCTGCGGTCCGACGGCCCGTTCTGGAACGAGCATCTGCGCCGGGCGGCGGTGGCCACCGGGGCGTTCGCCGGCACCGTGGTCCTGGCGGCTCTCGCGCTGCCGCACGACTCCCACCGCTACTGGACCGAGATCCTGTTCGCGACCGACCGGCCGGGCGATGTCGAGGGCGCGGGCAACCAGAACCTGCGCGGCGTCCTCGCCCGCCTGCTGCACACCCCCGACCCGGGCCTGTGGTGGCTCGCCGCTGCCGCCCTGTTCGCCTGCGCCGGCCTGGCCGTCGCCGTCGCCGCCCAGCTCGCGGAGGGCCGGCTGCCCGGCAACCGGGCGTGGGCGGCGGTCACCTGCGGCGTCACCGCCCTCATGGTCAGCCCCGTCTCCTGGTCCCACCACTGGGTGTGGGCGGTGCCCATGGTGCTGCTGCTCGGCGCGGAGGCGCTGCGCCGCCGCACCGCGCGGTGGAGGTGTCTCACGGCGGTGACCGCTTTGCTGTTCTGCTCCTTCATGATGTGGTATGTGCCCCATGACCTGCCGGAGCGCGTGGAACTGCACCAGAACCCCGGCCAGATGCTGCTCACCGCCGTCTACCCGGTCATCGGCGCGGTCTTCCTGGCCATCGCCGCGCGGCTGACCGTACGGGCCCTGCGCACCCGGCCGCCGCACACCCCTGGCGGCGGCGCCCCGCGCCCCGCCCGGCCGAGCTACGCGCGCGGGTAGCGGGCCAGCCAGGCGGGGGCGGAGGCCGCCGGGCCGTGCAGGGCCGGGCCCTGCGTCATCTCCATCGCGAAGTCGTCGGCCAGCTCCAGCATCGTGCCGCGCCCCTCCAACTCCGCCAGCCACGCGGGGGGCAGCGCGGTCTCGCCGTGCAGCGTGCCCAGGATGTTGCCGCACACCGCCGCCGTGGAGTCGCTGTCCCCGCCGTGGTTGACGGCGAGCAGCAGGCCGTGGCGCACGTCCTCGGCGACCAGCGCGCAGTACAGCCCGATGGCCAGGGCCTCGTCCCCGGTCCAGCCCTCCCCCAGGGACGCCACCCGCTCGGGCGTGGGCAGCCCCTGCCGTACGGCGCCGAGCGCGTAGCGCAGCGCGTCGGTGGTCTCCTCGTGGCCGGGGCGGGTGGCCAGGTGGGCCAGCGCCCGCTGCACCGCGCCGTCCAGCGCGTCGCCGCGCGCGAGCCCGTGCACGATCAGGGCGAACGCCCCGGCGGACAGATAGCCGGTGGGGTGCCCATGGGTCTGCGCCGCACACTCGATGGCCAGCTGGAACACCAGCTGCGGCTCCCAGCCCACCAGCAGCCCGAAGGGCGCCGAGCGCATCACCGCGCCGCACCCCTTGGAGTCGGGGTTCTTGGGGCTGTCCAGGGTGCCCATGGCGTCGTCGGCCAGCCCGGTCAGACAGGCCCGGCCCGGCGCGCGCTGGGCGTACAGCCACTCCTCGCGGCCCAGCCAGCCCGTGTCCTGCCGGCGCTCGTCGGGCCCCCAGTCGCGCTGGGTGGCGTACCAGCGGCGGTGGGCGGCGTGGACGTCGGTGGGCGGATGCCAGGCGCCGGTGTCGCGCCGCACCTGCGCGCGTATCAGCCCGTCGACGGTGAAGAGCGTCATCTGGGTGTCGTCGGTGACGCGGCCGCGCCGCCCGTACGCCGGGACGAAGTCCGTGACGCCCTCGGGGCCGTGCTCCGCCCGGATATCGGCGAGCGAGGAGAACTCGACCGCCGCGCCCAACGCGTCCCCGATCGCACCGCCGAGCAGGCAGCCGCGCACCCGGCTGCGGAAGTCCTGCTGCTCGGCGCGGCCCCATACGCCCGTCGCCGCACTGGCGGTTGCCGTCACGACCTCGCCCCTCTCCATCGCTGCACGAACGGCCGTAGGACAGGCTTCGCACTGTAATGGACATCGATTGATCGCCTTCGATCCGCCGATGATTGTGAAGGCGTCAACACGGCGGGCCCTACGGATCGCCTCATTCCGAAACGCGGGGCTAACACAAGGTGCCGCTTAAAGATCATTTGGACAGGCGAAGCGGCCGGGTCCGACCTTCCGGACCCGGCCGCTTCGCCCAGCGGGCGCGGTACGGGGTGAGGCTAGACGCTCGGCCTTTCGAGGACCTCGATGACGCTCGCGAAGCCGTCCCCGCCATGGCCCTGGGCGATGGCCCGCCCCATCAGGGCACGGACGGCCGCGAGCGGCTCGGAGTCCAGGCCCCGGGTCTCGCTCGCCTCCAGGATGTGATCGACGCCCGCGGCCTCCATCGCCAGATTTCCCAGATCCCCCGGATAGTCGCGGTTGTCGATGCCATCGGCGACCTGGTCCGCGATTGCGGGCAGCAGGGCGAGGAATTCCTTGATGTACGGGAGGAATTCCTTCGCGGTGACCTTGTCCGCGCCCACCAGGGCGAGGGAATGGAGCATGGCGGCCATGCTGGAATAGAAGAGACCGAGCAGGGCCAGATCGTAGAGCGGCGCGACCCCGTGGTCCGCGCCGAGATAACGGCTGTTTCCGCCCAGCGCCCGCAGCGTCGCCTCCTGCGCCTCGAACACCTCCCGCGGCCCGCTGTAGAAGAGCAGGGCCTGCGGCGAGCCGATGACCGGGACCGGCACCATGATCGCCCCGTCGAGGTAGTCGATGCCGTGCTCCGCCGCCCACGCGGCGGCCTCGCGGGCCCGCTCGGGGGTGTCCGAGGTCAGATTGACCAGCACCCGGCCCGCCAACTCCGCGGCCAGCGGCCCGAGGATCGCCTGGCTCGCCGCGTAGTCCACGACGCACACCACCACCAGACCGCCGGCCCGCACCGCCTCGGCCGGCGTCCCGGCCCGCACCGCGCCACGGGCGACGAGGGCGTCGGCCTTGTGCGCGGAGCGGTTCCACACGGTCGTGGGATGACCGGCATCGAGGAATGCCCCGGCCAGTGCCTGGCCCATCGCGCCGAGCCCGATGACCGTCACCGGCATACGGTTTTCGCCTGCCATGACAGGATCACTCTCATTTCTCATTGTCGAGTCCCTGAAAATTCCCCTGCGCGCCGGGCTCTCGTCGATCCTGTTATCCGCCGGGGCCGGACTCAAGTACCCACAAAAAAGTGCGTACTTACCTCCAGGTATGCAGGGATCTGGCCTTCGGCGTGGACCCGGGCGGATCCCGCAAGGACGCCCATTTCGTCGCCGCCACCCTGGTCCCCCGCTCATCGGCGAGCTCGCGGGGCCGGACGACGAAGCCGTACTGCTGATCGGGGATCGCCTCGCCGAGTACGGCTATCAGGACTTCGAGGAGTAACGCCACACCGGTCCACACGGCATCACGGTGGGTCCGGACGGCGCGCTCTGGGCGGCGCTCGAGACGGGAGCGGTCGCGCGGCTGGCGGCTTGAGGGCATGGCGGGACGCGCTGCCCGTGCGCGTCGGGATCCGAACGGGCGGGCGGCCGGGCGTATCGTTCCCGCCATGCGTTGCGCGATATGCGGATCCGGGCGGCTGAGCCCGGTCGGGGAGCTCACGTCGTCCGACTCGATGCACGACCGGCTGCGGCTGAGGTTTCCCCGCCCAGGGACGTTCAAGGCGCGGCCGACGTTCCACGCCGGTTTCGCGCGGGCCTGTCGGGACTGCGGGGCGCTGCTGCCGTTCCTCGGTGAGGAGGAGCGGGAGCGGTTGGACGCGGAGGCGGAGGGGCTGTCGGCGGTCGAGGGCGGGCCGGCCGACACGGGTTCCGAACCCCGGGACGCGCGGTGAGCCCACGAGTGCTGATGGTCCGCAACGCCGAGCGCAGCGGGCCGGGCCGGCTGCTGCCGTGGCTGCGCGACGAGGGGCTGGCCGTAGAAGAGCTGGCGGGCCCCGAGGCTCCGGCCGATCCGGCCGGGTACGACGCCGTGGTGCTGCTCGGGGGCGGGTTTCTGCCGGACGACGACGCGCATGCGCCCTGGCTGCCGGCCCAGCGGGCCCTCGCGCGCCGGGCCGTGGCCGAGGGGGTGCCGTTGCTCGGGATCTGTCTGGGGGCCCAGGTGCTGGCGGTGGCGGAGGGCGGCCGGGTGGAGGGAGCGTACGGGCTGCCGGAGCGCGGCTCGTGCGCCGTCGAGCTGCGCGAAGAGGCCGGAGCGGACCGGCTGTTGGCGGGGCTGCCGCGGCGGTTCCGCGTCATCCAGAACCACCGCGACCAGATCACCCGCCTTCCGCCCGGCTCGACTCATCTGGCCCGGAGCGACGCGTGTGAGGTGCAGGCGTTCCGGGTCGGGGAGTGTGCCTGGGGCGTCCAGTTCCACCCCGAGGCCGGCGCGGACCGGCTCGCCGGCTGGGACGAGGCGGCGCTGGCCGAGACGGGTCTTGACCTGGCCGCCCTGCGCGCCGAGGCCCAGACGGCGGAGCCCGCGTCGACGGACTCCGCGCGTCGGCTGGCGGGCAACTTCGCCGCCGTCGTGCGGGCCCACGCCTGAGTTTGTGGTGAGTATGGGACGGCGACACGCCGACGCTACGGCGTGTCGCCGTCCCATACTCACCACGAATTCGCTGGCGTTGGAGCCGCGCCCTCAGTCGCCGAGCACCGGCAGCAGCTCCGGCAGATGTCCGTCCGAGGCCAGGGCCGCCGCCTGGCGCTCGGCCGGGACCTCGCCGTAGGTGGTGGTGCGGGGGCGGGCCGGGCGGCCGGCGGATTCGGCGATGGCCACGAGGTCCTGGACGGAGCGGTACGAGCCGTAGGAGGAGCCCGCCATGCGGGAGATGGTCTCCTCCATCAGCGTGCCGCCCAGGTCGTTGGCGCCGGAGCGGAGCATCTCGGCCGCGCCCTCCGCGCCCAGCTTGACCCAGCTGGTCTGGATGTTGGGGATGTGCGGGTGGAGCAGGAGCCGGGCCATGGCGGTGACGGCGCGGTTGTCGCGGGCGGTGGGGCCGGGGCGGGCGATGCCGGCGAGGTAGACGGGGGCGTTGGTGTGGATGAAGGGGAGCGTCACGAACTCCGTGAAGCCGCCCGTCTCCTGCTGGATCCCGGCCAGCAGCCGCAGATGGCCCAGCCAGTGGCGGGGCTGGTCCACATGGCCGTACATCATCGTGGACGAGGAGCGGATGCCCAGCTCATGGGCGGTCTTGATGACCTCGACCCAGGTGGCGGTGGGCAGCTTGCCCTTGGTGAGGATCCAGCGGACCTCGTCGTCGAGGATCTCGGCGGCGGTGCCGGGGATCGTGTCGAGGCCCGCCTCGCGCGCGGCGGTCAGCCATTCGCGGATGGACAGCCCGGTGCGCGTCGCGCCGTTGACCACCTCCATCGGGGAGAAGGCGTGGACGTGCATCCCCGGCACGCGCTCCTTCACGGCGCGCGCGATGTCGAAGTAGGCGGTGCCGGGCAGGTCGGGGTGGATGCCGCCCTGCATGCACACCTCGATCGCGCCGACGTCCCAGGCCTGCTGGGCGCGGTCGGCCACCTGGGACAGCGAGAGGGTGTAGGCGTCGGCGTCGGTGCGGCGCTGGGCGAAGGCGCAGAAACGGCAGCCGGTGTAGCAGACGTTGGTGAAGTTGATGTTGCGGGTGACGATGTAGGTGACGTCGTCGCCGACCGTCGCGCGGCGCAGGTCGTCGGCGATCCGGCACAGCGCGTCGAGCGCCGGGCCGTCGGCGTGCAGGAGGGCCAGCGCCTCGGGGTCGGTCAGCCGGGTGGGGTCGTCGGCGGCGACGGACAGGGCGGCGCGGACGTCGGCGTCGATACGGGACGGGGCCATGCCGGGCGCCGCCGCCTCGCGCAGCGCCTCCCAGTCGCCGTACACCTCGTCGAAGTCGTCGCGGCGGTCGCCGGTGCGGCCCTCGGTGTCGATGGTGCGGTGCAGATCGGTGCGGCCGGAGGCGGTGAAGCCCTCGTCGGGCTCCTGCCAGGGCAGGCCGACCGGCATCGCGTCCTCGCGGGCCAGGCCGGTGGCGGGGTCGGCCAGGGCGTTGACGTGGGGCAGCAGCCGCGGGTCGAGCCAGGGCTCGCCGCGCTGGACGAACTCGGGGTACACCGCGAGCCGTTCCCGCAGCCGGAAGCCCGCGGCGGCGGAGTGCTCGGCGAGCTCGTCCACCTGCGGCCAGGGGCGCTCGGGGTTGACGTGGTCGATGGTCAGCGGGGAGACGCCGCCCCAGTCGTCGATGCCGGCGCCGATGAGCCGCGCGTACTCCCCGTCCACCAGGTTCGGCGGCGCCTGGATGCAGGCGGTGGGGCCCAGGATGTGGCGGGCGACGGCGACGGTGGCGACCAGGTCGTCCAGCTCCGCGTCCGGCATGCCGCGCATCGCGGTGTCCGGCTTGGCGCGGAAGTTCTGGACGATGACCTCCTGGAGGCCGTGGTAGGAGCGTGCGACGCGGCGCAGCGCGAACAGCGACTCCGCGCGCTCCTCATAGGTCTCCCCGATCCCGATCAGCAGCCCGCTGGTGAAGGGGACGGAGCTGCGCCCGGCGTCCTCCAGGACGCGCAGCCGCACGGCGGGCTCCTTGTCCGGGGAGCCGTAGTGCGGGCCGCCGGGCTCGCTCCACAGCCGCTCGGCGGTGGTCTCCAGCATCATCCCCATCGAGGGGGCGACGGGCTTGAGCCGCTGGAAGTCCGTCCAGGTCATGGCGCCGGGGTTGAGGTGCGGCAGCAGCCCGGTCTCCTCCAGGATGCGGATGGAGATGGCCCGTACGTACGCGATGGTGTCGTCGTAGCCCTCGGCCTCCAGCCACTCGCGGGCCTCGGGCCAGCGGTCCTCGGGGCGGTCCCCGAGGGTGATGAGCGCCTCCTTGCAGCCCAGTTCGGCCCCGCGCCGGGCGACGGCGAGGACCTCGTCGGGCGACATGAACATCCCGTGGCCGGCGCGGCGCAGCTTGCCGGGGACGGTGACGAAGGTGCAGTAGTGGCACTTGTCCCGGCACAGGCGGGTCAGCGGGATGAAGACGCTGCGCGAGTAGGTGATGACCCCGGGGCGGCCCGCGGCCTCCAGGCCCGCGTCGCGGACCCGGGCCGCGGAGGCCGTCAGATCCGCGAGGTCCGCCCCGCGCGCCTGGAGCAGCACCGCCGCCTCGGCGGTGTCCAGCGCCACGCCGTCCCGGGCGCGTTTGAGCGCGCGGCGCATCGCGTTGGCGGTGGGGGCAGTCTGGGCGGACGGCTCGGATCCCTGCGCGCTCGTGGTCATTCTCCGAGCATACGAGCGGGATCTGACACTGCCAGACCGCCCGGGCCTGCGGCGTTGTGGGTCTCCTCACGCCAGTTCGAGCACGCGGGCGGGAATACGGACAGGGGTATGGGAGACGAACGCGGAGGCGGGCCTCCGGGACGGGTCCCGCATGCCGTCACAAGTACTGCGCGTACCCGTCGAGCGCCCGCAGGACCTCGCCCTCCTCACCCGCCGGGAGCTGCACCACGACCTCCTCGATTCCGAGGCTGGCGTAGTGCGCGAGCTTGCCGGGCGACGGCTCCACCCCGAACGGCACCACCTCCAGCGCCGCCGGGTCCCGGCCCGCCTCCTGCCACACCCGGCGCAGCACGGGCAGGGTCTCGGTCAGGCCGCGGCCGCCGACCGGCAGCCAGCCGTCCGCATAGGCGGCGATGTGTTCGAACAGCCGGGGCCCGGCCGTGCCGCCGATCAGGGTGCGCGGGCCGGGCAGCCCGGTCGCGGGGTGGGCACTCAGCGGCTTGGGGTGCGCGAAACTGGCGCGCACCGAGCCGTACGCGCCGCTGTGGGCCGTGGGTTCCTCGGCCCAGAGCGCGCGCATCAGCGCCACCCGGTCCCGTACGAGCTGCCGCCGGCCGCGCCAGTCGACGCCGTGGTCGGCCGCCTCCTCCACGTTCCAGCCGTAGCCGATACCGAAGGTGAACCGCCCGCCGGAGAGGAAGTCGAGGGTGGCGATCCGCTTGGCGAGCGCGATGGGGTCGTGCTGCGCCACCAGGGCGATGCCGGTGCCCAGTGCGAGCCGCTCGGTGACCGCGGCCGCCTGGCCGAGGGCCACGAACGGGTCGAGCGTGCGCCCGTAGTGACGCGGCAGCGGCTCGCCCATCGGGGCGGGGGTGTCCCGGCTGACGGGGATGTGGGTGTGCTCGGGGAGATAGAGGCCGGCGAAGCCGCGTCTCTCCAGCTCGCGGGCGAGCCAGGTGGGGCGTACGGTCTCGTCTGTGAGGAAGATGGTGGTCGCGATCCGCATGGCGGGCTGCACCTCCGTGGGGGGCCGGATGTGGCTGCGCGTATGTTCCCTCACCGCCATCGAGTTATCCACAGGCCTTTCCGTACGTGTCACTCCCGCGTACAACGGTGTGAGCGCTGGTGACGGACCGCACAACGGCCTCAGGGGGCACTCATGCAGCGACGCTCGGTACTCAGACTCTCCGCCCTGGCGGGCGCGGCGGGGATGCTGACCCTCGATCCGGTGACCTTCGCCCAGGCGGAGGAGCGGGACGGCGGAAGCGGGGGGAGCGAGGGAAGCGGGGAGCGGACGAAGACGGTCACGGGCCATCTGCCCACGGGCTCGCCGGACTTCGTGTATCTCCCGGTGGAAGTCCCGCGCGGGGTGCGCGAGATCGCCGTCTCGTACTCGTACGAGAGGCCGGCGGTCCCGGCGGGCACCCAGGGAAACGCCTGCGACATCGGCATCTTCGACGAGCGCGGCACCGACCTGGGCGGGCGCGGCTTCCGCGGCTGGTCGGGCGGCGCCCGCACCGAGTTCGCGATCAGCGCCGAGCAGGCGACGCCCGGGTATCTGGCGGGGCCGGTCGGGGCGGGCACCTGGCATGTGGTGCTCGGCCCGTACACGGTGGCCCCGCAGGGCCTCGACTACAAGGTCACCGTCACGCTGCGGTTCGGCGAGCCGGGCGAGACCCCGAAGCCGGTGTATCCGCCGCAGCGGGCCAAGGGGCGCGGGCGGGCCTGGTACCGGGGCGACTCCCATCTGCACACGGTCCACTCCGACGGCAAGCGCACCCCGGCCGAGGTGGCCGCCGCCGCCCGGGCCGCCGGGCTGGACTTCATCACCACCACCGAGCACAACACCACCTCCTCGCACCCGGCGTGGGCCGGTCTGTGGGGCGATGACCTGCTGATCCTCACCGGCGAGGAGGTCACCACGCGCAATGGCCATGTGGTGGCCCTCGGCACCGACCCGGGCGTCTTCATCGACTGGCGCTACCGCGCCCGGGACAACGCCTTCGGGAAGTACGCCCGCAAGATCCGGCAGGCGGGCGGCCTGGTCATCCCGGCCCATCCGCACGGCACCTGTGTGGGCTGCAACTGGAAGTTCGGGTTCAACGACGCCGACGCGGTCGAGGTGTGGAACGCGGACTTCACCCCGGACGACGAGGTCACGGTGCAGGAGTGGGACAACACCCTGGTGGCCGCCGCCCGCGGCGAGGGCCGCTGGCTGCCCGCCGTGGGCCACAGCGACGCGCACCGCGAGCCGCAGGTCGTCGGGTTCCCGCAGACGGTCGTGCTGGCCGACGACCTGTCCCGCACGGCGATCCAGGACGGCATCCGGGCCGGGCGCTGCTGGATCGCGGAGTCCTCGGCGATCGACCTCACTCTCGAGGCGGTCGGCGGCCGCGGGGAGCACGCGGGCATCGGCGAGCGGCTGAAGGTCGGCCGGCAGGACGAGGTGACGGTCCGGCTGAAGGTCTCCGGCGTGGGCCGGGGCTGCTCGATCCGGCTCATCACCGACCAGGGCCAGCTGTTCGGCACGGCGGTCCCCGACTCCGGTTCCGCCACCGCCGAGTGGCGTACGACGCCGTCCTACGCCGCGTATGTACGGGCCGAGGTGCGCCACGCCCCGGCGGACGGCGGCGCGTCCGGGATACCGGGCCCGATGGCGGCGATGACCAACCCGATCTGGCTGGGCGAGCGGTAGCGGACTCCGGTCCCCGGGGGTTCCCCGGGGACCTGGTGCCCGGGTCCCTCCGGAAGTCCCCGAGCCGTCGGCCTAGGGCCGGTGGTCCCCGGGGGTCCCGCACCGGCAGCGGGAGATCACGCTCTATGTCGGGGGCGCCGAGCGTGGGCGGTATGCCGCGCGGACGCGGCGGCCGCCGTCCACGACCAGGTCCGCGCCGGTGATCCAGGACGCCTCGGCCGAGACCAGCCAGCGGACCGCCCGCGCCACGTCCTCGGGTTCCCCGATCCGGGCCAGCGGCAGGGTGGCCGCGATGGCGGGCTCGTCGCGCTCCCAGACGAAGCGGGCCATCTCGGTGCGCACCAGCCCCGGGGAGACGGCGTTGACGCGGACGGCGGGGGCGAGCTCGGCGGCGAGCTGCCGGGTGAGGCGCAGGAGGGCGGTCTTGGTCGTGCCGTAGGCGCCGAGGCCCGGGCCGACGTCGTGGGTGCCCTCGGTGCAGATGTTGACGACCGCGCCGCCGTGCTCCCGCATCCACCCCCGCCAGGCCGCCTGGACCAGGCGCAGCGGGGCCTCCACATTGACCGTGAAGGCCGTGCGCCAGTCCAGCGGGTCCGCGGCCATCAGCGGGCCGAGCGGGGCGTTGGTGGCGGCGTTGTTGACCAGGACGTCGAGGCGGCCGAATTCCGCCAGCGTGCGGGAGACGGCCTCCTCCAGGTGGGCCGGGTCCGCGATGTCCCCCGGGCAGGCGATGGCGCGCGGGCCGAGGCGGCGTACGGCCTCCGCCAGGCCGTCCGCGCCCCGCGCCGTCACGCACACCGCCACCCCGTCCTCCGCCAGCGCCCGGGCCACGGCGAGTCCGATGCCGCGCGAGGCGCCCGTCACCAGGGCCGCGCGGCCCGCGAGGGCGGCGTGCCCGCCATCGGGCCCGCTCTCCGGCGGGACGGCTCCGGCAGGGCCGCCGGGCCCGCCTGCGCCGCTGCCCGGCCGACCCGTGGCGCTCACCACCAGTTCAGCCTCTCGTGCTCACGGTCTCCGTGTCGCGCCCCGACCGCAGCACCTTGCCCGGGATCGCTCCGGTGATCTGGTCGTCCCGGATGGTCTCGACCCCGCCCACCCGCACGCTCACGACGCCGATGGCCCGCGAGTCCAGCCGCGGGCTGTCCCCCGGCAGGTCGTGCACCAGCGTGGCCCGGCCCGCGTCGATCCTCTCGGGGTCGAACAGCACCAGGTCGGCGTGGTAGCCCTCGGCGACCCGGCCGCGCTCCCGCAGGCCGAGCAGGCGCGCCGGGTCGTCGGTGAGCATCCGCACCGCCCGCTCCAGGCCGACCAGCCGCCGCCCGCGCAGACAGTCCCCCAGGAAGCGGGTGGTGTACGGCGCCCCGCACATCCGGTCCAGGTGGGCCCCGGCGTCCGAGCCGCCGAGCATGACGTCCGGATGTTCCCAGGTCTGCCGCCGCAGCTCCCAGCTCGCCGGGTCGTTGTCGGTCGGCATCGGCCACAGCACGGTGCGCAGCTCGTCGGCGGCGCAGATCTCCACCAGGCAGCCGAAGGCGTCCGTTCCGCGCTCGGCGGCGATGTCGCGCACGACGCGCCCGGTCAGCCCGGCGTTGGCCGCCGAGTAGGTGTCGCCGATGACGTAGCGCTCGAAGTTGGCCAGCCGCCGGAAGACCCCGGCCTCGGGGCTGTGCGCCCGGCGCAGCATCTCCTCCCGCACGGCGGGGTCGCGGAGCCTCGCGATCCGCTCGGGGACCGGCAGCCCGAGGATGTCGCCCCACCCCGGGATGAGGTTGAGCGCGCAGAAGGTGCCCAGCGACATGTTCATGGGGGTGAGGATCGGCATGGTCAGCGCGACGATCCGACCGCCCGCCTTGCGGGCCCGCTCGCTCGCCTCCAGCTGCCGCGGCACCCGCTCCGGCACGGCCGCGTCGATGGTGAGGACGTTCCAGTTCAGCGGCCGTCCGGCGACCGCCGACATCTCCACGAACAGGTCGATCTCGTCATCCGAGAACCGGTCCAGACAGCCGGCGACGATCGCCTCGATCTGTGTCCCCTCGTGTTCGCCGACCGCCCGCGACAGCGCGATCAGCTCCTCGGGCCGGGCATGGCGGGAGGCCACCGGCCTGCGGTCGCCGTCCGAGTGGGTGGAGGACTGGGTGGTGGAGAGGCCCCAGGCCCCGGCGTCCATGGCCGCGTGGAGGAGCCTCACCATCTCGTCCAGCTGCGCGGCCGTGGGCTGTCCGCCGATCGCGTCCGGGCCCATCACATGGCGGCGCAGCGCGCAGTGCCCCACCATGAAGCCCGCGTTGACCGCGGTGCGGCCCTCCAGTGCGTCCAGGTACTCCCCGAAGGTGTGCCAGTTCCACGGCGCCCCCTCCTCGAGCGCCACCAGCGACATGCCCTCGACCTTGCTCATCATCCGCCGGGTGTAGTCGGCGTCCTCGGGGCGCTCCGGGTTGAGCGGGGCGAGGGTGAAGCCGCAGTTGCCGCCCGCGACGGTGGTCACGCCGTGGTTCATGGAGGGGGTGGCGTACGGGTCCCAGAACAGCTGCGCGTCGTAGTGGGTGTGCGGGTCGACGAACCCGGGCGCGAGCACCAGTCCGGTCGCGTCCTCGGCGCTCCGGGCCGGCTCCGTCACGGTGCCGGGCTCGGCGAGGGCCGCGATCCGCCCGTCCCGCAGGCCGACGTCGGCGACGTAGGCGGGGGCGCCGGTGCCGTCCACGACGGTCGCGGCGCGTATGAGGTGGTCGAGCACGGTGATTCTCCCTTCACGCTCGGTTGCGCTCAGTCGCGGGCCGCCTGGCGGAAGCGGGTCGTACGGTGGACCGGGTCGGTGTCGATCTTCGGGATCACGTGCTCGCCGATCAGCTTGATCGTGTTCATGGTGTCCTCGCGGCCGATCCCGATCGGCAGCCCGAAGGACAGCTGGTCGGCGCCCGCCTGCTCCCAGCGCTTGCACTGCTGGAGGACCTCGTCCGGGTCGCCGCAGATCATCAGCTCCTCGGCGATCAGCAGCTCGATGATCTCCTCGGTGTACTCGGGCAGCAGCTCGGGCCACTCGGGGATGCCGTCGGGACGCGGGAAGGTGTCGTGGTAGCGGAACAGCAGCGACTGGAGATAGTTGAGCCCGCCGCCCACCGCGATCTCGACCGCCTTGGCGTGGGTCTCCGCGCAGATCGCCGTGGACGTCACCATCACGTTGTCGTTGACGAAGCCGCCGACCGGCTCGGCCTCCTTGACGGCGTTCTTGTACGAGTCGAGGACCCACTCCATGTCGGAGACCTTCTGGACGGAGAAGCCGAGCACGCCGAGCCCCTTGTGGCCCGCCATCGCGTACGAGGAGGGCGACCCGGCGGCGTACCACATGGCCGGGTGCGAGGCCCCGTACGGCTTCGGCAGCACCTTGCGCGGCGGGAGCGACCAGTGCTTGCCCGCGAAGCCCTGGTACTCGTCCTGGAGCCACATCTTGGGGAACTCGGCGATCGTCTCCTCCCAGATCTCCTTGGTGTGGTTCATGTCGGTCACGCCCGGCAGGAACCCGAGGATCTCGTGGCTGCCGGCGCCGCGCCCCGAGCCGAACTCGAAGCGGCCGCCGGAGAGGTGGTCGAGCATGGCGACCTTCTCGGCGACCTTGACGGGGTGGTTGACCTGGGGCAGCGGGTTGAAGATCCCGGAGCCCAGGTGGATCCGCTCGGTCGCGTGCGCGAGATAGCCGAGGAAGACGTCGTTGGCCGACAGGTGGGAGTACTCCTCCAGGAAGTGGTGCTCGGAGGCCCACGCGTACTTGAATCCGGACCGGTCCGCCTGGATGACGTACTCGGTCTCCTCGATCAGTGCGTGGTGCTCGGCCTCCGGGTCGGCCTCCTGCCGACTCCTGGGCACATATCCCTGCACAAAGAGTCCGAATTCCATGGAGGGTCACCGCCTCAGTGTTCTATCGTGCAGCCTATCTGACGCTCCGTCAGATTCCGATTGACTCTGACACCACGAGGTTTGACCGTCAAGGGCCGCCCCTATAGGGCCGTACCTCTTTCAGGCACGCCCCTGTAGGGCCGTGCCTAAAAGCCCGCGACCCCCGCCAGCCAGCCGCCGTCCACGACGAAGGGCTGGCCGGTGATGTACGAGGAGTCGTCCGAGGACAGGAACAGCGCCAGCCGGGCCACCTCCTCCGGCCGCCCGATCCGCCCCATCGGCACCAGCTTCCTGAACAGCTCGTCCACCGCCGCCGACGCCTCCGCGGGATCGACCCCGGGGTCCAGCTGGGCCGGGTTGGTCATCGCGGTGTCGATCGCCCCGGGGCACATCGCGTTCACCCGGATCCCCCGCGGCGCCAGCTCCAGCGCCGCCACCCGCGTCATCCCGACGACGGCGGCCTTGGTCGCGGCGTACGAGGTCACCAGCGCCATGCCGGTCAGCGCCACATACGAGGCGGTGTTCACGATCGTGCCGCCGCCGGCCGCCGCCAGCTCCGGCGCCACCGTCCGCATCCCGAGGAACGTCCCGACCTGGTTGACCTGGACGACCGCCAGATACTCCTCCAGCGGGGTGCCGACCAGTTCGTTGAAGCGCAGCACGCCCGCGTTGTTGACCAGCCCGTCGACCCCGCCGAAGGCGTCCTTGGCGGCCGCGACGGCGGCGCCCCAGTCCTCCTCCCGCCCCACGTCCAGATGGACGTACCGGGCCGCGTCCCCCAGCTCCTTGGCGAGCGCCTCGCCCTGCTCGTCCAACACATCGCCGAGCAGCACCCGCGCGCCCTCCGCGACGAACAGCCGCGCCTCCTGCTCGCCCTGCCCGCGCGCCGCGCCCGTGACGATGACGACGCGCCCGTCCAGCTTGCCCACTGTGCCTCCCGGTCGTTGAGATGCGGTCAGTCGTCGAGGTGCGGAGCGACATCGGCGGCGAAGGCCGCCATCTGGTCGATCAGTTCGGCGCGGCCGCGGCAGCGGAACCGCACCTGGATCTGGTCCACCCCCATGGCCGCGTACGCGCGCAGCGACTCGGCGAGCCGGTCCGGCCTCCCGGCCAGCGTCCGCCGCCCCACCTCCCAGCCGGGCTCGCCCACGTACAGGGGCTCCGCGATGGCCCCGATCTCGGCGGGCTCGGCGCAGGCCGGGTCGTGCCGGGCGGCCCGCTCGCGCAGCTCGCGCAGTCGGGCGAGCTGCCCCGGCAGCCGGTCCCGTGGGTCACCCTGCGGCAGCCAGCCGTCCCCCCGCACCGCCGCGCGGCGCACCGCCGCGGCGGAGGAGCCGCCCACCCAGATCGGCGGCCGCGGCGTCTGTACGGGGCGCGGGGCCTGCCCGAGCCCGGCGAACGCGAACCGCTCGCCGCGGAACTCGGGGAACTCCCCCGGGCCCAGCGCGGCCTTCAGCGCGTCCACGGTCTCGTCCAGGAGTGCGCCGCGCGCGGCGAAGTCCACGCCCAGCGCCTCGAACTCCTCCCGCACGTGCCCGGCCCCGACCCCCAGGATCAGCCGCCCGCCGCTCAGATGGTCGAGCGTGGCGTACTGCTTGGCGCTCAGCAGCGGATGCCGCAGCGCGGCGACCGCGACATGGCTGAGCAGCCGCACCCGCTCGGTGGCGGCGGCCAGATAGGCGAGGGTGGCCACCGGGTCGTACCAGACGGTGCCCATGGCGTCGGCGAGCCGCCGGGGGATCGCCACGTGGTCGCACACCGCGATGTACGCGAAGCCGAGCCGGTCGGCGGCGCGGGCGATCTCGACGAGGTCGGCCGGGCCGGCCTCGGCCTCCCACGGCTCGGCGAACATGGTGCTCTGCGACTGGACCGGAAGCTGCATTCCGTAGCTCAGCCGCCCTTCGGGCAGGATGCGCACGCGCGATCACGCCCCCGGCCCGGCCCAGAGGCCGTCCTCCGTCAGCCCGAGCAGCTCGATCGCGTTGCCGCGCACGATCCGCTCGACGACGTCCCGCGGCAGATGTCCCATCTGGGCCTCGGCGACCTCGCGCGACTTGGGCCAGGTCGAGTCGGAGTGCGGGTAGTCGGTCTCGTACAGGACGTTGCCCGCCCCGATGGCGTCCAGGTTCCGCAGCCCGAAGGCGTCGTCGAAGAAGCACCCGCACACATGCTCGGCGAACAGCTCGGACGGCGGCCGCAGCACCTTGTCGGCCACCCCGCCCCAGCCCCGGTTCTCCTCCCAGACCACGTCGGCGCGCTCCAGGATGTATGGGATCCAGCCGATCTGGCCCTCGGCATACATGATCTTGAGATCGGGGAACCGGTCCAGCTTGCCGCTCATCAGCCAGTCGACCATCGAGAAGCAGCAGTTGGCGAAGGTGATGGTCGAACCGACCGCCGGAGGCGCGTCCGCCGAGGTCGAAGGCATGCGGGAGGACGAGCCGATGTGCATGGCGATCACCGTCCCGGTCTCGTCGCAGGCCGCGAAGAAGGGGTCCCACGCGTCGGTGTGCACCGACGGCAGCCCCAGGTTCGGCGGGATCTCCGAGAAGCAGACGGCGCGCACCCCGCGCGCGGCGTTGCGGCGCACCTCGGCGGCGGCCAGCTCGGCGTCCCACAGCGGGATGAGGGTGAGCGGGATCAGCCGCCCCCGCGCCTCGGGCCCGCACCACTCCTCCACCATCCAGTCGTTGTACGCGCGCAGCGCCAGCAGGCCGAGCTCGTGGTCCTTGGCCTCGGTGAAGGTCTGCCCGCAGAAGCGGGGGAAGGTTGGGAAGCACAGGGCGGACTGGACGTGGTTGACGTCCATGTCCGCGAGCCGGTCGGGCACCGAGAAGGAGCCGGGCCGCATCTGCTCATACGTGATGGCCTCGAGCCTGACCTCGTCCCTGCTGTATCCGACGGCGGTGTCGAGGCGGGTGAGCGGCCGGTGCAGGTCCTCGTACACCCACCAGTCCGCGATCGGCCCGTCGTCGCCGGGGGCGCCCATCTTCGGGGCGAACTTGCCGCCGACGAAGGTCATCTCCTTCAGGGGCGCCCGGACGACGCGCGGGCCGATGTCGCGGTACTTCGACGGGAGGCGGTCCCGCCAGACGTGAGCGGGTTCGACCGTGTGGTCGTCCACCGAGATTATCTTCGGGAAGCTCTCCATGCGTGTCACGGTAGCGCCGATCTGACGGTTCGTCAGCTACGGTGCACGCGGCCGGTCCCGCCCCGGAGCCGATTGCTGGTTGATGGCTCAATTACGCCGTAGGACTTGCGAGTTGAGGCAGCCTGGAGTGTTCATTTCCCGTAGCGAGCATCACCCGAAGGGATCACTCCGGTCGCGCCCCGAGCGCGTACGAAACACCGGCGAACGCGGCGGCCGGGCAAGTATGGCGGGCTTGTGGAGAGACCAGGCCCCTACTGACGTAGGGGGCTGAGGCAAGGCAAACTTACCCGTGCGACTAGAAAGCTCAGGCAGGGGGAGACCATGACGGCCGAGAGGGAGCCGGTGCAAGGGCAGCAGTTGCGCTTCACCGTGCTCGGACCGGTCCGGGCCTGGCGGGGCGACGAACAGATCCACAGCGGCTCACCGCAGCAGAAGGCGCTGCTGGCCGCCCTGCTGCTGCGCGGCGGGCGCACCGCGACCGCACCGGAGCTGATCGACGGCCTGTGGGGCGAGGAGCCCCCGGACGCGGCCGTCGCCGCGCTGCGCACCTATGCCTCGCGACTGCGCAAGGCCTTCGGGCCGGACTCCGACGTGCTGGTGAGCGAGTCGGGGGGCTACGCCATCCGGATCGGGATCGGGGCCGTGGACGCCGAGGTGGCCGAGCAGCTGGCCGCGGAGGCGGAGAAGGCCCAGCACTCCGGCGACCGGTCGCGGGCGCGTGAGCTCATCAACAAGGCGCTGGACCTGTGGGCCGGTGAGCCGCTGGCCGGGCTGCCCGGCCCGTACGCGGAGACGCAGCGCATGCGGCTCGAGGAGTGGCACCTCGTCCTCGTCGAGACCCGGCTCGACCTCGACCTGAACGTCGGCTTCCACGCGGAGGCGGTCTCCGAGCTGACCGCGCTCACCGCCCAGCACCCGTTCCGCGAGCGGCTGCGCGAGCTGCTGATGCTCGCGCTGTACCGCAGCGGGCGGCAGGCCGAGGCGCTGGCCGTGTACAACGACACCCGGCGGCTGCTGGCCGAGGAGCTGGGCGCCGATCCGTGCGCGGAGCTGTCCGAGCTTCAGCAGCGCATCCTCCAGGCGGACGCCGGCCTGGCCGCCCCGGCCGACGCCCGTACCTCCGGCACCGGCCCGACGTTTGTGCGCCCCGCCCAGCTGCCCGCGACCGTGTCCGACTTCACCGGCCGCGACGCTTTTGTCGACGAGCTGAGCGACCAGCTCGCCACGGCGGAGGGGCGTGTCATGGCCGTGTCAGCGGTGGCGGGCATAGGCGGCGTCGGCAAGACCACCCTGGCCGTCCATGTGGCACACGCCGCCCGGCACCACTTCCCGGACGGTCAGCTTTACGTCGATCTCCAGGGCGCGGGCCCGGTGCCGACCGAGCCCCAGGCGGTCCTCGGCGCGTTTCTGCGCGCCCTGGGCATCCCCGACTCCGCGATCCCCAAGGGCGTGGAGGAACGCGCCGCCCTCTACCGCTCCACGCTGGACGGCCGCCGCGTGCTGGCGCTGCTCGACAACGCGCGCGACGCGGCGCAGGTGCGGCCGCTGCTGCCCGGCACCGAGGGGTGCGCGGCGCTGATCACCAGCCGCGCCCGCATGGTCGACCTGGAGAGCGCGCATCTGGTGGACCTGGACGTGATGAGCCCCGAGGAGGCCCTCGTCCTCTTCACCCGCATCGTCGGCGAGGAGCGGGTCAGCTCGGAGCGGGACGCGGCCATGGACGTGGTGGCGGCGTGCGGCTTCCTGCCGCTGGCCATCCGCATCGCGGCGTCCCGGCTCGCCTCCCGCCGGACCTGGACCGTGTCCTTCCTGGCGCGCAAGCTGGCCGACGGGCGCAGGCGCCTGGACGAGCTCCGGGCCGGCGACCTCGCCGTGCGGGCCACGTTCGAGCTGGGCTACGGGCAGCTGGAGCCCCAGCAGGCCCGGGCCTTCCGCCTGCTGGGCCTCGCGGACGGCCCCGACATCTCGCTCGCGGCGGCCGCCGTCATCCTCGACATGGACACCTTCGACGCCGAGGAGCTCATCGAGTCCCTGGTCGACGCCTCGCTGCTGGAGTCCGCCGCGCCCGGGCGCTACCGCTATCACGATCTCGTACGCCTCTACGCGCGTGACTGTGCGGAACGGGACCAGTCGATGGCGGACCGTGAGGCGGCGATGTCGCGGCTGCTGGACTTCTACCTCGCCACGGCCGCCCGC
Source organism: Streptomyces sp. NPDC021225 (assembly GCF_044332865.1). Lineage (NCBI taxonomy): Bacteria > Bacillati > Actinomycetota > Actinomycetes > Kitasatosporales > Streptomycetaceae > Streptomyces > Streptomyces sp. NPDC021225. The sequence goes on along the minus strand of NZ_JBIRPV010000002.1, from coordinate 5,918 downwards.
GTGTACGCCCTGGAGCGGCCGGGCGACCGGCTGGTCGACCACCTGGCGCCGACCGACCGCCCCGGGCTCGACTTCCCCGACCAGAGCGCCGCGCTGGACTGGCTGTTCACCGAGGCCGACTGCCTGCTGGCGTGCGCCCAGCAGACGGCGTCGTCCGCCGCCATGGTGCGCAGGGCCGCGGATCTGGTGGCCGCCGCGCCCGACATCGCCGAGTCCGGTGTGAACTCGCGCCGTTACGAGGCCGTCGCGGCCGCGGTCGGGGACGCCGCGCGCAAGGCCGGAGACCTTCAGGCGGAAGGCCGCGCCAGGACGCTGCTGGCCCATGCCCTCAGCCTGGCGGGCCGGTACGACGACGCCGAGGAGCAGGCCAAGACCGCGTGGGAACTGGGCCGGGCGGCGCAGGACCCGGTGCCGACCAGCCGGGTGCCGAACCAGCTCGGCATCATCTTCGCCCTCTCCCGCAGGAGCCCCGAACAGGCGGAGAAGTATCTCCTCCAGGCGATCGAAGCCTTCCGTAAGGACGGCAACCGCCCGGGCGAGGCCAGCGCGTTGGGCAATCTGTCGCGTGTGCTCCTCGAGACGGATCGCGCGCACAGCGCCGTCGACACGGCCCGGCAGGGGGTGCAGATCCTGGGGAGCCTCGGCCATGTGATGCGCCTGGCCACGGGGAAGTACCAGCTGGGAATAGCGCTGTCCGGTTCGGGCAAACACGCGGAGGCGCTCACCGAGTTGACGGAGGCGCTCACGCTCCTCCAGGAGTGCCGCCAGCCCCTGTGGGAGGGGATGGCCCACCAGCGCCTGGCGGAGGTCCACCTCACCATGCACCAGGCGGCACAGGCCGCCGCCCACGCCGAGCAGGCCCTCGCCCTGCGCGGCCACGGCGGCGAATGGCGGCGCGCCATCGTGCTGACGGTGCTCGGCAAGGCGCTGTCGCAGCTCAGGCAGAGCGGCCGGGCCGAGGCCTGCTGGCAGGAGGCCCTGTCCATCCACGAACGGCTGGGGGCGGCCGAGGCGGACGAGGTCCGGCATCTCCTGGCCGCATCGGCGACCGCGGCGACCGCGGCGACCGCATAACGCGGCCCGGTTCGTCCGTTTATTTTTCGTTTATCGAGCTCCGCCACTCTGTACTTAGTCGATCCGCCCCCGCGGGGGGCAGGCGGGTCGGTTGTCAGGTCCTCCAACTAGTGTGAGCGGCCCTGAGATGCCCGTCCGGCGACCCACGGGGGAGTCGCCGGACGGGCATTGCGCACTCCGCCAACCACAGCTCAAGGAAGTTGATGGCAATGAGCAACGACAAGAAGCCGAAGTCCGATGCCTACCGCCCCATGGATGAGGCGATGCCCGCACCTTCGCCCATCACCACCAAGGACGAGGTCATGCCCGCGCCACCGGGGATCACGACCCGGGACGAGGCCATGCCCGCTCCGCCGGCACTCACCACCAAGGACGAGGTGATGCCCGCACCGAAGCCGCTCGCCGCCAAGGCGGACGAGGGGCAGGGAGTCGACCCCAGCCAGATCAGCACCACGGATGAGGTCATGCCGGCGCCGAAGCCGCTCGCGGCCGGCGCCAAGGAGCCCGCAGCGGAGGGCTCCCGGTAAGAGGGGGGTTCCCGGGAAGGGGGATCCCGGCAGGGGGGGGACATCCTCGATCCGCACGGGGAGAACCGCAGGGGGCCGATGTCGGCGGCAGGGAGGGGAAGCTGCCGGCATCGGCCCCTGTGCATATGGAAAACAGGGGGCCTTCACGCCAACGTTCCGCCAGTTCAAGCCATATGGCCGAACATCCATACCCTGACCGGCGCGTTTGCAATACAAAATGTCTATTATCTCCCCACCCTGAGGAGCTGCAATGATTCGCACAAAGAAGGCCGTTGTCACGTTGGCGATCGCAGGGATAGCAGCACTCGGCACCGTCGGCACCGCCCTGGCGACTTCCGGCCACGCGGGTTCGGACAGAGGCGCCTCGGCCCAGTTCAAGGACACCACTCCCCAGGCCCTGCCGTTCGACGAGGCGCTTCCGGTGCCTGTGCCCAACTAGGCCTTATCCCGTAATCCTCCGAGCATCCGTAACCCGGATGGCCGAGCATCGTTAGGCTCGGCAGAGGGCGGCAAGACGCCCCGTCGAGTCAACCACGGCAGTCCACGCCTCCGGGCCGGACACTCGTGGCAGCTGAACTCCACCGCAGGTGAAGCACAGCCTCTGCTCGGCAGATTCCGGTAGGCGACACGTCTACCCCGGGGGTACCTCCCATGCCGAAGGCCATGGGGGAGAGACCCGGCCGCCGGGACCACGCTTGGGATGCCGAGCCCGCAACCCGGACTATCCCAGCACCACGGGATAGCTCTTAGGACATCACCACTCCAAACGGGCGACACGGGGGGCCGAGCCAGAAGGCTCGGCCCATTCCTTTGCCCACGACGCGGGCTGCCCGCCGAGTCGCCCGGGGCGGACATCCACGAGTTGGCTCGCCTCGCCCGGGAGGCCGAGGACCTCGGATACGACGGCGTCTGGCTGCCTGACCATCTGCTGCCGTCCGGACCCGTTCGGGGCGGGGCTCCCGGACGACCAGCGCGCTGCGGCTGATCCGGCAGCTGCACGAGAGCGGCGGCGGGGCGTACGAGGACGCGTACCACTCCTTCGACGGGCGCGCCGTCTTCCAGCCCGTCCCCGAGCGGCCCGTGCCGTTCCTCATCGGCGGCAACTCGAACGCCGCGCTGCGCCGGGCCGCCCAGGTCGGCGACTGGTGGCACGGGGTCGGGCTGGGCCCGGAGGAGTTCGCCGCACACCGGTCGAGGCTGCGGGAGCTGAGCGGCGGAGGACGGGACATCAACGCCGGCGCGCGGATCGACTGGGACGACGACGGGCGCGACGTCCGGGAGGTACGCGCGGAGGTGGCGGCGTGGCGGGCGGTCGACGCGGACCATCTGGCCGTGTGGTTCGGCTCCGTGGCCGGGGACGGGTTCCGCCGGCGGATGCGGGCGCTGGCTGCCACCCGCTAAGAATTTGCGTGTCACGCATGTTTGCGCGGCGCGCAAATTTCTATACTCTTGCTTCATGGGGCTGCGAGAGCGGAAGAAGGCCGAGACACGCGCGTCGCTCAGTTGGGCGGCGATCCGGCTTACCGTCGAGCACGGGTTCGACAGCGTCAAGGTGGAGGACATCGCCGAGGCCGCGGGCGTCTCGCCGCGCACGTTCAACAACTACTTCTCCAGTAAGGGTGAGGCGATCGCCGCCCGCCACCTCGACCGATGTCTGGGCATCGCGGAGGCGCTGCGCGAGCGCCCGGCGGAGCCGCTGTGGGACGCGGTCCTCCACTCCGTACTGCCGCAGTTCGAGCCCGACGCGGCAGTGGCCGCCCATCCCGTCGTTCCCGACGCGGCGCAGTGGACAGCGGGGGTGCGCGTGATGCTCGCCGAACCGGTCCTTCAGAGCGAGCTACTGCGGGCCGGGGCCATCGCCCAGGCCGAGATCGCCGCGGCCGTCGCCGACCGCACCGGCATCGATCCGCAGCAGGACCTGTATCCGCACCTTGTCGCGTCCGCGGTCATGGCCGCGACGAACACGGCCATGGCGCACCATCTCCGCACCGATCCGCCGGCGCCGATGAGTCGGCTGCTCACGGACGCCTTCACTCTGATCGCGGCGGGGCTGCCCACGCCCACGCCGTAGGCCCCCCTGCGCACACAAAGCCCGGCGACCGACCGGGCCGATACCGCCTGCTTAAAAACCGAAAAGGACTCTACTCATGATCGACGTCGTCATCGCGGGCGCCGGCCCCAACGGCCTGATGCTCGCCTGCGAGCTCGCCCTGACCGGCATACGCCCGCTCGTCCTGGAACGCCTCACCGAACCGTCGACCGAGCAGCGCGCGAACGGCATGGTCGGCCAGGTCGTGCGAATGCTCGACCGGCGCGGGCTGTACGAGCGGCTGACAGCGCCCGGCGCCACCCCCGAGCCGGTGCCCAGCTACGTATTCGGCGCGTTCCCGCTCGAGCTGAGCGACCTGCCGGACAACCCGCTCTACACCTTGATGGTGCCGCAGCGCCGGATCGAGCAGATGCTCGCCGAGCGCGCCGCCGAACTGGGCGTCGAGATACGCCGCGACCACGAGGTCATCGGTCTGATGCAGGACGAGAAGTCGGTGACGATCGAACTGCGCGGACGGGAGCCGATCGAAGCGGCGTTCCTGGTCGGCGCCGACGGCGGGCGCAGCGTGGTCCGCAAGACCACCGGGATCGGCTTCCCCGGTGTGACCGCCGACGACTCGGTGGCGCGCGTGGGACAGGTGAGCGTGGATCCGGGCATGGTCGACGCCGACGGCGGCCTGGTCGTACCCGGCTTCGGCGTCGTCCCGCCGTTCCGGCATCTGCGCACCGAACGCGGCCTCATCGCCTGGGCGCCGTTCCCGGACCGGGATCCGCTGCTCAGCACGGTGGAGTGGGACCAGCCCGCCGAGGGCGAGGCGTCCCTCGACGAGCTGCGGGCCAGCGCCTCCCGGCTGCTCGGCGCCGCGGATGTGCCGCTCGCCCCGCCGACCGGGCCGGGACCGCATGTGATGAGGCGAGTGTTCGGCGGCAACACCCGCATCGCGGAGCGCTACCGCGCGGGCCGCGTCTTCCTGCTCGGGGACGCCGCGCATGTGCACTCGGCGATCGGCGGCCCCGGGCTCAACATGGGTCTCCAGGACGCGGTGAACCTCGGCTGGAAGCTGGCCGCGGAGCTGCACGGCCACGCGCCCGAGGGGCTGCTGGACAGCTACGAGGCGGAACGGGCCCCGGTGGCACGGCGCGTCGCCATGCACACCCGGGCACAGTCGCTGCTGACCCGCCCGGGCGGCGAAGTGACGGCGCTGCGCGAACTGTTCGGCGAACTGCTCGCCCAGCCCACGACCCGGCAGCACCTCGCGGATCTGCTGTCCGGCGCGGACATCGCCTACGACATGGGCCCGGCGACCGGACCGCTCGTCGGCCGGTGGGCGCCCGACGTACCGGGACTGCGCGAGCTGACCCGCGCCGGCCGCCCGCTCCTCCTGGACCCCACCGGCGCCCTCGACACGGGCCCATGGGCGCAGCGCGTCGACACCGTAGCCGTCCCGGGACTCGACACCGCGCTGCTGCTCCGCCCCGACTGCTACGTCGCCTGGCAAGGCACCACGGACGAGGGCCTGCGCGAAGCGCTGTCCACCTGGTTCGGACCGGTCTGACCGGCGCCGAAGACGCTGGGCAACGTCGGTGCGACATGGCACCATCGGGCAGATGAGCAGCAGACCCGCCGCGGAGCAGCGCCTGAGCGACCTCGCGCTGCTGCGCCGCGTCCGCGACCGGATCGACCGGGAGTACCCGCGGCCGCTGGACGTCGAGGCGCTCGCCCGCGGCGTGAACATGTCCGCCGGACACCTCAGCCGCCAGTTCAAGATCGCCTACGGAGAGTCGCCGTACTCCTATCTGATGACGCGGCGCATCGAGCGCGCGATGGCGCTGCTGCGCCGTGGCGACCTCAGCGTCACCGAGGTCTGCTTCGCGGTCGGCTGCGCGTCGCTGGGCACCTTCAGCACCCGCTTCACCGAGCTCGTCGGCATGCCGCCCAGCGCCTACCGGCGCCAGATGGCGGGCGAGTCGGCGGAGATGCCGCCGTGCGTGGCGAAGCAGGTGACCAGACCGGTCAGGAATCAAGAAGCGCAGGCCACCCGGGCGGGGCTAAGAGATATCCCGTAATGCCAGGTCAGGCGTGTTTTCCTGTGGACAGTTGCCGGTTCGTGGTCAGCTGTTGATCTCCAGTTTCAGGTTGTGCAGGGCAGCTGCCGGCGACGGCGTGGTTGACCCCTTCTCCCTTGCGGAGGCACTGGCGGAGGACTTGGTGGTCCTTGAGGCGTGCAATGGTGTGTTCGGGCGACGGCGCGGCGCTTGCGGAAGCGG